>CAYNHQ010000004.1:107956-280738 GCA_964397255.1 uncultured bacterium
GGGGCAGGGAGACGGTTTGCGGATTTTCGTGTTTGCCATTGGTGGCTGTGTGGCTCGAGGTTCTGGAAGGAGTCGAAACGGAATTCATTTGGTGCGTGCGCTGGAGTCGGTTACCGATCTTTTGGAGGGTTTTGGAGGACATGAAGAGGCGGGAGGATGTTCGCTCGAGGCGTCAAAACTAGGTGATTTTTCAGACCGATTTCGCGCTGCGGTCCGCGCCCAGGGGATTGGCGCGGCGCGCAACATTTTGATTGACGCGGAGGTAGATTTAACGTACTTAAATGAAAGGGTATTTTCTCAGGTAGATCGGCTCAGGCCGTTTGGTGTGGGAAATGCGGAGCCGATCTTTCTCTCGCGTGCGCGGGTAGCGGGTGGCGCTCGCGAGGTGGGAAAGGGACATCTTCGAATGAGTGTGGTTGGCGCATCGGGAAATAAGTTTTCGGCAATCGGATTTGGAATGTTCGAGCGTGCGTCCACTCTTTCGCGTTCAGAAATTGATTTGGCGTTTTGTTTGGAAAGGAATGAATGGAAAGGTCGAAGCGAAATTCAACTTCGCCTCAAGGACTTCGAAAATGTTTAGTTTGTTTACAAATCGTATGATTAATTTATTTACAGTCATTCGAAATAAGTTTCTTTTTATTTCAGGCTATTGCACGTCATACTCATCGTCTGTTCAGAATCTATACATATCTGGTAGTGCGTTGTTTCGTGCTTTCAAAAGTGAAAGCGAAAAAATCATTCGGAAGTCGTTGGAATTTAAGAAACTAACTTTTTACCGCTTGCGACAGAGCTTGGCATGCATGTTGAGAGGCAAATGCATGAAGCCTGCGTAACGAGGGGGGAAGGGAATGGAAACGACAGTCGTCAGGACTGAAGCGAAGGAACAAAGGCTTCCGAAGGAGTCCGTGTTGCGGGATTTTGTTCGGTTCTCGCGGAACGCGGCGCGTGGAGTGGCTGGAGTCGCCGATGCCGAGGGGCGTGCGCTGGTAGATCAGATGGTGACAGCGGGTCGGATCACTCGTGAGGAGGGGGAGAAACTTTACGCAATGCTCACTACGCGTCTGGCGCGAAGTCGGGCGGTGTTTGAAGAGCGGGTGGACGAAAGCATTCGGAAAGCGGCGGCGCGAGTAACCGAAGTGACCACGCGCGAGTTGGAACGGCTAGCATCTAAGGTGGCCGAGCTCGAAGCGAAGGCTGAAAAGATCGCGACACGAAAATAATTACTCCTTTGCCTGGTTGACAGGGGGACTGCGCTCATCACGGGGGAGATGAGATGTAGAGGTGGACCAGGAGGGGATAGAAAAACTTGAAGGAGGGATCTCCTCCTTGGTTCATGAGAGGGACGGTTCGCCGTCCCTCTCTTTTTTGTGTTTATAGGGATGAACCTCCGTCGGAGCCAGCGCCACCACCACCGCCGCCACCCGGCCCGGTGCCACCTATGTTCGCGAAGAAACCCTTCAACAAATTAACCAGCGAAAGACAATTGCAACTCACATTATCAGAAGAGGTGCGAACAGCGGGTGGCGGATTCTGTGCACCCAGTGAGTGAAGAGCGCAGAAATCCATATTCCCAGGAGGATAATGATCCTCTAATCCACCCACTGCCCCTCCAATAGCCAATCCAACGTTTGAAGCCGAAAAATTTGTAGGATTAGGAATGAGGTTTGCCAAGAGCCTTGTCGTTGTCGGGTTGTTTTCAATCGTTGTGATCGACAAATCGAAGTTCGTAGCACCCATATTCTCCTCATTCGCGAGGTAGATCTTGGTTTCGCCAGGCAAAGCTGTACTCAGAGCCATTCCTCTATTTCTATAAAGAATCTGAAAAATTAATGATCCCGTGTCGGAACTCGTGACATCCCATTCAGGGGGATAACATCCCCCTCCGTTTGTATCCGGCGAGTCACCTGCTTGAGAGTCAATATCGGTAGTGAGAGGGGAACCCCCCGCAAGAATAGCCTCTATTGAACTTTTCTTGATGACTTCCGTATAAAGGCGGGACCCAATAAAAAGATCTCCATCCCCGTTGACCGCCATCCCGGCTCCCCCCATGTTTGCATTGGCAATGACCGCTTGATCTGTCGCAAAATTGGTGGCCGGAGTTCCATCAGGATAGATGGGTGCCAAACGAATGGAGCCGTTGAAATATCCCGACGCTGAATTGGATACACTGATTGCCAGATATCTTTGTCCTGAAATCGTTCCCGCGTCCGCTAGGGCAGTGATCGTAGAATAATTATTTCCCGGTGCTTCACGCAGGACAGGGAAATAGGGGGTAGGGTTGGTGGGGTGTGTTTGGTCGTCAATGATAACGTTGTCTCCCAATGCGGGATATCGCGAATTGATATTGTTGCCGTTGAATGTAAGAGGGAACGAATAAATAAACATGTCTCCTCCCTCGATAGAATGTCGAACGCGTGGAGCAATGTAGATTCTATTCTGAGTAGAATTTCCGATGACCGTTAACACCGTCGTATCGAACATACCGCTGGGAGTACTCCCCGAGACACCCCCATAAATTCGGATCATATGAATATCATTCGGATCCAGCGCGCAAGATCCTGGCTCCCCCGGAGCTGTAATTTTTCCCCCGCAAGAAGCAAGAGTTGACCTCCTGACGTACCCAATAAAGGGCCTTGCGCATCCATTGGGACAATCTCCAGCGGATCCTGATAGATCGTTACGTAGACCTTCAATATATCCCCCCACAATCAGTCCCCCTTTGGGATCCGAGGGAGTGCCGAGAATCGAAACGGTAGTAGGTCGAAATACACGAGGTATGTTGTCTCCGTCATCATTGGAACTTCCAAAATGGACCGTGCTAAATCGAATGAGGTCTGTTCCAAGTTTCGCTTTCGAGCTCCCGTCCACGACTTGAATCCCTCCATTCGGAGTATTGCCCCAATCCGCGACCGGTATGAATAACCGAGAGGATCCATCGGCATAATTCTCGATCGCCATTTGACCTGCACTCATGGGCGAAATTTCACCGCTTTTATCCAGCTCTGGAGGTGTGTTGCCGCAGGTCCCTTTTCTCTCGTCTAAAAAAGTTTCTTTCAGCGAAACGGGAGGTTTTTGCCTTGTCGGATTCGCAGATGCATTGGGTTCGGACTTTATGTAGGGAGATACCGTTATATTCACGCCGTGCAGACCCCCTAAAGATATGGCTACACCGCAGGCGGAGAGGTTTGTGTAGGGGAGGTTTTCCTGTGGGGTGCTTTTCGGGAGTTTGTAGTCAAATTTGAACGATAGATTTGTAACGGGTGCGATCTTTGTTTCAACCTTGTTTGTGACCTTTACGAGAAATGGGGGAGATTCAGGAGGAGATCCGGGATCCATTTTGTATGTGATTGGAATGACTTTTTGGAAAAGAGAAACGGACGTATTCCATTTTGTGTCGGTCGCCCAAAGGCAGGTGTTTAGTCCAGGATGTGCAGTCAAATCGGCAATGGGTTGATTGCCGGGAGGTGATAGATTTGCAGGACCTGAATCTTCCGGTGGTGTATCGCCCGTTGGATCCGTGAGTGAAATAGAAGGTGTAGCACCATTCCAATGAAAATCCGTGACTTTCTTTACGCAGTACTGATTGTCTTTGAACACCAAAACCCAGTCGTTCTCTTCGAGACGCCAATTACTGGGAACGGGATTGGGGGGAGCCAAATCTTTGGCAGCGGAAGTGAGTGCATCAGAAGTGAAATCGGATCCCGAAAATTTGAAAAGATTTGAATTCGTGGGATCGGGAATGACGAATGTGATCGTGTCCCCTGCTTCATTAGAATACATAGGAACAAACCCGCTGTTCGTCCAGGCAAAGGGAATTCGACTCAAGTCTGCCTGAATCTTATCGATAGCCTGCTTGGCTTGCGCGTCGAGCGCTGCATTCTTTACGCTCAGGAATTGCCGGCTCGCATGGGCCGTAAATTGGCGGTAGGCGCCTACACCCAGTAAAAGAGAAAGGACAAGCCCTACCATCAATTCGGTCATTGAAAAACCGGATGAGTCGAAATTTGAGTAACTTTTAATTCTATTTATCGCCGCCACACATCTATTATGCCAAAACAAGCTTTTTGCTACAAGAAAAATGTAAATAATAATATAGTAATTTCAAATATATATTACGCACACTCGGTTCCGATTCAACGAAACTTCAGCATATTTATAATGTGAACTAAAGTTCACTATAGTCCAACTATCTGACGGGAAATCATAAGTTTGGTTCCATTTCCTCGCTGCAGGTTTCGGTAGGGGCGGTGCCATCAATAAACGCTTCCGTAAGGACATCCGTGCATAGCCGAGTGGGGAGTTTTCCTGAGGAATGATCCACGTCGACCAGGAGAACGCCGGAGGGAGGATGAAATTCCGCATCCCCCGTTTTACAAGCGAATTCCATAAATTTCTTCCAAATGGGTCCCGCTCCCTGCGCTCCCGTTTCCCCGCTTCCAAGGGATTTACGATCGTCAAATCCGATCCAGGCCACGGCTACCAGATTCGAGTTAAATCCGGCAAAAAGCGAATCAATAAATTCATCGGTGGTTCCTGTCTTTCCAGCGACAGCACATCCCAGATCCGATGCAAATCGTCCGGTTCCGGATCGAATGACACCTCCTAATAGATCGGTCATAACGTAAGCTAGTGAGGGCTCGATAGTCGGCTCGCTCGGAGCCGGGGCGGGCCAAAGATCGGAACCGGTGGCCGATTTAACGGAACGAATAGCCTTGAGCGGATGGCGGATTCCTCCATTCGCAAATGCGCTATACGCTCGGGCAAGATCGGGCAGAGTCACGGAAGAGCTTCCTAGCGCCGAGGACAGGTTTGGAGTAATGAGAGAACTAATTCCTAGACGTATCGCCATTTTCCGTAGCGAAGAAATCCCGATGGTCTGAAGTAGGCGGACCGCCACGACATTCTTGGATTCCTCCACGGCTACACGCAAAGGAATCCATCCGTCATAGGTCTTGTCGTAATTCTTGGGCGCCCATTTCCCCGAGAGGGAATTTTCGAACTCGATGGGCTCATCGAGAAGGAGTGACGATTGTGTGTATCCTCGTTCCAATGCTGCGGCATAGAGAATCGGTTTAAATGATGACCCTGGTTGGCGTTCCGCCTGAATCGCTCGATTAAATTGACTCTCCGTAAATGAGCGTCCCCCCACCATGGCTCGAATCTCCCCATTTGCCGGATCCACCGCCAAAAGCGCTACCTGAGGAAGCTTCTCTGTTTTATCGAGGGGAATTCGGTGTCGTTTCGCATAGGCTTCCAAACCATCACCCACCGCTTCTTCGGCTGCCTTTTGGGCTTCCAGGTCTAGGGTGGTCTCCACATCCAAGTGTCCTCTATAGACAAGCTCTTCTCCGAACTGATCAGCGAGAAGATGAAACACATAAATGGAAAAATAAGATTGGGTCAGATCGCTCTCCACCGGCTCCTGAGGAAGCGGAACTTCGCGTGCGTTATCCAGTTCCTTCTGAGAAATGAGTCGTCGCTCGAACATGGATTGGAGAACGGTATTTCGTCTCTCTCGTGCCATGTCAGGACTCTTAAAGGGGGAATAGAGATTCGGACCTTTGGGAAGTCCCGCCAAAAGAGCAATTTCGGCAATCGAAAGGTCTCCCACGCTCTTTCCGAAGTACGTTCGAGCCGCCGCTTCTACGCCATAACATCCCGATCCGAGATAAATTTGATTGAGGTAGAGTCCGAGAATTTCATTTTTGCTATATCGACGTTCAATTTGAATCGCGAGCATGGCCTCCTTCAATTTTCTCCCGAGCGTTTTTTCAGGATCGAGAAACAGAACTTTTGCCAGCTGCTGGGTAATGGTGCTTGCCCCCTCGGCATACCTTCGTTCAAAAATATTTTTTAAGATTGCGCGCGAAAGGCCCTGAAGATCTAGGCCAAAGTGATCATAAAATCGCCAATCCTCCGTGGCGAGAAAGGCGTTTCGGACCAGACCGGGAATTTTCTCGAAGGGGACATACATTCGCCTCTCCAGGTAGATTTCGCGGATTACTTTTCCGCGAATATCCCGAAGCGTAGTGACCCCCATGGGTTGATAATGCTCGAGCTGGTCGACTTGAGGGAGATTCGTCAACGTGACGACAGCCGTACCCACAGCAATTCCGAAGGTTGCCCCAAAAAAGGTCACGATCAAACCAAGAAGTATCGGCCGGCGAAATCGTTCAAACACCGTATCGCGCAGTATAGCAGACGAAAGAGTTGTGATATTTTCCCGTCGTGCAAGTGGAAATCAAAACCTTGTCGGAAAAGATGAAGGTTCTTTCGACGGTCTTTCGCCTTGAAGATCTCCGAAAGGAGCTTGTGGATCTCGACGCCAAGATTGGCCGCCCCGACTTTTGGAACGACGCCAAAAGTGCGGCTCAGGTGCAACAACGTCGAAGCCAATGCGCCGATACCCTTGCTCTTTTTGATCGACTCGCGGGCGATCTCCACGATGCCAAAGAATTTGCTCCTATGGCGGAGGCTGGAGACGCCGATATCGCAAAAGAACTGGAGGGCAAGCTCGCCCAAATTCGAAAGACGCTTGAAGATTTGGAATTTCGACGGATGCTGGGGGGAGAGCTCGACTCATCCAGCGCCATCGTTACGATCAATAGCGGCGCGGGGGGAACCGAAGCGCAGGATTGGGTTCAAATTTTGCTGCGGATGTATCTTCGTTGGTGCGAACAAAAAGGATTTGCTTCTTCCGTTGTCGATTCTCTTCCGGGAGAAGAAGCCGGTTTCAAGAATGTCACATTTACCGTCGAAGGATCTTATGCATACGGCTACCTGCGTTCAGAAACAGGAATTCATCGACTGGTTCGAATTTCACCATTCGATTCAAATAAACGTAGACATACTTCGTTCGCATCCGTTCTCGTGATGCCGGAGGTCGCCGAAGATATTGATATCGTGATTGACGACGCCGATCTTCGTGTCGACACATATCGGGCCTCAGGGGCAGGGGGACAGCATGTGAATAAGACCGATTCCGCTGTTCGGTTAACGCATATTCCAACCGGAATAGTTGTCGCCTGTCAGAACGAACGATCGCAGCATAAGAATAAAGCGCAGGCCATGAAGGTTTTAAAAGCTCGGTTGTATGAAAAGGAACGGCAGGAGAGGGAGGCGGAACGAGCGAAATTGGCGGGAGAAAAAAAAGAAATCGGCTTTGGAAGCCAAATTCGATCCTACGTGTTGCAGCCGTATCAAATGATTAAAGATCACCGGACCGATTTTGAAATGGGGAATGTCCAGGCTGTTCTCGACGGTGGAATCGATGGCTTCATCCGCGCCTACCTTCTTCAGAGCGCTGCGACATAAGTTGCGCGTCACTGTGTAAGTTGCGGCATCTTTGCGGCAATTCAGTGAAACACCGCATCTTTTAGTTGCAATTTGTCACAAATGATTGTACCCGTGTCTTGTTGCGTTAGGTTTTTTAATTAAAGAGGTTTTTGTCTCCCCCTTTTGAAGAAAGGAATGTCGTATGAAGAAGATCATTGGCGTGGTTGCTTTTGCTCTCGCCCTCTCAGCAAGTACTTCGTCAGCGCATGCGTTTAGTTTGACGGATTGGATTTACTGCACGTTTAATGGTTGGTCTGGGAGTTATTGTCAGACAATTTTAAATCCTCCGGGCAAGGAGCGGCCGATCGAATCGCCAAATGGTCCTCCCACTACCCCTGTCTACTAAGTCCTTTAATTAACGATTTTTATTTGAGTTAATACAAAGCTCCTTAGGGGCTTTGTATTAACTATTCATGACGCTTTGCGTGATTTCGTTGTTAGTATCAACGAAAAGTGGTATGGGAGATCATGGCGGTAAGGCCTTCCATCCCTTCTCTAGTGGCACTCGTTTTCATGGGAATTTCTTCCCCTCTTTCGGCCCAATCAATCGAATTTAAACATCCAGCTCCCGGCGAGTTTTGGTACGGAAATGAACGACTTTCATTCCAAATAAAGGGGACTGATACGCTTCCCTCTGGGAATATCAGTGTTGCCGTCGATCTCATTAAAGGGTTCCAACTTAAATCTTGGATTCGTGTAACGAATTGCGATTTGCAACGTCATCACGCAGAAAATGTTTCCGACGTGGAATGCAGAGTTTCTCTGCCAGTCGATCTGCAACCCAGGTATATCCGGGTTACGTTGATCAATCCCAACGACCAGAGCGTCCTAAAATCTCCGGAAATTCTCTCCATTCCAAATTTTGCACCCAGCGATGCTTCTGCCTTTGACGACAGCGCCCGCGATTCAGAAATCCAAATTTTAGAAAACCGTGAAACCGTCGATTGGCTAAAAGATCATCCCGAGGAACTTACGGGGACAATCGGTTCTCTTCCAATCGTCGTGACAAAGATCGAGGATATGGAGCCCCCGAAAGAAATCTCCATCTTAATAGCAATCGACCGTTCTTCGAGTCTGAAGGCATCGCCCAGTGAGATTAATAAAAGCATCAGAGCCTTGATCGAGCAACTTCATAATCGTACGGACGGGAAGGTTCCCCTTCAGTTCAATATTGTGGTCTTCAATACGGAAGTTCGGAGTGTGACGAAAGGTTTTACATCTGATCTCGCGAGAGTTGAATTGGCCTTGGCTGAAACCGCGAAAGGAAGCAACCGCACAGACGTTAACGCTGCGATTGATTTCGCTGTACGGGAGCTCATAGAGCAAAAAGCGAAAAGCTCTCGAAGCAATCGTGTGGCCCTGGCCGGCATATTTGTTTCAGATCTTTCCCATGATTGCCAAGATTGTCCGTCGGAAATTGATGATGGTAGGGCGGCTGCCGCGATGATCAAAGCTGCCCAAGGAGGAGTTCCCATTCACTGGGTGCAAGTCGTTGGCGATTCGCCCAATCGAGGATCTCTCCCGACACTGACAGGAGGAAGAACCATACCCATCGCTCAAGTCAACGAACTGTTACCTGAATATGTGGCCGATTCACTGCTCGCTACGCAGCGAGCGACATTCGCTCCTGTGGTCGCGAATGATCTTTCGATCGAACGGTCGAAGGCGATTTGGGATGACTTTCAGTCAAAAGTGAAGGGAAATGCCACTGTAGAGCTCGCGGCACTTTCATCGAAAGGAAAGTCGCTCCATGTAGTCTATCGCCGATATCTCCCGGTTGAGAATTCTAAAATAAAAAGCGCCCTCTCCATTTTGGAAAACTCTAAAACCCTTCCGGTTCAAAAAGCGGACGCAGCGGAAGAAATAGGCGATGTAGTGGCCAATGTCGGGAAGATAGAAGATGGGAGCGCGGTCATCGATGCTGAAAAGCTTTTTAACGCGTTCCAAAATTCGATCGGAACTTACGGCAATATGCTCGTTTCAAGCTACAAGTTTCCGAAAGAAGTTGTGAAACTATGGAAAGAAGCGACGAACTTAAAGGAACGAGCTGGTTTTGTTCTGGCTGTCACATTCAAAATTAAGGAGACGGCCGACGATTATCAATCCCTTCGGCGTTACTTTACTTCTGTTTTTACTACACTATCAAAAGTTTATGCAGCGAACCTTTTATGGAACAACGGAGAAAATGCGAATCAAGAGAAAATGATTTCGCTCTTTGACAGAATAAACCGGGAAGGAATGGGTTATCTCTGGGCCGAGCCTCGCGAACCGCATCGCCGGTTTTTTGAAAATTGCGCCCGATTTCTTCGGGACAAAATTAATTCCGCGAAGAGTGGAGCCCGACCGCAAGATCAGCGTGCGCTCACTTTGATATCTGAACTTCTGAATACCCCTACAGAAACCGCCCGAAAATAGCCTTTTCCTCCGGTGTTTTTCAATGAAATAACAGAGGGTTAAGTTTGACCGGGGGGGTAGGCTCCGGTAGAAAATCGCCCTTCCCGTGACAGAGGAAACCAAATTTTGGGCCGACCAGGTAGCCGCGGAAATTGTGGCCGCCGGCAAAGGCAAAGTCGCCGCCACAGGGATTACTCCGTCGGGCGAAATCCATATCGGCAATATGCGCGAAGTGGTTACGGCCGATGTCGCTGTTCGCGCCGTAACAGCTTTGGGTTCGACGCCCCAATTTATCTACATCGCGGATACGTATGACCCCCTTCGCCGAGTCTATCCGTTTCTCAAAGCCGAAAAATATCAGCCCCATATTGGAAGCCCTCTTTCCGAAATCCCCTGCCCCTGCGACAGGCATCCAAGTTATGCCGAACATTTTCTTGAACCCTTTCTTCGTTCCCTTGAAACGCTCGACATTCGAATGGAAGTGTTGCGCGCCGACCAGCTTTACAAAGAGGGGCGATATACAAAAAACATTTTTCGAGCCTTGGAAGCCACGAACAAGATTCGTGAAATTCTGAAAAAAGAAACGGGAAAGGCGACCGAGGATGATTGGTCACCATTCAACCCGATTTGCAATGCATGCAAGCACATGACGGGCACGAAAGTTGTCGGATTCCGCGCTGACAAAGAAGAGATCGATTATCAATGTGATTGTGGAGACAAAGGAACTGTTACAGCGAAAGGTGGAGGGAAACTCACCTGGCGTGTGGATTGGCCGGCCCGGTGGGAGATGCTCGGCGTAACCATCGAGCCGTTTGGGAAAGATCATGCTTCCGCCGGGGGATCCTATGACACCGGCGTTCGGATCGTTCGCGAAGTTTTTGGCGCCGAACCTCCATTCCCGATCGTTTACGAATGGATCAGCCTCCGCGGGGGGGGGGACATGTCGTCGAGCAAGGGGAATGTTATTTCCATAGCCGACATGCTTGAAACTGTTCCCCCGGATGTTCTGAAATATTCTGTTCTCAAAACGAAGCCGAACCGAAGCATCGTATTTGATCCGGGTCTTCCCCTTCTTTCTCTGATCGATGAATATGACGACCTGACCTCGGCAAATCGAAATGCCCGCGCGGCGGAATTTGCCACCGTTCATGGTCGGGCGCCGGTCGGGGCTCCGTTTCGACATCTCGTCATGTTGACGCAGACGACACAAGACAAAGTTACTGAGATTGCGGCGATCCTCAAACGCAATGGATATGAGGCTCTAGACATGGAAATGCTGGCGGCGCGTGTGAAATATGCGAGGAAATGGCTCGATCGCTTCGCTCCAGAAGATTTGAAATTTTCTCTTCAACCTAAATTGCCGGAAATGGCTCGATCCCTCACGCCGCAACAGAAAAGTGCGCTGCGAATCATTTCAGAAAAACTTCGCTCCGGCATGAACGCGGACGATATTCATCAACTGATTTATTCCGTGAAAGACGAAGCCGCCCTCACGCCTAATCTTCTCTTTGAAGCGATTTACAAATCGCTTCTGGGCAAAGCGAAGGGGCCCCGCGCCGGATTTTTTCTGGCAAGTCTTGATGCCGGATTTGTAAAACGTCGTTTTGAAGAGGCGGCTGCCTAACTAGGCGTAAGGTATGTCGTACGAATTCCGGATCGGCGTACGCTATCTACTTTCTCGAAAGCATAATGCGTTGCTTTCTTTAATTACCGTCATTTCTATGGTTGGCGTGGCGCTCGGTGTAACAGCCCTCTGCGTGGTTCTCTCGGTCGTCTCCGGGTTTCAAGAAGATTTCCAAAAAAAAATTTTGGGAAACAATGCGCCTCTTATTCTTTTCCGAACTTTGGGGCCGATCAAAGAAGCCCCAGAGCTTATATCGAAGATCGAGGTGGTCCCTGGGGTAACGGCCGCGAGTCCCTTTCTCTATAGTGAGGTGCTTCTCCACTCGAGTAGCGGACGATCGGCGGGTGTCGTGGTCTACGGCGTGGACGGGAAAAAAATTGGAAGTGTTACTTCCCTCGGCCGGGATATGGTGACGGGGCAATTAGAGTCCCTGGCGGCTGCGGAAAAGTTACCGGGAATCATCGTTGGAAAACAATTGGCGGAGCGAACACTTTATTTATTCCCCGGCGACACGATTGATATTGTTTCACCCAGTGGGGAGCTGACACCGTTTGGCTTTGGCCCGAAGGTCCGCCGCTTCGAAGTCTCAGGAATGTTTAAGAGCGGTCTCTACGAATATGATTCGAAAAGCGCCTACATATCGTTGGAAGAAGCGCAGCGTTTCTTCGATCGGCGAGGAGAAGTCAGCGGGATTCAAATCAACGTCGCTGATGTTCCCAATGCCCGAAAGACTGCCGAAAAGATTCAGGCCGCGGTGGGAGATCGCTACTATATTCGACATTGGATGGAATTAAACGAAGATCTTTTTAACGCGTTCAAGCTGGAAAAAACTACATTCTTCATTGTGTTAACGATGATCGTGCTCGTTGCATCCTTTAATATTGTTGGGACGCTCACACTTCTCGTCATGACGAAGGGAAAGGAAATTGCAATCCTCAAGGCGATGGGAGCGACTCGGACTTCTGTGGCAAAAATTTTCATGGTTTCGGGAACTTTGATCGGAACCTTCGGTATGGTGGTCGGCCTCGCACTGGGATATCTTTTGTCCATCCTATTGCGCGATTACGTTCACTTTCCTCTCAATGCGGATGTGTATCAGTTGGATCAATTGCCCATCCGAATGCATGCCTCGGAATTCGCCTTTGTCGGAATGTGCGCTCTTGTCATTAGCTTTCTTGCCACTCTTTATCCCTCTCTCCGGGCCGCGGGGGTCGATCCTGCAGAAGGGCTTCGCTATGAGTGAGCTTCTTCGAGGAGAGAATCTGGAAAAGGTGTACCGACTGGGATCCAACAACGTCGAAGTTTTTCGAAACCTGCAGATATCGATCGAAAAAGGGGAGCGTGTGGCCATTGTCGGAGCCTCCGGCGTGGGAAAGTCGACTCTACTTCACTTAATGGGGGCTCTCGACCGGCCCACAGCGGGGTGCGTGAAATTTCATAATGAGGTGGTTTCGAACAGGGACGATTCTGGAATGGCATGGTTTCGAAACCAATCGATCGGATTTATTTTTCAGTTTCATTATCTCCTCCCGGAATTCACAGCTTTAGAGAATACCGCGCTGCCCCTTTGGATGAGAGGCGTGAACAAGGAAACCGCGACTTCGAAGGCGAAAGGACTTTTGGGTGCCGTGGGTCTTGGTCATCGACTTTTACATCGCCCGGCCGAATTGTCGGGTGGAGAACAGCAGCGCGTGGCTATTGCGCGGGCGTTGGTTGGGGAACCGGAACTTCTCTTAGCCGACGAACCTACGGGTAATCTCGATATTGAAACCTCGCGTTCTGTAGTGGACCTTCTTTTTTCGATTACGCGGGAGGGGAAACGCAGTTTGGTCATTGCCACGCACAATCCTGAAATTGCCAATGCGGTGGATCGAATTTTGCACATGCGCGAAGGCGCACTTTTCGAAGAAAGAAAAGGATGAAAAGAATACTTCTTCTTCCTTTTTTGTTCCTGTTCTGCTCAGAGGTCATAGCGGCTCCGCGCGAAATCGCTAAGGTGCAGATTTCAGGAAATCGGCGAATCGAGGCGGCGGCGATCCAGGCGATGATTCGAACAAAGCCGGGTTCAATTTTGGAGCCCGCAAAATTGCGCGACGACATCCGGCGTATTTTTGGGATGGGATATTTTAAAGATGTTCGATCCTATTACGACGACAAAACTTCGACACTCACTTATTGGGTGGCGGAAAAGACGATTATTCGGGAAATCAAATTTGAAGGAAACAAAGAGATCGATACAGAAGACCTTCAAAAGGAAGTTCAGACCAAGACGTTTTCCTACTACGACGACAATCGGATTCGCGAAGACATCGAGCGACTCAATAAACTCTACGATGGAAAGGGATATTACCTCGCCGACATATCCACAGAGACGGAGAAGATGGGAGAAGGCGAAATTCGTCTTAAGTATAAAATTCGAGAGGACCGGAGGGTTCGACTTCGACGATTGACGTTCATCGGTAACAAAGTTTTCTCAGACAAAGAGCTAAAAGCGATAATTCAGACCAAAGAAAAAGGTTTCCTGTCATTTCTCACGGACAGCGGTTCCTATCGTGAGGAAATGTTTGCGCAGGATCGGCAAATTCTCCGCGACTGGTATGGCCACCACGGCTACATCAAGGCGAAAATCGGGAATCCTCGAGTACAACTATCGCCGGACAAGCGTTCTCTCTCTCTGACTGTGACCATTGAAGAGGGTGATCCGTATACCGTTTCCGAAGTGGGGCTGGATGGTGAATTTATCAAGGCGAGAAGCGAATTGATGAAGGAGGTCAGTCTCAAAGAAGGAAAAACCGCCGATACTTTTCTCATTCAGCAAGACATCAGCAAGCTCACCACCATTTATGCCGATGAAGGCTATGCCTACGTCAACGTGATTCCACGCGATTCTTATGATGAAGAAAAGAAAACCGTTTCCATTGTCTATTTCCTGCAGCCGGGACAAAAAGTATACATCGAAAAAATTCGAATGACGGGAAATAGTCATACCCGTGACAAAGTTCTCCGGCGTGAAATACCGCTGAGGGAAGGTGACCTTTTCAATGCGACCAAAATTCGGGAGGCGAGACAGAACCTCGAGAGACTTTCCATTTTCGAGAAAATTAACATATCTACTCCACGCTCATCGGCGGACGATCGTGTCGACCTTCTGGTGGATGTAACGGAAAAGTCAACCGGTACCTTTTCAATCGGCGCGGGTTTCAACACGCTTGAGTCTTTTCAAATTATTGGTCAGGTCGATAAGCGGAATCTGTTTGGTTACGGGGTGGACATTTCCCTTCAGGCGCGTGTGGGCACAAAAACACAAGCCTACAACCTTCGATATCGTGATGAATATTTTCTCGACTCAAAATTCGGGTTGACGATCAACGCCTTCAATGTGAATCGCCGCTATCCCGATTTTGATCAAAAATCACTCGGCGGAACGCTTGGCTTCGATTATCCGTTTTATCGAAAGGGACTCGAAAGAATTCGAGGTGGAATCACTTACGGTCTGATAAACGAAAATCTTTCAAATCTTCGGCCTACGGTAGAGCATCTCTTTACCGATGGTCTTACGAGCAGCATCACCCTTAATTTCTCGCGCGATACGCGAAACCGAGTGTTTGAACCCTCGGCTGGTTCTTATCTGTCGGTTACGGAACAAATTGCTGGCGGACCGATCGGAGGAGACAATGACTTTTCGAAATCGGATTTTGATGCAAGTTGGTTTTATCCTGTGGCCGACGAAAGTCACGCGCCAGTTATTGGTGGATCCGTTTTCGCCCTTCACTTTACCACCGGTTTTGTGGCTCCCATTAAAAACGATGAACGAGTTCCTCTCTTTGAGCGCTATTTCCCAGGGGGCATTACCTCCATTCGGGGGTTTGAACTTCGCTCTCTCGGACCCAAGATTCAAGTCGCATCAGACAACGATCCCAGTTCGTTCACCACGACCGATTTCAATGTCGGCGGCAACAAACAGGTGATCATGAATGCGGAATATATTTTCCCCATCATTCGTCCCGCCAACATCAAGGGAGTGTTCTTCTTCGATATGGGAAATGCGTTTAATAACGGCGAAAGTATGCTAACGCTGACCGGCCAGCGCCAGAGCACCGGCTTTGGAATCCGCTGGTTTTCGCCGATCGGGCCTCTTCGCTTTGAGTGGGGCTTCCCGCTCGACAAGAAAGAGGATGAGAGTACGGTGGTGTTCGATTTTACGATTGGATCGTTATTCTAAGGAGAAAGCATGAAACGTTTGGTTGGGGTGGTGGGAATATTGATGTTAATTGGCAGTCCGGTACGCACGGCGCGCGCGGAGAATCGATATGCCATTGTGAATGTTCAGGAAGTTCTTGAAACAGTAGATGAGGGGAAAAAAGCAAAAGCTCAGCTTGAAAAAGCCATGCTCGATCGAAAGAAGGAACTCGACGACAAACAGAAGGAATATAAAAAAATGGAGGAAAATTTTGATAAACAGAAACTGATTCTTTCTCCTTCAGCCCTTGCCGACAAGCAAAAGGAAATGGACAACAAGAAGTCCGATCTTCAGAAATATTTCATGTCTGCGCAGCAAGATATGCAAAAAAAGGAAATGGAGTTGACCGGCGATATCCTCAAAAAGATTCGGGCGGTGGTGGTCAAAATCGGTGCGGATGCGAAATATGATCTGATTTGGGAAAAGAATGAGGGGGGCGTCATTTATAATAAGGATACTCTCGACATCACCGCTAAAGTCATTGACCAATACAACAAGGCATATAAGAAGTAGCGGCGAGATCGGTGCTTCATTTTATAGGCGCGTAGCTCAGTGGGAGAGCGCTTCCCTGACACGGAAGAGGTCGGAGGTTCAATCCCTCTCGCGCCTACCATGCGTGCCCTTTTGCCGCCATACTTCGTTGCTCGTCGTTCAGGATCCTCACGTACAAACCGATACGCTCCGGTGCCTCGTTCCTCGCTGCAATGGGTCAAAATTTTTGTTGACTCGTTGCGCTATCTTATCTAGAGGATGGGGGCGGTTGGAAAATCATGTCGTATCGAATTTTCAGTGGGGGCCTGGCCCTCATTTTCCTTTTGTCCTTTCCCTTAGAGGCTATGTCTGAGCCTCCATGGGCGGAACCTCAAGATCTTCACTGCAGATCGATTGGAATTGTGGCCCAAGACGAAGCGAGGGAGATTCTTGCGTACATTACAAGGCAGGCGGCTTACGACGTAAAAAGCCCAGAAGCCAAAGGCCTCTTCGGCCATTCATTGCTGCTTAGAACCCTTGGAATGAAATTTGGTTATGGATATGCACCTTCGCCGATTCTGCCACTCAAACAGAACCTTTCAGTGGATGAAAGAATTTTAAGATTGTGCCAACTTGAAATTGATACTTACGTGACATACTCATTAATCGGGGATTTCGGGAAGGCTACCGGGGAAGCTCTATTTATCATCGTTTCAACGGTGCCCGCCGTGAAAGGACTAATGGCGCTGGGCGAACTGGCTCCCCTCGGTTGGCGCAGTTTGACTTTATCGGAGCTTCCCAACCTGACCTGGCTGGCCGTCCGGCGCATGGGCCAGCAAGCAATGCGGGACTCGGTCGAAAGTTTTCAAAAGGTAAGGCCCTATTGGCCGATGGCGCTGGCCTCCGTTGTCATATACAAGTATGTCGTTAAGCCTTTTCTGACGATAGGTGAACAGCCCCTCGAACAAGAAGCCAATCGAAGGGTGAATAAGTTTTTCAAATCGGTACTCATGGACCATAAAAAATGGGCTGAGGGGCAAACAGGAGGCAGCGAAAAGATTCCTTTCGAAGCCAGCCTCGAACGTTGGACGAACCTGAGTCGTACCTTCGATTCCGAGCTTACGCTGAGGGAAAGGGAGGGCCGTGACGATGAGCTCAATATCATCCGCGCGAAATCGTATATGTACTATCAGCTCTTGTTGATGACTGAGACCACGATCCTTTTAGAAGAGAACGCCGAGCGCACGATACAATACCAATTGGAGAACACAGGTCGTCAGCCCACAGCCCAAGAGCAGTTCCTTCTTACAGAGATCCCAAAGGAAATTCAGTTAAGACGCGAAGAGCAATACTGCGTACTGCAGCAATGGGTATATTTTAGGTCGAGATATCCGGAAGTGAAATCAGACATCCTCGAACAGATGAAACTATTTGGATTTCTCACATTCGGAAAGCGATACAAAAAGGTCTTGGCCAAGGACATCGCGGCCTTTGCCAACGTAGACGATCAGAACGCGATCCATCTTCTCATGGAATCCGAGCCGGAAGTGGACAACAAGTTGTGGGACGGTACCAATTCTCCAAATGTAAATTGAACCTGGCATCACAATCATCGCCTTATGTATGCAAACCTTTCCATGTCGACACATTTTGCATACATTCCGTTGCAGGGGATGACTCGAAAGGGTAAAAACTGAAGTATTTTCAAATACCTATGCCGAGTTTCCTGGTCCAAGTTTTGCGTGCTTGAAGAGCATGGCCGGAGATCCCCCGAACAAGAATTCAAAACCCAAGAAAAGTATAGAGAGCGAGTGGGAGTCATTCATTTCAGATTATCCTCCCGACCCGCCGTCGATCGATCGTTTCACAAAAATTCTCGCCAAGGGATGCGCTGTTTTATTTGTCCTAGTGGTTGCCGCTTACATGTTTGATCATTATCGAGCGATGGCGCCCGTTCCTGTCGCTGAAACCTCGGCGCTCCAGAATCCGCCAACCACAAAAATGTATGGATTTCCCACGTTCAGCGAACCCGAGATGAACACAGAGAAGGCTCCCCGAGTTCCATCAAAAGTAGCCAGTAAGCCAAAGCCAAAAGCGAGAACGAAAATCGCCTTGAAAAAACCGATCAAAAACTCCAAACACCGGCCGTTGCTTTCAGTGAGGTAAAAATTATAAATCGAGTTACACCGTCAACTCACCTGTCGCAAGGCTGGCGAAGGCCGATTGCAGTGAAGAAGGATGTTTCAAGAACCTATCATTCGGGATAAATTTCGAGTTGTGAAGGATCATCCAAAATCATCTCAGCTTCGCTACGGTACATTTTTACTTCACCGCTCACCTTCACTCGCCGCCCGCGGTATCTTTCAGCCAGACGGTTGGGAAAATGCTCGACGTCGTTTTCGTCGTCCGGGCGGATAAACCGATGAAAAGCACGGCTGAAGACTTTAATGTGCTCCTTTCGGCCTTCAAGGCGTAGAACGAGAAATACTCCGGTTTTGTACAATTCATAGCGAGAGTCCACGACGCGTCCTTCGAACGAGGTTGGCGCAAAGACAGTCGCACCTTTGGGTTTGAGTTCACTTTCTTGGTGGAGAGGACACGCACGAGGTCAGACCGAGTGGCGAGTCCGTTTCGTCCGCGGAGAAGACTGGGACTGACAAGAGCCCGATCGAGAGGGATCCACACAGGATTGTCAAAATAAGATGAGGGAGGACTGCGGCTCGGGTCAGCCACGGGGAAGAGATCCACAAGAGGGAGTGAGGAAGGCTCATAATTCGAAGCGATATGTCCTGCAATCGGATTCGGTTGCTGATCCGGCCGAGTATTGAAGTCACCGATGGCGACAAAATCCATTCCAAGACCCTCGGCCTTGTTGGCGCGCCTTCGAACGACCTCGGCAACGACCCACCGCTCAATCGCAGGATGAGCAAGTGATGGCCAATGGTTCGCGGCGACAGCGAGATGAGCGACCGTCTTCCCGTGTTGGACAAGAAAACGATCTTCGAGAATGTCTCGTGTCGCGCGATCGGTTCCGTATTGCGAAAGATCGACGGGATATGCCGCCGCGCTTTCAATCGGTATCCTGCTGACGATTGCCGTCAGAGTCTCGTGACCGAACCCTTTCGAACTCATAATCACAGGAAGCGAAGCCTGGCAGTACCCGTCGTTTCGAAGGCTGTTCAAAACGTCTCCGACTACCCGCCGATTCTCAACTTCTTCAAGGATGAGAATGTCGGGAAGTTGTCGACTGGCGAAAAGCTCATGTAGCGCAGAGATCAGTCGCTCGAGTTTTCGTTCGTACATATCTGGTGTCCAGTCGAGCTGTTTGCACATTTGTTGATAATTTGGTGATTTGATTTGATCGCAACGCTTTCCTCCGTCTTTGAGGGAGAGGGGGAGGTAGGTTGGATCCTGTACAGTAGATAACTTTGAATCGGACGAACCGCGCTCATCATCGGTGGCGTCGAAAAGATTCTCCACATTGTATGAGAGGATTTGAAAGGGTTGATTCGGTGCGGAACAGTTTGCGCCGTTCTTGAGAATTTCAGCGGGATCGCTCCTGACCGTTCCTGTCAGGAATAAATGAAGGAAAAGTGCTAGAGCGCCACGTCTCATGTCCATGGTTCTACCCTTTTCGCAAGACGCGTGCCTTCGAATATCTAATAATTTCAAGATGTTGTTAGCAAAAATTTTTGGCTAAAAAGTGCCAAATCACGGTTCGACGGTCGCAGATCGTAAGGTCGAAGTGATTACTTTCGCTTCTTAGCCGATGATGCCCAAAGCCCCTTCTTCGCAGTTTTCGCCTGGTCCTGGAGTTCCTGAGCGACTGGATCCTTCCCTGACTTCGGGTCCCAAATCACATCTCCGTCCCGTACTAACTCATGATTGAGGTTGGTTCCCGGGGGGAGAATGACGATCGCGAGAATGTGTCCCGCTCCATCCTTCCCTTTGACTTCCAAACGCACTGATTTTCCGAGCACCAGTTTCTCCGCAAGTTTTTTCCCTCTCGCAAGAATCGCGGACTTCCCCTTCGGCAAGTGGACACCATAAAGTCGAACCAACTCTTTCTTTTTCTGTTCGAGGATCTTGAGCGTGTCGGCTTGAATCACTTGTATCACCTTCCCATGTTGTTCCGGCGAGTGGGTCGGAGGAGCGGGTGATAGAGTTGCCGGTGGAGTTGCTTGGGCTTGGACTTCCACCGCTGGGGCGGAAGTTGCAACGGGTGGGGAAATTTCCGACTCTTTCTCCTTTTTCGAACATCCCGCGGGAAAATGTAAAAGAACCACGACAACGAGCGTAACAACCGCCCTGATAAGAATTAAGTTATGACGGGGCATAGAACCTCCTCTTAACAATTTTCGATACTCGCTTACCATACTCCAATCTCGATGTTTGGAAATTGAATAGCTCGATGGCCGCAGTTACCCTCGACGGCTTTACAACTGCGTCAGTACGGACTTATCGGACCGGGCTGTTGTTGTGGCGCCAATTTGAAGTTCGCCCCAAATGCCGTACATTCGGCAGGTGATGGTGGATGTGAAGCTTCCGGATGGGAGTATCAAGAAAATAGAGACGGGAAAGACCGTCCTGGATGTGGCGAGGTTGATAGGTGCCGGCCTGGCGAAGACAGCCATTGCGGCTCTTCCGGAAAGAATTGACGGTGAGGTTTATTGGTGCGGTTTTGCTTCGAAAGATTCGTATGGTGCGCAAAGTTATTTTATCCGACGCAACGACGGCAATGTCTTGGTGGATTCTCCGCGGTATGCCGCTCCGATTCAAACGGTTCATTAACCGTTATCGAAAGGCAGTTGGAAGGAAAGGGCCCGTGGGATTTTGCACCGGATCTTAAGACCATCTCCACACCGGGACATACCCAGGGACATATCGTCCTTCTCTACAAAGAAGATTATCTCTTTACGGGAGATCATCTTTCATTTTCTCCCCATCGAAAACATCTCAACGCGTTCAGAGATTGTGGATGAAAAGTCTGAGGAACAAGAATAAACTTCGCAGTGGCGAGTAGCTCCATTAGAAGTTAATAGGCCGACCCGGTCGCCTAGTGTTGGTACCAGCACCCGTCGTGCAAGCTGCCATCGTTTGCATCTTCTCCTCCCAAAATCAGGACATGCGGGTTGCCGCTTTTGTCCACGAAGTAAGCAGTTGCTTGGTTAAAGAAGCTGTAACCTCCTCCTGTTCCCGAGATCGTGTGAGATCCTGTAGCTCCATTAAAACTGGAGAGTGAACCATCGGTTTTGATTTGGGCGTAGCTTTGTTCACTCGAGCCCGGTGAACCGCTATACAACCCTCCGCTTACCAAAATATAACTTCCCGCTACGGTCGCCGTAAATTTTTCTCGTGATTTGGTCAGGCCACTCGAATTCGCCGTCCAACTCTTTCCGACAAGTGATCCGTCCCGAATATTGATCTGGTTATAATAAACGGTGCTTTGTTTACTCGTGCTTGCGGATTGTGAAATCGGATCGACCGCAGCACTGTCTCCACCCAAAACGTAGAGATAGCCCGCCGAAACCACTAGCTGATGGTAAGCACGGGCGGCGGGGAGATTAACCAGCGTCTGCCAACTCCCTAGCGTTCCGTCACTTTTGATGTCTGCCGAATACACTTTTGAAATCGGTTTACCACTGGAATTGTTTCCACCAACCACATAAAACCTTCCATGGAAAATCACGGCCCCTTCGGCGAAAAGGGCCTGGGGAAGCGCTGTTGTGGTGTCCCAAGTGCCGCTTTCACCGCTTGCGGGTAAAGTGCCATTGTCTTTTATAGACGAATAGTAAACCTTCGAGGTGGCCTTGCCTGTCCCATCCAGGCCGCCGAGAACATAGACATATCCGTTGCCCGTGACGAGCGAATTGAATTCGTTAGCCACTCCGGCCGCCGCAAAACTTCGTTTAGCGGGTAAAGCGGTCGTGGAGCTCCAACTTGTTTTCGCGAGCGCACCACTGCTCTTGTTCAACGAATTGTAATAAACCGTATCAACATTCGAAGTGTTGTCATCCATCGTTCCCGTTGAAGTGTTCCCTCCGAGAGCGTAGATGTAGGTGGTTGTTCCGATGGGTGTGGTGACGGACGAGAAACCTTGCTGTGCGGTCGGAAGGCTCGCTGTGGCCGTCCAAACAATCGTGGAAGGGCTAAAGCTCACGCTCGATACGATCAGAAAACTGAGTTCATTGCTGGTGCCGCCCGGCGTAGTGACCGAAACTTTATAGGTGGTACCCGCAGTCAAGCCGTTTGGGACGGTTCCTACAATGTAAACATTCGTCCAATTTTTATTTTCAAAATCGATCTTCGCCGAGGCCACGACATCATCCGTAGTGGGATTTCGAAAATCAACCGAGTACCCATCGGAAGGTGTGGAAGTAAGATCTCCAAAGTTGTTTCCGTCAATGATAAAGAGGCTACCAATCGTACCGCTTCCCGTTACTCCTCCGTTGATATCCGTCAACGTAGGTGGCCCATTCCCGTCACTTCCGCAGGAATGGACGAATAAAACCAATCCGAAAAGAATACCAAAAACGTGAAAGCTTTTTTTAGTATGCATATTTCGTCTCCAGAAAGAAGATCTGCGAGAACTTTGGAACTAAGTAGTCCTACCACAAGAAACTCTCAAAAACTATACCAGCTGAATGTTCGACGAATAATGTGGCGTCAAATCGGCGTAAATTGCACCGATTTGAAATTCGCTACAAGATCGTTGATTATTTTTCCGACGTCGTCGGGTCGATCACTGTGCGAACTTGGGAAATCTTGTTCGCAGGGAAATCCCCTTTTTGCGCATGCTCGCGAACCATTTTCTCGTTCGGGGCGATGTAAACGCAGTAGATCTTGTTATCGGTGACATAGCTTTGGACCCATTGAATTTTGGGTCCCATTTCATTCAAAACATCACACGACTTTTGTGAGATGATTTGAAGTTGGTCTTTCGACAATTTACCAGCGCCCGGAATCTCTCGTTCAATGACGTACTTCGGCATGTCTGACCTCCTGAGGTGTGGTGGTATACGTCGATTTGAGCCGGAATGAAAAGTTTTTAGTGACTCTTGAGGGGATACTCTTCAAAAATTGGGTAGAGGTCAGCTTCTTATGCCAATTGACACATATATAGGTATAAGTGGTATACTTGAGTCCCTATGGCGCAAGTAACTCTTTATCTCCCTGAGAAAATGGAAAAATTCCTTCGTAAGGAGGCGGGTCGAAAGAAGAAGAGTATATCGGCATTTCTGGCGGAGCTCCTGCAGCAAAAAAGAGAACCTCAAGGGTGGTCGAAAAATTTTTTTTCAAAAATTATTGGTGGCTGGCGTGGGGAATTTCCAAATATTGAAGAACTGCCACATCAAGATCGCGACGATTGGTGAGCTTTCTCCTCGATACGAACGCCTGCATCGCACTGTTGAAAGGGACCGATGCCGATCTTGCCAAACGGCTTCGTGTTTCGAAACCTGAGCAATTTAAACTCTGCAGCCCTGTCAAAGCTGAACTCTTTTATGGCGCTCGTAAGAGCGAAAGAGTGAATGACAATCTCGCGCTATTGACGAAATTCTTCGAACCCTTCGAAAGTTTTACGTTCGACGATAGTGCCGCCGAACAATACGGAATCGTACGAGCCATATTATCCCGTTCCGGCAACCCGATTGGATCCAACGATCTGCTGATTGCCAGCATTGCTCTGGCGCATGATCTTACGCTCCTGACCAAGAATCTCCGTGAGTTTGTAAAAGTACCTGGCCTAAGGACGGAAAGCTGGTAGGAGTCTCCATGCATGAGCAGAAATGAGCTTTCGGAACAAACTAGTTTACAAAAATGCGAACAAGAGAAAATTTCCTTCCAACCAATCCCCGTAGCCCTAGAGATCTTCTCTCCTTTATGACCTTACGTTGATATACTCGGAACCGTGCGACTCGCAGCGATAATATGCGGCATCTTAGTTTGGTTGCTCAGCAACGATTTCAAACGTCATCTTATCTCTCGGAGTTATACTGTATTGTTCTTCGCTGGTCTCTTCACATTATTTTTTGTTCATAGGGATATTTCGGCTCAAGGAATAGGTGGGGAGCCGATGAGCGCGGCCACTTTAGGCCTCTGCTACAGTCGAACGGTTACTCTGGAACATTACTAAAATCATGGAGGAACTCTCTGATTTCTGGTGAATGTGAGTGCTCGCATGTGTAATTTATACCTCTGTGAAGAAGAAGGAAATCGAACGGAAGTTGAGGAAGTTCGGGTGGTGTTTGCTCCGACATGGGAGCAACCACGACGTATGATGAATGGCGAAGACCAAGTTGAAGTACCCCGACACCCTGAAATCCATGAGAAGTTAGCACGTTATGCCATTCTCAGAATTGCCGAGCGAAACCCCGGTCCAAGAAGGGGTTGATCGTTATACAAATATATTTGTATAATAGCCAAAGGATAGATCGCATGCTCGCATTTGATGGTCATATTTATAAGGACGGAAAATTCTGGTTGGTCGAGATTCCAGGTCTAAATCTGATGAGTCAGGGACGCTCAAGATCGGAGGCATATAAAATGGCAAAAAGTGTCGTCATCGATGCCTCTGGAAATGGCCGACTGAAATTACATCTAGTAAAGAGCCCTGGTAATGGTTTTCTCATTCTTTCGGAGGATTTCGACACCCTCATTCCTTTGCTTCTTAAAAAGCAACGACAGAAGGCGAATCTCACGGTCGCAGAAGCAGCCAAACGTCTCGGCTCCAAATCCCCGAATGCCTACGGAGTTTATGAATATGGCCGGGCGAAACCAACGCTTAAAAAACTTGAGCAGCTACTCTCAGCTGTAAATCCAGAACATCAAGTAATGCTAAAATGTGCGTAAACCAATTGTAGAAAAACCCCAGAAGAACCCTACTTACCCACTCTGAAAAGAGAAGAACCTAATATGCGTCCGGTATATACCCAAACCAAAGAAGTGGCGGCGCAGGGAATCGAACCCCGGACCTAGGGCTTATGAGACCCTCGCTCTAACCGACTGTTGAGAACTTTCACAAAATTGCTGGAGCTATTGTGGACGGAATGGGGGAACGAAAGAGGCAGGGTCTCGTGTGGAGTGGATTCGAGTGTTTTTGGAGGGGAGGGAGTGGAGGGAAACGGGAAATGGGGATCGGTGGGAAGGGTCAAAGGCGTTCGCGGCTGTGTTCGGAGAGGGTTTTGGTAGAGGGCGCGTAGGGGAGGGCGTTATCCGTTGACAGTTTGATCAAATCCGGGGAAGGCGATTTGAAGTTCGCTGGAAATGTCGTACATTCGGCGGGTTATGGTGGAAGTGAAGCTACCGGATGGGAGCATTAAGAAAATAGAGGCGGGAAAGACCGTTCTGGATGTGGCGAGGTTAATTGGGTCGGGCCTGGCGAAGGCAGTCTACCATCCTGCGCAAGAAGCACTCGCGCATCCCTCCTTTGTGGTAAGAAATGGAGGACGGGGCAACGGACCCGTCGGAATTCATTTTCAAGAAATCCATAACGGCATCACCATCGGTAGAATTCCATACATATTTCATCCTTCTTACGTCTTTATGAGGCATTCCATCGTACCAGTCTTCTTCGGCTAGGCTCTTCTCAAAAACAAGGGAAATATCGGGTAAAGCGAATTCGCTTAATAACTCCATAAGATGTCCCAAGTTGTCTTTGGTTACATATACAACTCTAGGAAGGTCAAAAGAATTACCAGGCACTTCAGTCACAAGAACGGTTCGGTTATCAACGTTCAGTAGTCGCCCGTGCTCCCGAATATAACTTGTCACATCTCCAAATGTGGGATCAGTCATGAACTCGTGTGCCGGATCCATGTATGATTCGACTTCATCCCACACAGACTGAAGAAGGGTTTGACCCCTTTCTATGTCTTGAAAAAAAATATTCTCACCGCTGTCAAAGCGAGTTTGAGTGATACCAAGATTTTGTAATTTAGCCGTTGCCATCGCGTGGCTCATATTTTTTACGTCCGCGGAGGAGTTAACTTTTCCTTCCCCTCCAATTTTTTTGACGATTAAGGCAGCGATTGAATTCTCCTTTTCGACAAAGCAGGCTTGTTCAATCTGCTTATATTCATCAAGAAACAAGGGCCGACTTACTTCAAATCCACCTGCGGCCTCAAATTGCCGATGATCGAGCCGAGGAACATAATTGAGGTAGGTTGGCCCACCTGGTTTCGTAAAGTACAAATGTTCCGGAAAGTACAAATCGCTGGCCTTAACAGCTGCTGCCATTAAACAAATCGTAATCAATATAAAATTTTTCATAACATCCCCTGTTCCAAGTTAATGAGCTGGTTCATTCAAAGTTTAGGCCATACCAGACTCTTGAAATTATGGTGTTTTTTTTTAGATCGTTTGATCTCCTCTGCGACATTGAACAGTTTGATCAAATCCGGGGAAGGCGATTTGAAGTTCGCTGGAAATGCCGTACATTCGGCGGGTGATGGTGGAAGTGAAGCTTCCGGTCAAGCCTTTGTTGCATCGATAATTAGAAGTCCTTTTTCTGCGCAGAACTTTCGAAGCGTCAAATTGATAAGGGTCTGGTAAGGCACGCCCACTTTTCGAGCCAGCCGTTGGTAAAATTTAAGTACGCTAGCGTCAATCCGAATGGTCTTTTGTACCTTGGCCGGTCGAAAAAACTTCCCTCGAACTCCTTTTGAAAAATCATATTCCTTCTTCATAGTCTTTTTTCTCCTTTCTCGTAGCCCTTCGAGCCGAAATAATACGAATCACTTCTTCGTTCCCCTCAAGCACCCGATAGGTGTGAACCACCAATGTGACCCGGCGATCCATAGAACATCCAATGGTGACCCAGCGCTCCTCTTTTATCGATGACTCCGGATCGACAATTGAAACGTGAAGTGGGTCGTCAAAAACAGTGACGGCAAGCTCAAAAGAAATTCCATGCTTCCGAACATTTTTCTCCGCTTTGTGCGGATCCCATTGAAATTGCACACACTACATTGTAGTTATTTTGTATGCCCGAGTCTACGCATTTTTGCAAATGGAGCCGATTTGAAGTTCGCGCAAAATGCCGTACATTCGGTGGGTGATGGTGGAAGTGAAACTTCCGGATGGGAGCACCAAGAAAATAGAGGCGGGGAAGACCGTCCTGGATGTGGCCAAGCTCATTGGAGCGGGCCTGGCCAAAGCCGCGATTGCGGGAAAGCTCGATGGCAAAATCGTGGATCTCCGTATGCCGATTCGGGAAAACACCTCTCTACTAATCGCTCCGAAAAGAGCCTGAAAGGAGTTTTTCCTATCGACCTTGATCAAGAGGGCCATAATTATAATCAAACGCCTGTCTCCCCTCGATTTTGAAGTTACGCCAATAGGTGTCCCCATTAGCTAACTTAATGCCAAGTGCCATTCCTTCCCAAGATGAACAAGTCAGACTTTCATCCAATATGAGAGCTCTCACAGCTTCGCGTTCGGCGTAATTGTACATGCCCATGACAGATTGCGAACAAATGAAGGCGACCACAGATATTACCACCCATGGTGAGTTACCCATCCACATTGCCCATCCTCCGAGGATTACAATAATCGCAGTGATCACGATGCGAATTTTAGGCCGCATCGGCTTCGGAACTGTGGGCTGCGATAGAAGGGAAATAAAAAAGAGAACTGGTAGAGATGCCAATAATGACCAGTGTCTAAAGAGAATAATCCAACTTATGAAGAGTAAAATAGAAACATACGGTACTAGCATCAGGAAATTAAAATAAACCCGAACAGCGCGTCTTAAATGTTTGGACTGCGCCCATTGCAAAGCAGCGCTTGGTTGAACCGTCAAGAATACAGAACTGTTTAAACAAGAAGTCTTAAACTCATCAAATGTTCGAAATGGGAAATTCAAAAGTTCACCGACATTATGAGCCCCTTCATGTTTTTGATTCATTTTTTTAATTTCCAAGGTCCTGTTTCAGTGGAGCAAGTGATTAGCAGCACACCTGCGAATGAAAGAACGAATGAATATGCTTGTCAATCATGTGTGAAGTTCGCTGGAAAGCCCTACTTTTGGCGGGTTAGGGGGGTGCTATTTAGAAAAGAACTTTTTCGCAGCGCTTTTTTCTATTCTTGCTTGTCGAAGGATAGAAAGAACGGTGCCCAGGGGAATCACTTTGTTTCCGTGTCGCGGAACAATAGCAGTGTCGCCGGACTTGTTTTGGAATGCGACGTGAGAGCCTTCTTGGCGCACGGGGACGAAGCCGAACTGAGTAAGCAAGTTAACGATGTTTCGATAGTTAAGATTAGCGAGCTTCGGCATGCCAGCGAACTACGACGCTAGTCGAAGTTGCGTGACAAAAACAGGATCCTTCACTTTCGAGCGGAGAGGTTTTTTAGCAGCGCGGAAGTAAAGACGAATAGCTTTGCGAAGACCGTCAATTGCATCTGGAATGGAATCACCCGCACTAGCGATATCAAGCTCGGGGCAGAGGGATGAGTATCTCTTCCCCTCTTTCCGGATGATAGCTGTGAATGTTTCGTTTCGCATATTTTCAGTATAGGCCCCCCTCTTTTGGGGCGCAACGTTGCTAAACTTGAAGACTTGGGCCAATTTGAAGTTCGCCCCAAATGCCGTACATTCGGCGGGTGATGGTGGAAGTGAAGCTACCGGATGGGAGCATCAAGAAAATAGAGACGGGAAAGACCGTCCTGGATGTGGCCAAGCTCATCGGGGCGGGCCTGGCCAAAGCCGCGATTGCGGGAAAGCTCGATGGCAAAATCGTGGATCTCCGGATGCCGATTCGGGAGAATGCTTTGCTTCAAATCATTACGGAAAAAGATCCCTTCGCGAATGAAGTGATTCGCCACTCGGCGGAACATGTCATGGCCGACGCGGTCAAACAGCTCTGGCCCAAAGTGCAAATCGATGTGGGACGAACCGATCACTCTGAAAAATTTCAATACGATTTTAAAATCGATCATCCGTTTACGCCGCAGGATCTCGAAAAAATCGAATTGAAAATGAATGAGATTTTAAAAAAAGAATCCACGTTCACACGCGAAGTGGTTTCACGTGAAGAGGCAAAGAAACTATTTAAGTCGATGGGAGAAGAACTCAAAATTTCCCGTATCGACGATATTCCCAAAGGAGAAAATATTTCTCTGTTTCGGCATGGAAATTTTGTCGATCTCTGTCGCGGGCCGCATGTCCAGACCACATCTCAAATCGGCGCGATTAAGTTGTTGGAAACTTCCGCTTCTTATTGGCGGGGCGATGAAAAAAACGAAGTTCTTCAGCGCGTGTACGGCACCGCATTTCGGACGAAGAAAGAATTAGAAGAGCATCTTGCCCGAGTCGAAGAAGCGAAACACCGAGATCATCGGCGAATCGGAAAAGATCTCGATCTCTTTAGTATCTCGGACGAAATTGGACCCGGCCTGATTTTATGGCATCCCAAAGGGGCACTGGTTCGCTACCTGATCGAAGAATTTTGGCGAAAAGAGCATTTCAAAGCGGGATACGATTTGGTGGTTTCACCTCACCTCGCCCGTCTCGATCTCTGGAATACGTCAGGTCACACCAGCTTCTATAAAGAGAACATGTTTTCACCGATGGAAGTGGAAAAGCAACCGTACATGGTTAAACCCATGAACTGCCCCTTCCATATTCAAATTTACAAATCGAAACTGCGTTCGTACCGCGATCTACCCCTGCGGTATGCAGAACTGGGGACAGTATATAGATATGAACGTTCAGGTGTTCTCCATGGTCTACTTCGGGTCCGGGGATTCACACAGGACGATGCGCACCTATTTGTAACTCCAGATCGGCTCAATGACGAAATCGAAAAGGTTCTCCAGTTTTGCGTCTATATATTTAAAACCTTTGGGTTTTCCGAGTATGAGATCTACTTATCCACACGCCCGCCAAAGTCCGTTGGCAGCGACGAAGAATGGGCCAATGCCACGACAGCCCTAAAGAACGCCCTCGAGAAGAGCAAGCTTCCTTTTTCAATCGATCCGGGGGAAGGAGTGTTTTACGGCCCGAAGATCGATGTGAAGGTCAAAGACTCTTTGGGGAGGGCCTGGCAATGCGCGACCATACAGGTCGATTTCAACCTACCTGCCCGATTTCAGTTGGAATTTATTGACCGGGATGGTACAAGGCGCACCCCGATTATGATCCATCGGGCCCTCTTGGGATCGATGGAACGGTTCTTCGGCTGCCTGGTCGAACATTATGTCGGAGCCTTCCCGCTCTGGCTCAGTCCGGTACAGGTCAAACTTCTGCCCATCACGGATGGGCAGCATTCTTTTGCCGAGGAAGTTCGCCTTAAGCTCAACGCGGAAGGGTTCCGGGCTGAAGTGGACGGGCGTAACGAAAAGCTGGGCTTTAAAATACGGGAAGCGCAGCTGGAAAAGGTTCCCTTTATGGCGGTCATAGGGGAACAAGAAGTTGCCAAGCGTGAGCTTTCCCTTCGGAAACGAAGCGGAGAGCAGGTCTCCGGAGTTTCCGTGGATCAATTTGCGAAGCTTCTTCGAGAGGAGGAACAGGCGAGTAGGTGAAAGAAAATATCCCTAGACAGCGAGTGAACCACATGATTCGGGTTCCACGGGTTCGAGTCATCGGCCCCGAGGGAAATCAATTGGGGATCCTGGATACCTCTGAAGCGCTCCGTACCGCGATTGAAGTCTACAATCTGGACTTGATCGAAATCTCGCCATCGGCCTCACCGCCGGTGTGCAAGATTATGGATTTCGGGAAGTTTAAGTACCAACAGAAGAAAAAAACGCAGGAGGCGAAAAAGAATCAAAACATCATCCAGGTCAAAGAGATCAAGCTGCGCCCGGCGACCGACGACCATGATTTGGAAGTGAAAGTGAAGCATATTCTTCGGTTCCTCGACGAAGGAAACAAGGCGAAAGTGACGATTCGCTTTAAGGGACGTGAATTGATGCACAGCCAGTTGGGGCGCGTCATGCTGGACCGAATTATTCAAGCGGTCGGTGCAAAGGCGGCGGTGGAACAGGAGGCCCGGCTGGAAGGAAAGATGATGTTTATGGTATTGGCGCCTAAACCGCACTAAAGGAAAACGATATGCCGAAGATGAAAACAAATAGCGCAGCCGCAAAGCGATTTTTAGTGAAGAAGTCGGGCAAGGTGAAACACAAGAAGGCCAACCTTCGCCACAACCTGACGCTCGGGAAAAGCCCCAAGGGGAAGCGGCATATGACCGGACCCGCCTATGTGAACCAGAGTGATGTTCACAAGGTGTATGCCGTCATGCCGTATTCGAGATAAGGAGAGCATATGGCACGAGTAAAACGAGGACCCAAAGCCCGCCGCCGTCGAAAGCGCACGATGAACCTGGCCGAAGGATATTACGGCCGAAGAAAGAACTGCTTTACGATCTCGACCGTGGCGGTCGAGCATGCGCTCGCGTATGCCTATGTGGGGCGCAAGCAGAAGAAGCGGGATTTCCGCGCCCTCTGGATTCAGCGAATCAATGCTGCCGCGCGCAAATGCGGAACGACCTACAGCAAGCTGATCCCCCTGCTCCAAAAGGCCAAGATCGAATTGGATCGAAAAAACCTCGCCCAGATTGCGGTGAGCGATTTTGATTCATTTTCAAAAATCGTTTCCGCTGCTAAATCAGCAGCGTGAGCGACCGCCTCGCGCAAATTGAACGATCCTTTGAGAAGTCTCTTTCGGGGACGAACGACCTCGATTCATTAGAACAACTCCGTGTAGATGTTTTAGGGAAAAAAGGGACACTCACGACCACTCTCCGATCGATTGGCAAACTGCCCGCGAAAGAGAGACCTCTTTTTGGCGAAAAAGTAAATGCTCTGCGGATGAAACTTGAAGAAAATCTGCGCCAAAAGAAAGAGAAGCTCGAAAACTCGGAAGAAGAAAAAAAGATTCGTGACGAAGCCATCGACGTCACCCTTCCGGGCCGGCAGCCGGCCCGCGGGAGCCTTCATCCGTTAAGCCAGATTGAAAAGAAAATCGTCACGATTTTTCGGTCACTCGGTTTTTCGGTCGCCGAAGGGCCCGACATCGAAACCGACTACTACAATTTTGAAGCGCTGAATTTCCCTAAAGATCATCCCGCCCGTGACATGCAAGACACGATTTTTGTCGAAGGGGGGCTTCTCCTACGAACGCACACGTCGCCCGTTCAAATTCGGACGATGGAGGTCAAACCCCCTCCTGTTCGAATTGTCATTCCAGGGCGTGTCTATCGTCATGACGATGATTCGACGCACTCTCCCGTCTTTCATCAGGTGGAAGGACTGTGTGTAGGAACCGATGTCACGTTCGCCCATCTCAAGGGAACGATCGAAGCCTTCATTCACATGATGTTCGGGAAAGAGATCAAAGCTCGTTTTCGCCCCAGCTTCTTTCCGTTTACGGAGCCGAGTGCGGAAGTCGACATGGCCTGCGGAAGTTGCAAAGGGAAGGGATGCCGTGTGTGCAAGCAGACTGGCTGGGTTGAAATTTTAGGCTGCGGAATGGTGGATCCAAATGTGTACGATTTTGTCGGCAAAGCGTGGAAAAAAAGAGGAGAGCCAAACCCCTACGATCCTGAAAAGATCAGCGGCTTTGCCTGGGGCATGGGCGTGGAGCGTGTAGCGATGGTGCTTCACGGCATCGACGACATCCGTCTCTTCTATGAAAATGACATCCGTTTTCTGGAGCAGTTCGAATGAAAATTCTATTGAGTTGGCTCCACGAAATGCTTCCGACAAAACCTTCGGCAGAGGAGGTGGCCAAGGCGTTGACGTCCGTGGGTGTCGAAGTGACAGACATTCAGCATCTCGCCAAAGGATTTGAAAAAGTTTCTGTCGCTCGGATTGAATCGATGCGACCCCATTCCAACGCGGATCGTCTGACTCTCTGCAAAGTGTTCGAAGGCTCGCAAACACTCGACATTGTTTGTGGCGCGAAAAACATGAAAGAGGGAGATTACGTGGCTCTTGCTCATGAAGGAGCCCACCTTCCCAACGGCTTGACGATTAAAAAAGGGAAGATTCGGGGAGAAAACTCCGAAGGGATGCTCTGTTCGGAAAGTGAGCTGGGTCTTTCAGAAGAATCGGAAGGAATTTTAATTCTCTCCAAAGAAAATTTGGTTGGGACTGCGCTTGCAGATGTGTTGGGACGAAATGATTGGCTGTTGGAGCTCGAAATCGGCCCAAACCGTGGCGATTGTCTAAGTATCATGGGTGTAGCGCGCGAAGCCGCAGCGGCGCTTAAGATTACACCCAAACTTCCCCTGGCGCAGGGGGAGGGACCGAAAGAGAGCTCGCTTCGCGTGAATGTTCTCGACCGCGACGGGGCCCCTCGATTTACGATTCGTGCGCTCGAGGGAATCAAAGTCAAACCTTCATCGGATCTGATTCGCCGACGCTTGGAAACCTGCGGAATCCGATCCATTAATAATGTGGTGGATGTCACGAACTACGTCAGTCTTGAATGGGGGCAGCCAGAGCATGCCTTTGATGCGGCCAAAATCGTCGGAGGACTTCAAGTTCGACGGGCCAAAAAGGGAGAAAAGATTCTCTGTCTGGACGGTGAAGAACGAGTTCTTGCAGACGAAGATATTGTTATTGCGGATGATGAAGGGCCGATCGGAATCGCGGGCGTGATGGGCGGAGCGCGAACGGCGGTCTCGGAGTCGACCACGTCGATTTGGTTGGAGACGGCTCATTTTAGTCCATCGGCGATTCGTCAAACATCAAAACGTTTAAATCTTCACACGGAAGCCTCTCATCGATTTGAGAGATCGGTAGACCCGGCCGCGACATGGGCGGCCTCTTCGCGCGCAGTAGCTCTGCTCTTACAACAGGCGGGAGGAAAAGAAGAAGGAAGTGTCGATATTCGAGCCAAGCCGATATCTCCCCGCCATATTGTTCTTCGAAAAGAAACACTTCGTCGAATCACAGGCGTGACGATTGCCGAAGCAGGCGAACCCCTTTCTCAAATCGGATTGCCCGTGGAAAAATTAGAAGAGGGATGGAAGGTCGAAATCCCCCCCCGCCGTCCCGATCTGGAGCGAGAGGTGGATTTGGTGGAAGAAGTGGCGCGCATTTACGGTTACGACAAAATTCCCGCTGCCATTCCTTCGCTCATGAGTGAACCGGAAGGGGGCTCTCTATTTGAGCAAGTTGATTCGATCAAGAACGCACTTTCTTCGGCGGGTCTCCGTGAGGTTCGAGGCTATAGTTTTGTTGGAGAAGAGGATGGCGGATTTGCTCTCTCGTCTTTAGGCAAAAGAGTCAGGATCGAAAATCCTTTATCGAGCGAAATGACGTTCATGCGCCAGTCGCTTTTTCCGTCGCTTCTCAAAGCTTGGAATGTGAGCCGGTCACATCAAGCGAAAGGAGCCAGACTTTACGAAATCGGGCATCTCTATGGCGCGGGCGAGGGCATGAACGATTCTCCGGCGAAGGAGGAGTTGCATCTGGCGGCCTTCGTTGCGGGCGAAATGGAAGGACAGGAGTGGTACCGAAAAGAACGAACGGCTCAATTTTTTGATCTCCGTGGAGTGATGGAGTTTTTGGCTGATCAGCTTCGTTGGGGAGGAGTTTCATTTGGCGGTGACGCAAGCTTCCCAGAGCTTCATCCTGCGCAGTCGGCGGCGATTCTCTGGCGGAATCACCCCATCGGACGAATGGGTGTTCTCCACCCCCGATTGGCAAGAACGTGGGATGTCGGAAATGTAATTCTCTTGGATCTTCATCTCGATCCTCTATTGGAAGGAGAAATTCCAAAAGTTCGTTACAAGCCTCTTTCACCGTTCCCACGAGTGGAACGAGATTTGGCTTTCATTCTTCCCAAGTCGACATCGGCCGAAAAAATTCCCGCGGAAATTCAAAAGCTCAAAGATCCTTTGTTGCGTTCTGTGAAGCTTTTTGACCTCTATGAAGGAAAAGGGATCCCCTCGGGCGAAAAGAGTTTGGCCTACCGATTGACGTTCGGCCTGCCTGACCGCACCCTCACCGACGCCGAAATCGATGCCTCGGTCAAAAAGATGGTTGACACGATCACCAAATCCACCGGCGCCAAACTCCGAGCATAAGTATATTGAACTTTTTAGAGAGTTTGGTTAAATAGCGCTATGCGTCAATTTGGGATAGCTTTATTGTTTCTAGGGATACTCATCTCTCCCTACGCTGCTCGCGCTGCAAACCCAAAGAAAAATTTACCTATGACAGGGCCGCCTCCTGAGCCTCTTTCATCCGAAGAAATTGCAGCCGTAGACTCCTGGCTTCATGATCCAAGTAAGGGGATTGCCAACAACAATCGGTTGGTGGTTCCCGGAAGTTGGTCAACAACTTTGCGGCGGAACGTTGTTAAAGTGGGAATGAATCAGGGGATCACAAATGCCGAAGATGCAATGGCAGCACTGGAACAGAGGGTAGATTTCGATAGAATACCCGATGTAAGAAAAAGGGTGTTTGAGTTTTTTCAAAAAATGTTTACCGCAGAGCAACGGCTCATACCGGTGGATCCGATCCTGAATAATTCTTCTCTCATACAATCCAATGGAGATTCAAAGCTTTCGGTATTTATCGAAGGATCGCGTTCGTTCAAAAGCCCCATTGTGAAAGAAACCGCTCAGGCAAACTACGTTGCAGATCTTTTAAAATGGAATGAATCCCTATCACCGGGAAATATGGCATCTGTAATCGGCGATCTTGAAGAATTTCATGCGTCTGCATTTCCGAACTACACCAAGGGACTAGAAATCGCAGCTGAAGACAAACAGCGACAAAAATATTTGAAAGCCGTGACGAAGCTATTCGCATACTTCTATAAGCAGTCACCGGAATATATTGCGGCAGTCAGGACCTTGTTGGACAAGAGATGCGCCACATTTCTCAGGTGGGGAGGGAAGGTGTCCTTTATTGCCGGACTATTAGTCATGTCGTGGGAACTGGGAGGAGATGTTGTCGAAGCTTCGGAAGGAGACGTGAGGCCACTTGTCTCTGACAGTGCTGATGCCGCCATTCCGGGGGGGAGTTTTCTTCTGAAAAAAGCGTGGCGGGAGTTTAGAGCCTGGTGTGAGGAGGTGGGACAGCACCTGCGCCTGGGTGAATATGGGAATTTAGAAATTGAAGGCTATACGTACGATTCGAGAGATTGTGAAAGAGTCAACGACCCGTCCGCATGGAGAGGACGATAGCGCCGAGGAAAAGAAGAAAGGCGCCGGCGATTCCTTTCCAAGAGAGAGATTCGGAAAGAAGAAAATAGCCGAAAAGAAGCGACAGGGGTCCCTTCACATTTGAAAAAATGGCAGCGGGAAGAACCCCCGCCAAACCGATGCCCCGATTCCAAAACATGAACCCAATTCCCGTCGGAACCGTTCCAAGCCAGAGAAGAAGCGAGAGATTTTTAAGTGTGAGAGCCTGCGGAAGGTGAAAACTGTCTCCGGTGAAAAGCATGTATGCGCAAATGAGAAGTGCTCCGATGCCTTGACCCCAAATGGAATTTCCAATCAGGCGTTCGCGATGGCGGGCGACCCAAATATTGCCGATGGAGAACGAAAGATTGCTCAAAAGAATCAGGCCGACACCGATAGAGAGAAAATGAGCTTCAAGGGTTTGGTGAAACACTTGTGGAGGAATGGCGAGGAGGCCACCCGCAATGGAGAGAAGTATCGCGATTCCGCCGCTCAAACTTGGAGAAACGACACCAAATGGAATTCCAAGGAGGTAATGACTTAACGGTGTCAGGAGAGTGAGAGTTCCGACAACGCCGCTGGGAAGATAGGCCAGCGAATGAATATAAAGGAGATAGGTAAGGGCGAACTCGAAGAGGCCGATGAGAAGCGCCGGAATGAATTGGAATCTTCGAATCTCTCGCCGGTAGATGAAGGCGGCGGTAAGAAAGCCGAGACCCAGTCGATAAAAAGCAAGCTGGCTCGGATGGAAGCCGGCCAGGGCCATCTTCGCCAGGGCAAACGAAAACCCCCAGATGAGGGCCGTAACAGCCAGAAAATACATGCCGTCACTATGCCCGTTAGCCCATTTTCATTCCATGGTTGACGAGAGGGGGGACGATTGGTAGCCTGCATCCGGTTGAACTTCAGTCTTGCAAACATTAACTAAGGGGCTGAACTTGTTATGAAAACATCGATTTCGGAAAAGCTCTTTTATAAAATTGGGGAAGTTGCGACCCTTACAGAACTGGAACCCTACGTTCTTCGATATTGGGAAGGGGAGTTTAACTTCAAACTGACGAAGTCGAAAAATAATCAGCGTCTTTATCAACGAAAAGACATCGATCAGATTCAACGCATTAAAACGCTTCTTTATGGCGAGAAGTTCACGATCGCCGGAGCAAAAAAGCGCCTTCGTGAAATGAACAAGAAGAAAGGTGAAAACGGTCAAATGGCATTGGCTCTTCCCCCGTCCATCGAGCGAAAGGTGGTCGAACGAAGAGAGCAGCTTCTCGAAATTCGTCGTGAGGTTCAATCCATACTGGAGGCGCTGGAGCCTACGAATTGAAACTGCCGGTCTACCTCGACCACCATGCCACGACCCCATGCGATCCACGGGTCCTGGAGAGGATGACCCCCTTCTTCACTGAACAATTTAGCAACCCATCAAGTCCCTACGAATCGGGGAAAAAAGTTCGAACTGCCGTCGAAAATGCGCGCGAAGAAGTCGCTCAATTGATCGGCGCCGAAGGCCGGGAGATTTGTTTCACGAGCGGTGCCACAGAATCGAACAACCTGGCTCTTATGGGCGCCTTTTCCGCCTATCGCGAAAAGGGAAACGAGATTATTACCGCCACCACGGAACACAAAGCAGTCCTCGATACACTGAAAGCTCTAGAAGATGCAGGTGCTAAGGTCATGTATCTTCCTGTGGATAAGTACGGACAGGTATCTCCCGATGAAGTTCGAAAGGCGATCACCAGGAAAACCATTTTGGTTTCCATCATGTTTGCCAACAATGAAATTGGAACGATTCAACCGATTAAAGAAATAGGAAAAGTCACAAAAGAAAAAAACGTCCTTTTCCATTCTGATGCCGCCCAAGCCGTCGGGAAGATTCCTGTGGATGTAAACCAATGTGAAATTGATCTTCTTTCGATTTCGGCTCACAAAATCTATGGTCCCAAGGGAATCGGTGCACTTTACGTCAGAGGAAAGAACCCTCGGGTGAGACTTTCTCCCTTTATTCATGGTGGAGGCCACGAGAGGGGACTTCGATCGGGAACACTTAATGCCCCCGGCATTGTCGGCCTGGGTGCCGCCGCGGCCATCGCTATCGAAAATATGAAAGAAGAAGGAGAGCGAATCGGAAAACTTCGTGATCACCTACAGGAAACGATTTTTTCCAAAACCAAGAACGCCTATGTCAACGGTCACCCGACCAACCGCCTCCCGAACAACCTCAGTATTAGCTTTGATGATGTCGCGCGCGAATCTTTTCTCTCCTGCTTTGAGGGAATCGAAGTGTCTTCGGGCTCGGCCTGTTCGTCGGCAAATGTGGAGCCATCCCATGTTCTCAAAGCCATCGGTCTTGCCGATGCCAGGGCGCTAGGTACACTTCGATTCGGCCTGGGTCGTTTTACCACCCAAGAAGAAATCGACTTTGCGGCAAAACGTGTCATCGAAACGATTGCGACCCTTCGAAGTCATTCCCCATTCTGGAAAAATGGGGAAAGAATTGGTACATAAGCCATATGGCATTTCAAAAAATTGCAGCTACAAGTGAGCTGGCTCCTGGAAGTTCCAAAATGGTCACGGTGGAAGGGCGCGAAATCGCTCTTTTTCACGTCGATGGAAAATTTTTCGCCATTGAAAATTCCTGTGCTCATCGCGGAGGGCCATTGGCGGAGGGTGCGATCGAAGGATGTATCGTCACGTGCCCCTGGCATGGGTACAAATTTGATGTCGCTTCTGGAAAGTCGATATCTCATCCTTTGTCTTCTGTCGGATGTTTTACGGTGAAGGTGGAAGGTCAAGATATCTGGGTGGAAGTCTAATGTCGGCTCTCTCTCCAGGAATGAAAGCACCTTTTTCAGGTATCGTCCCGCCAATTCAGCCGAACGAAGTGGGAGTGATCACATTTTATAAAGAAACCTGTCCCACTTGCATGCTCGGGCTTCCCTATATCGAAAAGCTTTATCTGCATCATCGGAATGATTCGAACATTAAATTCCTCGCCGTGGCCCAGGAAGATAGAGCCGGAGCCGATCGATTTTCAAAACAGTTCGGAATCACCATGCCAACCTCCCTCGACTCCAAACCTTATAGCGCTTCCGACCAATATGGCCTCACGAATGTTCCGACGACATTTTTGGTACGTGGAGATGGAACGATCGAACAAACCACTGTTGGGTTTATAAAGAAAGATTACGAAACGCTCGCTCAAAAATTAGCGGCTTTTACGAAAAAATCGCCCGCTCCGATCTTTCAGGGAGTGACTGTACCGGAGCTCAAGCCTGGTTGAGGCTCTCGCAACGTGGCCTAGGTTAGGCCAATGATCATAGGTCTCGTTCTCTTTTTAGCTCAATCTTTTGCTATTCATAACGGGGATCTCCTATTTCTTCATCTCGACTGCGTTCCTCTCTGCGGCGCTATTGAAGATGTCACCAAGCGACAGTTTCATGTCTCAGGTCCCGATTTGAGCCACGTGGGAGTTGTCGCGAAGGAGAAAGAAGAATGGGTGGTCTACGAAGCCTGGGATGGTGTTCAGCGGACGCCGCTTTCAACATTTCTCTCGCGTGTGAAATCAAAAAAAGATTGGCATCTTGCACGAGTCAAAGATCCTAAGACCATTGGTCCCGCGCTGGCGTTTGTTCGGGGGCAAGTCGGAAAGCCATATGATGACGACTTCATTAAAGACAATGGAAAATTTTACTGCTCGGAACTGGTGGCCGATGCTTTTCACTTTGAATACCATCCGATGTTTTATGGGGACCCGAGTAACTCAAATGATGCTTCGTGGAAGATTTGGTCGGAATATTTTTCCAAGAGAAATCGATCCGTCCCCCAAAATCAGCCGGGTGTGAGCCCTCTTGGAATTTGGCTGGATCCGAAATTGATTCAGGTTAAGAAGGAAAGTGTTCGGAAATGATGTAAGTGGGACGTTGTTTGACCTCGATGTAAATGCGGCCGAGGTACTCGCCGATGATTCCAAGAATGATGAGAAAAATTCCCCCCAAGAAAAATACTCCCACCGCGAGGGAGGCCAGACCGGGTGTTTCTGTGGCGTAGTGTCCGAAAATGGGAAATCGAAAAATTCGGTGAATCACGAAGAAGATACCCACAAGAAATGAGGGGATGGCGATAGCAAAGCCGAGGAACGAGGCGAGTCGAAGAGGCAAAAGCGAAAACCCAAATATTCCGTCGAATGCCAAGCCAAACAATTTGGACCAAGAATATTTTGTTTCTCCTCCGGCGCGTGGTGGGCGGTCGTATGGTATACCGATTTGTTTGAATCCCGCGAAGGCGCGCAATCCTCTGACAAATCGAATCCGTTCCGGAAGCTCATGTTTAAGAACGTTGACGACTTTCCGATCCATCAAGCAAAAGTCTCCCGAGTCGACGGGAATTTCCACATCGCTCATTCTCGAAAGAATCCGGTAAAATAATTGATAGAGAACTTGTTTTTCCGTCGATTCTGCGCGAGAGGCTCGGACGGCGTACACGACTTCGTACCCTTCCCTCCACTTTTCAATCAGCCGAGAGAGCTCTTCCGGAGGATCCTGCAGATCGGAATCCATGATTACGACCGCGTCTCCCTTGGAATGCTCAATGCCCGCAGAAACGGCGGCCTGGTGGCCGAAATTTCGTGAAAACGAAATGATCCGAATACGGGAATCCTTCTCTGCCCTTTCTTTTAATAAGTGGAGGGACTGATCTTGCGAGCCATCATTTACAAAAATCAGTTCGACGGTCTCATTCCATCCTTTCGCCACCGCCACTAATCGGTCATAGAGGCTCGGTATACAGGCTGCCTCATTATAGATAGGGAGGACGATGGAAAGCATGGGTGCTATCTTAGCCTGTCCATTATGGCTGACACGGTCTTTTTCGCCATGTCGACTCCGTTGGAGACCTGGCGATCATGAGGAAAGATCTGCGCCATGGTGCACAGAAAGAAATTGGGGATCGGAGTTTGAATCGATGGGATTTTTTTTCGATAGCCGACCGTCACAATCGGTTGAGCGTAATTGGCCGTCCAGAACCAGGACTCGAGGACATCTTCCTTAGAAAAGCGCGGGAACATCTTTTCGAGCCAAGGCAGATAGTAAGTAAGAATTTCCGCGGCGTTCATTTTCAGCCGAGGATCTGTAGCCGGCACATAGGCGGAAATGTACGCGATGTTTTGCCTGTCAACATCACGCGGATCCACCCAATTGGAATGCTCGATGATTCCTACAAATGGAGAGGAAGGATCTTTAATGTTCGTCCAATAAAAGGAAGAAAGAGGTTGGCGGAGCGACAGTATGAGGCAAACATTGGCCAAGAATCGAATGTCTTGAATGGAAGCTCGGTATTCCTTCATGGACTCAGGAAGAATTGAGATAAGGTCGGGAAGTTGTGCGGCGCTAATAACAACATCGGTCCGAAATCGGCCTTCTTCGGTTTCAATCTCCGAAATTTCTCGACCATCGCTGTGCAGGGCTTTTACGGCCTTCCCCAAATGAATGTGATGGCCTTTTTGCTCCACCCTTTGGGCCAGCTCGCGAAACATTTTGCCCAGACCTCCTCGCAAATAACCCAGCACTTCATGGCCTGTACGATCACGGGATCCTCCACGATCGACAAATTTGGACCAGAGCCACGCGGCGGAGACTTGACCCGCATCCTTTCCGAATTTAGAAACCAACAGTGGTTCCCAAAAAAGACGATAGACATTTTCTCCGGCACATCGAGTAACATACTCACGCGCTGTTTCGTCATCGAGCGCTTCCCAATTTTTTATCTGTTTCGCCGATACGACCAACTTAGCTAGGCGCAAACGATCAAAAAAAGGAAGGGGAGAGTAACGGAGAAGATCCAACGGCGTGCTGAGGCGGTACGATCGCCGGGCGTAATAGGAACCGGTGATGGCAGGCCGCCATTCCAGCTGATCTCCCAAGCCTATTTCTCGAAGCAATTCCTGAAGAGCTACATCCGAACGATAGGTGTGGTGGTAAAATTTTTCGACTGAAAATCGCGATGTGGAAAAGGTTCCGGCCAATCCGCCCGGTGCGACTTCACGTTCCCAAAGATGTAAATCAATATCGGTGCAATCCCGTGAAAGAAAGTAGGCAGTGGCCAGCCCACTAATTCCCCCGCCAATAATGTCGATTCGATGTTTAGACACGAAGAATATTGGTCGGGGCGGCGAGATTCGAACTCGCGACCCCTTGCACCCCATGCAAGTGCGCTACCAGGCTGCGCCACGCCCCGACTTGGATAATTATTTAATCGTTTTGGTGAGTTGTGTCTACGTTCGTCGATATGATTTTTGGTTCGTTTCGTCATGGTATCAAATAGGTATCAATTTACGGTCGCATTTTTCGCCAACAACATCTGCTCGACCGTGTCTTTCATCTCAGGCGGAAGGTTCAACATCTTGCGCTTCAGTTCCAACAAAATGGGATTCGTATAGTGGGCTTGGTTGACCTCTGGGCTGTTCCGCATGACTCTCGACGCTTCGTCCTGGGTCAACTGGCAGTAGATCTTGAAGTACGTGTTCGCCGTGGATCGAAGGTCTTTGAACGTATATTTACCAGCCAGGCCAGCGTTTTTGAGTAGCTGTGCCCAAGCTCTACGGACGGTATCGATTCTAACGTAACGGTTATCTTCCTTTCTAAAGAATACAAAGTCAGTGGCCATCATTTTGTCCTGGCCATTCAACCGATAGACGCCCACTACGTCGTCTCTTTTTTCGATGGATTCGAGAACTAGAAGTGAAACAGGGTTCAAGGGCACCTCACCCTCAACGTCCCATTTCGGACGCCAGCCCATACCATTGCGTGTAGGGCAGTCGGGCTTGACACGTATTCGTATTTCACCTGTGACGAGATCGATGTCAGACCAACGTAGGTGGAGAATTTCTCCAAGCCTAAAGCCTGTGGCGGTTGTGAACGTGGCGATCAACTTGATATCAAAGCCGAAGCCTTTTGGGGTCGGGGCAAGCATGATCTGCTTCCATTCATGCAGCTGGATGACCTTATTGCGTACCCGTTCAGATTTGGCCAACCTCAACGGAGTGACACCAGACAGAGGATTTCGCTCAATATATTTTTTCTTCACGAACCAGTTGAACGCGGTGTTGAGCCACTTTTGATAACAGTGAACCGTCAATTTTTTCGTGGCTTTTTTGAAGCCAGTGGTCAAAAGAAAGTCACGCAGGGTCAAAAAATCATCTTCTGTGATCTCGTCCAGAAAGGTTCTGCCACATTGGTCGATGAAATAGGTGAATAACTTCTTTACCGTAGGGGCAACACTCGCTTTACCTTGGTGACTGTACGTGGCGATGCTTTTGCCCAAGTAAAGGTCAACGGCTTCAACGATGGTAAAACGAGTTGGCGGTAGTATTCCTCTTCGTTTGTTGTCCCAATCGTCAAATACATGGTTCAGTAGCTGGGCTTCCTTGCGTTTGCCCTTGGCCTCGGCATCTCGTCTGTCATTTCCAGCTGGGCGAAAGAAACGTTTTACTGTTTTCCCAACGGGTAGGTAGTAGCGGTACCAATACTTTGGGTTCTTGTCTTTCCACTCGATGACCTTGAGACGCGGTCTATAGAGGAGTTGGTCGTTCAACACTGGTCACCCCCATACACTGCCTTTACGTTGATTTTCAACAAATAGGTCGAGATCCGGAAATCAATTTACCCAAGTAAACCGAAAAATATTCCCCTGCCCTGCGTGTTGATGATGGGACATTTGCGTTTCGTAATTTTCCACAATGATTTGCCAAAAAAATAGTGCTGGTCTCATAAATTCGAACTTGGTTCCATAGAGTGGACAATGCAAACGGCACTTAATCTTATTCTTGCGGTATACACCGCCATTGAACGTGGTCTCCAACCAACGGGCCATTCCTGGTAATTGGAAAGAATGGTCCCGTGTTTCTAAAACGAGGTATCGATGAGTCAAAAACGAACACGACAGAATTTCAGCCAACACGAGCGCGAGCGTATCGTTCAGGAAATTACGGCCTCTGGTCTCACTCCTACAGCCTACGCCAAGACGCATGGACTCATACCTCGAAGTATCCGCAACACCTTTACGTTGTCGAGCGGCATAGGCGCGGCATAAGCCAGCAGGCCCGTATAAAGGACGCTATTGGCGACAGCAAGGCGCATGGGCTGGACGGTGTTCCTCGACAGGTCGAGCGTGAGAATAAGCCAATTCCTCGCCGCCCACCTCCTTTCACCGAGCAAGATCTCTTCCAATACGTCATCAGAACCATCAACCAGCGTCCAGAGCGACGCATTTCGAACATCCCCTACATCCGTACCATCATCAACTGTTAGGGCGGCGGCAATCTTGATGAGTAGGAGATCACAGTGAAGAAATCTAATCGACTTGATATTGAATTGCCGCCAGCACACACACGTTCATATCAACCGTGGCCTGGTTCCAAGAGTATCCAGAAATTCAAAGAGGAGAGAGCCGCGCTGATGGAAAATGAGAACGGCATCCAGCCGAGCACGGCGGGTGCAATGCCACAGATCAAAATACCTGGACTAACAACCACTGTGGGCGCGGTGCCCAAGATGTCTATCCCGAAGCCCCCAAAAGCAGCTATGAAGGGAAAACCTTAAAGGACGCTCGTAAAACAAGTGTTAAACGATCAAGACGTTTTGGTCGGAAAACGTCATTTCCGACCGCCTCATTTCCCTGATTTCGGCGGCGACAGCGCCGTGGGAGGCACCCGTTAGCTTGGCGATCTCGCGGTAGGTGTGCCCTTCGTTCGCGAGCGTACGGATCAAGTCCCCAGGACGGGTCCTGGGCCGTTCCCACACGTTTACCCTTGGCCTTTGCGTTCTGTAAGCCATTACGAACCTTTTCGCCGATCAGTTCACGTTCGAGCTGGGCTATCGCCGATATGATCGTGAAGAGCGCCTTACCAATCAGGCTAAAAGTGTCTACCTTTTCGGTTAGGCTGACGAACGATACGTTACGCCGCTGGAACTCGTCCAGGGCATCCAGAAGGTGGCGTGTAGACCGGGCGAATCGGCTAAACGAATAAACTACGACGGAGTCGAACTCGCCCCGTCTGACTGCTTCCATCAGACCATCGAGAGCGGGCCTGGACGTTTTTGCCCCGGAGATGTTCTCGTCCTCAAAGACCTGGTAGTCGGTGATGCCGGTGGTCTGGCAATAGGCTTCTAAGGCTCGTCGTTGGGCTTCTAGGCCATTCCCCTGGCGATCCATCGAGACGCGGCAATACAGCGCGGTTCGTTTTCCCTCCACAAAGACCAATATACCGCATATATGAAGTAGATTCAATTATGTATTATACTGTGATACAGGGTACTTATGGCCAAACTCATTCTCCAGAAAGTCTTGGATCGCAAAGGGATCACACAGTATCGATTTGCCAAGATGCTGGGCATTAGCCCTGGCGAGGCGTTTCGATGGTGCCAGGAGGGCTATAATCCGACGCTAAAGACGTTGATCCGTATAGCCGATGTTCTGAATGTAGGGCTGGATGACCTTGTTGATCGCGCTAAAATCAGGCGCTCCTGACGGGGCATAATTGGAGCAGTTGGGACATTTTGGCCCACGAAGGCGCTATTATATCCTGTTGAATTCACAGAGATTTGTTTTGGCATCCTCCCTGCTCTATAAGTGCCTCGAAAGGGGTACGACTATGAATTCGAAGTACATACATTTCTCGATTCTGATTGGTTCGCTCATTTTTGCCACCGCCGCCTTAAGTGAAGACAAGACGGACACTAAAGAGCTTCTCGGGACGAAGGAATGCAGTGTGGTAATCCCCAAAAACGGCCCTGAACCGACGGCTTTACGTCCCGAGATGGTCGATCAGAAATCAGGCGTAATTTTTGTCGAAGTCAAAAAGACCATCGGTCAAAACATTCAGTCATTCGGGCCATTACAAAAATACTACGTCTTCGTGGCACTTAAAAAAGTAGGGCACGACAAAATCGAGTACAGCCTCGGAACTTATGACACGTTTAACGGAGCCAAATCGGCTGATGCGGCTAGTACGACCGTAGGAATTAACGACGACGCCAACGTTTCCAAGGAACGGGCTGTGGGTGTTTTCCAAGGTAAATCTACTCTATCCTGTCATTGATAGTTTATGTCTTTTAGGAAGTTCACTGCATTGTTAATTTTTTTCGTGGGTGGATCTGCACTCGCGGAGGAATTGGGAGCGCCTCGACTCCGCTGCAAAGCGAGTTACGGTATTGCAGGTCCATCTGGTCCCGCCGATATTCCCTTGAGGCCGTTCTTCCCTTCGTCAACTATCCGAGGACTCGTGAACGGAAAAGTCACAGACACCGAAGTGTTTTTTGACGCTGTTTCGTTAGACAGCATAACGAAGAAAATTAACGACCGATATCCAGGCTATGCAACCATGGGGAAAATTGAGCCACTTCGCGTCGATTTTGCTAGGGGGATTGGCCAAGACTCCGAAATCGACCTGAGTATGGAGATTGATATCACGTCATCTGGTCACGACTCTTGTTCGCTAGTGAAACCAAATTCCTAAAAAGCCCCATCGGTTTTACCTCTACCTATAGCTATTCCGAAGGGTATGAGAAAATTCGTGTTTCTGGCAAATTCTCATCAACTGGGCTATTTACCGTAGGTCCTTTGCCGTTGAAACGAACGGCGAAAGGGTGGATAATGAATGACGATGGTTCACGAAAATAAATTTCGATCTTCTTCAGAAGCTGATGTTGACCTTTCTCGGCTGCCAGAGGGTCGGCTCGAAGAAATCCAGCAGGTCTTCAAAGTGCTCGGTATTGAAAAAGGGACATATCAGGGTGCCACTGAATTGGGTAAACAGCTTCAAAAGGCGAGCAAACTACAATACGAAGGGATCGTCTTTACGACCAGTGGCAGTACGTCGTCGCCTCCCGAAACAAAGTAAATTGCAATGCCAAATTGGAGTGAGGTACTCAACGAGATCCAGCAATCGAAGCGTGTTGATGGTCTCGATTATGTTCGGCGCTCCTATCTGAAGAAACTCCACGAGAAACGGAACCGAAATATCATCTGCTACTATTCTGGCTGGCTACAAAAACCAGGAATCGGTGGCGTTGAAATCGACGACAACGACAAGAATGCCTTTATGGCGGCAATTCACAAACTTGACCGAGATAAAGGCTTGGATCTTCTGATCCACACCCCTGGTGGGCAGGTGGCGGCGACAGAGTCGATTGTCCACTACCTGCGAACGATGTTTAAGAACGACATCCAGGCGTTTATCCCACAGATTGCCATGTCGGCGGGGACGATGATCGCTTGTGCCTGTAGAAAAATTCACATGGGCAAACAGTCGAACCTTGGGCCGATAGATCCACAATTTAGCGGTATTCCTGCGTATGGTGTCTTGGAGGAATTCAACCGTGCGGCCAAAGAAATCAAGGAAGAGCCAGCGAAGATCCCTCTCTGGCAGGTCATCATTGGCAAGTATCACCCGACATTCATTGGTGAGTGTGAAAATGCCATTGACTGGTCGCGGGACATCGCCTCCGAATGGTTGAAGGCAGGTATGTTCGAAGGGAAGAAGAACGCCCAAGAGTCTGCCGATAAAGTAGTCAAGGCCTTGACGGATCGTTCGGTGATGAAGACCCATTCGAGGCATCTTGGTGCCGAGAAATGCAAGGAGATCGGCCTCGATATCGAGGATCTAGAGAAGGATAACGACCTACAGGATTTGATTCTGACGGTTCATCATGCCTATATGCACACGTTCTCGAACTCGTCGGCGATCAAGATAGTGGAAAATCATGAGGGCAGGGCAACTGTGATTCATGCCCAGATCCAAGTTCAAGCTCGGTAGTTTGCGAGTTTTTGGTATCAAATAGGTATCACTTTGGACGACGCATCAACGACTTTTGTGCGTAGGGGAACGTATGTGGAACGAAGAGAGGAATTCCTTTTTGTTTTAACTGATTGTCTGCAAGCCCTTGTCGTGAAAGGGTTTTAGAGAAGCTGTGACTTTAGGCTGACTGAAAATTTCAATGCCACCCCATGCAAGTGCGCTACCAGGCTGCGCCACGCCCCGACTTGGGAAATCTTGTAATGGTTTTAACAAATTATGTCCAACAGAGCGCCCGCTTGCGAAAAGTAACGCCATGCACCATAATGCGACCGAGCATGAAGCCTAAGGCGCTAATATTACTACTATTTTTATTTGCCACCCCAGGTGGTTTTGCGGCGGGGACACTTGTGGAGCTTACTCCTCCGCTTGAGCCATCTATCGAGGAAAAAATCGATCGTTTTTTTTATGATTACGCTGATGAAGATCCCTATGCCCCCGAAAAGTATGTTCCTTCCCCCCGATATGCCCCCTGGGCGATTGATCCAAGTCGATATCATTTTCGTCCCCACAGTCCGAAGTCGATTGAATTAGAAAATTTTAAGCTTCTGCTTCTCAAAGAAGGACTTCGTTACGAACAAGATCTGCGATCTTATGCGAAACAGGAATTTGTCGATTACTCAGCCCTTGTTTTCCACTCCAACCTTCTTTATTTGGTTTGGCTAGAGCGAAAATGGAGAAACACCTGCCTTTGGGGGTATCGTGCGCCAAGATTTCAAAATCCAGGTTCTTCCTGCGGGGATATTCAATCTTCGTTAAATCAAAAGCTTCGTAGCCTGGATCGGACAGAGGCATTTCTTTCGTCGTTACAAAGTACCGCGTTCGATGATTTTTACGCAGTTCGGTTTAATCATCAAAGCAAACCGGACACTCCGCTTCAAAAGGGCTTTGCCCGCGGGATCAATGAACTAAATGATGATCCCATTTCAGAAGCTATTTGGAAGTGGGTGAACGGTGGCAAAAAAGAAATCACCCTCACTCCTTTCGAAGCCAAATATGAATTCCGAAATGCTTCAGATGATTCCAAATCCTCCTCGAGAAACTTTTCCGCTTCCAGAAATCGGGGGGGAGGCGGGCCTCCCTTGGAAGATGTGCGCACCTGGTTTCGGAACCTTCAAAGTGTACCTTCCCCAAAAGCCATCGAGAGATTTTTGGAAGGTGGTTCTTTTAAAGTGGAAATTCAAGAGGGCTCCGCCTTTTCACGATTGAGCATGAATATACGTCGTGTACGCTATGAGGGGGTTGACTTAACCAGAAGCGTCCCCATCAGCCTCGGTTATCAAGAGATTCAATTTGGGGGAAAAAGGATATTACAAAGCTGGCTCATTACAGATGATTGCCCAGCATTGATTGAAACAGCGAATTTCAAGACCACCCGCACTCTGTTTCCAAGCGGATTCGACGGAACTCAGAAATTGTTCCGGCAATTGATACCCTTCAATCATCTGATTGTTCGAGCGGCGCTTTCCGATCTTGAAAAGGTCAGCGCAGCGCAAAAAGGGATTCCAAGGGCATTCGCTGAGGTCGTGGTGTCAGTATTGAAAGATCCGAAAGTCGATTTGCAAGACGTGGTCAAAAATATTGACGTGGCCTCCAAAGAGACCGGAAACGAGGCAGTCGTCCAAGAGGGAAGATTTTTAAGTGAATGGGTGATGAATGTTCGTGAAATTGACCATCCGGAGAAGCAATTGGCCATTTTCCCCTTGAGACCATCCGGAGAACTCTTGACTCGATCTATTTATTTGCATGCTTATAAGACTCACGCCGATATTTTCGGCCCCGATCATGAAAACCTGCTTCCTCGATTGGAGTTGGGGGAGTTCAATTTGCTTTCCGCCTTAAGGAAACAGGCAAGGCATCAATTCGATGACCTGATTGCGGCCCTCACAAACGAAGGGTTCAAGCAGGCCGATCTCGGGCATTCCGTCCCCGGAATGATTCAGTTTATGGATAGAGCGGAAATCGCTTATCCCTCTCGAGCGGTAGAGTCGATGGCCCTGCCCGAGCATGCTCATTTGAATGAGCTTATTACCAGGACGCAACATTTGAGTTCAGAGGAGCGCTCACGGGTTCGACTCTATTGTTGGAAGAAAGGAAAGGACGAGCGCCCCTACGAATACGTAGTTATTCTTTCACAGCCGCTGCGGATTGTTACCGGATTCTTTAATGAAGCCACACACACCGCCGAGCTCGCCACATTCAGCCGTGTAACAGGAACACAGTATAGCCGATTTCGTGTGGATGAGACCAAGGCGCTCGGACGATATCTTCGTAAGCAAAAAGTGCCCTCATTCTCTGATCTGCCTAAGGAGCGAGCGGATCAATATATTCAACAAGCGTCAATCTATGCGTTGGATAAATTAGTTGAGAATTTTATTGAGCGGATTCCTCTTGTCTCCATTGACTGGGATGACGATCCGGAGGATTTTGATGACGCTCTTATTCATGTTTTTATTCCCGGAGAGGTAAATATCTATCGGGATCCTAAGATGAACAGTCTCTATTGGCGGCGAATGCGATTCGATCTCACTACAATCGAAAAAATTCCGGGCCTTAAATCATTGGCGGAGTACCATACTCGAGAAGAAATTGAGAAATCTCCGGAGCTCATTGCTCTCGATGCGGATCGTCTCCTCCAGATAGGTGCGGATCGGTACGGAGCGACCGAGATCGCGAAGTTTGTGGTTCGCACGCTAGGTGCGGAAGAGGTGCACTATATGGAGACCATGCTTGAATCACTGACGGAAGATCATTTCAGCGAAGTGAAGGGGATAGGAAAAGTTCCTCCATTCGGTCCCTTTATTTACTCCCATTTTTACATTCCATCGGCGGGGAAGGATTCGGAGGGGAACGTGAGAATTGTGGGAATATTTGATTATGATGCGAGAGGCGCGAACCTTCAAAAAGGAGACGCTCTTTTTCGTGTACACATTGTGGAGTGGGTGGCGGTCCGGGAGGGCGATAAGTTAATCATTGAGCGGCAGCGACTTGTGTATAGCGAGCCGAACCGCCCCCCGTCCGAACCTCACGATAATGTGGTCATCCAAATGCCCCTCGACAACATTCTCCATTAACCGCCGCCAAATCCCTACCGACAGTTGTTGACTGGGGGCATGACTCTCGTGGGATGATATTTTCCATTCGCGTCCTTCCAATTCCCAGTCCAAACCCAACCGACAATATCACCGTCTCCCACTATTTGTTTGTCAATTCCCCAGTCCGCGTACGTCCACTCACTCGAGCCTGGCTTTAGCAAATAAAATGACCAGTAATATGCCATCTTGTCCTTCGTATGACAGAAATCAAAAGGTACTTCAGGGGGCATGCCGGACTTTGACGGTGGCGGGAGTGGCGGCACTCCAAGCATCCGACAAACGGCCGTTCCCAATGATTTCTTGGTTAAGACGAGCTGAAGTTTCTGCGAAATGGAATTCATTACATCGAGGATGGCTGGACCGGATCCATCGGCTTGAGCGACAAAGGTAGAGAATTTATTGTCGTCCGTGAATACAACGAATCCCACTTGCACTCCCGGCTCACGCTGAGATTGATCTGCGAATGAATGAATGAATGGACAAACGTCCGCGCAAAATGCAGTTGGGACAACCACGATGGTTCCCAAAAAGAATGCGAATTGAAACATTTTCATTTGGATACGACCTCCTCCGGGTATTCATGTAGAAACGCCACACTGTCGAGTGCTGCAGGCGGCATGTTTGTGGCTTTTTCTGGATCCGACGGAACCCCAAGTAGGTCGCTTATCCGGACATACTTCACCTTATCCATTCGTACATCTGCTAAGTCGAACTTGTCACCACCCGCCACGCCCTCAGGTGACTGACGAGCTGGACGCGCGGGAATGTTTCCTGCACATTTGTTTTTATCTGTGAGGCAGGGAAACGACACGTAATGCCGATTGTCAGTGGAAACTTCAACGAGGAGAGGTCGACCTCCTTTATGTTCTTTATCAATTACGGCAAAGATCACAAAATCGTTTTTGTCCATATTTCGCAATTCGCCCTGCATTCGAAATGTCACATATCCATGGCTTCCAAGATCCACGAGGTGGGGCTCTTCGTTTTTCTTGCCATCTTCATCTTTGGCATCCTCAAAATATGAAGGGCGCTTTTTCAGATATTGAAGAATGGTTTCCCGTGAGAGCTTTTCGGGGGCGCCCGGTCCAATCTTGAAGTCCTCAATCTCAAATGACCACTTATCGAGAGGCTTTGGCTCGACATTTTCTGTTTGCGACTCCGCTTTCTTTGGTGCGACGACTGAACGCCGGGTGTAATTACCGGCATCCATTGGTCCTCGCCATGCCAATACTTGATCTAATTGTGTTGCAGGCTTTTGAATTTCTTTGCGTTTAGGGATCACTCCTAAATTGCCCCAAATCGGCGGGATTCGAAAATCAGGTTCCATCGATCCGTAGAGTGCCGCCTCATTTACTGGCGTATTTGAACGGCCCTGAATGATCGAACGCGAAGGCGAATGACTGACTCCAGAAATGGGCTCGTATCTTTCGTAGACAGAGGAATCAGGTGAGTTAGGTAAAGAAGCCCTCTTTGTACTCGGAGAAGTTTGGGCAAAGGAACGTGAAGTGGGATTCGCTGGCACATCATCCAAAATACTTTTCTGAATTAGTTTTCGGGGAGGAGAGAAGACTCGGCTGAACGGGTCATCAGTGGCCAATGAATCGGCGGCGAATTTGCCCCAAAGGGAAACCAAAGAAATAGGGAGGAGAATCCAGGCCCATTTCCAATTCGATTTCTTTTTGTGCGCGACGCGCACGTGAAACGTTTTTCGAGACACTCGCGCCTCTCCTCGAAGGTGAGTTTTTTTGCATTGGGCAGGTCTCCTGGCTTGCGCTTTATTCCGACCCTTCCCACATTCCTGGCGAACGCAGTGGGTATCGAAATCTTCATTAGCGCTGACAGTGGCGGGACCGCTTCGGTATCACACCGAATTCCCTTTTAAGCCACCTTGGCACCCAAACGCCGTTGTGCATTCGATAACATGAGTGGCCTTGGAAGTCCCGATTTCTCACAAGAATGTGAGAAAAGTTGCACAGAGATGAAAACTTTTCTTCCTCTGCCGAAATTCTCCGATCGTAAGTGCCCAATATAATGAGAGAAAATTTCTGGCATCTCTGTTGCTACATTATAGAAGGGCCCCGCCAAATTTGGCTTAACTTTCGGAGGTTTGGGTTTCATGAGCTCTTCAGCTTCATCCGTCGTCACGGAAATGTTCTCCCGAACGGGATCATTTCGTACGATTCGCGTCGGGCCATCTTCTGCGACCGTGGCCGTAGTTTGTGTCATTGCTCTGGCATTTTTCTCCGTCGTGGATTTCCGTGAAATTGGTCTCATCCGAAAGCAGCAAGATATTTCCGAACAAAACGCTGTTCTCAAGAAGCAACAGGAGGAATTTTCCGCATGGCTTGGCCAAAAGGAAGAAGACCTCAATCGATTTCTTTTAGTCACGGGCGAAGAGTCCGTTGACAACGCTGTTCCCGCACCAAAGGAAACCGTGGGCACCATCAATGAGTTGCAAGAAAAGTTGGAACGAATCGAATCCAAATTTCAGCAGCTCGCGGAATTCCAAGCCGGCGAGGAAGACACATTCTGGTACGTCCCGACCATTTCTCCCGTGGCATTAAGTGAAAAATTTATGATTGCCTCCGCACCGTTGGTCGCTGAAGGAGCGAAGGTGGGGCTTTCCGGCCTTTCTTCCACCTATGGAATGCGGATTCATCCGATCAAGAAAGTGGAACAAATGCATTATGGCGTCGATATCTTCTGTCCGCAGGGAACCGAAGTCAAAGCGACGGCAAATGGCCAAGTTCTCTTTTCAGAAAGTTATAAGGCGGACGAAGACAATCTTCGACATTCGTTCGGCCAATTTGTCCTCATTCGTCATGGCGACAGTGGAATCGAAACTCTCTACGCCCATCTCTCACGCGTCTTGGTGGTCAAAGGGCAACTTGTGAAAAGAGGAGATCCGATCGGTTATACCGGGCAGACGGGGATCAGCACTGCGCCGCATCTCCATTATGAGGTGGTACGTAATGGCATCAAAGTAGATCCCCTCAATTACATTCATGATGTGCCTCTCGTGGAACGAGGAAAGAAAGTTTTTTATGCTCGCACCGACAAGGTTACAAAGCGCGCACGAGCCAGGAGTCGATCATGATTCCTGTAGCGTTCAGCATCAATTATCCGGCGGCAGCCTGCCTGTTTATTTTGGCATGCATGGGGATCTACCATTTGATCATGGCTCGCAAAGAGGAATTTGATACGACCATCCTGCCTTCATCCTTAAATATTCAGGATGGAGGTCAGCCGATGTCAATTTGGACGGATAAAGACATTGCCGTGAACTGTCCGTTAACGCTGGATCAACTTCATTGCCGAACACTCACGATAGGGTCGAAGGGAATCCTTCAGGTCCGGGAAGTCGTCGCAGAAAAAATCCTGAATCATGGAATCTTGCATGTGGCGGGCAGGATTGAAGCGAAGGATGAAATTACGATTACACAGAAAGTTCAGGCGCTTCAGCTGGACAGCCCTCGATTGATCCTCAAGAAACGGGCGGAAGCTTATATTCAGGTGGTTTCGCGCGGAACACATGTGATACGCAGCCGAAAGGCCCACACACGCGGTTTCTATCATTCGTTCGAGGAGTTCGAGAAGGCCCAGCGGGCTACGCCGCCGACGGATGCCGCCTCGCTTGAGCGTCGTCAACGTGTACTGGCCGCTACCAAAGTCCGCATGGTGCGGAGTTAAAATTGAAAACAAAAAAGCCCGAGGGATTTCTCCCACGGGCTTTTTGAAGAAAATTCCTAAAAAAATTAGAGGCTCTTCTTCACTTCCGGCGAAGGACGGAAACCGATCGTCTTCGACGCGGCGATATTGATCACTGCGCCAGTCTGCGGATTACGTCCCTTGCGGGCCTTCCGTGTACGAACGGTCCAAGTGCCGAAGCCAGGATAGGTGAAGCGTTTGTCCTTCTTAATGCCCTTCGTGAGGTTGTCGAACATCGCGTCGCATACCTCATTGATCGCTGCCTTTGAAAGGTCGCGATGCTTGCAGGTGCTATATACTTTTTCTACCAGTTCTGCCTTTGTCATGTGTCTTCTCTCCTAACCCGTTACGGATTGTTGATGATTATTTAAAAAACATTTACTGACTGCCGCTCCGATAACAAGTGCGCGGAGCAATGTCAACACAAAAGAATGTCGCTGATCCACATGCGATGCGAATTTCCGAGTCGTGCCTCGCAAAGGTCGACTATATAAACGTTGCGAAGCGCGTCTCTGCAATCCTGATGCCAAGCGGATTTTCGGAATATTTATGTCTTCGGCGCGGGGACCAAATCGGAAAGGTGAAGCGTTCGATTCTCCAACATCTTCGCATAGAACGAAAAGTTCCTCGAAATCGCTTTCACATAATTCCGTGTTTCTTCAAATGGAATGAACTCGATAAATGCTTCAGGAGGCAACTCTTTCCACCGAGCGATCCAGGCATCGACATGATTGGTTCCGGCATTGTAGGCCGCGAGAGCTAGGATGATGTTTCCTGAATAATGCTTCACGAGACTTCCAAGGTAGTGCGCGCCAAATTTAATGTTACGGGGGCCCACCGCAAGTACACTTCGATCGTACGATGGTTCATTTAGTTCTCTAGCCGCCAATTTCGCCGTATCTGGCATGAGCTGCATCAGTCCTACGGCTCCCGTGCGGCTCTCGGCATCTTCACGAAACGCGCTTTCCTGCTTTATTAACGCGTAGATAAGAAGGGGATCGATTCCGTTGGCGGCGGCCTCCGCGCGAACGATGGGTTCCATTGGCCGGGGAAATAAAATTTCGAGGATGCGCCTCGAAACCGCGCCATTCGGATCGGGCGTAGCCAGTATGGCTCCAAGCGGAAAGGCCGACGAATAACTTCCGGAATAGGCAAACAGCGTCGCGACATATTCCTGAGCCCCCGGATCAGGATCGAGATCGATTTCCTTCACCACCGCAGCGGCTGCAAAGGGAACTCCCGCGCTCAAAAAGGCCCTCGCACGATCAAACCGAAAGACATTCCACGGGTTACGGGGGGAATAATCCTTAATTGGGCCTGGGTCATAAAGAGAAGGAAGCCGGTCTGCCAAAAAAGAATAGAAAGAGAGGGGGGCCACTTTTGGAATCGAATCGAGATAACGTTTCGCCTCGGCCGAATTCCCCATTCGCTCATGAACCTTGGCTAGCCAGTAGAGATCCTGGGTGATGAGCGTGGTGTCTTGCACCTTGGCCCGGTCTGCTTCAAGCCACTCTTTTGCTTTCTTATCGTCATTGAGAACATAGGAGAGCCAGCCCACTTTGAAATGACATCGATCATAGAAATTGCTTCCCGAATGTTCATTCACCACTTTTTCAAAGTAAGCCCGGGCATCTTTCCAGGCCCCACGATTTTCTGCGATGCGGCCAAGAAAATAATAAACATTCCCCGCTTGCGGATAAGTGGGGGAAGTTTCAATAATGTGTTCAAAAAGCTCTTGCGCCGGTTTGTCATGTTCATCCTCCCAAATGCTTCGCGCGAGAGAATAAAGGAAGTCAGGGGGGAGGCGCTTGGCATTCTTAACAAAATAAGCAGGGGGCCGGGGCTGAGCGAAATAAGATGTGGCCACTGTGCGAAGACGTGCGGCAGCTTTTCGAGCGGCAATGGAACCCGAATAATCCCGTTGAATTTTGACCAATAGCTCGATCGCCTCTTTGCTTTCTTTTCGATTCAATAGACGAACGGCGGTGGAAAATAGGGCGTCCTCTTCCGGCTCACGGGGTTTTAGCTCCGGAACCTCGGGTTTATATGAAGGGCGACGGCTGGGGGGCGGCAGCGGGGGAAGGCCGCTCTCAAGAGAGGAAAGCTCTCGATTTCGAGGAAAGGAGTCTCTCGTTTTCTCCCAAAGTGCACGAGCTTCTTCCAGTTGGTTATCCCGTTTTAAGATTCCAATGAGTGTCGTCTGAAGAAACTCACGGTCGGCCGACTCGAGGTCATTTCCATCTTTCAGGAGCATGAATATGAGGTTTCTTGTTTCGGAGGGCCGCTTCAATGCCGTCAAACCCCGGATGTAACAGAGGGTGGCCTTTCGATATTCGCCGGTTTGCAGGTCACGAAAGACGGAAGAAGGAAAATCCAGCAGCTCATGAAGATGATCGCGAGCCTCGCGGCAAGGGATCGTCGCTCCCGCCGATTGATTTGCTTTTATGGCTCCCTCGCCCGTTAATCGGAGAGCCTGTGACCGATAGAAGAGCGCAGCGTCGGAGAGAAGGCTGGTGGCAGGTAGACCGGCAAGAATCGCCGCGGCGGTTCCAAAATGTTGGCGCTCTAATTCGATCAGGCCCTGCGCCAACAAAATCTCATCTTTTCGCGGCGGGGTGATGTTGGAAGCCTTCATTTCCGATTCAAGCCAGGCCGAAATCGGCGCGATCGTCGCCTCGGGTTGAGGTTTTGTGAGGTCGACCGTCAGAAATTTTGAAGTTCCCACTTCGGAAAAAAATGTGGGTATAGGAGGGGCTTGATCCGGTACCGACGATGCCGCTACGAGTAATGATAAAGAGACAATTCTTGAGATCATTAGAGAGACAGGTTACACAATTAAGAAAATGCTCAAAACAATCCTTCGAACTGTCCTAATCATATTGGTATTAGCCGGCGTCTTTTTCTTCGCTTTACGCATGTGGGAGGGAAAACGGGGCGCGCTTCCCACGGCCACAGTGCCTGGGACACCTGAAGCGGCCATCACCGTTCGCCAGGTGAGTGTCGTGCCGACGGCGGAAGGCGCGCTAATCCAGATCGATGAAGTTTCCGGGCCCGGGTATACGATTACGCCGCTCGACACCGGTATTGGATTCGTTGTGGATATTCCCGGGGCAAAGGTGGGTATGCTCCAGAGTTCCATCCCGAATCCTCATCCGATGATCCGCAACATCGACGCTTCTCAAGTATTTGCCCAGGGCGCCGTGCATGCGAGGATTCGAGTCGAGCTCGCGCAGGAAGCAACGCATCGTGATCGGTTGCAGGCCTCCATCCTCTATATTGATGTTTTGTCCAAGGTCACGCCGACCGCAGCGCCTACGCCTGAATTAACTCCCATACCCAAACCAAAGCCAGTGGCGAAGAGTTCGAAGGCAAAAACGCATAAGCCCGTAGCCAAGAAGAAAGCGCCTTCGCGAAGAGCTTCACACACGGTAGCGACTTCGTCTCCCAAACGGTCAGCCCCGCCAAAACCTCGAGCTACACCCGCACCGATGGCGAAAGAAGGAGACTCCGATGCCTTGTTACGAGATTTAGGAATTGGCTCTGCCCCTCCGGCGGCTGCACCCGCACCTGAGCCGGTGGCTCCAGTGAAGGAACCTCCCCCTCCTGCTTTGGCTGCCGAGGCTGCGCCCCCTGCTGAGGCCACGCCCGCTGCGCCCGTGACGGATCTCGAATCCCTTTTTGTGGAGTCGCAGGGGGGAAAACCTGCCGAGGCCGCTCCGCCGCCTGCGGAGGAAGCCCCACCTAAAGTGGCCGCTATTCCACCCCCAGAAGCTGGAAAATTTGATTCGTCTCAAATCGCCCGGGATCTACCGGCGCTGACGGCACTCGCCGTGACCAGCGAAGGAGAGGCTACAGTTATCCGTTTCTCGCGTGAGCAATCCATACCTTTCAAAGTATTTAAAATGGTCAACCCGAATCGAATCACTGTCGATTTCAAAAATTCCGCGAATCATTTAAAGGCGAATTATCCCGCATTCCCTGGAACCAGGGTAAAGAAAGTGACGACGCAGAATTTTCCCGGCCAAGATGGGCTAACTCGCGTCACATTTTTTATTGATGGTCTTCCGAAATATGAGTCGGCTACCGAAGGTAACGATCTCATACTGAAGTTGCCGTAGAGGTATTCTGTATTTCGAATACTGAATTCCGTATTCCGAAAGTTCACCTGATTTCATCAACGATGTTACTACGGATATGGTCGGCCGGGCGATCTCGGCTTTAACCTTCACGCGGCTCGTTTTAATCGTTCCACACCTTCGACGACCAACATCCGCATGAGAGTCTGGTATGGCATGCCTTTTTGGGCCGCCAATTGTTTGAGTTCCGCTACGGTTTCCTCGGAAAGATTGATGCTGGTGGGGTGTTTCTTTTGACTTTTTAGCTTTTTATAAGCGGAAACGATCTTCTTCGTTTCGAACGTTACCTTTTGATATCCCTTTTCACTCTTTACATAGTTCGGCATATAGCTTTCTCTCCTTTCGGCTCGTATTGCGAATCGAAACGATCCGGATTCCAGTCCCTCGAATCGCAAAAACAACGAATACATGGCGCCCCGATTTGGTAACTCCCAGCAGCCCAAATCTTGGTTCATCCACTGAAGGTGAAACCTGCTCGCCCAAGATTCGAATGGCTTCGTTTTGCTCAAAAACTTCTTCAGCTTCTATGCATGTAATCCCATGCTTTTTCAGGCTTTTGGTTTCATTTCCCTCATCCCACTCGTAGCGAAACTCATTCTGAGCGAGAATCCACTCAGCGAGCCACGCTACAAATCGGAAATGCGCCATCTGAGTCTAAGTATAGTGAAATTCACTATAGTAGTCAAAATGACTTAAGACTGATCTCTATCCAAGTTTGACGACAAGCTGGCGCAAGTCATTGCAAGCTTTAATTATTCTTCGCTTTTTTGTGTTGCGCGTTGCGCTAATTCGACCACTGTGGTACTAGCCGGTGCTTCCGGTGAGGATCATGAAAACAGGCATTCTATTCATTCTAGGTTGTACCCTACTGTCATCGACTTCCATGGCCGAAAGACAGGTTTCAAAAGCCGGCCCCATCGGCAGGAACGTGACGCATTTTTACCATCCGACCTGCAATCTTTATCTGCGCGCGGAAAACGATCCAGAAGACGAGATCACCAAACGCCTCGATCTTGGAGGCTCGACCACAACATTCCACCGTTCACCTCAGACGATTCAGAGATTGGCCGCTTCAAAGGGGTTCAGGCTAGACCTTCGTCGACCGTTGGCTGAAACGGAATCAACTGATCGAGACCTTGGGAAGTTGGTTCTCTCTCTTCAGAGTGGCCGCGAATCACGCGATCCTTTTAGTGGAAAAGATTACTCTGGCTATCGAGCAAATGTTCAGATTCTCGAAATTGTCCAAAATGGAGAAGGGGGTTTTTCGTTCCACGTCCATTACAGCGAATACCAGAACGATTACATCCATCGGCTGGATCGGACGAGGCCGGAAACACCTTATGGCAAGCTGTTAGAACAAGCGTTTGAACGTATTCCCGACTGTGTAGTCACGGGCCTTCAAACGAATTCAAGAAAGTAATTTTTAAAATTCCGCGAATCATTTAAAGGCGAATTATCCCGCATTCCCTGGAACCAGGGTAAAGAAAGTGACGACGCAGAATTTTCCCGGCCAAGATGGGCTAACTCGCGTCACATTTTTTATTGATGGTCTTCCGAAATATGAGTCGGCTACCGAAGGTAACGATCTCATACTGAAGTTGCCGTAGTTAAAAGAGAAACGTCGCAGAGAGAGAAGTGTAGCAATCGGAACTGTAGGTATGTGGGGTATTGCTACAACTCCTCTCCTCCGCGAATTCGTTTCACGCTTTGAGTAACGCATACTCTAGGCCACATACGAACAGAATTAATTGATTAATATTAATGACTTGTAAAATATGGCTCTTTACTACTCGAAAGTAGAGTTTCCTATAGGTGCCACCATCTTCGAAAAATAATTATTGATATTAAATACTTAAATCAGTTTATGAACTTTATTTGGCTTATGCTAAGAATTGCATCATTTAGTGTGCTATTCTCAGGGTTCATTGAACTTCAAACAGATCCATTTTGCCCAACATTATAAGTTGATCGCCCCACTAGGTCAGGGTGGGATGGGGAAAGTATTTGAAGCAGAAGACCTTCGTTTCCCCGGCCGACGGATTGCGCTGAAGCAATTGAATGAAAGTGATCCCATCTGGGTCGCCACATTTCGCCAAGAATTTTCCCTATTGGCCGCTTCGCAACATCCCAACATTCTCGATGTATACGAATTTGGCAGGGACGAGGAAACGGGGATCTCTTTTTATACGGCGGAATTGATTCGAGGAGAGTCTCTCGCCCATCGTCGATTGTCTTGGAGCGAGAGGGAGCTGATCGAAGTTTTACTTCACATCGGTCGTGCCCTTCGATTCCTCGGCAGTCGAAGCATTATCCATGGGGACATCAAACCGGGAAATATTTTATGGGATGCGAGGAATGAGGAATATCGATTGGTTGATTTCGGTCTTGCGCGCACGCGGACGGGCCGAGATGTGCATGGCCAATCGGGAACCCCTCTCTATATGGCGCCCGAAATTTGGGAAGGCAATAGGGCCGACAGTCGTTCAGACCTCTTTTCCCTCGGTGTCACGATCGAGCGACTCGCTTCTCATACGGACCCGCCGACCGCTCTTCGCTCGTCCCTTCGAACCGTCATCACTCGCATGACCGAGAAAAATCCAGATGCGCGATTTCGCGATGCGGATGCGCTGCTGGAAAATCTTTGTCGTACGGTCGACCCATCATTGGCAAAGGAAACTGAGGCCACTCTTAATGCCTATTCGGTTTCCCCTCGGCTGAGTGGTCGGCAAGAAGTGCTGACAGAAATTGCACAAGAGTTACGGGAGGGGAGGTCGCCGGTGGTGGTAACGGGGGCTCCCGGAATGGGCAAATCGAGGCTCCTCGTCGAAATATGTCGGCGATTCCAATTGGAGGGAATTTCCACCACACTCATTCACTGTCAGCTTCATCAGGCGTTTGCGGATCAGATTGGGCATGCGATATCCGAACAAGAGCATTTATTGGTACTGGACGATGTTGAGTTTCTTCCCGAGAAAGATCAGGAACTTCTTCTCGAGGTGGTAAGGCGAATCGGACGAGAGAAAAAAGAAAAATTCTCCATCCTCTTCAGCACTGAACAAATTGAGCACGCGCAAGAATTTCCCGGGTTGAAACATCATCTCCTCAAGCCGTTCTCCTCTGAAGAAGTACACGACTACATGGAATCGCTTGGGGTGGAAGTCCATCCGGAAGTTCTCCGTGTATTGGTCCGGCTTTCGGGAGGGGTTCCCCTCTTGCTCGAGTCGATGGTTCGCGATGGGCTGCCGAATGTGGAAATGTTTTCAAAAGTCGAAGCCGCAGAAGAATTGAATAAACTGCACCCCCCGAAAGATTATGAACGAATTTGGTCCGAACGAATTTTCACACTTTCATCCGATGAACGGCGTCTCTTGGAGTTTCTCGCGATCGCTGACGCCCCATTGCCGATAAATTATGGGGTCGACGACAGTCGCCAAAGCGCCCGCCTGATGTCTCTTCACCTCGCTCGCGGAGCGATTTTGGGTAATCGTTCCGCCTGCGTGATCGAGAGCCCTGCGGTAGCTGAATTGGCATTGAAGAATTTGTCTTCCGCCGACCTCCGGAATCGGCATCGGGAGGTAGCGGATCTCTTCGAAGGCGTCCTCTCCTCCGAAGCCGGACGCCCTTTGGAATTAATTACCCAGGTGGCGGTACATAGGTCTCTTTCAGGAGACCTGACCCAAGCCTCGCCTTTTCTTGCGGAAGCTCTAGGACAATTTCTCAAATCGCATGCGAATGATGAAGGAATACTGATGTTGCGACGTATTCCGATCGAGGGGCATTGGAGCGGATCCGCTCGCTCCACGGCCGCAGAACTTTGGGCTCGTGTAGGGGAATACGACCGCGCATTTGAACAATTGATCCAGCTCCAAAAAGAAAAGGGAGAATCGAAAGCCATCATTCTTCGTCGAATGGCTGATTTGCAACTCAAAAGGAGAAAGTTCAAAGAGGCTTTGGAACAAGTCACTGAAGCGGAAAATGAGATCTCTGCCCTCGAGGAGAACCAGAGAAAAGAAGAACGGGTTCACCTTCTCTTGGTTCGACAAACCATCGCGCTTTTACAAGGGGGCTACCCCCTGGTGGAAGCTACCGGCCGCGAAATCGAAAAGAAAGCTCCGGAAGGTATGGTGCGCGAGCGCGCTTCATCGCTCTGCATGCGTGGCCATGCAGCGCAGATGGAAGGGCGTCTACAAGAAGCAGGAAAAAAATTTCGCGCGGCACTTCAATTAGGAGAAGAAAGTAAAAACCTCTCGGCACAGTCAATGGCCTGGGGAAATCTCGGAAAGTTGGCACAGCATGAAAGCCGATTCGCGGATGCGGAAAAGGATTTTAGAAAGGCCATGGAATTTGCGGAAAAAGCGCGAGATTATCTGGCCCTTGCCACGCTTCAGATGAACGTTTCGGCGCTTTGCCAAAAAATAGGAAAGTATCGTGAAGCCTGTGACTCGATTGAACGGAGCGTCGAAATTTATCGGCGACTTGGAAATCATGAAGAGTTTGCGCTGGCGCTTTATACGCGAGCCTCGCTTCGATTTTCTCTCTTTGGTTCCGATACAGCAGTGACCGACGATGTCCAAAACGCTTTGGAGTTGGCCGAAGCGGCTGGCAATGAGGATGCTGCCGCATATGCGCATCTTTTATTGGCAAGAGTTTCAAAAAACTCCGCGAGCCGATCCCATTGGGATACCGCTCGCCGATCTTTTCGAAAACGAATGGACTCCTCGGGTCTTCGCGAGGCTGCGTTGGTTGCACTGGAAGAGCACTTCGCTCCAGAAACGAAAGAACTCGAGATCGATGAAATGGATCTTGAGCAACGCCTACGTTTTGCGGCGTGGAAGTTCGTCGAAGGAAAAGGGAGTCAAGAGGGAGAACTATTGAGCCCCGTGTTGCGGAAAATGGCCGATAAAAATCCCAATCCGGAGCTGCTGGCTCAGTTTCTTTCTCTTCAGGTTCAATTCAAGAAGGGGCAACCAAGGGACCCAATGGCGGCTTCACAAGCCATTTTGATATTTGAAGGCTTGAGTGCTTCGCTGGGAGAAGAAGATCAAGAGGCCTATCTCTCGGTACGCCGAGTCGATGACTTGAAAAAATTAGTGACCGAAGATGATGAATTGCCAGGATCCCCTTCCGTGATTCACGCCGAGGTTGATGAGAAAGCGACGATTCAGGACTATAGAAAAAACTCGCTTTCAGAGGAAGACCTTATTACGACCCGCGCGGGGCGTGAGCTCCCTGCGAATTCACTCGGCAGACTTCTTGGAATGATCAAATTGCTAAATGATGAAATTGAATTTCAAAAAACGGTTGATCTTCTTCTCGATTTTGCCGTCGCGGAAACAAAGGCGGAGCGTGGGTTTTTTGTAACCGAAGAGGGCGACGATTTCCGCGTCGTTTCGGCCCGGAACATGAAGCAGCTGTGGATTCGTGAGCCCAACTCTCGGTTTAGCCGAACGGCCGTAAAAAAGGCGCTCCGGTCAGGCGCGACGATTACCGAAGGAGATGTAGCCGAGTCAAAATCTTGGAAAAATTCGCCCAGCCTTGTGAACCAAGAGGTTCGATCATTCCTGGCCGTTCCGTTGCGATCTCAAGAAAAAATTATGGGAGTTATTTATTTGGATCGCCGCAAGTCCCCGAAGGCGTTTAGCAGCACGGAAGTCCTCATTGTGGAAGCGCTGGCGGAACAAGGGAGCACGGCCCTTCGAAAGAATGAGTTGATGAGCGAACTCAAAATTCAAGCGGAACGAATTGCGCAGTTCAATGGAAAATTGGAGGACGAACTTGAATCCAAAGAAACGCAAATTCAGCAGACGGAGACCCTGTTACAAAAAACCGGTTCGGAAGATTCCATATTTCACCGCCACGCACAAATCATCGCGAAGAGTGATCGCATGCGAAACATTCTTCGTACGGTAGAGACCATTGCCGCCTCAAGATCCTATTGTTACATCTCTGGAGAGTCTGGAACTGGCAAGGAGTTGATTGCGCAAGCGTTGCACGAACGATCTCCTCAGGCTCGGGGCCCTTGGGTTCCGGTGCAATGCGGGAGCATTCCCGAAGATCTTTTTGACGCGCTCTTCTTTGGGCATGAAAAAGGGGCTTTCACTGGTGCGGATAAGGCGCGGGTCGGTTTTTTCGTGGCCGCGAATGGGGGAACTCTTTTTCTGGATGAGATAGACCAACTCAAGCCGGATCAACAAGCGAAACTGCTCCGGGCTCTTCAGGAATCGAAGGTCTTGCCGGTCGGCAAAACTGCAGAAGTTTCTTTCTCGATACGTGTCGTAACGGCATCCAACCGGGATCTCGAGAAGCTGAGAGCGGCGGGGGATTTTCGAGAGGATCTTTTTTATCGCCTCCATGTGATTCGGATCGACCTTCCTCCCTTACGCGAAAGAATCGAAGATATTCCGCTTCTCATCCATCATTTTCTAAAGATGTCAGCGCTGACCCAAAAATACCCTCTGACAGTGGCGGATAATGCGCTTGAGGCTCTGATGAGATACCGCTGGCCGGGAAATATACGCGAACTGAAAAATGAGATGGACCGAATTGTGGCACTCCTTCCGCTCTCTTCCGGAGGCAAACGTAGAATTAAGCTGGAGGACCTTTCGCCTGTGATCCGTGGGGGATCCATGGGAGAGGCGATAAGCGATGATGAACCGTTTCATGAAGCAATTGATCGGTTTACGGCACAGCGAATTTTGCTTGTTCTCAAGAAGACCAAAGGGAACCGAACCAAGGCCGCGCAGCTCGTCGGAATGCACCGAAACGGGTTCAATCGAATGCTTCAGCGACTCAAAATTAAAGTCCTACCTCGTTCAGCTTATGATTAAAGCGCGGTTAGGATTCTTTTCTTAAAGGTGAGAGAGGGAACTATAGTCTACTTTAGTATGAAAAATTTGTTTACGATATTTTCAATTTCTCGAAATATACATTTATAACATATTGTTATTATTATGTTTATTTAATATAAATAAGAGTAATTTTTGGTACAGTTATGGCAAGAAAACGAAATGATGTGGCATGGGGTATCTAGAATGAGAGTTGTCATAACTCTCATTTTTGCGTTTAGCCTCTTAGGGGATATTTTCGGGTGCAAGTTCCCGGGAAGTTCTTCCAACGTTTCCGAAGCCACTTCACAGGATCGACTCGGAAAATCAAACGACCCGAACGCGCTTCCCGATTCAGGGCCCGCACTTCCACCACCGATTGCCTACCTCGTCCCTCTGGATGGAAACTTGGTCGTCGCAAAAGCTATCGGCGCCAATAAAGTTTTGGTGACCGGTCTTCGTGGATCAGCCGACCCCAGGGCGGTCCAAGTTTGTAGTGTCAACCAGACCCTGGGACAAATCTCTCCGGACTGTTCGACGATTACGAACGGATCGTTCAATTACCTCACCACCGGTTCCGTAGGCGACAAGATTTCAATTTGGGAGAAAGCCCCCCAATATCCCGACAGCAGCCCCATCATCGAAGAAGTTTTATTAATTCAGCCACAATTTTCTCCCAAACAAATATTGGGATTCGCACGAAGTGAGAATGGATTGTTCATTCAGTATGCAGGAGGCAAACTCATTTTCTTCCCAAAAGGTGAATGGCTTAAATCGTTGGATCAAATTCAAACGATAGATCTTTCCAAAGAACTACCCTCGAACAATGTGATGTTTATGGCGGAAGATGATCAGGGGGGTGTATGGGTTTCAGACCAACAACAAATCGCTCACTTTGTGAAAAAAGGAAGCTCGGTCGCGTTGTCCAAAATCTATACCCTATTCGATCATCCTGAGATTATTGCTCTCAAGGTACATCCCGTCGGTAATATTTTGTGGTTGGTTACCTCTAGCGAACTAATCCGAGCCGATTTTCCCAACGGGCCCGACAACGACCCGGTTCTTACACATTTCTCTCAAGGACCCATGACTCTCCAATTTATTTCCGCACTTCTTCCAAACCCGTTAGAAGCGCAGGGATTTTGGGTGGCATGTTCCACCAACGGCCTCTTTTATTTTAAGGGAGCGATCAATGGATCGGAGATTGAGGAATATCCTGGAAGAGGCACCAAAATTACGAGTCTTGCCCGAAGTAACGACGGTGGAAGTATTTATTTTGGCGCGAAAGAAAACATGTCACGACAAACCATAAATTCTACGAGTTCAGGAGGGAACACTGGGTCCGGTTCTATAAGCGCTGGAGGGGGCGGCGACGCCACTTACTATGGAGGGCTTCATCAAGTTACGCTACCCAACGGCCACCCGGTCGCCGACCGATCACAGGGCGAAGATTATACGGTGACTCATCTTCTCCTCAATATCTCAGGACAAAACACCGTAGATGTGACGAGCCTTTATAATCCTGGAACGGGCGGGATGTTCGTGGGTACGACGCACGGACTCGTTGTGATCGATAATCTCAATGATCCGGATGGATCTTCGTATCATCCCGACCCCACATTTGTGGGAACCCAAAATCCGATTTATGCCATTTCGTATGAGCCGAGTGAACGTTCGATATGGCTCGGTGAAGAATACGAAGGCGTAGAGTTTGATGAACAGGGAAATCCGATCGCGAGGTTTCGGAAATACGACATCGCGAACGACGTCTGGACCTATTTTGCAAGTTGGAGAATGGTCGACTGGCATGCGAATGCGATTGCAGGAAATGGAAATGAAATCGTGGTTGGAACGGAATCAGGGGGCGCGAATCAATTTCTGCCTCCCAGTCCGAGCATGCCGAATGGAACGATGACATCACTTTATCCGCTCGGTTCCGAAATCAGCAGCAAAGTATCTGCTCTCGGGTACGACCACTTAAGAAGACTTTGGATTGGACTCAAGGGGAGCTTAAGCGAGCACAACGGCCACGCCATTCGCGAGCTGGATGGAACATTGCGACTCCTCCCGCCGCCGGTCGTTTCTACCTCTTGGGATTCTTATTTACTAGATGCAAATCCAAATGCTTTTGTCGCTGCCGGGACCGATTCCATGTGGGAATTGGCCGGAGGAATGGGGGGCAATTCCATTCGTTATGTGCACAACGATGGGTCGTTTGAACTTCTCGCTCCCGGGCATCCTGAACCAGAGAATGACTTTTATGTTTCGCAATATGCCGTGATGACCACCGACGGAGCGGGCGGTGTTTTTCTGGCGAATGGGAGTGGATTTTACCCGATCGGATCGGGGGAATCTCCTGAAGGGGTTCCAATCACTGAGCTATTTCACATTACATTTCATACGGGAACACGAAAATTTGAAATCCATTCTCTTGGAATGATCGAAGCTGGGGTCGAGAATGTTTATGGCGCACTTGGACGCATGATGTTTGATGGAGCATCCTTGTGGATTGGCACGATGAAAATGCAAATTTATCGAATTGATATGGTTGATGGGCTTTCTGTGTCCAGTCTAGATCACGTGGCCCCCGGGGGATTGGTCCGTTTTGTGTTCCCTACCGGAGACCTGAATCAGCTTCCCATCAAAGTCGAGACATTGACCGACCAGGAATCGGTCGCTCTAACTTCCGATGGTCGCGGTGGTGTGTTCATCAATGAATCGGCGGACAATGTCGCCTACCATGGCACCGGAATTCTTCACGTTCAGAAAAATTCAGACGGCACCTTTTCCACTCAGCACCTTTCCACCCCGATGCGCGTGGATGAAAATTATTCCCTGATGACCTGGGTTCCTTCGCTCTCAAGTCTCGCGATCGGCTATTTGGACAATGGTTTCGCTCTTCTTCCCTATCGATTTTAGGGGACATAGCCACCTCCGGGACCACCGACCCATACTCCGATTTAAGATTTTCTTAGGGTAAGGTCACAACCGTAATTGCGCTACCACTATATTGTTTCTGCCAGACCAAATTTAGTTTTGTTTGATTCGTCTGGGGGAATAAGGGGGGCGGGGATATGCTCAGTGCAGGGTCGTGACGGAAAACAATCCGGTTAAATCCGCCTTGGGTTCGATCGTTATCTGGGTGTGTATACGCGTTGAGCTGGCTGAATCCTTTTGTCCCTAAAGAGCCATAGAGCCAAATTTTTGCCTGACCCGCGCGAGCTACATCCACAAGAGAGTTGCTAAAATCGCAGCTTGATCCCCACCAGGTGGTATCAGCATCATGAGCTCTGCAATAAAGGGGCCTCGCTTTTGCCGAAACCGGTTTCCCCTGGCCATCCACATTATAATAGTAGGGAATATGACCTGGATTGCTGGTGTTTACGGGTGAGTGGGCCCAAAGCGCGCCTGTGACATCGGGAACGACGATTCCATCGTCTGAGAGATCGTAATCATTAATATTTTCGACGTAGAGAATTCCGGTCGGCAGCCCATGCTGAGTTTTATCGTCGCCAAGGGCAATGAAGGCACCCGAAAGATCGAGAATTCCGGGGATGTTGTGAGCGTAGGGAACGTCGTTTTCACGATATTCATTGTCTTCTGCATCCCGATCAACTTCTGTGTTCGGCACGCTAAAATTACTCTTTCCATCGAAATAGACTTGATTGCTGGACGGCGTGTCTGTCGGTGAATCCCAGTGACGAAAGACGCTGACATAATGAGGAACGTCGATATTTCGAAGTGCAACCATGCCGAATGAATCGCCGCTATTTTTCCCTTGATGAGCGTAGTCAATATCTCCTTCAATTTTGCAATTTCCGGGCGACGGATTGGGAAGGTTTCCCGTTCGCTGAATCGGATCGTGAGAAGAATCGGCGTCACAGGCCACCGTCACACGACCATTTACGATACCCCGCACACCGATCTCGACATTGTTCCCATAAATGACCATGTTGGGTGTAATCGGATAAGTTGCGATCGGGGTAGAGCCGTATCTGTCCCTTGGAGGCAAACCATCGGGAGCTGGTGAAACAGAGGCCGGCAGAGGATCGTAGTAGAAATCGGCGGCGCTGGAGTTGCAATCATAACGTTTCACATATCCATCGGCTGTAAATTCCAGGCAGACCTCACCGGTCGGCGCGCTGCTGGGATCGAGGTTGAATTCCAGCCTTGTAGGTTCTACGGCGAGTTTGTCTAAGAGATCGCGTGAGATGTAATTCGAAACGTGGAAATTTCCCTTCCAGCCGTATTGAAAATCGACATATGTGGCGGGGTCGTAGTCAAACGGCAGAGATCCGTCCGGAACATTTAATTCAAACGTGACGGGGCCTTTAAAGATATGCTTCGAGACTCCAAAAAGTGGGGTATCGAGGAAATAGGGCTGAATGGGTCCGAAGTGAACATGCCCATCGTATGTGGCCGTGCGAAGGGGAAAAAGCTTGTTCGGATCGGCGTGGGGAAGGGGCTGAGGATTAAAGAGGGCATAGTCGAGCTCGGCGAAACCGATTCTTTGGAGTGAAATTTCAGCTTCATACGTATATTTACTACCGCTTTGGGGATTCTCGGCCGTGGAAACAATTCGATAGAATCTGGGTGAATCCATACTGTTGTTTTCAGGATCGGTTGGATCGGCAATGAGGGGCTTATTTTCCGAACTGGGATAATACCAAACCGAAAGCTTTAACGAATCTCGAGTGAACTGAATCCGCGGCAGAGAAGATTCACCGATGGTGCTTCGAACGAGGCCGACATACTCCGGATTATGGATTGGGTAGAAGGCGGGTCCCTCCGCTGGAACCCGCCAATCTGGCGGAGTGTTGAAATCGGGAAGAACCGGTGCCGCGCGTGCGAAGAGGTCAGCCTTGGCCATTTCAAATCCGCTTTGTGCCAATTCTTCCAATGTGCTCTTGGATCGAAAGAGTTGGCTGATATGAATTCCGTTATGAGTCGCAGCGATCCATCCGGCGCCTGCCACCGTAGCGACGAGAAGGAGAATGAGTACAGCAATTAGCGCCGAACCTTTGTCTGTGCGAATTTCGTTTCTTTCGGTCATTAATGGGGCCCCGTATAATGTTGCGGATTTTGAGGAAACATTCCTTCATCTGATTGCAATGTCATAGCGATAAGGTTCTCCGGACGGCTGCTCCGATCGAAGTGAAAGGGGTTCACAGTCGAATGGCCTTCACTGTGGAGCGACGCGCCTGAATGAGAATCAGGGAGCATCGTCAGCGCGACGCGCACGCGCTTGATAGCCGGATAACCGAGTTGATTAAAACCGCAGGATGACTTGTCGCTGATCTCTCCCGCTCGCGGAGTCCGCGTAGAGCCTACCATTTTAGTCGTTAAATCACTGATCACTTCATAGATCAGTTGAAAACTTTGTACACCGGGAAGTGCGACACTCCAGTGAGGAGACCGCCCCGGAGAGCCGAAGGATCCCGAAGTGGGATTAAAGCCGTCATCCACGAGGTGGTCATCAAATACAAGAGATTGGTCACCGGGCCGATAGGCGTAGTCAAAGAATTCAACTTTCCGAACGTAGGATTTCAAGCCATCCTGGCCATAGTCGTGCTGAAAAGGGAGATTCCAGATCGAGGAAGAACTGTGCTCGATCTGTGTCGGCTGGCCGGGGTTGTTCGACAACGTGATTCGAGTGATTCGAATGAAATCACTTTGCGTGCGATCACTAATCATAAGATAGTCTCCCACGCGCAAATCCTCTCCACCGACCACATCGATGGTTGGGTGAGGATGAGAAGGTTTATCACTCGTGGAGTGCGGCTTATGGGAGGTTGAATCGATGTAGAGAGGAATTTGAATGGAATCTTTTGCCATCACTACAAATCGAATTGCATCGCTATCGGCGGCATTATTTGGGAGGACGGACGGATCTCGTAGATCGTCAATCGTTGTCGGCACCGTTAAAGTAGTTAAGCCCGGGTAGGCGACCAGACTGTTAGGAAGAGCGGTGCCCCGCGGTGTGAATTCGTTGCATCCAGAAGGAGCCGGAGCCGATGGGGAAAGATTTCCCAGCACCGTGGAATCGGCCACTGGGATCGCAGCAATGTTGGTTAGACGTGAGGCAAGTCGATCCAGCGCATCGTTTGAAACGTTTTTGGTGCGTGCTTGGACCAAACTATTTGTTCCCGATCTCACTTGTGTGGAAGTGATTCGAAATGCTCCCGCAGAGAGCATAGCGGCGAGAACCAGGGAGACGCTTAGCTCCGTAAGTGTGAACCCATTCGGTGAAAACATTTTATTTTCCACTCGCTCCACAGGCTCCAATGTCTCAATCCCTGTGCCAAACAAATACAAAATAATTTCAATATGATACGTTGTTTTCCTCCATCATTTAGGTGTATTTGTTACGGAGCACTACACAGAAAAGTGTGCAATTTGGGCTACAAAAAAATAGGCGGCGGCACTATATTGCAATCAGCTATCCCGCCAGCGGCTTTTCCATTCTTCCGTACCGGTTTTAAAAGACATTCCGAATTCTGAATTCTGTATTCCATATTCCGAATACTGAATTTGGTGGTGCCGAGGGGGGGAATTGAACCCCCACATCTCTTCCGAGACTGTGGATTTTGAGTCCACCGCGTCTGCCAGTTCCGCCACCTCGGCTAGGTTGGGGATGTGTTTGTATACACGAAATGAATTCCTGTTTCCAAATCGAATTTAATGAGGCACCATGGCTGAATCGTTTTTTTGGAAGGAGTAACAAATGAAGAAAACAATTTATACAGGAATGGCAATTCTAGGAGCCATCGGTCTTTTAGCCTGTGGCGATGATACGACTGGGGGAACTACGAAATTGACAACCGCACAGACCCAAACCGTTCTCAGTCAAGCTAACCTTGCAGTTGTTCAAGCGATGCAGACTTTGGGTCGAACTTCGATAAGGGCCGCTACTAGCACTGCTAGCGCAACAGTCAGCTGCACCGGGGGAGGAACGGTCGGTGCATCGGGAACAGGAAGCGGAGACGCCAACAGCTTTTCTTATGACATCACTGCAACGTTTAACGACTGTGGGGTTACCGGAACCGATGGGAAGAGCTACACACTTGGTGGTTCGCTGGGGCTTACGGGCTCAGGTACCTTCGATGGAAACTCAACGTACGCGTTTGGAACCGCGTACAAGGGAACCGTTTCAATTACGGGAGACGGTCTAAATGCGAGCTGCGATTGGAATTTGACGAGCGATTTCTCCTTTAGTGGATCGAGCGCCTCGGGCAACTTCTCGGGATCTGTCTGCGGGCATGATGTCAGCGGGAATTATTCCGCCTCAATATAGTTATTCTAAATCAGAGAAATCAAAAAAAGGGGTGCTTAACGGCGCCCCTTTTTTTCAGGCTTTAACGAAATTTCGACGACGCGAGATTCCTTCGGAGCCAACTTCACTATCTGTGTGGAATCTTCGAATCCTTCTTTCTGAACACGGATCTTAAGATTTCGATTGGGTGGGACCTGATTAATTTTCACCGGTGTTTGCTTGGCCACTTCTTTATTTTCTATGAACACTTCCACCGACTCCGGTTTCGACCGAATCGTAAGCGTGGCGTAAGTTCCTCCCTCGGAAGAAGAGCCTTTTCGAAAAAGAAGGAATGACGTGCTTCCCAAAATCACCGCCAAGGCAATGCCGATCGCAAGCGTGCCATGTCCTACACCGATCCCTTTCGCGATGGGTTCCACCGTGGGTGGGACTACCGAGAGTTTGGGAGCGGGCGCGGGTTGGTCTACTTTTTCCTGTGAGATGCCGCGGGCCACGGGTGACGGGGAGGGGACGGGAGGAGACTCTTTTTTTGGAGGTGGGGGTGGCGGGGCTTCCTCTTTTTCAGTCAATGCAAAGAGACGAACAGGCTGTGCCATTCCCTTAAATGTCCGAGGCCCGAGGTCCGTCAAATGAACGCCACGACCATCGGAAGCGAGACGATAAGATTCCGCGGTCAAAATTTCCCCGTTTCCGGCCACACCTTCCAGGCGGGCCGCCATGTTCACGGCCTCACCAAAAACATCGTTTTGGGCAACGGTCACTTCGCCAAACGCAATACCCGCTCTCCACTCGGTTTCTGCGGGAAGTGAACCGCGGAAGGAGAGTGCGGCGTCACAGGCTTCCCTGGGATCCGTAAATCCAAAGACGTATGCCTCTCCGAACGTTTTTAAGACAATTCCATGGAATTTTTCCACACACTCCAAGAGCTTCTTCCGGAGTTCGAGCGGAGGAATGGAAAACAGGATCGTAAGCTGCTCTTCCCGCACGGAGTAAGAATAGCAGATTCTATTCATTTGAGGATTGATTGCTCGCGACCGACGGCTCTGCTACCTTCCCCGCGAATTATGGACTCGAAACCCCTACGTCAGAACTTGAAAAAGCCGGATGAATTTACGACAGTCGTGGGAAATCTGTTTCAGTCGATGGTTGACCGTTCGCGGGAAGTTCTGATAGGGGTGGCTGCTCTTTTGGTATTCGCGTTGGCGCTGTTAGGGTGGCAGGCCTGGCGCGAGGTCAAGGATGAGCGAGCCGCGGACGCCTTGGAGAAAATCCTTGAAAAATCTCCCAGCGACGCCACGGCATGGAAGGCGACCTCCGAGGAACTCAAGGAATTTCTAAAAATCTATGGCCGAACAACGGTCGCAAGGTCGGCTCGAGTTTATTACGCCGAGTCCCTCCTAAAAACAGGGAAATCTTCGGAGGCGCGTAAAGCCTTTGTAGAAGCCGCCAAAATCCAAAAGGGAAAAAACAAATTCTTGGCCGAAGAGGGGGAAGCGATGGCCCTTATGGACCTCAAAAAGTACGATGAAGCGGAAGCGATTTTCGCCAAGTTATCGAAGGATCAGGAGAATCCCCTCCGTGCTCTTCATATGTGGAATTTGGGTCTAGCACAGGAAAACGGCGGGAAAATTCCTTTGGCATTGGCGACGTATAAGGAATTTCAATCTACTTTCCCTGAGTCTCCTTTGCTCGAACGAGTTCGTTCGCGTGAAAGTGCTCTCAAGGCTGCTCCACCGGCGAAACCCTAATGCGTAATTTAATGCGCAGTCTCGTTATCGCGGGGCTCTTCGTTCTCTTCTCCAGCCGCGCCTATGCCTTTGACATAATTGATCGAGAGACAGGATTTATTGCCAGCAAATATTTGACCTTGGGAGTGGGAGTGGGGTTTACCGGATTTTCCCGGCAGCAAGGGATTGAGGGGGACACGGGATTCGGCCTTAAGGTGACGGGTGGCCACCAATTTAATCGTTATCTCTCCGGCGAAATTTACTACCAGTTTTCTACATTCAATCTCGATTCGCCCGATCCCGTCAACCCCGCGCAAAAAATCAATACAGGCGCTCAGATGAATCAAACGGGGTTCAATCTGATGCTCTTTTATCCCGCAGTTCTGGCGCAGCCTTATATCTCTGTGGGAATTGGCGGTTACAATTGGATGGGAGTCGATCCGTCCACAGCTCTCGATGTCCCGATGAATTTTATGTTTCCGATTGCCGCTGGCGTGAGGGCGTTTATTTATCGAAACCGCATCTCGCTCGATACGGAGTTTAACTATCAGGTGCTTTTCGGTGAAAACCAGGAACCCGACACTTTGAAACTCTTGGGGCTCTCAAAAGTGTCGTTTGATTCCTACTCTTTCATTACATCGGTCACGTTTCATTTCTTTTAAAGATGAAATCGAGATTTCTCATACTCCTGGTTTTGTGTGCACTCACGAGTTGTGCGCGGGGGCCGTTACGTCTGGTCGAAGAGCGTCGTTTTTTCCCGAATTGGGACAGCGGCTTCTCCGATCGCGTGGTCACTGAATCCAATCTCCTCTCGGATAATTCGTCACTCTATTTCGGCACGCGTACAGGGACGGTCTATGCGCTCGAAGCGAATAGCGGAAAGAAGAAATGGAAGGTAGCGATCGATGGAGGCGTAGATTCTCAATTGGCCCTAGACCAAGAGCGCCTCTATGTCGGAACATCGTCGGGACATTTTTATTCCCTTTCTACGAAAGATGGGCGAACCCTTTGGCAGCAAAAAGTAACGGGAGAAATCGTGGGCCAGCCGGGGCTCATTCCCAACGATTCGGTTTTCTTTGCCGCAAACGATGGAATTCTTTATGCCGCGGATGCAAAGACGGGTGAAATTCGTTGGCGTTATCGAAGCGACATACCCGATCGAATCGGGATCCATGGGTTTGCCAGGCCTCTCGTTGTAAATCAAAAGGTGTATGCGGCGCTGGGAGACGGTACAGTCGCCCAAATCCGCGCGAATGATGGAATGGAGGTCAGCCGACAACGGCTCGAGGGCCGAGTTCGTTTTCCGGAAGTGATTGCGCCACTTCTTGCGACGAACGGCAAAATTCTCGCCGCACAATTTTTTGGAACTCTTCATGCCTTGGGCCTGGATGGTACCTCGCGATGGTCAGTGCCCAGCGGAGGAACGGGCGCGGCGCCTGTTGTTTCCGAAAAGGTGGTGTATGCCGGGGGAGCGGACAATCAACTGATGGCCCTCGACTCCGAGAGCGGAGAACGAAAATGGGCTAAAAGTTTCAGCCCTACTTCAAATTGGAGCGGTATCATTCTACATCGAGGTCTTTTGGTGGCTTCGACTCATGAGGGAAGAATTTTCGTCGTGAAACCCGAAGATGGATCGGTTTTGTGGACGTATGACGTTACCGGCGATATTCCCGCAGCTCCGGTTGTGGTCGGAGAGCGAGTTTGGGTTCTGACGAATCGGGCGCAACTTCTTGGTCTGGAGCTTCGTGCCACCAGGGGTGCTCGTTCGACGGATCACTAAATTCAAAAAGGCTCTTGGTTCCGTAGCTGTAAAGAAGATTCCCAATGCCATTGTTTCCTAGGAAAAAGGCCCCATAGGTTCCGTGATTCCATAACGGCCAGCCCGGTCGGAGGGCCGCCACCTTACCCGCCAGTTGGTCCGCAAACACAATTTTCCAAGGTGAAAGGCTGATGCAATAAGCGGTTTCTCCTGCTGCGCGCAGGCCGAGTGAGGCTGGATCGCGAATGCCTGTAAGGAGCTGGCCCACAATCGACATGGAAAATACCGTTCCGCCGATAGCCACCATTTTTTCAAGTGTAGTGAAGCTTCCCAATCCATAAAAACCGGTCGCACCATCGATGAGAAGTGTGATGAGGACATTCCGGTACGTGCCGACCTCTTGATAAAAGAGGGGGCCCCGTGAAATTCGCTCGGTTCCGATCATGATGAGACTCGATGCACCTGCATTGAGGATCGCTTTAGAGACGGTAGTGGTGGGCAGAAATGCCGCGGCTGCACGCAATTCTCCCCTTCCCATGAGGAGCGCCAGACGGCCCATTTCTTTCCATGCCTGCCAAGTGTTTTCTGAAATTTTTCGAACCATGGCTCCCCCACGAGACAGTGAGCGAACCAGAAGTCGGAGAGGATTGCTTTGGCCGATGGCAATTTCAACGACCTCTTCTTTCGCCAGTGGATTGGTAGCGAATCGAGTAAGCGACTGAGAGATGCGTCCTAACGCCGGCCGAACGGAACTTCCGATTCGAAGAGGCAGAAAAACATCCAAGTAGGCGAAAAGAACCGCCATGCGGTACTGGCTCTCGGCGAGGGCCGCCCATTCGTAAGTTCCAGTCCCAGTAAGCGCCCGAAGATTGGCCATGTTGACGTTGCGTTTTGCATTTCGAAGCATGTTGTATGCATGCGTTCCCGCGGCGGCGATACGTGTCCAAACCAGAGGGCTTTCGAACATCGCCAGCCCCGCCGCCGGCGGAAAGAAGTAAAGAGAGGCTCCCATTGCGACGACAAAGGCGACATCTCCAATGTTTCGTAAGAAGCGGGAGTGCTGATATTCCTCAAGAAGACTTTGATCCAACGCCGCACCAAGAGTTCCCCAAGAAGGTGAAAGAGAAAGGATGACCGCCTGACGGAGATCGGGTAGGGGAACGAAATCGGCAAAGGTGCGGGAAGGAATGTGAAGTAACTCTTTTTTCAACGTTGCAATGGTTTCTTCAAGGGCGGGCTCCATCAATCGTACGGCAATGCGGTCACGGATTCGATGAAGTAGGCGTTCGTTGTCCGATTCAGATCGGATTTCATCGAGAAGAGAAAGATATCTCTCGCAACCCCCCGGGAATGTCGAAAGAACGTCTTCCACGACCTCAAGGGGAACAAAGGGCTGTCCCTTATAAATCTGCCGATTCTTGGGAGCGAAGAGTTCGGCGAGGGCTTGCTCTCCAAAGTGAAGAACAGAAATTTGTTCTTCTTTGAGATCTTGGCGGAGTTCATCGAGACCTTTTTCATTTAAGTGAAGAACGGAATAGAGAAGGCATTCCTTTTGGGGTTTCAAACAAGTCAGTGAGTTTTCGGGAACCCGATGATAAAGGTCGTCGATGACGGAGTAGGATGGGCGTCGATCCTTGGGATCGAAGGGCATCTCGATTTTAACCGCCAAGAGAGGTTCGTCCTGAAGTAACCGACTTCGTTCTTCCTTAAGTTCGTGCTTTCGATCTTGCGCCTTTTCGGCTTGGATTTTTTGATCTAGGACACGAAGAGCGGCTGCATAGTTCGCCATTCGTGTGACCCAAAGACTTCGTTTCCAGTCAAAAAATTCACGTACGCTGCCGCTATCGGCGTCAGATTCAAGGTTTTTTCGTTTTTCAACCAGTCCGTAACTGAGGCGGGTATAGTCAAGAAGAGGCACGAGAACTTTTCGACCCTCGTTTTTTCGCTGAAACGTTTTTTCACTATAGCGGGCATACCGATAAATGGCGGAGAGCGTGGCATTAGTTTCGGCAATTCGAAGGGCTTGCACATACCCTTCTTCAGAGGGGGAAAGATTGTTGTAATCAATCTGGCGATACGAGGCTTCGCGTTGGAGGGTGAACTTCACTTGCTCCAAAAGAGGATCGAGTGTGGTTTCGGCGTAGACGGTGGGGTACGAAGCCTCGACAAAAAGGCCCAGCGATAGCATCGACATAACGACGACGCGCCGACGCACGTTTCCCCCCCTTCAAAAGAAACGAACGAGTTGTAGTTGAACTCCCCCCCTGAGGACGGTTTTAGGCGAAGTTTCGTAGGAATGTCAACACAAGTATGATATTTCACGCCGTTTTCTTGGGGCGGTGTAGCTCAGTTGGTTAGAGCGAGGGTCTCATAAGCCCTAGGTCCGGGGTTCGATCCCCTGCGCCGCCACCAAATGCGTTCTAACTTCTCGTCATCAAAAAACTTTTTCTTCAACGTAGGGTCAGTTGGGTAACTTTGGGTAACAGCTCGGGTTACTTTTACTTCGCTGCTTACGAATGTCGAACCAAAGAGATGACTTTGGCTCCTTCCGGACTCGGAGGGTTCTCGGTCGGTTTATCTTTCCCCAACGCGAATTTTTCAATCGCGTTCCTTTGCGTTCTCTCTGCCACCTTCGCGTAATGCTGCGTGACGGCGAGATCTCGGTGACCCATCGCTGCTTGCGCAGCCCGAATATCATTCGTCTGATCCGCATAAATTGAGGCGAATGTGTGACGCATGACATGCGTTGACCTCACTGGAAGGCCCAGGGCCCGATACGCTTTCTTGTAGGCATTCTGGAGCGCCGGGTACTTGAGCATCTCCCCTTCTTTGTGAAAGACAAAGGGGCCGTTCGTCCCTTTCAGTTTCCATTCGCTCAAGAGACGAACCAGACGTGACGGCATGACCACCTTTCGGAGGTCTCCCGTCTTGGTCCCCTCACGTAGGAACGGTTCCTTCGTTCGATACTGCCAGTAACAGACTCGCTTGATCTCCACGGCTGAATTCTGAAGATCGACGCAGTCCCACTGAAGACCGCACGATTCACCGATCCGCGCGCCACAGAGCGCTTGGAACGACGCCAGGTAATAATAAACCGGCCGATGATGCGTGCGAAGACGTTCGAGAAATCTCTCTAAGTCCACCTCAGAAAGCGAAATGTCCGGCTTTCCCGGCTTCGCTTTAAAGAAAGCATCCCGTCGGTGTCGCTTGAGTATCGGAGGTTGAAACCTCGGATTCTTATACTCGCGATACCAGTTCAGTATCGTCATGAGCGTTTTTACCTCACGCAAGAACGACACGCGCGTTGCCTTCTTCGGGTAGGAAGGATCGATCATGTATTTCAACCACCGATCGATATCTTCCGCCGAGAGATCCTCCACAGGAATTTCGAAGAGAGCTCCAAAATGAAAGATCTCCTTCGTTAAAGAATCCCACGTGCCTGGCGCGAATCTCGGCGGCTTTGACCACTCCCTCCAGTCCGCAACGAGGTTTTGTATTGTGTACGTGTTCTCTTTACGGATGGGAATCTCAGGATTGGATTCGGTTCTCCAGCCCCGAGCCTCATCGACCGTATGAAAAAGTCGGATCTGCTGGACGATTTTTCCCAGCATTTTCACCCGACGAACGGCGCGATAACTCTTCGCCTTACTTCCGACGACGGAGCGAAGATCGATGTAACGTTGTTTTTCCTCGCTCCAGACAGTGATCTTGAAGATCCCCGGATATCCCCGCACTTTGGTCAGACGGCGTGTATCCCTCTTTCTGTTTTGATGATTATCCATACTGCTGACTCCTCTCTGATAACCACCTGCGAATCACTTCGGAGCTGAAACGAACCATCCGCGGCGTAGGTCGGACCGTTGGGATCTTCCCCTGCCAGACTAAATTCCGAATGGTGCCTTTGCTGCATTGAAGGACTTCCGCCAATTCACTGACCGTAAGCAGTCGGCCTATTCCCTTTTCAAAGATCAAGCCCTCGCGAAGTTGAAATTTCCTCGGGCCGAATTGCGCGATCTTATCATCCTGCATGGGAAACAACCTTTCTTTTTCAAATCCTCATCAGAAATCGATCTCCGGGCCGCTCTTTTTCTCGAGGCTCACGTCTCCGAAGAGCGTCAGCGTTTTTTCATTTTTTCGAACTGGTCGGCGAACCACTTCTGGTCTACGGGATTGAGATTGGGAATCACCTTCTCTTGAAACGTCCTCCAGAGAATCGCGTCCTGGTTCTCTTTCAGATAAAAACGCCAAATGGAACAGACGCTTACCGCCACCACCGCCATGGCGAGGTTCAGGAGAAAGAAGACCCCGATCGCTTTGAGCTTGATTCCGTTGTTGGCTTGTCGAATATCCTCCAGAACGTCCTGCGCCCGTTCGCAGGAGGAGCGAAAGCTCTCGCCCGCCGATTGATAGGTTCGCTGTAGCTGCTGGCTTTCGACCTGCGATTTGTGGGTCATCTCCCTTAACGAATCGAGCAAGGGACAGATTTTTTTCTCGAAGTCGTTGGCCACGTTTTTGAAGCTCTCGTGAGAGATCTGGAGAAGGTAGGGCGGATCCTTTTCGGAACTGTTCGATGGCCTGGAAAAGTCTTGGGTCATCTCGGTTTTGGTCATAACTGATTCCTTTCTCTTGTTGTAAGCCGTGCCACGTATAGGCTCGGCCGAGGTTACTTCCTTTCATCGATTCGCCGTCCAGACGAAAGCGAATTCCTGAAATGTGGCCGGTCTTGGCCTGGTACGGAGAGACATCGACATGCTGGTCCTGAAGCCGTCCAATAAAATCACTCATCGTCGGCTTTCCCTGTGCCGCTTCGTCGATGATCTGTTGTAGTCGGAGCTTTGTACTTGGCTCGCCGGTCCGAAGAACCCTGTGCAACTCTCCGGAGGTCGGTGATCGTGAGAGCGATTCCCGGCTTGGCAGAACTCGGGTCAGTCCATGCTCCAATTCCAGGCTCCGAATGGTCGTTTCACTCCGGCGGTAGTCGTGACTTTCTGAAACGACTTTGCCGTCTATGCCGATTCGGTTTGCCACAATATGAATATGGTCGTGAGGCGTATCGGTGTGTCGGACGATCAGGAATTGCGATTTCTTAAATCCCATCCGGTCGAGATAGGTGTGCGCAACCTCGTTCCATTTCTGATCCGAAAGGCGCTCGCCGGGTGGTAACGAAAGGCTTGCGTGGTACACGGGCCTTTTCATGCTCGGTTTCAAATTCCGGACCGCTCCGAATTCGGCGATAAGGTCTTTCGGGGATCGACCGACCATGTTTCCGCCGATCTGCTGCGCACCCTCCTTCCCGAGAACATACTTAACGAGGCCGCCAAAACTCTTCCCTTTGGTCTGCTTACCGATCACGCCAACCTCGATGCCAAAACGTTTAGCGCCAGGTTCTGAACGGCGGCGCTTATCTCTTCGAGCAGGCCGACGCCGACGCAACTCGCCTGCCCGGAATGAATGGCCTTTGTCAGCTGGTTGAGGTTGTTCCCGACGCGAGCAAGCTCTTGATACGCGGATCTATTGATCTCGGGTGCGGGAAGAGGCGGAAGTCTACGCTTCAATACCGCCCGCCGGACGTATTCGCTCAGGCTTAGGTGGAAAGCTCGAGCGCTCATTCCGATCTCTTTTCGTTCTTCCGGCGTGAACCGAATGGGAACGACGCGAGTCCTCCCGCGAACGGAGTGAGTGGGACCGCAAATCGACGTAGTCGGTTTGCATGGCTCGCTACTCACTTCTTCCCACATTCTTTCCCCCTGCTTCTCTTCCCATTTCTTTTTCATCTTTTTGTCTTTTCTCTCTACGCATCTGTGATATAACACATTTGAGGTACACCGTGTCAACGCATAGTTACGTGATAAAATATAACGTTTTAAGCCTATGAATGTATTCAAAAATTCCGGGCAGCCTCCGGAGCCAGGTGTCGCCCAGGCGGAGAAGCCTCGATCGAACTTGGTCGGAATGAATGTACGGCTGGAGCCATCCCTCAAAAAGGCGATCGAGGCAGTAACTTGGGAATCCGGAGTCTCCCCAGGCGGGCTCATTCGAAGGCTCTCGTTCCAGGACATCACGAGAAATGTTGCGAACCGATGGAAGGCCCCGGAGTGGATCAAAGAGGAGCCACGTGCAGCGAACCTGAATTTTCTTGTGCTTGCCCGACATTCGGAAGCGATTCGACTTCGAGCCAAGGAACTAAATTTAAGCCTGACCGACTACATTCGCTCGCTCGCCATTTTCCAGGTTTTTGAAGCTGAAAAAGTGTTCAAAGAAAAGGGTCAAAAATTAACAATCTTGGACGAAACCTCAAGACACTATTGGCCAACCCTCGAAGCAAAATCGAAAAAGAGTTGGCTATCGAAATGGACAAAAAGCAAGAGAGACCCAGACCTTCAAGACCAATTTCTACGCGACGTCGAGGGCGTTGACATCGCCGCCGGATACACCACGTACAAAGGCAAGAAGATCATCGAGCTTGTGAAAGGCGAGGCAGAAAAAGAGGGCTTAAGTCTTGCGGCCTATCAAAAGAAGCTCGTGTATGAAGACCTGGAACGAAAATATGGGATGAAATTTGTGGCAGAAATTCTCGACGAACCGTTTGAGCAATGGGAGATGTATGATGATTTTATAAAGCGTGTGATCGATGATACCGGAAAGGTGAATATGGAATTCCTGAAACTCAAATCCTCGGCAAAATCGCCGCATACGAAGAAGTGATGGAGATCAAAACTCAGTGACTCTGAATGAACTACGCCGCCTTGTCCGTGAAGGCGAAGGCCCCGGACTGGAGTTCAAACGAACGACGGGAGAGCTGAGCCGCGGTTTAGAAACGATATGTGCTTTTTTGAATACGGAAGGTGGACAGGTTTTGTTCGGCGTCGGCCCCAAGGGGACGATCGAAGGGCAGCAAGTCTCATCCCAAACCCTGCATGAAATCACCCAGGCATTCAGCCGATTCGAACCGCCGGCGGTGATCAAGATTGAACGGGTCAAGATCGGAAAAGGGCGCGAAATACTTGTTCTAAACCCGAAAATCGATTCGGAGTCGCTGCCGTTCACGTTTGATGGTCGCCCCTATGAACGAGTCGGAAACACGACTCGGAAGATGCCGCAGCACCGATATGAGTCCCTTCTTTTTGAACGGGCTCACGCCACGCGGCGATGGGAGAATCAACCCGCCGAGGGCGTGCGTCTCAAAGACCTCGATCACGAGGAAATTTTAGCAACAAGGGAAGCCGCCATTGCGCAACGGCGGATCTCCGCAGGAACCAGCCGGGATATCGGAGACATCCTCGACCGACTCGGCCTTCGCGTCGATGGAAAGATCACGCAGGCAGCGCAAGTTCTCTATGGGACGAAGTTCTTGCCTTACTATGCCCAGTGCCTTCTAAAAATGGGAAGGTTTCGGGGAACAAAAATCACAGGGGAAATCGTCGACAACAAGCAAGAACATTTGCACGCTTTCGCGGTCGTACGGGAGGGGATGGCATTTTTAGACCGAACGCTTCCGCTCGGCGCGCGTTTCCCCGAGGGAAAGATTTTCCGGGAAGACCGCCTTCCGATTCCTCCGAATGCGCTCCGAGAAATCCTTCTCAATGCGGTGATGCATCGGGATTATTCCGATTATGGTGGACACATTGCGATCGCGATTTTCGATGACCGCGTCGAAATCAGGAGTGCAGGAAAGCTTCCGGCCGGCGTGACCGTAGATCAACTATCAGGTCCTCACCTTTCAAAACTCCGTAACCTTCTCATCGCTGGAACGTTTCACCGGACCGGGGCGGTCGAAATCTGGGGTCGCGGCACAGACCGAGTCGTGGACGAGTGCAAACAGCATGGAATCGATCCCCCGATTTTTGAGGAACGACAAGGGTTCCTGATTGTAACGTTTCGGGCGCAGGTCGTCGTTACCTCGCGACAGCTAGAGTCACAGCCAGAGTCACAGCTAGAGTCGCGGCCAGAGTCGCTCGATAGACGGGTTTTAATTTTCCTCGAGAACGGTCCTTTGGGAAAAGCGGAAATTGCGGCGCGTATGAGCCAAAAGAAAGTCTCTGGCCAGCTCAACAAGGTGATTCGGGAACTCGTGAGCGAAGGCCTAATCGTGTATACGATTCCTGAAAAGCCAAACAGCCGGTTGCAGCGATATCAGATAACCAAAGTAGGCAAAAAACTCTTGGAGAAGAACGGTGAAAGCGAATAGGCGACTGAATTACGGCGCGGAATAGCGACCGTTTTGCAATGCCTCTCCTTTACACCTGGCCACCGGCCGCTGAAGTCTCCCCATTGATCCGCGACAGTTTCGCAGAGACATTCACTCCGCAGCCCTCGCCCTCAAAGAAAAAATATTAATGATATTAATTGCTTATATCTGAAATCCATTCTCTATAAATGGCCTATTGAATGCATGGAAATAGTGTGACAATATGCGTCAATTTTTCGAACGAGGTGTGAGATGAGAACGAAGTGGATGGCAATAACGATGGCTGCTCTGGCGACCGCGTCGGCGCAAGCGGCTTCTGAAAAATCCGATCGGATTTGTGGGTTTCCCGGCGAAGCGGGTCACAATATTGAGCAGAGAATTGCGGATTGCAAAGTGGCCTACCCATCCGATTCAACACGGAAGTCCGACACGTCGAACGCAACCATCTCGTTGGTGACTCGCTTGATTTCAAACAGTGGAAAGTCGGAAGATGTTTGGAAAGAGATGCCTAGCGGCCTTCTATGGTCGGATATCATTAAGCGAGTGACTGATCCCCCGAGCGACAAAGCACCTGATTCATCGGAGAAGCCCAAAACTACTTATTCATGGAATGAACTCATAGAGTGGGCAAAGTTGAAAACGGAGCCAGGTTCGTTGGAGTTTTTGGATGACGTAGAAACATATAGATGGGTCGAGAGGAAATATTCTGGAGGCAAATCCGTAAAATTTGATGACCCCGCTGGGAAAACCGTTTGCCAACTCGCGACTGAGAAGTTGGCCGCAATGGGGGGGCTTAAAGATGTTCATTGGCATCTTCCGACAGCTGACGAGCTAGCCCACATCGGAAGGGTGGATCAGAGCCGTTACAACGAATACGAAAAGAAAAATATCACAGGGAATGGGCTTTTTGCGAAACTTCCGAACATGGCCGATCATTGGTTTTGGTCCTCGTCGCCTGCCGGTGGCGTCAACGCGTGGGGGCTCAGCGGGAGCTTCGGCGATGTCGTCAGCGACGACCGCGACTACGACGGCGCCGTACGTTGCTTGGGCCGCTAGGCGTGGGAAGGGTCAGCTTAGAAGGGGACTATCAGTCCGTGATGGATTGATAGTCCCCTTTGATTTTCACCCGTTTTCGATGGATCGAAATCTCTTCGGGAATCGCACGGAACTCGGTGGTCCAATCGACCAGCCGATCGAGGGATTCTTTCCGAAGTCGATAGCTTTGGGCATGAATCAGATAGCCGAGGCAGGAATTGAGTTTTGCCAGGCGGCTCTCAGTTATTTTCGGCCAGCTGGGAAACGCGAGCGCCTGGGTACCCGGCAACATCACGGATAATGTGTACGCCGAAATCTTATTCCTACGCGAGCTGGAGAAAAAGGAGACTGCGCCCACTGGCAGCGCAACAGTTGCTGAAAAAGTTAAAGGACCCAAGAACATTCAAGAGGCTATTGCCAATTCTATTCGATTCCTAACGCGAGAATTAAGCGGACATGTGAAACTCTTGAGCCAGCACAATCAGCCCAAGGAGCTCTATAAAGAGATGGCAATTGAACAATCCGGGTATGGGATGATCTGTCCTTTAGGAGATGTTGGCCAATGTCTCCTCTTACCAAAGGCCATAAAGGACGTTCTTCCGATTCAGATGCAGCATCTCACGCCCGAAGTGGAAAAGTTTGTAAAGGCCACTACCGGGAAACTCATATATTACGACCCCGCACTCTTCGCCCAACGGGTCAGAGAAGCGAACGAGAAACATCAGCGTGAGATCATTCGCGAAGGTCAATTCGCCGCCGAAGCGCAACAAAAAGCAGTCGATCGGCAATTGAAGTGGTAGCCCGACTTCATTTGGATCATTAAGAAGAACAATTGACCAGCGGGCTAGTCGATAGCGAGGTTAACTTGCCCATACTTCGTCTTTTTGGGATTCACACGAGGGATACCATTTGGTTCGCGGTAACCCTTTCCCGTGTCTTGGGTAATTTTGGGTAACAGGCCGACTGATACGGAGTGAAATGGGTGCTACTCAGTGATACTGCAGGTTTTGTTATCTGCTTGATGTTATTGTTTTTGCCTTACGATCCGAACCGTTGCGCGCCCGCCCCTGCAGGCCCTGCGCCGCCACCAAATGATTTCCGAATACGGTATTCGGAATACAGAATTCAGTATTCTAAAAAATCGAGTATTCTGCCCCGTTCATGTCGACCGAAATCCAGTCCGTAGGGAACCTCTCAGACACCCCCCTCCTTCAATTATTTCGATGGGTTACCGAGAACCACTATAGCGGGGTCATGATTCTTGCCCACGACGAAGTGAAGAAATCGATCATTTTTGAAAAGGGCCAGATCATCTCCGCTCGTTCCAACATTATGTCGGAGTGTCTTGGGCAGCTCCTGCTCGCTCAAGGGAAGATTACTCAAGCTCAGCTCACTCAATCGCTGACCAAAACCGATGCACAGGAATCCATGCGACATGGAGAGGTGTTGATTGCGATGGGACTAATCGACCATGCCCTTCTAAATGATTTTCTTCGAAGACAAGTGGAAGTACGAATCGAAGAAATTTTTTCCTGGAAAGAAGGGAAATACGGCTTTGTTGAGAAAATTCCGGAGGATGCGGCCCGCGTAAAAATCGAAGGCACACTTCTTGAGATCGCTCTTAGGGGTCTAATTCGGCGATATTTGAAACAAGAAGATACGAAAGCGCTGAGTCTTGATTTAAAGCCAATTTCGATTGGAGGACATGGTATTGAAATTGAGCAACTGAAATTAGTGGGTCGAGAGATGAGTCTGTTGAGAGCTGTTTCTGGTGTGTCGACAATGAAAGATATTATTACGAAGTCACGAATGGATGAGCCCATGGCACGCGCAATGTTTCTGGCATTTCGCGACTTCGGAATGATTCGAATCGGCGACACCGCTCCGCAAACTTCTCCCAGCACCCGATCTACCCCTCCGCCCCCACGCGAATCTTCAAAGCCGGCCCCTGCGCCATCATCTGCCACCGCATCGAAGCCGAGTACTCCGGCTCCGCAGACCCCGGCCACCAAAGGATTTAACCCGGAGGAAATAGCCGATCGACTGGCCGCCGCGCAAACGCAAACCCTTTTCGATCTCTTAGGGGTTCCGCGACAGGCGACAACCGACGATATCAAGAAAGCCTATTTCGATCTTGCCAGGAAGTACCACCCCGATCGCTTGCCACCGAACATGTCCCCCGAAGATCGAAAAAATGCGGAAGCTCTATTTGCTCGAATTACCGAAGCACAGACCAGGCTTACCAATCCTTCTTCGCGAAAAGAATATGAGGCCTCACTTGAATTGGAGGCGAGCGGGGTCGGGTCGGGACAAGTGAATGCGGTCCTGGAATCGGAGGCGGAGTTCCAGAAAGGGACGGCTCTTTTGCGGAAGGGGGATTTCAAAGGAGCTATGGAGGCTTATCAAAAAGCAATATCGCTTTACGAAAAAGAACCCGAATATTTTTCACAGCTGGGTTGGGCGATGTTTCGTCAGTCGGCGAAGACGAAAAATGCCGCGGAACATGCGAAAGCAAAACGGGCGGTGGAGACGTCGATCAAGATGAATCCGAATTTGGCGCAATCGTATTACTACCTGGGCATGATCACGAAGACCGACGGCGATCTCGAAATGGCCAAGAAACTGTTCAATAAAGCGGTAGAAATGAATCCAAAAAATGCGGAAGCGACTTCCGAACTCCGACTCATCAATTCGCGTCTGGAGAAGGAACATAAGGGAGGACTTAAAGGGCTCTTTAAGAAAAAGGAAGCATGAACGGCCCGCCCTCACTTCTGTTTGAACTTCATATCGCTATACTCGTGGTCGGAGTTCTCTTATTTCTGTTTGCGTCTCTCTCTTCGCTGATTTATTTGTTGGCGCAACGCCAACTGAAAAGTCGGAAGTTAGAGCCTTGGTTTCGCCGGCTTCCGCCGCTCGAGACCATGGACCGTTGGACCGTGCGCGCTCTCATTCTGGGATTTGTTTCGTTGACCATCGGCATTGTCTCGGGAATTTATCTCGCCCATTTGGTGTGGCCCGCGGCCTGGATCCATGACCCCAAAGTGATTTGTGCGGTGGCCACGTGGGGATGGAATGTCTTGATTCTAATCGTTCGGTATCGACGCGGCTGGCGAGGGGCCAAGTTTTTTGCGCTCATTCTCGTTGGCTTTTTGTTTCTTTTGCTGACGTTTTTAGGAGTTTTCTTTGTGTTCCCCGCAGAACCTCATCGGATAGCCTCTGTATGGATCTCGTTGTATTAGGCGTGAATCACCGGACGGCGCCGCTGGAGGTTCGCGAGCGGCTCGATTTTTCGAAATATCCGCGCGAGGATTATCTTTCAAAACTGGCCGGACAAAGCTCCGTCCGTTCCGGAATGGTTCTTTCGACGTGTAATCGCGTGGAAGTCTACGCCATGGGGAACAACGCCGAACGACTCCTGACGGATGCAGACGAATTTCTTCGTATCTTTCATGGTCTAAGAAAAGGCGAAATTGAATCTTTTCTTTACAGCAAATCCAACATGGATGCCGTACGGCATCTCTTCCGAGTGGCCGCGAGCCTGGATTCGATGATTGTGGGCGAACCTCAAATCCTGGGCCAAGTGAAAGAAGCCTATTTTGCTTCCAGTGCCGCCTCTTTGGTGGATCCTATTTTTGATCGGCTTCTTCGGAAGACCTTTTCAGTGGCGAAGCGAGTTCGCAATGAAACCAATATCGCAGAACAGGCCGTGTCGATTAGTTACGCGGCCGTGGAGTTGGCTACCCACATATTTGGAAGGCTTGAAGGGAAGAAGGTGATGATTTTAGGGGGCGGGGAGATGGCTGAACTCGCTGCCCGTCATTTTTCAAAAGAAAACGTGGGCAAAATATACTTTGCAAACCGGACCTACGAATCGTCGGTCGAGCTTGCGAAAGAATTTAATGGGATCCCCATTCCGATCGATCAATTTTCAAAAGACATTTTTGAAGTGGATATTCTTCTCGTTTCCACGGCCGCTCCTCACTATATGGTTCACGTAGGAGAAGTCGCCCGGGCGCTGGAAATGCGGAAACAGGAACCAATGTTTTTCATCGATATCTCCGTGCCCCGGAATGTGGATCCGGCCATTAACGCCCTCGAAAATGTTTATTTGTACAATATTGATGACCTTCAAAATGTAGTGGCCAACCATAAGGAAGCTCGCGCCCAGGAAGCGGAAAAGGCGGAAGCAATTATCGAACTGGAGATCAAACGTTTCTATGAGGCGATAGAGAGAATGAAAGTAGGCCCGATGATCGAGTCGCTGCAGGAAAAAGCCGAAACCGCCCGGCAAATGGAACTCTCCCGGCTTTCGAAACGACTTAAAAATGTGACGGCGGAGGAGATGGCCGAAATAGAGCGCGCGACCGAGTCCCTCGTTCGAAAAATTCTTCACGACCCGATCCAATTTTTGAAAGAAGACCCCAACGAAATGTCGCAGGCCGAGCGGACGGTCCTTTTTCAATCGATTTTCGGTCTTCGAAAAGAAAGCGAAGGGGAAGAGTGAAGCTCCGTGTGGGAACGCGGGGAAGCTCTCTCGCTCTCGCGCAAAGCAAGCTTCTTCAGACGCAACTGGCCCAACAAAATCCGAATCTGAAATTCGAAACGAAAGTCATAAAAACCACCGGCGATGAAGCAATTAATCGCCCATTTTCCGCCATCGGCGGGCGCGGAGTGTTTACGCGTGAACTGGACGAGGCGCTCTCCAAGAATGAAATTGATTTTGCGGTTCATAGTTTGAAGGATCTCACGTCCGAATTTATTCCGGGGGTGATGTTGGGCGCGGTCACCGCTCCAGCGGATCCTCGCGATGTCGTGGTCTCCCGTAGCGGGCAGCCTCTGGGTGAACTTTCGAAAGGCGCTGTGGTTGGAACCGCAAGCCTGCGGCGCACGGCGCTTCTCAAATCCAAATATCCTCATCTCAAGATCGAAATGCTCCGAGGCAATATCGATACGCGTCTTCGTAAAGTGGCGGAGGGAACCTACGACGCGATCGTGATCGCGGCGGCGGGGCTCATTCGTCTCGGCTGGGAATCCAAAATCACCGAGTTTCTCGATCCCAAAGAATTTGTCCCCGCGATTGGACAGGGAAGACTGGCTTTGACCTGCCGAACGTCGGACATGGCTACCCGTCGAGTGATTGAGACGGTCGATGATTCCGCGAGCCATCGCCTCGCCCGAATGGAGCGAATCTTGATGCAAAGGCTCGAGGGAGGATGTCTCGTCCCCATCGGTTGTTACGGGGAAGAGAGGGAGGGAAGGGTGATCCTCTATGGGTATCTTGGAATGCCGGATGGGAAAAGGGAGATTCGCCGGACCGTCGAAGGACGGGTAACCGACGCCGAAAAACTGGCGGAAGATTTGGCAGCTCAGATGCTCCAGGGTGGCGGCAAAGAAATGCTGGAGGAACTTCGCCCGGGAGTGACGAAATGAAGCGAGCTCTCGATGGAAAGAGGGTGGTACTGACTCGTCCACGAGATGCCGGAGATGTTTGGAGAAAAGCGTTTGAGCAACATGGAGCGGAGGTGATTACGATTCCAGTCACGGAGTTCGCACCTCCCAGTTCCTGGGAAGAAGCTGATCGGGCGATTGAAGAATTGACGAGCTTTCGATGGGCCGTCTTTACCAGTCAGGAAGCGGTTCGGCGATTGTTCGGTCGACTGCGGGAAAAAGGGAAGCCTTGGCCTATGCGAATGCGAGTGGCCGCAGTCGGTGAAAAAACGGCGGCCGAGCTAACTTCGGCCGGCTATCGTCCGGAAGTTATTCCCGAAAGCGCCAATGGGAGCGAAGCTCTCGCGAAAACCATTTTGAATCGCGGGCCGATCAACGGCGTTGCCATTTTGTTTCCCCGTGCCGAAGAGGGCAGCGAGACATTGATCGATGAACTCAAACGATTCGGGGCTACGGTGGTGATGGTCCCGGTATACAGAACTGAAACCAACGCCAAATCAGGTCAGGCGGTTCGGAATCTCCTCCGCCAAAATATCCATTGGGTCACTTTTGCCTCCGGTTCAGCGGTTCGTGCTTTCTTTTCCCTCGGGGGGAAAGGTGCTGTACTTTCTTGGATTCACGAAAAGGGTATAAGGATCGCGGTGCTGGGTGCAACGGCTGCCGAGGCTCTTTCCAAGCAGGGGGGAGCGTGTACCGTACGTGCATCACACCCCACCGTGGAGGCGTTGGTGGAAACCGTCGTGAACTATGAAAGTGAGACAGGATGACGAAGAAAACTTTTTATCGGGGTCGTAGGCTTCGCCGAAATGAAGAGGCCAGGAATTTTTCGCGTGAAACGTGGGTGACTCCTTCGGATCTTATATCGCCTATTTTTGTGACCGAAGGAAAAGGAGTTCGGCAGGCCATCGATTCGATGCCGGAGATTGAGCGTTACTCGGTCGATCAACTCGATAGCGAATTGGAAGCGGTTTTCGCTGCGAAAATTATGTCGGTTCTTCTCTTTGGCGTTCCAAAAGACAAGGATGCAAAGGCCTCTGGCGGTTGGAAGGAGAGCGGAGTGGTTCAAGAGGCAATTGCGCGAATCAAGAAGATGGCGCCCGCGATGAACGTAATTACCGATGTTTGCCTATGCGCGTATACCGATCATGGACATTGCGGACATCTCAAGAATGGAATCGTGGACAATGACTCTTCGCTTGAGACTCTGGCCCAAATAGCGCTCTCACATGCCAGAGCGGGCGCTGATTTTGTCGCACCTTCCGACATGATGGATGGGCGTGTTGCCGCGATTCGGGAGAAACTGGATGAGAATGGTTTTCAAAATCTTCCCATTCTTTCTTATTCAGCGAAATACGCCTCGGCCTTTTATGGACCTTTCCGCGAGGCGGCAAAATCGGGTGCTAAGGAGGGAGACCGGAAGAGCTACCAGATGGATCCTCCCAATGTCCGCCAGGCTATGCGTGAAATTGCGGCGGATATAGATGAAGGAGCGGATATGGTAATGGTAAAGCCGGCACTGGCCTATCTGGATGTCATTCGTGTCGCTCGCCAGCGTTTCGACACGCCGATCGTGGCTTACAATGTGAGCGGCGAGTATTCGATGGTGAAAGCCGCCGCGGAGCGGGGCTGGCTGGATGAAAAATCCGTCGTTCGTGAAATTTTAACAGCCATCAAACGCGCCGGTGCCGATCGAATCGTTACTTACCACGCCAAAGACTTTGTCCGCGCGTAACGCCGCCGCGCGTAGTTGAGGTCATATTCATTCTTGATATGATCCCGCGCGAAGGAGGAATCGTGCGTATTTATATTCAAATTGGTTTGGTAGTGGTGTTTTGTTTCAGCGTGGTATCCGCATTTGCTGCGAACTGTTATCGCGGCAGTCAAGGGACCTTGGTTGAAACCGTTGTTGTTCGCGATCCGATGGGCAATCTTTGGACGCTGGACAAAGGAACACAGGTAAGGGTGGTCGATGGCGAAGTGAGCATGAGAGATCCGCACTCGGGTGTTGAGCTCTACGCTTGGCTTGAATTGGCAGCTCAAACCCCGGCCACGCCTAAGGAAGTTCGTGATTCCAAAGGGACTTTGGTGGCCTGCGCAGTTGAACCGGGTCGGATCATTTCTGGACGAACTATTGACGAAGCACTTGGCACAAAATACGTGATCAATTGCTATCCTAACTAAGGGAATGAAAGACAAAGCCGGTCATGACTTTGGGGTAAAAGAAAGTTGATTTTTGGGGAAGAACCTCACCCCGTTTTGCCATTTCGATGACTTGTTCCACTCGCAGCGGCTTTAGCCAAAAGCCGATGCGATGGGGACTTTTCGTGAGTTCCACCACTTCATTCGCCGATTTTACAAATTGGATCTTGCGCTGATCTTCCGGGTGCTGGAGGTCAAGACCAAAAATGGGTTTCATGATTTCGTGATTGAGAATTTCTGTCGGCAACATCGAAGATGGTTGTTTGGGCGTCAGTAGGGTCATCGTTGACTGACGGCCATCAATCCAGGCTATCGGAGCGTTCGCCATCGTGAAATGCTTTTCCTCGAGGGGCAATTCGTTCAAATGAAAATGAGGCAGCAACTTTTTGTCCAACTCCTCTTTGGAAAATGTCGTCGAGAGTACACGATGAATCGCGCCCAGGACCAAACCCGGATCGGGAGCCGTGGCCAAATAGGTGAGCATGAAACGGGATTCAGGCAGGCGATGGCCCTCCTTCTCCGCGAAATGAAGCGCGGTGGCGTAGCGATGATGACCGTCGGCGATCAAAAAGGGGACATCTTTCAAGATTCGCTGAATTTCAGCCGTCATCAGTGGAGAGGAAATTCTCCAAAAGCGGTGTTCGATTTTTTCATCACGGTTCGCAAATTGAACGAGTGGTGGAAAAGAGGTGGTTCGGTCTAAGAGGGCCGACATCGAATGAGAGGGATCTTCGGCGATTAAATAAATGGGGCTTAAGTGGGTTTGAGTCTCCGTTAAAAGTTTGAGGCGATCTTCAATCGGTCCTGCAAGTGTTCGCTCATGTGGGAGAATGTTTCCTCTTCCCAACGTTTCCAATTCGACAAGGCCGATGATCCCGCGGCGTTGAAGTCGAGTCCCCTTCCACTCAAAGCTGTCCTCTACGACATAAGAGGATGGTTCTTTCTCCTGCTCGAGAGTGCCGTCTTTTTTCCACGCTGCTAGCGTCTCTGCGGCTTTACGGTAACGGGAAACATCTTCTTGTTCGGCCTTTGTCAATGTAAAGGGATCGCCCAAAATCAGGCGTATTACATTTTGGGGGTGTCGCACATGGAGTGCCTCACACTGCGATCGCGAAATGACATCATACGGGGGCGCTATGACGGCAGAGAAGTCGGATAGTTTGGAAAGATCATAGCGGAGACCTCGGAAAGGAAGGAATCGGGCCACTACTTCTTCTTCTCTAAAGCTCCTACGATCACATCCCAGGGGATCGCGCCTTCACGAAGGAGCTCAGGCGGGCGCTTCGTACAGTCGATGACCGTGGAGGGGGGTAGGCCTGTCGCCGGCCCCGCATCCAGAACCATAAGATCCGGGTGATGAAACATTTTTCTCACTTCTTCGGGTGTGGCCGCAGGAATTTTTCCCGAAGGATTCGCACTTGTCGTCGTCATCGGTTTGCCGAATTGTTCCGCGAGAGCTTTGGCGACAGGATGGTCGCTCACGCGGAATCCAACCCCTCCGCTCGGACCGCGAAGATCCTCCGAAAATCGAGAGGCGGGAACAATGAGGGTCAGAGCTCCGGGCCAGAATTTTTTAGCCAGCAGTTTCGCCTCAGGAGAAACTTCGTCGGCATATTCGGGAAAGAGGGCGGGTGTGGGGAGGAGAAGAGGGAAGGGCTTGCCTTCGGGACGACCTTTTAATTCCCGAAGACGTGCAAGGGCCTTGGGGTCAAGAGCATTCACACCCAGGCCGTAGACCGTTTCGGTGGGATACGCGACCATTTTTCCCGATCGGAGCCATTGAATCGTCGCCGCAAGATCTGGAGATTTCAGAGAGCTCGCCAACCGATGTCCTTTCGAAAACTTTTTCCCTCGAACGCGATCTTGTCCGCGGCGCGATACGCCGCGGTTTGAGCTTCTTGGAGATTTTTGCCCAGGCCCGTGATTGCGAACACTCGCCCCCCCGAAGTCACGATTTTTCCCTGATCTATCTTGGTTCCCGCATGGAAAACAATTGCATCCTTGGCCGCGCCTCCTAAGCCGGAAACGATTTTCCCGGTTTGGGGAGATTGTGGGTATCCATTTGATGCCAGGACGACGGTCATCGCCGACTCATTCTTCCAGACAATGCCGGAACCATCTAGTCTTCCTCTGGTCGCGTTTAATAGAAGTTCGGCCAGGTCCGATTCAAGCCTAGGTAAAATGGCTTCGGTTTCGGGATCGCCGAAACGCGCATTGAATTCCAAGACTTTGGGTCCCTGTTTTGTCAACATGAGACCGGCATAGAGGATTCCCGTAAAAGGCGTCTTTCGGGTGACCAGAGTTTGAAGAATCGGTCGGACAATCTTCTCTTCCGTCTCCTTTTGTATGGCTCCCGAAAAAATCGGTGCGGGAGAATAGGCTCCCATTCCACCTGTATTGGGGCCTTGGTCACCATCCAGCAACCGCTTGTGGTCTTGAGCGCTAGCCAGAGAGGCGAAATCGGTGCCATGGGCAATCACCAAGAACGATGCTTCTTCGCCTTCCAAAAATTCTTCGGCGACAATATTCGAGCCGGCGTTGCCATAAATTTTCTTTTCCATCACATCAGAGACGAAGGTAAGGGCTTCTTCTTTTGTTCCAGCTACGAGCACGCCCTTTCCCGCAGCTAAGCCATCCGCTTTGAGAACGAGAGGATATTGGGAAGAGGAGAGATGTTCACATGCTTCGGTTGCCGAAAAAAGGCGCTTGAATCCTGCGGTAGGAACTTTTGCTTCGGCCATGAGTTCTTTTGAAAATCCCTTTGAGGCTTCCACTTGTGCTGCAGCCTTTGTAGGGCCGAAGATTCGAAGATCACGCGTGCGAAATTGATCGACGATTCCCTCTGCAAGTGGCTTTTCGGGGCCCACGACCGTTAAATCGATTCCCTCTGTGGAAGCGAAGGCCAAAAGAGCAGGAATATCGTCGGAAGCAATCGGCGTGTTTTGGTTTTTTGGAACGAGACTCGTTCCAGGATTTCCCGGCGCCGTGAAAATGTCTGTGACCAATGGACTTTGCGACAGTTTCCAAGTCAGAGCGTGTTCCCGCCCCCCATTTCCGACGACCAATACCCTCATGAGCGGGCGCAAATTACCCGGTTTGTATCGAAAAGAAAAAGGTTACGTTAGTTGCTAAGATCCTCGCATTTGGGCAGACCGGAGGAAGAAAGCGACCCCTTCTGCCGTAACGCCGATTAGAAAAAATAAAATAACGAAAGCCTTACAATGGCTGTTCACTGAATGTCATCACCTTCCACTCGCCGCCGACCAATTTAAGAGTGGCATGATGCTTTGCTTCGATCACACGAGGACTACCTCCCATGGCGCTCGAACGATGATCGGTTTGTATGGCGTCGACGGTTGCTTCGTCACCCGTAATGACTTTTGTAATATTGCGGTAGGTGGTTCCATCAGATGTGCCTCTGGCCTCTCGAAGCATTTCCTTTCCGCCATCCGACATTTTACCCATGAGACCGGGTGCGCCCGCTTGCCCGCGCGAAATCGTGCGTTCACTTTTGTAGGTTTGCATGAGGGCGTTTGCGTCGCCCATCGACATCGTCATGGCTGCGTCGTATTGATCCGCGGCGATGGCAGCGGCGAAGTGTTTATAGGCGATGACCGCAGGCGGGTCTGCCTTGTAGACATATTGGTATGCGTAGTAACCGCCACCGCCCAAAAGCGCGAGGAAAAAAAGCATTTTCATGATTCACCTCCCTTTGAAAGATTACCTCCATTGAATCTTGAATCGCGGACAGGGGTCAACGAAAATTGATTTTAGCGAGTGGCTTCCAAGAGGGCGCGCCAGGGTGGCATGTAGCGAGGCTCGATTTGAAGCGACTCTCGCCATTTTGCGATGGCTTCTGCCTTGTCTTTCTTGGCCATTGCAATATCTCCCAAACCCGCCAGCGCGCGATAGTTCCAAAGAGAGTCCTTTGCCGCCGTATTGAACTCAGTAGAAGCGTCGTTCCATTTCTTCATTTTGAGGTAGGTCATTCCGAGCCAATAGTGGGACATGGCGCTTACCGGATCATTCTTCACGGCTTGTCGAAAAGCTGTTGCCGCCGCGTCCCAGTTCTTCAGGGCGAATTGGGTTCGTCCCCAATAAATATGGGGATATTCGAGAGAGGGTGCCAATTCACGCGCACGCTGAAAGGGTCGAAGCGCCGAACGAATTTTCTCCACATTTTGCTCCGCTTCGCCTTGCGTAAGTCGAAGAAGGCCCAAAAGAGCATGCGCCGTCGGCTCCGTCGCTCGCGAATCTACGAGTGACGAAAATCGGTGATCCAATGTGCTCCAGGGTGGGCTCCATTCTTCCATGGAGGGAGAGTCCCAGAGGTCCGACACGGGAGCCAGACCCGCCTTCGTAGCAGCCGCGCTCGCCACATCTAAAGCTTCATCCGGCTCACTCTTTTGCAGGATGAGTCGAGCCAAAAAGAAATAGGGAAGAATCCAATTGGGAGCGATGGAGAGAGTCTCGCGATAACCTCGTAACGCTTCATTCACGGTCGCGAATCTTTCCTGTGTTCGGGCGAGAGCTAGACGAAGCTCGGAGTTATTGGGTTCCGTCTTACTCGCGTCTCCAAGCGTGGCCAACGCCTCGCTTGGACTGCCCAACGCCTCGAGTACGGATGCGCGAGAGATGGCAAATTGTGGAGAGGAAGCGAGAAGAGGTGGGAATTGATCGACAAGATCTTTGGCTTCTCCAGGACGGCGAGTACGCAGGAGAATTCGAGTCAACATTCGCTGGGCACCGAAAATTTCCGACGTATGGGCGAATCGCCGGTAACGCGTCAGGATTTCACGTAAGTGCCGCTCGACTATGGGATGGGCCTCCTCTTCATTTTGGAGAAGACGACAGAGGGCAAGGCGGCTCGGAACAAAACTCGGCTCGGCTCGAAGCGACTCCTGATACCACTCCATCGCTGCGGATTGGTTTTCGGCGCGTTCATCCAGAAGCCCCATTCGATAGGGTGCGGCGGGATCGTTGGGAGCGCGGGTCATACGCTGTTCAAAGAAACCGCGCGCTTGATCAGGTTCCCCCCGAAGAAAATAACCCATTCCCGCGACGTCATATCCTTCCAAAAGGGTGGGATCGGTTTGCAAACCTTGGGTCGCCTTTGAAATGGCGAGTGAAATTTCCTGAGGTTCTTTCGCCTTTGCCAGCAAAATGGCTGCATACGTGATGAGAAGCGCCCCGCTTCTTGGAAAAAGGGTTTCTGCTTTTTGTGCCGCCTCAAGTGCTAAGGAGAAGTTGTTTGCAGATAATGCACTTCGAATTTTTGCAATGTAACCTTCGGGCTGATTCGGACTAATCGATAGAGCGAGGTCGGCAATATCAAGCGCTGTCACTTGCAATCGAGGTTCATCACCCAACTCGGAAGAATAGGCGTACGCCACCGCAAGATTCCCAAGGAGATTCCCATTTTCCGGATCGAGTGTGAGCGCCTGTTCCAAAAGACGCCGTGCCGATTCATAGGCTTCCGGATGGTTACTTTGCAGGAGCGCTTTTCCATTCTCGAAAAGTACATCGGCGGAACGATTGGCGGCGGGTATTTGCTCCCGAAGTTGAGCTACAAGCTTATCCCTGAGGGGAAAAGTGGAATGGGAGGTAGGTTGATATCGAACCACGCGGTAGAGCGTCCAAGCGATGGCGCTGGAGAGAAGAGCGACAAGAAAGAATTGGAAAAACCACCGGGACGAGAATGAAAATCGCCCAAAACTTTTAAGCGGCGATATGGTGGCTGCTTGGCGATATCGCAGGGTTCGAAATGCATCCTGAAACGCGCGCAATGCGTTCGCTTGGCTCCGGTTGCCGTCGGGAAGGACGATCAAATCCGTCGGGAGAATGAGTCCTTGAAGGATCCACTGGCGTACTGCTCCTTCGGATTCGAGTTCAAAGTCTTTGCCTTCTTTGATGACTTTCCAGACCGAGCGAGTTTCCGGTTCAATCTCAATCCCGGGATCGGTGCGACAATCAGGACAGACGGGGATGATATCATCCGCTTCTCCCTCAAATTGCGTTCCGCAGCTGATACAGGTACGCATTCAGCAAGCATACCAAAGTAGATGGAGGGTTACGATGAAGCTCTTCGCTGACCGGATAGAAGATTTAGGCACCGAAAATGCCTTTAAGGTGGGACCCTATATAAAGGAAGTGGAAAACACCGGTCACAGGGTCATCAAGTGCAACCTTGGGGAGCCCGATTTTCCGTTGGCGAAGCATATTGCCGCGGAGGTCAAAAGGCAGATTGATCGAGACTTGACTCATTATGTGGATCCGCAGGGAATTCTCCCGTTACGCGAAACCGTGGCCAACGATGTGGGCAAAAAAAGAGGCCTCCACATCAATCCCGATCGTGTGGTTGTTTTTCCAGGGGCTAAACCATCCATTGGATTTTGCCAGCACGCCTATTGTAATCCGGGAGAAGAAGTTATTTATCCGAGTCCCGGATATCCGATTTACGAATCGTTTACGAAGTATGTCGGGGCGAAACCCATTCCACTGCATTTGGAAGAAGAAAATGGATTTAGCTTCACAGGCGATGAACTGGCGCCACTCATCAGCCCACGAACGAAATTAATCATCCTCAACTTCCCCTCCAATCCTACGGGAGGCGTGGCCACCCGAGATCAGCTCAAAGGAATAGCGGAGGTGATTCGAAAAAAAGCGCCCGAGCATGCGAGAATTTATTCCGACGAGGTGTACGAGAACATCTTGTTTGATGGTGCAAGGCATGTATCCATTGCGTCTCTCCCCGGCATGGATGAAAGAACGATCATTGCGTCGGGCGCATCGAAATCCTATTCGTGGACGGGAGGCCGGATCGGCTGGGCCATCTTTCCGACAAAAGAGGAAGCAGCGATATTTAAAAATCTCAATATCAACTACTTCTCTTGCATTCCGGCGTACAACCAGTTTGGGGCGAAAGTCGCGATCGAGTCCAAAGAAAGCGTCATTTCCATACGCAAAATGGTGCATGCCTTTGAGGAGAGGCGAAACCTCGTGCTGAAGGGGCTCAATTCCATCCAGGGGATCACCTGTCAGACTCCCAAGGGAGCCTTTTATGTCTTTCCCAATATTCGTGAAGTTTGCGAATCCATTGGAGCGATTGAGGCCTATCCAAAACTGGACCCTCTGACACGATCTCATTCGAGTCCTTCGACACTTTTTCAGATGTTCCTGCTTTACCGGTATCAGGTCGCGACGATGGACCGACGATCATTCGGAAGTATTGGAAGTGAGGATATGCACTTTCTTCGAATTTCGGTCGCGACGGGCAAGAAGGACCTCGAAGAGACACTGGACCGTATTCGAAAAGCATCGACCGACCGCATGGGATTTGCCGCCTTCATGAAGGAAGGGGGAAGGCTCTATTAATGTTTGAAGTGGCGAACGCCGGTAAAAATCATCGCGATATGGTGATCATTGGCGGCTTGAACAACCTCTTCGTCCCGAATGGATCCTCCCGGCTGGACAATCGCTGTCACGCCGTACTTGGCCACTTCATCGATGGAATCGCGGAAGGGAAAGAAGGCATCCGAAGCAAGTGCGAAGCCTTTGAGTTTAATGGATTCCGCTTTTAGCGCGGCGAAGCGGCTGGAATCCACTCGGCTCATTTGTCCCGCGCCGATTCCGACCGTTGCGGACTCATTGGTGAGAACAATGGCGTTGGATTTCACATGTTTCCCGACTTTCCACGCCAGTGTCAGGGCTCGAAGTTCCGCATCAGTGGGTTTTCTTTTCGTGACGACTTTTGATTCTTTCAAATTCTCTATGCTTCGATCACGATTTTGGATCAGATATCCATCAACGGCGCGCCGGATGTCGTAGCCCCCCAACACTTTTTTGGCGGCTTCGGTATCGACTTCCAAGAGGCGAAGGTTTTTCTTTTTGGAGAAAATCTTTAAAGCTCCCTCTTCAAACTTTGGTGCGATCACAATTTCCGTAAATGTTTCCACGCAATGGGCGGCCGTTTTCTCATCCAGCGGGTGAGAAAAAACCACGATGCCGCCGAAAGCGGAAACCGGGTCACAGGCTAGAGCCCGATCATACGCTTCGCCCAAGGATGTTTCCGACGTTCCCACCCCGCAGGGGTTGGTATGTTTTAAAATGGCTACCGCACGAACGTTTTCGAATTCGGTAATGAGATCAAGCGCGCCATGGACATCCATCAAATTGTTGTAGGAAAGAGCTTTTCCCTGAAGAACTCGTTCGAGAACCGTCACTCCCTGTGCGGCGGCCGGAAGATAAAATCCGGCCTTTTGGTGAGGATTTTCGCCGTAACGCATTTCCCATTTTTCTTGAAGTCCAAGTGCATAGCGCTTGGGCATCTCTTCTTCTTCGCCGCGGAAAAAAGCGGAGATGGTGGCGTCGTACTCGGCGGTTCGTTCAAAAACAGAACGAGCGCAATTCCTCCGAAATTCCAGCGTCGTCGCACCTTGATAATCTTCGAACTCTTTCAAGAACGTTTCGTACTGCGCCGGTTCAATGAGTACAGTTACGAAGGGGAAATTTTTCGCGGCCGAGCGAAGCATCGTCGGTCCGCCGATATCGATTTGCTCCACAATGTCATGAAACTGATTTTTCGGATTCTTGAGGGCCGATTCAAAGGGATACAGATTCACGACCACCAAATCGATCGGGACGAATTTCTGCGCCTCCAATTGTTTCATATGTTCGGCATTGTCTCGAATCGCAAGAAGGCCGCCGTGGACCTTGGGATGAAGGGTTTTGAGTCGTCCATCCAGCATTTCAGGCGCACCGGTGAAATTAGACACGTCGCGGACCGGGATTCCCTTTTCCGCCAGGAACTTCGCCGTTCCCCCTGACGAGAGAATTTCCACATCCCGTTTCGTAAGGGCGCGGGCCAACTCTTCGAGGCCGGACTTGTCACTCACACTTAAAATGGCTCTTCGGATAGGGATTCGATCACTTGTCATGGCGCGCCTTTTACCCGAAAAAAAAGGAAAGAAAAGGGGGAAAAAGAGAGAAGATTAATGAATGCTAGCGAGAATCAGCTCGGACTTCTCACGATTTTGGGAATCATCATACATCGCGAGAGCAGTGAGGCTCTTGTCGACCTCGTCTAATTTCACCGCGATGGCATAGCGTGTAGTAGAAGTGTCGTTCTTTTCCGCACGAATCGTCAACAATCGACCCTTCCGAGATCGGCTGGGTCCGATAGGAATTTCTTCTTCGTCTATACTCTCACTCGATTTCAGAACGATCATATTTTCAGGTGGAACGCTCCCCACAACGACGCGAATCCCGGGCATGGAAAATTCTCCCAAAAGGCCTTTCTCAGTGAGTGCCTGATAATCCATTTCCTGCGGAACCATGACGCGCCAACGATCGGCAAAATTCACATACTTCCAACCTTTCGCGACCATCCCCGGCGAGAGCTGATCGACGCGCGGTTTAGCATGTGGACTTTCTGAGCGCCTCGTCGCGGCTTTTCCGGTCATCACCCCATTTCCAATTCGAACAGAAATGGGTGAGCTAGGGAGGCTTTTCTCGCCATTTGCGCTCGAAGCGACAGCGAACAAATAATAGGTTCCCGTTTTTCCCTCGGGAATGTCTATCGTGATTTCCCCTGGCTCTTCGATGCTGGCAAGCAGTTCGGCTTCTTTCGAATTCTTTTCGCTGGGGGGATGTTCTGACCCATAGAGGGTATATTCAATTTTCTCCGAATGATTGGATTCGTTTCCGTTTACGTGAAGTCTATAGTGAATGCTTAATTCGGTACTTTCCGTCCCGCATGAACGGGTTTCCGATTCTTCGACGACCTCTAACTTTGGTGCCGAGATACCTGATTTCGTAGGAAGTGAATTCGTCGGGTGAGAACTTGGGGAGTTCGTAATCGTAGAATGCGACTCGGGGCGAATTCCAGCTTGAGCGACAGGCCCGGCGGTTGGTTTATTATGCGTTGATCCGCAGCCAAATAGACTAAAGCAAAGCGCAAGGGCGATCGTGTAGGGGGCCGACCTCATACACTTCGGCCTTATAGCGCATCGCGCTATGAAGTCAAGGTTTGCTATCGCGATGACTAAAACTTCGCGGCGCCGCCGGCAGAGGCGGCGATGGCCTTTAAGTCGCTGTCATAAAACTGAATTCCGAGGCCGAAAAACGGATTCTTTTTGGACGCCTTTGTGATCAGGTCATCCACACCTCCGGTAAACAAGAGATGTTTGTAAAGGACGAGTGTTCCATATGCGCGCAGGTGCGCCCGGTCAAAGTCGCGGGAGAAATCAAATCCTTCAAATGAGACGATAAATTTATCTCGCAGGAGATGATAGTCGAGGCCAATCCCCGCGCGAGAACGCATCAAACCCACTCGGGCGGTGAGATCCCACAAACGTTTAGCGTAAAAAAGGCTTAAGAGGAGATTATCGTTGGTTTGAATCGTCTGTGTGGTCGTTACCGGCACACCGTTAGAGAGAACCACCGTATCGGTCACGCGCGCGACTCCCACCGGGGCGGAGACAAATTCAAGCATTACGTATTGATCGGGCGTGGGCGCGACCGAAATTCCGATCAAACTTTGCAGCTCCTGCGCGCCGGTAAGCCACTCCCCCCGATAGCGAATCCCGAGCTGAATTTTGCGAAAAACACCGAGCGTGTCGTTCACGGTGTCGATGGCTTGGTTCAAATTGTTGACGGTGGTTTCGTCATTGACCAGTTTGCCGATCGTCCCCTCTCCTTTGTCGATCTTGTCCGCCACGCGCTGAAGCGAAGCCATGGTCGAATCGAGGTTGTCGGCCGCTTTTCGGAACGATCCATCTTTTCCAAGCACTTCCTTTAGACTCGACAACGTATCACTCATGGAAACGAGGACATTGTGAATGTCGTCCTTGTTTTCGCCCGTGATATCTTTGAGGTCACTCGTAAATGAATCGACGTTAGCCATGATCCTGTTGAATCGGCCCTCGTTCTCACCCACCATGTCTTTAATTTGTTTTGTAGTATCGCGAAGGTTCACAATCACCTGGCCCAGCGCCCCTTTGGGGTTGTCCGACTCGACCAGCGACTTTACAAGGTCGGCGGTCTCCGCCAGGGAGCTTGTCAGGCGCTCGAGATCTCCCTGCGAAAATGTCTTTGGAATCTCGTCGCCATCCCCCAAGAGCGCGGCATCCGGCGTGCCGGGATTCAGCATGAGGAATCGATCCCCCAGAATTCCACGGTCGCGAACGCTGAGCGAACTGTTGGCGTAGACTTTTACATCCTTTCGTACCCGAACAATGACGCGAGCTCGGCCGTCCACGAGATCAATCGATTGAATGAAACCGGCTGGAATGCCCGATACTTCCACCGGAACTTTTCGGACGAGACCGCTTACCGACTGGAAATACGCACGATAACTGTTGGCCGAGCCACCGACCGTTCCTCGGTCGTTGATCTGGAGCGACATATAAATGATGATCAGGAGGCCAAGAAGTGCGAAGGTGCCCACCGTGAATTCAGTTGTAAGAAAGCGCCTCATGTCAGTGTGTTGGCCGCCAGTTGCACGTCGATGAATTGTCTCACGAACGGGTGCTTGGATCGACGAAATTGCTCCGGCGTACCCGACTCGATGATCTTCCCTTCGTACAGCATGGAAATTTGATTCGCCAATCGGAACGACAGCGAGAGATCATGGCTGATCACCACGGCGGTTACTTCATGGCGCTGATGCGTGGTCTCAATGAGTTCAGCGATTTGATCGGTGATGATGGGATCGAGGCCAGTCGTGGGCTCGTCGAAGAGAAGAATTTTCGGATTCAACATAAGCGCGCGCGCTAACCCTACGCGCTTGCGCATACCACCGGATAGTTCGTTCGGCAACTTGTGGTTGATGTCGGTGAGTCCCACTTCCGACAATTTTTCGACTACCTGATCCAGAATTTCTGCATCTTTCATTTCAGTGTGCTCGTACAGCGGGAAACTGACGTTTTCGAAGACGTTCATATCGTCGAAAAGAGCGGCGTCTTGAAAGAGCATTCCAAATTTTCTTCGGACGATGTTCATTTCCTTGTTCGGTAGTCCGACGATATTTTCGCCTTCCAGCAAAATTTCCCCCTGATCCGGCCGAAGGAGGCCGATCAAATGCTTGAGCATCACCGATTTCCCAGTCCCGCTGGGTCCCATGATGACGGTGATCTTTCCCGCTTCAATGGAAAGATTCACACCTGCCAATACCTTTTGTGTTCCGAAGGTTTTGTGAAGGTTTCGTATTTCAATCAGCGGCGGCATTGATTCATTAAAAGAGGAGGGCGGTTAGAAAATAATCGGATACCAAGACGGCAACCGATGAAATCACTACGGCGTGCGTGGTGGCTCGACCGACACCGGCGGCACCTCCACGGGCGTTGTATCCCTTGTAACAACTCACCAGAACGATAATGATGGCAAAAAAACAGGACTTAAAAAGTCCCTGAACGACATCGGAGACATCAACGTAATACTGAATTTTCTGAACGAAAATCGCTTCGTCGATTTTCAATAATTTAACGCCGACGACGTAGGCTCCCAGGGCACCGATAAAATCGAAAATAGTGGTGAGAAGCGGAAGAACCAGCAGGCTCGCCACCATCCTGGGAACAATTAAGTAGTGGATCGGATTAACGGCCATCGATTCAAGAGCGTCGATTTGTTGCGTGACTTGCATGGTCCCGAGCTGTGCGGCCATCGCCGATCCCGCGCGCGCGGTGACCATGATTGCGGTGAGCACTGGCGACAATTCCCGGGCAATGGCAAGCGTGGCGACGGCACCGGTCAACGTTTCGGCACGAAAGAGAGCAAAGGCCCTTCCACTTTGGAGGGAAAAGACCATTCCCGTGAATGCGCCGGTGAGAAGGACGATAAAGAGCGAGCTAACGCCGATAAATTGCATTTGCACCACGATCAATTTCCAGCGAATCGGCGGCGTGATCATTTGAACCACAGCCTGCCAGAGCAGGAGGAGCATTTTCCCTGTTTCGTCGATCGCCACCGTAAACGCGTGGATGATGGCGAGGACAATTCTTCCCAAATCTTGAACGGGTTTGTGAGGTAAGGGGGCGGGGCTCACTTTGCCCGTCCCATCAAATATTGACGGCTCACACGCGTACTAATTCCGGTCAGTACCTCGTAGGGAATGGTCCGCTCCGCTTCCGCCAATTCACGGGCATCGGGAGCCCCCGTCAATGGCGTTCCCAGCAGAATCGCTTCTTCTCCCGGTCGAACTCTTTCAAACGCACTTACGTTCATCATCATGAGATCCATGCATACGTTGCCGACAATTTCACATCGCTTTCCACGAAATCCGATCCCGACCTTGGCATACCCCCTGCGAAATCCATCCCCGTATCCCGCCGCGAGCGTGGCAATCGTCATCCTTTTTCGCGCACGAAAACTTCGGTTGTAGCTGACGAAATCTCCCGAGGCAATTGACTTCACCTGCAAGATCGGCGCGCGCCATTCCAAAAAAGGCGCGAAGTCTTCGCCCTTTCGAACGAGATGCGCCGGTGGATATCCGTACAGAGCGATCCCCGGGCGAACCCAGTCGAATTGGGCGTTTGAATATCCCAAAATTCCTCCGCTGTTGGCTGCGTGGCGAATCAGCTTGCGATTCAGAGCCTTCTCAAACAGACCGACCGCCAATTGAAATCTTTTTAGCTGAAGTTGGGTCAGAGCCGGGTCGGGATCATCCGCCTCTAAAAGATGAGTGAAAATTCCCTCGACTTGAACTCCCTGTGAGGATTGCAGCATGCCAGCTATTTTTTCCCAATCGCCCGGGTCGAGTCCCAGCCTGTGCATGCCGGTATCGACTTTCACATGAACACGAATTTTCCTCCGATGTTTTTTGGTGAAAGCTGTGAAGCGTGCCAGGCCTTCTTTGGAATGGATGGTCAAAATTAAATTGCTCTGAATGCTTTCTAAGAATGCCTGCTCGGAGGATGCTCCCAAACATAGAATATCTCCCTCATACCCCGCATCGCGAAGAGGGATGGCTTCGGCGACATCCGCCACTCCTACGCCAGCGGCTCCCAGGCGTGCGGCTTCCTTTGCAATGGCCACACTTCCATGCCCGTACGCATTGGCTTTGACCACCGCGAGAATACTCGTGCCGCGGCCCAGGCGTGCCAAAAGAGATTTCCAATTTCGTCGAAACCCTTGAAGGTCGATCACGGCCTTCGTCGGCCGAACGTAGGGAGATCGTTTCATTTGAGCCCGAGTTCCATTTGAAGTTCAGCGATCGACTGATACCGCGCTTGGGGTTCTTTTTGAAGCGCGCGAAGAATCGCCCGCCGCATGTCCTCTGAAATTTGCGGCTCGCTTTCTTTTGGATCGGGAGGGGAAGTGTGGACATGATGGTAGCCAAGGTCGCCGCCTTTGAATGGAAGCGAGCCGGTGGTCAGCTCATACATGCAGATTCCGACCGAATAGATATCGGTGCGATAGTCAATCGGTTTTCCCAGGGTCTGCTCCGGTGACATGTAGGAGGGAGTACCCCCGATGATCGACTGCTCACTGAGAAGTTCCTTGATAATTTTTGCCAGACCGAAATCCATGATTTTCACCCGTTTGTCCCGGGTCCACATGATGTTGTTGGTGGTTAAGTCTCGATGAACGATTTTGTTGGCATGGGCGTATGCCAGTGCCGAAAGAAGTTGCCTCAGAATTTCCCGAGTATCCACGTTGGAGAATTTTCCACGAGATCTCAGAATCTCCTTCAACGTTTTTCCCTGAATATATTCCATGGCGATGTAATAATCGTTCAGCTCCAGACCGGTATCGAAGACGGTGACGATATTGGGATGATTCAAGCTGGCAGCGGCCTTTGCCTCTCGCAGAAAGGTTTCGACCGCTTGAAGATTTTTCTTGAATGCTCCGTGGAGAATTTTTAGAGCCACAATTCGGTCTAACTTCGTATCCTTCGCACGGTATACGATGCCCATACCCCCGCGGCCGATTTCCTCCATTCGAATGTAGCGTTTAGGTGTAGGCGCTGTGGCGATGCCCTCGGGAACAATTTCCAGCTCAGTACGCTCTTCATTTTGAAAACAGCGCTCCGCCTCTTCGAGATCTCCGGCGCGTTTAAATGCTTCGGCCGCCTCCGCCATCCGGTTGGCCTTTTTATACAAAAAACCCGCGAGGGAATATTCCTTGGCCTCCTCATACATGTGGGCGGCCTGATCGAATTCTTCAAGATCGCGGTGAATTTCAGCGGCGCGATGGAAATCTTCTCCCCTTTTAAATTGTTCAACGGCTTCACGATATTTTCCTTCCAAAAGGAAACGCTCGCCCTCTAAAAGGGCGGCCGCCTTTTGATCGCCCGTTAAAGCAATCGCTTGCGATGCTTTTTGAAGGTCGCCGGCTTTTTGAAAAAATTCAGCCGCTTTTTTGGGTTGTCCGGCGAGCAAATAGCATTCCGCCGCCTGACCGATATTTTTCAGCTCCTGAAAGACTTCCGCGGCGGACTCAAAGTCACCGGCCCATTTTAATAGACGCGCGGCGCGTTCTCCCGCCGCCTCGGTTTCCGGGCGGAAAGGTTCACCCTCAAGGCCATCCTGCATCTTTTTTGCAGCGAGGAAGGCTCGATCGGCTGCGTCGGCTGCTTCATTTCGCTTCCCCAATTTTTCGAAGGTCTCGGCTGCATCACTGAAACGCGCAGCGGAAAAAAAAGCGCATGCCGCACGTTCCAGATTTCCGCTTTTAATATAATAGTCACCCGTCAATTCCTTTTTCCCGGCCTTTTGAAGCGCTCCTTCGGCAAGGTCGAATTGTTTTCGTTCAAAATAAATTTCCGCCGCTTTCACAAACTCGCCTCCACGCTCGTACAGTACCGCAGCTTTCTCCACATTTTTGCGCCGAAGCTGGATGTCGGCCGCACGACCGAATAAATTTCCCCTGATGAAAACATCCAGGGCTTGATCGATGTTTCCCAGTGCGATCAACCGATCTCCTGCTTGGGCGTATTCGCCCACTCGCAGAAGCGAACGAATTTCGCGATGCCCGTACCAAATATTGAGAAGAGGAATCTTGGCACGAAAAGTAGCCCCTCTTGCACTCATAAAAAATCGATACAGGAAATATATGATGAGAATGAGGAAGCTCAGTTTTACAGAAGCATTCAGCCAAAAATGAGCCTGAATGACTTCCAGGGCCTGAGAAATAAAGCTGAGGGATTGCGATGGGTTCACGTGATTTCGGGCCTAGTTATACAGGGAGCCTTGACAAGCTACCAATCGAACCGTACCTAAAGCCAAATTCAACTTGGGGAGGTTTTCATGGCGGGCATCAATAAAGTGATTTTAATCGGACATCTCGGGGCGGATCCTGAAATTCGATATACGCAAGGGGGTGCGCCGGTGGCTAACCTTCGACTCGCGACAAGCGAATCCTGGAAAAATAAAAACGGCCAGAAGGAAGAACGTACCGAATGGCATCGCGTCGTGGCCTGGTCGAAACTCGCCGAACTCGCCGGACAATATCTCCAAAAGGGGCGGCAGATTTATGTGGAAGGCAGACTTCAAACCCGAAGCTGGGACGACAAAGATGGAAATAAACGCTACTCCACCGAAATCGTCGCGACGAACATTCAATTTCTTGGTGGCCGGCCAGAAGGAAAAGAAGCTCCGAAGGATTTTCCCGCCGATCTTCCCCCGCCCCCTGACGATTTAGGCACCACGGCAGGCGAAGAGGATATTCCTTTCTAACCGAGTGCGGGTAGAGTAGCGCGGGTGGCACCGATGGGGGGTTCCCAACCGAGTCTTTTCGCGAGATGGGTCCCAGGCCCCAGAGGTGACAGGACCCGCGCAATAAACCGCGCTAAATTATTCCTGTTGGGGGACGTCACGGGCTTCGTGAAGGAACCAGTTTTGTTCCTTGGGATCATATTTCCAAATTTGAAGCTCTTGGCGATATTTTAGATCTTGATCCGCGACATTATAGAAACTGAATTCCACGAGCACCGATGCGTTTTTCTTTTCCGCGTCCACACCCAAATCTACAATCGAATAGTCCACTACACGCGTGGTGCTTAGTTGCTTGGCCAATCGCTGCGCCATACTTCGGCGAACATCGTCTGCTATGACCGCACTAGCCGCCGTCACACTCGACCATCGGACCGATCGATTGTAGGCCTCGGCCCGATCGGTCAAAAGCTCCACTCGCTCTTTTCCACAGCCAAGGAGTCCCAACAGAAGAACGATCGATAATTCTCGAAGATGCACGACCCTCATTATCGCGGAGTCGGCGGAGTTGGCTACTATTTGGGGCGATTAAAAATATTTGCCAGGGAATTGGTATTTTGTGTGCTGAGTCCCTGGCAGGCTGCGCAAAATTGCGGGATCACGCGACCCGTGGATAGGGAGCTAAAACGAGGATTTTTCATTTGCATGGACATTCGCATAATGGCACTGAGGTGAAGATATTTATCAAGGTACTTAAAAATGATGGCGCCAAAAGCATTCGACGAAAGATCCTTCCAAAAATCGAGGGAAAAAATACTCGAAAGACTCATTGGTGTGGGTTGCGCTTTTTGTCCGCCCAAACCCATATTCTGCATCATTTGAGCATACAAGATGGCGCTGTAGGGATCGGCTGCCCCATTGCGTTGCAGAGCCAATAAAGTGGGGTCCATTTGAGGATAAATCCGGCTTGCCGCTCCAAAATCGGTTCCCCACTGATTTCCGGTTGCGCGCACATCGGACGGGGGCATTGTAGTTGTCTGAGGAATGCCGGCCTGGGCGGGCGAACCCAAAAGAATGAGAAGTGCCAACGTCCGGAATATGAGCAGAGCTCTGCGCATCGATCCTATTCTACCGCAAGCCACATGCCAGCGAAGATCCAGGGACCTTAATATAACCCATTGAAACCATGTACATTTTTTCAAGTTGCGGGGGCGGGCGATGCTGAAGTTTGGCACTGTCGCAGCACTTCCCTGGCCTCGCTCAATTTCGGATTAAGCTCCAAAGCATGCTCAGCTGCCCGCCTTGCCTCACCTGTTTTCCCCAGAGCCAAAAGGGCCTGAGCCAGCGCAAGGTGTACATCGGCATAGCCTGGCTTCTTATCCGCTACACGCCCGAAATGGCGTGCCGCCTCGGCGAACTCCCCCATCGCGAAAAGTAAGCGAGCATAATCCAGTCTCGCTTCGATGTAGCCCGTATGAATTCTCAGAGCCGCTTCCCAGCTCTTTCGAGCGGATTCCAGATCGCCCTCCGCCTGATGCAATAGGGCCAATTGATGGTGAAGGTCCGGGTAGTTGGGATGGCTCGACACCAATTCAAGCAAACGGGTTCGGGCTTGGCTCACATCGCCTCCTCTCGCAACTGCTGTGATAAGTTGTAGCTCGCTCGAAATCGTTTTCGGCGAAGGAAGCGCCTCTGAGGATTCCCGTCGCTTGAGCGAGCCGAGCAATAAAATTCCGATGGCAATAATGGGAAGAAAAACAGCCAACGAAAAAATGCCGACATACATCCACTTCTTGTCCAGATGCCACGCAGGGGGAGGGGGGAGAGGTTTTTCGACCTTTGTTTCGGCCGGGGATTCTTCCAGAAGCGCCTTTACCGCCGCTTCAGGGGACGATTTAAGCTCTTCTCCAGTTCCACTAGAAAAAGATGCGAGCTGATATTGGGCGCCCCGCTCCACGATTCGAATTCGTCCGGCCGTTTCATCCAGCCACATCTCTCCGAGGGGGTCGGGTGATCCGAGGGGGGCATAAACGATTTTCCAGGCATGGGGATAGGCCTCGCCGAACACCGTAACGGGTTCAATTCCTGAATTCGAGAAAAGGAAGTCCCCGCTCTTCCAAGTTTGACCCGCTTCGGCCGGTGTTTTGAAAAACATCAGAGGTTGATTACAACCCATCGCATTGGAGGGAAGTTGGCTCGCCTGACACTCGTACCAATCGCCATTGGAAGTGAAAACGAGGCGATTGTTTCCGTCGTCCCTACGAACGACGGCGACATTCACGCTTCCTTGACTGGTTGAAATGGTCGAGAAACTTTCCACATAATGATGTCGTTGGGGCGAACCATCGACTTGATAGGTCCATCGTGTTCCGACTTTTAGAGAGAGCGGAGCGGCCGGAAAGCTCATAAAAAGAATGGATCCAATGAAGAAAGCTCGAGTGGTCATTTGATTCGCTTCCAAGACCCGCTTCTTCCGCCACTTTTCTCAAGAAGCTCAATGCGATGAATCGACATTCCTCGGTCGAGAGATTTGCACATATCGTATATGGTGAGGGCCGCCGCCGCGGCGGCGGTGAGCGCCTCCATCTCCACGCCGGTTTTCCACGTGACTTCGGCCGACGTACGAATTTCAATTTCAGAAGGAACCTCCCGAATTTGAAATTCCACATCAAGGCATTCCAGCGGAAGGGGATGGCAGAGAGGGAGAATCCGGGACGTTTCTTTCGCCGCTTGAATCGCTGCCACCTTCGCCACAGCCAACACATCGCCTTTGGGGACGGTTCCATTCTGAATCGCGGCCAATGTCTTCTTCGATAGAGAAACGATGGCATGCGCAGAGGCCCGTCGAAGAGTCGCCTCTTTCGGACCGACATTGATCATCCGAACTTCTCCCGCGCGCTTCACGCCCAAGAGGTTACCTGACTTCTTTCGAATGAGAAGAGGGCTATCCTCGGGGCGGAGTGGAGGTCGCTGTCGAGGTCGTTTGAGTTTTATCGTCGTTGAAATCGAAAAACGTGTAACTGGTTCCTCTCGGACATTTTCCGCTCTGATTATCCAGGCCAAGCGCAATGCACACGGCGCTGGATTCATCCAGCGGCTTCACATTGGCAACCTCATAGTTTGAATAATCGAGCAGTTTGAAATTTGGATTGCGGAACGCGATTGTGAATTTGCGTATCTCGTTCGGTTGATTGCTCGGGCGATAGGGCGCCGTGACCACATACGTGTCATAGGGCTCGGAGATGTTATTTTTGTAGGGTCCGTCTTCTTCCACCGCGAGTCTGGATGCCAACCGAACGATTGAATGAATGGCCACACCGCTTGGGCAGTCTCGATCATCGTTATTTCTTGACCCTCCGCCCACCTCACCCGTGACATCGCAGACGATTGTATTTTCCTGTACGTCTCTGGGAGAAACTGCGGAATCAAATTTGAGGACGACCAAATCCTGACTCGACAAAGGTTCTCCCGATTTTCTGGGTAGGTACATATGAGCCACAGGCTTTTCAGCGAATTCGAATGCCGAATCCGGATCGACTTGATAAAAGCTGTCCTGCGCGGGAGCTATTTTGAGTTTTTCTCGTTTCTTATTGTCGCTTCTTTCGAATTCGAGCGGCAACCGACTCAGCGTGATCGAAGATCCCCGTTCAAGCGGAGAGGCGCCGCCCTTCTTGGGAATCGGAAGGATGTATGCGCGTGTAATGCATCCACCTCCCTCATTCACCGAGGGCAGAGTAATTTTTCGCTGAACAAAGATGTCAATCGCCTCGCCCGAAGATTGCACACCGGGCGTGGGTGTGACCGTAGGCGTGGCGGAAGGTTCCCCATTCGCGGAGCCAGATCCTGAATCATTGCCCATGGCAAACGCAGGATCCTTTTTAAGTGTGTACCCGTGTTGAATTTTTGACTCTGAAATGCACATTGCGCTCGAGATTTCATCCGTGAGCACCACATTGGTCGGAACTCGGTTAGATTTGCAGGAGGATATAACCGCAAAGAGCAGAAATAGTGCGCTCACCTGGCGGAATTTGGAGTCGCTGAACCACATAGTCATCTATGTATTGGCAAGGAATATGCCTTAGAGATAGCTTTGATTTCAACATGTTATAAGCGAAATGGGCTCGTAAAAGTGGGGTGTGAATTCCCACTGAGCTGAATTATTCCACTATCTCAAGAACATAGCGGCGGTTTTGCTTGCCACCAACGGCATCAAGAATGGTCCGTACTGCGTTCGCGTTTGCCCCCCGCTTCCCGATCACTTTGCCGACATCGTCCTTCGAAACCCTTAATTTAAGTACGCAAGTATACGAACCGAGCGATTCTTCGACCACCACATCTTCCGGACGATCCACCAATGCCTTCGCGATCTGCTCAATTAGTTCCTTCATGGCCCGCTCCAATGCTGCTGGGTTCTTCTTTTTTTACGTACCATCCGCGCAAATTCAGAAGGAATCAAGGGAAGAATGAAGGAAGTGGGCCTGCGGAGAAGAGTTGGTTTTTGGTGTTTCGGCGAGAGCGAATTAGTCAGTTTTTTCGGCTATAACGGCCGTTGCGGCGCAGCCGCTAAGGACATTTACGCAAGTGAGAATCGGATCTGTAAAAGGATCGATCGCAAGAAACAAAATGTGAGCAATTTCCATCGGGAGCCGAAGTGGATCGAGTACGATCGACAAAACGGAGAGCGCTGCCGCAGCCGGTACTCCGGTAACAGACATTCCGCTCAAAATAGAACCAAAGAGAACGATTAAATAGCCTTGTAAATTTAGATGAAGGCCATAGAGCTGTGTCATGAACATGCTTCCGAGTGAAAAATAAAGCACACTTCCCTGCGGATTCAAACTCACGCCGATTGGAACGACCAGTTTTGAGAGATTCGGCTGAATCTTCAGTTTGTCCTCCAGCGCTACGATCGAAACGGGAACTGTGGCAAAGCTCGAAGAGGTTCCCAATGCCACCACAATCGGTTCTTTAAGCGCAGAGAGAGTTGCGCGTATTGATTTTCGCGTGGCTCGAGAAATAATTAAAATGTAGGAGATCAAGAGAATGCTCGAGCCGATATAAACACAAAGAAGAAGTCTTCCCATTGCGAAGAAAATCCCAAGTCCTGTTCGGGAGACCTGCATGGTGAACATGCAAAAAAGGCCGAAGGGCAGTCCATACATGACCCAGCCGATCATTTTTAATAACGCATCGAACAGTGACTCAATCACTCTCAGTGTGGTTTCACTGGAAGTGGTTCGGAGGAGCCCTAAAGCCATGCCGAGCAAGATGCAAAAGAAGATAACCGGCAAATTTTTCCCCTGCGTGGCAGCCTCGAAAGGATTTATGGGGATCATCATTCGCACGAACCCGAGCATGCTTGGAGGTTCACTGGAGGCGATCGAAGAATTTCTAGATTCCTGCTCGGCAAGAATATTTCCAACTGCATTTTGGGAGGAATCCTTGAGTGCTCCGCCTGGATTTCCAACCATGCCTGTAATCATCCCTAGAAGCGTGGCTAAGAAAATGCCGAGCGCGAATACGATGATCAGCTTTCTCAAATAGGTCATCGCTTCCCCAGAAGAGAAAAGGCGACCCAATCCAGACACGATTGCGGTTATCAAGATGGGCAATACACACATTTGGAGAAGCGCAAGGTAAAGTGCCGCGAATGTCGCCACTTTCGGGCCCAATGAAGGACGTAAATGCCCGACTAAAATTCCAGCCACAGAACTCAAAACGATCGTTTTCGGACTTACGAGAACTCTGAGTCTATGATTTTTACTTGCGGCGCCACTCATTTGTCTTCACATACTTTGTCATCCAGCCGCTGAGCGTTCCGTCGTATCGAATCACATCCAAATACGAATTTAACCAATGGAGCAGATTCTCATTCTTCCAATTCACCGCCATCGCCTTCGGATCTAACTTGTCTGGCAAGATAATTTTATGAACTTGGATAGCGTATTTTGGATTCCGAAATTCCCAATCGCTCACCGTAACGTCCTGGTGTAAGACCGCCGAGAGATTTCCGCGAGCAACATCAACGTACATTTCATCAAAATCTTTATAGATCTTGAGCTCCGCGTTTGGATAATTGGCTTTTGTGAATTCGGAATAGGCATTCCCGGCCACCACACCCATGGTTACACCTTTGTTGTCTAAGAATTCGATGGAATCCGGCCCTCTCCCTCGTTGGGCCTGCGCGATTCGATTCACCAGTAACACTTCGGTGAGCGTGGCATAGGCATTCGTGTATTGAACCCGCAACGCTCGTCTCGGCGTAATACTTATGCGCGAGATCGCCACGTCGGCCTTGCCTGCTTCGACTTGGTCGAGAAGTTCATCGAAGGTTTTGGCGGTTCGAAGAAAATTAACTTTCACTCCAATTTTGCTGGCGATGTCGCGTGCCATTTCCACATCCAGACCGATTAACTGACCCGATGAGGTGGTCATAAAAAATGGTGCACTGTCCTTTTGGTGCATCGCCACGACGATGGATCCATTCTTTATGATGCGCGCCAGATCAGGCGCACCTTCCATTCCTTGGGCGACAAACGGCAAGATAAACACGAAAACGAAGAATCGCAGCGAATCCACGAAATGAAAATAATAGCCCAACTCACGATGATGTCCATAACCGGTAGCCAAAAAAAGAGGTGAATGGTAATGGGGGCGATGCTCAAATTGAAAAAGAAGGAGGGGTGGAAGGAGCGATTTCAGGGTTGGCTCGGAAAATTCCGTACGGGTGCCATTTCGCGCGAAGAACTCGAGGCGCTGCTTTTTGAGGCCGATTTATCCGCCGAGGTCGTGGATAAACTTTGCGAAGTCGCCAAACATTATGGAGGGAAAACTGAAGATGAGCTGATCCAGGGTCTTCAGCGTGAAATCGTTTCCTTGCTCGGCGAGATGAATCGACCCGCGACACTTCTTCCCACACCGGGGGCCATTCTTTTGGTCGGAGTAAACGGCGCCGGGAAAACCACCGTCGCCGGAAGACTTGCATATCAGTTTCACAAAAAAGGATATGAAGTGATTCTCGCGGCGGGGGACACATTTCGCGCCGGAGCGATTGAGCAACTCAAAAAATGGGGGGAGCGCGCTGACGTTGAAGTGGTCGCACAAAAGGAAGGTGCCGATCCGGCCGCCGTCATTTTTGATGCCTGGCAAAGATCCGTCGCGCGAAATGCACTTCTGATTGCAGATACCGCCGGGAGACTCCATACGAAGTCACCGCTCATGGAAGAAATCAAAAAAGTCGTTCGAGTTCTTGGAAAAGATGGGAGAGGAGCACCTCACGAAACATTTCTCGTTCTCGACGCTACGCTTGGCCAAAACTCCATTGCCCAGGCACGTGAATTCCAAAAAGCCGTTCCATTAACAGGGCTTATTCTTACGAAGATGGACGGCACCGCACGAGGGGGCGCGGCACTCGCCTCTTCGCTGGAACTGAAACTCCCAATCCGTTATCTTGGAGTAGGGGAGCAAGCGATAGATCTGGTTCCATTTGATGCGATCCAGTTCGCTCAAGAGCTCCTCAGCGCATGACCCATTTTTCCATTGCCTACGTTTTTGCGGCTCTTTGCTTCTTTCTCTACGGGCTTCATATGACCGAGGAAGGTTTCCGCCAGGCGGTCGGAGATCAGCTTCGGGCGAAGATAGGTCGGCTTACGCGCCATCGGCTGGCCGGTTTTTTTCTCGGCATCATCATGGCCATTGTCTTTCAAAGTTCCACAGCAACCACTGTCATGATGGTGGGGCTGGCGAGCATTGGGCTTCTCAATGTTCGTCAGGCCGCGGCCGTCGTTTTGGGCGCTGATGTGGGAACGACACTATTGGTAGTTTTGCTCGCATCGATTGTTCGATTCGATGCCACGATTCTGTCTTTCTCGATTTTGGTTTCCGGTTTCGTGGCCACCTTTCTTTTGCGTCAGGGGCGCAGACAATTTTTTGCTGAGGCCCTTCTCGGTTTTGGTTTCATTTTTTATGGATTGACGCTCATGGGAACTTCCGCGACTCCTCTTCGGGAATCTCCTTTGTCTCACGAAGTGATCGCCGCCATTGCGGGAAATCATGCGGCGGCTCTATTTCTTGCGGCTCTTTTCACGGGGCTGGTTCAAAGCAGCGCAGCCATTGTCGGTATTCTCCTCTCTTTTGCCGCCGCCGGCCTTCTTACTGCCACAGATGCGGTTCCGTTTGTTCTCGGAGCGAATCTAGGGGGAACCGTGGGCCCTCTCCTAGCTGGTTTTCGTGCGCAAACGGAAGGAAAGCGTTTGGCGCTACTTCATGTCATGACGAAGTCCCTCGTCATCTTTGCGCTGCTTCCTTTCGCGGATGTCATCGGGGAGTGGGCCACCGAACAAATTTCCGTTCCTTCGTATCAAGTGGCGGCGATTCACATATTTTTTAACGTTATCTTGGCTGTTGTTTTTCTACCTATTGTTCCGCTTCTCTCCCGTTGGATGTCGACATTGGTTCGCCCGCGTGTAGGCGAATCAGAATTTGGGCCCAAATATTTGGACGAGCATGCGTTGGAGTCCCCGACATTGGCCTTCGCAAATGTGACACGTGAAATTCTCCGAATGGCCGAAATCACGCAGGAGATGTGCGCTCTGGCGTTGGCTCCCTTCGAAGAACAGGACCGTGAGACGATGAATCGCCTCGAAGAGATGGATGATCAAGTGGATCGCCTCGACAAGGGGATTAAATTCTACTTGGCCAAAGTCGCGCAAACAAAACTCACCGATGAACAAGCGCAACGCGAGTTGGAACTGCTCATGCTTACACACGACCTCGAATCGGTGGGCGATGTGGTCTCCAAGGATTTGATGGCTCTGGCGGAAAAACGACGACGAAAAGGAGTATCGTTTTCCACCGTAGGGCGGGAAGAAATTCATGAGTTTCACCGCCAAGTGATGGAAAATTTTCAGTTGGCGGTGACTTCGTTTGCGACCGGCAATATCGAGATCGGACAAAAGGTCATGAGGCACAAAAAGCAAATCGCCCAATTGGAGCAGGAACTCAGCCAAAAACACCTTTTTCGCCTTCATCAGGGATACAAAGAGTCCATTGAAACCTCGTCGATCCATTTAGATATATTGAGCAATCTTCGCCGAATCAATTCGATCATTTGCAAGATGGCCTACCCTGTCTTGGACCGTCGTGGAGCCCACTCCTAGCCACGGGCATTTCAAACTTGACGGAGCCGACCCATATTAGGTATTCCGGTCGGCATGAGCACGGAAGTAAAGATCCTCGGCAAGGCTTATACGGTTCGGAGCGGTTTTGACGATTCATTTGCCAATGAGTCAGCCGATTTGGTGAATTCGAAAATGCGCGAGCTGATTGGAAAGGCGGGTTCTCTTTCGACGGAGAAAATTGCAATATTGACGGCCATGAATCTTGCGGGCGAATTGCTGCAAGAGCGGCGGCAAGCGGCCCGAATTCGAGACACCATTCAGAAGCGTGGCAACCGCATTCTCAAGCTCGTCGACGCACAGCTTTAATTTCTTTCCACTTGTTGATTGATCCCCATTGAGCCGCATGATGCACGTGTGGATTAGGTGGTAATAGAACAGGAAATGTTTCAAGTATGAATATTCTTTTAATTGGAGATGTATTTGGAAAGCCGGGACGACGGGCCATTATGGAGAGCCTTCCCGCGCTCATCAAAAATGAGGCCCTCGATTTCGTGATCGCTAACGGGGAAAATCTCGCGGGAGGGAAGGGGATGACTCCGGACAAATGTGAAGAATTGTTTGCCGCCGGTGTCGACATCATTACCAGTGGCAATCACGTTCGAGACCAAAAAGAGATCGATCCGGCTCTCGACTCCGACTCCCGTCTTCTTCGCCCGCTCAATTACCCGCCCCATAGCATGCCGGGAAGGGGATGGATCGTGCGCGCGGCAAAAAATGGTGTGGAAGTGGGAGTGATCAATGCCATTGGCCGGGTTCATATGGGCGAAATTCCCTCGCCATTTGAGATTACACTGGGCGCGGTGACCGAGTGCCGAAAAACGACATCGATTATCATTGTCGACTTTCATGCCGAAGCGACGTCAGAAAAGCGGGCATTGGGGTGGTATCTCAATGGAAAAGTTTCAGCGGTCTTGGGAACGCACACGCATGTTCAAACCGCTGACGAGGAAATTCTATCGGAGGGTACGGCCTATATCAGCGATGTGGGAATGACGGGCCCCTATGATTCCGTCATCGGTCTTCGAAAAGACCTGGCGCTGGAGCGTTTTGTTCTGGGCATTAAGGGGAAATTTGATGTCGGGAAAAATGACGTTCGTTTTTGCGGAGCTATTGTGGACGTGGATTCAAAAACAGGTCGCGCCCGGTCCATCCGGCGTGTCCGCCAAGATCTCGGCACGCTAGCCCCAGGTTAACTAGGACGATATCGGAAACAGTCGGTGGTATGGTCGGCGACAAGTCCGCAGGCCTGCATGAAGGCGTAACAAATCGTTGAACCGACAAAATTAAAACCTCTCTTTTTTAAATCTCTGCTCATGGCGTCCGATTCTCGGGTTCGAGGAGGAACTTCCTTGAGGGAGCGGGGAGAATTTCGGATCGGTTTTCCAGCTACGAATTGCCAAATATAACGATCAAAACTTCCAAATTCCTTCTGCACATCGAGAAACGCCCTAGCATTTTCAATTGTCGAACGAATCTTGAGCCGATTCCGAACAATCCCTTCATTTCGCAAGAGATCTTTTTCTTTCTTCGATGTGTAGCGCGAAATTTTTTTTGGATCGAATCCGTTAAACGCTCGGCGATAGTTTTCTCGCTTGCGGAGAATCGTAATCCAAGAGAGTCCCGCCTGCGCACCCTCGAGCGTGATGAATTCAAAGAGCGTTCGATCGTCGTGCACGGGTCTTCCCCACTCGTCGTCGTGGTATGCGATATAGAGGGGGTCGCTGCCCGACCATGCGCAGCGATTTTTCATTTCACGAAGGTCGAAAGATGTTGAGTGAGGGCCTGCAGAATTTTTCCTTCCAACACGTAGTCAGTGGGGAGTGCTTTCCAATGCTCTCCATCGAAGGTTTGCCGCTGGTTGTAGAGTGTGAGGAGAGATTTATCGTTTTGCGAAATGATTCTTCCCGATATTCGATTTCGAATCGTTATTCCAAGAGTTTGTTCCGTGATCTGCTTCGTTGAAAAAAACCCCTCGGTATCATCCGCCACTTCCAAAGGGAATTTGAAGTCGTTTTCTATGACGGTAATGGTTGCCTTCCAAAGCGTGGTAAAGGGGAAATCAAATATTTTCGCATTGGGTGGGACCGGAGAGACGGGTGGGGTAGATCCCACACAACCAAATACGGAGAAAAGGAATAGAAAAAACGTTAGCCGGAGATTGGAGTAAGCCATTCTCGATATTTCGGAACTCGTCCGTACACCACATCGGTATACAGTTGCTGCAATTTTCGCGTGATGGGACCCGGAACGCCCTTCCCAATTTGTCGGTGGTCTATTTCTCGGATCGGTGTAATTTCCGCTGCTGTTCCGGTAAAGAATATTTCATCAGCGACATAAAGATCGTCACGTGTCAGTCCTTCTTCGATCAGCGGCATCCCTTCATTTTTCGCCAATGTTATTACCGTATCCCGAGTTATTCCGCGTAAAATGGCTCCTAGAGTGGGAGTCTTGATCACGCCATCTCGGACAATAAAAATGTTTTCGCCCGAACCTTCGGCGACATAGCCCTCCGGATCGAGGAGGATCGCTTCGTCGAATCCTCCTACTCGAGCTTCTCTTTTGGCCAAAACTGAATTGACATACTGGCCCGTAATCTTCCCCTTTGTGAAATTCGTGTTTCGATGCAGGCGGGTATAGCTCGAAATTTTTGTTCGAACGCCGTCTTTAAGGGCGTCTTTTCCAAGATAGGCTCCCCATCCGTAGGTGACCATGGCGACACGGACCGGATTATCATAGGCCCAGAGTCCGACATTGGGTCCCTCGGAGATAAAGGCCAGCGGCCGAACATATCCTTCTTTTAATCCGCAAATCCGGAGGAGTTCCAAACAGCCGTCCCGGAGTTGCGTGGCAGTGAAGGGAAGTTTGAGCGCGACGATTTTCACGGATTCTTCGAATCGACGAAGATGATCGCCCAGGCGAAAAAGAGCCGGACCTCGTTCCGTGTTGTAATAGCGAATTCCTTCAAACGCTCCGACGCCATAGTGAAGCGAATGGGTCATGATGTGGACGTTTGCATCCCCCCAGGGAACCAACTTTCCATCCATCCAGATCTTTTCCGTCGGCTGATACATGGCGCAGGCAACCTAAGTCGTTGGCTCTCCTTCTACAAGTTTTTTTCGCTCTTCTTTAGCGTCACGAGCGACTCTGAGTATGGTGGTCGGGCGATGCCGTTTTCGGTAATAATTGCAGTGACATAACGGGCGGGCGTGACATCGAATGCGGGATGGCGCGCGTTCATTTCCACTGGGGCGACCAAATTTCCCCCGAATCGGCGAACCTCCTCCGGATTTCTTTCTTCAATGGGTATCGCTGTTCCCCAAGGAGTTCCCAGATCGATTGTTGAGAGGGGAGCCGCTACATAAAATGGAATTCCATTTTCTTTTGCCAACACCGCCAACGTGTATGTGCCAATTTTGTTTGCAACGTCTCCATTCGCCACAATTCGATCGGCTCCCACGATGACTAAATCAACTTCCCGTCGCGACATAAAATGCCCCGCCATATTGTCGGAGATCAAAGTTGCGGGAATCTCTAACTCACCCAATTCCCAGGATGTGAGCCGAGCACCTTGCAGAAAGGGCCGGGTTTCATCTACCCAGACGGAAACGTTTTTACCCGATTCTGCCGCCGAACGAATCACACCGACTGCCGTGCCCCATCCCGCCGTGGCTAATGCCCCCGCATTGCAGTGGGTGAGAATTTTCGCATGGCTCGGGATCAGCGAAGCGCCGAAGTCCCCCATGGTTTTGCAGGCCCGAATGTCTTCCTCTCGAATTTTTTTCGCTTCCTCCAAGAGTTTTGCCGCCCATTCCTTCGTATGGGGGTATGATTTCGCTGCGGTCCGCTTCATCCGTTCGATTCCCCAGAAGAGATTGACGGCGGTCGGTCGCGTCGACGCAAATCGTTCGCACCAACGGCCAAATTGCATATTGGCCTCGGGCAGAGAAATCGACGTATCTTGATTTGCTGCCAAAGCGAGGCCAAGCGCCGCAGTCACGCCAATGGCGGGAGCTCCTCGCACAATCATTTTTTCTATCGATTGGACGACGTCCTCCGGGTCTGAATAGGAGTGATAGATCACCTGGTGAGGAAGAAGCGTCTGATCGATCACGACGACTTGATTGTCTTTCCATTCCACCGTTTCAAACGGCACGGCCCAGCTCCTCTTTTAGAATTTGATTCACTAATTCGGGGTTGGCTTTTCCCTGTGAGGCTTTCATGACCTGGCCCACAAAAAATCCAAAGAGTTTCTCTTTTCCAGCGCGGTAGTCCGACGCTTGACTCGGGTTCGCAGCGACAATGGCTTTCACTATTTTTCGGATTTCTTCCGGATCGGTGAGTTGCGAAAGGCCCTGACTCGCCACAATATCCGCAGCGCTTTTTCCCGAAGCCGCCATTTCATCAATCACTTCTTTCGCCATTTTTCCGCTGATCTTCCCCGAATCTTTCAAATTCAAAAGGTCGGCCAGCGCCACCGGAGAGATACCCGCCTGGTCCACGGATTTCCCCTTTTCATTCGCAATTCGAAGAACCTCTCCCATGACAAAGTTGCTGATCGTCTTTACTCGCTCGGGGGAGGGATTTCCATAAGCCTTTAGCGCGGTCTCAAAATAGTCGGCCATCTCTTTCTCGGCCGTCAAAACTCCCGCATCGTATGAGGGAAGGGCATATTCTTTCTCAAATCTTTTTCTCCGTTCATCGGGCAACTCGGGAAGGGATGTTTGCGCGTCTTTAATAAGCTGGGCTGGGAGTTCGAGAGGAAGCAGGTCGGGATCGGGAAAATAACGATAATCGTGGGCGTGTTCCTTTGATCGCATCGATGCGGTGAGATTTTTGTCGGGATTCCAAAGCCGCGTTTCCTGAACGATCTTCTCGCCCGATTCGAGAGCTTCCGTTTGCCGGAAAATTTCGTACTCAATGGCTTTTTGAACATGCTTAAACGAATTCATGTTCTTGATTTCTACCTTCGTTCCAAATTCTTTCGCTCCCCTTTTACGAACCGAAACATTGGCATCGCAACGGAAACTTCCTTCCTCCATATTTCCGTCGCAGACCTCCAGATAACGGAGGGTCGTGCGAAGTTTTTTCAAATAAGCGGCGGCATCCTCGCCCGACCGAAGATGGGGCTCGCCGACAATTTCAATGAGCGGCACCCCCGCACGATTAAGATCGACCAAGCTCCCTTCCTTTGTAATCATGCTGTCGCCGTGAAGGAGTTTTCCGGCATCTTCCTCCATGTGAATTCGCGTAATTCCCACCTCTTTGGGGCCTTCTTTCGTGTCGATGGTCATTTTTCCATTTGTGCACAGAGGAGCTTCATATTGTGAAATTTGATAGCCCTTGGGGAGATCAGGATAAAAATAATTTTTTCGTGCAAAGATCGATCGCGGATGAATCTTGCAGTGAAGGGCAATCCCCGCCTTGAGCGCGAATTGAACGGCCTGGCCGTTGAGTACAGGCAATGCACCTGGCAGGCCGAGACATACAGGACATGTCAGCGTGTTTCCTTCTTTACCGAATAAATTCTCACAGCGGCAAAAGAGTTTCGTTTTGGTCTTTAGTTGCGCATGGACTTCCAGGCCGATGACTGCTTCGTAGTTCATGCCGGAGGCTTTCGTTCAAAATAGCGGGTTTCGGTTTCATAGGCGTGTCCGACCTGAAAGAGAGTCGATTCGTCGAATGCTTTTCCGATCAACTGAATCCCAAGCGGAAGTCCCGTCGCAGAGAATCCGGATGGAACGGCCAGGGCGGGAAGGCCGGCCAACGGCGTGGAAACCGTGAAAATATCCGAGAGATACATTTCAAGCGGATTACTTGATCTGCTTCCAATTTTAAAAGCAGGGGTAGGGGAGGTGGGACTCAGAATCACATCGACTTTCTCAAACGCCTTGGCAAAGTCATTTCGAATCAGCGTCCGGACTTTTTGCCCCTTGAGGTAATACGCGTCGTAATAGCCGGAGCTCAGCACGAACGTTCCCAGAAGGATTCTCCTCTGCACCTCTTTGCCAAAGCCTTCCGTTCGCGATCTAACAAAAAGCTCCGTCATGTCATTCGATTTGTCAGACCGGTGTCCATAACGTACGCCGTCGTAGCGAGCGAGATTCGACGAAGCCTCCGCCGTGGCCACAATGTAGTAGCAGGCAATAGCGTACTCCGTATGCGGCAGCGAAATTTCCACTACTGTGGCCCCTAATTTCTCGAAGTCTCGGAGCGCCTTGGTAAAATTTTCACGAACTTCTTTTGAAAGTCCTTCCGGAAGAAACTCTTTGGGATAGCCGATCCGGAGCCCCTGGATGGATTGGCCGATTTTCCCACGCGGGGGTTCCATCGTGACTCGTGCGGAGGTTGATTCGTGGGGATCATGTCCGGCAATCGTTTCGAAAACCAAAGCCGAATCTTCCACTCTTCTCGTCATCGGTCCCACTTGGTCAAGGGAAGAAGCGAACGCCACCACGCCATACCGGCTGACACGCCCATACGTGGGTTTAAGTCCGACAATTCCGCAGAGGGCCGCGGGCTGGCGAATGGATCCACCCGTATCGGTGCCCAATGCTGCCGGAGCTTCCCGCGAAGACACGGCAGCAGCGGACCCGCCACTCGATCCTCCCGGCACACATTTTAGATTCCAAGGGTTTCGGACCACTTCGTAGGCTGAATTTTCATTCGAAGATCCCATCGCAAATTCGTCGCAATTGGTCTTGCCCAGGAACACGGCTCCGGTGTCGCGAAGTTTCTCCGTCACAGTGGCGTCGTAGGGAGCCACAAAATTTCGGAGAATTTTTGAACCAGCCGTCGTTCGAACCCCCCGAACGTGAATGATGTCTTTAATCGCGATCGGGATTCCGGCGAGAGGCGAAATCTCGCCCTGTTTGATTTTCTGGTCCGCTCGGTCAGCCATTTCAAGAGCCAGCTCGGGTGTGACGGTGAGAAAAGCTCCGAATGCATGGTCTCGGTTGTCGATGTCATCGAGAAAAATCTTCGTCATTTCTCGCGAAGATATTTTTCGTTTGTCGAGAAGCGCGCGAAGTTCGGTGAGACTCGCCTCTTGAATTTGATCACGCATGGGAACTATTCGTTCTCCACCACTCGGGGAACTCGAAAATAATGATCTTGTTTGGAAGGAGCATTGGCCAGGCCGACATCGGGATCCAGTGAAGGAACAGGCTGGTCCGGGGCCAAAGGTGTCCCCAATGAACCCTCGGCTGTTGTAATCTGAGCCGTGGGTTCGATCTGATTTGTGTCAATCTCATTTAGCTTTTCAATGTGGGTCAAAATGTCGTTAAACTCGGCGAGACGCTTGGCAAAATCCGACTCCTCAATGCGTAGGCGGGCGAGGGTTGCCACATGCGCGATATCCTTTTGAGTGAGTTTCGGCACGGCGAATCTGCTATCACATTGAGCGGTCTTTACAACCTTGCGGCCCGGTGCGAAGATCCGCCTCCATAAAAGTTTCAATTTAGGAGGTTAGGTTCATGCGAAAAATCATTGGAGTGAGTTCACTGGTACTTCTTTTTGCGGGATGTGTGGCGAGTACAAACCGGGTGGATGTGACTGCCGACGAGCCTTTTTCGGACACCCAAACGGGCAGCAAAGATCTCCTCGCGGTGGCTCAAAACATGTCGCGATCGATGATCCAACTTCCACAAATTGCGAACGCAAAAACCCCACCTCGCATTGCTTTTGCCGATGTGAAAAATGAAACGAATGAAATTATTAACAAGAATCTCTTTATCGAAAAAATGCGAACCCTTCTTTTGAAGAATGCCTCGGGGAAAATGGTTTTTCTGGATCGCGAATTGAGCGAACAAATCGCGAAAGAACGGGAGGCCAAACGGAAAGGCGAAATCACCAGTTCAGGCTCGAAAATGAAATCGGGCGCGGACTATTTTCTGACCGGTAAACTTTCGTCCATCGACAAGGTGGCGGGAGGAACCCGTTCCACGTATACCCGCTATGCCTTTCGTCTCACCGACGCCGAATCAACCGACATCCTTTGGGAGGATGAATACGAAGTGAAAAAGATCGGTGAGGCGGGATTGTACGATCGATAACCCCGGACCTCAGTGAACCGAATTTGCGCTGCCGTTCTCTTTCTGAGCGGCGCGCTGATGGCCTGCAGCACTCATCTTCCAGCGGCGGGAGTCAAAGCCTACGATGCCTGCGACTATGCTCGAGCCACGAAAGTCTTTGAAGGAAAGGCGAACGAAGGGGACAAGAATTTTGTTCTTTATAATTTAGCGATTCTAAGTTCCGCCATCCATGGTGGGGATGAGGAAAAAGCGGAAAAAGCTTCCCAAGCCGCGCAGCAAACCATGTGGAGTGATGTCGGAAAGGGAAGAGGCGAAGCCAGCCTGGTCAGTGCCGAAGCGATTAAAATTTTTAAGGGTGAGCCTTTTGAAAAGGCGATGGCAGCCATCTATGGCGGGATTATCTATTATAATAAGGGGGACTACGATAATGCGCGCGCTTCATTTACCAAGGCGACGCTGGCGATTAAGCAAAAAGAGAAAAACCGCGACGACTTTGCGTTGGCCTATCTCCTCTTGGCGAAACTGGCGTTTAAGTTGGGAGAAGATGACAACGCCCGAATCGCGCTTGAGAATGTGAAGAAGGTTTATCCCCATCATCCCCTTCTTTCTCCGGAAAAACTAAAAGCGGCGAATATCATTTTTCTCGCGGAGCTGGGAAAAATGCCGGAAAAGGTTCGAAAGGGGCCGGGAGGAAGTTTGATTGAATGGCAGCGGCGGAATTATCCGGAACGGGGAGTGGAGATTGAGATCGACGGAGCCGCCAAAGGAGAGGGAGCCGAGATCGCGGATCTAACCAATCAGGCAAGATCAAAGGGATGGACTGGAAAAGACACAGTACAAATTACGAAGGGGATCACCCATGATGCCGCGGCTGCGACCACAGTGATTGCTGCGAATGAAGCGGCAAAGGGAAATGAAACGGCGGGTTGGGTGGCGCTGGGTGCCGGTCTCTTTATGTTGGCGGATCAGTCGAAAGCCGACACACGCGAGTGGGAACTGTTGCCTGATCGCATTCTCACGTTTGGAACTCATTTGGCACCGGGCCGGCATGAGGTGAGAGTTCGATTTTACGCCGAGGGAAAGTCTCCTCTTCCCCGATACGATCAGCTCTGGTACTACGACATACAAACGGGAGAGGAACGGATGGTTTTGGTCCGTGGACAACCGTGTCCACCGAAATCTTAGGGATGGAGGTTAAAATGAAGCGACTATTGATTGGAATCTTTTTAATTGCGGGGCTGGGGTGCGGTCCATATAAGCCGACTTCCAGTGAAACGCCTCTCCAAGAAACTGAAAAGGTGTTGCTTCTGGATCATGGATTGACCTACCGGATTCATGTCGTGAAAGAAGCCAGCACCCGTCTCGCCGGAGGCCAGTTCGAAGTCAAAATGGAAATTGAAAACAAATGGAATGACGATGTGTGGGTCGATATTCAGACGATTTTCCGTGGAACCGATGGATTTGAAATAGAAAAGACCGACTGGGAGCCTTTCTTGCTCCATCGCCGGACGGTCACTTTGTTTCAAAGAAACTCACTCAATACCGCCGCCGCCGACTACCGCATTCTGATCCGGAACGTCAGAAATTAGGCCGTATCTTGACTGCCGAAGCGACCTGCCGTCATTGCTCGATTTCATGTAGGTTGACACAAACATATACACATTTATATACTCGTGGTATGAAGAAGGTGAATGCACTGACTTTGCGGCAATCTCTGGGTAAGGTCCTGAGGGACCTTGCCCGAAATGAGGGTCCGATTCTCGTGGAAAAAGGGCGGGAGCCCGCGGCCGTGCTGATCTCGGTGAAGGACTTCCGCGAACGATTCGTAGATAAACATGCCGCCGAGGAACGCAAGACCCTGGTCGAACACATGATCGCCCTACGAAAACGGAAAGGGAAGTCTAATACGAGCTCTCTCGACATTTTGAGAAGTCTTCGAGGCCCTCTGCCTTGATTCGGGTAGTCGATGCCTCCGTTGCGACCAAATGGTTTCGGGAAGAAAAGGGCTCCGATCGAGCGCGTGAATACTTGTTTGAAATACAGGAACGTCCGGAGGCATTTGCAGTCCCCGAGCTTTTCTTCTTTGAAGTACATGCCGTCCTTCTTCGGTTGTTGGAGGCGAGGGATGTGGAGGAAGCCCTTCAAGGCCTATTGAAACTTGGTGTAAGGCGCTATCCAATGGATGAAGGCCTCTCCCATTGCGCTTGTGAAATTGTTTCCAAATTCAAGTTGACGGGATACGACGCTGCTTACGCGGCCCTGGCTAAACTCCTTCGAGGTAAGTGGTTGACTTTCGACGGCGAAGCCGTCAGCCGGCTGCAAGGAGCGAACTACGCGCTCTGTCTCGATTCCTAATTTAGAATATGGAATGCAAGTTCGAATCGTCAAAATCCCCCCGTCATTTTGAGGGCGATGGGGACGAAGAGAAGGATAAAGACGACTGGAAAAATACATATAATGAGGGGGGCGAGCATTTTCACGGGGGCTTTTTGAGCGAGAGCTTCGGCTTGGCTGAAGATTTCGCGGCGCAGAGTTTCCGATTGAAGGCGAAGTAGGCTTCCTAAGCTCGATCCAAGCTGCTCCGATTGAGCGATACTGGAAGCCCAGAGGGACATGGCCTCGACCCCGGTTCGATTCGCCATATCCTGGAAAGCTACGGAACGAAGCGTTCCCATTCGAATCGATTTCAATGTGATGAGAAGCTCTTCCCGCAACGGATTGTTTTGATCTCGCCCTACCACCTCTTCAATTGCTACGATCAAATCGAGACCAGCTTCGAGGGCGAGGGTGATGAGATCCAGGTAATAAGGGAAGCACAGCACAATCGCCCGTTGCCGTTTTCGGATCTGACTATTGAGAGTTTGAGCCGGGAGAAAATAGCCTGCGGTGGCAAACAGGATCGCTAGGAAAGGAGTATCGAGTACGGACCAAAAAACCAACCCGAGGATACTTCCCCCCACGCTCAACAGAATTTGTTTCGCTAGAAAATGTGGCGCTTCTCCAGCCGGTCTTCCAGCCCGCTCCAATTTCTTCGCGAGTCCAGCGAATATTGTGGGTGAAACGCGGCCGGTCAGCCACTGGCTGAAATCCGCCGATAATCGAGTGCTTCCCTGTTTTGGGTTTTTGAAAAGTTGGGGGTTGACTCCCGCAGGAACCCATTTCGCCAATCGTGTGCGGTATCCCCAAATGAGATATCCGAGCGCCGAACCCCAACAACCAATAGCCAATAATTCCATCATCGGATGAGCTCCATTTTGCTGATCTTGTAAACCCATGTTCCGCCGACGCTGAGAAGAACGATCGATACGGCGATCGCCAAGTGTCCCGCCGATGTTCGGAAAAGTGGGGAAAGATAGTCGGGTGCCAAAAAATTCATTCCAACCGTCAGTAAAATCGGCATAGCGATCGCTACCATCGCCTGCACTTTCCCCTGCGCCGTTAAAGCCGTGAGGCGGTCTCGAAGCGCAGCTCGCGCCCGGATCATCTCCGCTACGCGATCAAAAGCTTCGGAAAGGTTCGATCCGACACGCCGAGAAATCGAAACGGCGCTCGAGACCAGCTCCAGATCACGGCTCGGATAGCGAAGGCAGAGATTCTTCATCGCCTCTTCCATTGTGGTTCCCAGACGCAGCTCCTTTGCGACGATCTGGAATTCCTGAGAAAGTGGAGCAGGCTGCGTTCGAATCAGTGATTCAATCGCGCGATCAAATGTATGCCCCGCATGAAGAATGGCCGAGAGCTGAGGCAGGACCAAACCAAATTGCTTCTGAAAAAGTGTCTGGCGGCGGTTTCGAATATGCCGTAAAAGTAAAATCGGTATTCCGATCGCAAGGAGGAGCGAGCCAAAGAAGGGCCATGGCGAAAGGGTAACAAACGAGACGAGGCCACCAACGGCAGCCATACATAACAAGCTTTTTCTTAGCGCCGTCGGATTTACAAAGAGAAATTGTTCTGAGAGCCCGTATCGAACATTTTCTTCCCATTCATTCTCCACCACCAAAAGCTTGGTTTGATAGCGGCTCACCAGGTTCGTGGCGATCCAAAAAAGAGATGCCGCGATAAAGAGAGCGCTAAGCCAAAGCACGGAGTTCTCCAAGGTTGAGGATATCCACAAAACGCTGGCGTTCCTGAGACGAAAGCTGGTCGGCGAATCGGGGAAGACGTCCGGTGGCATGAAGCCCTTCCACGCCGGGGCGTCGAAGAAAGAGATCCTGCGATTGAATCGTTCCGTCCTCGGTTCCGCAAATTTCCGTCACATGCGTCACTTTTCGAGTTCCATCGGAGCATCGAGCCTGAAAGACGATGAGGTCGATCGCACTGGCGATCTGTTCGCGAATCGCGCGCAGCGGGAGATCGAAACCTGCCATCATCACCATGGTCTCCAGGCGAAGAAGGGCATCGCGCGGAGAGTTCGCATGAGCGGTAGTGAGCGAACCATCATGGCCAGTGTTCATGGCTTGAAGCATGTCGAGAGCTTCGCCCCCACGGCATTCGCCCACGACAATCCGATCGGGGCGCATGCGGAGGGCATTGCGGACAAGGTCACGGATGGAGACCTCTCCACGACCTTCAACATTTGCCGGGCGAGCTTCCAGCGAAACCACATGAGGTTGCGGAAGTTTCAATTCGGCGGCGTCCTCTACCGTCAAAATTCGTTCATGACTTGGGATGAATCCTGAAAGAGCGTTGAGAAGAGTCGTTTTTCCCGAACCGGTTCCTCCTGCGATCAAAACATTCTTTCGAATACGAACGGCATCATTAAGAAAAAAGGCGGCTTGTTTGGTGAGCGAACCGAATTCAATGAGCCGTTCGACGGAAATGGGGGTCTTTGAGAATTTTCGAATGGTGATCGTAGGTCCATTTAGCGCGAGCGGCGGAATAATGGCATTCACCCGTGAACCATCGGCCAGACGTGCATCGACCATAGGAGAAGACTCATCGATTCGACGGCCCAGAGGAGTGACGATTCGATCGATGATCGTCCGGAGAGATGCATCGCTCGAAAACGTCGCCAGAGTCTGCTGAATCTTTCCTTTTTGTTCGATAAAGATTCGATCTTTGCCGTTTACCATGATTTCCGTAACGGTCGGATCGCGAAGCAGCTTTTCCAAGGGTCCGAGTCCGACGGCTTCGTCGACAATGTCGGAAACCAATTCGTCGTCTACGGAGAGACGACCCTGGGCATCGATTTTGTCGAGACATTGTTTGACCAGCGCTTCGACTTTGGCACGCAATTCGGGACCTCGAAGCTGAGCGTAGTCGGTCTTTCGAAGATCGATGATCTCCAGAAGGTTGTTTAAGAGAAACTCCTTCGATCGATTCCGAACATTTTGTGAAAGGGTGGTGTTCATGATCAATCCAGAATCGAGAGTTTGAGTTCCTTATCAAACCGCTTGGAGTGCTCATCCGCTTTCTTAAGCGTCTGTCGTGCGACCGTACTGGTTGCATCTCCAGAGAATGGGGTAAGGAAGATGACGAACTCAGATTCATTTTTCTGAAAGGATCGGCTTTTGAATAGCTCACCCAAAATCGGCACGTGTCCGAGGAAGGGAACTTTCTCCACATTCTTGCGGGATCGATCTTCAATTAAACCTCCCAGGACGATCGTGTCGCCCAAGCGGAGATTTGCCGCAGTTTTGACTCGATGTTCGAGGATGCCGGGAATGTTGTCGATCGCCGTAGAGGAATCGAGATCGGAAATTTTGCTTTCAATTTCAAGATAGACTCTTCGCGACTGGTCGATCTTTGCCTTGATTTCGAGTTTTACACCGTACTCTTTGAAGATGACGTCCGCTGTGCGTTCCCCCACGACTCGAATCGGGATTTCGCCCCCTGCGAGGAAGGATGCGGGCGTTCCGTTCCGACAGAGAAGCTTGGGGTTGGAAAGAACCTTGGCAAGCCCTTTGGCGACCATGGCTTTGAGGTTCAGGGTGGGTTTTTCGCCCCCGATATTGATGATTCCCGACCAACCGGCCCCGCCGCCGAAACTAGCTGAAGCGTCACTTGAAATGCTGTTCGGCCAATCGAGACCCACGTCACCGAGAGAATTTTTTCGGATCTCCATCATCTTCACATCCACCAAGATCAAAGGCTCGGCGGACACGCCGACGGAAATGGAATTGGAAACTTTGGAATAAATGGATTTCGCGAGATTCTCCGCGCGTGCGATATCGCCTTTGCGCGATACTTCTCCTTCCAGAAAAATCGTGTCGACTTCGCTCCGGACGGTTACTTGCTCAAGACCCGCCTTTTCAAGCCGCTCGGCGATCTGATGCCCCATGTATTCCAGCGCCTGAGGATTTACACGTGTATTGTCCTTCACATTGGAATAATTCTTCGTAATTTTCGCGATCTTTTCGAGATCTTCGCCTCGGAACACCTGTCCTTCGAGTGTTAAATTTCCTCCTGTTCTTCGAAGCGAGACCCCTTCCATTCCATCGAGCATTGCCCGCACTTCCTGTTCGATATTTCTTCCTTTCGTATTCACTTCGATGAGATAGGATTTTTTCGATCCATCTCGAAACCAAAGGATGAGATCCGTAGTGCCTCGTTTAGCGCCGGTCACAATGACTTGTTGAGCATCGGGGAGGGCCTTCACGTCCGCCACATCGGGGTCACCGATGGCCGCGCGCTTTACTCCGGGGGATGAAATCACATGTTGACGGCCGGGAGCGATTGTGATCGTTTCCGCCGCCTTCGCCGATGTGATGCATAAGAGACTCAAAAGAATTTGAAATATTTTTTTCGCGTTTTTCATACCCCCTGCTATGGCAATCGAAGTGCCAACGCGCGAAAACGCGCAACTGCTTGATATAAAAGGAATAAAATCTCAGACTCTTCGGCATGACTGGACGAAAGAAAGTCAACAGAGATCGATTTTCGGACGGAAGAAAATCTCTCTTGGGTCATACCGTTTTCCAGCTAGAATCGCGGTTCCTTGAATACCGTTGAGCAATTATTACGAAAGCTTCCTGAAATGGGGGCTTCCGACCTCCATATCGCGGCCAGCATGCCCCCCTTGGTTCGCGTGCATGGCCTGCTAAAGCCTCTGTCTGTACCCCCATTCCGACCGGAAGAAACCGAACAAATGATCGGTGCGATACTAAATGACGAACAAAAAAAGGGATTTTCGGAGAAGTGGGATATCGATTTTTGTTACGAGATTCCGGAAGTCGGTCGTTTTCGCGCTAACGTGTTGCGACAGCGTAACGGCATGGATGCCGTTTTTCGTTATATCCCAAACAAGATTCCAACGCCGAAGGATTTGGGACTTAACGACACGATTGTTAATTTCGTGAATTTAAATCAGGGGCTCATCCTGGTTACGGGACCGACTCGGAGCGGAAAGACCACCACTCTGGCAGCGCTCATTCAAACCATTAATGAACGAGAGCCGGTTCATATTATTACGGTGGAAGACCCGATAGAGTTCATTTTCCCTCCCGGCCGTGCGCTGATCAATCAGCGCGAGGTGGGAAAACACACCAAGAGCACGGCCGCTGCTTTGCGTGGAGCCCTACGCGAAGACCCCGACATTATTATGGTGGGCGAAATGCGGGATCTGGAAACCATTTCGCTCGCGATCTCAGCCGCGGAAACGGGTCACTTGGTATTGAGCACGCTTCAAACGCAAAGCGCCCACAAGACCGTCGATCGAATTGTGGATTCGTATCCGGCGACTCAGGCCTCGCAAATTCGAACCATGCTTTCCGAATCTTTACGAGGAATCTGTTCACAGCAGTTGTTAAAGAAGGCCGACAATAGTGGCATGGTCTTAGCGACGGAAATATTGGTCACGACCACATCCATTTCAAATCTCATTCGCGACGGAAAAACCTTCCAGATTCCCTCCATCATGCAAACGGGTGCCACTTTGGGAATGAAAAAGATGGATACCGCTCTTGCAGAATTGGTTCGCGACAAGGTGATTACAAGAGAAGAGGCTCTGCGGGCCGCGCATCACAAGAAGGAAGTGGATGCGCCCCTCGCGGTAAAGAAAACAGGAGTTCAGCGTGGCCAAGCTTGATCGACTCTTTATAGAGCTTAAGGAACGGGGGGCTTCGGACCTTCATCTCTCCGTCGGATTTCCCCCAATGCTGCGTGTTCATGGCGAAGTTATGCCGCTTAAAATTCCGCCTCTCACCGATGATCAACTGAAACAGTTGGTATTTGAAATCATGCGACCCGAGCAAGTTGAAATCGCCACGCGGGAATGGGATCTCGATTTTGCCTATTCCATTGAAAATGTGGCGCGATTTAGAGCCAACGTTTTTTTCACACATCGCGGTATGGCCGCAGTGTTTCGTATCATTCCCGCCGAAATCAAGCACATCGATGCGATGGGATTTCCTCCCGCGGTTAAGAAATTAGCGGAACTTGAAAAGGGAATGGTCTTGGTGACGGGCCCGACGGGAAGCGGAAAGTCGACGACTCTCGCTTCAATGATCAACCACATCAATGAAACACGGGAAGCGCACATTATCACGATTGAGGACCCCATTGAGTTTGTTCATCCACCGAAGAAGTGTCTGGTGACGCAAAGGGAAGTTCATTATCACGCGCGAAGTTTCGCTACCGCTCTTCGAGCAGCTTGTCGGGAAGATCCCGATGTCATTTTGGTGGGCGAAATGCGCGACGTCGAAACCATCGGTCTTGCGCTCACTGCCGCAGAATTAGGAGTCCTCATTTTCGGTACGTTGCATACCAATAGTGCAGGAAAAACCGTGGATCGAATCATTGATGTTTTTCCGGTAGAAGCACAGGCGCAAGTGCGAACAATGCTTGCCGATTCTCTCAAGGGTGTGATTGCGCAACAGTTGATTCGAACATCGGATGGCAGAGGAAGGGCAGCGGCGCTTGAAATCATGGTCGGGGGGTCGGCGCTGGCGAATTTAGTCCGAGAAGGGAAAACGACTCAAATCGCTTCCATGATTCAAACAGGTGCCTCGGAAGGAATGGTCTTAATGGATCAGTCGCTCATGGCGCTGGTAAAAGCGGGAAAGATTGATCGGCAGGAGGCCGCATTGAGGGCAATGGATAAAAAGCCATTCGAGACAACCGCATGAGTCAATTTCTTATTAAAAAAACCAAGAGAGAAGTTGTGCTTCATGTGGCGGGGCACAAACCGATCAAGGGGAATGTATTTCTTAGCGAAGTGACTACCGCGCATCACGGGGCAGAACGTGTGTTGGATGTGCTAGCGGCGCCCGAGCCTTTTATCGCCTTCGAAACGGAGAAAAAAGATTTTTGGATGGTTCAAAAAAAGGCGATCGAAAAAATTGTCGTGGATGCAGAATACGAACTCGAAATTATGAGATCATACGGTGCCGGCGTGGCCAAACTCAAAGACGTGCTTGTGGTGATGACGGACGGGAAGGAAGAACTCGGCGTGGTTTGGGTGGAATCGCAGGAGCCGTGGAGGGCATTTGATGAGGTCAACCGGAGCAAAAATTTTCTGTTATTGGATTGCGGAAAGAGCGTTCAACTGATCGGATTTGCTTCAATCGCGACGATTAAGGAACCGCCTTAAGTCTTTTCGAACGTTCCCACCAGTTCAACGTGGTAGGTCTGCGGAAACATGTCGTAAGGTTGTGTCGAAATTAGTTTGAAGCCCAGCGGGGCGAGGGCCTTCACGTCCCGTGCGAATGTCGCAGGAGAGCAAGAAACATAGAGGAGCTGCTTGATCCCAAGCTTCGGAATTGTCTCGATAATTCCGGGCAGTAATCCTTTTCTCGGTGGATCAACGACCGCCGTATCAAATTGTTCTCCCTCCGCGAAGAGGCGTTGAACAATCCGATCTGCTTTGCCCGCGCGAAATTTTGCCAGTTCATGAAGTTGATTTTCTTTAGCGGATCGCTCCGCCTGCTGAATCGACGGGTATTGAACGTCTATTCCCAGCGTGGAAATATTTTGACGAGCGAGCGCAAGCGTAAAAAGACCCGCGCCGCAGAAAATGTCTAGAGCTCTCGTCACATTTTGCTTCCGGGCCCAGCGAGTGACATCCGCAACGATTTTTTCCGTCATCTCGGGATTGATTTGAAAAAATAAATCTGGGCGAACGTGATATTGGATTCCTCCCAATTCCTCTACAAGGGTGTCCGGGCCACAAAGTGAAACGAACTCCTTTCCGAAGGGAGAATACGAATCCTTGCGGATGAGCGTTGAATAAGCGCTCGTGACTTCCAGTTGTGAAGAGATGTTTTTGAGCGTGTCGTCTATGGGAGTTGTAACACTAAAAATAATGGAAGTTTGACCGGTTGTCGTTCTTCTTAGGACGATGTAGGGAAGTTGGAATGCCGGTATTTCGGCAGCGAGGCTACGAACGGTTCCCCAGAGCCGGTTGAGCTGTTCGTTTGCAATGGGGCATTGGGGAACATCAATGACTTGATCCCTCCTCCAGGAAACATAACCCTGAGCGCCCGATTCCGATCGGTGATACGTGACACGATTCCTGTAATTCCAAGTGATGTCGCCGGTGATAAGAGGAGAAACTTCCGGCTTCTCAAGGGAAGCAAGTCGCGTCAGGGCGTCGCGAACGAATTGGCCCTTTTGTTCCGCAGCCGCTTTGGGAGAAAGATGTTGAAGATGACAACCTCCGCATTCCGAAAAATGTTTGCAACGAGGAACGACTCGATCCTTCGATTCTGATTGAATGGCTCGAATGACGGCCCGACCGTATCGCCGCCGGACATCCGTAATTTCCACATCGACTTGATCTCCGGGTGCGGTGCGGGGAACGAATAATGTGAATCCGTCCGGAAGCGCCACTCCATCTCCTCCATACGCCACGCGATCAATCGTTACAGTGATAGCCTTTCCTGGAACGAGGTTCACATTATTTTTTCCATGTCGCGGCCAGTGTTTGTGAAATCTCTCTCTTCATAGCCATAATTCGCCCTTCGAGCGCCTCATGTTCGCTAACGAGATTAGCCACTCTGTTACGTGAACGCAGGTTGGCGGACAAATATTGAAGGGCTCTTTTAGCTTCTTGAGGTTCCGTGTTCATAGATTGCCTCGCCCATTTTAATATCTCTTCATAATGCGCGATTTCAACATGGGTAAAGTCACTCTTGCACTTTAATTCTTTTTCGCGAAGGGCTGAGAGCATTTCTGATTTACCTGGAGAATATTGCATGCTCTGAACTCTCGATTTATCAGCTTCTATACTTTGGAGTTCAGCACTGAGCGATTCCATTTCAGGTGTCGCGGACGTAATCTGCCATGAAGGTTTTGTCGGGATACTTGAGGTTTTTAAAGAAGAAACTGAAACTTTCTCAGTGTCCATATTGCGAATTCGTACGAGCAAAGCTTCGGCGCGGTTGACTACCGCAAACTTTCCTGTGCGCTTGGCTCTCATAATTTGGGCTACAAATGTTTCTCTTTCAGCAAGTGGTAGGCTTGCACGACCGTTTAATGTTCGCTCAATATTGGTTAGGTCGGTCCTCGCACGTTCCTCATCGACCACAAAACCATTCCCCTTCCAATCAGCCAATTCATCAATTTTTTCTCGTCCACTTTGGGTACCAAATTCACGGTCACTTTCATGGTTTTTGACCGATCCATTTGAATTCTTCCCAAAGGTGAATTCTTTTCTAGTGGAGTCTCCGAAAAGCGCGACCATCGGTAATGATTTTCCTAAAGAAACTAGCACAGAGGGACCTTTGGGGAATGTCAGTTCAGTAGCGAGTTTCAAAGGTGTCGATCGCATCTCGATCGCCGCACCCGCAAGCGCGGGAGCTAGCGCTGGTGGCGGAGAAAAGCGTTCGTTAAGGAACGCTTTTGTATCTCTGATGAGAGCCGCCGTGTCTTCAGTAAGGATAGTCCTCCCAAGCCGCCCCACTCCCAACCCACCTTGAAGAACACTATAACCCGCAAAAACGAGATCAGTTTCGGCTTCCAGGAATTCGGCCACATTTTTTGCTTCCGCAGCTCGTCTTCCGGGATCCAGAAACATGGAACTTACAATTGCGGTTGTTGTCCCCTTTGCCATATCTGGAATGGAAATCCCCGCTTCATGGGCTTCACGAATTCCAATAAAGACCTTGGCGATGATCCCTTGTGGAGCGTAATTCTTCCTGGAAAGGAGAACCATGTCGAACACATTGGCCCCCGTCAGAGCCCAAATCCCCTCCGCCGTTATCTTAGTAACCACTCGTTCCGGAATCGTCGAAGCTACGAATGCTCTTTGAAGAAAAGGCGCTCTGTCCCATGCCTCATGCCTGCGAATCTTGTCGTAGGCCACATCATAAGAACCGTCTTCGATTCGAAATACGACGGCAGACCCGTCTCGATTGGAAATCGCCTTAAAAATTAATGCGTGATCGGTTTGGTGGATCAATTCGCACGTTGAATAGAGTTTGGAAATAAACCAAAGAAATTGCTCGCTGTTCGTGAAAGCGGAATCCATAGAGAGAGCCCGCTCAATGTCCAGCTTTTTTTCGACATCGGGCCTGGCGAAAGATTCGACAGTGGTCTCCGTAGATGCGCATTCGGATGGAGCCGGTCCGGCCCCGCCAGACGCATTTGACAGTGACTGAATTCGTTCGGATTCCTCTTTTTCGTCGATCGACGTGTGAAGGATACACTCCAAATTTCTCTCCAACTCACTCCCCCGAACGGGTCGAAATTCCACAAAATTATGGACCTGTTGGACCGATACGGCGGCAATGGCAGCTGTAAGAACGACAATCATGAAGATTCCCCTTAACGCGACGTGCTAAATGAAATGGGGTCAGAAGTCAATGGCTTATTGAGTTGTCGCCTGGTTTTGAGCGTTCCAGAGGCGAGAAAATTTCGTAGGCGCAGGGGACGACAAAAAGGGTAAGGAAGGTCGAGACAATGACTCCTCCAATCACGGCAATCGCCATAGGAATTCGAGTCTCGGCTCCGGGTCCGAGGGCAAGGGCGGGTGGAACGGCGGCGGCTACAGTGGCGATCGACGTCATGAGAATGGGACGTAGGCGAGTGGGACACGCCAGCAAGAGAGCCTCTCGAACCGACTTTCCTTTTTGACGGACCTGATTTGTGAAATCGACGAGTAGAATGGAATTCTTTTTAACGATCCCCATCAACAGAAGAAGGCCGATCAAACTAAATACGTTGAGTGACCGATCACTCAGTCGCAGCGCCAAAAGTCCGCCCGTGATACTGAAGGGAAGGGCGAGAAGAATCGTGATGGGATGGAGGAAACTATTGAACTGTGATCCGAGAACCATATAAGCGACAGCGATTCCGACCCAGAGAGCAAAGAGGAGACTCTGAAACGATTCCTGAAAAGTTTTCGCTCCTCCCGTTAAAACGGCTCGATAGCCTGGAGGAAGAACGGAGTTCGCAAACTCCAGCGCTGAATCGATAGCCTTTGTTTGAGATACATTTTTACCTAAATTTGCAAAGATGCCGATGGATCTCTCCCGGTCTCGTCGTTGAATTGTCTGAAGAGAAGGCTTTTCCGTGACTTTCACCACCTCGGAAAGAGGAATGAGTTCGTTTCGATTGTTTCGGACAAATAAATGCTCGATATCATCTTTTGAAATTCGGTCCTTGGCGAGAAGCCGAACCCTTACATCATAGCGTCTCCCACCTTTTGTATATCGTCCTGCTTCTACGCCGCCGATCCCAGCATTGATGATGTTTCCGATCGATGAAACGCTCACCCCTCGTTCGGAGGCCTTCACCCGATCAGGGAGAACACGAATTTCCGGCATCCCGACCCGGTAGTCATTGTCAATGTCTTGATAAAGCCCCGATGCTTTCATCTTCTCCGTGATTCGGGCCGAAAACTCACCCAGTTTGTCCCAGTCGGGACCACGGATGGAAAATTCCACCGGAAATCCTCGATCGGCCGTGAATCCTCGTGTGGAAAGATCTTGAACAATCGCCTTAATCCCCGGAATGGCGTTAAGTCCCTTCCTCGCCTCATCAATAAACTCGGCCTGCGTCAGTTTTCGTTCCTTGGGTGGCTTGAGTGTGACAAACAAAACTCCCGTATCGACCTCGCCTCCTCCAAAACCACCGACAGCGGCGAAGTATCGATCTGATTCCGGCCTCTTCATGATGAAAGATTCCGCCTCACGGAATTTCGCGTCGGTGTAATCGATCGACGATCCGATGGGAGCCTGAAGCCGGACAAAAAACATGCTCTGGTCCTGCGCAGGAACAAATTCCTTTCGAAGGCCACCGACCAAGAAAAGGGACCCCACAAATATTCCGACCGCACCCACGACGACGAGCCACTTGAATCGAAGCGCGATGGAAAGGAGTAAACGGTAGAGACGGTTAAACGCACCGAAAAGTTTGTCACTTGCGCGTGTGATGACGTTGTTGTGGCCCACGCGGAGAAATTGCGAGGACCTCATCGGAGTCAGCGTCAAAGCCTCCAAAAGAGAAAGCATGACGGCAACTGAAATCGTGAGACCGAACTGAAAGAAAAATTTTCCGATCACACCTTTCATAAAAGCGACGGGAAGAAAGATGGCGACAATTGCAATCGATGCGGCGATCGCCGCGAACGTAATTTCTTTGGATCCCTCCAGTGCCGCAAAAAACCTGGATTTTCCCATTTCTCCGTGTCGCGTGATGTTTTCCAAAACCATGATGGCATCGTCCACGACGATACCGATGGCGAGAGTCAGCCCCAGGAGCGTGAATGTGTTGAGCGTGAATCCGAGAAAGTAAATAATGAGAAAGGATCCAAGAATGGACGTTGGAATCGCAAGTAAGACATTGAGTGTGGAAGTCATCGAACCGAGAAAAAGCCAGCAGACAATCGATGTGAGCAGCGCGGAAAGAATCAATGTGAAATTCATCTCCGAAATGGACTCCTGAATGAATCGAGTCGAATCAAAGTTGATTCCGAGCGTAAATCCGGGAGGGAGCTGGGGTTTGAGCTCCTCCAACCGTTTTTTTACTTCGTTCGCCACAGCGACAGCGTTCGCACCTCGCTGCTTTTTAATCCCAAGGCCGATGGCCGCTTCGCCGTTCACGCGGGCGATTCGGCGCACATCAGCCACACTGTCCTCCACAGTGGCGACTTCCTTTAAGCGAAACGGCCGGTAAAGAGGCTGGCCTCCCCGCTGATCTATGATGATGTTTTCAAAATCAGAAACGGTGGGGGCTTCACCCATCACACGAACGTTGAATTCTTTCGCACTTGTTTCGATTCGTCCCGCGGGGACTTCTTCGTGCTGACTGCGAATGGAGGAAATAACATCGTCCATTGTGATTTGGCGCTGGGCGATTTTTTTCGCATCCACCCAGACTCGTAAATTTCGATCGAGAAAACCTCCGAGTAAGACATCGCCCACACCGCTGATCGTTTGGACATGGGGTTTGAGATAGTCCTGCGCATAATCGATGAGTTCCCGCGTTGTCTTTTCTTTGCCCGAGAGGCCGATCCACATAATCGGCTGATCTTCCGGGTTGACCTTGGTAATAATGGCGGGATCGATTTCCTTCGGCAGACGAATTTGGGCCTGCGTAATTTTCGACTGGACTTCCTGCATTGCCACATCGATGTCCCGACCCAGGTCGAATTCAATGGCGATCGTGGCCGAACCCTGCCGCGCGGAGGAGTTGATGCTTCGAATGCCCTGGATGGCAAGAACCGAGTCTTCAATGACGTCGATCACCTCGGTCTCCATGATTTCCGGCGCGGCGCCGGACAAGTTCATGATCACCGTGATGACGGGAAAATCTACATCGGGCATTTCGCTCACGCCGAGGCGGCTGAAGCCGATCGCTCCGAAAAACATCAGAGCGATCATGAGCATCCAGGCGAAAACGGGGTTTCGGATGGAAATTTCGGAAAGTGTCATTGTCGCGGAGCTCTTCCGCGCGCTACGTCGAGCTGGGCCTCTTTGAACTTCAGAAGGAGTCTTGTTCGTTCGGCGTCGCGCTTTGTGGAATAAAGCTCGTTTAATGTGGCCAGTACATCGAGGTTGGTCACCAGCCCTAGACGATATTCTTTGGATTGAAGTTTGTAGTTTTCTTCACTTAGATCCACGGCTTCTTGAAGAGCTTTGTATTGTGCCAATCCGGCCCGAAGATCTGCATGCTGAGTCGTAATATCCAGTGCCGCCTGGCGAACGGCCTCCTGATAAGCCAGCTTGGTTTGGCGCTCTTCAGAGCGGGCTTTTTCGACGTCGGCTTTAGTCAGTCCGCCCTCAAAAAATTTCCAATTGAGTGTAAGCAAAACATCCCAATTGATGTCACTCACAAATCCGACGCGGTAAGGATAATACTGACCCAACAGATCGGCGGTCGGCCAATAGTCGCCTTTGTAGTAACCTACATTATATTCGGCGGCTTTCAGAGCGTGAGTTAACGACTGAAGATCGGGCCGTGAACCGGCATCGGACAGGCATTCTTCCAACGGCGGTGGAGGCGAAGGGATCGTCGGAGCTTCATCGGGGAGATCTTTGGGGGCTTCTGAGCCGATTAAAAAAGTGAGAAGGGCCCGGCTCTTTTCAAAATCTCCTTGAAGAGACTCGAGCTCGGCTTCAACCAACTTTTCGGTCGACTCAACCGAAACTCTTTCACTCGGTCGAGACCGTCCCACACGCTCAAATCGACGCAATTCCTTGATTCGATCTTGCGTGATTCGCTGTCGATCCTGAAGAAGGGCGATTTCTCGGGTTCGGGCGAGTTGTGTGAAATAGGCGGCGGCTACATCGGAGTAAAGGAGCTGAATCGCCCGCTCGCGATCCGAACGCGCTCCCTTTACCTGTTCTTTTGATTCCGCAATGGCTCTAAACTCTTTAAACCCCGAGAAGAAAGTGTAGATCGCTTGAACGGCCACTTCGGGTCGCGATCTTCTTACAAACGTGCTTTGAACTGCGTTCCCCGTGGTGCCGCCCGACGGAACATCCTGGATCAATTCCGTCGCTTTGAGATTGAGTGTGGGATAAACCACACTGAATCGTCGGTTGTATTCCGCCAGCTGTTGTTTGATCGCTTCATCGGACTGAGCGATCCGCTCCATATTGGCGACAGCCATCTTGTGCGCTTCTAAAAGTGTAAGTGCGCTGGCCTTTTGAGACCCGAAGGAAATCGCGAGGAAAAGACATATGAGGGAAAGATATATAATGATATGTACGGGTTTCAAAGCGGCGGCATAGTACTCGACCTGATGAGAATAGGCATATTCATTCTTCTAATCCTCACCTGCGGCTATTCCGCGCGCGCAGAAGTATTTCGGAGCGCTCCGCTATCAGCAGGAAAATTCTCTCTCGGAATGGAGCCTGAGATCGTTTTAGGGGATGACACGGATTTTACGTTCTTCGTCGATGGGGGCTATGGGTTCGCAGGCGGATATGGGCTTCACATGAAGATTGGTTTTGGGGAAAGCGCATTCAATGATGATGAGGTCTATCTGGGTGGGATGTTTGATATTCCACTGGTGCGAGATGGCAAGGGCTATCCAGGGCTCTATCTTTCTTTGGGCGCAAATTCGTTAGGAGACGTAGCCTTTGATCAGCAATTAATTATCCACAATGGCTTTGGGCAGTTCACTCTCTACGGTGGGTTGGACAGTGCTTTGGTCGTCGTCACTGACTCCCCAGGAGATGATGTCACCTTTCCGGTGGAAGTTGTGTTTGGCGGAGAATTTGCGGTCAGTCGGCCCGTACATGTATTGCTAGAAGGTGGCATCGAACTCCACGATAGCGCCAGTTACATCAGCGGCGGCGTAAAATTCTATTTTTAAGATTTCCCAAAGTTCTTGATTGCGTTGGGAAATATTCCGTGATTCATTGCGCGGATTCATTGGGGGTCGAATGCTAAAAGGGATCTTTAAGACCAAGTCGCTGGACGACATTTTACATTCAGCGGAAGAGGGATCGACGGGTCTGCGGCGCGCGTTGGGCCCGTTTCAAGTCACACTTCTCGGCGTGGGCGCCATCATCGGCGCGGGAATCTTCGCAACGGTGGGGACCGCGGCGGCAGGCGACGTGGCCCGGCCGGGAGCGGGAGCTTCTCTTATGCTTTCGTTTGTGATCACGGCTGTCGTCTGTACCTTCACCGCGCTTTGTTATGCCGAGTTTGCATCGATGGTTCCGATTTCGGGTTCGGCCTATACCTACTCCTATGCCACACTCGGCGAAGTCGTCGCATGGATCATCGGCTGGGATCTCATCATTGAATATGCCATTGGAAATGTCGCGGTTGCAATTAGTTGGGCCGGATATTTCAAAACATTTCTCGATAATCTTCTTCATCCCCTTGGTTTGGTGTTTCCTCAATGGCTCGCGATTGATTATCGCTCAGCATCGGAAATTCCGGGGTTCTTCGACTCGGTTCCCCATATATTCGGGATGCCCATCGTCTTTAATTTTCTCGCCTTTGCCATTGTCATGGTTTTGACGGCGATTTTGGTTTGGGGAATCAGAGAGTCCTCTTTTTTCAACGCCGCCATGGTGATGGTGAAGATCGTCGTTCTTCTCTTTTTTGTCGGCTTGGGAATTTCCCTCGTTTCACCGGGACAAATGGTACATAACTGGCATCCGTTTCAACCCAACGGCTGGGCGGGGACATTTGCCGGAGCGGCCGTCGTATTTTTTGCGTATATCGGCTTTGATGCCGTTTCGACCGTTGCCGAAGAAACGAAAAATCCCGGACGCGACTTACCCATCGGAATTATCGGTTCACTCATTATCTGTACGTTCTTTTACGCAGTAGTAGCGGCCATTTTCACGGGAATGGTGTCGTACGAGTCACTCAAGACATGGACACCGAATCAATTGTCAGAGTCTCTTACGACGGCACTTCAGATGATCGCTCCTCACAAAACGTGGGCTATTACATTCGTGGCCCTCGGGTCTGTGATCGCACACACGGCGGTGTTGCTGGTCTTCCAATTGGGACAGCCCCGTATTTTCTTTTCGATGGCGAGGGATGGTCTTCTTCCCCATAAGTTTGCGGCCGTCCATCCGAGATTTAAAACTCCTCACGTCACTACCATCTTGACGGGAGTGTTCGTCGCCCTTTTTGCAGCATTCGCCAATATTAATGAGATGGTCGACCTAACGAATATCGGAACCCTCTTTGCGTTTATCTTGGTTTGTATTGGCATTCCGATCATGCGGCTCAAAGAGCCGAATCGGGCCCGCCCGTTCTCTGTCCCATTTGGGCCTTACTTACTTCCTTCTCTGGGCGCCGCTTCCTGTTTGTTTCTCATTTTTTATCTTCCCCCCGCGTCCTGGTGGAGATTCGCGAGCTGGCTCTTCCTCGGTCTTTCCATCTATGTCGGCTACGGCTATGTCCGGAGCACCATCGGACGGTCCTTAGATCGTCCCAAAGTGACCCCGCCGGCGCTTAGGCTTCTTTCAGTTCTATTTCTAGGAATCGCCATTTGGGTTTTCTATTGGTAGTGGGCGAAAACATTGTTTTGATTGACTTATTGGCTGAATCCCCTATTTTCCCGCGCACTTCACGGTAGTAGGTCAGTGAAGTAAATCTCATCAATTTCGATCGATATTGGAGGCATTTGTATGAACGTTGAGTCGGTACTCCCCCTTGTGTTGGGAATCAGCATTCTCTCTCTGGTCGTCGCCGCATTTCTCGCGAAGCAGGTTCTTGCCGCGGATACGGGCAAACCCGAGATGCGCGAAATTTCAGATGCCATTCGTCAGGGAGCCGAGGCCTTCCTTCGTCGACAGAACAAAACCATTTTCTTTCTCGCGATCGTCGCGGCCGCACTGATCTTCGGGTTCTACCATGTGAACCGCGATGTGAAGAACATTGCTGAAATGGGGGAGGGGACTGCATTCAAGGTCATGATCTCCTTTATCACCGGAGCGCTCTGCTCGGCGATCGCTGGTTATATAGGAATGTTTGTTTCCATTCGCGCCAACATTCGAACTGCAGCGGCAGCGATTACAAGCCTCAATAAGGCACTTCAAATCGCTCTTCGCGGTGGTGCCGTGAGTGGTCTTGCCGTGGTGGCAATGAGCCTTTTGGGCGTGGGTGGTCTCTTTTATTTCTTTGGCGGTATGCAAGATTACCAGCATGTTCCCCTTCAAATCGTCGGCTTTGGTTTCGGCGCGAGCTTTGTGGCGCTTTTTGCTCAGCTCGGCGGAGGAATCTATACGAAGGCCGCAGATGTCGGTGCCGATCTCGTCGGAAAAGTGGAAGCGGGAATCCCGGAAGATGATCCTCGAAACCCAGCGGTGGTGGCTGACCTCGTGGGCGACAATGTCGGCGATTGTGCGGGCCGCGGCGCCGATCTCTTTGAATCCACTGCCGCTGAAAACATCGGCGCGATGATCCTTGGAATTTCGCTTTATCCCCTGTTTGGTTTGGGAGGAATCTTATTTCCTCTTCTCGCTCGAGCTTTTGGATTGATCGCAACCATTATCGGGGTCTTCACCGTGAAGTGCCGCGAAGATGAAGATCCGATGAATGGCCTCAATCGCGGCTACATGGTGACGGCATTTCTGGCGATGATTGGGTTTGCGGCGGCGGTTTACTTACTTCTTACGCCGACGGGAAATGCCGGCGTGGTCGTTCACCGAAAATATCTTTTGGGTGCGGGAATTGTCGGCGTTTTAACTTCGTACGCCTTTGTTTGGATCACACAGTACTATACGGAATACAAGTATCGGCCGGTACGTTCGATCGCCGAAGCTTCGCGCACAGGTCCTGCCACGAACATTATTAGCGGCCTTGCCGTCGGATTTGAATGTACGGGTTTGCCCGTCCTCGTAATTTCGATCGCTCTCATGGCGTCCTATTGGCTTGGGAAAATGGCATTGGGTGGAATTCCCGGCGCCGGGCTTTACGGAACAGCAATCGCCACGATGGGAATGCTCTCTCCTTGCGCCTACATTCTCGCGATGGATACGTTTGGTCCGATTACCGATAACGCCGGCGGAATTATTGAAATGTCGCGTCAGCCCGAGGAGATTCGGCATCGAACGGATCGTCTTGACTCCGTGGGAAACACAACCAAGGCGTTGACGAAAGGATATGCCATTGGATCCGCGGCGCTGGCGGCATTTCTTCTCTTCAGCGCCTATCTCGATGAAGTGAAAAAAATCACCGGCCAACATATGTCGGTGGATCTGACAAAAATCCCCGTCTTTGTCGGCGGTCTTTTAGGAGCCACTCTCGTGTTTGTGTTCAGCTCTATGGCGATTAAGGCCGTGGGTAAAGCGGCGCAAGTCGTGATCAACGAAGTTCGCCGACAATTTAAGGAAAATCCTCAAATTATGGCGGGGAAGGCCAAACCCGATTACGCACGTTGTGTCGATATCGTGACGATCGGCGCGCTTCGCGAAATGGTCCTGCCGGGGTTGCTCGCCGTGTTCACGCCAGTCGCGGTTGGATTTCTTTTTAAATATCTCTCCGCGAATAGGCAAATTGGCGCCGAATCTGTGGCGGCGCTCCTCATGGTAGGCACCATTGCCGGAATTCTCATGGCTACCGTCATGAACAACGGCGGGGGCGCTTGGGACAATGCCAAGAAATATATTGAATCAGGCGAATTTAAAGTCGATGGGGTCGTGGTGGGTAAAAAGTCGGAACCTCACAAAGCGGCGGTGGTGGGAGATACGGTTGGAGATCCGTTCAAAGATACGGCGGGACCTTCACTTCACGTCTTGATCAAACTTCTGTCCACAATCACGCTTGTATTGGCCCCGCTCTTTATCGGATGACAGGAGAGAATGGGCGCGGAAAAAAAATCGGAAAGCGCCCGAAGCCGACAAACTGATCCCCTGGCCCGAATTTCGCTCCTCGTACTTTATGGGGGAGCTCTGATTTTGCTTTACTTGATTCTCGTTCCATTCTTAACGGGAATTTTTTGGGCCGGTTTTTTGGTGGTCACGCTATATCCGGCTTATCGCTGGCTCGTAAAACAAACCAAGGGAAAAGAAATGGGGTCGTCTCTTCTACTCACGTTGGTGGTGGCTGCTGTGGTGATTGTGCCGACGATTTTGGTGATCTTATCACTGGCGGATTCGATTCAGGAGACGATTCCAAATGCATCGGAGTTCCTGGAAAAATTAAAGACGACACTTGGGAATCGGCTTCCCGCGGGTTTCGATATTCAAGCCAAAGGAATGGAATTGCTATCTAAGGTGGGACAGTTTGTGGCGTCACATACGGCTCCGATGGTCCAAAATATTTTTGGGACGCTTTTCACGGTGCTGGTCACATTTATTATGATGCTCGTTCTCTTTAAGGAGGGCCCGAGGGTCCTTGCGATCGTGCGAAGCGCCATTCCTCTCAAAGAAGGGGATTGCGACAAAATCTTGGTCCGGCTTCATGAAGTGGCCCGTGCCATTTTCTTCGGTGTGATCGTGACGGCGGCGGTTCAGGCATTTCTGGGAACGATTGGATGGATGTTTGTAGGACTTTCCGAACCTCTTACCGCGGCTATTCTCATGTTCGTCAGCGCTCTGATCCCGGCTCCCGGAACCATCATTGTCTGGGGACCCGCCGCGTTTTATCTCTATTTGAAGGGCGACACCCTTGATGCGGTGATCTTAGCGGCATGGGGTTTTTTGATCGTCGGTATGGTCGATAATTTTCTCAAGCCCATTTTCATCAGCGGCGCCGGGAAAATTCATATGCTCCTGGTTTTCTTCGGAATGATCGGGGGGTTGCAGGCATTTGGATTTTCAGGTCTCTTTTTGGGCCCGCTGATCATCATCGCTTCTTTGGAACTCATCAAAATTGTCCGGCGCGATTTCTATTCGAAGCCGTAATTAATTCGCTTCGCCCTGAGGAGTTCCGGCAAGTGTCATGGGATCAATTCCCAGGCTGGCGAGAGATCGCTTCCAAAGTGTTCGCGGGTCGTTATCGAAGATCAATTCCCGGTTGAGCGGCGCAGTAATCCAGCTGGCCGCTGCCATTTCCTGTTCCAATTGTCCTCCTCCCCAACCGGAATAGCCGAGAAAAAAACGGAATCGGGGAGTGTCTGGCTTTCCCACCAACTCCACCATTCGTTTCAAAACATTGGGAGACGAACTTAAGTAAAGATTGGGTTCAATCTCAAGACTCTCTTTTGCCAGCGAAGCATCCTCATGAATGATCCAGCCGATATTGTTTTGAACGGGTCCTCCCCAGTACGTGCGAATGCCCTCGCTTCCCGGCATCGGTTCGTTACCCATAATTTGCGAAAGAGTGATGTCGAGCGGTCGATTCAATACGACTCCCATCGCTCCTTCTTTGTTGAATTCGGAAAGAAGGCTGGTGGTTTGGGCAAAATTTGGATCCAGCATTTGCGGCATGGAGATCAATAGGCAGCGTCGATGTTCATCCTGCGGGGGCATACAAGACAAAGGGTATCCAATCCTGTATACAACGCCAGGGGATGTTCAAAAAAAATTACATCTTATTCTCCTTTGCTCTACTCCTTGTCTACGGCTGTAATGGCGGGATTGAAAAGTCGGAGGCACCGAAAATTGAATCCCTTGTTTCCGATGAAATTGTGGTCGGCGACGTTGAAACGATGAGCGGTGCCGATGCGATTTACGGGATTGCTTCACATCAGGGGATCATGATGGCCGTGGATGCCGTTAATTCCGCGGGGGGATTGCTCGGAAAAAAGGTTCGTGTCGTCGTCGCCGACGATGCGGGAAAACCGGAGGAAGCGGCCAAGGCGGTGGACCGACTCATTCGTCAGGAAAAAGTTTCGGCGATACTGGGAGGTGTCGCCAGCTCGCGTTCCCTTAAAATGGCCCCTGTAGCTCAGAGCAAGCAGACGCCGATGATCACACCCTCATCCACGCACCCCAGCGTGACTGAAGTGGGGGACTATATTTTTCGTGTCTGCTTTATTGATCCCTTTCAAGGTCCGGTGATGGCGAAATTCGCCCATGACATTTTGAAATCGAAGCGCGTGGCCATCATGCGGGACTTAAAGAGCGAATACAGTATGGGACTCGCCCAATTTTTTAAGGGAAAATATGTAGAGCTCGGGGGAAAAGTCGTGGCGGAAGAAGATTACTCTACGCGCGACCTCGACTTTTTGCTGCAGTTAAAGAAGATTCGGCTTGCCCATCCCGATCTTGTCTACATTCCCGGCTATTATAGTGATGTCGCGCTGATCGTTCGCCAGGCGAAGCAATTGAAAATGAAAATGAACTTCGCGGGCGGGGACGGATGGGATTCTCAGGAATTGTCAAACCCGGCGGGCTCGCCTCTAGAAGGAAGTTACTTCACCACTCACTACTCGTTTGAGGGAAAAGATCCGAGACTGGTGGAATTTTTGGCCGCATATCGAAAACAATATCGCACCACCCCCGATGCACTTGCCGCTTTGGGTTACGATGCGGCTTCCGTTCTTTTTGATGCATTTAAGAGAGCCCACAGCACGTCTCATGCTGAAGTTCGGAATGCGCTGGCATCCACAAAGGATTTCCCCGGTGTCACGGGAACGATTACGCTCGATGAAAAGCGAAATGCCATCAAGCCTGCCGTCATCTTGAAAGTCGAAAAAGGGAAGGCGGCTTACATCGAAACCTTTGCTCCGTGAATGGGCGTTACCAATCGATGGGTTGAACCGATTTATCCGCCACAAATTTTGTAATTAAACGCAGGAGCGAATTGTGCTCGTTTTTCTTGAATTCCTGTCGTGACACATATGCGGTGATTTTCCCCGAGCTGGTTCCGCGATAAAACTCGACCGAACGCAATTCCACATATTGAAGATCAATCGAAAAGATTCCTCGGTTTCCGAAATCTCCGAATAAGTCCACGCCCCGAAAATCGTCGGCCTCGATGTTTCCTTTGCGATTTATCGAAAGTGTGACCGAAAAAGTTTCTTGAAAAATAAGCTTCATTGCATGCTGGCACTTTCCATTTTGGAATGTATAAAAACCCTCTCCATTGTTTAAAATCACTTCGCTGCTCGGATCCGAAAAGCGAACTTCATAGCGGGGTCGCTCTTCGTGATGTCGATCAATCTTTACACCGACAATCCGGTTCGGAATGTCAGGCGCCGTGAAGACGGCGGATTTCATGAGAACGTCACGAACGGGAGCGGCCTCGAGTTCAACGGATTCATTCTCTTTCGCGTGAAGGTGGTTATTGATCAAATAAAGGAGGCGATAAAACTGTTCCATCTTTGTTTTCGTAATCTCGGGATTAAAAATAGAGCGCAGGGAGATGTTGACTTCTTCTGTCAGATTCATCGCAGGTTTTTTATTGAGTAGCTTCAGTTTTTCAAGTGAGCCTTGAATGGAAGGCACATCCACGGGCGCCGGAACCGTGACCGCATGATCCGCTCCAGGGCAGGCGTCCGTCGCTCCGGCGAACGATGGCCGGCCGAAGCTGAGAAAAAGGACAATCAATTTGAGCCATTTAGACATCCGGGGCGGATACCCTTGCCACAACTACGTCAAAAAGCTACTAATTGCCGTAATGCGTTTCTTATTCCTCAGTCTTGTCATGGTAGCTTATGCGGCGGCTCCGGAGGAGCCAGTTTTTTCCAAGAATGCCCAGGAGATCATAAGCAAAATTGCGGCAGCGAATCGTTATGACACCGCTTGCACTGGTTTTGCTTCTCGTCCAGGCGAGTATTGCGTGGCTTTCGACAATTTGATGAAAGAAATTGATCCAAAGGATGTTTTTTTGCTCTTAAAACATAAGAGCCCCGCGATTCGCGCGTATGCAGCTCATGAGGTTTTGGAATTAAAAGAAGTCCCTCAAGATGAACTACTTCCCCTGCTTAAAGATGAAGCAACGCTGACCTACTTCTCGGGTACGATGAGGCCCCGAGTTCCATTGTGCCTAATTGTGGCCGAAGAAACTTGTAAGAGAATTGAAAATGTATCTGTGCAGAAGCTTGCCACCCGAGCCCTTCGAGAGAATCAAATTTCTTTTTATGTAGCCGAGGAGCTTTTGGGCTGCATGCCTGTTCTGCCTGCGCGATAGTCCCTTCCTTTTCAATTTCTAATCTTCGCGTAAAAAGAAGCCCTCATCCTTTGCCGGGGTGGCGAAATTGGTAGACGCACAGGACTTAAAATCCTGAGGGGTAGGAATACCCCGTGCCGGTTCGATTCCGGCCCCCGGCACCAAAGAGGTTGACATGTGATAAACATTGTTACATGTTATACACATGTCCAAGATGGTTCAGCTTCGCAACGTACCTGATGATTTGCATCGAAAATTGAAAGCGCGTGCCGCGATGGCGGGACTTTCGCTCTCGGACTATCTCTTAAATGAGATTCGGCAGGCAGCAAACCGACCCACTCTCGATGAGCTTTTTGAGCGATTAAAGGAGAGATCTTCGCCGAAGCTACGTGAATCGCCGACGGATGCCGTGCGTGCAGAGCGAGATCGAAGGTGATCGTTGTAGATGCCTCTGTGGTTTTAGAGGTGCTGCTTCAGACTTCTGCCGCCGAATCGATTCAGCCATATCTTCGGAAAAGCGGAGAATCTCTCGCCGCTCCCCATTTGATCGATGTTGAGGTTTCCCAGGCCTTACGGCGCTATGCACGCTCTGGAGAAGTCTCGCCGGAACGAGGAGCTACCGCACTTCGAGATTTGGCGGAATTCCCAATTTATCGATTTCCGCATCAACTTCTCCTTCAACGAATCTGGGCTTTTCGTCAAAATTTAACTGCCTATGATGCCGCCTATGTGGCCTTGGCGGAGCTTCTCGAATGTTCGCTCGTTACCCGCGATCACGGGATTGCCACCGCTGCAAAAAAGTGGGCGACGGTAGAATTGGTCTGATAATAATTATCTGCACACATTCGATTCCGGCTCCCAGCACCACTCAGATAAATCGCGATTTCGGGTCAGGATTTCCCAAGGCATGTGGTGGGAAAAATGGATTTTTCGGTCTTTTAGGACCCGGTTCGATCCAAGTTTTTCAAAGAATTCTTTTTTTGCATTTAGATTTTCGTCTGTCGCGCGGGGACCCGCCTGGTGGGCCGATTCGAGAAAATCCTTTGCGAGTTCGAGCGCCGAAAGGGCTGGCCCATCGGATTGGGCCAAACGCTGTTCGATGCTGAGCTTTTGGTTGAGCAGAGTTTCCTTCTTGGCTAGGTACTCCGAGGTATCAACGGAGCCCGATAAGTGGGCATCGAGGAGCCGATCGAGCTTGCTTTTTATGATTGCAAGCTCGTCGGCGGCCATCTTTTCTCGGTCAGCCCTTTGGGTGCGAGATTCGCCCCATTCCTTGGCCCATTGGCTCACCATTTTCTCGTAGGTTTCGTCAGGCAGAGCGACACCCTGAAGAGCGTCACTAATTTGAGTGGAAAGCGCCTCCTCCCGAACGTAAGGCTCAGAACAGGGACCTCGCTTCTTGGTACATCTGTAATACACGTGTCCCTTTTGTCGCTCGGCCGTGATGGCACAGCCACATGACGAACAAGTAAACAGGCCAAGGAATGGGTATTCATGGCGCCGCTGGATATGAACCACTTTATTTTTACGGAGAATCGTTTGAGCTTTGTCGAAGATTTCTTTTGAAATCAGCGGCTCGTGCGAACCTTCAAACGTTTCGCCGAAATACTTGAGAAGACCATAGTAAAAGGAGTTCGCCAGCATGGAGTGAATTTGAGAGGTCACCAACGGTTTTCCATACCTTGCCGATAACCCCCAATCCCACGACGCCCGTTTGATGGATTCGACCGTATATTTTCCGCTGGCGAACTCCTCAAAGAGTTTTTGCACGAGACGCGAGCGTTCCGGGTCAATGACGATTTTTCCCGTACCTTTTTTGTTGAGATATCCCAGCGGCGCCTGAGCGGGCCATTCGCCCTTTCGGAGTTTTTGCCGCATGCCCCGACGAACATTTTCAGACAGGTTGTCGCTAAAATATTTGCTCTGCCCGAACGCAATGTTGAGCATGAAGAGGCCTTGCGGTGTGCATTCAAACCAAAACGTCGGAAACTTCAACGACTGAAGGCGGCTGGTATCGATGAGATAAATAATGCGGCCACCGTCCACTGAGTTGCGAGCTAGTCGGTCTGGATGCCAAGCGAGGATGCCTGTCGCTTCACCCCGTTCAATGCGGGAGATCAGATCGTTAAAAATAGGCCGCCCTGGAATTTTTGCCGTTCGGGCTTCGACGAATTCAGAAACAACTTCCAGTTTTTCGCGTGCGGCAAAAACACGAAGCTCTTCGAGTTGAGATTCAATCGACAACACCTGTTTCTCTTCGGTATCGGTAGACTTACGAACATACGTAAAGTATCGAGGTTTCATGGGCGAATGGCTCGCATGATGTGGCAATGAGATCCCGAATTCAAATAATAAAATGCCTTTCTGGAATCGGCCCACCAGGCGGGTCCCCGCGCGACAGACGAAAATCTAAATGCAAAAAAAGAATTCTTTGAAAAACTTGGATCGAACCGGGTCCTAAAAGACCGAAAAATCCATTTTTCCCACCACATGCCTTGGGAAATCCTGACCCGAAATCGCGATTTATCTGAGTGGTGCTCCCAGTGGGATGAGATCCGAATTTTTTTTCTCAAGAAGATCGATTAACGATGGATCACGAACCCCGCCAGCCGCCTCACGGCGTCTGTCATGGTTCGTGAAAGCGCGCGAACGCCTCGCAAATATGAATGTCTTGCCTTGGATACCCTGCTGCACGAAAGCCGCCAATCCGTCGGGTCTTGCGCCCCTCCGGCTTGTCATCTTTCGTGCTGCCCGCCTTCGGCCGACAGGAATCCCTTACCACTTCTTTTTCTTTTGATTGTAGCGCGGCCCTCCTCACGGCCCCGGACCCGATCGTCGGCCGCGCCATTTTCCCATTTTGTAGCCTTGGGTCGTCTTGACCGACATAACGCAATGTGCTATTTGGCGCCTCTTCGGAGATCCTGCGATGCGTCGGTTTCATAAACTTACCGCTTTAGCTCTTGCATGGAGTTTGGGATTCTTTTCATCGGTCTCGAACGCTCGCGCAAACGATGAAACTCCTGCTTCCTCCGGTTGTGAAGAGTTTCCAATTGAATTGTGCGCCCGTCTCTCCAACGAACAGATTCTTTTCTTTCCTCCATTAGAAATGCTCAAACAAGAAGAGCGATCTTGGTTTGGTGAGCTTCTCTACGAATGGGAAAATTCAGCATTTCGAAACTGGCGATTTCCGAACCGACAAGATGTTTGGTTTAGAAACGTGCTCAATAGTCCTGACAGTGACAAAAGAATTAAAAAATTTGCTCACACGGGTCGACAGAGCGATGTCGGCGATGATGGGCACCCATGGCCCAGTGCCACGCTTCTCGATTTGAGGCGTAAAGCCATCGATCATGCATATGGCGATGATTCTAACCGATACCTCTTGGACCATATTCCTTTTGTTGTGAGCGAGTTGGCAAACGAGAAACTCGAAGCTCATGCTTCGTCAGTTGCGATTGCGAGCGGCGAAATAATGATGAACATCATGGTTATTTGGGCAGCCATGCAAATGAGGGCGAAAGGAGCTTTGGCTGAGGTCCCTCCACCCATCGTTCCAGAATCGATCACTGAGAGAGAAGCAATCAGACGACTTCCCGAGCCTGAATTTCGAAGAATGGTCCTAGCGGGAACTCGACAAGTTAGAGATGTGGTGAGGCAATTTAAGGAAAGCCTAGGAAGATTGAGTGAGCCAATTCGATCTGCTGCGGTATCCCTCCTGCCAGAAGGAGGCGACCTATCATTCGAACAAATTGACGCTAGAGCAAGTCGTATACTTCGACGTGTAATTGCAGAACGAGGAGCTATAGGCGTTGATGAAGAAAGTTTTAACCTTAACCATCTAAAGTCGAAGTACTCTGAGCTTAAGGAGCAGAATTTTTTCAAAAGATTGGGGCTTAAAGAGTGGGTAACGCTAAAACAACAAGAAATCGATATTGCGTTACAGAAGCTCGCCCAGAAATATCACCCAGATTTAACAGGCCCACAACCAAGTGTGGTGCGCGAATATCGCGCGAAGATTATGGACCTCATCTTGGAAGCGTATGAAACCCTGAGTAATCGAACAGCTCGGGGTAATTATTTTCGCGCTCTTCATCCAAGGCCCCCTCTAGGTGAACCAAAAGATCTTGCTCAAGGTAACGAACCTGGCTTCTCGCCTAAAATGGTTGGTCCAACGGGGGCATTTATGAGCGGTGGCAGAGACGATATGAGTGATGAAAGAGGTTGGGCGAGGATGGCCCGCATTCATGGTGGAGAGGGTGGAGGTAATCTTTCGTATCAGGGATACTCCCCCGATGTCGGAGAAAATGAACTGTTTGGATATCGGCAAGATATTCGTCGCGGAGACAAACATCCCAACGAGCAACAGGTTTTCAAATTCATGTCGGGAATACGAGGGCGATATAGCAAGCATATTGCAAGCGGAGAATTAGCCGACGATTACAATATGACTCTTCGATTTCTTGGGGCGAGGGGACTATTACAATCCGGTCAAGTTGATGATTTAAAAATGGTAGAGAGCGCGTACGCAGCAATTCAGCGATTTAATACAAGAATATCTATCAGCGAGCGTCCGGTGGGGCCATTTCCATCGCCCGAGCCTATCATATTGGAAGAGGTCGAGGATTTTGTGACGAGAATGCGCCGGGACTACGATCATTTTCTCTCATCGGATCCCGATGTGACGGATTCTTTCAATCGTACGATTGATCGATTGAGGGAGAATCGCGCAATTGATGAAGGCCAAGCTGAGGCTTTATTTTATGGAAAACCCACCTTTGCTCGAATTTCCGAAGATGCACGCGTGCAGTATGAAGAGGCCTGGAACAAGTTTGCGCATGATCCGACAGAAAAAACATTTCGTGGAATTCGTGAGACCCTTTCGTTACTCATTAGAGAATGGTCACCAAATCTCAGCGAATCTCAAGTGAGCTACGTATTGGAAGCAGTATTTCATGAGATTTGGATGTTGAGGGAGCGGAATTTACGATCTGGGCAAGTCTTTGATGTGTACGCCATATTCCGCGCGACCAAAAACTTAATCGATAATAAAACTAACTCCCTCCATATTGCCCCTGAAGCGCTCTCTTCTAAGACAGCTCTTACTTCACTAAAACTGGCAAGACGTCTGAGTCCCAAAAAATAACTGCTTCGTAAGCAGAGCATCAAACTATCAATTTTCACAAAACCTGCCTCGAAAACCCAGTCAAGAAATCCGCGGAGAAGGATTTCATATTCCTTCGATTTTCATCCGGGAATAGGTCAAACGATAGATAACGCCGACTTTGGATAAGGGCTCTTCAGAATCGGGAAATCGCGGGTCTCCCCCTAGACCGAAAGCCCGCAGGTGGCTGGAACAGCAAAGGATCGGAGCAGATGTTCAGATTCCGAACCTGAGTTAATGCGAGCAAATTCGCGACTTTCACGCCTGGCCGAATTTCCTCCGTCGGACGGTTTTGATCGTCGAGGAAGTTGCAACCCCAAACATAAATTAGCGGCTGTTCCTTCTCCCCCACGCTGAAATCACAACCCCGCTTGTAATTGTGAATTCCCGCGTCACATTTGACTTCCCATTCCCGTTGAGTGATCTCGTCCAAGACAAAGAAACGGGCCGTGAGAACCGGATGGGAAAACTGCTTTCCCATCCACGTATAGAGCGTGTCGATGGGCCGGTCGTGTTGTTCCGTCACGATACTGCCGTACTCGCGGGAAAAATGCGTTTTCACCATCGGAAAGACCGAGTCCTTGCTGTCTACCAGATCGGGAAGCCCTTTTTGTATCCAAGCAATGTAATTTTCAAATTCCCGCTGGGACATACCGGCGTGGGCGGGGTTTGCACAAACAAGGAGCCCAAGAAGAACCGCTATTGCCAGAAGGGAACGTAGCGAGAATACCATGGATTTGCCACCGATCATGTCTCAGTAGTAACAATCTGGTCGGTGGTCCGTAGAAACAAAAGTCCCGATCTTTTTATTGAATTTGTCGAAGACTGATCCGCGAATTTGTGAGCTATGAGCCGGGTCATCAGGCCAGTACATCTGCGAAAAGGAATGCATAAACGACTCTTCATATGGCACTATTTCCTCAATGACTAACGACCCCACCTCCTGTAGTTCCGAATGTATTACAAAATTTTTGTTCACTGTTGCAGGGAACTTGACGATGCTGACTTTCCTTGCAGCATCCACTTCGACCGGGGCAAACGCAAAATAAAGCGCTCCCCTCTCAGGTGAGGTCCCTTCTCGCGCCGTGAGAGCATTTGCAAAATAGGTCCCATCTTTGAACCTTTCGATCATGAGACCGATCGGACAACTCAGGGGTGCATTACGTGTGGTGAGCACTATCCACGCACTAATGCCCCTATCGGGAATCGCCGCTCCATTCTCCGCGTAGAGATTGGACGTTGAAATCAATAAGAACAAGACATGGCACGTAGGGGCAAAAATTGATTTAAACATTACGAGCGTCCTTAGTACATTGCGTTATGTCGGTCAAGACGACCCAAGGCTACAAAATGGGAAAATGGCGCGGCCGACGATCGGGTCCGGGGCCGTGAGGAGGGCCGCGCTACAATCAAAAGAAAAAGAAGTGGTAAGGGATTCCTGTCGGCCGAAGGCGGGCAGCACGAAAGATGACAAGCCGGAGGGGCGCAAGACCCGACGGATTGGCGGCTTTCGTGCAGCAGGGTATCCAAGGCAAGACATTCATATTTGCGAGGCGTTCGCGCGCTTTCACGAACCATGACAGACGCCGTGAGGCGGCTGGCGGGGTTCGTGATCCATCGTTAATCGATCTTCTTGAGAAAAAAAATTCGGATCTCATCCCACTGGGAGCACCACTTGCCTTGAGAGTCAGAAAGTTTGAGGAAATGATGAAGAAAATCACAATGATCACTCGCGTGCTGTTGGGGCTCATCTTTCTTGGGTCGGGAATTTCTTTTTTCTTATCCACCCCGCCACCGATGCAGGGACCGATCGCCGATTTCTTTAAGGGGATGGCGGCAAGCGGCTACTTTTTTTATCTTTTGAAAGGGACGGAGATTACTTGTGGATTATTTCTTATAGCCGGGAGATTTGTTCCTTTGGCTCTCGTCGCGTTGGCGCCCATTATTTTGAATATTTTCCTCGTTCACGCCTTTATGATGCCTTCGGGTCTTCCCCTCGCCATTATCATCGGAATCTTAGAAACCTATCTCGCATTCTTTTCCGCGCAATATAGCCCCACAATCAAACAATTGTTTCGAAAACGATAATTACGGTTCGGCGCCGTAGTCGTCGATCTACTTTTTTCATCCACCAGCTGCGCGAGTCCCTATACACAACAGGGAAGTACAAAGTAAAAAATACATTGACTTCGTGAGGCAAGGGTGACTACGAATGGAAGGAGGGGGGAATTCCAAATAAGGATTTTTGGCCATTTCCTCCGCGAAAGCGGTACGTACTCCGTCGTGTTTTCCGATCTGGCATCGGGGGGGATGTCACGATCAAGGAAGGCCGAGGAGAGAAGAAAGCCTCAATCCGCCTGGATTGAGGCTTTCTCATTCAGGTGGGGCAGAGGAACTAATTCCGGACTTCACCGTTCGAGATCCGGTTGATCCCAAACCCCCTGGTCGATTAAAAACATAGTAATTTAAAATACTTAAGTTTTTTTGAATCTTGGCTCTGCGCTTGCGAATTGCAGAGAGCATGTGGACCGAACTACATGTGAAACGACAGGGTTCAAACGAACTCGCCCAACGCATCCCTTTATCGGCAAAACGAACGCGGGTCGGAAGCTCTCTTCGAAACGATATTATCCTTCTGGATCGTTCCGTTCCTGCCCGTGCCGGCGAATTCCAAAAAGCAGGATGGAATTACAAATGGCTTCCGGATGGTTCCAATGAGGCTGCTTCGCACATGAAGAGATTGGAAATCGGGCCATATGAAATTCAGATTCGGCGCGGAAACTTTTTTCCTACCCTTCTCATGATGTCCGTTCTCGCTTTCGTGGGTTACGAACTTCGGCACGATTTACTTAACACTTCTGGAAAGTCGGTCGTCGCATCTGACAATGCGCAGGCCGTCGAACTTCCAGCGCGCGGCCCTTTCATGACCAAGACAGAATTTTCCTTTCAATTTCACGTGTCGAAAGGGGAGAGCTACCTCTTTCATTATTCCATCGGAAACGTAAAGAATGTGGATGACGTCTCTATTGCTTTGAACGGAAAAGAAATCGCGTTTGCTCCAGCTTGCGAGGGACACTGGGCAATTGAAGAGCGACTCTCTTTTTCAAAGAATCGTCTTCGCGTCGGGGAAAATCAGCTGACATTTCATCACCGCAGCGTTCCGGAAAAAGTCTGGGGCCTTCGAGATATTTATCTGACGAGACTATCAGACGAAGAAGAGTCACAAGATGATCCCGCGATGATGATCATTGCTGCAGAGAAGCTTTTCCGATTGCGGGCTTCCCGCCCGGGTCAGTTGGTGCGTGCACGCCAACTGCTTGATCGAGCCATCGGCGTTTACAAAGCGGAACGTGGCACTGTTCCAAAATCAGCGATCGCCTTGCAGTGGGAAATTTCCCGTTCGGCTGAATCGTTGGTCTCGGATGGGCTTTCTGAAGCCAAGAGCGCTCTCAGCCTGGGTGATAAAAAGAAGGCCCTCGCCATTTATGATCGACTTCTGGATGAATTGGTCGATCCGACGGATCCACGCAAACAAGAAGTCGTTCGCGCTCGTAAGGAGGTGCTCCCATGATTTCCAGCGATTATCAATGGCTGTTGCTTCAACTTTTAGATGGAGAGCGCCTCTATCGGGTGAGAATGTCGAGCGAAGGAGTGGTTTCACTCCCCGAAGTTGGAGTAGTCCAAATTAAGTCTTCTTCGAATGGCGGATACACTTTCCTGTCTTCCCAGGGAGAATTGAACGGCAGTCTATTTTCCGACGGCGCTGCTTTGTATCGACGGAGCCCGACTGCCGCCCCAAAGGTACCCAGCCCTCAGCGCAAAGGAAAATTGCCTCTCATAGTAATGGTTGCTTCTGGACTTTTCCTCTTGACTAAATGGATTCCAAACGGGGTTGCCAATACGGCGCCCGCGAAGCCGAAGAAAAATACTCCTGCGGCGGTTGCGGCCACTCCGGTCCGACCTACGGTCACTCCAACCCCGCAACCTACGGCGACTCCAACCGTACAACCCACGCCTCTTCCCACACCAAAGGCGGTTGTGACACCCGCGATTCCGAAGAAAGAAGTTATGAAATCGTCCCCATTTTTAGGACCCAAACTCATTGACTGGCCAAGCATTGAAAAGAATGCGCGGGGAGCCTTCTTTCGGGGGGAATGGGCAAGGGCCGAAGGTCTCCTTATTGATCTACCTATGAAGAAGGCTCTCGGAGCTCCCGATAGCGTTCGATCTCTCGCCGCTGAAATTCATTATGCGAGATGCCAGCGTGCATTTAATGCGCAAGATTTCAAAGGTGCGGCGGAGGCATGCCAGAAGGCGATAGAAATTTATCACAATGCACGCGCCTACGCGCTCTTACGACAACTCTCGGAACGGGCCCGCCGACTCTATTTAGAAGGGTATGTGATGGAGGGAAGTAACCGAGAGGCGGCCATTCGCCGCTACCGCGAGGTTATAGAAACCGCCCCCGCCAAGGACCCGTTTCGAGCCAAAGCCGCGAAAAAATTGAAGGTAATCGTAGCTAGCACTGAGGATTGAAAATAACAGCTTCTTCTGCGATAATAATAACTTAGGCCCGGATCTTTAGTGGCCACTCTAATGAAGAAAAATGCGATACTGATTGGATCGCGTCAGACGGCGACGCTGGATCCCTTTGATCAGGCACTTCTGGCGCTCGGCTTTGCGACCATTCGCGTGGCTTCGGTTCGCGAAGCTTTGTTTCGTGTGGAAAATGAACTTTTCTCCGTTATCGTCTGTGAGGATTCTCCAGACGGTACGATTCAGCGTGAGCTAGCAGCGGGGCTTGAAACGCGCCCTCTGGGTATCACCACTCCGGTTGTCCTTTTGGGAAATACCCCACAACCGGCCGAGCGCGGAGTCCTTACTTCGCTACTCGATCAATATTTTCCGCTCCATACCGATCCCGTCATCGTGGCTGAATTTGTGAACGAAACGCATTCACTTCGAATCGATAAAGCAAAGCGAGGTCGACTCGGGTTGGTTTCGGTACCCCGCCTTTTGTCTCAAGCGGCGCGAGTACGATTGAGTGGCGCCGTCGTGGTGGAAGGAGGAGTGGAAAAAAATATCGTTTATTTTGAGAATGGCTTGGTCACATTTGCCTCTTCCAATCGCGACGACAATCGATTCGGAGAATTCCTGGTCGCGCAGCGAATTATTTCCCGCGAGCAATTTTTCCATGCGGTCAAAATTCTGCAGCAAACAAAGAAACGACTGGGAAGAATATTAGTGGAAGAGGGATTTTTAAAGCCGCAAGTGTTGACAACGCTTATCCAATCACAAGTGAAACATATTATCTTCTCGGCCTTCGATTGGAGAGGGGGGGAGTTCTGCATTTTGCCAGATGAGGTGTCTTGTCAAAACGAGGCCATCGCGAGGTTTGATGTGGCCCCGCTTATTCTGGAAGGGGTTCGGTTCAAATTCACGGAAGACCAACTCAATCAGGAATTTCAACCATTCGATGCCAAGGTTTCGTTGGCGATGTCGCTCGCCGATTGTCAAAAAAGGATGCACCTGGGGAAGAGTGAAACGGATTTTCTTCGCCTGATCGGGGCAGGGGTTCCGATTGTCGAAGCACTGTCGTTTCGTTCGTTTAGTCGTTTGGAGAGCCTCAAGCTTCTCTATTCGTTTCGAGTTCTGGGTCTTCTCGTTTTTGAAGCGGGCGCCGGTCGTTCCCCACAGATAGCTGCGAGAACGGTTGATCGCTCGCAAGTATTAAGTGAACTCTTTAAGCCGAAGGTGCATGAATCCCGTAATGAGCTCGCATCCACAGAAGCGGCATTGCTGGCTTCGGTTCGTATGCTCGATACCGAACGAGCGAGGCCACGTCGAAAAGTGAGTTATCTCTTCGGTGTGGTTTCGGGAGCGGCTGGGTTGGCGGCATTGTCTACCATTCTTTGGCTGGCGAATTTCATGGAGCCTCGCTATAGCGACGAAGGGCAAACCAAGGAAATTCGCTCGATTCCCGCAACCGTCGCCGAAACGATCGCGCCGAAACCGACCCCAGCTCCCACCAAAACTCCTGAACCGGAGGCAGCCAGCGCATTCGTTTCCCCCGTTCCGCTGGTCACTCCGAAGGTGAAACCCGAAAAATCTTTGAGCGACGACGAGTATTCAATGGCTCTCGCGCGTGCGGAAAAACGTCGACTGGCGGGTAGGCTCGATCTAGCGGTCGTGGAACTGGAAAAGGCACATCGATTAAGGCCGCAGAGTGAAACAACCACGCTGGCCTTGGCCGATGCCCTGTTTGATTTGAATCGACTCGCGGAGGCCGAAAATCTGTATCGACAAGTTCTTGCAGCTAATCCCGCCAGTCCGGCGGGGCACCTGGCCCTTGGAACGGTTTATCTGATGCGCGATGAGTCTGAGAAGGCTATGGGTCATTACAAACGTTATCTTTCGCTCGTGCCGCGGACCGCCGCGAACGCGCCTCGGATTACCGAAGTACAAAAGATTCTGAAAAATCTCGAATCCCGATAGACTTTCCTGGCAAACATGTCGGTTCTTCTTTTACGATTAACTTTTCTTATTATTCTCGCGGGGGCGTTTGGTTGTACTCGGTCGCTCTCTGTGGGAGCCCTGCCTCCAACTTCGGAATGCGTGGCCGTGTTTCCCCTGGAAGTTCGGTATGATTCGAATTCCACCACGGAACTTCTTTCCGAATATCTTGCCCTGGATCTTTTTCGTAAAGGGGCAAAGGGCGTGATTGGTCCACTCGACGTGGCCAAACTTTTTCGCGAGGCCAATGATCCCTTGCCACCTATTATTGACCCTTATTGGGCTAAGGTAATCGGGAAAAAGCTCAAGGTGGATGCGGTGATCTTCGGATCCCTTTCTCGAATTCCCATGTTTTGGGAAGGGCAACAGGGCAGAGAAGAGACCAATCTCAATGTCGATGTTTATCTTCTGGAGTTGTCGTCGGGCGCTGTTCGTTGGACCTATGGTAAGAAAACTGTGGTCGATTCCGAGAACCTGATACCCGAAATGAGCCGTCTGTCCGACGAAATGACGGACGAAATTCTCTCCGAGCGAAAAAACACGGGCTCGTTTGGAAAAATGAATTGCTGGAAAGAGCCTCTGCATGTAGCGTTAGCGGAAAGTTCCGTGTCAGTGAAGCCGGCCCCCACCCCTGTTCCTCTGACGGTGGCGCAGAAGCAAATATCGGAGTCCCTCCGGTCGCCCGCGGGACTGGTCTTGGGCGCCAATATGTTTGAAGAAAGAGTTCAACGTCTGACGAAAACCGCCGTGGCCCTTTTGCGAGATGTCGCGGCGGTGCTTAAAGCGGAGGGAGCTCCGCCCGCGATTCGAATCGATGCACATCTGGATGCGACGGAGGACATCGGCGAAGATCTTAGGCTTTCAAAGCTTCGCGCAGAGTCGATCAAAACCTATCTGGTCTCATTCGGTGTAGATGGTTCCCGAATTCTGGCCGAGGGGCATGGGGGCACGAACCCCATTGTTCCCAATTTGAATCCGAGTAGCAGGAAGAAAAATCGTCGGGTAATAATTACTGCATTGGATAAAGTTCCGTGATCCCTCTTCGGGATGAAAATGCCCGAACCAAATTTCCAGGTGTCACTCTTCTCATCATTGCCATCAATATCGCGGTCTTCATTTATCAAGCGTTCGTGGGGCCGGCGGGTTTTGAAACATACGTAAAAGGAATGGGACTTATCCCGGCAGAGCTTACGGGTCGAATGCGTGCCGCGGGTCCCTTTCATCTCCCTCCGGTATTTTCTCTCATTGCCGCGATGTTTATGCACGGTGGTTTCGGGCACATACTCGGCAATATGTGGTTTCTATGGATCTTTGGCGACAACATTGAAGACAGCGTTGGGCATTTTCGGTTTCTCATTTTTTATTTACTGACGGGCGTGATCGCATCGCTCACGCATGTGTACATGGACCCTCATTCGACGGTTCCATTGGTGGGGGCGAGCGGTGCGATTGCCGGAATTTTGGGCGCCTATTTTATTTTATTTCCGTTTCATCGAATCGTGACGTTGATTTGGATTATTTTTTACGTCACCACCGTTCGAATCCCCGCAGCGTTTTACCTGGCGATGTGGTTCGGTATGCAGATTCTTTATTCGCAGGCCGGAGGAAATGTAGCCTGGTGGGCACACATCGGCGGCTTCATTTCAGGGATGGTTTTCATCTATCCCTTTCTGCCCTCCCACCGCCGTTCTTAAAGAAGCGTTTCTTGCTGGCTGCGGCGGGGGGTGAGGTTGAGGTGCTGATAGGCGAGGCGGGTAACTACGCGGCCGCGAGGAGTGCGATTGATAAAGCCACGTTGGAGCAAGAAAGGTTCGTACACTTCTTCGAGTGTGCTGGATTCTTCGCTGATGGCGGATGAAATGGTGTCGAGGCCGACGGGGCCGCCGTCGAATTTTTCGATCATGGTCAAAAGAATTTTCCGATCCATGGAATCGAATCCCTCGTGGTCCACTTCCATGATTTCAAGGCCTCTATGAGCTGAGGCGAGGTCAATTTCTTTCTTTCCATCCACCTGAGCAAAATCACGCACTCGTTTTAGAAGGCGATTGGCGATTCGAGGCGTGCCGCGTGACCGTCGGGCCACTTCAGAGGCGGCGTCATCATCAATCGATATCCCTAAAATTTTCGCGGAACGCCTGAGAATTTTCATTAACTCATTGGGTTCGTAGTAATCGAGCCGTTCCACGACTCCAAATCGATCTCGAAGGGGAGAGGTGAGTAACCCCGTCCGCGTTGTCGCACCAATTAGCGTGAATGGAGCAATATCTATCTTGACTGAACGAGCCCCAGGACCCTGGCCGATCATGATGTCGAGTTTGTAGTCTTCCATTGCCTGGTAGAGAACTTCTTCCACCACTCGATTAAGGCGATGAATTTCGTCGATAAAGAGGGCATCTCGCGGTTCAAGGTTGGTCAAAATGGCGGCCAGGTCCCCCACTTTTTCAATGATGGGCCCTGAAGTCGAACGAAGGTTTACGCCAAGTTCATTGGCAATGATGTAAGCCAGAGTCGTCTTTCCGAGTCCCGGAGGTCCGCCGAAAAGCGTGTGATCCATCGCCTCACCCCGTTGCCGGGCTGCGGCTATATAGATTTTTAGTTTGTCGACGATTTTGATTTGGCCGACATACTCGTCGATCCGTTTGGGGCGAAGTGTCGGCTCGTCGCGAAGGTCGTCCGGAGTCGTTTTTGCCGATATCTCACGTTGTACTTCGTTCAACATAGTTAGCGTGTAAGAACTTTCAGCGTTTCCTTGAGCATCCTATCAAACGACTCGAATTTGGAAAGGTCGACCCGCGCTACAGCGGTCTCCGCCTCGCTCTGGCGATAACCGAGGTTTACAAGCGCTGAAATCAGATCGTCCGACGAAGAAGCGGCTGCCAAGGGTCGCTGGGCCAAGATTGCGGATGCATGAACCGGGCCCAAACTTTCAAGCTTGTCTTTGAGTTCGACAATCAGTCGTTCGGCGGTTTTCTTTCCGATTCCGGGAGTCGCTTTAAGTTTTGCAACTTGACCTCCGCGAATCGCCGCAATGAGTTCCGACGAAGGGAGAGCCGACAAAATTGAAAGCGCTGTTTTTGCGCCGACGCCACTCACCGTTATCAGTAAGAGAAAAAGGGCTTTATCCGCGGACGAAAGAAATCCGAAAAGTGAAATTCCATCTTCACGGACATGCGTGTGAATATAGAATTCAACCTTCGATCCTATCGTGCCGAGATTCGAAAGAGCGGAAGCTGGAAGCAACACCTCATAACCCACACCCGAGGCCTCGACGATCGCTTTTCCTTCGTGAATTTCTCGCAACGTTCCAGAGAGCCAACCGATCATTCCCGAACCTCTGTGTGATGAATCACCTCGCGGCCCAGAGCCATTCGCCCTCGGGTTCGCATGCTATGGAGATGGCATAGCGCCACGGCCAGCGCATCGCTTGCATCGTGTGAAGGAAGGGCACCATACTTGGGAAGACGAAAGAGGCGAACAATCATTTCAGCCACCTGCCCCTTTTCCGCACGCCCATACCCTACGGTGGCGCGCTTCACTTCCATCGGTGAATATTCCACGATCGGAATTTTCATGTATGCGCCGGCAAGAAGCGCGGCGCTTCTTGCATGCGCAAGGATGAAGGCCGATCGGACATTCTTTGCATAAAAAGGTGTCTCCACCGCCATCACGCTTGGCAAGGTTTCCCGGATGATGTGAAGGAGGCCTTCATGAATGGAAAGAAGCCGTTGTTCGAAAGGTTCTTTTTCCAACGTTTTGAGTGAGCCACTTCGGATGTGAATCAGTCGGGAACCCTCCTCCTGAATGACGCCGAATCCGGTTGTCCTACTCCCGGGATCGACGCCGAGAACGACTGGACTACCCGTTGGCAACGCGCTCCATAATATCTTCGGGGATATCGGAGTTCGAGAAAACATGTTGTACGTCGTCATGGTCTTCCAGCTCTTCCATTAGTTTCACCATATTTTCCGCATCTTTTCCTTCAATCCGCATCATCGTCTTCGAAAGTTTTGCGATTTGAGAAACGACGAAGGTAAGGTGCTCTCCCTCCAATTTCTTTTTTACCTCTTCGAAATGTTTCGGATCGGAGATCACTTCAAAATTGGGACCTACATCACGGACATCCTCTGCCCCCGCGTCGAGCGCCAGCTCCATGAGTTTATCTTCGTTCGTCTGCGCTTTTTCAATTGCGAGCAACCCCTTGGTTTCAAAATTCCATGAAACCGCACCCGCCTCGGCGAGGTTGCCATTATGTTTTGAAAAAAGGTGACGAATTTCCGAGACGGTTCGTTGTTTGTTATCGGTCATGACATCCACAATCACCGCCGCTCCACCGGGTCCATAGCCTTCATACGAAAACTCTTCGTAATGAACGCCTTCGAGTTCTCCGGTTCCTCGTTTGATCGCACGCTCCACATTGTCATGCGGCATGTTTTGAGCCCGCGCGGCTAAGATCGCCGCCCGAAGTCGGGGATTACCGTTCGGGTCACCCCCATGGCGCGCGGCGACCGTAATTTCTTTAATTAATTTGGTGAAAACCTTGCCTTTTTTTGCGTCGGCGAGACCTTTTTTTCGTTTGATCGTGCTCCAACGTGAATGCCCTGACATAGGCTGGTTCTACCACGCCGCGAGGAACAATCAACCGGCAAAGGACGTTAAAAGCTGATATTTGGCACAACTGAAACAAAAGTTGCGAGATCCTGGTGACTCTTTAATCGGTTGACGCGCCAAGCCTGGCATATGAATGGCTTTTTTAGTGGCATGACTCCTGCGTTCGAGAAGTACAGGTGAAGGAGACTCCGATGAAAAACCTTGTCATATTCTTGGCCGGCCTCGCAACTGGTTTATCGCTGATTGTCAGCTGCGGTCGAAATCCGCAGTCGGGAGGGGCTGTGGTTCTGGCCGACGGTTCTACTCTTTCTGCCGATGACATCATCGCCCACCTCACCACACTGGATTCACAAGTAGCCGCACTTCAATCCACCGTGGATGTCCTGTCAGGACAAAACCATCTCATAGGCGGGTACGAGATCGTCGATGAATTTGGTGGTTGCTCGCACGCCTGGGGAAGCGGCAGCTGTGGCACCTCGTCCTCCGCCGCGGGTTGCTCCGAAGGTACGAAAATCAAGCTGACCGGTGACTACAGCCCGAGTTACACGGGCCCTTGGCTCTACGGTTGTCGGGTCCCTTAAGAACTTGTCCGCGGGAAAGCCCTTTGATAGGGGTGCCCCGTGGAGATCACCTCGATCGCACCGGCAAAGATTAATCTTTTCCTCCGCGTTCTAAACCGCAGAAGCGACGGCTATCACCGAATCGAAAGCGCGATGATCAAGCTGGCTCTTTCAGACATTCTTCACATACATGTGGTCGAGGGAAAGGGGATTTCAATTCGTGTTCCGAATTTTCCTCAGTTGGAGAACGAATCCAATTTGGCGGTTCGCGCAGCCCAAGTTTTTTTGGATCGAGCAAAACTTTTCAGAAAAATCGAAATCAAACTGGATAAAAACATTCCGATTGCCGGCGGTTTGGGCGGGGGAAGTAGCGATGCCGCAACGGTTTTGGTGGCTCTCAACCGGGAATTCAAAGCTCTTTCCTTCCCTGAGCTGTTGCAGATCGGCGCGAGTTTGGGAGCTGACATTCCCTTTTTCATTCAGGGGTCTTCCATTGCGTTTGCGACAGGAATCGGTGACGAACTTTTCACCTGGCCTTCGTTGCCGAAGAGGCCGGTTGTTTTGGTGAACCCGGGCTTTGGCGTCGTCACACGAGAAGTGTACGAAAACCTTGGAAGATCATTGACTTGGGAAGGCTCAAAGGATACACCACACTCCTTTTCTCCCGGTCCAAAGTCATGGGAAGATGCGGCGAAATTTTTGCCGATCGGCAATGACTTGGAAGCGGGAGTAGAAGAGAAATATCCGGCGATTGGTGAAATCCGCCGGCAGTTGGTGGAGTTGGGGGCCGGTTGGGCACGAATGAGCGGTAGTGGTGGAACGGTGTTTGGCCTCTTTGACGATTCCGCTGTGGCCAAGGACGCCGCCATGGAACTCGCGCGGCGTTGGCCGGTTTGGACGACGGAAACGCTCGAAATACCGCATTCCGGATACAGTATTCAGAATACTGTATTCTGAATTCAGAAATTCGTTGGGGCGTCGACAAGCGGTAAGTCAGCGGCCTTTGGAGCCGCCATTCGGAGGTTCGAATCCTCCCGCCCCAGCCAATTAGTTCAGAATTCGGTATTCCGAATACGGTATTCTGAATACTGAAAAAGGAGTTGCATGAACGATTTGAAAATATTTGCCGGAAATTCGAATCGACCTCTCGCGGAGAAAATATGTGCGTCCATCGGTGTTCCTCTCGGGGACGCTACGGTCAAACGTTTCAGCGATGGCGAAACGTGGGTGGAAATTGGTGAAAACGTTCGTGGAAAAGATGTCTTCATCATTCAATCGACCTGCAATCCCGCCAACGACCATTTGATGGAACTTTTGGTCATCATTGATGCTCTCAAGCGAGCTTCGGCGCGGAGAATTACAGCCGTCATGCCTTACTACGGTTATGCACGGCAAGATCGCAAGGTCGCTCCTCGAACCCCGATCACATCTAAATTGGTTGCCGACTTAATTGAGGCTGCGGGAGCCGATCGGGTTCTCTCCATGGATCTTCATGCCGCCCAAATTCAGGGATTTTTCAACATTCCTTTCGACCACCTTTTCGCCACACCGGTTCTCTTGAAGTTTATGGAGGGGATTGGAAACGGAGATGTGGTCGTTGTTTCGCCCGACGCGGGGGGTGTGGAACGAGCAAGAGCGTACGCGAAGCGATTCAACGCTTCCCTGGCGATTATTGATAAACGGCGGGAGCGGGCGAATGTGACGGAAATCATGAATGTGATCGGCGATGTAAAGGGAAAAGTCGCAGTCATTGTTGATGACATGATCGATACGGCGGGGACGCTAACGCAGGCGGTTCCCGTTCTGTTTGAACGTGGGGCGGTCAAGGTCTGTAGCGTTGCGACTCATCCTGTGCTATCAGGGCCCGCCATTGAGCGAATTTCAGCCTCCGGGTTAACGACGATCGGCGTCACGGATACGATTCCCCTTCGAAATGAAGCGGTGAAATGCGGAAAGTTTCAGGTGCTTTCGGTGGCGGGGCTCTTGGGTGAAGCGATTCAGCGAATCCACAATGAGGATTCGGTGAGTTCGCTCTTTATATAGGGATGAAAGGATAGAGTTATGGAGAAGTTAGAATTACAAGTTGAATTGCGACAGGGAGCTGGCAAGGGAGCCGCACGGCGCCTCCGCGAAACGAGTAAAGTTCCGGCGGTTTTTTATGGGCCCCACTTAAAGAGCCCCATCTCGCTTTCCATCGGTGAAAAAGATGTTATGAAAGTCGTTCGCTCGGGTTCCAACGTTCTTCTCACTCTTCGTTCCGCAGGCAATAGTTCCATTGACGGAAAAATGGCGCTTCTCAAAGACGAAGAGATTCATCCCGTCAGCCGGAAATACATTCATGTGGATTTGTACGAAATCCGAATGGACGAAAAATTGAAAGTGAAAATTCCCGTGGCGTTAGTGGGAAAAGCTAAGGGCGTGGGAGAGGGCGGCATTTTGGAACAGGTCACGCGCGAACTTGAAATTCGTTGTTTGCCGACAGAAATTCCGGATCGAATCGAAGTCGATGTGTCGAGCCTCGATATCGGCATGTCTCTCCACATCAGCGATATCAAACTTCCCAAGGGAGTTACGGTGGTCGCGGATGTCGATTACACCTTGGCCAGCGTGGTTCCGCCTGAAGCGGAAGAAGTGGCGGCTCCGGCTCCGACTGCGGAGGCAGTGGCGGGCGCGGCCGCCCCGGGGACCGCCCCCGCGTCCGGGGGCCCCGCGCCCCCGGGGGGCGCCCCGGCCGCGGGGGGGAAAGCCGCCCCGGGGGGGGCCCCCCGGGGGGGGGGGAA
>CAYNHQ010000005.1:0-201203 GCA_964397255.1 uncultured bacterium
GGACTCGAACCGCCGACCCAGTGGTTAACAGCCACTTGCTCTACCGACTGAGCTACCGGGGAACCCGGGGGAGAATAACTGTGCCGAAGTTCCTGTCAAATCAGGTTCGGAGCTTGTAGCCCCGCTTAAAAAGAAAAACCGCCCAAAGAAAGAAACCCAGGGCAAGAGTTCCCGTAATAAAAATCGAAAAGCCAAACGATGCCTCGGTTTCCCCCAAAATCGAATAACGAGCCGACGAAACCATATAATAGACAGGATTCCATTCGTTGACCCACTGCAACTTCACCGGAAGCATCGCCGTCGAATAAAAGACACCCGCTAAAAACATCAAAGGGGAAACGACGTAGTTTTGAAAAATCGCGATGTCATCCCATCTTTCCGCCCAAAGACCGATAATGAGGCCCGAAGCCGAGAAGACAATAGAGGCAAGAAGTAGAGTCAAAATCAATAAAAAAGGATGGGCGAAGGGGGTCGGAAGGAGAAGAAGCCCCGCAATCAAAACAACGACTCCCGTCAATACGCCGCGAAACACCGACGCAAATACGAATGCGACGACCATCGACATAAACGAAAGTGGCGCGACCAAAAGATCATCAATGAATTTTTCCCAACGAGAAATAAAGAGACTCGTGGTCGCATTTTGAAACGCCGCGAGAACCACACCCATCATGAGGAGTCCTGGAAAAATGAAAACAATGTAGGGATGGCCCCCCACGGGTTGAACATGGCTCCCCAAGAATCGACCAAACACCAGAATATTTAAAATGGCCGAAACGATGGACGGGAGAATCGTCTGATTGGGAAGCGATAGAAACCGCATGGTCTCTCGTTTCAAAAGTGTCCAGAATCCGACCGAATTGATCATTGAAGCTCCCCGGACTGAATGTGTTCAAGAAAGAGCGTTTCCAGTTTTTTTCCGTTTTGCTGTGTCAACTCGCGTACAGTCCCGCGTTCTACAATTTCACCGTTGTGAATAATCGCGATTTCTTTGCAAAGTCGCTCCGCCTCTTCGAGATAATGCGTTGTTAAAAGAATCGTTTTTCCTTTAGCGTTGACCTCCGTCAAGTATTTCCAGAACTCGAGACGAATCTCGACATCGACCCCGGCGGTAGGTTCGTCGAGAATAAGAATATCGGGGTCATGCGCCAGTGCCTTGGCGATCTGAAGGCGCCTTTTCATTCCGCCCGAAAGTTTGGGTGCCTTTTCATTTCTCTTCTCCCAAAGATTAAATCGATGTAGCAATTCTTCGGCACGAGCGGTGGCCTTCTTCTTGGTTAAACCAAAATATCCCGCCTCGAATTCCAAAAGGCGCTGAATCGAAAAAAATCGGTCGAAGTTAAATTCTTGTGGAGCCAGACCGATTCGTTTCCGGCAAGCGACGTAATCGGTGGTTACATCTTTGCCGAATACGTACACTTCGCCAGATGTTCGGTTCGCAAGACCGGTAAGAACATTGATCGTTGTGGTTTTGCCCGCGCCGTTGGGACCCAAAAACCCAAAAAAACTTCCCGGTTCAATCGTGAGTGAAATTCCGCGGACCGCCTCGTAGCTGCCATAGCGCTTCACTAGATTTCGAATATCGATGGCGGGGGTCACTTCGACTTTGCGAACCACCGACTCATACAGGTAGTTCCCAGCGAACCAAAAAGATCGGTGAGCGGGCCCACAATTCCCTGTTCAAGATCCCCCGTCTCTTCGTGAAGATAATTATTTTTGATATCGATCGAAAGGAAGAGGGAATCGGAATATTTTTCGGAAAGTTCTCGAACCAATGCTCCCTCCTTCTTGAAGGGGTCATTTTCCTTTGCCCCACTTCCCCCTCCGGGGAGATTCACCTTGTTCATTTGGCTCAAGATGAATTCGATGGGTTCTTTGAACTTTTTTCGTTCGGCTTCCGTCGTGGCGAGACAAAACATGGGTAGCGCACCGGTCTTGCCAACAAACGCAGGTCGTTTCGGGCTGTAGGTATGAAGATCAAAACAAACCAATTTTCCGAACATGCCGGTGAACTGCTCGATCATGAAATCAAAGAGCTCATGGAATTCATCGTACTTTTGGTAACTAATCGTCAATTCATCTTTCGTGGGAGGAGTCCGCCAGACTTTCTTCCCCCAACTTTGAAAAGGTTTTAAGTAAACCGATTCTTCCCGTGGGCGATCGATGTCGTATTCATAGCGGGAATCGAGAGCGATCATTTGAATGGGATAGGAACTCACAAAGTCATCCGTGGCAGGACCTTCTTCGGTGCGACGTTCGGTTTCCTCGATCGCCATTTTCATATGCAATTCTTCGCGAACTTGACGTCCCGCATGAGGAGCGAGGCCAACGAGAGGCTCATATTTACGAATTCGAATGAGCGCCGTGCCCATCGGGCTGATGGCCTCGAAAGGGGTTTTGGCGGCGAGATGTTTTTTAATTTCCGCCCACGAAAAACGGGGGAGGCGTTCTAGTACTTTTTCATCCATGAAGAGGTTCCGGTAAAAACGCGGCATCGACGAGTTGATGCTGATCGATCAGTTCCTGAATCAGGGGGAGTTGCTCCACCGATATCTTTCCCACAAAAAGCATACGAAGGTCGTCGTTCGAGAGAGGGTCTACCTTTTTTTTGCCCTGTAAAAATACATGATCCTGAATAAAGCCACCTGGCTGGGAAGTATCCGCCAGGCCACGTTTGCTCCGCTCTGCCAGCGTGAAGGCTTCCTCGACGTCGAAGAATTTCACGAGTTCCGAGACGATGTCAAAGAAAGATTTTTCCGTGGCCATGGCGGCCACGATCGCCCGAGCGGCATATTTCCGCCGAAGGGAGGGGGTAAGTAACCCCAGAAGTTCCTCCATTTTGACGGCCAGGCCTTCTTCGGTGGCAAAATGGTGATGCAGGCCCACCGCAAAGGCCTTTAGGGGCTGGCGTTCCCCGTTGATGGTCCGAAAGACATGGACGTCGACCAAATGGTGGGCCAGGCGGTCAATCGCCCGGTCGGAAACCAAAATACCCGATTGAATTCGGATTTTATGGTGGGCTGAATCCACCTCGGCGAGGCTGACACAGGTAGGGTCCTCAATCACATCCCAGCCATCCACCCGATGCCCCCGCAGTCTCTCACGAAGCCTCTCGATGACCCCCTTTACACCCGTATCGCGGGCCCCCTCCTCCCGCGCGGCCCCCTTACGAAGGGTTACCCAGGCCTCTTCCAATACTTCCGGTGTCGGGGGGGTGTAAACGAGTAGAGATTCTGACGTAATCTCAGGTGTTCCTCGCGCCTCAGCCAAATCCAAGAGAGTCATTAACTCATCAGCGGTTGCCCGATAGGTCTTCTCCAGCGGCGTATCGCCCAAGTCGATGTTTTCCATTCTTTTTCGCCACCGGGGGATGGTAGAGGGCAATAGGTTGTACTCATATTTGGGATGATAGGCCTTCCGGTACTCCCAACGTTCCAAGAACGTCTCTCGTTCTTCGGCATGATTGGCGGGGTTGATATAGTGAAAAAGGCGAAACTCACGAAAGATTTCGTAGAGGGTTTCGTCGGTTTTTCGAACTTTGTCTTCCGGTGTCATTTCAGCTTGACTAAAGGCTTAAAATCCTTACACTCCGCGCAACTCGCGGCAGGGGCCGGGTATATATAATGACTCGCGAATCATTTCCAGAAGCGCTTTCATTCGACGACGTTCTTCTTCTGCCCCAACGAAGCACGGTTCTCCCACGCGATGCGAAACTCGGTACACACCTGACCAAAACTCTCAAACTCCATATTCCTCTCCTATCGGCCGCAATGGATACGGTGACCGAATCAGGCCTTGCGATCCGCATGGCACAGGAGGGGGGGCTCGGGATCATTCATCGAAACATGACAGTGGAGCGGCAGATGAATGAAGTTCGCCGAGTGAAAAAGGCGGAAAGCGGCTTGATCACGGATCCTGTGACGATTGAACCGGACCAATTGGTACTGCAAGCGATTGAATTAATGCGCCGTTATCGAATCACTGGGATTCCGGTTACGAAAGGCTCGAAACTCGTGGGAATTCTCACGAACCGTGACCTTCAATTTGAAAAGAATATGAACCTCAAGGTGTCCGAAGTGATGACAAAGGATCAACTGGTGACGGCACCCGAAGGAATCACACTCGAACAGGCGCGTGAAATTCTTCATAAGAATCGAATCGAAAAACTTCCCGTCGTGGATTCCCAGGGAAATTTGAAGGGGTTGATTACGATTCGAGACATTAAACAGGCGCTTGAATTTCCAAGCGCCTGCAAAGATGAGCATGGGCGTCTGCGTGTGGGTGCGGCGGTAGGAACAGGTTCCGATCATGTCGGTCGGGCCGAGGCACTTGTCAAAGCGGGAGTCGACGTGATTGTGGTTGATACCGCACATGGCCACGCTGAAAGCGTGCTTCGATTCGTCAGCGAAGTTCGAAAGACACATAAAAAAGTTCAGATCATTGCGGGTAATGTAGCAACGGGCGAAGCTACCCGGGCTCTCATCGATGCCGGAGCGGATGCCGTCAAAGTCGGAATTGGCCCAGGCTCGATTTGCACTACGCGAGTGGTGGCCGGTATCGGTGTTCCCCAACTCTCGGCAATCTTGGAATCCGCGGCTGAAGCGAAAAAATCGGAGACACCCATCATCGCCGATGGCGGAATTCGCTACTCTGGCGATGTCGTGAAAGCCCTGGCCGCCGGGGCCGATACGGCGATGATCGGATCCCTCTTCGCAGGGACGGATGAAGCTCCGGGAGAAATCATTTTGTATCAGGGCAGAAGTTATAAATCGTATCGCGGCATGGGTTCGATCGGCGCCATGCGTGACGGGTCGGCCGATCGTTATTTTCAGCAAGAGGTCGAAGGCGAATATAAGCTTGTGCCTGAAGGTGTGGAGGGAAGAGTCCCTTATAAAGGTTCTCTTTCCAATATGATTCATCAATTGCTCGGAGGCCTTCGATCGGCCATGGGCTACATCGGAGCAAGCAGCATTTCGGAACTTCATGCACGAGCGAAATTTGTGAAACAAACGACCGCCGGTTTACGCGAAAGTCACGTACATGATGTTACCGTGACACAAGAAGCTCCCAACTACGGAACCACTGGATGAACAATCTTCGTACGGCCATCCTCCTCTGTGCTCTGGCAGGGATGGCACGCGCGGAACCGATTGAAACCCTTACTGAGGGTGGAGTGACCGTTACGTTTGAAAAGACCGGAGACTCACAACAAATTGACGAGTTTAAGAAAACGATTCTTCCCGAAATCAAAACAATTCTTTCCGACCTCTCAAGTGATTTGGGAGGAAATGCGAAAGGAGCGAATGTTTCATTTTTTTCGCCAGAAACCTATCACGCCCGTTTTCCTCAGACCGTCGATACACAAGTTCCCGCTTTTTATGACGGTAAAAATGTTTATGCGCGAGCCGATAATGATCTTAACCATGCGCTCAAAGTGACGCTTCGGCACGAGTTGACACATCTCATCCTGGACCACGCCTACAGTCATATTCCGGGTTGGCTCAACGAGGGAATGGCGGAATTTCAGGAGCGGAAAATCACCACCGATCCAGCTCCGACATTCGTGGATTACAACACACTCCATATCGCCAAGCAGGATGGAAAATATATTTCTCTCTCCAGCTTGGAGGCGCAGGGAATTTTCAGTCGTTCAGAAGGAACGGTGACCGCGGGGCTTGGGTATACCACTGCCTATGTTGCCGTGTATGAGCTCAAAGAAAAATTCGGGATGAGTCAAATTCGGAATTATTTGGCGGCTCTGAGCAAGGGAGGAAACACCGGGATAGAGTTCCAAAAGACATTCGGCATGCCTTACGACAAATTTAATGATTATTTACTAGAGAAGGCGGCAAAAAAATAAATGATTCTGGTTCTCGATTATGGCTCGCAGTACACACAACTGATCGCAAGGCGAGTTCGCGAGAAAAACGTTTTCTCTCAAATCGTGCCGTTCAATTCGAATCTTGAGCCCTATCGTAAGCAAGTGGAAGGTCTGATTCTGGGAGGCGGCCCGGCATCCGTTTATGAAGGTGAGGCTCCGCAGCTACCGAAGGAGATTCTGGAATGGAATGTCCCCATTCTTGGCATTTGTTATGGTGCACAACTTCTCATTCATGCAACCGGTGGGCGTGTGGAGCCCGCTACCGTCCGCGAGTTTGGCCGGGCGGAGATCACCGTTACCGAAGATGACGAGCTTTTTTTCGGCCTAAAAGGACCGGGGAAGAGTTTTCAAGTATGGATGAGTCACGGCGATCGGATCGAATCGCTCTCCTCGATGTTTGAAGTGGTGGCCACGTCGTCGAACTCTCCTTATGCGGGCATCCGAAATCGTGAAAAACGCTGGTACGGCGTTCAGTTTCATCCCGAGGTGACACACACGGCCATTGGAAGTGAAGTGCTGGAGAATTTTCTTTTTCGAATATGCAGAGCCAAACCTGACTGGACGATGGAAAGCTTCGTTTCTGTTCAGATCGAACGGGTGAAAAAGCAAGTCGGAAATCAACATGTCATTTGCGCTCTTTCGGGCGGTGTGGATTCTTCGGTGGTGGCGGTTCTCCTTCATAGAGCCGTGGGAGAGCAGTTAACGGCAATTTTCGTCGATACGGGACTCCTGCGTCTCCATGAACGACGGGAGGTGGAACGAAATTTTCGTGACCACTTCAACGTGGATCTTCGAGTCATCGACGCGTCGAAAGATTTTTTTGGCGCATTAAAGGGCATTACTGATCCGGAGGAAAAACGAAAAACGATCGGAAAACTTTTTATCGATGTGTTTGAACGCGAAGCAAAAACGATTCGCGATGCTTCGTTTTTGGCCCAGGGGACGCTCTATCCCGATGTGATTGAATCCATTTCCCATCGTGGGCCCTCACAAACGATTAAGAGCCATCACAATGTGGGCGGGCTGCCGGAAAAAATGAAATTGAAACTCGTCGAACCTCTTCGAGAGCTTTTCAAAGATGAAGTTCGGGAGCTTGGACGGCAACTGGGTCTTCCCGATCACTTCGTCAAGCGCCATCCTTTTCCGGGACCAGGCCTTGCCGTACGGATTTTAGGGGAAGTCACGCCTGAAAGGGTAGCGTTGTTGCAGAAGGCCGACGCGATTTTTATTGATGAGCTTCGAACCGATGGTCTCTATGACTCGGTTTGGCAGGCGTTTGCTGTACTTTTGCCGGTCCGATCCGTTGGCGTCATGGGAGATGTCCGAACATATGAGAATGTTTGTTCGCTTCGGGCGGTGGTGAGCCACGATGGAATGACAGCCGATTGGGCGGAGCTTCCTCACGCCTTTTTGGGCAAGGTCTCGAATCGAATTATCAATGAAGTCCGCGGCATCAACCGCGTGGTTTACGACATTTCCTCCAAACCCCCCGCCACCATCGAGTGGGAATAGCAACTATTTTTCATCGATGATTTTGCAATTCGAAGTTCGGCGGGGTTTCGCCATGAGAGGCTCGGCAGCTTTTCGCCAGGCGGTGTAATAATCCGTTGCTTTGTGCTCCGATATGGCATTCTCGTCCTTATAGGTTTCGAACAGAAAAAATAGAGTTGGATCGTCCCTCGATTGATGAATCTCGAATCGTAAATTTCCCTGTTCAGCACGCGTTTTGGCCGCGATCGTTTTTGTAACTTCTATAAACTGATCGACGTTTTCCGCTTGTACGCTTACCTCGACGCACTTGACGACGACTTTCGCGTTAGGAGACAAGAATTTGCCTCTGGAGCCCTTTGAAAAATCGTATTCTTTCTTCATGATTTCTACGCATTTTGAAACGCTTTTAAAAACTCTTCCCGCGATATCCCTGACTGGTTGCATATAGTTCTTAGAGTCGAACCTTTGATATACCGATGATTTGGCATGGTGAGTGGTATGAATGTCCCGTTTGCGTTTTCGCGAATCATGGATATGTGTTCGCGTTCTCGGACGACACGGAACCCCAAGTTTTCAAGAGCTTTTATGACTTTTCGCTTTGGCGCATCGACCGGAAATTTTGCCATTAAGCTACTTTGGCTTCAGCGATAAATGCGTCTAGCACAGGGGGATCAAGGGCCAATACCTTCTTTCCAAAACTTTTGATGTGAAAGCGAATCGCCGACTTCACATCTTTCAAGGCCGATTCATAGGTATCTCCTTCTCCTACAACCACACCTCTTAACCCAATAGGATAGGCCACGTAACCATCCGAATGCTTTTCAACAATGATCTTGTAAAATTTCATAGCCATTTGTCCTGTGTCAAAAATTATATCATACATTCCGAACACTGGCTTTACCTTGGCCAAGGGGCGTCAAAACTTCGTAAATTCTCCCCTTGCCGGAAGGGTGGGGATTTCGTAAGTTGCCCCCTCATGAGTTTCGTTCATCTCCATCTCCACTCTCAATACTCGCTTTTGGATGGCGCGATCACGGTGGAGGGGATGTTGGAGAGGGCGAAGTCCACAGGAATGCCGGCGGTGGCCCTGACCGACCATGGCAATCTTTTCGGGGTGTTGGAGTTTTACCACGCCGCGAAAGCTTCAGAAATTCAACCGATTATCGGGATCGAGGGGTACATCACGCAGGGAGATCGCCGAGAGAAATCGCACCAATATCCCACCCACCACATCGTTCTTCTTGCCAAGAATGAAAAGGGGCTCCGAAACCTTTATCGCCTGGTGACGCTGGCGAATTTTGAAGGCTATTACTACAAACCCAGAATGGACCGAGAAATCCTTCGCAAATATAGCGAGGGACTAATTGGTTTATCCGCCTGCCTCAACGGTGTTCCCTCAAAGTATATTCAGGACGGGCGGGATGATATGGCCGCGCAAGCCGTCGTCGAGTATCGCGAAATTTTTGGCCATGAGAATTACTACATCGAAATCATGGACAATGGCCTTCCGGAGCAAAAGAAGGTCAATCCCCAGCTGATCGATTTAGCCAAGCGCTATTCCATTCCGATCGTTGGCACGAACGATTGTCACTATCTCAACCAAGGAGATGCTAAAGTTCACGATGCTCTTCTTTGCATTGGGACGGGAAAAAGCGTCCAAGACCAAGATCGGATGAAATTCTATAACGACCAGTTTTATATGAAATCACCCGAAGAAATGCGAAACGTTTTCTCTGAAATCCCGGAAGCCGTTTCCAACACGCTTGAAATTGCCAAGAAGTGCAAACTCTCCCTCAAAGTCGGCAACTATCATATGCCTCGATTTCAACTCCCTGAGGGAAAGACCGTGGAAGCATATCTCGAAGAAGTTGCAAAAAAAGGATTGGAACAACGACTTCCGGAAATTAAATCTGCTTATGAAAGGGAAGGGAGAGACTCCAAAGATTTAGCCGATCAATACTTTAGCCGCTTGCAACTGGAGCTAGAAACGATTCGGAAAACGGGATTTGCCGGGTACTTTTTGATCGTCGCCGATTTTATCAATCATGCCAAAGAGAAAGATATTCCCGTCGGCCCGGGAAGAGGATCGGCCGCGGGGAGCCTGGTGGCCTACGCGACAAAGATCACCGACATCGACCCCGTTCGATACGATCTTCTCTTCGAACGCTTTTTGAACCCCGAACGGATTTCCATGCCAGATATCGATGTCGACTTTTGCCAGGAGGGGCGCGACGAAGTGATCAAATATGTCGCGGATAAATATGGCGGCTCGAGTTCGATGGAAGAAACACGTGTCGCCCAAATCACGACATTTGGGAAAATGCAGGCCCGCGCCGTGATTCGCGATGTGGGCCGGGTGCTCAATATGTCCTATAGCGAAGTCGATCGGATTGCGAAACTGGTACCTGGAGTGCTTAACATCACGCTCGAAGAAGCGTTTGCGCAGGAACCCAAATTTACCGACCTTCGAAAGAAAGACCCCCGCGTGGATGAACTCTTGACGATTGCATCCTCGCTCGAGGGCCTCACGCGCCACGCGTCGGTCCACGCCGCCGGCGTCGTGATTTCAGATGACCGGCCGCTTGTGGATCACCTGCCGCTATACAAGGGACAACATGATGAGGTGGTTACACAGTGGGACATGAAGGGAGTTGAAAAAGTCGGTCTCATTAAATTCGACTTTCTGGGGCTCAAGACGCTGACGCTGCTGAAACAGGCGGTGAAAATGGTTGAGCAGACAAAGGGAGAGAAAATCAATCTTCTTCAGCTCGATATGAATGATCTCAATGTGTACGATCTCTTAGGCAGAGGCGACACGCAGGGGATCTTCCAGCTGGAATCATCGGGCATGGTGGATCTGGTGGTGAAGCTCAAACCATCCGCTTTTGAAGATATTGTGGCTCTTGTTGCTCTCTACCGCCCAGGGCCGCTGGGTTCGGGAATGGTCGATGACTTCATCCAGCGAAAACATGGACGCACGCCAATCGTTTATGATCTTCCTCAGCTCGAAACGATTCTTAAGGAAACCTACGGAATCATTCTATATCAGGAACAGGTCATGCAAATTGCCGCACTCCTTGCTAACTATTCGCTAGGCGAGGCCGATCTTCTTCGGCGAGCGATGGGAAAGAAAATCCCCGAGGAAATGGCCAAACAAGAAGCTCGCTTTTTGGATGGCTGCCGAAAAAACAAGATTTCTGAAACAAAGGCGAAACGAATTTTCGATTTAATGGAAAAGTTCGCCGGTTATGGTTTTAACAAATCACATTCCGCGGGTTACGCGCTAATCGCGTATCAGACCGCCTTCATGAAAGCGCATTATCCGGTGGAATTCATGGCTGCATGCCTTTCAATCGATCGCGACAATACCGATCGCTTGGCCGTTCTTCTTTCCGACTGTCGTGCCCAGGAAATTGAAGTGCTGCCTCCCGATGTCAACGAAAGCCGTCTGGATTTTACGGTCATCGATGGACGCATCCGCTTTGGTCTGGCGGCTGTGAAAAACGTAGGTGACGGAGCCATCGAAGCAATGATCGAATCGCGAACCAAAGAAGGCCCCTTTGCCGATCTTTTTGATTTTTGTCGTCGCGTGGATCTTCGCCGGGTGAACCGGAGGGTTATTGAATCGCTCATCAAGTGCGGAGCATTTGATTCCACGGGAGGACGGCGGGCTCAAATGATCGCCTCGATCGATCGGGCCATGGATGTCGCTTCCCAGGCCCAACAGGACCGCATCAGCGGCCAAGCCAATTTATTTGGAACACTCATGGCTTCGCCAGTGGCCGCTACAAATTATACGGATGCGGAGGAATGGGATGAGCTCACACGCCTCAAAGCCGAAAAAGAATCGATCGGGATTTATGTCACGGGGCACCCGCTTTTAAAATTTTCAGAAACGCTCGGCCGATACGCCAATGCCGATACCGGGCGTCTGGCCGAACTTCCCGACCAATCTACGGCTCGAATCGGAGGGATGGTGACGAAGCTCAAAGAGATCACCACTCGGAAAGGGGATCGGATGGCGTTTGTCACGCTCGAAGACCTCACCGGAAGTGTGGAGATCATTGTGTTTGCCGATGTGTATCGGCAAAAGAGCGATCTATTTAAGAGCGAGGATCCGATTTTTGTCGTCGGAAAACTCGATATCGGCGAAGATCAACCCAAAGTCATTGCGTCTGATGCTATTTCATTGACGGAAGCCGCAAAACTTTTTTCGGGAGCTGTTCATATTTCCGTCGATGCCACGCAAGTCCTTGAAACCAAATTGACTGATCTCAAGTCGATTCTTCTTCGGCATAAGGGGGTAAGTCCCGTGGTTCTGCATTTCCGAATTCCGGGTAAATCGGAGACGGTGTTGACTTTACCCAGGGATATATCTCTTGATCCCTCGGGGGCCTTCATTAGTGATGTTCAGCAGCTCCTCGGTGGTGCCGTCGAGGTCAGCTTCAATTAACCGATGGCGCGGTGATATTGAAAAAGAGAGATCGCGATCCAGAGGACGCCGAAGAACAGAAACATCGTTCCAAACATCCGGGCGATTTTTTCAGCGGCGGTGGGATGCTCGGGGGTCGTAAACTTTCGTCGAACGGCATAACCTCCTCCCACCATCCAGAGAAGACCAAATCCGATCGAGGCTCCAAGCCGAAGCGGTGGAGAAAGCCCTTCGATGAAGCGTATGGCGAAAAGTAATCCGATTGTCGCTGCCGTTAGAGGAAGCGCCCACGTGATGAAAATTTCTTTTGGGATCTGACCGAGGAGAACGCCGATGATCAGTGGAACGAGAATCGCCGATCCGGCGAAGAGCAGAACCGTTTTATCCAAAGAGCCCCTTCGCCATGTCGTAGATATGAGAGGGGACCGTTTTGAGTTCTGCCACAGCCGAATCCAGAGGGGCGGTGGTTAACTTTCCTCCGGTAAAGACCGGCATTTTTCCAAATTCCCCTTTAAGAACCAATTCCATCGCTCGCATCCCATATGCAGTTGCCAAAATACGGTCGAAGGCTGTCGGCGAGCCTCCACGCTGAATATGGCCCAAGTTGGTCGAACGAGTATCGTAACCCGTCTGTTTCTTGATCATTTTGGCAACTAATTCACCGATGCCACCCAACTGAACATGGCCAAAGGAATCGACGGCCTCTGCCGAAGCGCTCTCGATTTCTTTTCCATTCTCGCCAATCAGTTTGGCGCCTTCGGCTACCGCGACGATGGCATATTTCTTCCCTCTCTTTTTACAGGACTCCACCGTAGCGCAGAGTTCCTTGAGCGACATCGGAAATTCCGGAACGAGGATGGCGTCTGCTCCGCCCGCCAGGCCACCGCAAGTGGCCAACCAGCCGGCATGCCTTCCCATGATCTCGACGATCATCACCCGCTCATGTGATTCGGCCGTCGTTCGGATTCGATCGATGGCTTCTGTGACGATTTCGAGGGCGGTTTCAAAACCGATTGTGAAATCCGTAGCGTTGAGGTCATTGTCGATGGTTTTCGCGGCACCGACGACCTTGATTCCCTCTTTGAAGAGTTTGGCGGCCACGCCCAGCGTATCCTCCCCGCCGATGACGATCAGGCCGTCGAGACGATTTGCCTTCATCGATTCGCGAATGGCATCGGTTCCATTTTTTTCTTTGTAGGGATTGGTCCGTGAAGTGCCGAGAATCGTTCCCCCCCTCGAGAGTAAATCATCAATTCCTTCCAAACCGATCGCTTTGGTTTGATTTTTGAGAATGCCCTTCCAGCCCTGAAGAAATCCGATGACTTCCCAATTTTTTTTAGTTGCGGTTCGAACGACAGCGCGAATGGCGGCATTAAGCCCCGGGCAATCTCCGCCCCCCGTTAAAATTCCGACACGTCCCATGATTTTTCCTTCGTGAGAAAAGAGTCTGCAGCGAAAACTGCCGAGCGCAAGTAAAACGCTTTACGCCGTTTTTGTTACGTTTGCAGCATAAAGGCCTTTTGGGCCTTCTAAACAATCGAAGGAGACTTCCTCTCCTTCTCGAAGGGTTCGAAATCCATCACCTTGAATCGCGGAATAGTGAACAAATACATCTTTCTTTTCCTCGTTTTCAATGAAACCAAACCCTTTGCTGTCATTGAACCACTTCACTTTGCCTATCGCCATTCCGGGGAACCTCCAAGTTCTTTCTCCGGGATACCGGGAAGAATAAATTCGTCAACCATTTTTGCACTCCTCCCAGCCCAACCCACTGATTTAAACACCAACGTCAAATTATTTTATACATATATCAAATTTGACGAGAAACTAATGGGAAGAAGGGGGGATTGTAAAAATCGCACCGTCTTGGCAAACGAGTGAGTAACCTTCCAGTGTATGGACCCCCGGATGGGGAGTCACACAGCTCAAACAAACGCCCATCCCGCATCCCATCTTGGTTTCCAAAGATGCGCTGACCGGAACATAAGCTTTTTTTCCAAAATCGATGACGCGATCCAGCATCTTTTCAGGACCGCAGGTCAGGATTTCGTCGGCGGGAGAATTTTTCCATTCTTTCTCCAAGAGATCGATGGCCGTCCCACGAAAATCTCCTCCACCCCCCTCCACGGCGCAAAGAGGCCGAATTTCAGTGGCGCGAAAATCGCGGACGATCGCTAACTGATCTCTGTTTCGAAAACCAAAAAGAATTCGCACATTTTTCTTTTGCGCTTTTTGAAGCGATTTTCCCCACAAAAGAAAAGGTGCGATTCCCACTCCCCCGGCGACCACCACAGTTTTTCGATCTCTCGCTGGAATAGAAAAAGAGTTCCCGATGACACCGAGTAGGGAAAGTTCCGTTCCTTTTGTCAGCTGACTCATCCGCGCGGTTCCGCGACCCACAATCGAGTAGAGAAGGTCCACTTCGACTCTTCCTGTTTTTTTTCGCTGATCATAAATGGCCATCGGGCGGCGAAGTAAGATGTCCGGCTCGCCTCCGACCGAGAGCATGATGAACTCCCCTCCCACGGAAGAAGGGAAACGGGCGGGAAGATCCAGCGTCATCACACGATAGCCGCGGCCTCTTTCGACGTTGGATCGAACCCTGCCGATCCATTCCCTCGTGTTTTTTCGTTTCATGTCAGCTCGCTCTTTTTCAAGGGGGCGAGTTTGGCCACCATGACAATCGCCGCTTCCCGCTCCCCCGGATAGTAATCTTTCCTTCTTCCCACCGGGGTATAGCCGAATTTCTTGTAAAGCGCTTGCGCTCCCACATTCGATTCTCGAACCTCCAGGTAGGCGTGAAGCCTTCCATGTTTTCTCGCGATCTGATGGACATATTCGAGGAGTTTTACCGCCACACCGCCTCTGCGAAAATTCGGATGAACAGCCACATTCAGCACGTGAATTTCATCGGCCACCTCGGCGAAAACCGAATACCCCACCAGCTTCCCCTCGGATTTCGCTCCAATTGTTTGAAACGAGTCTCCCTCCAACACTTCACGAAACGACTCGCGCGACCATGGTGTACGAAACGACTTCTGCTCGATTTCCACAATGGCTGTCAAATCGCTCTTTAAAAGAGGTTCGAGGCGAATCATGGTGCCGGCGTCTTACGATTCTCCGGCGAAGGAAGCAAGATAATCTCGGTATGTCGTTTTTCCGTTTCGAGCCAACGATTGAATTCCTTTTCGACTCGATCTCGTTTTAAGTCTGCGCGCACGATCGACTCGACCGAGGCATAGGGTTTTCCCAAAAATCGAGAATCCTTCTTCTCATTATAATAGGCATGAAGATCTTTTTCCATAATAACCACGCGACTGGGAATTAGTTTTTCAAAAAACATCCGCTCATGCAGTCGATCTTCCAGCATTTGATCGAGCATTTGTGAATCAATTCCCTGAGCATCGAAAAGACTTTTATTCTTTTCGTAATTAATCTCTCGTCGTGCCGCCGCCAATTCCGCCGGAGTAATGGGGTGGAGCAAACCCGTGCTGACCAGATAATTCTTAATCATTACTTGCTGAATCAGCGCGTTCCGCGTTTTATCGGCGTCACTTGAATCTGTGACCTTCTTTCCCTCTTTCTTCACTTCCAACGAAAGAAGAAGCTGGTAGTTTTCGACCTCGCGCTTGGTAATGGCCGACTGCCCGACAGTGGCGACGGTCATATCAATCAGTGTCGAAGAAAACGCAGGAATGGAAAGGAGAAGAAGAAAGAAGCTACGTTTGAGGGGGAGAAGAAGGCTCTTCCGCCTCGAGGCTCTTTTCCTTCTGCTCCTTGCCGTCATAGGTCAGTAATTTCCCTTTACCATCGATGGTGGTCAAGAGATTCACCGGGCGCCCCCAAACAACGTTTACATTACGAATGGTGTCCCGCGCCCAATCGAGCTTGAGGTCGATGCCTTCATGCTTATGTCGGAGGAGAAGTTCGCCACGGTTCTCAAAGTTGCCGTCTTCGACGACAATGATGGGAAGCCCCCGATTCGTCAGTGCGAAAAGGAGGGTTTGCTTCACCTTTTTAAATTCACGCGTCAAAATTTCGTAATTTCCACTTTTCGGGTTCATTCCAAATGCGAAGAGCTTATGTTTGATGCAGAACTCAGGAGTTAAAAATTCGTCGAGAAAGGTGACATCGTTGTAAACGCGGCGGACCTCAAAGATTTTCTTTCTCCCCAGCCCCAGCTTTTTGTTCCAATTCTTTTTTTCTGCAAGATCCTGGCAGTCGTCATAATCCTTTCCGAAACGCCCCGTATCCCAGCGCTCTTCGATGTCGCGCAAAAGCTCGATGCCGAGTTTGTAGGGATTCAATCGGCCGCCCGAAGTGGCCAGCGTTCCAGAATGATGATCGGCGTAATCAACTAATTCCGAAGCGCGAAGCGCCTTTTGCGTCATGATTTTCGAGTGCCAATAGCTGGCCCAACCCTCGTTCATGATCTTGGTCTGCGCCTGTGGCGCAAAGTAGTAGGCTTCATCGCGAATGATCGCCAAAATATCCCGCTGCCAATTTTCAAGAGGCGCATGAAGCAGAAGAAAACTCAACACGTCTTTAAGGGGCTCAGGAGGAAATTTCTGCTTGAGCTTCCTTCGGTCCTCAAATTTCTTTTTTTGTTCGTCTAGAAACTCCGGGGGATTGATGTAAGAATCCATGTAATCCTTGCTCTTTAACCGAGCCACGGAAGGGCGGGGGGGATCCTCATAGGTATCCGATATTACACGCCGACGATCGGCGGCCTCCTCGGTGCGAGCGATGAAAAGAGAATGGGGATCGATCAAACTGTCGATCGAAAGGCATACATCGATGAATCTTTCCACAGGCTCAAAGCCATAACGGTCGATGTAACGCCGAATTCTGGTTCCGTGGTTCGCCATGACATCGATCATTTTTCGATTCGTTTTGGAAAACCAATAATTGTTCTTAAAAAAATCACAGTGACCAAAAACATGCGACATCACCAATTTTTGATCGACCAGCGCGTTTGATTTTAAAAGATAGGCGTAACATGGATCGTTGTTGATCACCATCTCGTAGATTTTCGAAAGGCCATACTCGTAGCCCTTGGAGAGCTGTTCATATTCCATTCCGAATGACCAATGGGGATAGCGAGTCGGGAATCCACCATAGGAGGCCACCTGATTGAGCTCGTCGAATTCGAGAACCTCGAAAATGGTCGTGAAAAAATCAAGACCAAAATCACGCGCATATTGCTCGATCTCTTCCCGGGCCTTAGCCAATTCAATGGATAAATCGGCCACTATTTTCCCTTTCCAAGAAATGTCTTGATCGAATCATAAATGTCTTCTTTGCTGTCAATTTTGGAAGTGATGAGGTTCTCTTCCGGTGACATATGTTCGCGAAGATCCTTTAAAAATTGACCGGAGCCATACTGCGATTCGACCTGCCCGTAACAAAATAAATTCACAAATGGAAGAAGGCGCTCGCGCATGAGGCGCAGGCATAGAGCCGTGTCTTCCGCCGACCAATTGTCCCCATCGGAAAAGTGAAAGATGTAAATGTTCCACTCGCTGGGTTCATATTCATCATGAATCATCCGCTCGCAAAGCTTGTATGCGGAGGAAATGATCGTCCCTCCCGATTCACGCGTATGATAAAACGTTTCGCTGTCGACTTCCCGCGCAGCGGCATCATGGATGATGTAGCGGGACTCGACTCCCTTGTATTGGCTCTTCAGCCAGGTATCGATCCAAAAACTTTCGGTTCGTACGATTTCCTTTTGCTCGGTGCCCATCGAACCGGAAACGTCCATAATATAAATGATCAGGGCATTGGAAGCCGGCATTGGCACCAGCCGCCACGAGCGATATCGCTTGTCTTCTCGAATCGGAATGACCAGGGGATCGTCGGGGTTGTAAACTCCCGTGGCGATTTGACGCCGAAGCGCTTGTTTATAGGTTCTTTTGAAATGGCGAAGCGATTCAGGTCCGGCGCGATGGATGCCGGTATATTTTTCTTTCATGCTGGCGATATTTCGTTTTTGGCCCTTCGGTTCAATTCGAGGCAGCTCCAATTCCTCCGCTAAAATCTTGGCCAACTCTTCCAGCGAAACTTCCACTTCCAAGACATGTTGGCCCGGCAAGCTCCCCGCCTGGCCCTCTCCCCCCTCCTCATCGCCGGGTGCCAGCGGTGTTCCTGGTTCGCCATCGCCTTGGCCGACGCCCTTGTTTTTCCGCGGGTCATGGACAAAGTGAGGTAGATCGATCCGGGGGATGGGAATGGAGACCAGTTCTTTTCCCTTCCGGCCAATCATTTCACCGGAAGACATGTACTTGCGAAGATCCTGCTTTATTTTTCCACGTACAATCTGCTTAAAGCGATTGTAGTCATTGTCTATTTTGAGAGCCATGGTTGGCCCAAGGCTATTTTTCCGCCTTGATGTCTCCTCGGGCAAAGATCGATGCCACAAAGTTGAGAACATCGGTTGAACAAACGTCGCAATAGCTGTAATTGTTGATCAGGCGTTTCTTCACAATATCGATTTTCTCCTGTGTATCGCGGTCGACGACGGAAGAGACGAGGCTCGTCAATTTGATCGAGTCCTTTTGGTCTTCGAAGAGTTTCAACTCCAGCGCTTTGTGGAGACGCTCGTTGGTCTTGTAGTTGAACGTCTTTCCTTCGAGAGCCAGGGCGCCGATGTAGTTCATGATTTCGCGGCGGAAATCATCCTTTCTTGATTCCGGAATATCAATTTTGTCTTCAATCGAGCGCATCAGCCGTTCATCGGGATCGTCCGCCGTCCCTGTGTATTTGTTCCGTACCTTTTCATGCTGCGTGTAGGCCTTGACGTTGTCGATGTAGTTGGCGCAAAGCTTGGCGATGGCATCCTCGTCGGCGGAGATCGCCCGCTGAACCTCGTTTTTCACAATGTCTTCGTATTCCTGTTTGACGACGCTTACGAGCTCGCGGAAACGCTTTCGCGTATCTTCGTTGGCAATCAGCGAATGATTCTTAAGTCCCGCTTCCAATTCGTTGAGAACCATAAAGGGGTTCACGCAGCCTTCATTTCGTTCGTTGACAAGGGAATTTGAAATTTTGTCCTGGATATAGCGAGGCGAAATGCCGTCAAGTCCTTCCCGGTGGGCTTCCTTTCGGAGTTCGCGAACATTTTCTTCCGTAAAGCCCGGCAAAGTCTTTCCATCGTATAGGCGCAACTTTTGAACGAGCGTCAGGCTCGCTTTTTTCGGTTCTTCCAGCCGTGTGAGAACCGCCCATTGCCCCGCCATTTCCAAGGTGTGAGGGGCGATATGCTTCGCCTTGATTTTCTGCTGATTAAAGTCTTTTTCGTAAATTTTAATTTCTTCGCTCACTTTGGTGATGTAGGGAACATCGATTTTCACGGTTCGATCACGGAGCGCTTCCATGAACTCGTTGTTCTGAAGTTTCCGAAACTCCGGCTCGTTCGTATGACCGATAATGACTTCATCGATATCGGTCTGAGGAAATTTTTTCGGCTTCACCTTGTGTTCCTGAGATGCGCCCAGGAGGTCGTAGAGAAAGGCGACATCGAGTTTTAAAACTTCCACAAACTCAATGATCCCTCGGTTGGCGATGTTGAACTCGCCATCGAAGTTAAAAGCGCGGGGATCGGAATCCGAACCGTACATCGCGATTCGCCGGTAGTTGATATCTCCCGTGAGTTCCGTGGAATCCTGATTTTTTTCGTCTTTCGGCTGAAATGTTCCAATGCCGACACGATCCCGTTCGGAGAGGAGAAGTCTTCGGACAACGATGTGCTGAATGAGTTTCGTCCAATCTCCCTCATAATGGCGGAAAAGCTCTTTGTAGACTTGGCGACAAGCGGGGCAGAGGTCGCCGTCGATCGCGACCTTGAATTCGCTGGTGTTATTCTTATTGAGCTGCTGCATGACTTCCCCACGAAATTCTTCGGGAACGAGGTGCAGGGGCTCTTCGTGCATGGGGCAACCCATCTCTTCCTGATCAATGATAGGTGTCGGAAAATCCTCTTTCTTCAGTTTCCACGTAAAAGTGTAAAGCGCACCCTCGGGCCGTCGGGAATATTCTTCAATCCCTTTCTTAAGGAGCCGGACGATCGTTGATTTCGAGGAGCCGACGGGCCCATGGAGCAAGAGAACACGCCGTTCGGTTCCATACCCTTTGGCGGCGCTTTTGAAGATGTTGACCATTTTCTGGAGCGCAATATCGAGGCCGTAAACGGCGTCCTTGCCGTTGTCGATTGGATCGGAGAAGAAGTGGTAATGTGTCACCTTTTTCTTTCCGTCAGAATATTCTTCGGTGCCGTAGGAAAGAATCATGTCGTAAATCCGCTGGTACGCAGAGCGGGAAATCTTTGGATTTTTCTCGACGAGCTTCAGATATTCTTCAAACGTTCCCTCCCAGTGCTGTTCTTTGTAACGAGCGAGGTCCTGTTTGCCTTTAATGAGAGAGACGATTTTCGAACTATCCATAGTGCTCAAGGTGGTTCCTCCTGCCGCGCGAAACAACTGGCGGCATAAGTGGTTGGCCCTAAAGGAAATTATAACTTTTGAAGCCGAGTGGGGTCAATCACCAAAAAAAATCAAAGGCTTAGCCCCGAAGTACCCCTTTTGGCAGGTGAATATCTCTATCCTAACGTAAAGCGTTAGTCGGCCGATTTTGCTTTCTCGTTCCGTGCAGAGCTCGGCGTAGAGCTTTGGGGAGATCGTGGAGGAGCTCTTTTGGTAGTGACAACGAAAACCGATCGAATTCAGAGGCTAAATAAGGAATATCAGCCTCCCGGTTTCCCTCCAGAATGGATTTTAAGTCGTCCAAGTCTTTGTATCGCGTTGGATTATCGCGAAGGGCGAACGCCTTCGAAACAATGAAATCTTCGAGTGTGATCGTGGGTAACTTTGCAAAGCCAAAATCAACCAGATGGTGTTGCGCTCGAAGAAGGGCGCTTTTTACCCAGGGCATTCTTGGAAGAAGAATATCGACACCACCATCAGCCTCCTGACCCTTGTCACGTCCAACCAACATCACCACTGGAGTACTTTTCTTGTTCATCATGGGCGCACGTCGGAGGTCACTCTCTCGAGCATACCCCACATGTAATCCGAGCTTTTTTAAGATCTTTACCGCCAATTCTTCTGTCTCCCTTTCTTGCTCCGCAATGAGGAGAAGATCGACATCTTGAGTAAGGCGAGGTTCGGGACGGAATAGGTTGGCAACGATCCCTCCAGCGACAGCGAAATTACCCTTCGTTTTTCGAAGAATTTTTGTAACTTCCTCTAAGCGCTCAAGAGGGCCGGGCATAAATTTTTCTAATCCGCTTTAGCTTTTTAAGCGTTGGGTCTATCCAACTCAGCACGCGAAAAACCCGCAAAGAGAGCGATTCAGCGCTTTCTCTTAATTTCTGTTGTTCCGCTTCTGTAACGAGTAACCGAAAAAGCTTTTCGTCTCCAGGTGAAAGCTGGGATGTGTATCCCACGCGACGGAACGTAGCCGTTCGTCTCGCCAGACCGGCCTTTTCGAGGCGCGCGAGCACCATTGAGGCTCCACGGGGGGAAAGGTTGCAATGATCGGCAGCTTCTCGAAGACCTATCAAGTGAGAAGAGCAATAGAGTACTCGTAACATGGCCCATGTGGGTTCCATGAAAATCTGTCGAGCGAACATCGGTTGCACGATATAAGTGTATACCAAAGTATACATATAAATCAATTGTCGAAATCTAAGCGTTATCTGCGGGTGAGCTCAGCGAGTTTCTCTTTAATCAGGGGGCAGTCAGGTTCGAGCTGGAGGCCGAACTGGAGATTGAGTTTGGCGGAATCGAGCTTTCCCATTCGAATGGCATCGAGGGCAAGGTTGAAAAATCGTTTTCCCTGTGCGGTCTTGGGAGCGCGATCTTCCGGAGCGCTTCTAGGTGGTGGAGCGGGAGCGTCAGCTCCCTTTGTCACAGAAACCGTTGGAGGAACAACCGTTTTTGCGGCAAGACGTTCATCATATGTCCTTCGTTTTTCAGGATGTTTCAGTGTGACATAGGCATCAATCATCCGCTTATACACTTCCTTGGCGACTTCTTTTAACGCCACATCCGCGACGTCGAAAAAGCAATCGGGATGGAAGCGCTTGGTGCACTGTCGATAGGCCTTTTGGACATCCGTTGCTGAACTTCTCTGATCAATCCCCAGGAGCTGATAATAATCGCTCTTCCCCTGATAGGTTTGAAGCGCTGTTAGAATCCATTGCGTGGAATTTTTCGGGTCGATCGCGTCTATCAGTTCCCAAGTTGGGCGCGAATAGGGAGTGAAAGACAGAGCCTTTCGCGCGGCGGCGGTCGCTTTTTCATTTTCCTTCATTTCGTGAAGCCAGATCGCCAGACCCTCATAGGCTTCGCCTCCGGAAGTCGGAAGCGCCACGACGCGCCGGAGTTCACGGATCACTCTGTCCCGCATCGCCACGTCCGATGGACCTTTGAGTTTCAGCGCCACGCGAGCAAATGCGGCGGCTAATCGAGACGAATCCCGCAGTTCCTTCATTCCCTCTTCATAGATCGACAACGCCTGGGCAGACTCTCCACTCGCTTCCTGTGTAGCTCCTTTTCGCAGCCAATCTTCTTCGCGGATCGTTAAACTTCGTTCAACGAATGATCCCGTCTCTCCGGAAGCAAGATAAGCGTCGTATTCACTGCGCTTGGCGGGATTGATCAGAACCATTCGTGCTTCCGCCAATTTTTTCATGATGGTTTCGTGTTTGGAAAGCTCGGAAGATTGAAGAAATTTTTCCGGTGGAAGAGATGAATAGCGGTTCAGTTTTTCATTCCAGACTTTTTCGATTTCGGCGAGCGTCGCCTCCGGTTGGGTACCAAGCCAGTCATAATAGCTGGACCGATCCAGCTGGCCAAAAAGCGCATTCACTTCATTTCGAAGAGCGCGCTCTTTCTCGCCCAGTGATGCAAAAAATTTCTTCTCAGAAATTTCCGCCACCGATTCGAGTCGCAGTAGGCCGACCAAAGTGTACGCGAGGAGCAGGGAATAAATCTTGTCCGGATCAAGAAAACTGGAGGAATAGACTTCAGAAATCACATTGTTGGTTCGAACGACATTCAAGAGCCCCTTTTCCTCCGGATCGAGCGGCAAGGGTTCCATCGTCCGCTCCAGTTTTTCATCGAGAAAAACAAAGTTTTCACGCGCGAGTTTGGGAACCAACTTCTGCCCTACATCGGTAGGAAGAGCATGGGCAATGGCTAGGAGCAATCGCAGCCCCGGGAGCAATCGCCCGGATGCCGCTGGAGGAGTTTCTTGAAATTTCACTTCAGCCTTTGGAAGCGCAGCAGAAATCGCGGCGATGGAACCGACATACTCCTTCCAAAGTGCTTCTTCTTGATCGGAAGGAAGTCTCACAATTGAGATCGCGGCGGCCCATGGGGCGGTTTTCCCATCTTTGAGCATCACTAAGAATTGAATCACCTGAGCTTCTGTGAATTTCCCCTTTTTTTGAAGGAACCCTCCGGCGGTTTCGCTCTTTGCGTTCGCGGCGGCTCCGGTCGCATTTCCCTCTTTGAACGTCAGTTGACGGGTGATCTTGTCGGTTTGGACTCGTAGGAGGCCGCTTTTTCGTTCACGCACGATGGCCGCGATCGCCAAGAGAGGCGGAAGGGCTGAGATCTCAGCTTCTGTCATCGGACTCAGCTCGATGGGTTCGGCGCTTCACTCGCCGGGTTCACGGCCGTTACAACGGCGTCGGTCACATTTTTGAGTTCATCCAGTTTCTCTTCGGAGAGACGTCCAGAGGCCTTCAAGCGAACCGACGCGGCTTTACCTGTTTCAATGTCTTTCGCCGTCACATTGAGAATGCCATTCGTGTCGACTTCGAATTGCACGGCGATGGATACGGTGCCCGCCGGAGCCTTTCGAAGACCGGTCAAAGTGAACTCTCCCAATATTTCATTTTCGGTGGCTTTGCGGCTCTCTCCCTGAACGCATCGAATCTTCACGGTCTCCTGATTGTCGGTCGACGTGGAAAATATTTTTGTATGATCCGCCGGGACAGGGGTATTGATTTCGATAATACGTTCGGTCAGGCCTCCACGGATTTCAATTCCGAGCGAAAGCGGAGTGAGGTCGATGAGAACGATATCTTTCGCACCTCCGCTGAGCGCCGCCCCTTGAATAGAGGCGCCCAGGGAAACGACCTCGTCGGGATTGATTCCCGCTTGGGGGTCCCGTTGAAAATAATGTTTCACACCTCCGTAAACCGCCGGCATTCGGCTCGGTCCCCCGACGAGGATAACGCCGTCGATATCGGTTGGCGTGAGTCGCGCCATTTGCATCGCTTCGTCACATACCTTAAACGTTCGTTGGACAAGATCGGCGGTCAATTCTTCCATCTCGCGCCGCTCGAGTGTCAAATCAAGATCGATAAATCCATTGTTGTCCGCGGTAATGGCGGGAATGAAGATTTGTGTTTTTTCGTTCACACTTAAATCCATCTTCGCTTTTTCAGAAGCCTCTTTGAGTTGCTGAAGCGTGATTCGGTCTTTTCGAAGATCGACATTCGTTTTCGCCAAGAATTTTTCCGCCGCCCAATCGATGATTCGATCGTCGAAATCATCTCCTCCGAGATACGTGTCGCCCGAAGTCGAAATCACTTCAAACACTCCGTCGCCTAATTCAAGAATCGAGACGTCAAACGTTCCGCCGCCCAAATCGTAAACCACCACGCGCTGGCGAACATTTTGCCCGTATCCATAGGCAAGCGCGGCTGCCGTGGGTTCGTTGATAATTCGAAGGACATCCAGGCCGGCGATCTTGCCGGCGTCTTTGGTGGCCGCACGCTGATTGTCGTTGAAATAGGCGGGCACAGTCACCACCGCCCGTCGAATCGTTTCGCCAAAATACTCCTCGGCGATCGACTTCATCTTTTTGAGGATCATGGCGGAGATTTCCTGAATCGTAAAAGGCCGATCCTGAATTTTGATTTGAACCGATTGATTGTCTCCCTCGATGATTTCGTAGGGGCAAATCGCCTTGGCCTTCTTCACTTCCGCCGAGAAAAATTTTCGACCGATCAACCGTTTCGCCGAACTCACGGTATTTTCGGCGTCCTGAATAACGTAGGGCTTGGCTTCTTTTCCAACCAGGATCTTTCCATCGGGGCGGAAATTTACGATGGAAGGCTGAATTTGAACGCCATCTTTGTCGGGAATGACCACCGGTTTTCCATCGATAACGATGGCCACACAGGAGGTGGAGGTTCCTAGATCAATGCCGACGACTTTATCCACGTTTGCTTCTCTCGCTTCCAGATGTTAGGGATAGTGCTTCTTTCCGACAAGAGTTTTCCGTGATCACCCTATCCGATATCGAATCCGCCCGAAAACGAATTGGAGAGGTCTTGCATGTGACTCCCCTCCGTGAGGGGTTCGATATCGTGGGAAACTCCGCGAATCTCTTTCTAAAACTGGAAACTTTCCATCGCACCGGGTCATTTAAAGAGCGGGGGGCTGTCAATAAGCTTTACTCTCTTTCCAAAGGGGAGGTCCGAGGTGTCATTGCCGCCTCCGCCGGAAATCATGCGCAGGCGGTTGCCTACCATGGCTCTCTCCTCGGCCTTTCGGTCACGATCGTTATGCCGGAGCAGACGGCGCTCAACAAGATCAATGCGACCCGACGTTGGGGAGCCGACGTGAAATTGGTCGGAGCGAATTTCGATGAAGCCATGGACCACGCAAAGACTCTCGCAAGCGAGAAAAAACTGACGTTTGTTCATGCATTCGACGACGAGAAAATCATCGCCGGTCAGGGAACCGTAGGTCTGGAGCTTCTCGAGCAACTTCCCGAAATCGACACCGTAGTGATTCCGGTCGGAGGGGGAGGGCTCGCTTCCGGGACCGCGATCGCACTAAAAGAGCGAAATTCAAAAATTCGAGTGGTGGCCGTTCAAACCGAGCTTTATCCCTTCATGCTTCGGGCATGGAAGAAAGAAACCTCACCAAATGCTGCGCAGCCCTCCATTCCGACCATTGCGGATGGCATCGCCATCAAGAGGGCGGGTGAAATCACGACGCCGATTCTTCAAAAGTATCTCGACGATTTTGTGACCGTCACGGAAGAGGAGATCGCGAATGCCATCCTTCATCTTCTCGAGTCTTCCAAGCTTCTCGTGGAAGGAGCGGGGGCGGCCGGTGTGGCTGCACTGATGGCTGGAAAAGTAAAAAAGATCAAAGGAAATACCGTAGCTCTTTTGTGCGGCGGGAACATCGACGTTAACTTAATCGCGCGAATCATTGAGAAGGGATTGATCAAGAGCGGAAGACTGGCTCGGATTCAGGTGGTCGTTCCCGATCGTCCGGGTGGGCTGCAGGGGCTCACGAAGGTTTTGGCCGAGGCCAAAGCGAACATTCTTCAAATTCAACACGATCGGGCCAACACACATATTTCGTTGGCCACGACAGGAACGGATTTGACCCTGGAAACCAGAGGTCCCGATCATATCGATGAGATTCTCAAGAGACTCAAAGAATCTGGATACGTCGTGAATCGTCACGATTAAAAAGTGGGTTCAGCCCCACTTCAATGTATATTTCACCAAGTTTATTTTTCAGGAGAAAATCATGAAGAAAATCATTTTACTTTCGTTAGTTCTTGCAATGACCGGCTGCGCGTATTGGCCCCGAGCGGGTGTAAACGGCGCATTTTATTCCGATTCAAGAGTTCCAAATTCTGTGGAGAATCCAAACGATGCGCCTACCAAGATCGGCAAAGCCTGCGCGACCGGTGTGCTCGGATTATTTGGTTCGGGCGATACCAGCATTGATACCGCGAAGAAAATGGGAGGCATTACGAAAGTCTCCTATATCGAAGAAGAATTTCATCAAGTCTTCCTCGGTTTCTATACGCGCTATTGCGTAATTGTTTCAGGTACGTAATTAGCCCATCGCCTGAAGGGCGCGGTCGGTGGAAAGAGTGATCGACTCATGAGTCGAGGCGATAATCGTTTCCATATCATGGTGAATTTTTCCATTTGAGGCGATGATTTCACCGCACCAAAGGTCATGGAGCGGTTGTCCCTGATAATCGGTCACTTTTCCGCCCGCCTCCTCGACCAAGAGACTCCCTGCGCAAACATCCCAGGGAGCGAGCTTGGGCTCCCAAAAACCATCGATACGTCCGCAGGCCACCATGGCAAGGTCAAGTGCCGCGGCTCCGGCCCGCCGAACGCATTGGGATTCCAATTCAAATCGGCAAAAGAGATTGAGATTGTTTTCGCGCGAGCTTCTTCGGTCATAGGGAAAGCCTGTAGCCAATAGACTCTTTGAAAGATCGTTGATCCGGCTGACGGAAATCTTTTTTCCATTGAGCTTGGCCCCCTTTCCTCTATGGGCAATGAAGAGTTCGTCGAGGAGGGGATGATAAATGAGGCCAAACTGGTTCTTTCCTTCGTCGCGAAAACCGATGGAGACGACAAACATCGGGAAGCCATGGGCATAGTTGGTGGTTCCGTCGAGCGGATCGATCACCCAAATCGGCCCGTCCAAAGATCGACCATGACTCGCGGCGTCTTCCTCCGCCAAAATTTCGTGCGAAGGGAATGTTTTGGAAAGAATTCGGACAATCGCCTGCTGTGACTCGAGATCAGCTTTGGTCAAAAGATTCACATCTCCCTTGAATTTGGCCGTGAGGCCCGACTCATAATATTTTCGAAGGATTTTCGCTCCCGCTTCAGCCGCCTTGCGCGCTCCCTTTTCTAATTCTCTAGAACTCACATGCGCAGTCTAACCGAACCGTGGCCCCCCGCCACTGGCGAAATTTCAGCAGTAAGCTTATACTAGGTGCCGAATAAACGTATGGATCAAGAAGTCACACACCCCAAATTTGGATCAGGTCTGACCGATGCCGAAGAGGCAGTTCCTGCGGAGAAGTCTTATTTAATGGCGGTTTCCGGTCCAAGTGCCGGCACAGTCTTTACATTGAATGAAGGGACGATGACGGCAGGTCGCCATCAAGGCGCCGAAATTTTTCTCAATGACACGCAGGTTTCAAGAAAACATGCGCAATTTGTTACGCAAAATGGCGTCACCAAAGTCGTGGATCTCAAGAGCACGAACGGGACATTCGTCAACGGCGACAAATTGAATGGTGAAAAAGAATTGGTGGATGGGGACGAAATTCAAGTCGGGGCCACCAACTTTCGATTTTCAATGCAAAATCCGCTCGACGGCAGTCGACTGGGCCTTCGAAGTCATGGCTATTTTGAAAGCCGAGTTTCGGAAGAGCTGGATCGTGCCTCTCGCTATCGCCGGCCGCTCTCCGTCATGATGGTAGGGATTGAAGCTCCCGACGTCGACGCGACGGAGCGGGAAGATTACGTGCGCCGCCGTTATTCCAAGGTGGTCGAATACATCAAAAATATCATTCGGACGATGGACCTCCTCGCCCACTACGGAAAATTTGAATTGGAGCTTCTCCTCCCGGAGACAAGTAAAGAAGAAGCTCTTCGTCTTGCTCAGCGAATCAATTCCGAAAAGGTAATCGACCGACAGCTCATTTTTTCTCTCGGTGTCGTCACGTTCCCCGATGATGGTCAGAGTGCGGATATCTTAATCGAGCGATCTCGCCAGGCCCTGAAATTGGCCCGACAGAAAAAAACCGACCGGATTGTTCAAATCAAAGAAGATGTCCGCCGCGTCGTCGTTTCCAACCAGGAAGTAATCATTAAGAGCGAGAAGATGACGCAGCTGTTCGAACTCATCGAGAAGATCGCGAAGTCTACGATTACCGTACTCATTCAGGGGGAAACGGGCGTAGGCAAAGAAGTCGCCGCGCAAGCGATTCATAGCAACAGCGAGCGGGCCCAAAAGCCGCTGGTCTGTGTGAATTGCGCGGCGCTCACGGAAACGCTTCTGGAAAGCGAACTCTTCGGGCACGAAAAGGGCTCGTTTACTGGAGCCGATCAAACCAAAATTGGATTGTTTGAATCCGCCAAAGGAGGAACGATTTTTCTCGATGAAATCGGCGAAATGCCGCAAAAAACGCAGGCCAAACTCCTTCGCGTTCTCCAGTCGAAAAAAATCATGAGAGTCGGCTCAAACCGTGAAATCGATACCGACGTTCGAATCGTGGCCGCAACGAATCGAAAATTGGAAGACCTTGTAGCCAAGGGATCGTTCCGGGAAGATCTTTATTACCGCCTTAACGCGGCCACGATCATTATGCCTCCGCTGCGTGAGCGGCGAGACGAAATTCCTCATCTCGTTCAAGCTTTTATCGCCGAATGTTGCAATGAAAACGGATTTCCGCCGAAAAATATTCAACCCGACGCCATGGATCTTCTGGTCCGATATCACTGGCCGGGAAATATTCGAGAACTCAAAAACACGATCGAGCGCGCAGTAGTGATTTCCGAGGGAGATACGATTTACAAAGAAGCCCTGACGAGCAAACTGTCGAGCGACTCCTTTGAATATGTCGAGCCGGTGCCAACCGGTGTCAGTACCATAGCGGCAAGCCCCACGGCAGTGGGAGATATCAAAGACATCGTTTCAGCCTACGAGCGAGACATCATTATCAACGCCCTTCGCCGGGTAAATTGGAACCAGACCAAAGCTTCCGAGTTGTTAAACCTCCCTCGACGCACCCTAGTCTCAAAGATTAAAAAGTACGGAATTACCAGGAGTTAACTTAAGTTCGGCTTGACGCGTAAGCGTTAAATCCCCTATCATTTAAAGGTGATGGGCTTGGAAACATCGTCCCTCATGGAGTTCTTCCGCGAAGGTATTATGCGGGCGCAGCGACGGGCGAACCTTCCCCTTCGTGAAGATACTCAGTTTTACGTCGTGAATCTCCTTTCGGAATTCCTAGCGGCAGGGAAATTGGAAGAAACTCCTCTCGCGCTCATTTATGCACGGGCCGTCCAGACGGAAAATCCCAATGAACAATATCAACTCTTAAAGCAGATTGGCGATCGTTCTCTTTATGTATCCGGGTTTTTTCCCGACAGTTTAAAACGTCGTGTGGTCAATATTGACTACTACATCGGAATGGGAGAACGGGCGTACGCTTCGGTCTCCTCCATTTCACGAGGGGTGCTCTTCGCCGACACATTTGAAGAACTTGCCGAAAAATTCCATCGCCTGGTTGATCTCATTTCAGATGTCAGCGAATCTGCAGGAGTAACCTCCGATCGAGATCTCTTACGTCTTTACGAACGATGGCTGATGACGAAGAGCGAACGCCTTTCGGAAAAATTGAGGCAAGAGGGAATCGAGCCGATCGCATGCAAAAGCGACAACCTCCACTAAACATCGCCCGGCTCCAGCAAGATATTGAGGAGCTGTACGGCCTGGATCAGGGATTGGCAATTGATCAATTTCTCGTTTCTTCGAAGGAACTCATGAAAATCACGCCGGAGTTCACCCCCATAGCGCCGAAAGTGCTTTTAAAAGAGGAGAATGGCGTCATCCTTTTTGCCGTACATGTGGGCGACGAAGTGCTGGAACGATTTGAAGCCGGGCGAATCGGGGAAAGCGCCCTTTCCGATTTTGTCAGCGTCGCCGAAGAGGTGAGTCATTTCAGATATCTGACGTGGAGCGTGGCCAACGAACGATCGGTTTCTCTTTTGGATGTCGAAATGCAGGGGGAAATCGACAAGTTCCTTCTGGCTTCACATTATTTCCCGAACGAAGATGATCTTCGAGAACGGATGTTTGAGCGAATTCGATTTAGCGAACACCTGGATGGGGAAGATTTGGACCGCTACATAGAAGCGAACCGCCTGGGTGAAAAGTTTTGCAGAGAAATGAAAGGGGCGATCGGGGACGGGTACCTTGATTCAAAATGGGTGACTCGCCTGCGGGCGTTTTACCGCTGGGCCACCTCCCGCCGTCTCGCTGAAGTCGAGAAATTATAATTTTCTTGTAGGAGCCGCGAACGTTTGATAGCGCTCCCGGTATGTCGCGATCAGGGAAAGACAGTAGTGAGAAGCGGGGGGCGCAGCGGGTTCCGGTAAAGCTGAAGGTCGATTGGAAGTCGGAGGGAAATTTCCTCTTCGAGCACGCAACCAACATCAGCGAACAGGGAATTTTCATTGAAACGGAAAATCCGATGCAGCCGGGCACGGCGATCGATTTACAGTTTCAACTCCCCGAGGCTTCGAAAAAGATCGAGGTGCGAGGAGAGGTGACTTGGGTGAATCCGATACGACCGCCGGGTTCGGAAAATTACAACCCGGGAATGGGAATTCGTTTCACCAATTTGAACGAGGGAGATAAGGACACCATTCTCTCGCTCGTAAAACGAATCGCAGTTCTCTAAAACTCTCTCGAACTCGCTTTTTCGATTTCTCCGTTTGGATTCACCGTGAGGTCCCACCACTCTAGGGCCCCGGAGGCATCTTTTCCAAAAAATTGAATTCGGACTTTTTTCATCGCACGAACAATTCGAATTTGGGGATCGGGATCTTTGCCGATCTTGAGCCGAAGTCTCTTTTCTTCCGTCGTATTGAGTTTGTCGATGTAGAGTGCGCGGCCATAGGCAAGTTCGAGAAAGGATTTTGCAAACGTGATCGCGGCATCATCCGTGGCCAGGGAAATCTTCTCCCCCTGAATCGCCTCATTCCAGCCCTGTAATTGGCTATGGGAGAGAATCCATCCTTTCCCCTTGTCAGAAATAGCCACCGTCATCATCGGAGGAGGAAGGCGATCCAGGGTTGAGACAAAAAAAAGTTTTTTCCTTTTAAAATGAACATCGGTTCCCGGTACGGCAAAAAACGAACACTTTTCACAACCGGGAACCTCTTTTCGTACAAGATCGATCGCAATACTTTTCGCCTCTTGACCGGCAAATAAAGGAGAGGATCCGAAAAGAAATGGAAGGAGAAAAAGACTAACGATCAGGCGTCGCAGGAGCGTGGCGGAGATCCTCCGAGAGAGCAAAGAGTTTTCGCGATACCTGGTCTGCTTCCGTCCGGGCAGCGGCGAGGCGCTTCTCATCGTTGGAGTCCAATATGGCATGTTCAATCAGCGTAATCTGCTTTTGCAGATCGTCATAGCGTTGAAGCAATTTGGCGATTTCAGTTTCCGTCAATCGCCATTCGTAAAGCGTGGCGAGTGAAAGAAGGTAACGAGCCTCAGACGGTGAATTTAGCGTCGGGTCGACGTAATATTTTTTGGCCACTCGGCTGTAAATCACGGGAGTCTTGGGAGCCCCCCGCCGAAGCATCGTGAATCCTTCAATGTCCACCACGGTTCGGGATAAAACCTGATCGACAAGTGCCTTCCCTTTTTCTTCGCCTACGCCACGTGCAACCGTTCTGAAGTTTCGAAGTGCGGCCAACGCATATGGGTCGCGCGAATCAGGATCCGCGTTCTTTAGAGCCGCTTGAAAAATTTCGGCAGACTCACTCGCCGACTGTTTGATCAGTCGAAACGCTTCGTCCGGATTGGCCGTCCGGTCATATCGGTCGAGATCGGAAAGAAAGGCGTATTTCCCTTTTTTCTCGAAGTCTCTACTTCGGTCGACGAGCAAATCACGATCTCCGGTCACCGTGGCAGAAATGGCTTCCGCAATATTAAGTGCCGCAGTCTTTTGAGGGCTCGCCCCGCTGGTGCAGGGAGACATCATCTTTCCTAATGCTGCGATGCTGCCGACATCGCCACCAGACGCGATGCTCGGGGTATCACCCCGCAACACCCGGTTCATCAGGTTGTTCCACCGCAAATAACTTCCGCTTTCGGGGCGTTTTGCCTTTAGTTGTGTTTCCTCGTCGTCGCCGTCGTTGGAATTGGTTTCCGCGTAACGCAATGAAGAATTATACTTTCGTCCGAATTCGCGTGAATAAACGAGATTGACCAATTCCTCGACCGAAGTTTTTGCCGCGGTGGTTTTCCATAAAGGCTGCGCAGCGATTGAGCCTTCGGTGGTCAGGGCCACGGTGATTGAACCGTCGCTGGAAAAAACCATTCGGTACACTCGATTCCCAATTCCGAAAACAATCGTTCGGACTTTCATCCCGACGTAATCTTTTTCGACCATCGAAGGTTTGGGTGCCTTGGCACCCAACTCAGCGGCAAAAGCGACAACAAGTTGTCGAGAGACGTCTTCAGGTGAAACTGTAGCGTGGACGGAAAAGGGAAAGAGGACAAAAACAAAGGCAAATTTGACGTATCGCACCATTGCGAGGCTTCCATCTATTTTAACATGCGAAAATGATTAAAAAAAAGCCCGTGACATTCTCCCCGTAAGTCCGATAGAAAAGAGGGGCAAAATGGCCAAAAACCGTAGGAAATACCGCAGGGTGGAGGCGTCCATCCGGGTCGCCTTTCGAACAAAAGAAGAGCTGGCGGTCGAATACACCAAGAACATCAGCAAGGGGGGTATCTTCTTAAAAACCGACCAACTGGTCGATCCCAATGCGGAAATTGACCTCACCATTAGCTTTCCCGAAGGGTCCGGGGAGTACAAAATCAAGGGCCAGGTGACGCGGCTAATGAGCGTGAGCCGCCTCTCTGAAGAGGGAGAAAATGACCAGCTCTTTGGCGTGGGAATACGCTTTTTAAATCCAGCCGATGATCTTCTTCGTGCCGTCGAGCAAGTAATAAACAAGGCGGATCCCGACTCCTTGAAGAACGAGTAAGGGCCCCGTATCATTTTTAGATTCGACCGAATCGACAAATGAGGTTCGCCGGAGCCCTTTCGATACCGCTTATGGTTTTGCTCTCCTTCGGGCTGGCCCGATGGTTTTGGGTGATGCAGATGGAATCGGAGAGTGAATCGCGAACCCGGGAGCTGGCGGCCGACCTTGCGGGAGATCTTGTCGCGGGAAGATCACTCCAAGAATCGGTGTATCGACCTTTTGTTCAAAGTCAGTCCGAAAGGGTCGGTTATCTCGCCGTCGCAAATTTTAAAAATGGATTTCGAAGCGGCCTGATCAACGCCACGCTTTTGGAAAGATCTCATTCTCCTCTTTTGACCTATCGACGTGAGCATGGAGACACGGCGACACTTGCACGGCTGACCGAACCGGGAGCTGGTTTTCCCGGAGAATATATGGATGTTCTTTCCCTTGCTTTCGTTCCCCCCGCCCATTCAAGCGATCATGCGCCCATCGGTGTGTTGAAAGTGGGGTATGTTCTGCCGGGCTATCCGTTAGGGCGGGGGTACATCCATCTTTGGTGGGTACTCATGGCCCTTGCATCGGTGATGGCGCTGGGGGGATGGGGTGTGGCACTGACTTCACGCGAACGGCCGATGATCCGCGTTTCCGAGGCCACACATACTCCGAAGGATGAATTGACCGAACTCGAACATGATCTGGAAATCGCCGGGAAGGTGGAAGTGGATAGTGAAGGACGGACCTGGAGAGTTCTTTTTAATGGAGAGGATCTTCAAGGATGGTCGCCGCAAGGAAATTGGTATGTATTTGAAGAGACGGTGATGGCCCAACCGTGGGGGAGTTCGCTTGTTCATGAGCATGTGGCGACCGATGGAAATTATTTCTTTCAAGCCAGCGGTCGAAAACTTTCCGGTTCCGACGGGTTAATTTTACTTTTCACGGTTGATGGAAAACCGCTCGCGTGGGTACTCGGGGGTTGGCAAAATCGGCACTCGGAAGTGGGAGGCTACCCTTCCACACGTTCGAACGATGCCGTCGAGCTCCACCGCTGGTATGATATGGAAGTTCGAATTCTCCATGAACATGTGCAAGGATATTTGGATGGGCGGAAAATCTGGGAGCTTAAGCGGGCGGAAGTTGCGACCCCTTCTCCGTCGTCGGGATTTCAAGAGGGACTGGGTGTGGCCGTTTGGAGCGCACTCGCCAAATTTCGAAATCTCAAATTTCACACGCTCTAAAATTTTCGTCTTCCTTTCACTTTCTCTTCTCGCCTGCACGCAACCACCGTATTCAGAGAAAGAAATGACGATGGAAGTGACCCCTGTCGCTATTGCCAAAGCAAAAAAACCTCGCGCGGTAGTTCAAGCCGAAACGCCGCGCGAACCTCCGAAAAAAGCCACGAGTCCCTCTGACGGCCCCGCGATTTTGCTTAAATTGGAAGAAACGCGCGCTCTCATCGCGAAGGCCGACGCCACAAAAATCAATATCGGTTCGATGAATGATCGTCTGGCCGCCGTACCCCGCCTTTTGGATGAAGAAAAATATTCCGTCGCGATGGAAGTTCTCAATGAGATTCAGGCCGAAATCAAAACTTCTGAAACCGCACCTCCCCCCACGTCCGAACTCTCCGACCCCAAAGCAAATTAGCAGCTCATCCCTTTGGAGTCTGGCCAAGTGCCAAGAAAATATGAGAGGGCATGTGCAATGCATGTACAGCCGCCGGAGCGATTTTCGCGTATACTTCTTCCGCCACGGCCGTCTACCCTTATGATTCTAGGTGGATGGAGAGTTTGACACAGGTTTCGAATTGGAGCTATAATGGATCCATTATGGCTCTCAATTTGTCGATTAAAGGGGTTCCGGTTCAGTTGGTGGAGCGATTGCGAAGAAGGGCGGAGCGGCATCATCGCTCACTTCAGGGGGAGCTGATGACGATATTGGAAGAGGCGCTCGGCGCATCTCCTGCAGTTAAAGCGAGCAAGATTCTAAAACAATTGCGCGAATCCGGACTTTCTACTGGGCCGGAATCGGTCTCGATGATCCGAGAAGATCGTGATGAAAGGTGACATTGTCATCGATGCGTCGGCGATGCGAGCTATCTTTGGTTGGCCCAAGAAATGGACGCGGATTTAGTTACGCTTGATCGCGGATTGTTAAAGCTTATTTGATTCCGAACAATGATTTGGCGTTGATGGTGGTGGCGTGGGCGATGTCGGAGACCAAGAGGCCTTTGAGGGCGGCGATCGTTTCGGCGACGCGAACGACAAAGGCGGGTTCATTTCGTTTTCCACGGTGCGGTTCGGGAGCGAGAAAGGGCGCATCGGTTTCAATGAGCATTCTTTCCAGGGGAACCACGCGGGCGGCTTCGCGAACATTTTCGGCTTTCTTGAACGTGATGATTCCGGAAAAGGAAATGTAGGCCCCCTCGGCCAAAAATGCTTCCGCTTCTTTTGCCGTACCCGTAAAACAATGGAGAACTCCCCCCACCGTCCGGAATAGATTCCGATCCCGAACCAGGGAATAAGTGTCATCAAATGCATCACGAGAATGAATTGACACCGGTTTTTTCATTTCCAGGGCAAGGTCGAGGAGGCATCCGAACACCTTTCGTTGTGTTTCCCGCGGCGAATGTTCGTAAAAATAATCGAGGCCGATTTCACCGATCGCAACCACTTTGGGCCGAGAAGCGATTTCACGTAAATAGTCCGGGGTCGCGTCATCCATTTTTGCCGCATCGTGGGGATGGACACCCGCCGCCATGAACATTCCATTGGTGGCTTGAGTCAGGCGATAGGCTCGCTCGATCTTTTCTTTCTCGGGCCCCAGAGCAATATTGACAATGGTATCTACCGAGGCCTCTCGAGCGCATGAAATCACACCGTCGCGGTCGGCATCAAAAGGCTCCATATCCACATGGGCGTGGGAGTCGGTGAAAGACAGATTAGGCATGTGAAGTGGATCGTAACGTGCCCAGTTCCGTCAGAAGATAGTCAAGCGAAAGGGCCACATTGGCATAACGGCGAAGAGTCTCTCGTTCCATAGCGAGAGCGAGATCGAACAAGCGATCGATTTCGACCCATTCGGAGGGAAGAGTCGCCGACTTCATTCGATCGCGAAGCCGCCGCTCGACCGTCTTAAAGAAATGGCGAAGGCCTAAAAGATCGTTTCCAATTTCGGCCGTGAGTTCAAAAACGGCCTCGGCCGAAAAGGACTCGCCTTGTAGAAGTTGTTCGAGCGAGGGGAGCCAATCGGGAGTGGCCACATCAGACGAAGCGGATTCCACTTCCGGAAAACGGATCAAACTCAGGCGCGAACGAAGAGTGGGAAGAAGACTTTCTGGAGTTCGGGCCGTCAAAACGAGTGTGGCATACGGCGGCGGTTCCTCGAGCGTCTTTAAAAGACTGTTGGAAGCAGCCGGATTGAGAAGCTCAGCCGATTCAATGTGAGCCATTTTTCTCGGCGCTTCATGAGGAGCAATAAACAGCCAGCGCTGAAGATCGCGAATGGCCTCAATTTTTATTTCCTTTCCTTCGGTTTCAATTCGTCGGAAGTCGGGATGAATGGCGGAAGAAATTTTCTTGCAGGCGAGACAAATCCCGCAGGGTTTTTTCCCTGTGGCGGAGCAGAAAAGAAGGAGGGCGATTTCTTTCACCTCTCCACGAAGGAAGAGGGGATCGGGATGCACCAGAAGTAAAGAAGGAGAAAGCCGATCTTTCCGGCAAAGTTCAGCAATCCGTTCGGACGTCGTCATGAGTTGGCCAATAAGAGGTCAATTCGGTGGACAATATCGCGCGTGATCATTTCTTCCTTCGCCGTACCATCCACCACAAAGAAACGCTCCGGCTCTCTGCGCGCTAAATCGAGATAGGTTTCCCGCACTGCTTCATGAAAGGCCCGATCCTCACGCTCAAACCGGTCTTCCTTTTCTCCCCGAAATCGCTCCATTCGAGCCAGGGCCCGCTTCAGCGCGGCCACAACCGGCATATCGAGAAGAATCGTCAAGTGAGGAACGAGGCCTGCGGCGGCTTTTCGGTTCATCTGCTCGATCCACTCCTGATCCAATCCGCGGCCACCCCCCTGGTAAGCGATCGTTGCATCGGTAAACCGATCACAAAAAACCAAATCATTTTCGGCCAGCGCGGCGCGGAGAACATGTGACACATGCTGGGCGCGAGCCGCCTCCATCAAGAACAGTTCCGCCATCATGTCGACCGGCTCTTTTCGCGAGCGAAGAAGAAGGATACGAAGTTCATTTCCCAGCTCCGTTCCCCCCGGCTCACGTGTGGGAAAGACCTTTTTCCCTTTCAATTCGAAATGGCGGGCCACCAGTCGAATTTGCGTCGACTTTCCAGAGCCTTCCATCCCTTCAAACGTGATGAAATGGGCACGTCCGCTCTTCATAGAGGGTGGATCTTTACACGAATCGACTGAAATGAGGTAATTCCTATAAGGTGACCACCGCGAAGAAAAAGATCCTCTTTCTTTGCACAGGAAACTCGATCCGAAGTCAGATGGCCGAGGGCTATTTTCGGCTGTTGGCGGCCGACGAGTTTGATGTGCAAAGCGCCGGGGTGTCACCTGCCGGGATTCATCCGATGACGATGGTGGTCATGCGCGAAGACGGCGTTGACATTGCGGGGCAATGGTCAAAATCGGTTCAGGAAATTGACGCGAAAGACGTGGACCATCTCGTTACACTTTGTGGCTATGCACGAGAAAGGTGCCCCGCATTTCCTGAACATGTTACGAAGGAACATTGGCCTATAGAGGATCCAATTGCCGCCGTCGGCACGCCGGAGGAGAGATTGGAAAAATTCCGAGCCACACGAAATGAACTGCGGGACCGGGTCAGGCAGTTAATTGAGCGACTACGAAACCAGAATTAAGATCCGAGAATCGACTTAAGCGAAGGCGTGGAACCTTTGTTTCGTAGCTTCCGCTTTCGAGAACGAGCGCTGGCGCGTCGTTTTCGCTTTCGAATCTTTTTTGTCCGACGATAAGGAGCGGCCATAAGGGTTGGCCTTATAAGCGGTTTTAATTATCGGCGCAAGATCAAAGCAGAGTAGCCGGCGGCCCGAAGTCGGTTGACGAGCTGGGTCACCTCGTCCTCGCTGGCGACAGGTCCCAACCACACCCGATGGAGGTTTTCCGCTTCCTCGATGCGGCAGGAAACGTTCGAGAACCGTCCACGCAAGTCCTGCCTGAGCCGGTCGGCATTCGCCGCTTCCTTAAACGACCCCACCTGAACAAAATACGCTTCGTTGCTCGACTCTTTTCCGATGACCTCCAAGCGCACCTTTGCGGTGCCGCTTCCCAGCACGTTAATTTCACGTGCCGCCGTGAGGGAGAGATCGATAATTCTGCCTTTTACAAATGGACCCCGATCGTTCACCCGCACGGACGTCGCCTGTCCACTTGAAAGATTCGTGACTCGGAGCATTGTGCCGAAGGGAGCGCTCCGGTGCGCGGCGGTCAGGGCGTACATATTGTACGGTTCTCCCGACGCGGTTTTTTTGCCGTGGAAATCCTTCCCATACCAGGACGCATAGCCAACCTGGGGAAACGATTCGCGCACCGACTCCACTCGAGTGCCGCAGGCAAGCATCCCGACAAGACAAAGAAGAAATGGAGCGACTTTTGTGAACTGGTACCGAATTTGTTAGAACCTACTGGCGTACCTTTTCCAGGTCAAACCGGAAGGCGCAAAGAAACATGAAAAAAGCCGATAACGTTCACCGGGCGATTGCGAAGGCGGTTGATTTCTTAATCGTGGGCATCCTTTCCACGGTTCCATCGCTGGTGGGTGTGTTGGCGGGAGCGCTTTATATTTTGATTTCCGACGGATTTTTCGAGGGTCAAAGTGTGGGAAAAAAGCTGGTCGGCCTCCGCGTTTACACAGGCATGAAACGGGGTACTCCCACCTCCTGCACATTTCGTGAATCGATGGTTCGGAACCTTCCGTACGGTGTCGTCTTTGTCCTGGGGAGCATCCCGTTTCTGGGGTGGGTTTTATTTTTTACGGTGGGATTAGGAGTGATTGGAATGGAAGCCTACTTCGCCTATTCGGACGACCAAGGGATTCGGATGGGAGATATCTTTGCCGACACACACGTCGTTGATGCCAAAAAAAATTCGTAATTCTTTCCTTGTTTGGACCGTGGCAATGCTTGCCGCCTGTGGACCCAAGCGCCCACCCTCTCCCATGAAGGATGAAAAGATTTTTTCCATCTCTACTCTCAACCTCGCTCTTTTTGATCCGGGGGTTGTCATTAATCGAAAAGGGCTTCGAGCTTGTGGGAATGAATTTCCCCACGTCAACGTACTCGAGGAAACTGAAGTCCACCGGGCCCTTCGCAATCATGGGTTTTCGCCCGAGGAACTTCTCTCGTTCGGTGACCGTTTTGATGCGTATTCGTCCTTTTCCGAATTTCATCTCCTTCTCATCCCATTTGAAAATAAGGGCCAAGCCTATCTTCGAATTGTCAATTTCTTGGGGAAATATGTCAGCACAGTGCTCCTCGACGTTCGTAATCCGAAATGCGTGGATCTCCTTCGCGCTCAGCGACTCGTGGTTGTCGACTCACAACCCCCCCTCGCCGACGTTCAGGTCGATGGAAGGGCCGTTGGCGAAGCACCGGTGTGGATTTGGTTGAAGGATGGCACCTACGAAGTGAAATGCGCTCTACCGGGGCAAATTTTTAAACCTATTTCAGTGGTGGTGCCAAAAGATGTGATGACCATTTGCCAACGTGAAAATACGACGAGCAAGGCAGGGCCCGGTGATTCGGACGAGAAAATGACGGCAGAAGAGGGGGCCGGATCGGTACTCGTTTATATTGTGGGAGCGGCAGCTACCGCGGCGGCGATTATCATCCCATTACTTTTTCTTTTTTAGCGAAAGTTCGGGTATGACCGCCACAATGGCGATGGCCGGATATGATCCGCGAGAAGCCGTCGCATTTTGGGAACGATTTTCAAAAGCAGTGGGTGGAGCGCCCCCGGCATTTCTTTCAGACCATCCTTCTTCTTCCTCGCGAATTTCAGACCTGAAAAGTAGACTTGCGCAGGTCCTTCCGCTCTACGAACGACTCCCACAAAAATTCGGTCTGGGGGAAAAAATTTAAGATATTTTTTTGCCGATCTGGTCGATTTCTATTGCAGTTTTTTTCAGAAACGAGGCCTTTTCATCTTCGGGCAGAAAGGCTCCTCGAAAGCCATTGAGTGCGATGGTTTTGATTTGGTTCCACGTCAGATCAAAAGTTTTTGCAGCCCGGAGATATTCATCCGTCACACGAATACCGGTTAAAAGGCGATTGTCTGTATTGAGCGTGGCCTTCACACCATTTTTTAAGTAGCGGGGCAGAGGATGATCCTTCCACGAGGGAATCAGACTAATTTGAACGTTGCTTGAGGGACAGCATTCGACCGTAATCCCTTCCCTGGCGACGCGGGCCTCCAATTCGGGATCTTGATAGAGTGTTAACCCATGGCCGAGTCGTTCGGCAAAACAAAGATCTAACGCCTGTCGAATGCTTTGGGGACCATCGTCTTCTCCCGCATGCACCGTTCGATGAACTCCTCCTTTCTTCACAATTTCAAAGGCCTCGCGATGATTACCGGCCGGGTTGTTCCGTTCGGCATGAGCGAGATCAAAACCAACCACCCCTTCATTCTTAAGCGACACGGCGAGTTTCGCCATTTCAATGGATTCGGAGGGTTCAAAAATTCGAATGGCGCAGACAATCATATTGGTTCGAATCGGATATTTTTTTTCCGCACGAGCCAATCCTCTACGAATCGATCTCATCACGTCCGCGTCTGATAGGTTTCCGCTATTCCGGTAGCCCGGGGCCATGCGAACCTCGAGGTAGCGAACATTTTCTTTCGCCGAGTCTTCCGCCAGCTCAAAAGCGATCCTTTCAATGGCATCTCCCCACTGCATTACTGCGCAGGTGATATCGAAGGCTTTAAGGAAATTTTCGAGCGAAGAAACTCGTTCACCTAAAACGAGTCGTTTTTTTAATTCGTTGAGTGAGAGCGAACCGAAATCGAGACGATGCTTCTTGGCGATGTCGAGAATGGTTTCGGGTCGAATGGCTCCATCGAGATGGCAATGGAGATCAGTCTTGGGAAGTTTCTCAATGGCTTCCGCGAGCGTCATGGCTCCGAATTATAACGCCCGAATTTTTAGTTCAAACCCGGGATAGAGTTTTTCATCCGGCTCAATGTTGTTCCATTGCGTTAAATCGCCAATCGATACTTTGTAGCGTTTGGCGATCGTCCAAAGCGATTCCCCGGGCTCCACTTTATGAACAGTCCAACCTCCCGCGCTTTTTGTGGTCTCCGGTTTGGGTTTGATTTTTGCCGCTTCGGGAGTTTCGTCGCCGCCGCGGTTGGCAGGTTCCAACATGGGTGGATCCGTTCGAGCTATGAGCCGCAATTTCTTTCCTGGGCGCAGGCCGGAATCACTTAAATTATTCCAGTGCCGAATTTCAGAAACGGAGACATTGAATCGGCGAGAAATGGACCAAAGCGTGTCTCCGCTTCGGACCCGGTAGGTCGAGGTCGGCTCTTCCTCGGACGCAAATTTCGAAAAGACGGGCTGTTTAGCGGCGGATTTCGTCGGCGGCCCTCCCCATATCGGAACCGCAAGTTGCATCCCGGAACGAATTCGAGGAGGAGAGGGAAGTCGGTTGAAGTCAGCCAGCGTCGCAGGATCGATGTGATAAAGCCGCGCAATGGACGCGATCGTTTCCCCTCGGCGAGCGACATGCCGACGGGCACCGTCAGCTGATTTTTTTCGAATTTCCGGATACGTCGCAAGAACCTTTGAAGCGTAGCCTTTGGGAACCTTCAACTCGTAATTCGGCATGTCGGGGGGAGTAATATCTCGGCGCAATTCAGGATTGAGTTCCAAAAGTTGATCATGTGAAACGCTGATCGTTTCGGCGATTGCGCGGAGTTCGGTCGCTTCGGGAATCGTCACCGTCTCATATTCGAGGGGAGTCTCATACTGAATGTCCGTGAAGCCGAAGCGTTTGGGATCTTTGGCAATAATCGCCGCGGCCAGCATTTTCGGAACATAATTCTTAGTTTCCGACCGGAGATATCGATATCGCGATTTTGAAAGTTCCCAAAAATCTTCCGTACTATATTTTCGAATGGCTTTGGTGATCTTTCCTGCTCCGGCATTGTAGCCGGCCGCGGCGAGATACCAGTGGCCAAATTGATCGTAGAGATCTTTCAAATGCTGTGCCGCCGCAATGGATGATTTTTCGGGATCTCTTCGTTCGTCGATCCACCAGTTGTAACGAAGGCCGTACAGTTTTCCGGTACCTTTCATAAACTGCCAGGGGCCGCTCGCTTTCGCGCGCGAATACGCATAAGGCTTAAATCCGCTTTCAATCATCGATAGATAAACGAGGTCCTCAGGTAGGCCGTTTTCGCGCAGTATCCGTCGCATCATCGGAACGTAACGTCCCGATCGAGCAAGATATTCGACAAATTTATCCCTTCCTCTCGTTTGAAAATAAACGATCCACTTTTCCATCATGTCATTGATTTCAACCGGCGAGCCGAAAAGGGTTTCGTTACTTTTATTAATTTCCCGCTCCGCTTCCTGGCCGATCACTTCCTCGTTTTCCTCGGGGCGTTCCGATTCCTGAGAAATCACTTCGTCGATTTGATTGCCGGTCGGACTTTCATCTATGGCGCTGTCGCTTAAGCTCTCGTAAAAGGGACTAACTTCGTTTTCAGGTCGAACCGGAGTCATCGTTTGTTTGGGGCGGGGGCTTCGAACGGCACAGCCGCTCGAATCGCTCAAAGTGCATAGGGCGCTCTTTTTGACGACGGCCTTCGGCGGGGTTTTCTGACAACCTGTGGCAACGAGAACGAGGGCAAATACAACCCCCAACGATCTAGTGGTGAGTTTTTCCATCATCATGAATTCGCGGAATTAAACCGATGCGCCAGGTCCTAAGAATAGGATTGGAAGGGAGTGAAGTCAACGTGAATTGCCCCGAAAATCCGATGAGAAACCTCTCCGAAATCGAGGGGTTATGTTATTTTTGTGGAGCGAAGCCCATTCGCTACCGCCATGTCGATTTCACGCTCACTTTTTCTCTTTTTTTTTCTTTTTTCGTTTTTGGCAAGAGCTGAAGAAGACGGCCTCGTTCGAAATTATTTTATTCGTGCGGATTTTCACAATCTTTCCAGCCGTCGTTACTCCATTGACCTTCGTTTGGATCTCACCTCTCGCCTGAAAGTTCCGCTCTCTGAAATTACGTTTGTTGCCTATCCCAACCGATTTAAAGAAGAGCTTCCCCATTTAAATGACCTCAATTATCGGCGGATTTATCCCGATGGTTTTTCTCCTGGTGGGATCGACTGGGATTTGATCCTGCCAGAAGATGCGATCCAAATTGAAAAGCCGGGGTTTCCCCATGAAACGTTCTTTAAAATTGATCTTCGGCGCAAGCCCATTATGCCGGGAGAGACGAGGACGATTCATCTCCAGTATCGGCTTAAAATTCCTGAAAAATTTGGGGCGTATGGATTTTATAAATCCGTACTTTCACTCTCCGGAGGATGGTATCCCTATGTTCCGGCCTACAACCTGGAAGGCGAACCGCAACTCGATTCTTTTCCTCCCGCGGCCCATTGGAATATTTCTGTGGAACCCAAAAATGAGGCGATTGTGGGGAATGATCCCAATGAATTGCATTCAGAGGTCAGCCTTTTTGTTTCTCCCAAAATTCAGGAAGAAAAAATGGCGGGAAGAAATTGGGCCATTCGCGTGATTGCGCCGAATAAAAATGAAGAAACGGTGCGCCCTTTACGTGAATTGGCCATTCGTTGGCTCGAATTCCTGGAGCGCCAACCGGAATTTTCTTCGAAGCCGAGGGAGCTCACGGTCGTTCTCGCGCCCCTTCGGAATTCACTTGCCGCATTCGGCGACGGCCTTCTCTACGTTTCCGATCGCGCCTTTCACGTTAATCAGGCTCTCGAGCAATACCATACCGTTCCCGTCCTGAAGGGGCTTTTTTACGAAGCTCTGCTTCCCCAAGTCCTAAAGCGTGAATCGACTCAGGATTATCATTGGGTCGCCGAGGCGTTGGCTTGGAAATGGACTGAGCGGTTGATGAAAGAACAAAATTACGCCAACCTCGATGCGCGAACGCTAAAACCCATTCAGATTTTCAGTTTTCTCCCAACGATCGACCAGATGATTTATGCCCCACAATTCGCTTACGTGGATACCTTCTTTGATGCAATTTATGCCGAAGATCCGGTTCGAGATGATCCGCTCACATTCAATCATCAGATTCCGAACGGGCGCGCCATTTTCGCGCATTTGGAAGATGAGGTGGGAATGGAAGTCGCCGATCATGCGGTCGATGCGTATGCAAATGAATCGACCAAATCGTTTCGACAGGTGGCTCAAGAGGTTTCAAATCGACCGCTCGAGGAAAGGTTCAAGAGCTGGGTGGCGCCGCGTCCGCCCGTGAACTACCTTTTGGCTGGGCAGTCCTCGCGCCGGATTCCGAACGGGTATGAGAATGAAGTGACGATTCGGCGGGAATCCCCCAATGACTTTCATGAACCCGTGGAGTTGACGGCAAAGAGTACTTCCGATGAAAGAATTTTTTTAAAGTGGGATGGAATCGGAACAGAACACACGTATCAATTCCGCACGAAAAATCCGGTTACTTTGGTCGAGATCGATCCGCGAGGCCGACTCCTTGAAACCGATTTGGCCGACAATCGCGATCCCCCACGTTACAAATTGGTCTTGACCAATTTCTATCTAAATTACGATTTCAATACGAATGAACCTGAAGTACTGGCTTCCACCACATTTCGTAGGGCCTATGGAGGAAGAAACCGATACACGCTCAGTGCGTTTCGGTTTCAAGACAGCTATGGAGGTGATTTCGGTTATACGCGCCTCTTCGGTCGGCTGGTCGACCGGTTGCGTTTAAGTCACGGGCTTGGCTTCGACGTCGGATTTAATCGATGGAATGAAGATGATGCCGTATCCACGGATCCAGCGACAGGGAATCCCGTTCTTGTGCCGATCAGCCCGGAGCTGACCACGGCTTCGCTGAATGCGACGTATTTCACAGGGAATCAGCTTTCACTGACGAATCCATTGGAAGGGGGAGGTTCGAGTCTTTCGGCGACTTGGGGTAAGGAGATTCAGGGGGGCGACACTAATTATTATCTTGTGAATCAGGGGGCCAGCTGGATTTTTCGTCTCCATCCGAGTCATTTGTTGGCGTTTCGTGAGTTTATAGGGACGTCCGGCCCTGACGATATTCCGAGCCGAGTGCAGTATAGTTTGGGAGGCATCGGGGGAATTCGGGGTCTACCCGCCAGCGACGATCGTTTCCAGGGGCGAAACATTCTTCTTGTAAGCGGGGAGTACCGGCATTTCCTTATGCAACATATCGACCTTAATTTTTGGCTCTTTCGGCTCCGCGATATTCAAGGGGCCCTATTTAGCGATGCGGGAAATGTCACAGACACGGTCCAAGAAAAGGCCGACGAAATCGTTTCCGGAGTTCCAAAGGAAACCGGTTTCGGCGAACTTTTCGACGTCACTTCGTTTTCAACCGATTTCGGTTACTCCATCCATTTTTTGGTGGATTACCTGGGTGTAAACCCCGGCCTTCTCCGCTTCGATATCGCCAAAAGTATCTCCGAATGGGACGAAGGCGTCCGCTTCTACTTCGGCGTCACGCAAAGTTTCTAGTTTTTCGTCCCGTTATAGGGGTTGCGGGACGATGCGGATGTAGGGCTTGGGGGAAGTCCAGCCGTTTGGATAGAGTTCCTTTGCCTCGGTATCCGAAATGGCGGGAACGATGATTACGCTCTGGCCCGCTTTCCAATTAACCGGCGTGGCTACACGATGTTTCGCCGTCAGTTGGCAGGAATCCAATAGACGCAATACCTCGTCGAAATTCCGGCCGGTGCTCATCGGATACGTGAGCATGGCTTTGATTTTTTTGTCGGGGCCGATGATGAAAACAGACCGGACCGTGGCATTGTCGGCCGCGGTTCTGCTGCCCGTGGCGGCCGCTTCCTCCGGAAGCATGTCGTAGGCCTTTGCGACTTCTAAATCCGAGTCGGCAATTAATGGATAGTCTACTTTATGGCCCTGTGTTTCTTCGATGTCTTTCATCCACTTTTGGTGATCACCTACGGAATCCACGCTAAGGCCGATGATTTTACAATTTCGCTTTTGAAATTCGGGCTTGAGTCCCGCCATATATCCGAGTTCGGTCGTGCAGACGGGTGTGAAATCTTTGGGATGCGAGAACAAAATCGCCCAACCCTGGCCGATCCACTCATGAAAGTTGATCTTACCCTGTGACGTTTCCGCCGTGAAATTGGGGGCCTCGCTGTTAATTCGTAGTGACATCGTTCACCTCCGGTAGTGAGTTTAGGGGGTTCCCATACACGCTTCAAAAAAGAAGGGCAACTGCTATACTCCCGCCATGGTCCGCCTTTTTCTTACGGCCACTTTAATTGGTTTATTTATTCCTCTGGGAAGCCGCGCGCAGGGGACGGCCACGCCGGAAACGATCGAAGATCATTTCCGTATTTACATGCTCAATGAAGATCGCCGAAGCTCCCAAGATAAAATTGTCGTTACGGGGGATGCCAGGCAGGGACAAACGGCGGTCATTTCGTATTGGCGCTCCCTCCAGCAGCGCGACCCCGCGGATGAAATTTGCAACGCCTATCGCTGGCTCCTTTTGGGACGAGGAACGTACGGCAAAGGCGCCTCGGCCGCGTTTGAGCGATATCCCGCGCTCAGCCGTATTTATCTGCGGTTTGTCGAAATTGAATCGGGAACAAAAATCGGGAAAAAACGCGCCGAAATTCTTCCTTCCCAAAGGGTCATACCCTATCTCAAAGTGGGCGTAGATCGTCGGACCCTTCTAAAAAAGAATGTCGATCTCACGCGTGTGAAAGATGAAATCGGCAAGGGAAAATGCGCCGATGTCGGCAACGCTCTCATTGACGACAAATGGTTTGATAAAGATTTCCTCGCCAAGGGTAAATCTTGATTCATACATTCGCTCTATGCCTCGCGATCATTGTCGCGGGGGCTCCCGCAGTCACGCCAAAACCGGCTCCCTTGGGCGAGCCGGACGAGCATGTTGCGTACTGGATGAAAACATTGGAGACCCATCCCACGCCCCTCATCCGCAAAAATGCCGCGCGAGCCCTGGGATCGCTCAAGGATCCGCGCTCAGTGGCGACACTCATTAAAGCGCTGTCCGACACGGATCCCTCGGTCCGGGGAGAATCGGCCCGGTCGTTAGGGTATTTAGGAAATGAAGATTCGATCAAACCTTTAGAGGTCTCCGCCTCGCGAGATCCCGACCCCCGGGTTCGAAGATCCTCCAAAGAAGCGAGCGAGCGGATTAAGGCCTATCTCGAATTCCAAAAAAAGAAGCAGGAAAAAGCCGACAAAGCGGAGAAGGCAAAACGTTAACCTGGCATCGAACCAATCCTCGCCGGGGATTGGATCGTTCCGACTTGGAGCGTGGTGTGGTTGATGGAGAATTTCAGTTTTAATTTTTGGTTGATCTCCGAAACGATTTTTTCGCTTTCCGAAACATCCATATTTTTCACCAAAATATGGGCGCTGGCCGCATGGAATCCCGAGGTAATGGTCCACACATGAAGATCGTGAAGGCCTTCCACGCCGACTACCGACCGAATCGTTTCGCTCACATCTTCCAGCGACAAATGTGAAGGAGAGGATTCCAAGAGAATATCGGCCGCCTCGCGCAGTAAACGGAAGGCGCTGACGAGGATCAGTAAAGCAATCAGGCCGCTTAAAGCCGTGTCGACCCACGTCATACCGGTGAAAAAAATGATGATCGCCGCGCCGACGACTCCTACAGAAGAAATGGTATCGGAAACGACGTGAAGAAATGCGGCTCGCATGGTTAAGTGATGGCGCTGGGAACGTAAAAGAAAAATTGAAATGACATTGACCAAAAGTCCCGCCACGGCGATGGGGAACATCAGGCGTAAATTGATTTGGTCGGGTTGTTTTAAACGATGCCAGGCCTCAAAGAAGATTTGAAACGCGACAAAAAGAAGAAGAGCCGCATTGATCAGCGAGGCGAGAATTTCGATCCGGTAATAGCCGAAAGTTTTTCTCCGGTCGGCCGGCTTGGTCGCCCAGGCGATGGAGAGTAGACTTAAGCCTAGGGCAAAGAGATCGGCTAACATATGCCCTGCGTCGGAAACAAGAGCTAGGCTATGGGACAAAACTCCGCCAATGACTTCCGCACCGAAAAGGGCCAAAGTGAGCGTGCCGGCGATCCGAAGCCGATGCGTCGCGTGGGCACGAGTGTCATGGAGCGGTCCGTGGGAGTGATCGGTCCCCATGAAAGGGATCCTATCGGAGGAGCAGGGAAGGAACAATTGGCAAAATGCGTACGATTTTAGACCGCCTGATACGAAAACCGGTGGAAGTTCGTGCCAACGGATTTATTTACCGGGGAACGTTAATCGAGGTAACGGAACAGGAATTAACCGTTCGGGGGCCGGCCGGTTTTTTTTCGATCCCCATGGATCGTATCACATCGGTTCATGATCCGAACGAACATGCGAAAAAGCAGGCAGGTACATTTGTCGATCCCAGCTTTTATTCGGCAGACGTGACGACACCCAAAGCGACGACAGAAGCAAAAAAGGAAGAAGAGAAAAAAAGTTAAATTTATTTTGCCAAGCGTTCTTCAGCGAGGCGATCTGCAATCGTAGCCGTGGATACTCTCTCTTGCGCGGAGAGAGTCAAAATCTTCTTAATGGTCTGATAAATTTCTTTCGTTTTTCGCTCGACATCCGCCGACCCATTTCCGAGAATCTCATTCCCAACGCTGATCAACCCACCCGCATTAATGGCAAAGTCCGGAGCATAGGCGATATTTCGTTGGGCCAGCATTTCTCCGGCGCGAGGAGATGCAAGCTGATTGTTGGCCGCCCCAGCGACTATCTTACACTTCAATTTCGGAATTGTTTTTTCATTGAGAATTCCTCCCATGGCGCAAGGAGCAAAGATGTCGCTTGGCACGGAGAAAATTTCATCTGGGCCTACGGTTTCCGCTTTTACTTCTCGAATCGCCATTTCCAAATGCTCTTGATTTCGATCGGTCACAATCAAATGAGCGCCAGCCGAATGAAGGTGGCGGGCCAGAGGGAGTCCGACATGTCCCATTCCCTGAATCGATATTTTTTTCCCCCGGAGCTCCGACGAACCAAAGACAAATTCAGCCGCCGCTCGAATCCCTTCGAAAACGCCCATCGCCGTGATGGGGGAGGGGTCGCCGCTTCCCCCATTTCTTTTGGAGGCCCCGCCGACATATTTCGTGGAAGCACGAATAATATCCATATCCGCGGGGGAGGTACCCGAATCTTCGGTCGTGATGTACTTCCCAGCTAATTGATCCACAAATTTTCCAAAGGATCGCAAAAGGGCGTCGGTTTTGCTTTTCGTCGGATCGCCGAAAATAATCGATTTTCCCCCACCCAAATTGAGACCCGCGAGAGAGGCCTTGTAGGTCATTGCCTTAGCCAATTTTAAGACATCGGAAAGCCCCGCTTCTTCGGATGGATAATCAAAAAATCGGCAGCCTCCCAACGACGGACCCAGTTTTGTACTATGAATGGCGACAATCGAACGAAGACCGACGGACAAATCCTCGCCGAAGACGACACGCTCATATCCCGGCGCCGGAATATCTCTCATCTTCAATACATTGGAGCTGGAGGAGGGTGCAGCCATGAAAAGTCGCCGTGTTTTAGAGAATCGATGAAAGGCCGTCAAGTTCATATGTCCTCATGATCGATTAGCCAAGGGCTTATTGGCTACAGAACGTTCGAGCGAACCGAAACCGGCAAAAAGCGAGCCGGTCAAATAGGGGGTTCCTGCGCCATCGGAGCGACGACGGCGGCGAAGGTAGCTGTTGAGTACCTTCCCTGATTCATCCTGATGCTGGTGAGGGCGCTTCAGATTCATGACGTATCGATGGATACCCCCATTCACCTGATGAATAAACGTGATCGTTCCATCCGAATCGATGGTTTCGACAATTCCGACATGGGTGAGTCGATCATTGAGGTGTCGATCTCTATTTCGGTCGTACGTGTTTGAGAAGAAAACGAGATCGCCAATTCCTGGAACTGGATTCTGGTACAGGGAACCGTATCGCTCATAAAATTGGTGGAGAATCGTGACCCCATTTCCGCGAATCTGAAGCTCGGAAGCCCCGCGAAATACATCGATACCGTTTTGATAAAGAACGGCGCCTACCAGTCCGCTGCAATCAAAAGGAAATGTACGATCGGCGACACGCAATTCCCTCGCCTGAACAAAGCTTTCCGCGTCGAGTACGAGCCGGTCACGCCGCTCCGCTGAAGGAAGCTCATCCCAAGCTACGTTGTGAACTTTCGGCTCGAAATGGCATCCGATCATCAAAAGGAGGATCGGCAACAAAAAACTTCGCTCGCGGGTCACCTGGATCCTCTTCGCAAGGAAAGAATTCGGGCAAAACGCAGATTTCGCGCGATGGCCACCGACGTGGGGTCGATCTCCAACGCTTTTTCGAACCACCGAATAGCTTCGTTGTATTGATGGCGATCGGCCCACCATGCGCCGAGGTTATTGTATGCGCTAAGCTCCTTAGGATCCAATCGAATTGCCTCTTCATATTCATGGGGGGCGGCAGGATCTCCCAACGCATCGAATGCTCTGCCGAGAACCAAATGGGAGCGCGATGATAACGGGGCGATTCGAACTGACATCACTGCCATTCCCCTCGCTTCATTGGCCCGCCCTTGTTCTACCATGAGTAAAGCGAGAGCGTTCATGGCCCTGACATTTCCGGGAGACTCTCGTAAACTTTCCTTCCAAAGGGAATAGCGATCATTCCAATACGCCGCCCGCACTTCTGTTCTTATCAAAAGACCAATGAGTAAAAGAATTGCAACCACTCGTACTCGTTGTCTACTGGCGAATTTTTCGAAGACCATCGCACACCCCATAGCCGCTCCGACCAGAGGAAGGTAGGCCCGCGACTCATCCATTGTGATCGGAAGCTGGACGGCAAAGAAAAGAATGAGTGGCACAAAAAATAGCGTAAGCGGTAGAAACCAGCGTGATTCCCGTATCCAAAGAAAAAGGGACACTATAGCCACGCAAAGAAGACCGATCCAAGCTCCCCAAAGATCGGTCGGAGAGATAGTAAAAATCGAGACGACATGATCGACATTGAGGCGCATGGGTAAAAAAGTGAGTCCGGTCATTTTCCATAAAACGACCGATTGAACTTTAAAATAATCCCAAGGTGCGATTCTCGCGGGGATCGAGGAAATTCCGGTCAATGGATCCAAGGGTCGGGCGATCCAACCGAACCAAAATAGAAAATAAGCGAATGAAAGAATGCATGCGCCGAGAAGCGCTTTTCGTCGTTCAGGCGTATGTGCCACTCCCGGCCAACCGTAGACAGCCAGGAGGAGAATGGGCAAGAGAATCGCATCATCTTTGGAAAGAAACGCGAAGATTCCGCACAAGAGTGTCCACACAACTTTTCGAGTGTCACGAATTTGAAGAAATGAAAGCATTGCAGACAGGAGAAAAAAAGTGGAAAGCATCCCGCTCCGTTTCCAGACATGAAGGACGGTTTGTGTTTGGAGGGGGTGGATAGCGAAAAAGAACGCCGCAATAATCGCCACGCTTTTCGATGGGCGCCTCGCCGCTTGGAGAAGTTGAAGAACGAGAAGATACACCAGAATTGTACAGCCCCCGTGAAGTAGGAAATTGAAAAGCCTATAACTCCAGGGAGAGACACCGCTTAGAGCATAATTGAGTGTTAACGTGGTCATCGTTAATGGGCGCCAACTCCCCGCAAATCGCCCCGCAGAGTCAATGGAGGGAGAGAAGAAAAAATGGGGAAGATATTCCCAGCTTCTTAAATAGCCATTCTCAATAATTGTCGGAATGTCATCAAATTGAAATGGGGCGAAAAGAAAAGGGAGATATATCGCCACCGCTAATCCGCCGAGGAGCCAAGGCATTTTTGCATCGTAACTCAGGACGCTTGACTTTCTAAGCCCGGGGCGCGAAATGGTTGGTTATGCAAGAAGGGGACTGCCTCTTTTGTAAGATTGCGGCACGCCAGATGGAGGCGGATTTGGTTCACGACGATGAACAGTCGGTAGCTTTTCGTGACATTAATCCGCAAGCTCCCGTTCACGTATTGATTATCCCGCGCAAGCATATTGAATCATTGGCAACCTCGACGACGGAAGATGATTCGCTTCTGGGTTACCTCCTTGCGGTCGCTCGAAAAATCGCTGAATCGGAAAAACTTCCCAAAAATGGTTATCGTGTGGTGGTCAATACGGGAGGTTATGCGGGACAGACGGTTTCACATCTTCACCTCCACCTCTTAGGCGGGCGGGCTTTTCGCTGGCCTCCGGGGTAAGTTCCACGCTTTACCCTACCGATGGAATCCTTCGATAAAATCATTGTGGGTCTTCTTGCACCTCTGACGGGGCGACCCGCCGAAGAAATGGAGCCCACGATTGAGCTACCGGCACAGCTTGATCACGGTGACCGCGCGGTTCCCTGTTTTCGATTTGCGAAGGAACTCAAGGCGTCGCCGCAAGAAGTGGCCAATCGTTTTAAGAACGAACTTACAAATCGGGGCCTCCCTACCGAAATTGCACGGCTGGAAGCCATGGGAGGATATCTCAATTTTTTCCTCAATCGCGAAATTCTTGCCGCCGAAGTCCTGCGTGGGATTGCGGCCGCAGAAGGGCGCTACGGATTTATTCAGAAAAAAGATCCTCCCATCGCCGTGGTGGAGTTTTCAGCCCCGAACATCGCCAAACCCTTTTCCATTGGTCACCTACGCTCCACAAATATTGGCGCGGCGATCGCCCGGATTTTTGCGGCGCGAGGATGGAAGGTCATCAAAATCAACCATCTCGGTGATTGGGGAACTCAGTTTGGAAAATTAATGGCAGCCTATCGCCGTTGGGGGCACGCCGATCTTTTGACCGAGGAGCCGATCCAAAATCTCTATAAACTGTATGTCCGCTTCCATGAAGAGGAGGTAAGCGACACGACGCTGATTGAGGAGGCGCGCGAATGGTTTGCTCGGCTGGAGCGGGGGGATGAAGAGGCGAAAGAGCTCTGGACCTGGTTCCGCGATCTTTCACTCATCGAATTCAAAGCACTCTACAAGCGGCTGGGCGTCGAGTTCGACCATTATTGGGGGGAGAGTTTTTACACGGAACACCTGCCCGCAATTCTGGAAGAGCTCGAATCAAAGAATCTGACGAAGGTGAGTGACAACGCCACGATCATCAATTTAGAGGAATACAACCTCGGCGTTTCGGTGGTGAAGAAAAGCGATGACAGTTCTCTCTACATCACGCGCGACCTTGCGGCCGCCATCTATCGACATAAAAAGCTCCATTTTGATCGAATGATTTATGTCGTTGGAAATCCGCAGCAACTCCATTTCAAACAGCTGTTTAAAATTCTGGAGCTTTTAGGTTATACCTGGGCAGCCGACTGCGAACATGTTTCATTCGGCCATATCTCTTTCGGCGACGAGGCCATGTCGACGCGAAAAGGGAATGTCGTTTTTCTCTCTGAAGTTCTCGATCGGGCCATGTCGATGGCGAAGAAAGTCGTGCAGGAGAAAAATCCCGATCTTGAAAATCAGGATCAAGTGGCGCAAGCCGTGGGTTTGGGCGCCATTCTTTTCGCGGATGTAAGCGCCAAACGAATCAAAGATATTCGATTTTCGTGGGAAGAGATGCTCTCCTTCGACGGCGAAACGGGGCCTTACCTCCAATATACATTGGTTCGAACCCTCAGCGTCCTGCGGAAATTTGATCAACCGGTCGATCCGAAGACGTCAACTTCCTCACTGACAAGTGATGAAGAAGCAGCTGTTGTTCGCCAGCTCGCCACGTTTCCCACGGCACTTGCCCGGGCCGAAAGAGATCGCGAGCCCTTTTTACTCGCCCAATATCTGATTGGTGTGGCCAAAGTGTTCAACCGGTTCTATTCGGTTCATAGGATTTTGGAAGCGCCGGAAGAGACGAGGCGCGCCAGAATGCTTCTTGTTGCTTCCGTCGCTGACATTCTTCGGACAGGTCTATCTCTTCTCGGCATCCCGATTCTCGAAAAAATGTAGCTCTCCTTCTTTTCCTCCGGTATTTCGGCGGCCTTCCATGGTGGTTGTGGAGAACATTTCAAAATCGTTTGGGCCGCAAATTCTTTTTGAGAAAGCCACGTTCTCCATCGACCCCTGGGCCCGCATCGGTGTCGTGGGACCGAATGGCGCGGGAAAATCGACATTCTTTCGAATGCTCGCCTCTCTGGAACCTCCCGATGGGGGAGAAATTCGTCTTCCCAAAAATTTTCGTGTGGGACTCATGCTTCAGGAATGGAATCCGCAGCCGAATGATACGGTTCTCGGGGCTGCGCTTCGAGGACATGCCGATTGGTTTTTGGCGAAAGAGCGCTTGGAAAAATTGGCCAAGGAGATGGAATCCTCTCCTACGGACGCCCGCCTGGCATCGTATCACGCGGCGGAAACGGAATTTAATGCACTGGGAGGATATCACCTGGATCGACATGCAAAGGAACTTCTAAGCGGCCTGGGGTTTAAACCTTCTGAATTTGATTCACCGGCAAAACAACTGAGCGGTGGCTGGAGAATCCGATGCCACCTGGCGGGGCTTCTTCTGGCTGAGCCCGACCTGCTACTTCTCGATGAGCCGACAAACCATCTGGATGTAGAAACCGTCGTTTGGTTCGAAAATTTCCTCTCGAATTACCCTCATGCCGTCATGCTGATCAGCCACGACCGAAGACTATTAGAACGAACCTCGCGCGATATTTTGGAATTTGCCCCACCGAAGTTAACTCTTTGGCCGGGCACCCTCCGCGAATATCAGGAACAAAAAATCATTCGAATGGAGCAGCTCGAAGCCGAAATTGCGAACAAAGAAAAAGAAATCGCCCGAATGAAAGAATTCGTGGATCGATTTCGAGCCAAAGCCACCAAGGCGAGGCAGGCCCAGAATCGTTTGAAATCCGCAGAGCATTATGAGGAAGAAGTCGCTCGTCTTCGCAACGAGATGCCGGTAATCGCGAAACGGGCCTCGCGATTTCGCTTGCAACTCCCCACCCGCCTCCCTCGTAAAGTGCTTGAAATTGAGCATGGAAAATTCGGCTATACGAAAGATCGGCCGCTATTCGAATTGGAGCGAGCCATTATCGAAGGGGGTAAGAAAATAGGAATCATTGGTGTCAACGGCGTCGGAAAGTCCACCTTTCTTAAATGCTGTGCAGGAGAGCTTCCTCTTCTTTCCGGAAAGCTGAATCGTTCGGAATCAGTTTCTCTGGGCTACTTCGCCCAGCACCGAATGGAACAACTCCCTACCGGATTTATGGCACTCGAATTTCTGTATGGAGGGGCCAGCGGGATTTCGATGGAGCAAGTCCGGGCTGTGGCCGGAAGTTTGGGCCTGGGCGCCAATGACATGGAAAAGCCTCTTTCAGTTCTTTCGGGAGGTGAAAAAGCACGCGTCAGTCTCACACAAATTCTTTTGCGTCGGCCGGGGCTTCTTCTTCTGGATGAACCGACCAACCATCTCGACCTCGAAGCCTGCGATGCCCTTGTGAGGGGGCTGGCGGATTATGAAGGTACAGTAATGGTGGTCTCGCATGATCGTGATTTTCTCGATTCGTTGGTCGAATACATTCTTGAAATCACTCCTGGTCGGGCGCTTCTGCATCACGGAAATTACTCCGAATGGTTTGAACGTTTCACAAAAAAAAGCGGCATACCTGTTCAGACGAAACCAAAGGAAAAGAAAAATGATGGAAACGAATCACGTAAGCAGCGCAGCGCAGAAACCAGGAAAGAAAAAAAGAAACTTGGGGAAATGGAGGCTGACTTGGAAAACTGTCGGACGCAGCTTAAGGCTCTCGATGAAAAGCTCTGTCTTCCACAGAGCCCGAAAGATCCTCAATTTGCCACCTGGCTTAAAGAGAGGCGCGATCTCGCCGATCGGATTGAGCGCCTGGAGGCCCGCTGGCTCGCCGCCGCTGAAAAGCTCGAATCGTGACGCTTACAGTTTATCGTCGCCGAATACGCAGCCAGGAGCCTCCGGGCGTTCATGGCAGTATTGGCTGACGAATAGCAAACAAGCGGTCTCCTGGTTCGGAAGAATGATTTCAATTCGATTCAGTTCCTCATCCGTCATGGGCGGAACACTCTCGCAGTGTATTCTCCGAAAATGAATATCGAACTCGGCCGGCGCTTCCACTTCGCCGTCAATATTAAGGACCCCTTCAACCAAAGTATAATGCCGTTTGAATCCGATAGCGTACGAATTCCACTTTTCAGGATCAACAAACTCATACGCGTTTACAATTCTTTCGTCACCGTCTAGAAATTGGATCCAGTTCCGGCCGAAACGGTCGACATACTCCATGGGGCCATAGTCGGATTCTCCTACCCTTTCTTGCGTGTGCCACAAAATGGCAAGAGGGCGGCTTTCCAAATCCCCTTTTCGGAATAGGAAATGCCCGTGGAAAAAATCCCGGTTTTCCCCGAGGTATTTGAATCCTTTTCCGAATTTTTGATCTACGAAGCGCTGAAGAATTCTTTGCGCTTCCGACAGGCTCACGAGTTCGGCATAGGGAAGACGTCTGTACTCAATATATTGCGGCGGAAGAAATGCGTAAGGATCAAACTCTTCTTCTTGGGCATTCCCGATCGAAATTGAAGATAGAACAATACAAACAACCGAAAGAAGCCCCCTACTTCTTACGCCCCCCACGCTTAATTTAGATCATGTTTTGCATAACGCGTCAATTATAGAAAAACTGGAACGGCCTTCAGATTTGTTTTATTCGAATCCAGCGTGGAAAAAACATTACGAGCGTTGTTGCAGGGGGCGGTCGCGACGTTCGGACCGAAGGCGGCCCTACGTTGGAAAGAAGAGGGACGCTGGGGAGGCCTCACCTACAGCGAACTGGGAACGACAGTCGAGGAAGTCGGCCGTGCTCTCCTAGCTCTGGGTGTTTCAGTCGGAGATCGAATCGCGATCTTTAGTCCCAATCGTTATGAATGGATGGTGGTTGATCTCGCCGTGGTATCGATCGGCGCCGTCTCCGTTCCGATTTACGCCACGAATTCCGCTGAAACCACTCGCTATATTCTCCTTCATTCCGAGGCAAAAATGATTTTTATCGGAAGCCTCGCCTGTATGACGACGTTTTCAAAAATTCATAGTGAAGTTCCCGGCCTTCGCGTGACAATTCTCTTTGATGAACCTCCTGCAAGTCTCGATCTCAATGAGCCCATACTCTTTTCAGATTTTAAGAAAAAAAGTCAGTTGGTCATTCCAGAGGCCTTTGCCGCGCGCGCAACTAAAATTCGATCAGAAGATCTTTCCACATTGATCTATACGTCCGGCACTACAGGGGAGCCCAAAGGCGTGATGCTGAGCCATGCCAATATTGTGAGCGACGCCGAAGACACTCTAAAACCTTTTTCGGTGAATCAAGATGACAGTACGCTCTCTTTTCTACCTCTCAGCCATGCATTTGAGCGTACGGTGGGCCTTTATCTCATGCTTCATGTAGGAGCGACGATCAATATTGCGGAAGACATTTCAAAAATTGCCGACAACCTCTTGGAGACTTCTCCAACCGTCATGATTACCGTTCCACGGCTCCTCGAAAAATTTCGGGCGAAAGTTATCGATAAAATGGAAAAACGATCCCTGGCAATCCGGCTTCTTTTTAAGTGGGCATTTGGTCCTAGCCGCCAGTTTCTTTCGCCACTATTTGAAATTCTATTTTACAAAAAAATTAGAAACGCCATGGGGGGAAAGCTCCGTATGATCGATAGCGGAGGAGCCGCTCTCTCACCCGACGTGGCCAATTTTTTCCAGACGGTCGGAATTCCCGTGATTCAGGGGTATGGGTTAACGGAAACCTCTCCGGTTGCTTCCGCGAACATTCTTTCGAAAAACAAAATTGGAACCGTGGGACCGGCGATACCCGAAGTCGAGATTCGAATCGCGTCGGATGGCGAAGTTTTGATTCGAGGGCCGAATGTCATGATGGGCTACTACAAAAATCCCGAAGCGACGAGGGAAGCCATCGATCAAGAAGGATGGTTTCATACCGGCGACATCGGCGAGTTGGATGCTGACAGGTATTTAAAAATTACGGATCGAAAAAAAGAACTGATTGTGACCTCCGGCGGAAAGAAAGTCGCTCCGCAGCCGATGGAAAATGAGCTCAAGCTCGACCCGTTAATTGAGCAAATTTGTATTTTGGGTGACGGAAAAAATTACCTTGCCGCACTCATTGTCCCAAACTTCGCGACACTGGAATCAAAAGTGAAAGGCCTTAGCCGAGATCAGATTCTAAATAATCCCACGATCAAGCAGCTTTACGACGAAGCAATTAAAAAATTTAATGAAAAATACGCCCGCTATGAGTCGATCAAACGATTTAAACTACTACCCAATGATTGGACAATTGAAGGAGGTGAAATCACCCCTACCCTCAAGCTCCGCCGCCGTATCATTCAGAAAAAATACGCAAGCGAAATTCAAAGTCTTTTCAGTTAAATCAGAGTAGAAGCACGGCCATGAAAGGCGCGCGCCATATTATTGTAACTGGGGGGTCTTCAGGCATTGGAGTCGCCATTATTGCGCGGTTGATCCAGCAGCCGGAAACGATGGTTTATAATTTGGATCTTCAGCCCGAAACTTCGAATTCTTCGAAATCGAAAGTCTTTATTCAATGTGACATTTCAAAACGTGAATCACTACACACGGCTATAAGAAATGTTCTTGAACTTTCTTCCGGAATGGTTTCGGGGCTTGTAGCGAATGCGGGTATCTATCGTGCCGCGAATTTGGAAAGCACAACTCCCGAGGACCTCGAGCTTCTTATTGATACGAATATCAAGGGAACCTTTTGGACACTTCAGGAAGTGATTCCTGTCATGCGCTCGAACCAAAAAGGGTCGATCGTGATTATGGGGTCTGATCAATCCCTCATCGGTAAAGGAAGAAGTGCCGCTTACGGTCTTACCAAAGGTGCCGTCGCCCAGCTTACGAAAAGCACGGCGGTGGAATATGCCCCGTACAACGTTCGTGTGAATTGCGTTTGCCCGGGTGCGACAGAAACTCCCTTATATCGAACGGCGATTGAAGCAAGAGCCAAGAAGGAAGGTTCAAAACGATCGGAAGATCTTCATCAAAAAATTGAATTCACATTTCCTATGGGAAGAATTGGAACTGCCGATGAAGTGGCTGCTGTTGTAGAATTTCTTCTCTCCGACGCGGCATCTTTTGTCACCGGATCCATCGTTCCCGTCGACGGCGGTTGGACCGCGCAATAATTGTGATTAGTGAGTCGTGCAGGATTTGAATGAGTTTCGGCCCGCCATGCAGAAAAGTAAGTAGCTTAGGCTAAAACTGACACAAAAACTGTCAATGAACCCCTCCTGACAGTCTTTTTATGCTCCCCTAACTTGGCACGGGGGTTGCTCTATTACCGGGCATGAAGATAACGCAACAAATCCTGACAACGAGCCTCGTGGCGGCCATCATCTGTATTAGCTCAGTTACGTTTGCCGGCGAGACGGCTCTAAAATCAAAATCAGAGGGGCTAGCGTGGGTGCTGGCCCTTGATCCAATCCCCGGCGATGCGCTTTTTTATGCGGGCAAGCCCATTCAAGGAACTACAAGTTTTCTGTTAGGAACCGCGTTCGCGGTTCCTTTCTATTTTTTGGTTGCGTATACAGTCACCGGCGGCCCCGAAGATTGCAAGAAGTCTGGAGACGAGTGGTGTCTTCACGACCCGACAGATTTATTGCTGATGACCGGAATCCCGTATTTTGCGACCTTGGTCTGGGATGGCATTGGTGGCATGTATGGCGTAAAGAAACAGAACGCTGAAATCGAGAAGAAAAAACATTCCTTCTTAACCACCTTTCAACCAACACTAGCCGTGACATCGAACGGCACATTTGTAGGCGGGCAGTTTAGATTTTAACGGAGGGGCGACCGATGAGGAAAGCTATAATATATCTCCTTCTGATCACTCAAATAATGACGAGTGGCTGCTACAAACATGTCGAAATACCACGTGCGGAGGTAAGAAATGGCGCTCTATTTACGCCGAAAGAGACCGAGACCTTCGTCGTAGTCAGAAATACCGGAAGAGATGAATTTCACTCCGTGGAAATCGCCAACGATCATGTGATCGGTCAACTTACCAACGTGAAAGGTGTTGAAGAAAAATCGATTCCCCTGGCAAACGTCACGAGAATTGAGAAAACAACATTCAGCAGCGGAAGAACAATCGCTTTGATCGCGGTGAGCGTAGTTGCCATCGCGGCGATTGTGTTTGGTGTAGCCATAGGAAACTCCTGCCGAGACGACTGCCCATAAGAGCCTTGATGATTTCAACAGTGATTCAAGTGTTGGGAGCAATATAGTGAGCCGTGCAGGATTTGAACCTGCGACCCGCTGATTAAGAGTCAGCTGCTCTACCAACTGAGCTAACGGCCCACGGGTCGATATCGATAAGCCGGGCGATGTAACATTCCCGTAGCTGAAACGCAATCTCACCACATTCCTGAGCGGATATTGTCGTTCCAGGCGGGGTAAGTTGAACCACAATCATTTCGGCAAAGGCATGGCAGCTAACCACTCCGCAGCGCGGCGCACCTCAATTTTACCGGGATAGGTGGTCTCACGCTTTAGGTCCTTCACCAACTGAACTTTGGGAATGCCTTCCATTTTCTTATGAAGCAGATGGAAATGGCGGCTGGGCGAAGGATCCGCATGTTTGGCTTCGAGAGCAATCATCGGTTCATTGTCGCGCACCAATAAGAAATCGATTTCATTCCCTGCTCGCGTGCGAATATAATGAAGATTCCACGTTTCTCCTCTCGTATCCTCACGGAAATGAATTTCCTTAAGCAGAGCGCATGCAATTAAATTTTCTAATTTTATGCCCGCATCACCCGAAACCTGGCCCGTATCGTAAAAATAATATTTGGGGGCCTTTTTAAGAGACCGGGTGATATTGCGATGGAAGGGCGTTATTTTGAAAACGACGTATAAGTTTTCAAGAATTCCCAACCATCGCTTTACCGTTTTATCGTCGCAGTCGAGATCATTGGCGAGGGAAGCATAGGAAATCGGGCTTGCCACACGTTTTCGCAGCAATTGAATCAACGTTTCGATTTTCATGATTTCCTGAACTCGTTCGACATTCATCAGATCCTGTTTGAGAATGATGTCTTGGTGCGTTTTCTTCCAGCGGCCGTAAAATTCGGGGTTCTCTTCTAAATAGGGTTCGGGAAATCCACCTACCGTCAAAAGCCGTTCCATCGATTTTGAAAGGTCGGCAGGTTTGAGTTCCAGAGCAATCTCTTTTAGATCGAGTGGGTGAAGCCGGAAGGAGAAAAAGCGGCCAGCCAGCGAGTCCCCAACTTTCTTGTAGGCGTCGAGTTGTGCGCTTCCGGTGACAAGAATTTTGGGGCCCTGCTCTTCAGAGTCATAGAGGCCTTTAAGCCATTGTTTCCACTTCGGCTTCTTGTGTAGTTCATCCAATATCAGAAGGGGTTTCGCGCGGTCCCATGATTTGTCTTTGATTAGAATTCGGTGTTCTTCGTCGTCAAAGTTGAGGTAATCGTAGGTGGGGTGGAGAGACTTGGCGAGGACGGTCTTTCCCGACTGACGGGGACCCATCAGAAGGACAATTTTCTTTTCTAGATCGCGAGAAATGTAGGGAGAAAGAAGCCGTTTCATAATGACAAAATCGGCGCGTATTCCGGATTTGTCAAGACAATATCGGAATAGATGCCGGATTTGTCAAAACAATTTCACCACATTCCCGAGCGGATGTCGTCGTCAGATTCATAGAAATTCCTCCGCCAGGCGGACTGGCGGAGATCGGTCAAAAGCGAAGGAGAGAGATGCCTTCCATCTGACGCCGCCACATTGGCCTCTACATGCGCGACCTTACGCATTCCAGGGATGACCGTCGAAACATCGGGCGAAGAAAGAACAAATCGAAGCGCCAAATCGGGAAGAGATGACGCTTCTTTTCCGACGAGTCGATGGAGCCCTTCCAATTTTTCTTCCAATTCTTTTTTTCGATTCCCTCGAAAATAGCCTTCACGAAAATCTCCCTGGGGAAACCGGGTGGAAGCCGTCATGGTTCCCGAGAGCCCACCCATATCGAGAGGAACACGCGCGATGACACCGAGATTCGCCTCACGTGTCAGTGGAAAAAGCGTATCCACCGGGTTTTGGTCAAAAATATTGAAAATGACTTGGACGACATCGGCCACGTTTGATTGGGCGAGTAACATCGCGCTTTCCGGATCATGATCGTTGATTGAAACGCCGACGAAACGAATTTTTCCCGATCGTTTCAGCCGGTCGAGCTCATCGATCCAATCATTTTCCTCCAGCCAGGGATCCTGCCAGACATGAAGTTGCATCAGATCCACATGGTTCGTGCCGAGATTTTTCAGCGTTTGTTCGGTGCATTTTCGAATATGGTCCGAAGGAAACGTTTCCCGCGCCTTCACACCGTATCGCGCCGGCCATTCCATGTTCTTTGGCGGAATCTTCGAAGCGATGAGTAGTTTGTCGCGCCCGACGCTTCGGGCCAGTTCACCCACCAGTTTTTCGGAATGCCCGTCATTATAGACCAGCGCCGTATCGTAGAAATTAACTCCAAGTTCGAACGCCCGGCGAAGCGCTGCTCGCGACTCCTCATCGTTGCTGTCGCGCCATTCGTTTCCCCCGCCGATTCCCCATCCTCCGAAACCGATTTCGGAAACTTTGAGTCCCGTTCTTCCTAATGTCCGATATTGCATCTAAGGAATTTTCTGAAGATTTTTTAAGTCCAAAAGATCCTGATCTCTTCCGACAATTTTTTTGTTCGTAATCAAATCCGCTTTTCCTAAAATTTGAACAGGCACACCGTCATACGTGGATTTTTCAGAATGGCTCCATGCCTTTTCAAACTCGAGGCCCTTGGCATGCGTAAGAATATCGATTCGGTTTGGCTCGATACCAATTTGGAAAATGGTTTCCGGATTCGCAAGATCTTCCACGGTCAAATCCATCAGCGGAGCACCGAATTTTCGAAGAGCCTCATACACGCGCGCCGCATTTGCTCGATTTGCTTCAATCCAAATATCGAGATCCTTGGTGTAACGGGGTGCGGTGTAAAACATGACCGCATGAGCCCCGATAATAATGAACTTAGCCTTTGCTTCGGATAACTCGCGTAATAGATCTTTGAAGTCTGGATTGGCTGCCATGACCGCCTTTAAATAGGTTCACCTCGTTAACCATTTCCCACGCTGCCGAAAAAATACCTTCCGGTCCGATTTTTTGCCAGAAGCGAAGATCAAACAAACCATCATCTTCTTCTCCATTTCGAAGAATACGACCCATGATGACACGAGATTTTCGCATGTTTTAATTATATCACAGGCTAAAAAAGGTATTTCGCGGAGGCAAAGATCTGGTCGTTGGCATCCAATAGACCAAAAAGCGAATTGGCTTTTCCTCCCCAGGCATTTCCTCCCAATCCGAATTCCCAGGAGGGAATGGGCCGATATAGAAGGCGCGGGCGAATGAGATACGCATGCTGATTCACAATCGACGTTCCCTTGAGTTCAATCGTCCAGGTATTGGCATCGAAATTGAAAATCGCTGCTGCTGAAACCGTATGTTGAACTTCATCTCGGAGAAAATAATTAACAATATTCCCCGACATCACACGGTCCTGTGCATATTCGATGGTGAAAAGATGCTTTAGCTCCCAGTCATAATCCACCCCCGCCGCCCACTGTAAATCGGCCTCGCGATAGCGAAAAAGGAGATTATTGTAAACCGATATATTCGGTTGGAATAACGCTTCGCCCTTCAATGTGACGCCGTTATCGAAAACCCAGCGGGCCGTAGCTCCGGCCATTTCATTTCTAGGGTACGATCCCGAAGTTGTGCCGGGTGTTGTGATGCCGCCGATGCCGCTTACACCGCCCGGAATATCAAAGGCGGGAAACGTCTCTCGTTTTGTGAGGAACAGAAGTTCAACATCCGTTTGGTCGTGACTCCAGCCCAAACGAACTCCCCCTTCGCCCGTTAGGGGATTGTCGTCGGGAAGAGGAGCGATGATTCCCGGTAATTGCTGTGCTGTCTTATCATCTACTTGGCTTAGCGCCGTGGGGTAGGGCAGACCCAAAAGAGAGAAAAATGAAGGTTGCAAAAGAGAATTATCCGTCTCCGCTACATCAAATTCCGACCGACGGAAAAACGGTTGGTAAATCGCTTCGGCGACGAAGGGTTTTCGATCATAAATCAGGCGCAAGAGGGGAACGGGAAGATATGTGTCCTCTACTTCCGGATCGATGAGGTGACGAACATCTCGCGGGTTGATCGCGTCGGTGGGGCTGACGTATTCCATCACACCCCAGCGAACGACTCGCTCTCCGCCTTCCACAAGCCATGGGCCGGAAGCCCAACAAAGATAGGCTTCGTAAAGGTTCGCTTCGAATTGTTGATATGTATTCTCCGGAAGGGCGAGCGTATACCGAGCGAGAAGTGAGCCGGTAACCGACCATTTCTCCCAGGCCTGATGCCCCTCGGCGAAAATGCGCGTATCGTTTTCCACTAGATGTTCGACATCGTTATCGTTGTGCGTGTCTCCCGCCCAAATCGTCCGAACATTTCCGCGAAATTCAAAAGCAAAAAGAGAAGTGGAAAACAAAGAGAAGGTGAGAATGAAAATAAACTGAATCACTTGCCCAAAGATGTGACGGTAAAAATGGCGTCGTTGATAGGAGCATCATATTTAATCGAATGAACTTCATACGACGTTTTTCGCTTCTTTTCATGATTTTCCATTTCGAGTTTCATCTGTGTCCACACACCTGAAATGTTTTCTATTGCAAGCGAACGAAGTGTTTTAAGTAATTTCCCTTCCCGATCGTAGAGGTCGATTTTTCGTGAAATGAAGTTTTCTTTGTCGACCCAACTGATCGACTTGCTGTATTGCGATCGAACTTTTTTCTTCGTCACCGATTCAATTTTATAACAGGAATGTCCATCGACCGCTTCCTCGCCGAGCGATTGGTAATCCGAGTCATCGATATTTTTCCGTTCCATATCTTCATAGCTGAAATCCGTATCGGCGAACTCTTGGCTTTTCACGCTTCCCCGAATCCGACGGACACGGCGAAGAGCAGGGGTATATAAATGCTGATCCGCCTCGCCACTGGGCTGGTCGAGAATGAGAAGGGCAAGGCCCTTGATATCGGCGGGAGCCGTAAAGTCGATCCGGACCTGGTCGAGTTTGCTTACCACCTTTCGTCGAAAGAGCATCGTTCGCGTTCTTGTTTTTCCATCGGGCTCATACACCGTTGTCGTCATCGTGCCCTCAGTCGAGCGCCCCCCATCCAGATGTATGGCCCGGTCGACAATATCACGGGGGGCGAGTGACTCGGCGCCAAATGCTCGCGACGCCAGAAAGAGAAATAAGAAAAAGGTTTTATTCATATTCAATGGCCTTTACCACGTTTAGGCGTGAGGCGACACGCGCGGGAAAATAGGAAGCGAGAAACGAAAGAAGGAGTCCGGCAATCGCGCCGGCGAAAATTCTCCCATACGCAATACGAAGTGCGAATCGCCATCCCGTGGCCTGGGGAATAATGACCGTAAAAATAATTTGTGTCAGAAGAATACCGAGAAGAAACCCAAGAAGCATCCCGCCGATCGCGAGATAACTTCCTTCGGCCGTAACCATTCGGGCGACTTGCTTTCGTGTGGCGCCCAGAGCACGCAGAACACCAATTTCACGAGTCTTCTCAAGAACGGAAGCGAGAAGTGTATTAATGACACCCAAAACCGCGACGATTACAGCGATGAGTTCCATCACTTTGATGATTCTGTACGTCTCGTCGATAACACGAAAAACCTCCGTTTTGAGCTCCTCATTGGTTAAGGCAAAGAGTTCAAATTTTTTGCCTACTGTCGAGAGAACACGCTGGCGTACCTCTTCAACTTTGCTTTTATCACGAAGGTAAAGATCGAAACTATCCACCAATCGGTCGTCGAAAAACTGAATAAATGGGGCTCTTCCCATAATGAGTAATCCCCGGTCCGATATGTAATCTTCAATCACGCCGATAATTGGCACTTTGACAATGCCCTTGGTCGTTTGAAGTGGGAGCAAATCACCCAGATGATAATGAAATCGTCTTTCAAAATTGTTTGAAATTAAAACAGAAGGCTCATGGTTCAAGCGCTTGCGTGCCTCGTCGATGTTGCCGCTAAGAAAGTCCCGTTGGACATGCGCTAAATATATTTCTGAAATATTCGAGAGGAGGGGGATTTGAATTCCATTCACATCCACGTCGACGATTCGAACTTTATCGATCGCCTCGACTTCCGGCCATTTTGCCATCTCCTGATCGAGGTCTTCTTTGAGCGACCGATTGTCCATGTGCGCGAGTTTGGATCCCGATGTGACGTAGATCTGCGCGGGGATCGATTGATTCACCCAACGTTGCACCGTTCGCTTAAAACTTCCCAAGTAATTATCGATCTCCACGACCATCGCAAATCCCATCATGATCGCGGAAAGCGTGACCGCGGCGCGCGATACTTGGCGGGGAAGATTATCAAAGGCCAGGCGCTCCGGTGGACCCAGAATTCGACGAGCAATCGGTTGAATCCGGGGCCAAATCGAGGCGATGAGCGTGGGAGCAATGAAAGCAAACATCAAAACCGAACTAAATTGAGCAGAGTAGCCCCAATAAATACTTTCGAGGTGAGGAGCCGCGACCCAAAAAATCGCGCAGAGCAGGGCCAGAACATATGCGATTTTCGCATTGAGCGATTTCCATGTCGGTGTGCGGGCATGTTTTGTTCCCTCAAATCGAAGCCCTTCCACAGGCGTTACACTCGCGGCTAGGCGGGCGGGGCCGAATGCGGCAATAACCGACGAACCCATCCCCGACAACATGCCAAAGAAAAGAACCCAGGGGCTCACGTAAATATCTTCCGGATTTACTTTGAGAAAAATTGCCGAGACCGATTGGCTGACAGAGGCGAGCATGCCTCGCCCGATGAAAAGACCGCCAAAAAGACCGATGAACGACGCAAGGGTACCCAGTACAAGCGCCTCGCCGATAAAAAGGAGAATGATGTCGCTTCGCTTCGCGCCGAGGGCTCGTGCAATCGAGATTTCACGCCGACGCTGTGTGACGGAAATTTGCATCGTGTTGTAAATCATAAAAAGGCCGACCATGAGCGCCACGAATCCCCCCATGTTGAGGCCGGTTTGAAAAGAGGCGAGCATGGACTGAGCGCTATCTCCCCTTTGCCTGGGGAACTCGACCTTATAGGCATTCCCCAATGCGCTTTTCAGTTTTTCTTTCGCGGTGGCGATGGGAAGTTCGTCGCTTGTGATGATGTCATATCGATCAAATTTTCCTTCTTTGCCCCACAGAGCCTGCGCGGCGAAAATATCCATCATCATAAAGCTTCCACCGAAGGCGCGAGCAGGCCCTTCCGCTTTAAGAAGGCCCCGGACACGCAGCTTTTCCGTTCGATCGAACGACATCACTTGAATTGAATCTCCGACAGTTAAATGATGGCGTCGTGCGAGGTCTTCCGAAGCTAAAACGGCGTTTGGATCATTTAAAAAAGCCAGAGGATCGTCGACTTCTCCCTCGTTTTTGGAGAAACGGTAATCACGGAATTTTTCATCGCCCGTAAAATCGATTCCGAGAATCAAAATCGTTTCATTTCCCAGTTGGGGGACTTTCGCCGTCTGCTGGACGACCGGCGTGACATATTTCACGTAAGGAAGTTTTTCGATCTTCTCCCAGAGGTCTTCGGGGACTCCTGCTTCGCCGGCGGAAACTTGAAGTGTGGCTCTGCCGGCGATGGAGTCGATCATTCGCCGGAAGCTTTCCAAAATCGTATGGTTTACGGTTTGAATTGCAATGACGACGGCCACGCCAAGAGCCACGCCGCAAATCGTAAGAAGGGTTCTAGAAGCATGCCTTCGAGCGTGGCGCAGGCTTAAATACTGAATGAGGCGAATCATTTCAGTGCGGCGATCCTGGCCGCCTGGTCGGAAAAAATCTCGCCGTCACGGATTTCCAAAAGACGAGTTCCAAATCGAGCCGCGCGGGGATCATGCGTGACAATCAAAATTGTTTTTTCAGCTTCACGATTGAGTGTTTGGAAGAGAGAAAGAATTTCCTCTCCCTTATTTGAATCGAGATTTCCGGTTGGCTCATCGGCGAGAAGTATCGGCGGATCATGAATGAGCGCCCGCGCAATGGCCACTCGCTGCATTTCTCCTCCCGAGAGTTGATCGGGAGTATGTGTCATGCGCGAGCTAAGACCGACCTGATTGAGTAGCTGTTTTCCCCGTTCTTCCGCTTTTTGTCGCGACATTTGGTCGAGAAGCGCGGGGAAGATCACATTCTCCAACGCCGTGAGCGTCGGCAGAAGATGAAAAAATTGAAAAACGAATCCCAACTTGTGACGGCGGAGCATCGTTCGGCCGTTATCGTCGAGCTTTGAAATGGGCGCGCCATCGATTTCAATTTCACCCGACGAAGGCTGATCGAGCGTTCCCATTAAATGGAGCAATGTCGATTTCCCCGAACCCGAAGGCCCCATCACAACGACAAACTCGCCTTTTTCAACGTTGAGGGAAACGGAGTGAAGCGCACGAACTTCTTCTCCCCCGCTCGGGTAGCTTTTGGAAACGTTTGTAAATCGAATCATCGATTTATCGGGCCGACTTTTGCCGCTTCAGCTCTAACCAATAAATCAGAAGACCCACGAAAACAAAGAGGAATGCGCCCCCACCGACTTTAAGTTCAAAGGATGCCACATTGGCAGCGTCTTTCGGCGGGATGAGCGCTAGGACAATCGCCACAAGCGTCGAGCCCAGGCCAAGGAGAGAAATTAAAATTCGACCGATGGTTTTTCCCGGAACGGGAATAATTTCAGAAGTGATCGGCGCTTTTCCCAAGACCAAGATCGCCGCGAACATATAAACATAGGGAATGAAGAACACGATGATCGTCATATCGAGAAGTGTGAGATAAGCCCCCTTGACCGACTCACCGGCAAAACTGGCTAGGAGAAGCACGGTTGCGATGATTCCCTGTGTAAGCAGGGCCACGTACGGAGTTCCCCACTTCGGATGGAGTTTTCCAAAAGCATCGGGAAGATGTTTGTCGAGGCCTGCCACAAATGGGACGCGAGCGGCGCCGGTCAACCAGGCTCCAACTCCTCCCAAGTGACCGACGACAATGGAGAGAGCAATCGCACCCCCTAGAAAGAGAAGACCGAATTTATCGCAAACCTTGGTGGTAGCTTCGACCATTCCCGTAATCACACCGACATCGTTTTGGGGAATTACCCAGAGAATCGCAGCGGTGGCGACGACGTAAATAAAAAAGATGGCAAAACCGGAAATGAGAAGGGCGCGGGGAATCGTTCGAATCGGATCTTTGATTTCTCCACCCATTGTGGAAGGAAGTTCAAGCCCCGCCAATGCGAAGCAAAGTGAAGACCAAAGAATAATCGTATCCTTATCGCTAAAGTCAGGGATGAGTTGGCCGCCGCTCAAATGATTCGCCAATGGATTGGTGGCGAGATAGGCCAGGCCCAGAAGTATTAAAAGAAGGCCGGGAACCCACGTGGTGATTCCGCCGATGTTTTGAATCCATTTTCCCCGCCTCATACCGATCATATTGAGGATGAGGGCGACCCAAAGAATCAAAAGAGCGACAGAACCGACATATGCATGGTTATCCGCCAAATGTTTCGACCCTGCTCCGCCGACGAGAGCGGAAATACCCGCAGCGCTAATCAGAAGAGAGGGGAAGTAAGTGAGGTTGTTCCCCCAATAGCACCAGCCGCAGATGAACCCATGAAGATCTCCGAACGCCATTTTTGTCCAGACGTAGATCCCCCCTTCATCGGGATGCCGCGTGGAGAGTTCCGCTACGATGAAACCCTGCGGGAGAAAAAAGAGGAGCATCGCCAGAAGCCAGATCGAGAGCGATCCGTAGCCGGTAGCCGCGGCAATGGGAATCCACCGGAGGCCCAAGATCGCCGCAATGTTAAAGAGGATGACGTCAAATAGCCCCAGTTCGCGCTTGAGTCCCTTAATTTCCATCGGCGCAAACTACCAAGATTTTGGCGAGAATCTAGAAAACTGTCAGAACTTGTTCAAGGGCGTAGGCATCGCACGCGAGCTGAAAAGTGACGTTGCTCGAATCCGTACAGGTCATTTCGTACTTGATGGCTCCAGGCGTAAAGACCCGTTGAATAGAAAGTTTTTTGCACTCCCGATTAAACAGTGGGCTCTGCGTCCCACCGCCCGCGCAAGTAACTCTCCCTTTCCCATTCGTCATAATCGGCTCCGAAATCGTTTTCGTCACTTCTGCTTGTGCTATGAATGACAAAAGCAAAATTGGAATCAACCACGCAAATTTCATGGTGGGTTCATCCTATATCAGATGAGTATTTCAACCAATCCTTGCGTTTCATGAATTGGGGCCCTAAGAAATGAAGGGATGTCGGAGGAGATGTTTGAAACGCTCTGGGCGTTGGCGCGGAAAATCCGATCCGAGGATTGGGAGGGAACAAGGATTTCTTTCGACCCCTTTCGCACGGAAGTTCTCTGGCACCGTCTAAGCGGCTACGCGCATTTTTTAGCCCAACAAAATCCAAGCGTTTCGGAAGCCGAGCGAGAACGGTCACGTATTGAACTTCACACAATGCGAGCCCGATTCTTGCTTCACCGTCATATGATTGAGGAAATGTCCCGGCTCCTTAGGGACCTTCCTGTCATTTTCTGGAAAGGGATCTCCCTGGCTTTACAAGTGCATAAGTGTCCGGAACTTCGAACCCTTGGCGACATCGATCTTATTGTCCCGCCGCGTTCTGTGGTGACTGCGCTCGATCGACTTTTAAGCTCTGGCTATGAACTCGCTGACCCCAAAAGCTTCCCATGGCCTCCACCCCAATGGCTTCGGGACTCAACTCACACTGTCGAGGTCGATGAAATTGTTTTAAGAAAAAATGGTGTCCTTATTGAAATCCATCCGCAATTTGTTTCTTTTAAACTCCCCCACAGCACGAGTCTTGAAGAAATGTTTAATCGAAAAATCGATCTGCCCTTGGCCGAATTCAACTCGATTGCAGCGTTTGCTCTAGAGGAAACATGGATCGGCCTCATGGTGAACTATCACAAACATCTCTTCGCGGGAGGTATAGGCGCTCTTCTCGACGTCGCCTTACTGGAGGATCGTTGCTCTCCTGATTACGAAAAAGTGAAGTCACTCATTCAACAATGGGATATCGATTATCTCGTGCGACCATCGCTTTCCCATCTCGCCGCACTATTTCCCGATCTCCCCAGCGTTCGCCGATTTTCGCCCCAACCGGCCCCACCGGATCGAATTCGGTTTGAACAGGAAAAAGGCCGGCATCAAAAGCGGACACCGCTCTACTGGATACTCCAAAGCCCCCATCCCTGGCGAAGTTTGTGGCGCAATCTAATTCCGAGCTCTATGCAGGCCGCGCTTCGCTATGGCGAGAAACCAAAGAGCGCTAAACTAAGGATGTATCAGTGGTCTCGCCCGATGGTTCTCTTGGGACGGTATGCCAAAACGGTCGTCCACGAATTCAAATCGAATCTCTCCCGCCCATGATCCGCGAATTTTTCCATCAATATGTCCGACCCCTTCAGAGGCAATTTCTGATCGCAATTTTTCTGATGCTCGGCGAAAGCCTTGTTGCTCTTGCGAATCCACGCCTCGCCGGCCTGTTTGCGGAAGGGGTTCTAGGGAGCCGAGCAGTAAAATTTTCTTTTGAAGCGATTCTTTGGTTTTGGCTCTTTGTGCTGCTGGCGCAAGCGCTTCTCAATTTCGGTAGTCGAGTACTAATTGCTCAAAATAGCGAACGAATTCTTACCCGTTTTCGGACAAGTTTGTACGATCACATTCAAGCGCTGCCCCTTCCTTATTTTGATGAAAAGCGACGGGGCGAATGGCTGGCGCTTCTCACACGAGACACCGATTTCCTAAGCAATTTTGTGACGGGGCCGATGCTTACACTTCTACCTCAATTGGTGATCTTGGTCGGCGCATTATTCCTCATTTTTCAAATTGATTCGCTCATCGGAGTTCTGATCAGCATTTTAGTCCCATTCTATTATTTTATTCTTAAGATTTTCGGCCGAAAAGTCAGGCCACTTTCAAAGGCGATCATGGACGAATATTCGCAATTGTATGCGCTGGCCGACGAGAATTTGCAAATGCTTCCGATCGTCAAGTCATATACGCGCGAAGTCTTTGAGTCCGACCGTTTTCGGAAAACGAGTCAAAAATTGCTCGACCTCGTGTCAAGGCACCTGTGGATTCAGTCAATTTTTTCTCCGGCCATTCAATTTATTACAGCCTCGAGCTTTCTCTTTCTTCTTTGGTTGAGCAGTCATCGATTTGCATCCGGTCAGTTTACAAGCGCCGAGCTAGTCAGCATGTTGCTATATGGTCTTCTTTTCGCGAGGCCGGTGAGCACTCTGGCCGACTTTTACGGGCAGGCACAATACGCGCGAGGAGTGGTTGAGCGCCTATCGGAAATTTTCAGTTTGCGCCCGGAAACATTCACCCCTACTGAAAAATTATTGGCACCGGTCAAGGGAGACATTGAATTCGTGGATGTGAAATTTCGATATCCGGGTCGAGAAGAAATCTTTTCGGGCATTCATTTCAGCATGGGTGCAGGAGAGATTCTAGCGATCACCGGTGAAAATGGTGCGGGGAAGAGCACTATCGTTCATCTCTTGCAAAGGTTTATTTCGCCCACGATGGGCTCTATCAAAATTGACGGCACAGATATCTCGACCGTTTCTCTATTTAGCCTACGTGATCAAATCGGTGTTGTTTCTCAAAACCTATTGCTGCTCAATGGAACGGTGCGCGAGAATATTGCCTATGCCAGGCCCTTGATCAGTGAAAGTGCGATCGTTGCGGCGGCGGAACTTGCCGACGCCATGACGTTCATCCGCGAGCTGCCCGATGGCCTGGAAACCGTTATAGGGGATCAAGGCGTCAGACTTTCCGGTGGGCAGAAACAAAGGATCGCGTTAGCTCGGGCCCTCATGAAAAATCCTCCAATACTCGTTCTCGATGAGGCCACAGCAATGTTCGATCCGGAAGGGGAAGAAAATTTTATGCGGGCTTCACGGGAGTTCTTGCGCAAAAGAACGGTTCTTATTATTACACATCGGCCGTCCATATTGGCATTTGCAGATCGAGTATTGATTCTCGAAAACGGCCGCCTGAGGGAGAAGGAAGATGAAAGACGTCTTAGCGCATATTCAAGGTCATGAAGCTGTCTTGCTCAATTTGAAGAACAGCACCTATTTCGGTCTCAATGAAGTCGGCGTTCGTGTATGGGAGCTTCTGGAGGCCAAGCACAGCCGCGACGAAATTCTGAGTTCCCTTCTTGAGGAGTACGATGTGGACGCCGCCACGCTCAAAAACGATCTCGATCGTTTATTCGCGGACCTTTCATCCGCCGGCTTGGTTGGTGAATGAACCGAACCACGCTTGTCTCGTTGATTTGTTCCCCTGTCATCGATGCTTTCGTCCGCACGCTCGGCTTCCAGCGGACAAAGTCGATCCTTCAAAAATGCATTCCGAAAACATCTGCGCCTAGCGGAACTCGAATCGAATTCGCCCGCGACACCGCGCTGAAAGTCAAAAGAGGTGCAACACATCGGATATATGTTGCTCCTTGCCTGAGCCGGTCTCTTCTTGTGTGGACTCTCCTTGGCCGCAAGGGAATCAAATCGCAAATTCGTTTCGGTGTGGCTCGTTCATCGCAGAATCGTCTTCGGGCACATGCGTGGGTGGAAGTGGACGGTGTGAATATTTCCGACCCGGACGACGTCGAACGATTCGAGCCTCTTAATGGAACCGGTCCATGAGCGGTATTTTGTGTGTCATCAATTTCGATGGCGAGCCGGTTCGCGAGGAACTGCTCCGGAGGATGTGCGAGCCGGTTCTTTATCGCGGCCCACACGGAATTACGCATTTCATCGATAAAAATGCGGGCTTTTCGTACCTTTCACTTGTTTCCACCCCTGAAGCAGAGTTTGAGCGCCAACCGTATCGAGACCCCCAAAGTGGCCTTACTTTCTTGTGGGATGGGCGCGTCGACAATCGGACCGAGCTAATTGCCGAGTTATTCGAAACCTCCCACGAACTTGATCCGATCACGGATCTGGAAATCGTCATTCGCGGTTTTTCCAAATGGGGAGAAGAACTTCCCGAGAAAATTATCGGCGATTTTGCTCTCGTCGTTTGGAATCCCGTCACAAAAACAATCTTTGCAGCGCGGGACATCGTCGCCGGACGAAAAATCCATTACGCCCGAATGGGAAACACCGTTTGCATTGCCTCCGAAGCCCAACAGATTCTGAAACACCCGAAAATGTCCCTGAAGTTAAGAGAGGATGTTCTTTTCGCCTGGATGTCGGGAGGCCCCGGCCGAGCCGAATGCATTTACGATAATATTGAAGCTCTTCCGAATGCATGCACACTTCGACTTACAAAAGATCAAGCGGTCGTTTGGAATTACTGGGACATAAATCCCGATTTAAAAATTCGATATAAACGAACTGAAGAATACGCCTCACATTTAAGAGATGTTCTCACCGAAGCCGTTCGCTGCCGTTTGCGGACACGAAGCAAGAGTATTGGTTTTTGTTTGAGCGGTGGACTTGACTCAACCACCGTCACAGCTCTAGCCGAGACATTTTGCCGATCAATTAATCTTCGACAAGAGGCTATATCTTATCAATTCAAGTCTTTTCCCAATTGCGATGAAACTACACTCATCGAGAGCTTTCTCCGGATTCATCCGGAGATCTCTCATACATATATCGATGCCGAACGTGAGGGTGTCATGGAATACCCCATGAATCCACACAGTTTCGAAGGTCCCTGGGTTCGAAATTGGCCTCATATGGCAACAGTCTTTTCGCGCCTTAAAACAAAAGGCGTGGAAGTGATGTTAACCGGAGAAGGGGGCGACGAAGTCGTCGGTGGCACTCTGATGGCGTTTCAACATCGCTTTTGGCGAGGAGACTTGACGGCGCTTATTGACGTAATCCGCGTGAGCCGTGATTACAATTTGCCGCTCTTTAAACATCTTCATCAAACTCTCTTACGTCCGGTGATTCCGGATTCTGTGGTTCATTTAGTGAAACGCCTTCTTGGCCGTCCCATAAATTCAAGACCTCCACTTCCAACGTGGATCGAGGCAGCTGAGATCGGGGAGACTGGGATAACTATAGCGCCATCGCGGTGGAAGAATTTCGAAAACCTTGATCTGGCCCGACGATTCAAGCACACGACGATTTTCAGCAGTATGATCCACTCCACCTTCGCTGATTATGAATACAATGGCGGTTCGTATGGAATCGAGTCGCGTCACCCGTTCTTCGACCGCCGGGTCATGGAATTTAGTCTCGCTGTTCCGGTAAAACTTTGGGCTCAAAAATATTACACTCGATGGTTGTTGCGAGTGGCAGGAGCAGGGATCTTGCCTGACGATGTTCGCTGGAAACGGAAGAAAGTCATCCTTAATGAGGTAATAGGAAACTCAACAGAGAAAAATCGTGCGTATGTAAATTCGTTACTTGAGTACTCGTCGCGTCATACGGCAAAAGTAACCGATATTGCGAAATTTCGACAGGCATTCGACGACTTTTTCAACTCGCACAAACAATTGACTCAATGGAATCTTTTATGCGCCTTTATCATTCAATGCTGGCTCTATACCCATCGGCGAAGGCTGGAGCAGGACTCCGTCGAAGTCCTGCATCAGTCTGTTGCAAATCTCGGGTAAGAACTCATAGCCTGAACGATAGGAGATCCGCTTGATGGGAAGGTCGCAAATGAATTTTGCGAGTGTTTTAAAGCGTTTCTCCTCAATTCCCATAGCGGGTGCTGCATCCGCGATCAAGCTGTCGTTTAAGAGAGCCAAGAAAGCGTTCCCGAGTGAGAGAGTTGCGATCTCACAAATGTCTCGCCCAGAATCTTGGTGCCGCTCAAGGATATAAAGCGCCCCGATGTCAATTTGTTCATTAGCATCAAGGCGCTCCAGGTTCTGGTCTCGGACCGATCGCTTTTCATAGCTCGGGTAGACTTTAGGGAAGGCAGCAATATCATCGGCTTCAAAAAAATAGTGGAGACTATCGGGCCATAATCGACATTCGGAAGACGTCGGCGAAATCCGCCACGATGTTTCTCCAGTCGAGCGAGGTGCAAGATAGTCGTCGCTCAATAGGCGGCAACCATTCCGCCTGAGTGCCATCGAAAGCGTCGATTTCCCCATTGTACTCGTACCGACCAGACCAAAAGCCTTGTTCCTCCAAGAAAGGATATTTCCGTGAAAGGAAGGAATGCCTCGAACCTCGAAATAGAATCCTAAGCCAAGGGTTCGCAAATAATGGTCAAATGGTGGCGTCGAATTCTCCCAAAAGACATCAATTGTTGTTGAAGTCTGGTCAAATCCGAAAACGCCTTTTCCCTGACACGCAATTTGAAGAAAAAATTTCTTCTCGCGGAATAGGGTGAGTAATGGTTTCCCCTGTTTGTTCGTTTGTTTAGATTCCCAGATGGGCTCAGCTGGGAGATGGGGTTGCTCGGCAAGTCTTCGGATAGAAAAAAAACTCTCGTGAATTGAACTCAACCGTGGTTCTTTTGGGGCATAGAAACATTACCATCTTGATCGACAGAGGTGGTATTTCCCTTGGTCAAGCTTGAAAGTTTCCCAAACTCTTTCAATTCAGGCGGGGAATATTTCTTCTTCCTCAGGCTTGGTTGGTTATTCGCGGTTTCTTTCTCACTCATAATCAGCTCCCCAATGTCGATGTCGTGAAGGACGGAATTCTTATATCCCTTGATCTGCCCACAGGCAAAGGTAAAAAAGCAGGGGTCTTGGAAAAAAAATTACCTCTCTTTATTCGTTGCCTTTTCTTACTTCGAAGATTGGTCAACAGTATCCTGCGTTTTGAACAACTTTTCCGTTATGAAACGGCTTGGGCTTGGACGAAACCCGAGAAGCGAGAAGAGATAACGATTGCCCTTTATGGGCGGCAAAATTCGTATCATCCCGGAGAAAAATTGTTCAAACAGGGACTTCTACCTTGGGAAGAGGAAATGCTTGCCCATCCTCTTTTTCCAAAAAGGGGCCGGATCCTAGTAGGGGCCTCAGGCGGAGGGAGGGAGGTGGCTGCGCTTGCCCAAAGAGGCTTTGATGTAGTCGCCTTCGAGCCCAGTCTCCCTCAACTCGAAGCAGCGAAAGAGGCATTGGCCTCACAGCCCAATGTCTGGATGACGCAGGCTTCGTATCGTGACTTTATTCAGGAAATGGAAGAAAAAAGCGGCCCCTTGGCGGAAAAGCTTCGGAACACTTCTCCGGATGCCATCATAATGGGATGGGGAAGCATCATCCATGTGACGGAGGAAAAGGAGAGAATCGAACTCTTAAATGCCTTTCGTCATATTGCTCCCAGAGCTCCGGTTTTGGTGAGTTTCTTGCCGTGGAAAAGCTATCCCGAGGGAATCATCGAACGGTATTTGCGGCCCTCCCTTCGAAAGTTCTATCGGATGCTCGGAGCTTCACACCGGGCCGGACCGGGCGACATATTTGAATTCGGTTTTATGCATTATTTAACCCAAGCGGAAATGGAAACGCTTGCTCGAAACTGCGGTTACCAAATCGCTCATTGGGAAGAGTGGAACGAATCGTTCGCGCTATTGGTGCCTGAAGGATCCGGCTCCGATTAATATGGTGCCCCTCGTCATCGCGAGTTGGAACCAAATTAGGGACTGGCTCAAGGCAGTTGATTCGGTTCGCCTCTTACAAGCGGCATAATCTTGTAGGTCGGGTCTCGTTAAAAACGAATCCGTTGACACTTTAACTGTCAGTTTTGATTGTTTTGACACTTTATTCGTGCTCAACGAAGTCTGGCATACTGGTTGCTGTATCGACCTATTGTGAATGGAGCCGCTATGAAAAGATCGTTAATTTATTTGCTCGTTATGTCACTCGCATGCCCTGTAACTACAGGGGTTGCAGGAGAATTAAAGGCTACGAAGTACAAATTGGTCGATCAGAAAGAGTTTTCAGAACCGTATGATTTACCCTTCGTGGTTGATTATAAGAACGACGATACAGCACCCAAGTTGGTAGCATTCAACACGTTGGACGAGAAAACGATAGGCAAACAAGGAACCATCAAAGGAATCGACCTCCGACCTGCTGATTTAGAAAATTGGGTGTCGCCTCAAACGAGACAGATGGGCACAGGAGCAAAAGTGGGTTTGACCATTTTGGGACTTGCGGCTCTCGCAGGGCTTATTTTTGGTATCGTATTTTTTGCCAACGCCAAAGATTTGTCGAGTTAGAATTTAATGGAAAGGAAGGCTCGGTGAAAAAGTATTTTCTATCCTCCCTGATGATTCAAGCCATCGCCTGTAGTGGTGGTGGATGGTCTTCGCAAGAAGTCCAAAGCGCGAATTCAGCCTGGAAATTGCAGTTCAACCGAGCCGTTTGTTGCCGCGACTAAATCGTGTTTGGCAGACATACCATGTCCCTCTCCAAAATCCGACATCAATGGCGATGGAATCCCTGACGCGAACTGCGGGCTTGTTTGGCAACCGCCAAGTTCATGCAGCTAAAGACTTATTTTTATTCAATCGATCCTGAGAAACATGTGGTGCACCCATTTCCTAAATAAGCAGAGATATGGTATTATACATACTAATGCACCTTAGAAGATCCCCGGACGTCAGTCCGGGGGTGAATCGGGCTCCCGAATCTTCTTTCCTGGTATACAGCGGGGAGTATGGAAATGCGCAGACAAGCCCACTGTGTATATCGGTGTATGTACCACCTGGTTTGGATTCCTCGGTATCGGTACGGAGTGTTGATCAAAGGCGTTGCGGAGTATCTGTTGATCAAGTTAGACGAAGTGAGGAAATACTATCCGGAGCTCGAATACATCGAGCGAAATATCCAAACCGACCACGTGCACTTGGTAGTCAGCTTTCCGCCACGGCACAGCATTGCAAAGATGGTGCAGGTGATGAAGAGCAACACGGGTCGGGCCTTGAGAGAAAAGTTCGATTTTATCCGAGAGCGGTATTATGGGCGAGGCGGGATGTGGTCGGTTGGATATTTTGCGAGCACAGTGGGCTTGGATGAGGGGGCGATTCGGCGCTATGTACGATATCAGGAAAAAGAAGATTTGGGACAAGCGAAGCTTGCAATTTGAAGAGGCCCACGGGCGTAAGCCCGTGGATATCTAGTATGGTAAACGGACGTCAATGGAGTTTGAGTGGGATCTTTCAAAAGAAATTCTCAATATTCAGAAACATGGAATTCAATTTTCGGAGGCCGTTGAGAGTTTTTGGGATCCCAGAGGATTTCAAATGACGGACAAAAAACATTCGACCTTAGAAAAACGACTCTATTGGATCGGAAAATCTAACTCAAAACGGATTTTGACCACACGGTTTACACGGCGGGGTTCGGTAATCCGAATTATTGGATCGGCAGAATGGAGAAAGTTCAGGAGGCTTTATTATGAGACAACCCAAACTGAGTGATTTGAAAATGGATCAAAAAGGGACGAACAAGATTCGTTCTGATTTGGGCCGTGCAAAAAAAGTGAAAATTACCATTAATATTGATGAAGATAGCCTTATCCTTCTTCGTACGATGGCCGCTAAGACGGGTACACCGTACCAGCGACTTTTAAATTATGTTCTCAAAGAAGCACTTGCCGACGAACGGCAACATGAATCACGGATTGAACGAATCGAACGTGAATTGGAGTTTCTGAAGAAAAAAGTGGCAGCCTAACCGCCTTTCTCTGCTTCCAAAGGTAATGAGTTTTCTCTGTTTGATGAGCGACATTTTTCCAGACGCAAAAAAGATGAATCCAATGATCGTGCTAGTTTTGGAACCACCCAAATGCCCACCCTTCTCAAAATGTTATGGAAGAATCCGAGTCAAGATGCGGTAGTGGTGCCCCTAATCACTTCGAGTTGGAACCAAATTAAAGACTGGCTGCAAGACCTCGATTCCGTTCGGCTACTTCAGGCTGCATAGTAGTCGAAGATACAAAAAGATGGTTTGTCCCTCCATTGCCTCAATTGTGGACAATAATACCCCAATATGGTCGATGCTTATAGAAGCGTTGGCCAATTCAATCCAGAGGTTAGAGAATCGAGGGGTGGTACTGGTATTGCTAATATGTTAGGAGGAGGTTCTATGTCTCTTAGCAGTACAGTCAAAAATACGGTTTGGCTTGCATTGGTGGCGATATTGTTCGCTCCCGCCACATTCGCTCAAAAACTATATGGGAAGGGTGTTAATGATCTGTATGCGGCTCGGGTACGTGGCCTACTCAGGGAGCCACACGCGAATTACGGTGCAAATTTTTCGCCTATAGATGTCGATAAATATGTTCGGCAAATCGTGGAAGTCAGTTCATCGACCAGACCTTTGGCCGACGTAATTGCCAACTTAAAGCAAGATCCGAAATTTTCCGACCTATTGGAAGTCAACAATGAAATCGCAGAACTGTTACAGATTCTTCGCATCATGGGAGTGAACTCGATTGTGTATATCGAGTCCGAGTATTTCGACGACATCCATGAACGGTCCAGAACATACCAAGATTTTGCCGACGGTTATCCAGCAGGGAAAATCTTGGATGTTAATATGTCGCAAGACGGCTTTTACATGGTTCGACTACAGACAAAATCCAAGTCCGATTGGTGGCCAGTCTATCGTTTACGTGTCCACAATGACGATCTTGACTATTACGAACGCCTCGGCGAGTCGTTTTACAATTCAATTAAACAACGACCAGAAGATCCAATCCTACGTTCGCATCCTCGTGCGAATCTTTTGAATTTATCGTCACCCTATTATTTACCTTCAGGAAGGTCGCTTCAGACTCAGGGGATAAAGCCAGAAATTCAAATCGAAGACACCCTTACAAAGCGGTAATGACAGCAAGTCACAAAATCTAAGTATTACTTTACGGCCAGCTACTCCAAGCGGTTCTATTTCCTCAAGGTGTCCACTTTTCAGGCTCTGAATTTGGAACCGCCGAAACGCCCATACTTTTCAGCTTCTTAGAGAAGAAATCATTACAAAATGCAAGCAAAGTGCCCAGGGACGGAATCGAACCGCCGACACGCGGATTTTCAGTCCGCTGCTCTACCGACTGAGCTACCTGGGCAGTGGTTGGTAGAAAGGACGCCTAGCTATCTAACCGCGCAAAAGGTGTAAAGAATTTAGAGTTTCGCACTTACCGCAAAACTGATCATTTGAACGAATGCTTCGTAGCCGCCAGGCGCGGGATTGGTTGCCGTGACCGGAATCGTCCTCGTGCCGAAGCGGGCATTCCACGTCAGACCGATCGTGTAGCGCGAAATGTCATAGGCGGCGCCGGCCGAAACCTCCGTTGCGGCAATATCTCCTACAATCCGATTCATCGCCGTATCGGGAATCGATTCGTTGAAATCTTTCGCGTATCCCGCACGAATAGCCAACGGCGGCATCAAACGATAATCAGCTCCCACATGAATCGTATGTGAATCGGTCCAATTTTGTGGCAACGTTACAGTAGCAAGCGTCGGAATCGTCGCCGTAAGATTCTCAATTTCCGAGTTGTGTTCGAAATCATAACTTAGGCCGACCGTCAGACCCTCGATGGGCTTTATTCCGATCCCAGTCATTACCATCGACGGAAGTACTTGTTCCATTGTTACACCCTGAAACGTTCCTAGAGTGGCAAACGTGGCAGATCCTGTTAGCTCGGCATCGATCTTCGTCCGGTAGTTCGCCCCAAAGGAAAAGTACTTGCAAGGGGTATAAAAAGCAGAAAATGAACCTCCCCATCCCCAGCCGGTGAGATCGAGGTCATCGAGGGTCACAAATCCTGCCCCGAATGGGAGAATTTGACCTTTCAATGCCGAAGACACCCGAACGAATCGGAATTCTGCGCCAAAACTCAACCCTGGCAGAACTTCAACCGCGATCGCCGGATCGATTTCCATCGAATAGATTCTTCCCTCTCTAGGATTGGTCGGCACGGCCGAAGGACTCGAAAAGGATCCGCCGTTTCCGTGAGGGAAGAAGATCCCGAATCCAAGTGCGATATTCTTGAGACCACCGTACGTATAGCCCAGCTCGGGCACGGGGATCATATCGTGGTCGGCGCTTTCCGTCGTACCGGCTGTCGGCGGGGAGGGTGGTGTGTAATTTTCATCCGTCAATAGGGTGTCGAACCCCACTTGAAACTGATGTCCTTTTAGCTGTGTCATACCGGCAGGATTATGAAAAATGGCCGTCGGATCATCCGCGATGCCGACAAAGGCACCCCCCATGCCGATTGCCTTGGGACCGACAATCACCGGTTTGGAAAGTCCGCTCGCGAACACTGCGTTTGAAATGACAAGTATGGAAATGCCCAGGACAACCGTGAGTTTTTTCATGAAGCTCCTTTGACCAATATCTTACGAATCGGCGAGCAGTTAGTAAACAAAAGGAAGCATTCGCCAGGTTCGATTCATGTAATTTTGATACGGTTCACCCAATTCATTTGCTAAAGCCGACTCCTCCGCACGAATTCGATAGGTATAAACAGGAAAGAAAACGAAAAACATGAAAGCGAGACCCACATAACTTCGAAACAGAATGGAGACTCCCACGTACATCGCAAAGGCACCCGAATAACTCGGATGGCGAAGAAAATGATACGGTCCAACATCAATAACCGTTTGGTCGCTTTGGACTTCCACGCGAGCGGTAAAGAATTTTCCTAGCATTCGGATCGACCAGATCCGAAACGCGAGGCCGCCAAAGATCAAACCAATTGCAACCATCGACCAGCACTGGTCGAGCGCCACGATCCGCTTTCGGCCATAGAGGTAATCGAGATAAGGCAAAAGAAATCCAGTAAAGCCAACCAGGAAAAGATAGTAAATGCTTCGTCGGTCGCTCACATTTTCTTTGGGAAGGTCGGCGAGGCGGAAGCGAGGTTGAGTGAGGTTAAAAATAGTTAGAATGAACGCGGTGATGCCCACCGGCCACGTCATGGCCTGTTCTCGCGCACCTATGGCCGGTAAGACGAGAATGATGGCGATAAATCCTATGGTTTGCCGCAATTTCTCTTTCATGCCTTTACCGTAGTGCCAGTTATGCCGTTGTGGCAATCGGAATCGTGATGCGGGCGGTAGTTCCCTCATTCACTTTGGACTGGTATTCGATTTTCCCTTTGAGCTGGTCGTACACAATTTGGTGAACCAAATGCAGGCCAAGACCCGTTCCTTTTCCCGGCCCCTTAGTCGTGAAAAAAGGCTCGTACATCTTCTTCATCGTTTCTTCGCTCATCCCGCACCCCGTATCCTGAACTTGAAGGATAAAGCGTTGCGCTGTGCGTTCCGTTTTCACGAAAATTTTGCCTGGATTTTCACCAATGGCATCAATCGCGTTGGATAGCAGATTGAGCGACACATTATTGATGGATTTGAAAGTATGGAGTGTCCCGTCTTCACAATATTCTTTGATCACTCCGATGTTGAATCCCAGTTTGCTTTTCAAAATCGCCAGGGCGTCGTCAATTCCCTTGTGAACATCGACGACCTCGCGGGTCTGAGAATTGTCACGGAAGGATTCGAGCGCATTCAGAATATAACGCATTCGCGACGTAGCCTCGTTGATCAAATCAAAAAATTCCTCCACCCGCTTTCGTTCACGGAAGAGTTTGAACTTCTGAAGCTCAGGCAAATCGGGGAGAGCCCTGTAACTCGATTCAATGAAGCCGATCTTCGAAGAGAGGGAATGAAGGGGATTATTAATTTCATGGCGAATGCCGTAAGCCAACACACCAATCGCCGCGATTTTTTCTTGATGCACAAGCGCGTCGCGCTGTTGTTTCACAATCGACTGAATGTATTCGTAAGCGATCGCCCGGGCCATGGCGGTTGCTACCTGAGGAATGACAGTTTGAACGAATTGTGTCGCGTCGGACGTCTTGTTTTCACTCGCTGGGAGAGAAGCAAACACGAGACCATAAAGTTCCGCACCAAAGGTCATCTTCGACCAGTGAAGACGGCCCGGTTCTCCGCCCACCCAAGTGCCCGAGGTTCGCCCGGTCTCAATCAGTTCATCGAGATTGATGGAAAGAGCGAGTTTTTCATCGCCCGTAATATTGGGAAATTCGTCGCCACCGGCAAATTCAGTGGGACCTTTGTAAATAATTCCTGCCCGTGCCATCGGTGCGTTGGTTTTAACCACCTCCAGAGCCAGCTCGACCAACTTCGGCACCTCCACCGCCCCCCCGATTATTGCCGAAGCATCGTTTAGTTTCGTGAGGAGCTTTACTTTCTCATCTGATGTTCGAAGTGCGTTAGAAAAATCTGAGGCGAGACTTGCCGAAATTCCCACTGTTAATGCCATGAATCCTGGACCAGTAATAAAGGCGAATTCATAGAGATTAAGTGTTACTAGTACATCCGAAACAACTGAAATCGCGAAGGCGACAACACCAATAACCAGAAATAAATTTCCACGAGACTTACGGATAACGGCCTCTTGGATTGCAATAAATACCGAAATACTGATGGCAAAAAATAACCAGAGGTACCAGACTGAATAGATCTTGATGATGTAATGAATATTCGGGGCAACGAATATACTTAACGTTGCCAGGGTCGTGATCAAGGTCGATATTGTTCTTATTAATCCGGCACTGACAGCGAAGTAACTGAAGATAAAACATAACAGGAAATAAGTACCGAAAATTGCCGCAAGTATATTTACAGTGAGCAAGGTTCGAACAGAAGTGCTATGCTCGTATAGTTTGCAACTTAAAGAAATCTCGAGAATCGCCACGAAAAGAGAAAAAAGTGCAAAATTTAAATATTCGTGTTGCTCCCGTCTATGAAAAAATAAGAGCAAATGATAAGCTCCGATTAGGGCGATAATGAATCCAAAAGCCCAAATCAGATCTGTTCTAAAAAAGGTATGAATCCCACATATACGATTTGCTGTTTCCCTCTCAAAAATTCCAAGAGGAGTTCCAAAAATACCCCCTCGATACCCAAATACCCACTGAGCATGGATTAAAAGTTCGTTATCTTCATTATTATTGAGAAATTCCGTCGGTATCGAATAGCAACGAAGTTTATTTAAAGCCCAATAACCATTTGGGAAAAATGATCCGGAGCTTCCAATTTTTTTTCCATTTATAAAAGTCTGATCAACATCACCAATGTTGCCCAGGACGGCTGTTAGTTCCTGGCCACCTTTTTCAAGACTAAAATGAGTTTTCAACCAGTAATACCCAATATCCCCTCCTTTAAATTTTAGAGGAGTTGGAACAGAAATTTTTTCCCAATGGGCATTCTCGATACTTTCTGAATAGGAAACATCCCATGTGTTTGATAGCGGGATTTGTGGGGACGTCGATTCACATCCTGAAACAAAAATAAGGATGCCAATACATAGGAGTCCCGTGCGCTGAAAATAAGACCTTACAATCTCTGGTTTTAATTTGGCTGATTGCGTCTGGCCATTATACGGCCAAAAAGTCTTGCATTGTAATCTTTGTATCGAGGCATCATCCGTTTATTGGTAATCCACATGACCGCTTTATGAATCAATTTGCCTGGGAGCTTGTCAAGGTATATGTCAAGATCGAAGTCGTTCGTGAAATATAAAAAGGCCTCTTTATTGAGTGACCGGTAGTGTTCGATCGTCTTTTGAAGCAAGGCTGTCTTAACTTCTATTAAAGAAGTTTTCGTTTGGTCGAGAGTAAATAATTCACATTTGTCCAAAAGGCTAAATATATTGACTCCGTCTGTCGCGGCATCGCACATCACAAATGCAACAATTTCGTCACCACTTCCGTAGACGAAAAATTTTCGATCACGATAAAGACCCTTTTCCAGATATTTTTCGGCTAGTCGATCACCGATAATCGTATCTTCCAAAAGGTCGAAGGCCTTGAGCTGAACTGTTGGAAGACATTCTCGGAGGTGTTTAGCTATTCGGATGCGATCATAGTCGGTTGCAAGCCTTACAGATTTGTTTCGAACAGATATGCCTGTTGAGCCGGCAATATTGAATTGGACTAAATCATATTCGTGTAAGTGGTTATCGCTGTCGGATGCATACAGTTTGGAAAACTCGTAATAATTTTTTTTGTTCCAACTCTTTGTAGCGTCCGTATACGAAACTAGGTAGTCCGCGCTTTGGATTACAAAGTCACAGATTGAACCGAACAATGCAGGCGTGACTGTTCTTTGGTGCCCCTGAATAATGGATAAATGATGAGTCAACCAGGAAGAGTTGTAGAGGCGCGTGATGTGGATTCCTCCAGTGACCCCCGCATCCTTTCCAAGGAAGATCCAATTCTTAGACAGTTCATTATTTGATCGCGAAAGCTTTCTCCATGCATCGATTGCTTGGTCGCGAATGTGACCCATATCCGAGTCATGTTTAGTTTCTAAATAACCCGCTTTCTCTAAAAGCTCCCAATTTCCAGCAAGGTCTTCCTCGGTGAGCCTGTAAATCCCCAGATACCGACGAGGAATGACAAAATCAAATATGGGCATGAGAAGGGAGGAGGTGTTGTTCGCGATGTTGATGCCGGTGGTGACGGAGCCGCTGGGATTAAGGCGGCAATGAACCACACTACCAATTACACGAACCGTCGGACCGGAGCCGAATTGAAGTTCCAGATCGGGAAGAAGGGTGCCTGCCGGGAGCGTGAATGAATCATCATCGACGATCGCCGAAAGTCCCCGCTCGGTGAAATTTTCAATTCGGGCGGAAATTGGGGAACCCAAAAAAGGATCGGAGAATTTTGCCACAAACGCTTCCCCCTCATTCGGCGCCACACGCTTCGTCAATCGGCGAGTGACACGGACAATCGAATCCGGAATTACGAGTTCAAGAAGGTTTCCTTCACATTTTTTTATTCGCGTTCGGAAAAGATAAAACGAGCCGTAAATTTCCATAAAAAACGTATAGGTGAACCGATCGGTGAGTACCGACGTCGCTCCCGCATCCAGGAGCTCCAACCTCAGTGAGGTGATCGATTTTAATTTTGTGTCATGCCGGTAAAGGCCACGGAAAATATTCTCACCGGCTTTCATTGAAATAATCGCGTCGCTTCCGATTAGAACAAGATCGCGAACAATTTCGGAAATCGCCTCCGGGCCTTCAATGAGGTCGATCACTTCATTGTCACGGCGGAATTCAAGTTGATCGATCGGAACAGAAATATTTTCCGGAAGCGCCACGCCCAAAATCGCCTGCTTTTCGAGATTCGGATGAATATCGACCGCCGAGTGACGAATTTCACAGGGTTGATCGAGAAGGGCATCTCCCTCTTGGCCGATCCGAAGTCTCCCGCGGACCGAAATCAATTCGTGAATGTGCGAATGAAATTTCTCGGGTAGTTCCAGCCGAAGGCCGAGACCTCGGTTGGAAACATCCACCACCGATCCGACCAAAAGATCCCCTTCATCCAGCTCCAGAATCGTTGAAAGATTCTTTCGCGCGGCGATGCGCCCGGAGGTTCGGTGATCAACTTTTAGACTCAGCAATGTTCCCATTCCCGCGAAAACATCAAATCCCATGCCGCCCACGGCGGCCCTAACCTATTGAAATGACTACATGGTTTTTTCTGAAATTTCAATGGTGCGTCATCCGTCCCGCCCCACGAATGACGCTTATTAAGGATACTCACTGGGATCTTCGACCCAGCCTTGGAGAGCAAAGATCATATTAGCTCTCGAATCGGAAACATGCGTATAAATCAATTTTCCCGCGAGCGCTGGTATGAAACCATAGGCTGTCGTATAGGCATTTCCTGTATTCGTTACGTACTGTCGAAGTCCCCGAGTTAGATTTGTATCGCCGGAAGCAATTCCGTAATACCCTGTGTTATCAATTGATCGAACAAACACTGCGCCGTAAAAGAATTTGATTCCATCTGGAACATTTTCGATTTGGTTTGAAACAACACTATCTGAATTTGTAGACCCCGTTTGTAATAGAATATCTGTCGAAATATATTCTCCCTTTGATGAATAAAAGGGATTTACGGTCGCCGTGTCATCCGTCGTAAATGCACCTATATAGCTCCAATCAGTGAAGCCATGCGGCCCAGTGGTAGGTGCTGAGGCAGATGCGACCAAATCGAACGTCGATCCTGTCTCTGCGGGTATTGAATAAAGATAATAAACTTTATTGGCCGTAACACTACCGATATCTAAACCTCCACGGCCTACGTCAGCTATGTTGCAATCCGAGTTTGTCTCATTCGTGTAGACCGTGCCCTTGATATAAACTTTTGCTGGAGAAGCCTTAGAGGCAGGGACAAACACATCCAATGTGCTTGAGTTCGATGATCGAAACGCGGGGCGCTTGAGAAGATAAACACCTTCAGCAGTCGCATCTTTACCCGCATCGCCTTTGATGTTGTCGGCGCATGAGCCGCAAACAATAAAAACCAAACCCAACAAAGCCCCATAAAATCCTCGCATAAAGCCTCCAGACAAGTTTTGTGCTACTTGCTACCTAAGGGGGGGGGCGGGTGTCAATCGGAATTTCACAATGCTGTGGTGTGGCAAAACGGAGTGAAATTTATTGTCTACTTAATTAGACATATGTCTAAAAAATAGTGTATACTGCAGAAGAAATGCGGGTATTGGAAACCATGATCAGTAAGAAATCCCAGTGGGCGGTTGTGCGTGCTCTTTTACGGGAAACGGAACCGCTGACTGGGCGTGAAGTTGCTCGCAAGGCCGGCGTGAGCGTCCAATCGGCGAATCAGGCCTTGGGCGATATGGAGAAGCTCGGGCTTGTATCCTGGCGGCCGGCGGGAAAGGCGCAACTTTTTCGCCTCAACCAGGAACACGAGCTAGTCAAAGAAGTTTTGCGACCCCTTCTTTCCGCGGAAGAAAAGTATGCAGACAAACTCCGTGGGGCCTTATCGAAGATCGCCGGAAATGATGTGCTTTCAGTCACACTCTTCGGAAGCGCCGGGCGTGGGGAGGAAATAGCGGGGAGCGATTTCGACCTATTTGTGACCGTGCAAGACGAAGCAAAAGCGGACCTTGTGCGCGAGCGAATTGCCGAAGCGGCAGATTCATTCGAACGGCGCTTCCATGGGCGGATCTCGTCCATTGTCTGCTCCCTTCAAAAGTTAGAACGCCGTTGGGGAAAAACGGAACTCATTCGCGCCGTCGCCACGGAGGGCTTAACGTTGGCTGGAAAGCCCCTGAAGGATTTGCTGAAACATGGGTAAGAAACCCAGTGTTCCCGTGGACCGGGAACGTTACAAGTCGTACGAGAGGAACGCGAAGAGTTTTGAAGAAGAAGCTCTGGACGCAGTGAAAGCCAAGCGTTGGAACCCAGCGGGGGCCCTTTATGTTCTTGCAACCATCGCATGGTGCGACGCCGTAACTGTTGCCATGGGAGGGAAAAAGAGCGCGGGAGACAATCATAGCAATGCGGCCGCACTTCTGGCGGAAATCGTTCAAACTGATCCGGTGGGGAAGAAGGAAGCAGTGAAGAACTTCCGGATGATCATCGCGGAGAAAACAGCGGTCTCATACGGGGCCGAGGCATACGATCAAACGGACATCGAACGGATTGAAAAAAGCTACGCCCTCTTTGCCGGTTGGTGCAAGAGGGCGCTCAAAACGGGGCAAAATTGACGCGGAAGGGGGGGTCGAATAGGGTCCGACGGGGTAGGAGAGGGGGGAATATATGACGCGATTTACTTTCATATTTTTTCTGATTGTGGGCGTGGCGGGGAGCGTTTTCGCCAAAGATTTTCGAGTCGGGTTGGTGCTGGACAAAGCTGGGAAGGATGACAAATCTTTCAATGCGTCGGCATGTGCGGGGGGCGAGCGGGCGAAGAAGGAATTGGGGGTTTCGGTAAAGACGATCGAACCTCCCGATGAAAGTTCCTATGCCCTGTCGATGGAAACCCTGGCTTCTCGGGGATTTGATCTGGTGATCGGCGTGGGGTTCGCTCAACAGGAATCGCTTCAGAAAGTGGCCGCTCGTTTTCCTCAAACCCATTTCGCCATTGTCGACGCGACGGTGAATCTTCCCAATGTAGCGAGCCTTCTTTTCGAAGAGCAGGAAGGTTCTTATCTGGTGGGCATGATTGCCGGAATGAAAACGAAATCAAATGTCGTCGGCTTTGTCGGAGGAATGGATATCCCCATGATTCGACGATTTGAAAAGGCCTACATTCAGGGCGTGCAAAAGGTGAATCCGAAAGCAAAAGTGATCAGCAATTTCGCGGGAGTCACGTCGGAAGCGTGGGCCGATCCGACAAAAGGAAAAGAATTGGCGAACGCTCAAATTTCACAAAAAGCGGACGTCATTTATCAGGCGGCGGGAGCGACGGGGCTCGGCGTATTTGACGCGGCCGAAGCAAAAAAAGTGTACGCGATTGGAACCGACTCCAATCAAAACTGGGTAAAACCCGGAACGATTTTAACCAGCATGCTTAAACGGGTTGATGTGGCCGTTTTTGAAACGATCAAAGATTCCAAAGAAGGAAAATTCACCGGCGGAGTGAAACGATTTAATTTGAAAAACGGCGGAATCGATTACGCCCTGGATTCATTCAATGACAAACTCCTAACGGCCGATATTCGAAAAGTAGTGGATGACGCGAAGAAGGAGATCATTGCCGGAAAACTCTCGGTCATCGATTACTACAAGAAAAAATGAACGCTTCTCCTGCGGTTGAGCTCCGCAGTATCACCAAATATTTTGGCGATTCACTCGCCAACGACGATGTTTCACTCTCGATTGCGCGCGGCGAAATTCATGGCGTGATCGGGGAGAACGGCGCCGGAAAATCCACCTTGATGAAAATCGTTTACGGATTTTACCGAGCCGATCGCGGCGAAATTTGGATCAACGGCGAACAAGCTGTTCTTTCAAGCCCGGAAGATGCGATTCGAAGAGGAATTGGAATGGTTCATCAGCATTTCATGTTGGTAGAGCCTCTTACGGTATTGGAGAATGTGATACTCGGCGCCGAGCCGAAAAAGGGAATTTTCATCGATCGCGGAAAGGCCAGAAGAGAAGTCGAAAAACTCGCTATGCAATTTCATCTTTCGGTTCCATTCGATGCAACGATCGAAAAGCTGTCGGTGGGGGAACAACAGCAAGTCGAAATTTTAAAATTGCTTTATCGTCATGCAGAAATTCTCATTCTCGATGAACCCACGGCGGTGTTGGCGCCGCAAGAAGTGGAAAGGCTCTTCGATGTTCTTCGGGGGCTACGAGATCAGGGGAAAACGATCATTATGATCACGCACAAGATGAACGAGATTCTAGCGCTGACGGACCGTGTGACCGTCATGCGCGCGGGTAAGAAAGTCGGCGAGCGGGTTACCAAAGAAACCAACCGCGAAGATCTCGCCCGCCTCATGGTGGGAAGGGAAGTCACGCTTCGTGTGAAAAAACCCGCTGTAGAGCCGGGAGAGGTGGTGTTGGAAGTCGACCGAATTTGCGCGCGAGGAAATCGCGGGGAACAGGCGCTTAGGAATTGTTCTTTCACCGTGCGGGCGGGTGAAATTGTGGGAATCGCGGGAGTCATGGGAAACGGTCAGTCAGAGTTAGAGGAGGTGATCAGCGGCCTACGTTCTCTCGAATCGGGCTCGATTCGATTCCTGGGCGCCGACATATCCAACTGCAGCGTAAATGAAGTGCGTGAAAAAGGGTTGCGGCATCTGCCCGAGCGTGAGCCAGTGGGCCATGTGCCGGAAGACCGGCATCGAATGGGAGTAATTTTGGATTGGTCAGTTGAAGACAATTTCTTACTCGGTTATCAGGATCGATCGGAGTTTTCTCGACACGGCCGGCTTCTACGAAGGGCCATTTCCAAGCATGCCGAAAAAGTGGTGAAAGCGTTTGATGTGAAACCGCCGCGTACGGATCTCCGGTTGCGGGCGCTCTCCGGAGGTAATCAGCAAAAAGTGGTGTTGGGTCGCGAGCTTGATCCTGTTCCGAAGTTCGCGCTGATTGCGCAACCGACACGTGGAGTGGACATCGGTGCGATCGAATTTATTCATCGAAAGATCGTTGAATTACGTTCTCAGGGATCCGCCATTTTGTTGATTTCAGCGGAGCTGGAAGAAATTTTAAATTTGAGCGACCGGATCATCGTTTTATTTCACGGTGAAGTGTCGGGTGAAGCCCGCTTCGGTGAGAAAACTCCCCAAGAGTTGGGTCTTTGGATGACGGGGGGTGCCCGAGCATGAAATCTTTGGGCTTTTTATTTCTGCCGTTTCTGATTGCAGCCATAGTCGTGGGATTTCTGGTTTGGGGAATGGGGGAAAATCCAATTCATGTGTACCGCGTACTTATTCTCTCCGCAGTGGGTTCAGCCCATGCGATTTCGTACACCCTATTTTACGCCACGCCTCTGATCTTTACGGGTCTCTCGGTTGCAGTGGCGTTTCATGCCGGGCTTTTCAACATTGGCGCCGAAGGGCAGCTTTATGTGGGCGCTTTTTTCGCCACGCTCGTGGGGCTCTTTGCTCCCTCAGCCGATTCGACGTCTATTCCATGGTTACTCGCGGCCGTTCTAGCGGCGTTTACGGGTGGGGCATTGTGGGGGTTCATACCAGGTGTGTTGCGCGCGTATCGCGGGAGCCACGAAGTCATCGTTACGATCATGCTCAATGCCATCGCCGTGGCGCTACTGAGTTATTTCACCCTCTATCACTTCCGCGATCCAGCCAGCCAATCCATCGAAACTTCGAAAATTTCACACGCGGCGGAAATGTGGAATTTATCCGGTCCGGCCAATGCGACATTTTTTCTGGCACTGGGCCTGGCGGTGGCGATGGAGCTTTTTCTGTTTCGGACATCTTTTGGATATTCCCTGCGCGCGGTGGGCGAAAATGAATCCGCCGCCCGTTGCGCGGGAATATCCATCAAAGGTGTAACGGTTTTTTCGATGGCGCTGGCAGGAGGCTTGGCGGGGCTCGTGGGCGTAAACGAAATCCTGGGGTACGCACATCGTTTTCGTGACGGGTTTTCTCCGGGATATGGATTTTTGGGAATTGCGGTTGCCTTGGTCGGGCGAAATCGACCGATCGGAATTGTGTTAGCGGCGCTTTTTTTCGGCGCGCTTCAAAACGGATCAATTTCTCTCGATCTGGATACCGAGCACTTGAGCCGTGACCTCATTACCGTATTGCAAGGGATCATCATTCTAACCGTGGCTTCTGAAGGGATGTTTCGGCTTTGGTTCCGGCGATGGAAGGTGAAATCATGATTGGCGCCACCCTTCGCCTGTCTACTCCACTTATTCTTGCGGCGCTCGGTGGACTTTTTTCAGAACGTTCCGGCATCATTAATATAGCGCTTGAAGGAATGATGCTCATTGGCGCCTTTAGCGCTGTAGTAGGGAATCTGGCGACGGGGTCACCCTGGGGGGGACTCACCATGGCTATGGGGGCGTCCACGCTATTGGCCCTTCTTCATGCCACCGTTTCGATTCACGGCCGGGCAAACCAGGTGGTGAGTGGAATGGCCATCAATATTCTCGCCTTTGGTCTTGCGCCTCTTTTAAGCAAGGCACTTTACGATTCAACCGGCACCACGCCGACGGTGGAACTTGCGCATCATTTTTCAGAATGGTCGGTGCCGGGACTGGGGAGTCAAACTCCTCTCGTGGTCATTGCTCTTATTCTCGTGATCGTCGTTCATCTCTGGTACACGCGGACCGCGAGTGGACTTCGGTTTCGGGCTGTAGGAGAACATCCATCCGCGGCCGACAGTGTCGGCCTTCACGTGTATCGAATTCGTTATATGGGTCTTGCCCTATGTGGTGCGCTTTGTGGAATGGCCGGTGCCTTCTTGTCGATCGGTCACGGGAGCAATTTTTCGCGAGGAATGACGGCGGGGAGGGGGTTTATTGCATTGACCGCTCTTATTTTTGGAAAGTGGCGGCCGATTCCCACGTTTTTCGCGTGTCTCCTTTTCGGATTCGCCGATGCTCTTCAAATGCGCATGCAAGGAGCGGAACTACCCTTTTTAGGTCAGGTTCCACCGCAATTTGTTCAAATTCTTCCGTACGTCGTTACATTGGTTGTTCTCGCGGGATTTATTGGGCGAGCCAGGCCTCCCCGAGCCCTCGGGATGCCCTATATCAAGGAGGAATAAAATTAAGACAGGAGCAAAAGGTTTGGTACCCATGGAAATGAGCGGGTGGAGCATGAGCCCTTGGCTTCGTCCTGGAGATCTATTGATGGTTGATCCGAATATTCCTTTTGCGAAACTTCACCTGGGGGATCTCGTGGTGTTGCGACATCGCGATGCGGACGTCGCGCTGATTCATCGGATTGTGGCGCCGAGTGATGGTCCGTTTCCTTTTCGGACGAAGGGGGATCGAAATCGAGAAGAAGACGATTCAAAAACCTCTTGGGAATTTCAAGGGAAAGTCGTTCGACGATACCGGAACGGAGGATGGTCGACGCCGCGTTGGGGAAATGTATTCCGATGGTGGTCGCGCCTCGGCCTTTATCCCGGGCAGCGGTTGCCGAAAATGACCGGTCTATTTGAACGTTTTGGGGCTCTTCGCCACTGGATTTCCACGCGATAGGACTCCCGCCTTGGCGGCAGGATGATTCGGCATCAATCGGAGCGCATTTTTATAAGCGAGCCTCGCTTGGGTCGGGTTGCCATTGCGCTCCCAAAATTGCGCTAAACGAAGGTGAGCCAGGCCATAAGATGAATTTTCAGCCACCACTTCCAAAAGAAGGCTTTCCGCTCTCCTCTTGTCCCCAACGGTTTCGATCACCCCAGCCAATTTTGTTTTGGCCACAATATCAATTGAACCGAGTTTGGTTTGGTCGATTTCTTTGGAAATCGCGCTCGGCGATTCTCCCGATTTCAATCGCGTATCCCATTCGTCTATCCGATAACCGAACCGAAGAGGCTCGAGGCGGTAGGCGACGGCATATTCCTTCGCGGCATCTGCGAAGTCGCTTGTGGCGGCAAAATACGATGCCAAGGAACCATGAGCGATTCCACTATCCGGATATTCCTCCACGACGTCCTGCCAAATCAGTCTTGGATCCCCATAACGGTGATTTTGAAGAATTGAAATTAGTGCATATAGCGCAATCAGGAGAGCCATGAGCGGCTTCGATGACTGATGAATTCGTTTTGTTGTGGCGTCGACAAATAAAAAAAGGATCCCGCATAGACCGATCAGCGGAAGATAGAGTCGAATGGAATCCATCACAAAGAGGATTTCACGCCGTCCGGTCGTGGGAGCCAGGCCGATCCAAAAAAGGAGTGCAAAAAAAGGAAGAAGAGGTTTTTCACGCCGAAAAATAAAAGAAATCAGTGTGAGGATCACGAGTCCGCCGACGATGGCGGCTGCACGCCAAGGAAATTGCGAAAGAGGTCCAGGATCTTCAAAGAGTCTGGGGGCCGGTGCTAGCCAGAGGAAAACGTAGCTCTTGATGACGTCAAGAGTCGACCAATAAAAATGTTCGAACCCGCCCGAACGAAGGTCGGGGAAATGGACGACTTTTGAGGCGATCTGTTTTTCGATAAAGTGCAGACGAAACCAGAGAAACGCAAGGGCCTCGAGAAGAAGTGGTACATATAGTTGCCAGGCGTACTTGAAAAAAATCGCGTCGATCGCAAACAATAAAATGGGAAAAATAATTGCGGATTCTTTTGTCGTAAATGCCAAAAAGAAAATGAAAATTTGGATCAAGATCATGCCGGGTCGGTAGCTTTTCCCGCGAGTCCGTTCTCGGACATGAAGGATCAATCCGGCCAAAAGAAATGTGGCTTCGAGAAGAGAGCTTCGCTTCCAAATGAAATTCACGCCAAGAGTTTGAAGCGGATGGAGAAGAAAGAGGGCTCCGATACTCCAGGCCATAAAGTCGATTTTTTTCTTTTTTTGAAGTCGCCGGATCAGCTCCACCGCCAGAAGAGCGTTGGTGATATGAAGCAAAATGTTGATCGCCCGAAATGCGGCGGGACTTTCACCAAGTAATTGTGAATTCGCCCAAAAGGTCGCCATGAGCGTGGGTCGATAGCCGGTAAAGATGAAATTGCTGTCGAAAAAAGCGGAGAAAAACCAACGAAAGGGGCGGGGTTCAAAGAGCCAGGCGTTGTTGTGAAGAATGAGGTAATCATCGAAGTAATAGGGATTGAAAAGTGCATTTCCAAATACGGCGATGCCCAGAAGAGAGAGTAGTAAGAGAGGTTTAAAGTTATTCATGATGGTAGGGACTTCCCGCGCGCCACGAAAGCGCCCGGTAAATCTGCTCTACCAAAACCAGCGTGGCAAGTCGATGGGGAAATGTCAGTGACGAAAGAGAGAGAAGAAGATCGGCCGAATCCTTCGCGTCGCTAGAAAGGCCGTACGATCCTCCCAGAACAAACGTGATTTGTTTTTCCGCACGCGAAAAGAGTTCAGCGAACTGGGACGTCGTAAAAAGTTTGCCCTTCGGATCGAGAAGGATGACGTATGAACGATCATCAATTTTTTCTTTCAGTTCTTTCCACGTTTTTGAGCGGATCAATGAGAGATCGGCGAAGGGGCGAATGCGGGAAAGATACTGACCCACCCACTCCTCTTCAAAGGGGCGAAACCTCCGCGATACGCAGAGAATGTCGACTTTCACAGCGCGGTTCGCGCGCCTGTCGACGCTCTGGAAGTTTCGCGAAGAGTGCGAGGCTCAATACTTGGGACATGTCCCCAGAGTTTATCCAAGTTGTAGTACGCTCGGACCGGCTCGTGGAAGACATGGACAATCACGTCGCCCAAGTCGAGTAGCACCCATTCCCCCTGTGACGCTCCTTCGATCTTGGACGGTGGACAATCCGCCGCCTCGGCAATGGCTTCAGCCAATGCTGCCGCATGGCGCGTAGAGGTTGCGCTCATCAAGATAAAAAAATCAGCAAAATCACAGTGGGATGAAACTTCCAGAATTCGCAGATTGTAGGCCTTGTGGTTCTCCGCTATCTCTGCGACCGATAGCGCTTTTTCTCGAGTCTCTATTCGAAGATCTCCTTACCCATAAGTATATCAAAGTTTCGCCGAAGATCGCAACCTTCGTCTATCTCTTTTTGGCTCTCCTTTTGGGTTTGGGGGCCGTGGGCGTTTTTTCCTTAGCGGGAGTGGACGGGCCCTTGGAAGTGGGAGGAAGAATGACCACAGGTCGCGTATCGGCGGGTGCGAGGCTGAACTTGCTTTCGAGAATCGCCCCTGCATCGAGACGTACTCGGATCGCCCCTGAAACCGGTAGACCAGAGTTGGGGTCAGTGCAAATGGCTCCTTCTCCTTTGGTCCGGCACGTGAGAGTCCCCTTTGGCGTCGCATCTTCATCGCCCGTGAAGCCATTTTTTTGGTAAAGCGAAAATATCTCTCGAAAGGATTTGTTCGCCCATCGGTCGAATTCGGGTTGATGATCAATGGGTCGAAAATCCGATTCATTGCCAAATCGGAGAAAGGCCTTCTGGTCGATATGAAAAAGCTCGAGCGGAGGCTGATCCATCAGCGGCACACGTGTTAAGTGGTAATTTCCTCTAGTATCCCGCTCAAAAAGAGTTCTCCCCTCTAACTTGTTGTTCGGGTTCTCGGGTAGAACCAGGACGCTGTAAGAAGTGAATCGGAACGTACCATAGGTGTCCACATAGAGTGTTAAAGGATTTTCGTTTGTTAAAATTTCGGCCAACGCCTTTGGAGTCGGCTTTGTATCTGTGGGAGGAGGAGAATTGCATCCTGTGAATGCGAAGAAGAGAGAAATGAAAATGGGTGTCGCTTTATACAAGTTTAACGATTTCCTTCCGAAGGGATGTGAGTCCCTCTTCTGATTTTGCTGAAATCACCAACGGAGTCAGCCTTTTTCGTTTGAACGGTTTCAGATTGGCTTTGATTTCAACATCCGTCAAAAGGTCTCTTTTGTTGAGAACAATAATTCGCTTCAATTTAGCAAGTGAGGGGTCATAGGACTCAATTTCCGATAAGGTCGTCTGAAATTCTTCAAAGGGTTTTGTCGGTTCATCCGCGTTTCCCGGTACGAGATAAATGAGCGCTCGTGTTCGACGGATGTGTCGTAGAAAATCGATCCCGAGTCCCACCCCTTCATGCGCCCCTTCGATCAGTCCTGGGATGTCGGCAAGCGTGATCGTTTGATCGCCTGATTTCATAACGCCCAGCGAAGGATGCAGCGTTGTAAAAGGATAATCCCCGATTTTCGGCCGGGCGGAAGTAAGTTTGGTAAGAAGTGTGGATTTTCCAGCGTTGGGAGGGCCGACGATACCGATATCGGCCAAAAGGCGGAGTTCCAGCCGAAGCCATTTTTCTTCACCCGTCGCTCCAGGTGTGGTTTGGCGCGGGGCGCGATTGGTGGATGAAGCAAAATGCAAATTTCCGAGCCCACCCTTTCCTCCTCGTGCGACGATCAACGTCTCATGGTTTCGCGTAACCTCACCGAGGGTCTCTCCGGTATCATCATCAATGATCAGCGTGCCCAGGGGAATGTCAACCACAAGATCTTCTCCCGCTCTTCCTGTGCATTGCGAGCCACTGCCGGATTCCCCTCCCTTGGCTCGAAAATGTTTTCGGTATTGAAAATCCAACAATGTGCCTAAGTGTTGAGAACCTACGAATATGACATTTCCTCCGCGTCCGCCGTCGCCGCCGTCGGGACCCCCTTTGGGCAAATATTTTTCCCTTCGAAAGGAGAGGGAACCGTGGCCACCATCGCCCGCTTTTGCATAGACTTTGGCCCGGTCAATGAATTTGTTTGTTCCGGACATAAAAAAAGAAAGGTGTTAACTTGCGACGACGCTGACTTTTCGACGTTCTTTTCCGAGCCGTTCAAATTTTACGATTCCTGTCCGTGTGGCAAAAATTGTAAAATCGCGCCCCATTCCAACGCCGATACCGGGATGAATTTTGGTCCCAACCTGCCGGACAATGATATTTCCCGGAATCACCTTTTGGCCGCTATACATCTTGACTCCACGACGCTGGCCATTGCTGTCACGACCGTTTCTTGTACTACCGCCTGAATTACTTGTTGCCATACTCAGACCTCGATTTTGGTGATTTGGACTTGCGTGTAAGGTTGGCGATGGCCAATGGTTCGCTTATATCCTTTTCGGCGCTTCTTTTTGAATACGTTCACCTTTGTGCCCCGAAATTGCAGCGTAATTTTTCCAACGACCATTCCTTTCGCCGTGGGTCCGGTCTTGACTGCGCCCTTATCTGAAAAATAGAGGACATCGTGAAAGTGAATTTCGCTACCTACAGGGCCGTCGATCTTCTCGATGTCGATCGTAGCTCCAGGGGCGACACTATATTGATGGGCTCCAGTTCGAATCACAGCTTGCATAAATCACCTGTTTCGTGAAGCGGAGGTTTGTAAGGATTTTCGGGAGTTGTGTCAAGCTCAGTTGTCATTTACGCTTATCCCCCACAACTGCCCATGCCGCATCAAGCCCTTGTATTCCACGAACTATTTGGCCGATTCCCTGGCCTTGCACAGGCCGCTTCAGCTGCGGGGGTTGAACTCGTATCGATTGAAGCGGGAAGGGAAATTCCAAACCAAGTCCGCACCCTAAGTCCCAAGGGGGTTCTCATGGATGTGGCCATGCCGCAGATGAGTGGCATTGAATGCTGTCGACAGCTTAAAGAATCGTTAGGTGCAACGGCGCCCAAAGTCGCACTATTCTCAAGCCTTCTTTCACCGGCTATGGAAGAGCGTGCCGTGGGTGCGGGATGTGATGTCTATGCCAAGGGCGCCGAAGCGGAAGCGATGCTTGTTCAATTTCTCCAGTTGTTGGGGCAGGGAGCGGCTCCTGCCGTGCAGGAACCCATTGCTGAAAAACGAAGAGAACCTCGAATCTCTCTTCAAGATCGGTTCGACTATTCCATCAATGGAGTGGAAAAAAATGGCTGGTTGGTCAACGCGAGTCGGAGCGGAATTCTCTTGGGCGTAGAGGAAAACCATCCCGTTGGGACGGATCTCATTCTCCATTTTAAGCCTGTCGACGCCGAAGCATTCGATGTTCCAGCCAAGGTGGTTCGGGGGATTACTCTGAGTGAGGCGGTGGGCGGAGGGAAATATACTTTTGGGATGGGGGCAAAGTTCGGGACAGTCCCCGAAACGGCCACGCAAATTCTGGATACACTTCTTTCTACCATTCAAAAAAAAGGGAAAGAGACCCCTCGAATTACACTTCCTCTGGCCCGGGAAATTTTCGAGGCCGATACCACCCTCATCGCTCCGCATGTGGGTGGCACGACGCCCCAAGAGGGAACACCGCTTGCGGCGATGGTCGGTGAAATCAAACCATTTGAGAAAGAGGCTTTTTCCAATTCCGGTCCGCTCTACGAATGCGCCCAGCGTCTCATTCTCTTGCGGGTTCAGTGTGCGTCGTTTAGTGAAATTGTCCCACTTCTGAAAAAGGAGAAGGGCCTCCTTCCCATTTTCCTGAAAATTCTCGGAGGTTTGATTTCGCGAACGGAGGCGATCGAGTCCGAGACGGAAGAACATGTTCGACAAGCCGTTGCCAAGGGCGATGAAACAGCCCGGCAAAATTTAAATGAAATCAGCAATCGTCTTCACGAAACAAAGATGCAAATGATGTTTTTGGTGGACGGAGACCTCTCGGCAAAAGGGCTGGGCCCGGAGGGAGACATTCTCAAAGTGATCCATGAGCGAGTGGCGCACATTCGTTCGTTATCGCAAGACGGGACCGAAGCGGCCAAATATGATCGGCGGGCCCCGCCCCCCCCTCCCAAGCCGGAAGAAGAAACGAAAAAACCCTCTCGTTTCAAAGTCAGCTGGAAATATATTGCTCTTACCACGTTGAGCGCGTTGATGGTGGGTACGGTAGCGACCGTGAACTATTTCATAAATCGCGTCGAACCCGACATGCTCAAAATTCCGTTGCGATATAAATCCGCGACGATCAGCGAAGACGTCGGATTGTTGGTCTATACGGATGCAAGCGCCTTTGAGAGCCTTTCTCCCGCGGATCAGGACGCGACTTTTCGAGGAATTGAAGAGGCCATGAAGGCCCGTAAAGTGCGTGTGGGAAAAATTTTAAATGAGAATAATAAGCCGATCTTTGCCATCATGGCTTCGGGAACTGCCGGACAAATTGAATACATGCGGAGGAAAATCGGCGACGAACAAGGCCCGTCTCCCTTCCACACACGTAAGAAATAAAAACGCTCTATTCGAGCTCGTCGAGCATGTAAACCGACGCGGCGCCGAGTGGTTCTCCAGTCGAAGCATCCACCGCGGCAATACGTTCAAAAAGAGAAGTGGTTTGATCTCCGTCGATATCTCCCTCCGCTCGGGCCGTAAACATTGCGGTAAGATTCATCCCCGTGGCGGCGGTGGTATAGGAGTAAAACACCGGTCCGTCGGGAGCGAACTTGATCAAAGGCCAGTTGTCTTGAGACCAATCGCCGGACTGTTTTTGGTCCTTAGGTACGGCGGGAAGAGCGGCGCAGGACAGAAAATATTTTGAAAGGGCCTGTCCATTCGAGTCCGTATGCTCCTCCTGATAATACGAAATTTCACCGTCATAAATCTTTCGCAAATTCAATGTCGCTTCAGTGGTTTTCGACCGTTTCATATAGCGATTCAGCATAGGAATGGCTACCGAACCAAGAACACCGATAATCACAACGACCACCATCAATTCCATAAGAGTAAAACCACGTTTACTTATCGATTGAATTGCAGATTTCATGGAGCTCCTTGAAGGTCTGAACTCTCAGTATCGCCGATTCCCATGCGTCCGGCAACAATTTGGGACCAAGTTCGGCTTTCGATTCAATGAGTTGACTCTTCACTCTTGGGAATGAATCTCGGGATGGAAACATAAGTAACCCCGATCCTATCAAAAGTGAGCTAACCCCTTTTTCTCGTTGACAAATTTGCCCCTTCCCCCTAGTTTTGTGGGAGATTGTGGGTGAAAGTGGTAAGGCGTGGTGGTAAGAAGCCCACATCCCATGCGCAGAGGTTGGTACAAAAAGTAAAAAATGTTTCGAGGTCGACACGAACATACGATCGACGGCAAAGGCCGTTTGAGTATTCCCTCTCGTTTTCGAGAAATCTTGGTCAACAACTATTCCGATATGTTGATCGTTACCAATTCCGACCGATGCCTGTTTGCCTATCCCAAGGAAGAGTGGGAGGCACTCGAACGACACGTAGCGTCTCTTTCGCAAATGAAACCGGAAATGAGAACATTTCAGCGTCTTTTCATTTCGGGTGCTGTGGAGTGTCCATTGGATCGGCAAGGGAGAATTCTGATTCCCCCTTCGCTTCGTGAATACGCAGACCTTCAAAAGAATGTGGTGATTGTTGGAATGCTCAAGCGGCTCGAAGTCTGGTCGCGCGATCGTTGGAACGAAATCTTTACTCAAGCAAAAAACAACTTTGAAAAAAACGAGGAACTGAGCAATGTTTTGGCCGAACTTGGACTCTGAGCGCGTGAGTCCATCGACTTCCTCGACCGATTTCAAAAATGTCACGCGCCACCAATCCATCCTAACGAACGAAGTTCTTTCTCTTCTGGCCTGTCGATCCGGCAGAACTTATCTCGATCTTACCGTCGGCGGCGGAGGACATAGCGAAGCTCTTTTGCACGCCACCGCTCCACATGGTCGAGTGGTGGGTGTCGATCGTGATGCGCAGGCGCTCAAGATTAGCGGTCAACGTCTTCGGCCCTTCGGAGCGCGAATAAAACTTTTGTACGGGTCCCTGGGAAAGGTTTCCGAAATCCTGTCGCAAGCTGATCTTGCGGAAGTCCACGGTGTTTTAATTGACTGTGGCATTTCCAGCGATCAGCTCGACGACGCCGCGAGGGGCTTCTCATTTCAGCGCGAGGGACCCCTCGACATGCGAATGGATCCGACTCGCGGCATCTCGGCGGCCGAATGGCTGGCCCAATCCAGTGAAAGAGAACTGGCCGATGCGATTTATCGCTTTGGAGAAGAACGACTCAGCCGCAGAATCGCCAAGGCGGTTGTGACAGCCCGGCGATCTCAAAAACTTCAGACGACATTGGATCTCGCCGAAATTGTGGCAGAGGTTTATCCCAAAAAAGCCAGGTCGAAACGGATTCATCCCGCGACAAAAACATTTCAAGCGGTACGAATCAAAATAAACGATGAGTTGGACGAGCTCGAGACAGGGCTTCGAGAGCTTCTCCGCGTTCTTCCCCGTTTTTCTCGTATCGCTGTCATCTCGTTTCACTCCCTGGAAGATCGGATTGTAAAAAAACTCTTTCGTGAAGCCGAGAAAGAGGAGCGGGGCCATATTCTGACGAAGCGAGTGATCGTGCCCAGCGATGAGGAAATTCAAGCGAACCCTCGCGCGAGAAGTGCAAAACTTCGGGGATTTGAAATGAGCGGAGGTAGGGCATGAAGCGGGGCTGGTTGGGGGTAGCGGTGTTGGTTTCAACGCTCTTGGCCTCACTCCTTTATGTCAAAGGACGACTGTTGGTGGTGGAGTTGAGTTATTCGCTTTCACAAAAGGAAGCGGAAAGATCAAAACTCGAGCGAGAACGTCAGGCACTCATGGTCGAGCGGGCCACTCTTCGTTCTCCCGACCGAATTGAAAAAATTGCTCGATCGAAACTGGGGCTTCATCACTCATTGTCCGGTGTTTCGATGGTCATTGTTCCTGAGGAAACCCATCCGTGAAACGAACGAGCGATCCGGTCAAGCCGCGACTGATGTTGGCCCTGGTCGGATTCTTCTGCGGATTTACGGGTCTGGCCGTTCGGGCGCTTGACCTCCATCTTTTTCCGGATCAACGCGTCGCGCGTATCCAAAAATCCCAAAAAGGGATGGAAGTCGTTCTGTCTCCGCAGCGGGGAAAAATATTTGACTCCAAAGGGCGTGTACTCGCGATGGCGATTTCGGCTCCATCGGTTTTTGCCGATCCCAGCGCCATAGAGAATCGGAAAAAATTCGCGCGAGCCGTTGCTCCGCTTCTTAAGATGTCATCCGCGCAAATACTTTCCAAGATCGACAATCCGAAACGAAAATTCACCTGGCTTAAGCGACGGGTGGATCCTGCCGTGGGAGAAAAATTAAAATCGATGAAGCTCGCGGGACTTCATTTTACGGAAGAGGGAACGCGCCTCTATCCCGATCGTGAATTGGCCGCCCAGGTCATTGGGGTGGTGGGCAGCGAAGGGGGAGGGCTTGAAGGAATAGAGCGAGCCTATGATCACCTCCTTCGAAGTCAGGTCATGGTGGTTCGGGCCGATCGCGATGCGCGAGGCCGCGCGATTTACACCGACGGACCTGTCCTTTTGGAACCCGAGCCGGGTGCCGATCTCTACCTCACCATCGATGCTACGATTCAACACACGCTGGAAAAAGAACTCATGGAAACGGCAAGCGCCGCGCGCCCCCGTTTTGCCATGGGGATCGTGATGGAGCCGACCACGGGGAAGATTCTGGCGATGGCCTCATACCCTCGCGTAAATCCGAACCGGCTGGATCAATCCTCTCCAGAGCAGTGGCGGAATCGTCCGGTTGAAGAAGTATTCGAGCCGGGCTCTACGTTTAAGGTTTTTTCCCTTGCCGCGGCTCTGGAAGCCGGCGCGCTTTTGCCTACCGATAGCATCGATTGTCGAAAGGGATCACTCCGTGTCAGTGGAAAGATGATTCGTACGTTGGAAGATCACGAATGGCTTCATCCACGTGAGATTCTTAAGTTCTCCGACAACATCGGGACTTCGCGAGTGGCTCTTCGCTTGGGGCGAACGAGACTCTACGACACCCTTCGCGATTTTGGCTTTGGTTCAAAAGTCGGAATCGATTTTCCCGCGGAGGCACGAGGAATGCTGGCCAAGGGTGCCTACTGGCGCGATGTGGAATTGGCCAATATTTCATTCGGGCAGGGCGTAGGTGTGACGGCAGTTCAAATGATTTCGGCCCTCTCGGCGGTTGCCAATGATGGCATACGGGTGCGACCCTACTTAGTCGAAAAGGCGATGTTCCCCGATGGAAGGGAACTTGATTTGAAACGAAATGGATTGCCGCAGCGAGTGATTTCGACGCAAACCGCGCAAACGATACGGCATTGGATGGAAGCAGTGTCCGAACCGGACGGCACGGGGGCCAAAGCCGCGATCCCGGGGTATCAAATCGCTGGAAAAACCGGAACGGCTCAGAAAGTGGATCCGGCCACCGGCGAGTACACACACCGGCTTGTGGCGAGTTCATTTATGGGCTTCGCGCCAAGCGCCGCGCCCCGTCTTTCGGCGCTCATTTTATTTGATGAGCCAGCTAAAGCGGACATGGGAGGAATGATTGCGGCTCCCGTTTTCCAAAAAGTGATGGAGGCCTCGCTGGCCTATCTAGGTGTCGCGCCCGATGTCTCTTCGTCCGGCAGAATCGCTCAAGCGTCGGGCCAGGACTTAGAGTCGCCGCCACTTCCTTCCGATAGCAATAATGTGGCATCGGTGGTCGAAAGCAGTGCCCCAGATTTTCGGGGACTTACCGTCCGTGAAGTTCTGGATCGTGCTCGTGAATTTTCCGTACGCGTACATGTCGTTGGAAGCGGCGTCGCGGTTCGACAGGAGTTGGCCAAATCAGGAGCCTGGAAAGTTATCTTCGCCGAAGGGGAGAGAATATGACCCTTTCCGAGCTTTTCCAAACGGTACCGGGAGCGAACATCCGTGGAAACGGAAAAACGCTGGTTCGAGGAATTGCGATCGACTCGCGGAGCGTCTCTCGGGGAGATTTATTTGTGGCACTTCAGGGAGCTACTTCCGACGGTCGCGCCTTTATTGGCGATGCCATAGCCAAAGGTGCCTCCGCTATTGCCGCGGAGACGGAAGTCGAATCCCAAAAAATTCCTTTTGTTCAAGCGCCGGAGCTTCGGTCGAATCTGGGCGTTCTTTCTTCCCGCGTGTACGGCGAGCCTTCCCGTGAGCTCACCGTCGTGGGAGTGACCGGAACAAATGGCAAAACCACAGTTTGCCATTTGGTCGAATCCATTTTTCGTGCAGCCGGGAAAAAGCCAGGAATTTTAGGAACCGTCGCCTACCGCTGGAACGGCCGAGAAAAAGAAGCACCCCGAACCACTCCGGAAGCGACGGAGCTTCATCGAATGCTTCGTGACATGTGCAACGACGGCGTGGATGCCGTTGTCATGGAGTGCTCTTCCCATGGGCTTGAAATGAGAAGGCTCTCGGGACTCGAGCTGGATGTCGCTGTTTTTACGAATCTGACGCCGGAGCATCTCGATTTTCATTCGACGATGGAAGAATATGGAGCGGCGAAAAAAAAAATATTCGACGACCTTCTCGCTAAAAGCCGAAAGGTAAAACGGTTCGGAGTTCTCAACGTCGACGATCCGACCGGCGCGAAGTGGAGTAAAGAACTCACACTTCCCATTATCACATTTTCCGTCATGGGAGCCGAAGCCGACGTCGTCGTCACCAAAAAAGAGCTTCGACCCGACGGAATCCAAGCGACGTTTCTCTACAAAGAGGAAACCTTCTCCATTCATTCACCTCTTGTCGGTACTCACAATCTTTCAAACATCGCCACCGCTGCTGCGGTTGGACTCGCGCTCGATTACTCAAAAGAAAGAATTATTCAAGGGATTGAATCTCTCTCGGGCGTTCCGGGAAGACTCGAACGGGTTCCCAATTCCGAAGGGATCAACGTCTTTGTCGACTATGCACACACCGACGATGCTTTGGAGAATGTTCTCAAAGCACTCGAACCTCTCCGGCAAAAAAGACTGATTGTTCTTTTCGGCTGCGGTGGCGATCGAGACCGATCGAAACGACCTCGCATGGCAAGGGTCGCGGCGAGCGCTGGAGATATTACGGTCATTACATCGGACAATCCTCGGACTGAATCTCCCGATGCGATCGTAGATGAAATTGTAAAAGGTTTGCCCCCGAGTGTTCCTCTTGTGGAGTGGACTGATGTTGCAACCGCGAAAGGAAAAATGGCACTTCGCGAAGTCGATCGAAGAAAGGCGATCGCTCTCGCGCTCTCGCTCGCCAAAAGAGGAGACATCCTTCTCATTGCCGGCAAGGGGCATGAAACCTATCAAGAAATCAACGGCGTCAAAATGCCGTTTGATGATCGAAAGGTGGCACGCGAATGAAACTTCCTCTCCGCGTCGACACGCTTCTTGCGCTTTCCGATGTAGTGACAGCCACGGGCGGAACTCTTCGAGGAGAAAAATCTCTTCGAGTCACAGGAGTTTCGCTCGACAGCCGCGCCGTTCAAAAGGGAGATCTTTTTTTCGCCCTTCATGCCGCTCGGGACGGCCATGAATTTGTCGCAGATGCTTTCTCCAAAGGCGCTGCCGCGGCGGTCGTTTCGCGCCATGTCGACGGCGCGAACACCATTCAGGTAAGCGATACCACCAAGGCACTTTTAGCTCTCGGCCGTTATGCGCGCCGTACCTGGGGGAAGAATATTATTTCCATCGGGGGCGCCAACGGAAAAACCACCACCAAAGAGATGACCGCCGCATTGATCGGCGCCCGCTTCAACGTTTTAAAGACGCCGAGCAACTGGAACAATATGCTTGGATTGTCGCTTACCCTTCTTTTGTTAAAGCCCGAGCATGAAGTCGCGGTAGTGGAGATGGGAATCAATGACTTCGGAGAAATGACCACACTCGCGACGACGGCTGAACCCAACGTCGGACTCCTGACGAGCATCGGTCCTGCCCACCTGGAGAAACTGGGCTCTCTCGATGGAGTCGCTCGCGCCGAGGGGGAACTCTTTGCTTACTTGGGAGAAAAGGGAACTGCCGTCGTTAATATTGATGACACGCGAATTGATGAGGTTTCCAAACAGGCGAAAGGAAATCGAATTACGGTTTCACGGAAAAGTTCAGCCGATGTCATGGTCCGCGTGTTGGAATCCCTCGGAAAAGAAGGGCTCCTTCTGGATGTGAATTACGGAGGGAAAAAGCTTGAGCTCCGATCTCCTTTTGTCGGAGAACACAATGTGAGCAACCTCTGTTGTGCTCTCGGCGCGGCCCTGGCCACAGGGGTTCCTTCGGAGGCCATTCAAAAGGGTCTCCATAGTGTGGAGCGACCCGAAATGCGTCTGGAACTCCTGGACATTGAGGGAGTTCACATCATCAACGATTGTTACAACGCAAATCCAGGTTCGGTTCTCGCCGCACTTCATGTCGGTCGCGACATGAAAGTGGCTCGCCGCTTCGCAGTTCTCGGCGATATGCTCGAGTTGGGCGATTATTCTCCCCGCGCGCATCGAGACATTGGCATTGAAGCCGCTCACATGCGGTACGATCATCTCTTCGCTGTCGGCCAATTTGCCGGGGACCTGGGGCAGGGGGCCCTGCAGGGTGGGATGGGACTTCACCAGGTGACGATCGGTAAGTCGCGAAGTGAAACAGCCGAAGCCGTCGCCACGCTCGCTCGACCAGGAGATCTAATTCTGATCAAGGGATCTCGTGGAATGAAAATGGAAGAAGTGACCGAGAAACTCACCGGGCTCCTTCGAAAGGGACGAGCCTAATGTTTTATCATCTCTTTTATTACCCGCATGGGGTCTTCCGCGTTTTCCGTTACATCAGCTTCCGTGTCGTCATGGCCATGTTGACGGCGCTCGTCATCGGTTTCGTGCTCGGCCCCTGGCTCATTAATTATTTAAAGAAGAATCAAATCGGCCAGCATGTGCGCGACGACGGGCCTAAGGCTCATCTTTCCAAGGCGGGGACTCCGACGATGGGGGGAGTTCTCATCATCGCTTCGATGCTCTTTTCGTTCCTCTTATGGGCCCGGCTGGATGTTTCCTACACATGGATTGTTGCGCTGACGACACTGGGATATGGGGCTGTGGGATTTTACGACGACTATCTCAAAATTTATCGTAAAAATTCCAAGGGCCTTTCCATGCGGGCGAAATTGAAATTTCAACTTGGATTTGCCCTCCTCGCTGTCGGAGCGCTCCTGTGGGCTGGGCTTGAAACCAATCTCATGTTTCCGTTTTTCAAAGACGCGCCGGATATCGGTTGGTGGGGGTTCATTCCCCTGGCGGTTTGCGTGATTGTGGGTGCATCCAATGCCGTAAATTTAACGGACGGCTTGGATGGCCTTGCTATTGGTCCCGTGCTGGTTGCGGCTTTGGCGTATATCATTTTCACCTATATCGCGGGTCACTCGGAATTCTCCCGCTATCTTCAGGTTCGCTATGTGCCGGGAGCGGGAGAAGTGGCCGTATTTTGCGGTGCGATTGTCGGAGCGGGATTGGGATTTCTCTGGTTCAACACGTATCCGGCGCAGGTCTTTATGGGAGATGTCGGATCTCTCGCTTTGGGCGCAGCGCTTGGAATGGTCGCTCTCGTTTGCAAACAAGAACTGGCGCTGGTGATTGTGGGGGGGATTTTCGTTTTGGAAGCTGCGTCGGTCATCATTCAGGTCATCTCGTTTAAGACCACGGGCAAACGAATTTTTAAAATGGCGCCCATTCACCATCACTTTGAACTCAAAGGCTGGGCGGAGCCGAAAGTCATCGTTCGTTTTTGGATCATCTCCATCATTTTGGCCCTTCTCGCACTTTCCACACTGAAACTGAGATGACGATGCCCATGCAAAACTGGAAAGGAAAAGAAGTAGCTGTGATCGGGGCGGGTGGAAAAACAGGCACTGCCCTTGTGAAATATCTCTGCGCTTCCGGTGCCCTTGTTACGGCATACGATGAGAAGCCGGAATCGGAATTGCAATTGGGTGCTCTCAAAAATTACCGATTCACGCTGGACATTGGAAAGACTCCGAAGCATCTCGATCGGGCGAAACTCGTTCTTGTCACGCCGGGGATTTCAGCCGATGTCCCTTACCTTGCAGAAGCGAGAAAGAGAGGAACGCCCGTTTGGGGAGAAGTTGAATTCGCCTCTCATTATATTTCCACACCGATTCTCGCCGTAACCGGGACGAATGGAAAATCGACGACCACTTCGCTTCTCGGCCACATTCTTTCCACCTGGGGAAAAACAGTTTTTACGGGAGGAAACCTCGGCGATCCTCTCATTCACGCCGTGGATCGGAAATTCGATTTTATTGTCGCCGAAGTTTCAAGTTTTCAGTTGGAAACCGTGGAGACTTTTCATCCACGTGTCGGCGTTCTTCTCAATTTATCCCCCAACCACCTTGATCGGCATGGAACAATGGAAAATTACGCGGCGATGAAGACCCGTCTCTTTTCGCAAATGAAAAAGGGAGATCGAGCCATTCTTTCCGCCGAAGACGATTGGTGCCGAGCGATCGCAAAGAAACTTCAAAGCGACGTCTGGCTTTTTTCCATCTCCGAAAAGATTCATGCCGACATCGAAGTTCGAAACGGCTCGGTTCATTTTCCGGATGGAGAATCGATTTCTCTTTCCGGTTGGAAACTCCCGGGCCGACATAATATAGAGAATGCCGTCGCGGCCATCGCCGCAGCCAGGGCGGTTCATTGTTCTGTCGAAAAGATCGAAAGCGCCCTGGCCACATTCCACGGCCTTCCGCATCGCCTGGAAGAGCTGGGAGAAATACGAGGAGTTCGATTCATTAATGATTCAAAGAGCACGACACCCGGGGCGGCGATACGCGCCCTCGAGTCTTTCGATTCTCCCATCATTTGGATGGCGGGAGGACGGTCGAAAGGAACCTCATACGATCCCATCTCCGTGCTCGCCAAAAAGAAAGCGAAAGCCATCATTCTTTTTGGTGAAGCGGGACCCACGATGAAGGCGTCTTTCGGAGATCATCCCGTCCGTCTCGTGAAAACCATGCGCGAGGCTTTTCAAACCGCGCTTTCACTCGCGAAATCGGGAGACGTGGTTCTTTTTTCTCCGGCGAATGCGAGCTTCGACGAATTCAAAGATTTCGAGGAGCGGGGAGAAACGTTTCGGAGATGGGTCGAATCGGGGAATCAAGAGCGATGACACAGACGATTCGAAAACTCTCGTATGTCGATCCGGTGTTGTTGGCGGCTACGCTCGCGTTGATCATTTTAGGAATGGTGATGGTCTATAGCGCGAGCTCTCCTATCGGCATGGAGCGCTATGGAGACGGAGCCTATTTTCTTAAGCGGCATCTTATTGCCGCAGCAGTTGGATTGGTCGCGATGGGATTGGCCTTTTTTATAAAGACTCGCTGGATCAAAAATCTGGCTCTACCCGGATTGGTTTTGTCCGGCGTGCTTCTCTTGATTACCGCGTTTACTTCCGCGGGACACACAGCCAAGGCCTCTACCCGATGGTTGGGGCTGGGAGGGTTCACCTTTCAGCCTTCGGAAATCGCGAAACCACTGATCATCGCCTATGTGGCCGCCTATCTTGCCCACAAGAGGGAAGGAATTCGAGATTTTCTGCGGGGTCTTTTCCCTCTCCTCTTAACGATGGCTGCCTTCATTCTTCTGATCTTGCGCCAGCCGGATTTCGGTACGTCGGTTCTCATGGTCGCCGTTGTGGGAGCGATGCTTTTTGTTGCTCGCGCAAAAACCTGGCATCTGGCTGGGCTGGCCACGCTGGGGCTTTTGGCCGGAGTTTTTCTAGTCAAGGCCGTGGCTTATCGGCAGCGTCGAGTTCTCGCGTTTATGGATCCCTGGGTGGATCCACGCGGAGCGGGATTTCAAATCATTCAATCCTTTATTGCGTTCGAACACGGAGGATTGGAGGGGCAGGGCCTCGGGGATGGAACGCAAAAACTCCTTTATCTTCCCGAAGCACACACGGATTTTATCTACTCCGTCATCGCCGAAGAGTTGGGGGTTCTCGGAAGCATCGCGGTCATTGTATTGTTTGCGTGTCTCGTGGTGCAAGGGCTTCGCCTCGCACTTCGGATCGGCGAGCCGTTTGCCGCCCAACTCGCTTTTGGAATCACCGCTCTCATTGGATTTCAATCCCTTTTCAATATGGCGGTGGTGATGGGAATGCTTCCCACGAAAGGAATGACCCTTCCGCTCGTCAGCTATGGAGGAACTTCCCTGATTACAACCATGGCTTCCATCGGGATTCTGCTTTCGATTTCAGCCACGGTCTCGCAGTCGAAATATCGTCCCACCCGGAGGGCCTTATGAACTGGCTGATGGCCGCCGGGGGTACGGGGGGAACAGTGATTCCGGCAATCGTGGTCGCCAATGAAGTGAAGAAACGCCACAAAGAAGCGGAAATCCTTTTTGTCGGAACCGAACGAGGTTTTGAAAAAACTCTGGTCCCGCAAGCGGGCTACCCTCTGGAGTTGATCAACATCGGTGGCCTGAAAAGAATGAAGATTTTTTCGAGGCTCACCAATTTTCTTCGTCTTCCGCGCTCATTTTTTCAATCCTGGAAACTCCTGCGCCGCTTTCGCCCCCACTATGTTTTCGGAAGCGGAGGTTATGCCTCGGGGCCGATTCTCCTTTTGGCGGCTCTCATGGGAATTCGGACCGGCATTGTGGAACCGAACGCCGTACCTGGTTTCGCCAATCGCGTGCTTGCTCGGTTTGTGGATCGCGTGTTTTTGGCATTTGAAGAAGCGGCTGCTTGGATGCCGAAACGAAAAAGCGTTGTAAGCGGAAATCCGATTCGAAAAGAAATTCTGGACGTTTCTCCACCTTCATTCTCAAACGCAAAGAGAACCGTCCTCATTTTCGGCGGATCACAGGGAGCTCTTCGTCTCAACGAAGGCATTGCGGGAGCTCTGCCTCGCCTCCTGGGTATGAAGGAAAAAATATCCTTTATTCATCAAACGGGAGCCAAAGATCTGGAGCGAATTCAAAAAATTTACGCCGACCTTGGCTTCCACGCTGAGATCCGTACGTACTTCGATGATATGGCGGGGGCTTATGCAGCAGCCGACCTCATTGTCGCGCGCTCCGGTTCGAGTGTTCTTGAAATTGCGGCCGTGGGGCGTCCCTCGATCCTGGTTCCCTTTCCCTACGCGACAGATGACCACCAACAAGTGAACGCCGAAATCCTTTCGCGAACGGGAGCTGCCATCACGACGAATGACGAAGGTTTCACCGGAGAGCGAGTCGCGTCGATCCTCAATGACATTCTTTTTGATGATGTGAAGCTCAAAGCGATGAGCCGAGCCGCACTTTCTCTTCGAAAAGCAAATGCCGCAGCCACCATCGTAGATGAAATGGAGCGCATCGGATGATCGCTAAGAAGGTTCATTTTGTCGGAATCGGTGGAATCGGAATGAGCGGCATTGCGGAAATTTTACTCCGATCCGGGTACCGGGTCAGTGGAAGTGATTTGCGGGAAAACACGGAAACCGAACATTTAAAAACTCTTGGCGCAAAAATATTCCGGGGGCACTCGGCCGAGCACCTGGGGGATGCCAATGTCGTAGTGGTGTCTTCCGCCATTGCTAGAGACAATCCGGAAATCATGGAAGCCAAGCGTCGCAGTCTTGCGATTCTTCCACGCGCGGAAATGCTGGCGGAACTGATGCGAATGAAGCGATCCATCGTTGTCGCCGGCGCGCATGGGAAGACGACCACAAGCGCGATGATCGCCACGCTTCTTTTAGAGTCTGGGTTTGATCCGACCGCCGTCATCGGTGGTCGGCTTCGGCGAATCGCAAGTAACGCGAAAGTAGGCACAGATGAATGGTTCGTGGCTGAATCGGATGAAAGCGATGGCTCGTTTCTCCATCTTCTTCCGACCATTGCGGCAATTACGAATATCGACCGCGAACATTTGAGTCACTACGGATTGTTTGAAAACCTGGAAAAAGCATTCATCGATTTCGCAAATCGAGTGCCCCTCTTTGACGGCCTCGTCATACTTTGCCGCGACGATCCTTCTGCAGCGGGAATTCTGCCTCGGATTGAACGAACCACTTGGACGTACGGGATCCACTCCGAGGCGGATGTGAAAGCGACGGAAGTTCAGCTCGCTTCCGATCACGCTTGTTACACGCTTGTCCATCATGGCAAAAAGGTAACGGACATCACACTTCCGCTCACCGGAAAGCATAACGTTCTCAATTCACTTGCCGCTGCTTCCGTGGGAATTCATTTGGGGCTCACAGGAAAAAAGATCGCTGCGGGCCTTCATGCCTTCGCAGGAATTGAAAGGCGCCTGGACGCGAAGGGGGAAGCGTCGGGTATTCGAGTGATCGACGATTATGCTCACCATCCGACCGAAATTCGGGCAACGCTCGAAGCACTTCGACTGATGGCCGATGGCGGTGCGCTTCGCGTAATGTTTCAGCCTCATCGATTCACACGTCTTCGTGATCTCTGGGACGATTTTGTAGCGGTGTTTGATGCCACCGACGAGTTGGTGGTTCTTCCCGTGTATGCGGCGAGCGAATCCCCCATTTCAGGCATCGATCATCATCATTTCGTAAAGGAAATTCGATCGAGGGGGCGAACGGATGCACGCGCAGCCCAGTCGCTGGAAGAGGGGGCCCAAATGCTCACCGAGCGGGCGACGAAGGGCGACCTACTCATTACGATGGGAGCCGGAGACGTCACCAAAGGTGGCAGCCATCTCCTTTCGATTCTAAGAGGAACCCTCTCACTGGCGGGGAGAAAGAAGTGATGGCCGAGCTGGAAAAATTATTTCCCAGTTCACTTCGCCGGAATGTTTCCCTGGGGCCCTTAACAACATTTCATTGTCTTGCACGGGCAGGCGGGCTTTTTTCGCCGGCGCATTTCGAAGAGCTTAAACAAGCGATTCGCTTTTTTGCCGCAAAAAGCCTGGTTTATGGAAAAGATTGGCAAGTTCTGGGTCGCGGCTCCAACGTTTTGGTCCGCGACGGAGGATTCCAAGGCGTTCTGGTCGATCTTGGAAAGGGGTTTACGAAAATCGATTTGATTCGCGAAGATTCCTCTTTCGCATGGGTTCGAGCCGAGGCGGCAGTTCAAAATGGAGCTTTACTTCATTGGCTTCGCGAACGATCGCTTGGAAGATTTGGGTTCGCCTACGGAATTCCTGGAACGATCGGGGGCGGGATTCGAATGAACGCCGGAACACCGCAGGGTTGGTTTTCGGACGTCGTGACCGAAGTGGAGGGAGTGACGACCCGCGGAGAGGAAATACGGAAAAAAGTCTCCTCAAAAGACTTTCTCTATCGCGATTTTCCAGAGGCGCGTGACTGGGTGGTTACTGCCGGAACATTTTCATTTCCAAAATCGGATCGCGCGTCGATTGACAAAGAGATTGATCAAGCGAAATCCAAACGGGCGAATCAGCCGCTGGATCTACCGAATATTGGTTCGGTCTTTAAGAATCCATCGAATGATTTCGCCGGAAGACTCATTGAAGCGGCGGGTCTCAAGGGATTTCGGATTGGGGATGCCGAAATTTCCTCCAAACATGCCAATTTTATCGTGAACCTTGGAAAAGCGAAAACGAGCGATGCGCTCGCGCTTTTGGCACATGCTCAAAAGGCCGTGAAAGAAAAATTCAATGTGGAATTGGAACCGGAAGTCCATGTGATTGGAGTCGATCCATGACGATTACGAAACAAACCAAAATCGGCGTGCTCTTGGGCGGACTTTCCGGTGAGCGGGAAGTATCTATCCGAACCGGAAAGGCGATGGCGCAGGGGTTTAGAAATCGCGGCTATGTCAACGTGGTCGAAATAGATGTCGGGCAGAGTGTGGTGGAAGACCTCGTTCGGGAAAAAATTGAGGTCACGGCGATCGCCCTGCACGGACGATTCGGGGAAGATGGAACGATTCAAGGAATTTTGGAATTTCTTCGGATTCCCTACACCGGAAGCGGTGTGACAGCGAGCGCGGCCGCGATGGACAAGGTGATCAGCAAACGACTTTTCGAGGCCTGTCAAGTTCGCACACCTCCCTGGTTTGTTGCTCACCACGACGAATCGCTCGAAATGATCCGCGAGCAGGTGGAAACCATTACTGGATTCCCGGCGGTGGCGAAGCCTCCCTGCGAAGGTTCGACGATCGGTCTGAGCATTGTCCATCGACCCGAAGAAATCGAATCCGCTCAAAAAGCGGCGCTGCCGTTCGGAGACACGGTTCTTTGGGAACAATATATCGAAGGGATTGAATTGACGGTTGGATTTCTCCGTGACGAGCCGCTTCCCGCCATTGAGATCGTTCCCAAAAGCGGTTTCTACGATTATCGGTCGAAATATACGAAGGGTCTAACGGAATACTATTGCCCCGCGCGTGTGAGCGAAACCATCGCCCTTCAAACCCGAAACATTTCGATCGAAGCCTTTGCCGCCGTTCAAGCCGAATCATTCGGCCGCGTCGATCTGCGCTATTCGAAGGAAGGGGAACCCTTTGTCTTGGAAGTCAACACGATTCCCGGCATGACTGAGACAAGCCTTCTTCCAAAAGCGGCGGCGGCGGCGGGCATATCGTTTGATGAAATGGTCGAGATTCTCCTCTTGGAGGCACGGCTTAAAACCGTGACGGAAAAATGACCCGGCGCCGATATCAACGGAACGCAAAACGAAGATGGAAGATGTTTTTGAACTGCCTGGCTGTCGCCATTACCGCTCTCACACCTTGGTTTTTGGTTCGTTACGTTTCGAAGTTACCGATCAGAATTACCGACCTTCGCGTCTTGGGCGGTGCAGTGCTCTCGCCCAGTAACGTCGAAAAATTGTCGGGAATTCATGAAGGAGATCCGCTCTTTGGTTCATGGATCCAGGGGACACTTCAAAGCATCAAGGCGAACCCACGTGTCTCCAATGTGGCGGTTCGGAGAAATGTCACCGGAGGGGTCACGATCCTCTTTGACGAAAAGAAGGCTGCAGCTCTTGCGAACTTCGACGAACTCTATTTTTTGGATCGAGAAGGGACGGTTCTAGGGCCGGCCGATGCGAAATCATCCGAATCGGTCGATTTTCCGGTGATGACCGGGCCCTGGAGCGGGAAAAAACCCACGTCCGGTTTCACCGATGAATTGCGCGACGGAATTTCGCTTCTTTCCACGCTTTCTGAAAGAGGCTTTCCCGAAAAGAGTATCTCGGAAATTCATTTCGATCGCAGTGTGGGTTGGGTGATGTATCGCGTGGGAAAAAAATTTCGAGTGGTGATGGGAACCAGCGATTACGAGCGGAAAGCCAATCGCCTATCGCGTGTACTGAAAGATTTTGAAGGAAAGGAAAATGTGCTTCGGGAAATTGATTTGGATTTTGGAGATCGAGCAATTGTGAAGATCAGTGGCAAAAACGGAAGTCAAAAGAAGGAGAAACAATCATGAGCAAACGGGACAACTTGGTAGTGGGACTCGACATCGGAACGACGAAGATTTGCGCCATCGTCGGTGAAGTAACCTCCGATGGACTGGATGTGGTGGGAATCGGGGTTCACCCTTCCAAAGGTCTCCGGAAGGGGGTCGTCATTAATATAGACGCTACCGTTCAATCGATTGAAAAAGCGGTCGAAGAGGCCGAACTAATGGCGGGATGCGAAATTCATACGGTGTATGCCGGCATCGCCGGGGGACATATTCGGGGATTCAACAGCCATGGAATCGTGGCCGTGAAAGAAAAGGAGGTTCGCTCGACGGATGTCGAGCGGGTCCTGGATGCGGCGCGAGCGGTGGCCATTCCGATGGATCGGGAGGTACTTCATGTCCTTCCACAGGAATTTATTGTGGATGAGCAGGATGGAATCCGAGATCCCGTGGGGATGTCGGGGGTGCGTTTGGAGGCGAAGGTTCACATCGTCACGGGAGCGGTGACCTCGGCCCAAAATATCGTCAAGTGCGCGAACCGATGCGGCCTGAACGTGGCGGACATCGTTCTCGAACAGCTCGCCTCGGCGGAGGCGGTTCTAACGCCTGATGAAAAAGAACTCGGTGTGGCGCTGGTCGACATTGGGGGAGGAACTACAGACCTGGTCATTTATTCGCAGGGATCGATCAAGCATACCGCGGTTCTCGCTCTGGGAGGAAATCATCTTACCAATGATATCGCCGTCGGTGTGCGCACTCCGACGATCGAAGCGGAGGAGATCAAACATCGTTACGGCTGCTCGATGGCGAGCCTCGTAAGTCGGGATGAAATGATCGAAGTACCGAGCGTGGGCGGGCGGAAGCCACGATCAATTTCGCGCCAGCTTCTAAGCGAAATCATCGAGCCCCGTGTCGAGGAAATTTTTCTCCTGATCAAACGAGAAATCGAAAAATCAGGTTTCGCCGACGTGTTGGCCTCGGGAATCGTAATCACCGGCGGCTCTTCGATTTTGGAAGGTATGCCGGAATTAGCGGAACGGATTTTTGATATGCCGGTTCGTCGCGGCTCTCCGCAGGGAATCGGAGGATTGGTCGATGTGGTTTCCAGCCCCATTTACGCCACCGGTGTGGGACTGGTGCAGTACGGAAGCAAACAGTGGGCAAGGGTGTCGAAGTTCCGCGTCCGGGAAAACAACGTTTACGCAAAGGTGCGTAGCCGAATGCGGGAATGGTTCGGAGAATTTTTTTAAATCGCGAGTGAGCGAAAGGAGCGAGTGTCTATGAAATTGAGGAGGAACGAAATGAAAGAAAATATGATGTTTGAATTAGTAGAACCGGAAAATGTGGCGAAAATTAAGGTGATCGGTGTGGGAGGCAGTGGCGGAAACGCGGTTAACACGATGATCACATCGGGTCTGAAAAATGTGGACTTTGTCGCGGCGAATACAGACCTTCAGGCCCTGGGAGCCTCGCGAGCCGATATAAAGCTTCAGATCGGTGCTTCGCTTACGAAGGGATTGGGAGCGGGCGCCAATCCTGAAATCGGGCGGGAGGCCGCGCTGGAAGATCGCGATCGCCTGGCGGAATCTCTCACCGGCGCCGACATGGTCTTCGTGACGGCGGGTATGGGAGGAGGAACAGGAACTGGAGCCGCTCCTGTCATCGCGCAGGTCGCCAAAGAGGTGGGCGCCTTAACCATTGGGGTGGTCACCAAGCCCTTCGTCTTTGAAGGAAAGAAGAGACGAATGCAGGCCGATGTCGGAATCGAGGATCTAAAATCCGTTGTGGATACACTCATCACGATTCCCAATCAGCGGCTGATCAATCTGGCGGGAGAGGCGACTTCCATTCTCGACGCTTTTAAGAAGGCGGATGAGGTTCTCCTTCAGGCCGTGCAGGGAATCAGCGATCTCATTACCATCCCGGGCCTGATCAACCTTGATTTCGCCGATGTCAAAACGATCATGAACGGCCAAGGAATGGCGATGATGGGTACCGGCCAGGCTTCGGGAGAACGACGGGCGATGGAGGCGGCGCAACGCGCGATTTCCTCACCGCTCCTCGAGGATGTCGATATTCAGGGAGCGACCGGGATTCTTCTCAATATCACCGGCAGCTCCACGATGTCGCTTCATGAAGTCAACGATGCGGCCATGCTGATTCAAGAGGCGGCGCATGAAGAGGCGAACATTATATTCGGAGCGGTCATTGATGATCGGGCGAAGCATGACGTTCGAATCACCGTCATTGCGACGGGGTTCGGAAAGCCAGTGGTTCAATCGGTTCGTCCTCCGGTCATGGAACGGCCGGTCGTGGCTCCTCCGATCATTCGTCAGCCGGCCGCATCCACATTCACTGTCACGGCCCCGGCTGTGAGGGCTCCGATTCCTGAAGCGGCGGATACGACGCTTACAAAGCGCCGCGATGTCGATTCGCTCGAATTTCGAAAGAGAGCGAAAGAACTGGGGTTAGATACAATCGAGGATGACGAGTACGACATTCCGACATTTATGAGGAAACAGGTCGACTGAAGGCTTTTCGATTTCGAGAAGGGGGCTCCAGGTGGGGAGCCCTCGTTTTTGTCGCGGTCGCTTGTCTCTTTTCGCCGGTGATCCGGTTTCAGTTCTTGGACTGGGACGATCCGGAGTTGTTGACCCGGAATCCCTGGTTCCTTAATCCTTCCTGGAAAAGTGTCGCCGCTCTTTGGAATCCTCTTTCGCTTTGGAAGGGAAGTGCGCAGGAATACGCGCCGATTCGAGATCTTACCTATCTTCTGGATCGGATACTTTGGGGATGGAATCCCGCTCCTTTCCATTTAATGCAACTCCTCCTGCATTCGCTCAACGCCGTTCTTCTTTTTCATTTTCTGCGTCGTCGGGCGTCTCTCTACCTTGCGATTTTAGGGGCACTTTTGTGGGCGTTCCATCCTCTCACGATCGAACCGGTCGCCTGGATTTCAGGGAGAAAAGATCTCCTGATGGTGACAGGCATGCTGGGAGCATTTCTTCTCTACGACTCTCGACCCGATTGCGCATTTTTGTCGGGACTTTTCGCTCTCCTATCCAAATATTCATCCATCGTCGTGGGACCCATTGTTGGGGCCATGGCCCGCATTCGAAACGAAAAATTTCCAATTCTCTTGGTTTTGTTCCTTACGCTTCTTGCAAAATTTCTCGCCCTTTTTGTTTTTTTTGCGAATGCCCACATCGGGAGTCTGGTGAAAGTAAGCCACACAAAAGATGTCTTTCAATCCTGGCCGGCGGCATTTTCAGTCATTCCACACAATTTGGAAGCGATCTTTTGGCCAACGGCGCTTTCGGCCCGATATGTTCAGTCTCCCTGGCTTGGTTGGGAAGCCGCAGAGGTCTGGATGGGTTTTATTCTCGCGATCGTGATTGGGGCACTTGTCTTTGTGGCCTGGCGGAAGATGCCTCTATTTGCCGAAGGGCTTGTCATTTTTACGATGAGTCAGTTCCCTACGTTTCTACAAATCTCTGTGGGCCATCCCATTTGGATGGCCGATCGTTACCTCTATCTTCCTCTGATCGGCGTGGCGATTTCGATTGTCGCGTGGGTTGAGAAATGGGGGAGTTCGATCCGAAAGTTCGCTCTGTTGCCTCTCGTCCCACTATCGCTACTTACTTGGAATCGGCTCCCCGTCTGGCACGACTCCTATTCACTTTGGAGGGCAACATCGGAAGCCTCTCCCACATTATATTATGTCTGGGGAAACCTGAGTCATGCCGAACAGGATCGAGAAGACTGGAAATCGGCTAAGGCTTCCATGGAGCGCGGGCTACGACTCAATCCCGATTGGGCAAAAGGTTGGGGGGATTTGGCTCAGATTGAAATTCGCCTAGGAAATGTCGATCGAGCGAAAGCGATTTTGAAGGAAGTAGACTCCGATTCTAATCTTCATTCACAGGAAGAGGGCTGGATACCCAGAGCCGATGCGTATCTTGCCATGGGCTATGTAAAAGAAGCCGAACCTCTTTTGGAGAAAGCGTTGATTCGTTATCCGGAAAGCTCGCTTGGGTGGGCGAATTACGGCACTTTGCTGGCGCAAACGGGTCGGGAAAAGGATGCTCTGAAAGCTTGGGGACGGGCGCTGGATATTTACCCGGGCGAGCCGACAGCTCGAATCAATCGAGCACGTTATTGGTTTCTTAAAGGAAATTGCCAGGAGATGCAGGCCGATCTTTCGAAGATGGATGCGCCGTCGGAGCGAGATAAGAGTGATTCCACCTGGCTTCAAGCTCACTGCTTGCCAAGGAGAGAGAGCAACCCTACACTGCGCCCGTAAATGTTCGGCGGAAAAGGAAATCGAGGAAAAGATTTAAAGGCCAAGGCAGACAAGGCTTTTAGTGAACAAAAATGGAAGAAAGCCCTCGAACTCTATCAAGAAGCTACAAGTCACTTGGGCGATGATCCTCGAATGGATCAACGAATGGGAGACCTTTGCCGCCGTTTCAAGATGAATGATGAAGCGGTGAACCACTATAAACGGGTCGCGGAAACTTATTCACATGGGGGGTTTTGGGCGAAAGCCATCGCAATTAATAAGATCATTTTAGAAATCGATCCGACAGACACTTCGGTACAACGGCGCTTGGCCGAAATCTATTCCAAACAGGGAACTCAAACCCGAACCATTCCAGATTCTCTGGCCCGTGCGGAACCAAAAGAACGTGCGGCGATTTCAATCGCAGGCACCGAACCCCTTACTCTGGACACCCCCCCGGATGATCTCGGCACCACCATCGATTTGGCCTCCGCTTCGGGACCGGGTTCTGAAAAAGTTATTGATCTGGAGGAGCCGGTCACGGGCAATTCACTGGGTACGCCGGTAGACAGACTTTCGGGTGTACCGCTGCTTTCTGAAATGAGTACGGATGAACTTTTTTCCTTAATGGAACGTTTGACCGTTCGCCGATTTCCGCCTGATTCGTTTGTTTGTGAAGAAGGAGATATTGGCGCGTCGATGTACATCATTTCAGAAGGACAGGTGGAAGTCTTTGCCCGAGATGGCGATGGAAGTCGGTTGGTTCTGTGTCGCTTGCGAGGCGGGGATTTCTTCGGAGAATTTGGTCTTCTGACCAACGGCCGACGAAATGCCACCGTTGAAGCAAAAACAGAAGTGGAATTGTTGGAATTGACTCGAGCCGATTTGGATGCCATTGCCGTCAAACATCCTCGGATTTGGAATGTCCTCGAAGATTACATTCGCCGCAGAGTGATCGACACGATTCTAAGGAAGTCGGACGTTTTTCGGGCTCTTACGGAGCGTGAGCGAATGCTCGCCACGGAAGCGCTTACCCTACGGAAAGTGAAGATGGGAGAAACAGTTATGGCCGAGGGAAGCGAAGGCGACGAAATGTTCTTCGTCAAATCGGGAAAATTGTTGGTTCTCATCGGAGAAGGAAATCACCGCGTGGTGGTGGGGGAATTGGGCCCCGGCGAGTATTTTGGTGAAGTCGCCATGCTGACCGGCAAGCCTCGAATGGCGACGATTCAAGCCAAACAGGACTCCGAGTTGTATGCGCTTCGTCGACAAGATGCCGCGGGAATTTTCAAAAACAATTCGGAGATTCTTCTCCGACTCAAGAAAAAGATGACCGCCCGTCGGGAAGAAACGGCGGAAGTTCAGCGAAGTATGGAAGAGGCGCGAAAAACACTCGAGATGGTTTAACGTACCCGTCCGGTCAGTCGGTCGATGAAGAATCCGGTGATTAATTGCAGAGTTTGAAGGGTTGTCGAGAAAGAGGCGATTTTACTTTTTCCACGTTCGCGCTCTTGAAAGAGGATGGGCACCTGTCCGACTTTAAGTCCGGCGCGCAAAACCCGTACAGTGCATTCAATTTCAAATGTGTAACCCGCGGATCGCACCTTTGAAAGATCTATTTTTTCTAGGGTCTCGCGACGAAAGGCCTTGAATCCCCCTGTGAGGTCCAAAAGATGCGTTCCAATGAATGCTCGTGCCAGAAAGTTTGCTCCTCGGCTTAGGATTTGACGATAAATGGGCCAACCTCTCACCCCACCTCCTTTTATGTAGCGAGTACCGAGGACTAGATCGAACTCCGAGAGGGCGGCCACCAGTCGTTCTAAATCTTCTGGGGAGTGAGAGAAGTCCGCGTCCATATGACAAATGATTGAATAGGAGCGAGCCAGCGCCCAACCGAAGCCGGCGATATAAGCTCTTCCAATGCCATCCTTATTTGGGCGACGAACAAGATACAATCGATCGGGATCTTTTTTCATTCTCTCCTCCACGCGTTCGGAAGTTCCATCGGGAGAACTGTCGTCGACGATTAGAACGTCAAAGTGCGATGGAAGCGCAAGGAGGCGATCGATGAGAGAGAGAATATTTTCCGCCTCATTATATGTGGGGATGAGAACTATGGGATGCGCCATTGGCAGCTATTTTGCCTGGATTATCTTCGGCGGGAAAGATTCGACCGGTGTCCCGAGCGATGCTCTGATTTGGATTGCCCGTCATTTTCGGCAGACTTTCCGCTCGACATGCTCATAGAATCGAGAGCCGAAACGTAGGTCGCGCGGACTTGAGATGAATACTCTCCATTCGGATAGAGGCGAAGAAAGGCAAGCGACTCTTGAACGACATCATCGGTTCGGTTTTGTTTTGAAAGAAACTGGATAAGCTCCGCGCGAAAGTGCTCGGCACTCGTTCCCCTTCGAATCGCATCGCGATAGACGGCTTCCGCCGCTGATGAATCATTCGCCTTAAGATAGAGCTCTGCCAGTCTCTCTACATTGCGGCTGGGATCGCCGGAGAGCTGCGCCATTCGTTTTAGATACTCGGCGGCTTCGCTGAATTTGGATTGGCGCTCAAATAACGTCACGAACGCATTGACCAACGTTCCATTCGTGGGATCCAGCTGCAGGGACTGGTCGAGGTGGAGAGTAGCCGTGGTGAAATCTCCTTCATCCATCGCAATCATGGCAATGAGGGCATGCGTATCGGGATTGTTTGGATCATTCCGAAGAGCTTGATCGAGTTTCCGTAGCGCAGCACTATTTTCTCCCTGTTTATGTTCCAGACGTGCGGATGCGCGGAGAATGTAATTATTGTTTGGAAAACGCGCTTGGGCGTAGCGAAGGAGCGCGCGCCCAGTGGAAAGAATGGGGCTAGTGGAATCACTTAATTCAACCCAGGTTTCCACCAAGCCGCCGATCACTTCCGGGTCATTTGGTTTGAGAGCAAGTGCGCGGAGATAAGATTTTTCCGCCAAGCGCAAATCTTCCGGAGTCCCTTTACGGAAGCGGTCATTGGCGTTTAGGACCTCCGTCAAATATCTTTCTGGTGCGACGGGAGTTTCGAGCTGGACGAGGCGATGGATCAGTTTTTCTCCAGTCCGGATACGGATGGACTGAACGACATCAGGTGCCACTCCAACCAACGCGGCAAGGGCCAGGGTTACAAACACATGTGTCCAAACAATTTTTCGCTTGGGTGCTTTGGGAGACGCAACACGTACACGCTCCGCCATTCCCGAACGGGCTTCATTGCGGAGAAAAATATTTCCAAACAGATCGGCTGTTCCGGGATATGTCTCCAGACGGTAGTGGCGTCCGTCCGCGGGAATTATTTCATCTCCCGCTTTTAATTTCCCTTCGCTGATCCATTTTCGGATGGCTGAAAAATATTCGAAATGAAACACTTCTCCGGCCTTCGTGCGAACTTCCCAATGTGCGAGGAGGCTATCGACGAAACTCTTATCATCGGTGGCAAATGGATTATCTCCTACCTTGGTTGCCTCGCTTTCCATCAAAGAGCTAGCTGGCTCGCTTTCGATCAGCGTTCCAATGGCCGCGAGCGGTTGAGGCCGGCCATATTCACATCCTTTGAGTTCGATCACGCTCATGTCATCGCTGGCGTAAATCATTTCTATAGAAAAAGGCTGATCGCAAAGGGTGCAGTGGCTCTTGTAGAGGGGTTCTTCTGCATATTGAGCGGGGAGAGCAATTGCGTTATCGCACGTGCTACAAACCATATTTACCTCAGAAGCCGACGAAGGGTCTTTTCCCTTTAATAAAGATGAAGTCGGAGCAAAGTCTCCCAAAAGGCGGTCAAATTCTTCCGTATTTGTTGCGCTGAAATCTCGATGTGCGGCCATGGTTGTGATCTGGAAAAGAGCACGGCTCGTGCCACTAATGGCCATTTAGATAAGACATATAAATATTTGAAATTGCTATATAAAATACAACAAATGGTTTCACGCAAGGCGATTTTGTGCACAATCGTAAACAAAAGTCCTCTCGAACTCTGAGTCAACTTTCGCCAGGTCCATTTTTCGGTTCGTTGCTAATTTCCTTCTTTGTTGACATCGCGCGTTGGTCGCGCTACCTGGATCCTCAGTCGAAAGGGATGGTCGATATGAAGAAATTGAAAGTTCTAGTTGCCGCGAGCTTATGTCTCCTGGCGTTCCCGGTTTTTGCTGGAGACGACGATCTCAAGGCATCCCCTGTGGAACAATATTTTAAAGGCCAACATCAACTTGCGAATGTTTACCCGAACCAAGATTCAAAGGGAGCGGATTACCTTTTTTACAGCCAGCGCAGCTCTGGTGTATTTGTCACCTTCTCCTGGTTTCGGGCACTGACGAAGGAGTATGTTACGTCCTCGGTACCCCTGGAGCGGATCAATATTCGCATTGACTCCAACGCTGAGATCCCTTTGGTTGAATTCGAAATTCCCTGTGCAACACAGTATCTACCTGGCGACACATGGCGGGAATGTGCTGGAGATACTGCCTTTCAAAGTAGAGGACCACAGGCATTTCTTGACTCGATCCCTTTGGCGCGCGTGACCTTGATTGTCTCAAAATTGGGGGAACCTATTTTCAGCCTTCCCGATGCGGGATCCCCGGTATCGCAATCCTCAGAAAAATATCCGTTCATCTCGAGGGGAGGTCAAAAACCATGAGGCATATCTTGTTGCTTTTTCTCGCCATGGGTTCGTCCGGTCTCGCGGCAGCTGAGGAATCAAAGTCGACTTACACCTAGGGATCAAGGCCCTGAAATCGTAGGAAATTCCGGAAAAGTCTCCCCGAGCGCTCGAGACAAAACATCCGAAAATCGGTCGTATTCCAAGAAGGGTACGCCACAGACTTTCTCTACGTCTTTTGCCTGGTTCGTTGCTAATTCCCCCCCTTTCTGGTTAGAAAGCCCAACGTTTTCCTAACATTTTCCGAGGAGGATCGGGTGGTTATCGGCGTCTTAAAGGAAATCAAAAATCAGGAATATCGGGTGGGGCTGGTACCCGCCGGCGCGCGAGCACTCGTTGAAGCCGGAGCCACGGTCATCGTTCAATCGGGGGCTGGAGACGGAGCCGGACTTCGCGATGAAATGTATCAAAAGGGTGGCGCTAAAATCGTTTCCTCGCCCGAACAGGTTTGGAAAGAATCCGATCTTATCGTCAAGGTGAAGGAGCTCTTACCGGAAGAATTTCCATTCGTTCAAAAAAATCAAACCATTTACACCTTTCTTCATATGGCGGTTCTGCCTGAAATGGCGGATCTGCTTCTCGATAAAAAGGCGACATCCATTTCGTACGATACGATTCAGCGGCCCGACGGCTCGCTTCCGCTTTTGAAACCGATGAGCGAAGTAGCAGGCAAAATGGCGGTGCAAATTGGAGCTACCTATTTGCAGCGGGAAAATGGTGGAAAGGGCCTTCTTCTGGGAGGCGTCCCAGGAGTTCGGCACGGAAAGATAACTATTATAGGAGCGGGCAACGCCGGCAAAACAGCCTGTATGGTAGCGATTGGAATGGGGGCGGACGTTACGGTGATCGACGTCAATACGGATCGTCTTGAACATCTTCACGATAGCTTTGGAAATGGAGTAACCACGCTCAAGTCCCATTCGCAGAACATTGAAGATTCCGTAATTGAGTCCGATGTGGTGATTGGTTCAGTATTGATCCCGGGAGCAAAAGCTCCGCGCCTGGTCACCCGTTCAATGGTTTCTAAAATGGAAAAAGGTTCGGTGATTATTGATGTCGCCATCGACCAGGGAGGATGCGTGGAGACCTGCAAGCCGACGACGCACGACAATCCGACATACGTCGTGGATGGAGTCATCCACTATTGTGTGACGAACATGCCCGGCGCGGTATCTCGCACGTCGACATTCGCTCTGACGAATGCAACGCTTCCTTATTTGAAAAAGCTGGTGGAGCTGGGCGTGAAAAAAGCGGTGGCGAACGACTCCGCTTTAGCACTTGGAGTGAATACTTACGCGGGCGAGGTGACACATCCTGCGGTGGCACAGGCATTAAACAAACCCCATAAAGCACTGGAGAAGTTGCTCTCATGAAACCGTTTGAGCACCTCGACTATCTTCATATCGATGAGCTTTATTCTGAAGAAGAAAGAATGGTTCGCGATACCGTGCGCGCATTTGTTCGCGACAAGGTTCAGCCGATCATCACAAAGCATTATCGGGAAGGAACCTTTCCGCGAGAGTTAATTAAACCGATGGCAGAGTTGGGCCTCTTGGGTGCGAGCCTTAAAGGCTATGAATGCGCTGGAATGAATGGCGTGGCATATGGTCTCACACTTGCGGAGCTGGAAGCAGGGGATTCGGGCCTGAGAAGTTTCGCCTCCGTTCAAGGATCGCTCTGCATGTATCCGATCTATGCCTATGGGACGGAAGAGCAGAAGAAAAAATATCTGCCGCCAATGGCGCGGGGGGAAAAGATCGGCTGTTTTGGTCTGACCGAGCCAGATTTTGGCTCGAATCCCGGGGGAATGATCAGCCGCGCGGAGAAAAAGGGAAACAAGTGGGTTCTCCACGGCACGAAAATGTGGATTACGAATGGAACCGTGGCCGATCTTGCCATCGTCTGGGCGAAAACGACGGACGGTATTCGAGGGTTTATTGTGGAAAAAGGAACGCCTGGTTTTACGGCGAGTGAAGTGAAAGGGAAACTTTCGCTTCGCGCTTCGGACACGGCAGAGTTGTCGTTCGATCGATGTGAAATTCCGGAAGAAAATATTCTTCCCGAAGCGAAGGGGCTCAAAGGTCCGCTGGGTTGTCTTTCGCAGGCACGCTACGGCATTGCCTGGGGGGCGCTGGGTGCGGCGAATGCCTGTTACGATGAAGCGCTTCATTATTCGAAACATCGAATTCAGTTCGATCGACCGATTGGAGGATTTCAAATCGTTCAGCAGAAACTGGCGTGGATGGCGACGGAAATTACAAAGGGCCAACTTCTCGCACTTCGTGTGGGGCGCCTGAAGGACGAAGGAAAAATCACGCCGGCGATGATTTCGATGGCGAAGATGAACAATGTGTGGATCGCTCTGGAGTGCGCGCGAAAGTCGCGCGATATTCTCGGCGCAAATGGGATTTTGGATGAATACTGTTCGATGCGCCACATGATGAATCTGGAGTCGGTGTACACATATGAGGGTACGCACGATATTCATACGCTTGTCATCGGCGAATCCGTCACCGGCATCCCGGCCTACCATTGAAAGTTCTTTCCGCCAACGGCCCCTACGACCTTAGAGCTGTCGTTTTCAGTCATGGCTGGGCGGATCTATCGCCCTTTTGCGTCGAAGATACGAAGGGAACGGTTCGAGTGGCTCTTCGCGACGGGAAAAATGCAACCGTACGTATTTCTGCTGCAAAAAACGGAGTCAATGTCGAAGGCCCGACTACCAACCGATCCCTCGCTGCTGTTCGCTGGATGTTTCGATTGGATGATTCGATCGATCCTTTTTATCAACTCGCCCGCGAGAGTGATCGCCCCTGGGTGGAAGAGAGGAAGATGGGGCGGCTACTTCGAAGCGAAACCGTTTTCGAAGATCTGATCAAACTGATTTTGACGACGAATTGCAGTTGGGCCTTCACGCGAATCATGGTGGAGCGTTTGATTGAAACGATCGGTGACCGGACCTCGGATGGTTTTCCTCTTTTCCCGATGCCGGAAGCCTTCGCCCGAAAAAGAGAGGTCTTTTACAGAAACAAAATTCGGGCAGGCTATAGGTCTCCCCATTTACGAACGATCGGGAAGGCCGTGGCGGAGGGGAAACTAAACCCCGAACGCTGGCGCGATCCAGCTCTATCCACGGAACAGGTTCGAAAAGAAATTCTCGATGTCCCCGGTGCGGGACCCTACGTGGCCGACAATCTTCTCCGTTTTCTCGGGCGTTATGATCGTTTGGGTCTCGATAGTTGGGCACGTGGGAAAATCAAGGAGATGTGGAAAAAGAAAAAGCAACCCACCGACAAAGCGATCGAGAAGCACTATGCCAAATTCGGAACGTTTAAAGGTCTGCTTCTTTGGTGCGATTTGACTCGTGACTGGTTTGAAAAAGACGACTTTGCTTCCTGGATTCGGCTTTCGACATGAGCGCGCGTCCGACATGCGCTGTTGTGGGTGCCGGTGTCGTTGGGGCGGCCATCGCCTCGTATCTTGCTCGGCAACATTGCGCAGTTTATGTCTTCGATCGAAATTCCCGCGCCGGTAGAGGAGCAACGAGCCGCAATAGCGGTGTGATTCATGCCGGGCTTTACTATCCGCCCGATAGTCTCAAAGCGAAACTCTGTTTACGAGGTCGAATGCTTCTTTATGACTGGTGCAAATCTCACAACGTTGCGCACCGGAAAATCGGCAAATTGGTTGTGGCCTCGAGCGATCATGAAAAGCCGGCTCTAGAGAACCTCTGGAAAAATGCTCAGGCCTCCGGAGCCGTTGAAGCTCAGTTAATTAACCGAAATGAAATTTCAAAATTCGAACCTCATGTGCAGGGGAGTATGGCGCTCTGGAGTCCGGAGTCGGGAATCATTGATTCCCATGAACTTACCGATTCTCTTGTTGCCGATGGAGAAGCGAACCACGCTGAGTTTATTTTTTCGGCTGATGTCCGTGCCATTGAGAAGAAAAATGGAAAATACCGGCTTCAAACTACTCGCGGGGAGTTGGATGTAGACTGTGTGATCAATGCCGCCGGACTTTATGCCGACGAAATAGCCCGCTTTTCAGGTAGAGAAATTACGATTGATCCCTGGCGCGGCGATTATTTCAAACTTACGAGTCCATTTCCATTTCAACGATTGATCTATCCAGTCCAGGCGCCCGAAAGCCCGAACTTGGGTATTCATTTGACGATTGATCTGAGCGGCCGCTACCGCCTGGGTCCCGATGCGGAGCATTCGAATTCGAAAGAAGATTTCTCTCCCCGCGAGGAAAAGAAAAGCGCTTTTGTGGAGGCAGGCCGAAAACTTTTTCCTTGGCTCGAACCTTCCATGCTTTCGTACGATATGTGTGGAATCCGAGCGAAAGTAAAACGAGGCGATCCAAAATCTTTCTCCGATTTTATTGTGTCCGAAGATCTTCCCCGCTGGATCAATTTGATCGGCATCGAGTCCCCCGGCCTCACCGCCTCCCTCGCCCTAGCAGAGCACGTCGCAGAGTTTTTAGAAATTTAATCCCAGCCTGAATGGCAGACCTGAGATGTAAATCCCATATTCATATTCCCGGTTTCATGAAGGTTTGAGGTTCCATCATCAATCAGGAGATCATATGTATAAAAAATCTGATCGGCGGTCGATTTTCCACCATTCACCCAGCCATTTTTCTTATTTGTGACGGTCAGTTGCAATTTGACATCCCAAACCTGTGATTCATTGGTAATACTCGTTGTATATCGGCTGTCGAAGGAGTGCTTCACAACCTTCGGATGATTGTCGATTAAGAGAAGCCCCATTGACGAATAGTTTTTCTCGATGATTGATTTAGACTCCAGATCAACTAAAAAATGAAATTTTCCTTGGTTCAATCCATCGGTTTCCACGCCTACATATCGGCCATCCCCCGAAACCGACATCGTCGTGATATCGCAACCTCCTTGATGGATGTCGTGCTCCCCAAAGTGTATGGTCCCTAGTATTTCGCGTGTTCCATCTGCTTTCCGAAGCGATAGTCTTGTCGTCTGGCAGACACGTTCAGTTTCTCCTTGAAGGCTCTGGGTTGTCTCGTAATTCTTATCGCGGAAATTTAAGAGCGAAGCCCATTGGTTATCGTATTCCCCATAATAGTTTCCCAACTCAACGAGGAATCCTGGATGATCGAGCCACTCGAAGTCATAAAAGTCATAACTTTCTAGGCCCGTCGTGGAAAAGGTGAAAGGCATGCCATCGATTACATTCCAGAGAGTCCATGCGTACTTCTCATTTGAAAATACGGCAAAGGCACTCGATTGAGCATGTGCCCAGCCTCCAAAAATATCTTTAGGATGAAGGGTCACGGCTTCCACTGTTGCTGCAGTTTGTTCGTCATGAACGGATACCACACGCTCCTTTAGCAAAAACTTCTGATTCGTAAAGTGATACTCTTTCGTTTCACCTTTTTCTGTGGGAATGCCGTTGAGATCGATAGTCATCGTGCTTAGAGTGGCTCGCAGCACAGAGTTGGGAAGAATATTGAAATCATCATCATGCTGGATCGATGTACCATTATTATCATTATAGAAGTTAAAATCGAGAGCTTCGGTTACAAGAATATCTTCCGATTGTGAGCGTGTCTCCTGTGTACTGCTGCCGTTACTGTTAGGACCTGTGCAATAGTTACATCCTGAGATGGGTAACAAACTGAGCGCGAAGGTTGTAAACAAGATATTTAATGTGCCATTCATGCTTTCCGAAAGAAGCAGAGTCCGTGCCATAATGAAAACACCTAATTTTAGGTAGTTACAGGCGGAGATTACTGTCAGTAAAGTGTCAGGCCACTGTCAGGAAGGAGGTTCGGTTGTCGGTTGAATTAAGGCATTTCGAGGTTCTGACAAAACACTTCAAAAGGTAGAACATGAATCCGGCCGCTCCGGTCCTCAAATTCCTCACTCCCCAAATGGACCTGATAAAACTTTGGTATTCCTGTTCGCTCCGAAAAATAGCGAACATGTGACGAGATCTCCTTTTCTCGTGTTTTGCATTCCACTCCAAAAAGCGGTTTTCGATCGCGGATCACCACAAAATCAACTTCTCGCTTATCGGTGTCGCGAATATAGCGAAGTTCCATTTTATATCCCTCCACATCGTGCTGATAATCGCAGTACTTGAGAAGCTGGCTCGCGACAAGATTTTCAAACCGCAATCCTGGCTCGGCAATTTCTGACCAATCCCACAAGTACAGTTTTTGTTCTTTTTTTACGGCTCGAATTTTGGGTGAACCAAGCGGCAGGATTCGAAAGCAATAGTAAATTCGTTCGAGCATTTCAATCCAACGCTCCACAGTTTCATGAGCCACTTCAAGATCCTCCCTCAAGCTTTTTATGGAAAGAGGCGAGCCGACGCATTCGGGAAGCCGATGGGCAAGAAGTTCGACAAGCGAAACTTCACGGACTCTCTCTAAATCTCGCAAATCGCCGTAAAAAATTTTTGTTGCGCGCTCGTCATGCCATCGCCGAAGTTCGGTTTCACTTCCTTTAAAAAGGGGGTGAGGAAAACCTCCGAACTTCAGAAGATGCATGAGATCGTTATGGGAAAATCTTGGGGACATCTCACGAAGTGAGAAGGGATGGAGACGAAATGAATAGTATCTGCCCAAAAGTGAGTCACCTCCTCTTCGAAAAAAATCCAGTCGACCTGATCCCGTCACGATGATCTTCTGCATGGAGTGTCTCGAGTCATAGAGTCCCTTCAGAAAATTCCTCCATCGGCCATACTTATGAATCTCATCGAAGACCAAAATAGGCTCATTCTCGGGAATTTTTGACTGAAGAATGAGCCGCCGGTGACGATCCACATCCCAATTCAAATAGGCGGGATTCGCCTCATTTGAAGGCCTGAGGAATCGCAAAGCCAAAGTGGTTTTTCCGACCTGGCGGGGCCCCGCGATAAAAACCATGCGCGAAGCAAGATCCTTGCGTAGAGCTTCCTCAATATATCGGTGTTTGGCATTCATTAGTAAAGTAGATATAACACGATTTTACTCATGAGTAAAATCGACTGTTAACGATCTTACTCACGAGTCACGAAATAACCGATGTCGTTACAAGGTTGCTTCGTTGGGGGGATCGAGTTCTCGGCTGGTTTGAAGAGGGCGACGTTGCTTCTTGGATTCGGCTTCCAGTGCCAGAAACTTCTCTTTTAAAGGAATGCCTCCTCCAAAGCCCACGAGTTTTCCGTCATGCCCCACGACACGATGGCAGGGAATGAGGAGCGCGATCGGGTTTTTGTTGCAAGCTCCTCCAATGGCGCGCGCCGCATGTGGGAGCCCAAGTTCTTTGGCGAGTTCACCGTACGTTTTCGTTTCCCCATAGGGGATTTTTTTAAGGGCCTCCCAGACTTTCTTTTGAAACGGTGTTCCCTCTGGAACCAAGGTCAGGTCAAATTTTTTCCTCGTTCCGAGAAGATATTCAAACACCTGTTCCCGCGCGGCGAGTAAAAGAGAAGTTACTCTCTCTTCCGCCTCGGGGTAACCTTTTTTCACCTCGGCCAGCGCATGTTTCGCTTGCCCCGGCAAACCAAAATGGACGATCGCCCCTTCTTTTTCGGCCAGAAGAGCGCTCCCCAAAGGAGTTTCAAACGTGATCCAATAAACGGAATTCATTTTCTCTCCTTTCATTAGTAAGCCCAACGAACCAGAGCCGAGCCCCATGTGAAGCCCGCCCCAAACGATGCGATCAAAACCAGCTTTCCCTTTGTCAACCGGCCATCCGCCACGGCCGTTGCGAGACACGTCGGAATTGTTCCTGAAGTGGTGTTCGCATACTTATCAATCGTCACGACGACTTTGTCATCTGGAAGACCGAGGCGCTTTTGGCAGGATTCAATAATTCGTAAATTCGCCTGATGGGCCACAAACAAATCGACATCCGAAGGGGAAAGCCCATTCTTCTCCAGAATTTCCTCCGACACACGGGCCATCTCACTCACCGCGTATTTAAAAACCTGTTTCCCTTCCTGATGTACGTAATGCATTTTTTTGGAAACCGTTTCCGCCGATGTCGGAATTCGACTTCCACCGGCTGGCATATAGAGAAACTCTCCCCCACTTCCATCCACATGCCCGATCGTGTCGATGATTCCAAGATCCGATTCTTCCGGCGTGGGTTCAAGCAAAACCGCTCCCGCCCCGTCCCCGAAAAGGACGCAGGTATTCCGGTCAGCCATATTGAGTATCGAGCTCATCGTATCGACCCCAATCACCATCACTTTCTTATACTTTCCACTACGAACGAATTGGTCGCCGGTGGCAAGTGAAAAAACAAAGCCTGAACAAGCGGCGGAAACATCAAATCCCCATGCATTTTTTGCGCCTATGTTTTTTTGTATGAGGCAGGCCGTAGAGGGAAAGAGCATGTCGGGAGTAACGGTGCCGACGAGAATGAGATCGATCTCCTTCGGGTCCGTTCCGGTCATTTTTAAGAGTTCTTCAGCGGCGCCTGTAGCCAGATGGCTTGAGGCCTGGCCGGGAGACACGAATCGCCGTTCACGAATGCCGGTTCGGCTCTGAATCCACTCGTCAGAGGTGTCGACGATTTTTTCAAGATCGGCATTGGTAATGACGCGATCAGGATAAAACATAGTCACGCCGGAAATGGCGGAACGAACAGGTTTTGCCATAGTTCTTAACCCTGTTTTTACGGGAAAGAGGGGGGAGGGGCAAGTTGCGAAGACCCCTCGGCGGGACTAGCTTAGGGGTATGAGAGATCGCGATGGGATGAAGGAGGTGGTGATTGTCGCCGGGGCTCGGACCCCCTTCGGAACATTCTGCGGAGGGTTTTCCGACATTTCGGCGACCGATCTTGCCGTGGCGGCATCAAAAGAAGCCATTCGGCGGGCGAAGATTAAACCCGAAGAAATCCATGACGTGATCTTTGGAAATGTCATGCAAACGAGCGCCGATGCCGCCTATATTGCCCGGCATGTAGGTCTCAAGTCAGGGATTCCAAAAGAAGTCCCCGCGTTGACCGTCAATCGTCTCTGTGGCTCAGGTTTTCAGGCGATTGTTTCGGCCGCCGAACAAATTCAGCTCGGCCGCGCGTCAATTGTTCTGGCGGGAGGAACAGAAAATATGACACAGGCCCCCTATGTCATTCGGGGAGCACGGAAAGGCCTGTTGATGGGATCGGCCCCTATGGCCGACGCTCTTCAAGAGGGCCTCACAGACAGCTACAACGGTATGCCAATGGCGATCACGGCGGAAAATCTTGCCGTGAAGTATGGGATTACACGTGAAGAATCGGACGCTCTCGGTTTTCGAAGCCAAAAGCTGGCGAAGGAGGCGATCGAAGCGGGAAGGTTGGCCGAGGAAATTGTTTCGGTGGAAACAAAAGACGGAAAGGGAAAGCCTATCGTCATTTCTCGCGACGAGCATCCTCGACCCGAGACAACGATGGAGGAGCTAAAAAAACTTCCCAGTCTCTTTAAAAAAGATGGGCTTGTTACTGCAGGTGTCGCGAGCGGAATTTGTGATGGCGCTGCCGCCTTGATCGTTATGGCGAAGGACGAAGCCGACCGGCGTGGACTTTCCTATCTCGGCAAACTTGCTTCGTATGGAATCACAGGTTGCGACCCAGATATTATGGGTATCGGCCCTGTTCCGGCCTCTCGCCAAGCTCTATCAGCTTTTGGAAAAACTGTGGGGGATATGGATCTCATTGAAATCAACGAAGCCTTTGCTCCCCAGGTGATCGCCGTGGAGCGTGAACTAGGAATCAACCGAGAGAAACTCAATGTGAACGGTGGCGCGATCGCTCTGGGTCATCCGCTCGGTGCGAGTGGTGCGCGAATTTCTCTTTCGCTTCTTCTGGAACTCCGTCGCCGAAAGAAAAAATATGGTCTCGGCGCCGCCTGTATCGGCGGAGGCCAGGGGATCGCCCTAATTCTTGGAACGTTGTAATACGGCATTCGTTCATGAAAATTCTGGTCTTTTTATTCATTTTTTTGGGAAGTGCCCTGGAGTCTGCCTGGGGAACGGCTACAGGGCCCTGCCCGGAGTCGATTGAGTCGGTCACCGATCCCGCGCCGGTGAGTGTAGATGAAATTATCGGCGCGGTGATGCAGCTTAAATCCACTCATGAAAAATTGATTATTGTAGATTCTTCCGCGACCCGGCAAGAAGTTCGGGCGGTGTTCGACCTTTCGAAGGTGAAGACGAAGATGGAACAGTTTTATCGCCTTCTTTATGTCCTTCAGGCGCACGCAACGCCCGACAAAGCGAAAACAGTCATGCTGGAGCCTGAAGGGGTAAGGAAGATTCTCCAACTCTCCCAGGTCTTCAGAGACCTGGGCGTTCCAGAAAAGATTGCTCAAGTGGAGATTGATAAGACCAAAGAGGATGACCCTCGCTACCGTGTCACATTTTCAGAGAAAGCGGTGAAGTTTCCACTCAACAATGGAAAGGGTTTTTACGGTTTTGAGCAGGGCCGTTGCCAGCATACGCAGGCGCTCATCTTTTATCGGGATTTCGGTTTTTCCCTTCGTATGCTTGGAAATGGGAATTTGGTGGCTCGCTATTTTGAGGGGGTGGATATTTTCGGAGATTTCGGCTCGCGCGGTCTTTTTCCCGTCGATCTTCAATATGTTCAACTGCACTCGGTGGAATTTTTTCAGGGAACCAAACTCGGAAAGATCAAAGCCTATGTTTCGCCGGAAGAATTTCAAAAGAACGATCACAACCCTCTTTTGAAAGTCATCACAAAGTTGATCGGGAACACCACCGTCCAGCCCATCGATTGGTGAAGTTCTATGGCTCGATTCGCGTTATATCTGGTGGGCCTTTTCTTTCTGTTCCATTTGGGATGCACTAGACCACCCCAAAAGGAGATAAATATAGGCGAAAAGATTCATGGATGGGCATTTGAATACTCTGCGAACAAAAAGAAACCCAGCTTAGAGAGCGTTCAATTTCAGCTCGAACATTCACGCTCTGATACGGTGACAGCCTATGCGGAAGCCGAAGCTTTTCTGAATTGCTCTCGCCGAATCCCCTCTTTTAGGACGGATGCCCTTATTTTTTTCAGTTTCTCACTAACTCCGGAAGGGGATTTAAGCCGGGTGTCCCGTCTGCGATTAGATGAAACGCTTCGCCTCTATCGCGAAGGGAAAGCAAAATATATTTTGCTAACAGGAGGTGCCGGCCGACAACCGGTTCCTTTGATCGAAAGCGAGATTGCAAAAAAATATTTAGTCTCCAAGGGAGTGGATTCAGGCCACATTTTTATCGAAACTCGGTCTAGTAATACACTCGAAAATATCGAATTTCTTCTTCCTATCATCAACCAAAAGAAATTGAAGACCCTCATATTGGTCTCGTCCCCGTATCACCTTCCACGAATTTCTCGCTACTTCGCGAAGCAAATGGGGGATGCCTTGAAGGATTTCGATGTTTATTGGAGTTCTTATCCAAGCAGTGAAGACCCCATCCAGCTGAACCACACGGACATTAATGACCGAGACGATCAGATCTTAAAAGAAGTCTTTGCCGCCATTCGTGACTGGGTTGACTATGGAATGCCCATCGAGTCCTGCAGGGAAGCACTCAAAATAGGGAATCGGTGAAACTACAAATCTTGGAATCGATCTCTGCGGAATGGCGGAAACCTAACGAAGACACTTGTGGATCGACAATGACGTCCGCATGGGTGATGGACGGCAGCACATCGCGGGGAAGTGATCGGATACTACCGGCTTCTTCCGACTCCTATTGGCTAGTTCAGGTTTGCCAAGAATTTCTCAAAAAAATGATCGATCCCGAACTCTCTTCAAGCGATTTTTTTTCTAAACTTTACGCGCATCTTATTTCTAAGTTCCAACAGGAGAGCCTGATTCCAGATTTTATTCCCATTGAACATCCCACCGCCTGCATAAGTATGATCCGTGCTGCCACGAAGGACTTGGAGCTAATTAATCTCGGAGATTGCAAGATGCTCTACAGGTTAAACCATGAGGACATACATTCCTTTGGGACATCCAACATCCCGGATCTCGATCGTAAGGTGATCGGTGAAATGATCCGACTACGTAATATTCAAACCATTTCTTACGCCGATCTTTGGCCATATTTAACGGAGGTTATTAAAGAGAATCGAAAGAAATTAAATCGGTCAGGTGGTTATTGGGCGCTGGATCTCACCCCGCGCTGGTTGGAAAAACTTGAAACACTGAAAATTCCTTTGGACAAATTCAAGAAGGGAGATTTTCTATTGATGACGGACGGTTTTTATCGTTTGGTCGATACCGTGAAGCTCTATAATGAAAACGAACTTTTTGAAAACGCGACCACCATCGGTCTGAAACCCCTACTCAAAAAGTTACGGGAAATGGAAAACGGGGATCTGGAGTGCTGGCAATTCCCGCGGATCAAACCGTTCGATGACGTGACGGCAGTTTTGCTCCACATCGAGAAGTAAAAAGCACCCCTCTTTTTCCTCGTTTTTCTTCTAGCGTTCCCCTTCGGATTATGTTGCAATGCGCTAGGGGGAGAAAAAGATGCGTATTTGTACAATCGTTTGGGTCGGAATTCTGCTCTGTCAGCCTTTACCTCTTTACGCGCAAAACAATGATGATTGTGGCTATGCCACTCGCGAAGACTCCGTTTTAAAGGCGCGTGAACGGAGTCAGAAAATTTGGAAGGCGGCCATGAAGGCCTCTACCGTCGAAGAGGTTGTGAGTCTCCAAGAAATGCTTGAACAACTCACGCAGTGTCTCAATACAACCATTTGGAATGGGGAAGAATCTCCAATCACTTCACGTGATGTTCGAAGTGAGCCGACTCATCTCGCAGCAATGCTGGAAGATCGAATGCGTTTGGTAAAAATTCCCGATTCGAAAAAGGAACTACAATCTGAATGCGAAGAAGGCAAAGTACCCGAAGAAGTGGAAGAAGGGTTGCTGCAAGAGGATGACATTCCCTTTGTAAAACTCGAGACGTTTATAAAAGAACTCAATGAGATGGAATATTTCGACCAAGATCCGGCTGTAGTCGATGCGAAAAAAGATTTGAATTCCGGCTCTTTTTTCAAATCTTGTGCATGTCGATCGGCTGCCTACCTTGAGGCTTGGAGTGAGGGACTAAAACATTGGAACTCAAGTCCGGGAAAAACGATACTCAACGACCGTGCGGTGAAACTGACACAGTATCGGGCCATTTGCTCCGGAAGCAAAGCTGCGGAGACAAAACAAATAAAGGATGTTCCTCCGCCGGTCAGTCCCGAGCGAACGACTATTTATCGGCACGATAACCGCTCGGAAAATGGCGAGGGGGGAGTTGCAATCGAACTAAAGAATTGCGTTAACTCTAAGAAGCAACCCTACACGATCTGGGTCTTTGAGGACGCGAGCTCAGGCACAAAATTGAAATTTTTACTTCCAAGAGCGCTGGAATTCAATACAGAGTTCTGCGAGGTTTTGCATGGCTATCCATTTCCGACAGTTGTTTTTTACTCATCGAACGAACCTCCTTCTCCGGAACGTTTCGCGGTACGCGGTGAGACCTTTTTTCCGCCAATGCTCATGATCGATCTTTCAGGCGAAAAGGAAATCGGCCCCGACCTTCCAGCCAGAAGATTACTCGATTGGATTTCCGCCGCCGCAGAATCTGAAATTTCTAAACGAGCCCCGCGTTAGCGGGTTAGTTTTTTGTATTTGATTCGGTGGGGGATGTCGGCGGCGGTGCCAAGACGGCGTTTCTTGTCTTCTTCGTATTGCGAAAAGTTTCCGTCGAACCAGACGACGCGGCTTTCGCCTTCAAATGCTAAAATATGTGTGGCGATTCGGTCGAGAAACCACCGATCGTGTGAAATAACGACGGCGCAGCCGGCAAAATTCTCGAGCGCTTCTTCGAGAGCTCGGAGTGTATTGACATCCAGATCATTTGTCGGTTCATCGAGGAGCAAAACATTGGCTCCCTCTTTGAGCATTTTCGCGAGGTGAACGCGATTTCGTTCGCCACCCGAAATCTCCGACGTTTTTTTCTGCTGATCCGTTCCACTGAAATTAAACCAAGAGACATACGCGCGAGACGAAATTTCTCGTTTTCCAATCGGGATATTCTCGTTTCCCCCCGAAATTTCCTCCCAAATCGATTTGTTCGGATCCAGAGGCCGGCTCTGTTCAATAAAACCGATTTTTGCCGTCGGACCGATTTTAAAATCTCCGCTATCGGGTTTTTCTTTTCCCGTAATCAATTTAAAGAGTGTTGTTTTTCCCGCACCATTGGGGCCGACGACGCCGATAATTCCTCCCGGAGGAAGAGAAAATTCCAAATTTTCAAAAAGAAGATTCTCGCCATAGGCCTTGGAAACCTTCCGCGCTTCGATGACGAGATCCCCCAGGCGCGGGCCGGGAGGAATGAATATCTCTACTTCTTCTAGTCGTTTCTCAGGAGCCTCTTTCACCATGGCTTCATATGAGGCGATGCGGGCTTTGCTTTTGGCATGGCGACCCTTGGCACTCATCCGAACCCACTCGAGTTCTCTCTCCAGAGCTTTTTGATATTTCGAACGTGTCTTTTCTTCTTGAGCGAGTCGAGCTTGTTTTTGCTCGAGCCAGGAAGAGTAGTTTCCTTTGAATGGAATTCCATGCCCACGGTCGAGTTCCAAAATCCAACCAGCGACGTTATCGAGAAAGTAACGATCGTGAGTGACGGCTATGACCGTTCCTTCGTATTGCCCCAGATGTTGCTCGAGCCAGCCGACGGCTTCGGCATCTAAATGGTTTGTCGGTTCATCCAGAAGCAAAACATCCGGTTTTGTTAGCAAGAGCCGGCAGAGAGCGACCCGTCTTCGCTCTCCTCCCGAGAGAACGGAGATCTTTGCATCTCCCGGAGGGCAGCGAAGAGCATCCATCGCCATTTCCAATTTGCTTGAAATGTCCCAACCGTTCGACTTATCGATCTTCTCTTGAAGGACCGCCTGCTCAGCCATTAATTTTTCGTAATCGGCGTCGGGTTCTGAAAATTTCGCCGAGACTGCCTCGTACGCTTTGACCCAACCGACAATTTCCTTGGCGCCCTCTTCAACAATATCGAGAACCGTTTTGTTGGGATCCAGCTCAGGTTCTTGGGGGAGATATCCGAATGTCACTCCCTTTTGCGACGAAATTTCGCCCGAATAGTCTTTGTCGATTCCAGCGATGATTCGAAGAAGTGTCGACTTTCCCGCGCCGTTAAGTCCCAGAACGCCGATCTTCGCGCCGTAGAAAAATGAGAGGTAAATATCGCGCAGTACCACTTTGTTCGGTTTGTGGGTCCTTCCTACGCCGATCATGGAGAAGATGATCTTTTCCGCGTCCATAGAGCGCGGCAGTGAACCACAGACTTGCGCTAGCTGCAACGACACAATACAAAGCCCCCATGAAAAAGGCGCTTGGGGTCATTTTGTTGCTGCCGATGCTTGTCATTATAAGCGCGACCGTTTACTTGCGGACGTCCGATCTCTCGGAGCTCCGCCCCTATGTCGCCCGATTTGTTTCCAAGCTCCTTCGACGCGAACTTACTATCAACGGCCAATTCACCGCTGAAATCGGGAGGAACATTTCCGTTCATGTGACGAATGTCACGCTCGCCAAATTGGCGACGGCCAACGATGTTCAGATTACTATCGATCCCATTTCTTTTTTTAACCGGCCGATCCGGTTTTTAACCGCCACGGTTACCGGCGCAACGTTAACACTTGAGAAGTTTTCTGATGGAAGTACGACTTGGGATTTTCGTGCCGAGGTTCCCGGTAAGAGATTTCCCATCCAAATCGATCATCTCATCGCTTCTCATGTGGATGTTACTTACACATACCCCACGTTCTCTCCTGTACATCTGCGGCTAGAGGAGGGCGAAGCGCAACGGATTATGTACGGCCGTTTCTCTATCGATCGCTTCCGCGCCACATGGGAAACCAATCGTGTGACTGCTCACGGCCTTCTTACTCTGCCAGAGCTCACTGGTAGCGATCTTACTGTTGAAGGCGCCGGCCCCGATGTTTCTCCCCTCGCGGCGCTTTTCAAAATTCGTTTGCCCAAAAAGCCCTTCACATTGTCTGGGCGTGTGCAAAAGAATGAAGAAGGTTTTCGTTTCGAACGGTTTTTGTTTTCGTCGAGCGGGCATCAGCTATCGCTGAATGGTCCTCTTGGAAAGTATCCGAAGTTTTCCGGAACGGATTTTTCATTCGAAATCTCGGGTCCTGATCTTTCTCCATTAAGTGCGTGGGTGCCCTCGTTGCCTTCAGGGCGTTACTCCGGCCGCGGACAAATCAAACGTTTAGCGACAGGCATTCGATTCCGGCGTTTCAACTTTCGAGTGGGAAAAGTTGAATTAGCGCTTGCGGGAATTTCGGGAAATGCGCCGCTTTACGAACCGACGGATCTTGAAGTGAAGACATCGGGGCCGAGTCTTTTAGAAGTTTCGCAAATGTTTAACGGACCGGATCTTCCCGATGAACGATTTGAGTTTTCGGGACGTCTGAAAGGAAATCCAAAACATTTTGGAACCGATGCGTTTCACGCGCGGCTCGGGAAAACCGATGCGAGAGGATCGTTTCAATTAGATCTGACGAAGGCGCCACCGGAAATTTCCTGCGACCTTTCCTCTGATCGCGTGGATCTTTCGGTTTTGAATTTTCCGTCGAGCACAAAGAGCGAAGAAAAATCAAAAACCTTTATCCCGGAGATTCCATTGTATTTCGACGGGCTGCGAAAGATCAATGGGCATGTGACGTGGAAGGCGGGAACAATCTGGTTTGGACCGCTTACGACGAACAGTGTGGCGGTGGATATGTCATTAAAAGATGGAACGCTGGAGGTGGCACGCGCGGAAGGTCAGCAGGGCGGCCAAAAAATTAACTTTTCTTTTCTATTAGAGCCGGTTCCATCGGCCTACCGAATCAAGGCTCGTGCGCATGGGGAAAAACTGCAGGTCAAGTCGCTCCAATGGACCGGCCCGGATGCGCCGCGCGTAAATGCAGATTTGGATTTCGATGGTACCGGTACGTCGATTCGCGACTTGGCGATGAAAGGGAGGGGCTATTTATTTGTCGACATATTGCCGGGTGTGATCACGACAAAATTGAGCGAGCTGTTCACACGCGACATTTTAAAAACGCTCGCCGGCGCGCTCAATCCGTTTAAAGAAGAATCGGAATCCGTGAAAGTAGAGTGCGCTGTCATTGCAACAAATCTCAAAGACGGTGTGGCAAAACTGGATGGGTTTGCCGCGCGGACAAATACGACAACGATGGTGGGTGATGGCAAAGTTGAAACCAAGTCGGAAAAATTAGAATTTGAGTGGGTGGCCAAACCACGTTCGGGCATTGGTTTGAGCGCCTCTTCCCTCTCGGAGCCCTACATCAAGCTGGGTGGAACACTTTTGGAGCCCAAAATGAAGATCGAACCCGTATCGGCTACGGTTTCAACCGGTGCAGCGGTGATGACGATGGGTTTATCGCTCGTGGCCAAAGGGGTTTGGAACCGGATCAGCGCCGAAGATGATGTCTGCAGTGCCCTGAGAACGAAATACGCCCCAAAAGAAGATACGGTAGGAGTTCGTTAATTACGATGGAAGGCGTGAATACGCTCTTCGAGGAGGGACATGTCTTCCATAGGAATTAAAGCGGAGCAGGCGCGAATGGCTTCGTGGCGGGGGCTGCCTGTGATTTTGAGGGTCGTGGCGGAAATTCCATAATCGAGAAGACGACGAGAAAGTTCGCCTCCCTGCATTGAACCATAGGCGATGGTGAAAAAGAATCCATCGGCGAGAGGTTCGTCTCCATCTTTTGCATAGACCAGACGAAATCCATTCGAAAGAAATATCCGCTTCATTTCTTTCGCTCGATCACCATAGGTTCGAAGCGGTTTGAGATAATCGAAACTTCCATCGCTTGCGGCGGAAAGTAATTTCGCAAAAGCGAGCTGTGTGGAGTGAGTCGCTCCTGAGGTCATGCTTCGTATTCCACTCAAGACAAATGCTTCAAGAAATGTGGAAGCTTTAAAGCGTTTTTCGAGTGAAGAAAATTCGCGATAGGCAAGCGAAGGCGAAATCGCAGTAACACCGATTCGTTGTCCCGCGTAGCTGAAAATTTTTGAAGCCGAGAGAAGGAAAATGAAATTTTTCGTATAGCGCGCAACGGTGGGAGGAAATGGAGGCTGATTTGGAACGGAATAGTCGCGGCGAAAATCCATTCCGAAATAGGCGGCATCTTCAATCGCGACAATGTCATATTTCGTCGCGATTTCGCCGAGACGTTTCAATTCATTTTCCGTTAACGTCATCCAAGAAGGATTGTTGGGCGTGGAATAAAGAACGCCGCCGATTTTGCCATTTTTTGCAAAACGTTCGATTTCATCCAACCATTGGGTGCGGTCATAAAGATCCACTAGCCGTTCCTCAATTCCGAGGAATTGAAGTTGATCGCGATGAACCGAAAAGCAGGGAGTGACAAGCGCCATTGCGCGTGGTCGCCCGTGCAGGTGTGCGCATAATGCCTGGGAAATAAATCCTCCCTGCATCGCGCCGACAGTGGAGAGAATTGTTTCGGGAGGGATCTCCATATTGAGAAAAGAGTGGATAAATCGACCTGCGGCCTCCCTAAGAACCAATAGACCTGCCAGAGGAGGATAAAGATTGGCAACTTTTGGGCGACGAAGGGCCTCCGATTCAGCGCTTGTTCCGATTGAATCCGGTTCGATTCCCGGAACTCCCAGCTCCATTCGAAGGTAGCGAACGCCGAGTTTCTCCTCGATTTCCGATACAGAAGCCACCATCGCGCGAATCGTTGCGTTTTCGCAGTCGAGGCGGTTTTTTTGAAGAATCGCTTCGATTGTATCGTGCGGAAATGGAAGCTTAACGGGCATGAGAGGCGCATCGTAACCGAATTGTCGTATGGGGCAAACGATGGTAACGATGAGCCCCCATGAGGCTTGCCACACTTCCCAATCAAACACGTGACGGTCAATTAATTGTGGTCTCCTCTGACCATGAGCGTTTTGCTCCGGCGGATGGAATTGCGCCGAATCTTCAGTCGGCGTTGGATTCCTGGGCAATCTCTGAGCCGAAACTGCAAAGGCTATCGGCTGATTTGGAATCAAGAAAAATGGAAGGGCGCCCGTTTGTCCCATCGAAAACTCTCTCTCCTCTTCCTCGGGCATATGAATGGGTGGATGGATCGGCGTATCTCAATCATGTTCGCCTGGTCCGAAAAGCACGCGGTGCCGAACCTCCCCCCACACTTGAAACCGATCCTCTTGTCTACCAAGGAGGTTCCGGAGTTTTTCTTTCCCCCACCGAAGATCTCGTTCTCCCCGAGTTCGAATGGGGTCTTGATTTTGAAGCCGAAGTTTGCGTCGTTCTCGGAGACGTTCCTCTTGGAACGAAAAAGAGTGAGGCATCCAAAACGATTCGCCTGGTTCTTCTCTGTAATGACGTGACATATCGAAATATTATTCCGAATGAATTGGCGAAGGGATTTGGATTTTTTCAATCCAAGCCCGCCACGGCTTTTTCACCGATGGCTTTGACTCCGGATGAATTGGGAACAAGTTGGAAAGAAGGAAGACTTCATCGGCGGCTTCGGTCGACACTCAATGGAAAGTTGGTCGGAGACCCTGAAGCGGGGCCCGAGATGCATTTTTCTTTTTTTGATTTGATTGAACATATTTCAAAAACCAGAGCCTTTACGGCCGGGACGATTTTGGGAAGCGGAACCATTTCGAACGTTGATCGGGCGCGGGGAATTTCCTGCCTAGCCGAACGGCGAATGATTGAAACAATTGAAACAGGAAAACCGACCACAGCCTTCATGAAGCCGGGTGATACGATCGAAATTGAGATGCTGGATGACAAATCGAAATCTCTTTTTGGAAAAATCTCACAAAAAGTGGTGAGTCGATGAAACTGTACAATTATTGGCGAAGCTCATCGAGTTGGCGGGTGCGAATCGGTCTCGCGTACAAAAAAATTCCCTATGAATATGTTCCGGTTCACCTCGTTCGAAATGGAGGCGAGCAATATCAACCGGCGCACAAAGCGCGAAATCCGATGAGTCAAGTTCCTGTCCTCGAAATCATGCAGGGCGGAAAGCCGCGCTACCTCACGCAATCGCTTGCGATTTTGGAATATCTGGAGGAGACGGTTCCAAGCCCTCCGCTTCTTCCCAAAGATCCATTTCTTCGCGCCGAAGCCAGGAGACAGGCCGAAGTGGTCAATTCGGGAACGCAGCCCTTTCAAGGATTGATTGTTGGAAAAAGAATCGAAGCGTTGGGTGGAGATAAAAATGAATGGCTTCATTATTGGGTGGGAGAAGGATTGAAAGCACTTGAAACCTTTACTTCGACTTCGAGCGGAAAATATTCTATCGGTGATCAGGTCACCATTGCCGATTGTTATTTGATTCCGCAGCTGTATTCAGCCCGAAGATTTAATATTGATTTGAATCCCTTTTCGACGTTACTCAAAGTAGAAAAAGCCTGTAATGAGCTTCCGGCGTTTCAAGAGTCGCATCCGTCGCGCCAACCGGATGCGGAGAATACGTAAGGAGAGGGAAATGAAGAACTCAAAAGTAGAACCAATTGGTATCAAGCGACTCGAAGGAATTCATTGGTATGTCCATGACTTGGAACGTAGCCGAAGATTTTATTGTGAGAACCTCGACTTCGCCGAGATCGGTTCCAGCTCAAAAGATTTGGAGAAGTGGGGGAAACAAAAATCGGCCGTTTTTCAAGCGGGCCAATGCGCCGTGATTATTTCCCAGCCGGTCGGTGAGGGAGGAAGAGCTTGGAGATATCTTAAAAAACATCCCGATGGGATCGGGTCACTCATCTTCGAAGTAAAAGATATTGAAAAAACCTTCCGACTCCTAGAATCGCGTGGGGGAACGCCAATCACTGACATTGAAACGATCCAAGAAGGAAACAAGACGTTCCGGACGTTTTCGATCACGACCCCATTTGGGGACACGACCATTCGATTTACAGAGCGAAAAAATTATTCCGAGCTGTTCCCGGGATTTGAAGCCTATCCTAGCTCCAAAGGGGGAAAGAATTGTCTCGGGTTCTCTCATTTCGACCATATAACATCGAATTTCCAAACGATGAGTCCAGCTATTTTGTGGATGGAAAATGTGTTGGGACTGCAAAAATTCTGGGAAATTCAATTTCATACAAATGATGTGAAAGGGAATGCGGCGTACGGCTCCGGTCTTCGGTCAATCGTGATGTGGGATCCCGAATCAAAAGTGAAATTCGCCAACAATGAGCCATGGCGCCCTAACTTTAAACAATCGCAGATCAATATTTTTAACGAAGATCAACGGGGAGATGGAGTTCAGCATGTGGCCATTGCCGTGAAAGAAATTATTCCGGCTGTGGAACAAATGCGAAAGAAAGGGCTTGAATTTATGTCGACGCCCGGGGCGTACTACGACAAGCTTCCGGAACGGATGAAAAAAGTGGGCGTGAACAAAATCGATGAAGAGATGGATGTGCTTCGAAGACTCGAAATCTTGGTCGATGGTGATTCTCCTGGGAATTATCTTCTTCAAATCTTTTTAAAAGATGCCGCCGGCCTTTATCGCGAACCAAAGGCGGGTCCTTTTTTTTATGAGATCATCCAGCGAAAGGGAAACGAAGGTTTTGGTGAGGGAAACTTCCGCGCTCTCTTTGACAGTATCGAAGATGAACAAGTCCGAGGGAGGAGGATGTAATGCTGGAGAGAATCGTCTGCGGTGATGTTCCGCGCAAGCATCACATCGTTTTCAAAGGGAAGAGCGGAGAACTTCATTATGAAGAATGTTTCACACGCGAAGGTTTCGATGGCCCCTACTCGATTCTCTATCATGAAAAGCGCCCCCATCTTCAAAAACTCGCGGAAATAAAGGGGGGATGGAAACTTCCCTCTGCGATTCCTGCGCGAACATTAGCGAAGCGACATTACAGAACGGGAGATTTAAAAGGAAAAAAAGGATCGGCCGCCGATGCCCGTATTCCTCTCTTTTTTAATCAAGATGTAGTGCTGAGCGTGGCTCACCCCGAGGGAGAGGACTCATTTTATTTTTCGAATGGTGACGGAGATGACCTTCATTATATTTTCCAGGGTGGAGGAACACTTCGGAGCCCCTACGGGGATCTCCGATTTGAAGAGGGGGATTATTTATTTATTCCCCGAGGAGTTCTTCACCGAATGATCTTGGAAAAGAAACCGCAGCATTGGTTTGGGGTAGAATGTCTGGGAGGAATGCAGTTACTCAAGCAATGGCGAAATGCGGTGGGACAACTTCGGATGGATGCCCCGTATTCCCATCGTGATTTTCGAAAACCGAAGTTTGTTGGTCCTATGGATGAAAAAATTCGGGAAATACTCGTGAAGAAAAATGATGCATTTCATGGGTACACGGTTCCCTCTTCGCCATTGGATGTCGTGGGGTGGGATGGATCGGTGTACCCCTGGGTTTTCCCCATTCTCAATTTTCAACCAAGGGCGGGACTCGTTCATCTTCCTCCCACATGGCATGGAACTTTTTCCACGCGCGGGGCGCTCATTTGTAGTTTTGTTCCTCGAACGGTCGATTTTCATCCAGAGGCGATTCCCTGTCCGTATCCACATTCATCCGTCGACTGCGACGAGATTCTTTTTTATTGCAAAGGAAATTTTACATCTCGAAAAGGAGTCGGGCCGGGAAGTATTTCCCATCATCCGGCGGGCATTCCGCATGGCCCCCATCCGGGATCATACGAAAAGAGCATTGGTTCAAAAACCACGGATGAATTAGCCGTCATGCTCGATCTTTATATTCCCCTTCAAACGACACCTGCCGCGCTTGAAATTGAAGATCCGACCTATCAAGATAGCTTCATTTCATGAGGGGAGATCGCAAAAAAGAATTTGAAGCCTTTCGGAAGCGGATTGAAAACGAACTTCTCAGTCATCGGATTATTCGAAGCAATGCATACACGGCCTGGTTTCGAAAAGGAGAAATGTCGATAGAGCAACTTAAAGCGTTTCTGATTCAATTTTCCGTATTTTCAAATCTATTTTTGCTCGCGCAACTTTACAAAATGATCAACGCGGATTCTCTCGAGGGGATGCATGCCTCGAAGGAAATTTTGGCGAACGAAATCGGCGTCGTTTTTAATTCCGATTCAAAACAACATCGCCGAGCGGGTGACTATGACCAAGAGGGGGATCCGGAGCTGGTTTCAACGGAGGGAACGGTGGAAGGGGGAACGTTCCATTTTAAAGCGGCTCACTTCGAATGGTTTTTGCGTATCGCAAAATGTTTTGATTTGGGATTTAACGACATCGGAAAACGCCGACATGGGACGAAATCGACCCTTTTTTTCTGTGACGAATTGGTCCGTCTTTATGGAAGCCCCGATTATTCGGTAGGCAGAGCGGCGAGTTTTGCCGTTGAGAATTGGGCGGCTGCCGGATTTTGGAAGGAATTGGTGGAAGGCCTTGCGATTTACAAGAAAAGAGAAAAAATTGATTTTCCCCTCGCTTTTTTTACATGGCATGACCGAATCGAGTCACAGCATGCTAAGCACACGCAGGAGGAGCTAGAAGAAGATTATTTTGCCCACACCGATTTGGATGAAATGGCCTTTCTCCGTTCCGGAAATGAAATGCTCGAGGGGGTGGCAGCATTTTGGGATGGCCTAGAAGAAGACCGAAAGAAGTATGCATAACTATTATAGACTTGTGCCGCTATTCATCGGCCCAAGGTGAAATTTATTTTACACTTTCGTGCTCCGGGGATGGTTGTAGGCCGCAACCACAGTATCGTTGATTCTTCCTGGGCTAAGCTGTAGAATTTATTAAGGTTTACCAAGTTTATCGAAAGTAATTTTTAGGAGGCGACTTGATCTCAAAGCGTGTCATTTTTTCCATTGTTACGACAGGGCTGATCTCTGTCAGCCAATCGGCCGATGAAATTGCGCCCGAGACCAGAATTGCTGCGGTAGAAAAGGAAGTCGCCACGATGAACGGCACGCTTAATCGGCTTCTCAAGGAGGTCGGTCACGCGAGGGACGAGGGAAATCTCCCTCGTGTGAATTGCCTAACGGTCAAATTGAATTTGGTGAAGGGTCTGGTGAAAGCTTCGGAGCAAGCTAAAATCGTATTGGCTGAAACGGCCTATAAACACGATTCAAAAACCGCGGATGCCTATGGGGCGAAGATCAAAGCATATGGTGAGAGTGTGGCCGAAGTTGAACAATCTATCGATGAATGCACAGGAAAGGAGAATAACAAAGGAGAAGAAGGAATAACCCTTGTCTACGTTCGACCAGAGGGAGAAGGTAATCCATTGGAGAGGGAATCTACAAATTCCCTTCAATCTACGCCAGGGATCTCAAATGATGGATATCCGGTGGCTCCTCCCGCAAGTCCTTTCCGATAAGGTCGCCAAAATACACACCTCCTAAATTTAAAAACTAGTGAACCTGCTTCTCCCGCCTAAGTCTGGTAGCCGTATAGGACGTCGGGTATTCCGGACGCCGCTCCTATGTCTTGCCTTTTTTCTATTTAATCCCAGCCTGTTTGCTCAGACGACCGAGTTCATTTTGCAATCCAAGCCCATCGATACGGGGTATGGGAAAGATAAGGATACGGGGCTTCGGATGGGCCGGGCCCGGCTCCACCCCGTTTTTAACTTGCTTACTTCCTACGACAGCAATGCGCTCTACTCGGACACAAACCCTCAGAAGGATTTTGTATTGCAGTTCGAACCTGGAGCAGATTTGAGTTGGAGTTCATCCAAGGTCGATATTGGCTTGGGATATCGTTACGGATTCCGGGATAACGCTTCGGTGGATGCCCAGGACGATCACAATCAGCAAAGAGGAAGTTTTGACGGACGATATCGTTTTTCGCAACGATTTTCATTTCTCGTGGATGATCGATTCGAAAAAAGTTCGGACCCTGCAGATGTGGAATTACCGGAAAGAGTTGGGCGAATCAGCAATGAGGCGTCCGCTCAGACGCTTTATCAAACTCCCGCGCAAGATTTTGATCTAGGGCTACGCTACGCAAATTTATACGTGAATTACGACGACATTCTTTCGCTCTCCAGTTATACGGGAAATAAAGTCGGCGTATCGTCACACCTAAACATTTCTCGCTTCTTCCGACTTTTCCCCAAGAGCGTGCTTTCGGGGCTTTTCGAGCTCGGTAATACCAATTTCAAGGATGATCCCACGGCCACGGCGACCAACAGCGATTCTAAAGAAATCGATTTTCAATTCGGCCTCGACAATCTGGTTACGCAGAAATTGGTTGTTTCCGTCGAGGCGGGAGCCGCCTTCCTTCACTTTGATTCAGGGCCCGATGCGAATACTTTTAACGGCGGGGTGAAAGCCAGGTTCGCCATGACACCGAAGCTAAGTTTGGGTGGAGGATTCAAGCGTCAAACCGAAATCAGCACGTTCACTAACTATTATGACGACAACCAATTTGAGGCGAATTGCAATTGGAAATTTGCCCGACGCTTCCAAGCGGATGTGAGGGGCACGCTCGATTTTGTCTCTTATTCCGGCCCAAATGACATCTCCCCCGGAGAGTCCCGAAAAGACATTGTTATTCAGTCCGGGACGGGAGTAAGTTACGACCTTACGAGCTGGGGCAAATTGCGTGTCGAACATCTTTTTGATTTTCGTAGTTCAAACGCCGTTGACCCCATCGGCCTGGCAAGTGCGGACTTCAGCAAACATCGGGTGAATGTCGGTGTTGACCTTTACTACTAAACGAGCTTTCGGCTTTCTTTTGTTTTCGCTCGGCCTATCCATGACATTGTCGGCTGAGCCTGGAAACTCATATCGTGTGGGTGTAGGAGATTTGCTAGAAGTACGCGTGTTGGGGGAAAAGGAATTCTCGGGGGAGTTTCGTATTTTGACAGACGGTACGATTGATTATCCCCACTTACGCCGGATCGCCGTGGAAGGAAAAACCACCGAAGAGTTGGGAAAACTGATCACGGAGAAATTGAAAGACGGTTACCTCGTTGAGCCCCAGGTGAATGTCGACGTAAAAGATTACCAAAGCCAAAAGGTATTGGTCTTGGGCGCCGTCAAAACACCAGGAACTTATGTCTTGCGTGAAGAGACAAAGATTCTCGATATTCTTTCCCGAGCCGGTGGAATTGATCCCAGCGGAGGGAAAAAAATCCTTTTGATTCGAGGGGCCAAGCCAAAAGAAGAAGCCAAGCCTTCAGAGACCCCTTCCGCGATGGGCAAAGATGTTGGGGAACCTATGATCGTCGACTATTTTCGGCTCATTCAAAAGGGAGATTTTTCTCAAAACGTCGTGTTGCAGGATGGAGATGTCATCAACGTTCCAAAAGCCAATGAGGTCTTCGTTCTCGGAAATGTTGCTCGTCCCGGCCCAGTCCCTTACGAAGAAAATATGATGATTCTTCAAGCGGTCACCTTGGCCGGAGGGACCACCCCGACCGCATCGCCGCGTTCGACCTATATTCTTCGCAAGGGAGACAAGAAAGAGGATAAAATCAACGTTCGATTGGATAAGATCATTGAAAATAAAGAAAAGAACGTGAGTCTGGAGCCCAACGATGTGATTGTGGTTCCGGAGAGTTTTTTCTAATGCATGATTTGAATATCAAAGAATACTTTCACCAGGTCTGGAAACGACGAAAGGTGGTTCTTCTCTTTCTTGTTTCGGTGGTGGCTCTTACGGCGCTCGTGACGCTTCGTCAGCCTCGTATTTATCGAGCCTCCACTCTTATTGAAATTGGCGCCGAAACTCCGGATGCCGCTTTTTTTCAGGATGTGGTGAACTCCTCACCCTATGGGTGGTGGTCTGCACTTCGCTACTACGAAACGCAGTATCAAATTTTAAAAAGCCGGGCTCTCATGACAAAAGTAGCCCAGCGCGCTATCGATCACGGCGTAGTCAAAGGCTGGAATGTAGAAGGCCTCACCGAACATCTCGTGGGTGGAGTCTCCATTGGGTCGGATGACAAGAGTCGGCTCGCGAATATCAATTTTGAAGATACCGATGCCACGCGAGCACAGGCCCTCGCGAACCTGATCGGCGATACATACGTGGATGACAATCTTGCTCAAAAACTTGCGGGAGTGACGCAGGCGATCGACTGGCTCAACCAACGACTCGAGGAGATACAAAAAGAAAAGAAAACGCAGGAAGATGAGCTCCAAAAGTATAAAGAAGAATACAAGGTCGTCTCTTTGGAAGACCGGGAAAACGTCGCCAAAGCCAATTTGTTGGCCCTGACCGACAATCTCAATCGGCTCAAAAGTCAGCGCATCGAAGTGGAAGCGCAGTATCGAAAGTTGAGTGAACTCGTCAAAAAATCGATGCGAATCGAAGATCTTCTCGGTGTGGTGTCGAGCGAACTCCTCACAAAATTAAAGCGCGACCTTTCCGACCGCAGAGCGGAACGGGCGCAGGTGGCTCTGCGGTATGGCGAAAAGCATCCAACCATGGTCCAACTGAATTCCGAGATCGGAGAAATTGAGCGATCGATCCGTCAGGAAGTGGAGGCGGAAGTCAGCCGTCTCAAAACGAAATATTTATTAGCAAAGGAGGAAGAAGACTCCATCGCCCGTGCGCTCGAAAATCAAAAAATGGAGGCCCTCCGCATTGACGAGGTCAACCGGAAACTAGGTGACATTAAGGTTGTTGCGGATACGAACCAACAAATCTTCCAAACCCTTCAGAAGAAAATTAAAGAAGCTGACCTCTCGGCCTTGGTACGAAGCAACAATATTCGAGTAGTGGATCGGGCTCTTCTACCTGATCGGCCAATTCGCCCTGACATTGTAACGAATCTCCTCTTGGCGCTCGTAATTGGTCTCTTGGGAGGAATCGGATTGGCCCTTGGTCTCGAGTATCTCGATGACACCTTTAAGACCCACGAAGACGTGGAAAGGTATTTGCATCTTCCCCTTTTGGGTTTAATTCCCCATCATCGAATAAAGGGGGAAAATAGTACGGGAAAAGCGCTGGAATTCATTCCTTTTGAAGAACCTACAACCACACTGTCGGAATTCTATCGAACCCTTCGCACGAACATTCTGTTTCTCACCGCCACGCGGGGACTAAAAAAGTTAATGCTGGTCTCCACCGGGCCTGCCGAGGGAAAAACTGTGACGGGGCTCAATCTCGCGATCACCTTGGCACAAGTCGAGGAGCGAACCGTGATCATTGATCTTGATCTGCGTCGGCCTAAACTTCACTATGTGTTCGATACGCCGAGGCGAATTGGCGTGACAAACGTTCTTTTGGGCGAAATCAAACTTGATGAAGTGATCACCAAGAGCAATGTTCCCAATCTCGATTACGTCCTGGCGGGGGCTATCCCTCCCAATCCTGCGGAACTCTTAGGCTCCAATGGTATGCGGAAAATTCTTGATGAACTCTGCAAAAAATACGATCGGGTCATTATCGATTCCTCACCCATTGCCCCGGTAACCGACGCCGTCATCGTTTCCCAAATGGTGGATGGAACCATCATGGTGGTTCGGGCAGGAAAGACGCATCGCAAGGCGGTCATTTTTGCCGCGGAACAGCTCAAAGCCGTAAAAGCTCCGGTTCTTGGAATCGTTCTCAACGACGTCGACGTGCAAAAATCGACATATTCCAACTATCAATATTATAAGTACGGTTATTCCACCTACGCTGAGGAAGAGGAAAAGGAAATAAAGACGGAGCCCACTCTTCCGCCACCGGCCAACGCCTAGAACCTCTCTTAATTCCAGCGCGTTTCGGCGGTGCGAAGCGGATCGACGATCATTTTTTCAAAAGAGAGAAGCGAAGCGAAGGGGAGGCCGCTTCTGCGACAGGCTTCTTCAATGAAAGTCCTTTTCACTGTTTCCAAAGAGGGAATGGCAATGATGATCTGCTCTATTTTATATTCTTGAACTGCCGAAGAGAGATTATCTACTCCGCCCACCACGGGTACCCCGACGAGAGGGCGACCTTTTTTGCTCACGTCGTCATCGAGTATTGCCACAGGGCGAAGATTCCAATTTCGGTTTTTTCGAATTTCCTCTAGCACGAATCGCCCCGCATCTCCCGCACCGATCACCAACACTCGCCTCCCTTGGTCAGGGTAAGCAAAGAGCGATTCTCTCATCGCCCGCAGGAGCGCACGCGTACCCCCCATTAATGCGAAGAGAACGACGAAATCAATCGCGAAGAGCGAACGCGAAAAGCCATTGAATCGAAATATTCCTAAAATGGCGAGCACCGTTCCCGCTGAAGCCAGTAGCGAAGTTCGAAATAGCTTCGAGACCCCTTCAAAATCGATGTAGGTCCAAAGACCTCGGTAGAGGCCAAACATCATAAACAGAATCAATTTCGTCGTAATGATAATGGGAAGGGTAAGTCCCAATTGGGCTATCGTGTATTCGCTTACATTCCAGTCGTATCGAAGAAGGTACGCGAGGACGTAACTCAGCCCAATCAAAAGTGTGTCGATCAAAATTTCGATAATTCTGCGTCGATAAAAAAGATCGACGCTGGGGATCCAAGGACGTGACTTTTCAATCGATTGGGGAGTGTTGTAAACCTTCGCGTCCGTGAGAAAAATTCCGAAAACGACAATGAAGATCACCACACCTGAGATCAGAAGCCCCCAGGCCTGCACATTGTAGATATGGGCAAATAGGACGGAGAGACCAAACAAAGCGGAAAGTCCCCAGAGAACCGTGACGGTCTTTTTCTGACTCATCCCCAGGGCCACCAGGCGATGTGAGGCATGGTCTTTCCCTCCCTGGCTGACCGGTTTTCCGTGAATTTTGCGATTGAGAGTCACCAGAGTGGTATCGAATATGGGTACCGCCAGAACCAGAAGGGGGGTCGCAAGGGTAAGAAAAAGATTTGAAGCGCTTCGCCAGGTATCCAGGATGGTAAGAACGGCAAGGGTAAATCCTATCCATTGCGATCCACAATCTCCCATGAAAATCCGGGCGGGATAAATATTGTATCGCAAAAATCCGGTGACCGACCCGATGAAAATGGCCAGTAACGGCATGGATAAGGTGAAGTGACCCGTTAGAATCGATAAAGCGAGTAGAAAAAAGGTGCCGATGACCGCAACCCCTCCCGCTAAGCCGTCCATATTGTCGAGAAGATTAAATGCATTCGTAATACCAATGATCCAAAAAAGCGTGAGAGGGATAAATACAAGTGGATTTCCAGGCCATGCTACATGCACACCGAGAAGAATCATGAGGCAGGCCGTCGCTATTTGCCCGACCAATTTTGAATAAGGGGGAAGCGGGCGAAGATCATCAATGAATCCAAGAAGAAAAATGAGGGCTCCTCCAAGTAAGACTTTCAACGAATCCGGTTGAAATTGACGGAAAAGAAGAAAACAAATCGTGAATGCGGAAAACATGGCAATGCCCCCCATACTGGGTGTGGCTTGCTCATGCCATCGATCGGCGGTGGGCGTACGAATCAACCAAGACTTTTCATCATCGAAAGCGAGGAGAAATCGGGTCAGCACTCCTCCCAAGATGAGGGAGAGAAAAAATGGGACGATCAATTCCATGGATGAAATCTAAATGAATTGCGGGTCTTGCCGAAAATGATTAATGACTCGATCCACAATCTCTTCTAGCGAAACCGTGGGACGATAGCCGATCATGGATGTAATTTTCGAAATATTCGGCACACGGCGCGGCATATCCTCAAATCCTGGCGCATACGCTTCATCGTACGGGATGGTTACAATCGACGAGGCGGATTTGGCCCGACTCTTCACCAATTCGGCCAATTCCATCATTGAAATTTCTCGGTCTCCCCCCACATTAAATACCTCGCCAAAGGCCCGTGTCTCTTGGGGGAGGCGCACAAGCGCTTCGATGACATCGGACACATAGGTAAAGGTTCGTCGTTGCTGACCCGTGCCATAGACCGTAATGGCCTGATTTCGGACGGCCTGCCGAACAAAAGTAGGTAGAACCATGCCGTATTGTGAGGTTTGCCTCGGGCCCACCGTATTAAAAAGACGAGCGACAATGATCGGTAGGCGGTTCATCCGGTAATACGCAATAGCCAAAAATTCATCGATGGCCTTGGAACACGCATAGCTCCAGCGAGAATGGGTCGTGGGTCCAAAGACCATGTCATCATCTTCGGTAAAAGGACTCTTTGAGTTTTTCCCGTACACTTCTGAAGTCGACGTAAGCAAAATCGGTTTTCGCCATTTATTCGCGAGATAGAGAACTGCCTCGGTGCCTCGAATGTTGGTTTCAATGGTGTTCACCGGTTCTTTCACAATCAGTTTCACACCGACAGCCGCGGCGAGGTGATAAATTAGATCGGATTGTCTAATGAAAGGTTCAAGAGTTGGAACATTTGTCACTGAGTCGACCACCAAATGAAAGTTTGGATTTTTTTGGAGCGCCTCGATGTTTCGAATTCCGCCCGTGGACAAGTTATCGATGATGGTGATCTCGTGCCCTTCGGCCAAGAGACGCTCGGAGAGGTGAGATCCCACAAAGCCTGCCCCTCCTGTAACGAGTACGCGCATAAAAAAAGCTTATCATCGACGTGACGGCATGGCGAACCCCGAATGCGCAGCGACCGCGACACAATGCTGCGGCGAAAGTCCTTTTGCACGCGCTTTTGATAAAAGTTCACCGACCTTAAGCCCCGCCGCTGCAAGCCGGATGGCAGGTTCCGGTCCCAGATCGTCAAGGCGAAGGCCCATATGTCCTTTTCGAGGGGAAATCGTGGGAATCCACCTCCATTGGGGGGCTCGAGTTCCTTCTATGTCACCCCAGAGCTGAATCACTTTTTTCCCCGCGGGGAAAGGATGCAACTCCCGTTTTGTAATGCGATCTGTGGGGCCGACTGCAATCACAAATACATTCGCTTCGGATATTCTCCGAGCTTGTTTTGCGCGAGCAAGTGAAATCGCTCGGCGAAGGTAAGGAGAAAACGCGGGAGCGGATCGAAGAAAAACCCGATCCCCTTTCCGGATTTCACGCGCCAAAAGAGGAACGAGGTATGAAAAAACATTTACCTTCCTCCCTCGCTCATTTACGCCCGCAAATGGAATCGACCGATTTTGAAGTGCGCGCAAATCGACATCCGAAGGACGAACTTCCCAGGGCTCCATCATGAGGGAAACCACCGCATGGGATGAAACTTTCCGAATCCACTTGGCTGAAATCGGCCGGACATGACCGCTGTTGGTGATAATATCTACATTTCCAAGCGGTACCTTTTCAATCGATGGAAAAACATGAATTCGGTCGGCTACACCCAATCCTTGGGCCAGCCGAAGGGTATGCGTTGTTGCATTACGGCGAGATCCAAATGGAGAAGGTTTTGCAATGGCATAAACTTTTGCTCCCGAAAAAGCCGCCATGGCGGCCGTTGCGGCAAAAGGTCCGGTCGCAGCTTCGGTCAAAACCGTGTGGTGAGAGAGATCAAGACGGAACTCATGGACCAATGCACGAGAAATCCGTGCAAGCGATTTCATCCGAGCGCCTGGCGCAGAGTCTGAATCACATACGCTTGATCGTCGTCTTCCATCGCAGCGTACATCGGTAAAAGAAGAGTTTCCTCATATGCCGCTTCTGTTTCGGGCAGGCGGGGGGGTTGCAACAGATGAACAATATAGGGATGCGTATGAGAAGGGAGAGGCCCTGGGCTTGTCTCCACCCCCTTTTTCCGAAGTTCTTCCGCAATCCAATTTCGTCGACCGCCGGAAATTCGAATAGGATAACTCTGGTAATTCCATTCCAATCCTTTGGCGAGATGAACGGTTCGAACGTTTGGAACATCACAAAAAGCTTCATCGTATCGTCGTGCCAAATGATGCCTTCGTTCGATGGAATCATTCATTCGATCGAGCGCCCATAGGCCGAGGGCCGCCTGAAATTCACTCATTCGATGATTGTGACCCATCCGTTCCACCGTCGGACTATCGGAATTTGTCCTTCCATGGTTGCCAAAACTTCTCACTCGTTGTGATAGTGATTCGTTGTCGGTAAGAACCATCCCCCCTTCACCTGTAGAAAGAATTTTGCGTGGATGAAAACTCAATAAACCCGAGACTCCAAAAGTTCCGACCGCTTTCCCTTCATAATGTGAGCCAAGCCCACAGGCTGCATCTTCGATGAGGACCAAACCCTGTTTGCGGCACAGGGAGGCAAACGCTCCGGCGTCGGAAGGAATTCCGAACTGGTGAACCAGGATCACCGCGCGAGTTTTGTCGGTGATTTTCGATTCCACTTCTTTCGGATCCAGATTAAATGTGGCGGGGTCAATGTCCGCAAAAACCGGGCGTGCGCCCGACAAAAGCACCGCATTTACAGTGGCGATGAATGTGTACGAAGGGCAAATCACTTCGGTTCCTTCTTTTAGTCCAACGGCCTCACAAATGGCTTCCAGAGCCGAGGTCCCAGAGTTTGTGGCTACGGCGTAAATCGATCCGCAGTATTCGGCGACTCTTCTTTCAAATGCTGCGGCATATTCGCCCTGTGTCCATCGACCCGAGAGAACAATATTCCGTAGCGTCGCAAGAAGCGCCGCGGGGTCATCGGGGTGGTCTGGTCGAGCAAGCGGTACTTTTTTCACGTGATTTCGCCAAATCCTACCCTAACGCCCTGAGTCTACAAAGATTTTACGGATGGGGAGTGATCGCAATGATTGTAATCACTCCTTTTCCCGGTCCGTAGTGCCAAAAAATACGATAAGCCGCCGTTGTTTTGCTTTCAGCGTAGGCTTCAAAAACCTCTTCCTCATTCGGTCCGGAGAGAGATTCATATTTATGTGTATGTAATCCGGGATGGCGTGGGTTTTTCTCCAGGTAACCCAGCGCCTTTCGAACGGCCTTGAACCGTTTTTCCAATCCCTTGTCTTTTTCTAGCTCTTGAAGATTTTCAATTGCTTCTTGGGTCCACCGCAATGAAAACAAATTCACTCTTCATCGTCTCCTTCACCTTTCGTATATTTGGAGAAAGAACCGAGAGACCTTGTTTTCTTCTTCGATGAATCCTCCAGCCCTCGCTTCACCCTCGAATAAGCTTCTCTGTTTAGGAATAGCCACCGTTCGTGCGCAGGGATCTCGACGAAAGGTTCCAGTAGAATTCGGCCTTCCTTGTCGACATTTACCTTGAAACTGCTGATCCCTTTCGCATACTTCCCCAACGTAATTCTTCCTTTCCCATCCGGGAAAAGTTGGGCCACTTCTTTGAACTCCCGATTTTCGTCCGCCATAGTGTTATGGCTTAGAGCATAACGCCTTGTGGGAAAATGTACAAGTGGGATTAATACTATTTCCCACCAAATGGCACTGGATCTAAGGGCTTGTATTTACAAATATTTTCATGGGGCCCGGGGAATAGATACCCTCTCTTTCCAGCGGACTAAACCCAAGCGCGGTTATTTTCTTGGAAGGAGAAGTCTTAATCCATTCGATGTCGCCTAAGTTCCGAACATCGAATTCGTAAATGGAAGGAGACGTTTGTCGCAAAACGGCATTGAGAAAATGATTTCTCCCGTCCATTTGCGCCACCAGTTTCGGGGGGGCCTTCGATCTCTCAGCGGCAATCGTAAAGTGAAGAGAGAGTTGCGAAGGAATCGCTAAAATTTCAACGGGAAGAAGGTAGGTGTCGATTTCCTGATGAACGGATCGAACGTGAACTTCAATCTTTTCCGGAATCACCATCGCCCCTTTTTCTGTGATCCAGGTCGCGCTGTCTCTCGCGGCATGGTTGGGTTGATAGCGGGGAGAAGGAAGTCCAAGATCCAAGATCGCCTGAAGGGGTTCCGTATGAGGGAAGAGACGCTCGAGTGTGTGTAGAAACGGTCCGATATCGGTTCGGGTTGGTCCAACGGCGGAGAGAATTTCCTCGGGTGAAATGGGATGAGGTCGCAAACGAAGGAGAGCAAGCCATGAGTCCCACGTGGAGGACGGAATTTTGTGGCGCTTTGCCTCAATCCAGGACTCCGCAATTCGCGGCGAGGCGGGAGTATGAATGAGGGACTCCAGCAGAGAAACTCTCCAGTCGTCCGGAATCAATTCTTTCCCACGTTGAACTTCGTTTTCAAATGTCGACCAATTCCCCTGCTGAGCTGAAACCACGGCCGCATCAATTGCGAGTTCTCCTCGCTGAGCCGAGCTGATGGGGGCCGAAGTATCGGCTAGACTCACCAAAAGGTCGTGTCCTATTTCAGGCGCCTTTGCCGCCAATGCACGGGCCGCATGGATTCGTTCGGCAAGGAGGAAGGGATCCAGCTTCTGAGCGAGAAGATAGGAAACTTTCGCCCGATGAACGTCCCCCAATTGCGCGGACCTTCGAGAAAGCAGATACAGTGCCTTGGCATCTATCGGGTTCGATTGAAGTATTGTTTCACTACTTAACAGCTCTTCCGCTCTCTGATTGACGAACGAAACAGGCAAATTGGTCTCTTTTCCGAAATCAGTTCCCTTTGATCTGAGTGGCAATACGCTAAGGGGAATGGCCAAAATGAGGAGTGCCGCAAAGGCCTTTTTTGAAGGATGAGATGAGAAAATACCGGCAAGTAAGATCGCGAAGAGAATCTGATGCGCAGGAAGGGGAGCGTTAAATACGAAAAATGAATTGAATGCCAAGGCAATTAATCCGAGCGCGAATGTTTTTTTTGTCAAAGAAGCCGATCGATTTCTCAACAGGCGAACCAAGACCACGGCAACCCAAGCTGCCAAAAGGAGACCCATGATTCCTCCCATGAATCCCGCGGAAGCGAATAATTCGAGGTAATCATTCTCCACATGCTCGGGATGGACCCAATATTCAGTGATTCCAAACCAGTGGGAAAAATGCGCGAACGAACCGAATCCGATTCCAAACAAGGGATTTTGATTTCCGAGGGAAATCGCGTCGGTCCAGAATTGCTGTCTCAGCTCGGGACTAGACGAATGAGTGGATTGAATCAAGCGGCCGAAGAATGAAGCCTGCCAATAAAATGCGACACCTACTGCAAGAGTCATGGTGGTCCATGCATAGCGTTTGCCGCTTCGCGAGGAGGTTTGCCTATCCCTCCAGACGAGCAATCGAATAAGAAACGCTCCCAGTGCGGCGACCACCGCCGCGCGCGATCCCGTAAAAAGGAGACCTAGAAGTAAGATTCCAAGCGCACTACTGAGCGCTGTTCGATTTGTGGGATCTCTCTCTCGCGCAAGAAGTCCGAAGGCGACCGCCGCACAAACGGCGAAAAGGGCACCCGCATGGTTCCGGTTAATGTAGGGGCCGAAATAGGTCCACCCCTTTTCGAAAAGCCAATACATGTGGGTGGATCCCGAAAAGCGATGAACCAAACCGAAGAAGGAAATAGCGGCCCCCAAACATACGAGCCCGTAAGCGAATGCCACGCGAATTTTCTTCTCACGAAATAGAAAGAGAGCAGAGACGAATAAAAGAAGAGTTGACATCCCCTGGGCAAGAGCCGTTCCTGTTGCCAAAGGAGCCAGTGTAATCGGGAAACGCGAGTCGGGCGTAAGAAGGGCAAGCTCACGAAGGGTTCCAAACGTCATGTCCGCCGAAAATGGGGCGAGTAATCGAAGATTCGGTTCACTCCAAGGGATGAGTTGAAAGAACATTAATCCGATAAACAACGCGGAAAGGAAAAGAATCGCGGAAACGGTCTTTGAGTTCGATTCTTCATGACCCTCTTGGGCGCCATTTTGGTGAAATAGGACGGCCATTGCCACAAGGAGAACGCAGAGCGGATAAACCCGTTCAAACGGTGGCGCAACGCCGCCAAACGACAGAGTGGCAATGATCCAAAGGAAAAAAAATGCCAATGCCGGCCCACTCCATTTACGTTCCATTTCAATAAAACTATCATACAACGGCAAAATGGGAGGTTTGATCGAACCGAAACAAATCCTGTTCGTCTCCCCGTTCTCCTATGCGGTTAGTGGCGCAGACGAAAGTCTTTTAACCATTCTTCGTGCACTTCCGAAGGATCGATATGCGCCGCACGTTGCCCTACCGACCGGTTCCCCCTACAAGCCCCGATTTGCTGAAGCCGGTGCGCAAGTCCATGAACTCACGATCCGTAGGCTTTATAGAACCATCAATCCTTTTTACTGGTTGATCTTTTTTGGAGCGATGCCTCTTGAATTATTCCGATTTTGGCGACTGATAGGAAAGACGGGCGTCGATGTCGTTCATTTAAATATGGAATCAAATCTTTCTGCGGCAATCATTGGGCGTTTGCGAAGGATACCGGTGATCATTCATTATCGTGGAAACGCGAGTGACGAACCACTTTGGTTTTTCAATGTATTTCTTCGATTGATTTATGTATTGGCGGACCACATCTTTGTCATCAGCCATGCGGTCGGCAAAATTTTCTTTAAACGTCAACTTGGAGAGCGAGTTGAAGTGCTCTACAACGCTCTCGATCTCAGCCCGTATCTTGCCGAGAAATCCCGTGAATATTTCACTCAGCATGCCGAGTCATTCCGTGAAAAACGCGTGATAACCTATTTAGGTCGGCTTCACCCTCGGAAAAGAGTGATCGACCTCATTAATGCGGCCCCCGAAGTTATACGTCGTTTTCCAAACGTGGTGATCGCGATCATTGGTGGCGACTTGAATATCCCCGAGGAGCAAGCTTATCGAGGCATGCTTGAGACTCGAGTGAGGGAACTAAATTTGCAGTCAAAGATTCTATTCTTGGGCGCCGAACGCAACGTGTCTTACGCGCTTCATTCGAGTGACCTCTTTGTTCTACCTTCCGCGGCCGAGGGATTTGGAAGAACAATCATTGAAGCTATGGCTGCGGGCGTTCCCGTGATCGCAACCGATTCCGGTGCTTTCCCGGAACTTTTGAAAGGCGGAAAATACGGGCGACTCTATCCTCTTGGCCGTACCGACCTTCTGGCCGCCGCAATCAACGAAAGCCTAGAGGATCCAAAAAATTACCAGACAAGTATCGCAGCTCAGGCATATGCTCATGAGCGATTTGATATTGTGAAGCATGTCGCTCGAATCACGGAAATCTATGACGAACTCCTTTGTTGATCTCTCTCGCTATTCCTCGCCTCTTGATCGAGGCCGTCCATTTTTTATCGAATGTCTCTGGCGAATCGTTTCTGCGCTTTTATTTCAAAGTTCGTGGTTTCCCAACTATGGAGCCAAACGATTTCTTCTTCGTCTCTTTGGAGCGGAGGTCGGCGTTGGAGTTCTCATTAAACCGAGAGTCACCATAACCTTCCCTTGGCGACTGACCATCGATCAGTACGCGTGGATTGGAGAGGGAACCTGGCTTGATTCTCTGGATCATATCCGGATCGGGGAAAGCGCATGCGTTTCACAAAATTCCTACCTGTGCACTGGCAATCATGATGCACACTCCAAAGAGTTCGGCCTACGGACAGCACCCATTGAGATCGGGCGAGGCGCTTGGGTCGCCGCCGGAGCCATCGTGGGTCCCGGTGTTCGCATGGGGGAGGGGGCCATGCTTTCGCTTGGCTCTGTCGCTACGGGTCATCTTGAGCCGAATGGAATTTACCGCGGGAATCCCGCCCAAAAAATCGGAACGCGACGCTTATAGACCCATAAATATTTTTTCCAGATCTTGTCTCTCGGGAAAATTAATCAACACCGCCCGATGGACGCCATGAAAAACAAAAAGACTACCGGCCGCGACTGCCGAAGCGCCCGCCCGTACACCTTCAACCAAATCGGTCATATTCCGCGCGCCGCCACAAGCAATCAAAGGAATAGAGATCGCCGAAGCTACATCGTGGATGAGTTTTAAATCGTATCCACCGTAAGTGCCATCGCGATCAATTGACTGCAGAAGAATTTCCCCTGCACCAGAGTCTGAAAGTCGTTTGGCGGTTGTTACAGGATCTTGTGCGCAATTTCGTTCTCCGCCATCGGTGTAAATTCGGTAACGGCCGAAGAAATCTCGTTTTACGTCGATGGAAGCCACCATCGCCTGACTCCCAAATCGCTTCGCCCCCTCCGAAATAAGATGGGGATCCGAATAAAGAGATCGATTCAAAATCACTTTTTCTACACCGGTTCGAAAAATTCTTTCCATCTCTTGGAGTGATCGAATTCCTCCTCCAATCGCTAGCGGCATGAAACACTCGCTCGCGAGATCGGCGATTCGCCCAAAATTTGGACCTCGATTTTCCAAGCTCGCGGAAAGATCGAGAACGGCGAGTTCGTCGACTTCTTTCTCGTTGAAAATCTTCACGGCATTGATCGGATCGCCTACATATCTGTCCTTTCCAAACCGGACCGTCTTTACAAGGCCATCTCCTCGAATCAACAGGACGGGAATAACGCGAGGAATTTTCATCAAAACTCTTTGGCGAATCGTTCCAAAAGACGAAGGCCGAATCGGTGACTCTTTTCAGGATGAAACTGGACGGCCGCAATATGCCCGCGTTCCAAAGCCGCTGCGAACCGATAACCGTATTCCGCAATCGCGGCTACTTCCATAGGGTCGGCAGATTCAAAATGAAAGGAATGCACGAAGTAGTAGCGCTGATCTTTTGCAAGGCCCGCAAATAGGCGGCTCGAGGGTTGAGCTTCCACCTCATTCCAGCCCATATGGGGAATCGGAAATCGAGGCGGGAGTCGATTCGCCTGGAAACGAACCGTAGTCGATGAAAGCCAGCCAAGACCCGGAAGGGCTCCCTCTTCGCTTCCCTTTGTCATGAGGTGAGCGCCGAGGCAAATTCCCAAAATCGGAATTCTTTGTTCAATCACTCGCCTTTGAAGGGGATCCACCAAACCGCGTTCTTTGAGCATCGACATTCCATGATCAAAAGCGCCCACACCAGGTAAAACGAGCTTTTCGGCCCGCATGATCTCCTCTTCTTTCCCGGTAATAGTTGAAGGGATTCCCAGCTGTTTAAGCATATTCGAGATTGAGCCAGCGTTCCCGACACCGTAGTCGATGATCGTGATCACGCGCTCTTCCAATCACAGAATGACGTGGAAACTTTAACGAAAAGCATTGCCGACAGCCAAAAAGGGAAGCAAAAAATACTCCCGACAGACGTAAACCACGCTTCAAACATTCCCGAGATTAATCCCGCAACGATGGTGGCGAAAAGAGCCACAGCAAGTCTGTAACTCCCTGTTGTTTGTAACGGAAATATGAGTCGGAAAGCACCAAAGATTAAAATAAAAAGAAAAGAGAAATATAAAGGTGCCGCACCCAGGTACCCCATATTTACCAATTCTTCAAGGTAACCGTTGTGGACATGGGCTCCCTGAAATTCAGGGATTTCTGGAAAATATCCCTTAATGAAGAGCTGGTCTGTAATTGCAAAACCATGGCCGAGGAATGGACGCTGTTTCACCAATCTCCAGGCCGCGTCCCAAATGAGGGTTCTCCCACTTCCTGTTTGAAGTGACTCAGAGCGAACGATGTGTTCGCGTAAAAAGGAAGAATTGTTGTCAGATTGCTCTACAGTTTTTCCGATCAAGAAATGTATGGATAGGACAAGTATAGCGATACCCGTCAAAAGAATGAGGTGCTTCCGGTAAGAAAGCGTGAATTGAACAAGTAGAGTGACAATGGCTGTAACAATTGCTCCTCTAGATCCTGACCAAATAAGCGAAATTACAATGACACTTAACACTCCCCAAGCTAAATTCTTGGGTATTCGAAGAGGCTTGTCGAGAAGAACCCAAATAGCAACAGGTAGTGACATTGCCGCATAATGTCCGAGCTGGTTTGGGTTTCCGAGTACGAGTCGGAGTCTTCCTCCCCGAATCATGCCAGGTAGGTGTCCCAATAAAAATAAGTATCCGATGCCTGATACGATGATGAAGCACCACCAATAGGAAGCAAAATAACGTTTGCAGGCTTCCGTATCGTTGGCCCGAATCCAGAAATACACATAAATGACAAAGAATAAGAGAAAGAATGACATCGATCGCTGAAAAGAAATCCATCGATCCACTGAAGATATGGTCGTGATGAATCCCATTATGGTTACAGTAAAGAAAAGAATATGAAGAAGTGTTCGCCGCTGCTCGAGGTGTATGGTCGTGCTTCGTTTGGCCTCGAAAAAAAGAAGCAGACCTCGAATCGTAATCAATCCCAGGAGAAAAAACCGGACGTAAAACGTCTGAGCGGCGATATCCCAGCGATAGCAACTCCCCAACGCCAGCGCGAGGATTAAAAGAATTGTAAGTACACTTTCATTCGATCTAAAGGCAATAAAAGCCAGTACAAGTCCCCCTCCGAGCGCAGCAATGGGTAGGGGTCCCCACTCCACAAGAGTTGCACTGATCAAAAGGGAAACAGCAACCAGAGCGAGAAGTGTAATCACCTCCAAGGTTTTTTCGCTTCCCGTTGTGCTGAAGAGGTTCATATGGCGCAGGATTGTTTCAACTTGCTTGAATGACGCGAACCAATGTTTGCATTGTTCGTTGGGCCGCGAGAGACCAATCACAAAATTGTTGCGCGGCTTTTCTCGCATTTGATCCCATCTCCATTCCCAACGACCGATTTCCTAAGATCGAAACGATTGCTCTAGCTAGTGCCGGAGGATCCGCAGGCGGCACAAGGATTCCACACCGATGTTTTTCCAAGATTTCCAATCCACTCAATCTAGATGCAATCGTTGGTTTACCACAGGACATATACTCATACAGTTTTAGCGGAGAATATCCTGAATCATGGGCTTCTTTGGAAACCAGTGGCAAGACCATTACATCGCAGGCCGAGATATAGGTCGGAACCCGTTCGTAGGGGACCGAGCCTAAAAACAAGAAATTTTTGAATACTCCCAAGCGTTGCGTCTCATTCATGAGCTCATCCCGCGTCGCTCCTTCTCCCACCAGCATAAAACGTACGTTTGGAAACTCTTCTAGCACCAAAGGAGAAGCGGCTACCAAGAAATGCAGGCCATGCCACACGTACATCATCCCTACAAAACCCACGTAAAGTTGAGAAGTGAGATTTAGTTCCCGTCGCGCTTCATCCTGCGATCGGGGAGAAAACAACGTCGTATTAGCTCCATTCGCGATCACAAAAACTCTCTCTTCAGAAAGAGAGTAATGTCGGAGTAATTCAGAGCGAATTCCGCTAGCAACTGTAATGACGACTCTCGAAAGCTTTAGCTTTAGTTTGAAACAAGTCTTCACTAACCAAAGTTTAAGCCCCTTAATTTTAAAAAATCGAGCCTCCTCCAATGGATGACTCGGGACCTCAAGAACCATTGCGATTTGAAGAACAACGCTTACCAGAATTGGAGCCAGATCTAAGGACGAATTACGGATATAAATGACATCGGGTCTACGAAGCAGGCTGCTCCAAAAAAGCCCTAAAGTGAGCGCGAGCTGATACGTTACATCCGCAACGCCGCGAATGGGGATATAAGGAACCCTGACAATTCTTAGATCGTTCGTTTTCACGGGGTGCTTTCCTTTTCGAAGACACCATAGTGTTACGTCATTTCCAAATCGGGCGACATTGGACCACTTTTCCAAAAGGTGTGTTCGTTCCGCGTTCTGAACATGGAGGTCCACCATTGAAACCACGTAAATCCTCATCAAAGGGGCATCCGCTTTTGGGGTAAAAGGTGCATTTTCCTGGCCCAATGAATCACAGGAACGACGTCCCTTTGCCACCAGTCGCCCGTCGGGAAATCGCGATAACTCTTAGGTGGGGACGCCATGATCTCTTGAAATTCCGTTTCGCTGATTCCCAATTTCTTAATTACATACTGGCGATCATCCTCCACTCGGCGCTCTGGCATGATTTCCTTTTCGAGTTCGCGCAGAGCCGCATCGCGCGGTATTTCACCCGAACAAACTAAACAGGAGAGATGGGCTCTTCGTTTATCAATTCCAAATTTTCTCGGCAAAATGAAGGATTGAAAAAAGCGCGTGTAAATAGATTCATGATGCTTTCCTTCGTAAGGCCGATAACGAAGCTCATTCTTGAGCGTTTCAAGAGCAGTGCCTTTATTATAGTCGATGTAGTCCAGGATGGGAAAGAACTCGATGCTTCCGCTTTTTTCATAATAGAGCAGTTGAAAAAGTCCGACATGCGGATAACTCTTTAAGGGATGTGTTCCAAAACGTCGGTGGACCGCCCGAATGTATCTCCAATCCCGCACCCCATGCGTCCAACGATCGGGCAAAATCATCTCCGTCCGAAAATTGGTTCCCGAAATGACATGAGGGATTCCCTGCTGCCGGGCCATATCGATCAATGCTCCTAAGATAGCGTGATCCGTAGGGATTTCGGCATCCGGCACGGAGGCTTTCAAAAAAGCCAATTGGAGATCGCGAAACTCGATCCAATTGAGCACTCGCGTATGAAGGTCGATTCCCAATAAATCAAGGGCCACGCGAATGTTAGAAACCGCCAATTCGGTGTTCCAGCCGTTGTCGACATGGACGGCAATCGCCCTTAGCCCCAGTTTCTTAACTAAGTAAGCAACATACGTGGAGTCGACGCCTCCACTCATGCCAATGACGCAATCGTAAGACTTTCCCCATCCCGCACGTTTCATTTTTTGAACGCGCGCCTCAAGAAACCGAGCTCGTTTCTCTAGAGAGGGCTGCTCTTTGAGGTACAAATCGTAAGCCCGACAATGGTTGCAGTGTCCGTTTTGATCAAATCGAATCTCGGGATCTGATTCATCCATGACACATCGGCTGCACAGTCGTCCCATCTTCACCCAAGTCCCGCCTGATCAAGAAGTTGATCGATTGCCTTTTCACAAAGCAAATCTGATGAGCGTTCCCATTGAGGCTGCTTCTTCGCCTTTGGGGCCAGGATCTTCAAAATCTCTTCAAATTGTCCTTGATTGTAAGCGGTCTTAACGGCTCCGCTTGATATTTGACGGAAAAAGTATTGCTCGGAAGCGCGATCGATTGCAATGGAGGGAACTTCGAAGATCTCCGACTCAATAATCGAAGTAGATGTGGCAGTGACATGAACATCCATCGATTGCAATAGAATTGGCAAAGGGGCCTCGGTTGCTTCCAGGAGGTTGAAGTGCTCGATTTGGTATTTTTTCATGAAGTCCAAAAGCTCGGACATCCTATTCGTTCGAGAAGGATGAAGCCGGAACCACCAAAAAAACCGAGTAGAGGTATCTTTTATAGCATGTAGAATCCATTCAGGAGGAGGATCATATTGTAAAGTATAGAGGGCTTGTATCCGATTCGGATGTTTCTCTTTAATTTCACGGACCCGTTTGGCATCAGCTTCTCCGAGGGAATCCCTGCGTGCCCACCTTTGAAGCCAAAGATTTCCACCTAGAATGGGCACAGAGCGATGAGAATTGAGTCCGGCCCAGGTTTTGATCGCAAGGACGTCGGTTTGGGACCAGCACCAAAAGTAATTTGGCATGTCGAGATAACCTTCTTGCGGAAATTTTGTAAAACGGCCGTACGAAGGATGAAATTCTCCCGCCACGCCGTGTTGAAGATCGACGACCAAAAGTCCTCGTTTTCTGCAGGCATGTACAAAGGCACGTCCCTCGGTTGTTCCATAGTCCGTGACAAACGCTATCCTTGGATCCAGAGTCCTTAATATGTCCTCAAAATATTGGGCAGCCTTGTGGATCCAAACGCCCATGTGAACCACGTACGCGGGATCGAAAAGTTTCGAATTGACTCCCATTCGCTCGACAAACTGCAAAAATTCTACATAGCGGTCCAGATTCACTCTGAATTTGAAAAGCCTCCTTTCAAGGAAGGTTAAAATATCGATTCGATCCAATGCAGGTTGAATAATTTTGGATGGGCTTCTCCTGGGAATCCGATTTTCCTCTGTCTTGATGGATTCCAATAAATAGCTTTTCACTCCTCGAAGTTCGAGAAGTTCAATGAGGGAATCGCAGGGTTTGTTATAATAGCTTCCATCAATTCGAGTTCGGTCCAAGGAGTATGTGAGAAACGCAGCATCCACTTTGCGAAGCTCTTTCTCATTGTGAGCACGGTCACCGAAGCGTACTTCCCAATATTTCCTTATATTTCCGGCCCAATTCACGAGCTTGCGCACCCGTTGATGACTTGCTTCCTGAGGGGGTGCTTTCAGAGCTTCTAAAGATAAATTCGTAAGGGCGAGTTGATAGGTTAAATCGAATCGCAGAAAGGGCCACACGTGAATATTTTCAATTTTCCACCGGTCCACGGGGAAAGTCGCCTCGATTTCATTGATGACGTCCATGAATTCAGCTGGCAACATTCGTAAACGATAGTCACAAACTGACAACGTCACAAGCACGAGCTACAAATAAGGAAATGCGACGAAACAAAATTTTGAAGGACACAGTTTCACTCAATATCTCGACGTTCGTCGTTCAAATGTTTTCGATGTTCCAAACCTTTTTGGTTATGAGAATACTTGTGCCGGAATTTTATGGCCTTTGGTTGAGTTTGCTCCTGGTCGTGTCGTACAGCGCCTACGCAAACCTTGGAACTGAGAATGGCATGGCATTTTTATTGCCCTACGACCAATTTCGGGGTGATTCAAGACGCCGCGAGGAAATTTCCGACTCCTGTTTTGTCATCTGGACCGCATGGACGATCCTTTTTCTCGTAGGGACGGGAATCTACTTTACATTTTGGCATTCATCTTCCCAGCTTCCGCGAATCGCGGTTGTCGTCATGTCGGGAATAATCTTATGCGAACAACAGATTCAGTTTCGTACTACGTGGCAAACCAGCGCGCTTCGAGATTTCTCGCTCGTCAGTAAATTAAACGTTCTCAAGGGAGCTATTTCTTTCGTGTTGGTGGTCTCCGGGACCTATTTGTTTCGAGAGGTAGGTCTCATGTTGGCGACACTCATAGTTTCAATCGTTCATTTGGGATTTTGGTGGGTGAAGAGTCCGTATCGGTTCACCCACCACTATACAAAAACTACGACGTTCGAACTCGTTCGAATTGGTTTCCCGATTTTTCTCGTTTCTTTCGCGGGAAAACTTATTGAAACGGCAGATCGCCTTATTTTGGTACTTTTGATGGGTCCATCTAGTTTAGGGATGTATGCCGTCACTGGTTTGGGGGGCGGATTTGTATATGGATTGATTCATCGTGCCGCTTCAGCTATGAGCCCCCATCTCCCAGAAACTTTAGGATCGCATGACAATGATCCGCGGTCTTTAGAGCCATTTCTTTTGAAACCCACCTTGGTCTTTTCATGCATTCTCTGTTGTCTCTTAATGCCACTTACTTTGGCCATCGGCCCAGTAGTCACCCATTTTCTTCCCAAGTATGCAGGCGGGATAGAAGCCTTTTATTGTTTTATTCCTGGGTATTTTTTTTGGGGAGTAATCCTTTCCGCGAACAACGTTTTGTTGACGATCTTCGCACAACGCCGACAACAGTGGATCAATTTTGTAATTCTGTCTTCTGCGGTCCTGATTGAAATCGTGCTTGCTTTTGTCCTAATAAAAAATGGTATGGGAATCAAGGGAGCGGCCCTCGCATCTACCTCCGCTTATGTGGTGTACGGAATCACGGTTCTTTTGTTTTCAACAAAATATACGATTTCAACCGGACGATATTCTTTTCTGTTGAATTGTCTGGCACCATTTCTTTTCTCTAGTGTCACAACGGCATCTTTAATCATCATTTCAAAATTCCTAATCCCGGATCGACCCATTCTTGTGGGATTGTTCCAGATCTTTGGATGCCTAATAAGTATTGGAGGGATGCTCTTTTGGTTGAATCGAAAAATACCGCTCCACACCCAGCTTTCATCGTTGTGGTGGACATGGAAGATTAAAAGACATGTCTGACGCAATCAAAGTCGCATACCTTACGGATGGAATCTTCCCTTGGGCAATGGGGGGGATGCAGAAATTTAGCCGACAACTTCTCGATCAGCTCTTGCTCGATTCAAGCCTGCAAATAGATCTACTGACTTATGTGCCTGATCGCGAAAAATTTGTAACCGTTTCAGAAGTAAAAGAAAGTCTGGGCAAGCTCCATAACGCCTACATTCCCCCCAAAATTCAGCTCCCGAATTTTCCGGGCCACTATCTTTGGGAAAATCATCTGATTTCCAAAAAAATGAGTTCAGTTTTGGAGAGAGAAAAATACGATGTTGTTTTCGGTCATGGGTTTACTCTTTGGCATTATTTGACACGTAAAAATCGATCACCTGCAATTGTTCACTTGCATGGTTTGGAGCCCTACCAATCTTTATCCACGTGGCTCGAACAATTACGAAGCGTTCCTTTGCGTATTCCGATTCGTTCCATTGCTCGCAAATCAGACCGAGTGATTAGTCTTGGAAATTTTTTTTCACAAATTTTTGAAAAAAAAATTGGAGTTGTGAAAGAGAAAATAATAGAAATTCCTGGGGCTGTTGATTCAGGTTGGATTAAAAAACAGAAATCTTTCCGACGGTCTAGGAAATCATCCGCCCGTTTTACTTTTCTCTATGTTGGGCGTTATGAAAAGAGAAAGGGAATTGAATTGATATTAAAAGTAGCGAAGGGAATTCGAGAAGCGGAATTCGAGTTTGCGGGGGAAATGCCTTTAAAACTGATGAAAAGGTGTGAGACGTGGCCAAATGTTCGTTTCCTGGGCCCCATTTGGGACGAAGACCAGCTGCTTAGGCATTATACCGAGGCAGACTGTGTGGTAGTTCCAAGTTACGCCGAGGGGATGCCAATGGTGGTCTTAGAGGCTATGGGAGCCGGTCTTCCCGTGATCGCAAGCTCCGTGGGAATGATACCGGAAATGCTCAAGGATGGAGGTGGTTTGCTGGTTAGGCCGGGGAGCCGAGAGCAACTGTATGATGCTATGAAACAAATGATGGCTATGACGAAGGAATCTCTTCGAGAAATGGGAAGAAAGGGGCAGGAGAAAGTTTTAAGACAATACACATGGGAGAAGGTGGGGAGGCAATTCTCGGCCCTTATTCATGAGTTGGCACGAAAATGAAAATTCCTCGCGTAGCGATCCTAGCTGAGATTCCTACTCCTTATCGACAACCCATTTTCGACCGCCTGCTCGAACAAACCGATTTCGAATTTCATATCTTCTTTTTAAGCGAGCGCCAAAAGGACCGCTCATGGAATATCCCGCTTCCCGATTCGCATCGGATCCATACGGTGCCAAGCTGGCAATGGTGTTTCTACGGAAAGCATACGCTTTATATCAGTCGCGAATATCGTTCCGTTCTTTCAGGAATTGTGTTTGATGCTGTTGTCGTCTCCGGGTATGCGCAGCCACTGTTTCTATACACGCTCATTTATGCGCGAAAGAACCAGATCCCTTATATTGTCTGGACGGAAAGTCATCACCAAAAGGAAAGATCCAAATGGTTGGTAAAGGTTAAAAAATCGATCCTTCGCAAGATCTACGGCGAATCGGCGGCTAATATTGTCACGGGGAAGTGGGCCGCTCAATATGTCGCTTCTTACGGCGCGGTCACCGAAAATATCTTTTCCGTTCCTAATAGTGTGGATGCACTCAAATTCCGAGAAAGGGTTCGAAGTGTACGGGAAAAAACGGAAGGACTTCATCTGAGTTGGAGCTTGAAAAGTCCTGTCATTTTATTTGTCGGGGCATTGACGCATCGGAAGGGGGTCGATCTCTTGTTGAAAGCGGTGAGGGCCCTTGTCAGCAAGGAAATGCATCTGGATCTTGTCCTTGTAGGGGAGGGCCCCATGGTCCCGACGATCAAAGAAGGAGATCCCCTTCTGGGCCGCGTGCATGCGGTGGGATACGTCTCCCCAGAGAGATTGCCGTTTTATTATTCCGCAGCCGACATCTTTGTTCTTCCTTCCAGACAGGAGACCTATGGTGCCGTAATGTGCGAGGCGCTTGCTGCTGGACTTCCCCTCATCGCCTCTTCCGCCGTTGGCGCGGGACCCGATTGTATTATTGAAGGGATCAATGGTTACATCTTTGAATCAAATCGGGTGGACTTGCTCGAAGAACGGTTGGGCCGACTCATTCAAGATCAAACTCTTCGCGAGAGAATGGCCAAAGCCTCGTTGGAGCATGCGGCAAACTTCACGCATGATCGATCGGTTGATAATATTGTTCGTGCGGTGGAAACAGCTATTCGAAAGCATGCATGACGGATCACCGTGAATCCATCGCTATCCTTCTCCCCTGTTTCAACGAAGAACTCACCGTGGGGAAAACAGTTTCAAATTTTCATTCGCAGTTCCCGAATGCCGAAATCATAGTTTGTGACAATGCAAGTGACGATCGAACGGCCGAAAAAGCGCGTGAAACGGGCGCCAGAGTCCTGTTTGAGCCGAGACGTGGGAAGGGATTTGCCGTACGAAAGCTCTTTTCTGAGGTCACGGCTGATTTCTACATCCTTGCCGACGGGGACAATACGTATCCGGCCGAGGAGGCTCGAAAACTCTTCGCATTGGTTCGTTCGGGAACGGCTGATGTGGCGATTGGAAATCGGCTGGCGGGCGGAAGCTATCATCAATCGAGTTCACGACGGTTTCACTTTACGGGAAACCATCTCATTGCTTATGTGGTTACCCGCTTCTTCGGACAAAAAGTGGGGGATCCTCTTTCAGGGCTTCGAATCTTTTCACGCAAATTTGTAAAGTCAGTACCCCTTATCAGTCAGGGGTTTGAAATTGAAACCGAACTGACATTGCAGGCGATGGATAAGGGTTTTGTGACGACGGAGTTGCCGATCTTGTATAACTCCCGGCCAGAAGAAAATCCTTCCAAGTTGAGAACCTTCTCGGACGGGGCTCGCATCATCACGATGTTTTTTCGGTTTGCTCTTTATTTTCGCCCCTTGGTTATCACGTTGTCGCTTTCGGTACTTTCATTCATGGCTGCGCTTCTGCTAGGATTTGCGCCTGTCATGGAATATTTCACACAGCAATATGTCTATAAGGTTCCATCTCTGATTGTGGCCGTAAGCGCACTAATGATTTCGGTTCTTTCGTTTTTTCTCGGGTTCGTCTTGGAATCACTTCGCTATGCGCGAATGGAAAATTTCTTACTTTCGTTGCGAAATCGCTAACTATTTTTTGAGTGAAGCGATGTCGATGACGAATCGGTATCGGACATCTCCACGAATCGTTCGTTCATAGGCGTCGTTAATTTTCTCGATTGGGATCGTTTCAATGTCACTGGCAATTTCGTGCTTGCCGCAGAAATCTAGCATCTCCTGTGTCTCTTTGATTCCTCCGATCAGAGATCCCGCAAGAGTGCGTCGCTTAATAATCAAGCTGAACGCATGAACCTGAGGCGCCTTCGGAGGTACGCCTAAAAGGACCATAGCGCCATCCCTTTTGACGAGGCTCAAGTATTGATTCCAGTCGAGATCGACGGAAACCGTGTTGAGAATGAGATCAAATGTATTAGCCAGCTTCGAAAACGTATTTGCGTCCGAAGTTGCGTATACCTCCGACGCTCCGAACCGAACCGCGTCTTCCTTTTTTCGAAGCGATTGACTGAGCACGGTTACATCTGCACCCATGGCTTTAGCGAGTTTGACCCCCATGTGGCCCAGGCCTCCCATTCCCACAATGGCGACTCGTTTTCCTTTCCCTGCTCCCCAATGGCGAAGAGGAGAGTACATCGTAATTCCGGCGCAAAGGAGAGGAGCGGAACGATCAAGAGGAAGACTCTTCGGCATCCGCAAAACATAATCTTCATTTACGACAATTTGCGTGGAGTAACCTCCAAACGTCGGCGTTTTTCCATCTTTCTCGCGCCCATTGTAAGTCACCACGAGACCACCCTCGCAGTATTGTTCAAGGCCGTCACGACAAGAAGGGCACGTCTGACATGAATCGACGAAGCAACCAACACCGACAGGGTCTCCCACCTTATACCTTTTAACATTCGCTCCGACTCGGGTCACGACACCCGTAATTTCATGGCCGGGAACCATGGGAAATATCGATCCACCCCATTCATCTCGAGCCTGGTGAATGTCCGAGTGGCAAACGCCGCAGTAGCGAATTTCGATAAGGAGGTCATTTTTCCCGACCTCCCTTCTTTGAAATGTAAAGGATGTCAGAGGGCTTTTTGCATGTAACGCGGCATAACCTTCGGTTTCAAGCATGAGGACTCCTTTGTTGAAAATCGGGGGCCTTATACGCCAGATCGACGCTTGGCTCAATAGTCAAGCCGACGATTTCGAGGCACTATTGTAAAAGTGGAATCAGATTCGAATGTACCACAGCTGTCCGTTATCATCCCCATGTATAACGAAGCCGAAAGGTTCCAGGTTGGATTAATTCCGATCCTTAAATACCTCGAGGTGAAGTTTCCACGATCGGAAGTCCTTTTGGTTGACGATGGAAGTCACGACGACACATCCACAAAATTAAAAGAGCTCATCAATGGGTTTCCAAATTTGGCGGTAAAGGCAATTTCATTCGCTGTTAACCGAGGGAAGGGAGCGGCTGTGCGCGAAGGAATGCGAAAGGCGACAGGGACGTATCGCCTATTTGCCGATGCCGATAATGCAACACCCATCGAAGAAATTGAACGCCTTCTTCCTATGGTTAAGACGTCGGAATCCATCGTTATCGGTTCCAGAGGACTGGATTCCACGAAGCTAGAAGTACGCCAGCCCTGGTGGCGCGAGCGAGCCGGGAGAATTTTTAATGCGCTTCTTCGTTTCATCGTGGGGCTCCCGTTTCATGATACGCAGTGTGGTTTCAAACTCTTCGGCGCAAAAGCCGCCGAAATTTGTTTTAGAAAACAGCGTTTAGACGGATTTGCCTTCGATGTAGAGCTTTTGTGGATCGCTCGATCCCATCACTTTCCGGTGACCGAGGTTCCCGTGAGATGGAGGCATGTTCCTCAGAGCCGGGTTCAGCTCCTCACACATGGTTTTCGAATGGCGATCGATGCGCTACGAATTCGTTTTTTTCGCGAATAGAACAAGTGAGGTGCCCATAGGCCATGTGCTACATCGTAACCAGGTGGCTTCACACTTACACCAAAGAATAAGGAATTGGTTAAACCAACCCGGAACATCGACATAACTGCTAATGGGCTGAGGTGACCCTCGTGGGGATCGAAATCGACGAAGGATAGTTCCTAAAAGTAAGAACACAAAGATGGACGAAAGAAAAAGTATTCTCCATTGCGATTTCGGAAAAAGGTGAAGTAATTCTTTCCGTTGATACCTTCGAAAATGACCAAGTGCCTCATCGTGCGAAGAGTAAAGAGCAGGATAAGCGGGAACAGTCACGAGAAAATACCCGCCTGATCGGACTATAGTTCCAATTTCGTCAACGGCATGAGAGTCGTTTTCAATATGTTCTAAAACATCGGCGGCAATCACAATGTCAAATTGGTTTGGGCGAAACGGGAGAAATTCAGCGCGAGCTACCACACGAAGGGGAACGCGGCTTTGAAGAAGTGGAATGGTCATTGCCGGCTCGACGACCACGAAACGGGTTTCGCCCCCAAAAAGCTCTTTCGTTTCTCCTCCTGCGCCCCCGACATCCAGTACCCAAGGCTCTGACCTCTCGGGAATCGAAAATCGTCGAAATACAACTCTTAGAAAATTGCGTTTAGCGATATGCCACCAGTATGTTCGTTCACGCTCAGCGAGACGAGCTTCTTCCGAGTCGCTTAAGCGCATTTGGCAAACAGGTTAGCGTAAGCTTTTCTCATAGGTATGCGACCCCCATGGTCTTCCATCCACTTTCTTCCTCGCGCTCCCATTTCAAGCGTTTGTCCCCGATTTGACGCCAGTTGCCGAATCGCTTCCGTCACCGCCTTTCCCAGAGGTGGAACCAAGAGACCGCAATGTGAGTCCTTCGTAATTTGCGCGATATCAGAATCTTCCGACACGTTGGCCAATATGGCCCGACCAACCGCCATAGCGCCATAAATTTTGCTCGGAACAATGGCTCCTGTGAGCGAAGGCTTGAGTGAAACATAATGAACATCCGCCGCGCTGAGCGATTCTGCGAGACCTTCAGAGGGCTGATACGGGAGGAAACGAACATTGCTCAATTTGCGTCGCTCTGCTTCGCGCTCCAACTCTTCTTTTCGTTTTCCGTCGCCGACCATGAGATACAGGATGGTCGAATCCGATAAGGTTTCGGCGGCGGCGTCGAAAAGGGTTTCAAAATCTTGGGATAGTCCCAAGTTACCCGAGTGCATCACCACGAATTGAGAGGAATCAATTCCATGCTTCTTTCTAAAAGTCTTGCCTGAACAAGGCCTTAATTCGTCGAGGTCTTGCCAATTTGGAATCACCGACACCTGGCCTACTCGCGCCCCCTTCGCATAAAGGCGCTTTTCCATGTCCGTTCCGATGGCCACGACATGGGTAGCATTCCGAATCACATTTTCCATCATCCGCCTTAACAGCATTACAATCATTTTTGAGTCAAATCTTTTCATCCCAATTAGAACTTCGGGGTAAAGATCTTGCGAAACAAAGATGAATTTTCCTCCGCTTATTTTCTTGATGATTGTTGCCACTGCGCTAATGAGAGGCGGGTCACTCCAAGAAACGATGACATCGTACTTAGGCAGTGTCAGAGACCGGAAAAACGCATAGCCGAGAAAAAGAAAATAATTAAAGAGACGTACAAATAAATTTGAGCGTGAAAAGGGAAGCAAGGGTGCGCGGTGAACCCGCACATTCGATCTCCAGATTGGCGAATTGGACTCGGGATCGTATGTGGGCTCACCGCAGACAATTGTGATGTCGTGATCATGGGAGATGTCTTCCACCCACTGGCCCAGAAGAATGGCAGTAGCTGATCGATCGGGTGGGAAATACTGGTTGAGCACGAGAAGATTCACGATCGATAAAGATGATACCCGGCGTTGGCAGAGATGCTATTCCGAGGTAATCTCCCGGCCATGGTTGCTAAAGAGCTGCTCGACATTTTGGTCTGCCCGAAATGCAAAGGAGATCTTCGCTACCGGGAAAATCTTCCCTCGCTCGATTGCCTGGTGTGTCGTCTTCGATATTCGATTCGAGATGATATTCCGGTGATGTTGATCGAGGAGGCGACCTCCCTTTCGGCATCGGACCGCTGACACAGGTGAGGGTGGTCGGCATAGGAATTGATTTAGAAGAAGTTCTCCGATTTCGTCGAAGACCGTTTTCAAAAAATACACGCTTTTATCGCCGTCTTTTTTCCGACATCGAAATTCATTACTGCCTGTCGTTTGCCGATCCCGCGCCACATTTTGCCGCGCGCTTTTGTGCGAAAGAAGCGCTGGTAAAAGCCTCTCACAATGTCTTTGCGATGCGGCTTTTCGATGTACAAGTGCAGAACCAAAAAAATGGAGCTCCCCTATTGTGCCCATGGGCGAAACGAAAGGAGGTACTCCGCTTTTTTAAAACTCATGAGGCCTACTTGTCGCTAAGCCATACGGATTCTTTCGGTTTAGCGTTTGTTGTGGTTACAAAGAAACGGAAGTAGAGAAGGACCATGGCGTTATCGATGACGGGATTTGGAAGGGGGGTTGTTAAAAAGGGCGAGATAAATTTTGTCGTGGAAGTGCGCTCGCTCAATAATCGCTTTTGTGAAGTTCACATACATGCGCCGAAGGGCTTCTTGGAAATCGAATATCATCTTACGACGCGGCTTCGGGAGACCTTTGATCGGGGGAAATTTGATGTGGTGCTTCGGGCGGAACACCATCGAGGAGCAAAAGGGGACACTGCGGAAGATGAAAAGTTAGTTTCCCGGTGGAAAAAGCTGGAGAGGATTCGGAAGAAACTAAAAATCGAAAAGTCCGTTCCTCTCGAAGCAGTTCTTACGATTCCTTCTTCAAGCAATGGGCAGGAATTGATTCCCGACCCGAATTCCTCCAAATATTTTTTGAAAGCGGCGAACGAGGCTTTTCGCCGCCTTGAAATCTTGCGTGCGGGAGAAGGGAAGGCTCTTGTCGCAGATATTTCAAAGAGAGTCTTCGCGATTGGCAAGGTCGTTGACCGGATCGAGCGCGCGGCATTGGCGGGGCGTCCCGAACGTCTCACGCGCATGCGTGAGCGTATCACCGAATTGATTCATCCCGAAAATATGGATCGCAATCGTATGGAAACCGAACTCGCGCTCTTAGTGGAGCGGGGTGATGTAACGGAAGAAATCGTGCGATTGAAAAGCCATCTCAAGCGTCTCGAGAAATTTCTCATAAGCGACGGGAGTATCGGACGCAACATAGATTTCTTGCTTCAAGAAATTCATCGCGAGACCAATACGATCGGATCCAAAGCTGCCGATCTTCAATTGACGGGGGAAGTTCTCTTTATGAAATCCGAGATCGAGAAAATTCGTGAGCAAGCCCAAAATCTCGAATAGCGGAAATCTTTTTGTCGTCTCGGCGCCGTCCGGCGCGGGAAAAACCACGGTCGTTCGGCGGCTTCTCAAGCGCGATCGAAAACTGCGCCGAACGGTTTCCCACACGACGCGCTCACCACGGCCAGGAGAGAGAAATGGTAGGGAATACTTCTTTGTTTCGAAAACCGCGTTTCGTCGACTGATTCGACAAAGGGGATTTGTCGAGTGGGCCAAAGTGTACGGCAACTATTATGGAACTTCGAAGTCGACCATTCGGAACTGTCTCTCAAAAGGCCATGATGTGGTTTTGATTATTGAACAAAAAGGAGCCCGCGCGATCCGGCGGCAGTTTAAAAACGCGGTTTTTATCCTGGTTCTTCCTCCCCGCCTTAACGACTTAAAACAACGGATGACCAAGCGTCGTGGGACCCCGGCATCGGAACTTGTCAAGCGCTTGCGCGCAGCTCGGCGCGAAATTTCTTCCATGCGTTGGTACACGCATACCGTGATCAACGATCGGATTCCTAAGGCGGTCGCGTCTTTGGCGAAAATCATTCAGTCCGAACGCGAAATAAAAAATCGGATCCGCTAGGGCTGATCAATGAAACTGATAAAATTATCGTTCCTGCGAGACGTCGATTTTTCCTAGTTCCGAAGGCTCTCCTCGAGCTTTCAATACCCCCGCAGCCATGCCTTTGGGAATGATGACGAAAACGTGGCAGGTTTCTTGGACCTGTGTACACGTGATGTCCATATTTGATCTAAGCCCCTCGAGGAATTCCGAAGCGGGAGCAAATTTCCCCGATTCATCCCAAATACGAAATACGGGCGGGGTTTCAGCAAGAAGAGAAAAATCTCTATCGGGAAAAAGATGGTCGACTAACGCTATAGTAATAATTGCGGCCGTTCCAGCTAGAAGTCCAGAAGCTATACCCATCTTCCCGCCCTCGATCCATCCGGTTTTTTTCAATTGTTGCTCCCACATACCCACGCCCACATCCTCACGAAACAGGTTTGCCGCGCTCCGTGCTTCCGGATGAACCACATTTGTAAGATCGTAAATCGCTCGTGGATTTCCCCAGTCATAAATAAGAGAAATGGCGTCTGATGGATTTAATTGAAATTCAAGTAAGTTTTTGTAATTGGATAGCAGGAGTTTCTCCATCTTTTGCCACAGAGAGGGATCCTCTGGCAAAAACGGTGTTGAAGGAAAGTAGGGCAAACCCGGGACAACTTGGTCGAGTTTCCGGACGAGATAGTCCATTCTTCTTCCAGTAGTAGTAGGGCTTCTTGAAATAAACGTGTTGATCTCCTGTGCGACGCTTTGCTTAATAAGCTTCAATCGTTCAAAAGGATCGACAGGGATGGGAAGAGGTCCCGCAGGAGAATCTCCCATGAGAAGCAGCCCCCCAATATCCCTTTTTTTTAGGGTTTTAGACACTTGCGAATAAGCCACCAAGTTATTCGAGAGAGGGCTCAACTTTTCTTGAAGGAAGAGTCGATCCGGATAATCCTCCAGATCGAAAAGCGCATCAAGCAGGCGGCCAGTGTCGCGCCAATTTTGTCTCTTCGTTTTCAGGACATAAACTCCCGTTCCTGGACCTGTGAGAAGAGCCCCTGCTTTAAGAAGTCGATTTCCGTTTTGGAGATCCTGTTGCCGGCGCGTGAGAGATTCGGCAGTCGCTAAAGATTCCACTTTCTTCTTTTGCAAGAGGGAAGTCATTTGATAGCGAATTTGCGTCAATGTTCCTTCACTTAGAACGACTGCAACGGGATAGGGTCGTTCCGAAGATTCGTTGATCAGCTCGCTTAACTTTCTTCCTCCCTCGTGCAGGACCACCTCAATTTCCGAATGGGTGGGAGACCAAGCAAACGATGGAATGGCGGAAAGAAGAAAAACGCCCGCAATGATTCGCCAACTCAATGGCATAGGGGCCTTATAATGGAAGCTAACTTACTGCGTCAATACAAAAAACCCTCGAAACTGACTTGACAGTAGCCTGTCACTACCGGTATCAACACCCACCCTATGGCAAGGATCACAATTGAAGATTGTCTCAAGCAGGTGGAAAATCGTTTTGCTCTCGTACACTTGGCGGCGGAAAGAGCACGGCAACTTGTAAAAGGTTCTGCCCCATTGGTCCGATCGAAAAATAAATTTATCATCACTTCCCTTCGCGAAGTCGCGGCGAAAAAAGTCACTTTTGCCCGCACGCTCAACGAACGGGAAATAAAGACCATTCAACATTAGAATACCAACGGGTGCAGCCCCGCTTTGGGAAATATTTCATCGATGAACGTGTCGCTGTTGGCGGTATGGCGGAGATTTTTCGCGCGCACACTTCCTCGAAAAAAATAGTCGCAATTAAAAAAATTCTTCCTGTCCATTCCAGTAATGAGAAATTTATTCATATGTTTCTGGATGAAGCGCGCATCGTAGCGCCTTTAGATCACCCCAACATTGTTCAGACGTTGGATTTTGGAAAGATCGATCAGACTTATTTCCTCGCTATGGAGTGGATTGACGGAAAAGCACTGTCCACGGTCGTGCGTCAGCAAATCGAATCAAATATGCAATTTCCAATTCCAGTTGCACTGGTTGTCGCTCTCGACGTGTGCGAAGGGCTAGGTTATGCCCACAGCCGAAGCGATGCTTTTGGGCGTCCGCTAGGAATTGTCCATCGGGATATCAGCCCTCCGAATATTTTGATCACCCGCAATGCAATCGCCAAAATTGCAGACTTCGGAATTGCCGCCGCCGAAGGGCGCACCACGCAAACTCGACCGGGTGTGATCCGGGGAAAATTTAGTTATATGTCACCGGAACAAAGCAAAGGTGGAGCGCTTGATGGGCGCTCGGATTTATTTAGCATTGGAATAATTTTATACGAACTCTTGACCTCACAACGTCTTTTTTTTAAAGAATCCGAGGCCGATACCATACTTGCTGTACGCGAAGGCAAAATTCCATCGATCGATTCCTTCCGGTCGGATGTGTCTGGATCTCTTCGCCGTCTCATCCGAAAAGCACTCGCAGTCCTACCCAAGAAAAGATTTGCCGCCGCGGAGGAAATGGCTGAAGCGATACGCGATATTTTGCGATACGAATATCCGACCACCTCCCGCCTCAACGTGACCCAATTTCTGTCTTCGCTATTTCCCGATGAACCCTTCGAAGGGAATGATTTTCCTCTTGTCCAGTCACGGAGGCCCAATTGGCGAACTCGGTTAGCACGATTATTTGATTCGCGTTGAAGGCTTGCCACTTCGTTAGAGTTTGGATAGACCGAGCAGAATGCCAAGTAATGAAAAAATGGAAGGAATCGAAACAAAGCATGTGGAGATATTTCTGAAGACACCGCTCTTTCGTTTCCGCTATTCGGCGGGAAGTGAAGAGCGAGAATTGATGGAAAACGCCGTTCGCATTTCTGGGAAAGTGATGCGTGAAAGCTCTGCCGGACTCCTCGTGAAAGTCGACATGATCAGTAACATGCGCCAAAAAGAGAACGACCTGCCGTTTGAACGCATTTTTTTACCCTTCGATAAGATCGACTTCATAGTTATCGACTAAAGGAAGAAATTATGTCGATCGCTTGGGGAAAAAAGAAGATTCTTGGAATTCATGAAATCTCGGTCGAGGGGAAAACGGTTTTTTGTCGGGTGGACTTCAATGCTCCGATCGAAGATGGAAAAGTTTCCGATGATACCCGCCTTCGTGCATCTCTTCCGACGATCGATTTTCTGGTGAAGAAAGGCGCGAAAGTAGTGCTTGCGTCTCATCTCGGTCGACCCAAAGGAAAAGCGGAACCAAAATATTCCCTTCTACCGGTGGCCGAATGCCTGGCCGAATTGACGAAGAGAGAAGTTCTTTTGCCGGACGATTGCGTGGGTACCGGCGTTCGTCGGATACTTTCCACGCGGAAACCGGAAGCTCTCGTACTACTTGAAAATCTTCGATTTCACGCCGCCGAAGAAAAAAACGACATCGGATTTGCCAGAGAACTCCAGGTGGGAATGGATGTCTATGTGTCGGATGCGTTCGGTTCTCTTCACCGGGCGCATGCAAGCACCGATGCTCTTCCTCGTCTTTTTACCGAGCGCGCAGCGGGGGAACTGGTGGAGAAGGAGCTCCAGGCCCTTGTTCCACTCCTCGAATCTCCGATGCATCCTTACGCTGTCATTCTCGGCGGGGCGAAAGTCTCCGATAAAATTAAAATCATCGGTCAACTCCTTCGAAAGGTCGATTCGCTTTTGATCGGAGGTGCGATGGTCTTTACCTTCCTAAAGGTATTGGGTCATCGCGTGGGAAACTCTCTTGTCGAGGAAGCTTCACTATCCCAAGCCGAGCAAATTCTTTCTCAAGCCAGGAGCCGAAATGTTCGCGTGGTCTTGCCGATCGATTTTCGTCTCGGTCGATCCGTAGATCAACCGGGGGAGGAAAAAATTTCAGATGGTGTAGATATCCCAGAGGGCTTTATGGGACTTGATATTGGCCCCAAAAGTGTAGAGCTTTTTTCAGAAAGGCTTCGAAGTGCAAAAACGATTTTTTGGAATGGTCCCCTCGGTCTTTTTGAAAAGCCTCCCTTTGATTCGGGAACAGTCGCGATTGCTCAACTTCTTGGGGAGCTCCAAGGGGCTACGCGTGTGATCGGTGGAGGAGACTCCGTTTCGGCGGTTCACCGTGCCGGCGTGGCCGAAAAAATGACTCATGTGTCCACCGGAGGTGGCGCAACCCTTGAATTTTTAGAGGGAAAAGGTTTGCCTGGACTCGACGCCTTGGCGGTGTAGACTCCGGCGCCCAAAGGCCACCCATGCGTACTCCACTGATCATAGGGAACTGGAAAATGAACAAAACCGTTTCAGAGACGATCCGTCTTGTTACGGAACTTAAGGGCCTGCTATCTGGAAAACAAGATTGCGATATTGTGATTGCTCCCCCGTTTACATCTCTTCATCCGGCCGAAATTGCGACACAGGGGACACCGATTAAAGTCGGAGCGCAGAATCTGTTTTATGAAGAAAGCGGAGCTTACACTGGAGAAATATCCGCCCCGATGCTGATTGATTTGGGAGTGAGTTACGTGATTGTCGGGCACTCGGAAAGGCGGCAACATTTTGGTGAAACCGATGTAACCGTAAATCGAAAGGTTCGTGTGGCTCTTGAAAATGAGCTCAAGCCGGCGATCTGTATAGGGGAGACAAAGGCCGAACGCGAGGCGGGAAAGACCTTTGAGGTGGTTGAAAGGCAACTTCGTGAAGGGCTGCGAGGAGTGTCGGACCATGATGCCGAACTTATTACAATAGCTTATGAGCCCGTGTGGGCGATCGGAACCGGAGAAACAGCGACACCGGGAATTGCCCAAGAAGTACATCAATTTCTGCGCGACAAATTGGCGAACCTCTTCCGTCGCGAAACGGCACAAAACATTCGGATCATTTATGGGGGTTCCGTCACACCAGAAAATATTCGAAGTCTGATGTCTCAGAACGATATTGATGGAGTTCTGGTGGGTGGCGCGAGTCTCGATGCACGGAGTTTTGCTCAAATCATTCAATTTGGAGAATAGAAGATATGATGACGTTTGTTACGGTATTGCACATTGTCGTTTGCGTTTTTCTAGCCACGATTGTTCTTCTTCAACATGGAAAGGGAGCCGACATGGGCGCCTCCTTTGGTGGAAGCGGACAAACCGTATTCGGCGCGCGAGGCGCGGCAACCCTTCTCCAAAAATTGACGGCGGCAGCGGCCATCACATTCATGATCACCAGTTTGACGCTCGCCTATATGTCGTCTCGACGATCATCCGATAGTCTACTCAAGGGTATGGTGAAAAACGGAGCAACTCCCACGCCTACGCCCGCGATTTCCCCAATGGTTACGGTGTCACCCACGAAAAATCCGTAATTTTTAGAGGAGTGTTATACTCTTGGCTTCGACGATGAAGCCAGTCCTTTTTTTTATCACTGGAGTTCTTTGCTCTTTTTCCGCATTTTCTCAGACAGGCGGGGTTGTAAATCGCAGCGGAATATCGGTTTATTCCGAACCGAATGTGAAGAGCGAGGTTCTTCTTCAACCTGAGAAGGGGAGCAAGGTCACGATTTTGGAACAACAAGGAGGCTGGATCAAAATTCGTGTAGCGCTCGATAAATCATTTTCATTCGAAGGCTGGGTCGGACGAAAATATGTAGATGTGAAAGCATCCACGGCTCAGCCCACACCCAGTCGTTCAGCTGCACCACCACCGACAAGCGCCCCACCAATGGTTGCAGCTCCTGCCGCGGCGGCTGCGGCAAAGCCCGCAGCGAAAACTTCTCCCGAGCTTGATAAATTCTTTGAACCCGCCAAGCCGACTTCCACTGAAACGTTCGCCGCGCCGGTGACGCAGGCCAAAGTTGCAGCCCCTGCCGAACCTTCGGAAAAATTTTCATTCACTAAATCAAAAGATGCGCGAAGGGTCGCCAAGGGAGATTCATTTGTCGAGCAACTGACCGACAAAGCCTCTGTGGCGGGCTCGATCAGTTATTTGATTTATCATTATTCGCTTTCCAATCGGACAGGCACGCCGGGAGAAATATTCGCATACAACTTGCCGGGATTCGGAATCGATCTTGATCTCAATTACTGGTTTTGGTCCGATCCACCTGGAAAATGGCGAGCGGGTTCGCTTCTTCATTACCAGCATGGATTTTACCGTCACAACACCAACCTTCTCGATAGCACAGGCGCATCATTCGGAACGGTCAGCAGCAGCCACTCATCCGACGATGTGAATCTCCGTTTCGCGGGGGAATATCGATGGGCGCCTGTGGCTCGAGCCATGAGCGTAGGTTTCTCCGTGGGGGCTGAATATTTCAATTTCAATGCGGGAGACGTCAGCAACGATGTCGGTCCCATTCAACTCTACATTTCCAATCGGTTTATCGCGGCCACTGTAGGTGTGAATGGAAAAATTCCGATTCCTCTCTGGCACGATCTGTACGGGATCGCGGGTGTCGATATCATTCCCTGGAGCATGGTTTCCGAAAGCCCATCCAATCAGACGGGAAAAGATCCCAAAGGAAGCATTGGTTTCCTCCCGAATATTTCCATTCTGTTTGCCCCATGGGTCCAACATCAGATCGATGTCGGCTATCACGGCCGAATTCAAACGATTAATTATTCCGGAACCGGATCGAGGGTCGGTACGTCCAACGTATCCGACGGAACCGTAGATACAGCTCAAATCACACTATTTGTTCGGTACAACTATCTCTTCTGACTTTTTTTCGGGCGCCTATGCAAAAAATGCATAAAATTTCTAAAGGGAACCAAGTGCAAATGTCTATATTTCTAGGGGGTTAACTATGGGCCGAGTCTTGCAAAAAGGAACCGAGATGCGATTCGTCTACCCGATTCTATTCATTATCGTATCTGTGGGGTTGATTCTCACCAGTTGCAGTAAAACAAGTACGGAAGATCAAAACAGTCTGACCTTTTCCAAGGATCAGCTTCTTACCGCTTTTCGAAGTGTAGCCCTACGAACGACATTGGTGCTTCCAGACTCAAATGACATTGATGCGCTGGTATCGGCGACTAATCCAAAGCCTGTTTACGATTCTTTGGTTGATAACTACGTGACGGGCGAGGGATTACGCGCTTCGCTGACAAATTTCTATCGGGAAATGTTTGGTATGGGTGGAAACGGAGACCAGGATGATCCAGTGCGTTTGGCTGTCTATATCATCATGAGTGATCTTTCGTACCAGCAACTCGTTACAGCGAATTACAAAATCGATCAAAATTATCTTAAAGTAGCTCAAGATTCCGGAGCGCCTCCAGAAGTCCAGGGGGGTTTTATGACATTGGGAAGCTGGTTAAGGCAATACACAGGCAATAGTAGCTCGCTATTTCATTACGTTCGAGAGGTGGCGTTTCTTACCGAGTGCTACAAATATCCCGACCCCGACACAACGCTATACTACTGGACGGATGCCGACTTAGCCCCCAAGTATCATGAGAACAATGGGATAGCCTGTAATCAGTGTCATCGAACGATGAATGTTCGGCGAAGCGTTTGGTACAAATTTGATGCGAACGGCACGTATGACGCGAACAGGTCTCCGAGCAATATGTACGGCCACGAACCTCCACCAGGAGCGGGGGGTACGGAAATCGTGGAACCACGCGCGGGCGGAGAGTTTAAATTCGTAGACACGATCGCCTCTCCAGCAGATTACGGAAAACAAATTAGCGAACATCCTCGTTTCGCCCAATGCACGGCGCAGCGATTTCTTGCCTTTGCTCTCGGTTACGACAATGGACGACCGGGTCAGTCGGGAAGGTTGCCTTTTGATTTTGCCGCAAGCAGCCACCCTGGCGACCCTAAACTATTAGCCACCTGGACTGACCACCTAAAGAACGCGAATAATTTTAAAATTCGGCCTTTTCTACGAGATTTCTTCAAGAGCAATGAATTCATAGCAAGGGTGAATAACTTATGAAGTGGGTGACGAAGATGGACGGTTTAAAAGCAACAGCAATTGTCGGATTCATCGCATGCGCCAGTTGTGCGGGTGGTGGAGTTCAAAATAATGCGGGCGCCAATCAAAACGCCTCCGACGCTCTCGTCCAAATGCTTCCTTACGAGGCGCTGCGAAATAATTTAATTCAATCTCTATGCTTAACCAGTTCCTCCGAGTCAATTAATGAACTTGATACCGTGAAGGTACTTTTCGGTGCGGCTCCCAGCCCGGGGCAGCCAAGAAATCTCAGTTTTAGTATTCCGCGCGTAAAGAAGCATTACCAAATTTGCGATACGGCATGCCGCGAAGGGATCGAGGCCTGTCCGGAAAAGCTTTTTCCGGACGCCTCCAATCAGCTTGATCCCAAGATCATAGGACGTCGGATTTTCGGGTATCCGCCCAAACAGGAAGATCTTGATGCCATTGCCGATTTAATGAAGGTCAACGGGTACAGTTCTACACTTGATCGTCAGCATGCGATTTGTGTGGCGTTTTGCAGCAGTCTCAAGGCGCAACTTCAGTGAGAGAGAGGAAAAATCGATGAAACGAAACGGTAGAGACCGAAACGACGAAAAAAGATTCCCCGTTTACGATCCTTCGATTTCTCTTTCTAAACAGGGCGATTGGTCACGTCGCGTTTTTATCAAGCGAACAGGTGTGTTTCTTGCCGCTTTTGGTGTTCCTTGGCTCCATCGAATGGAGTTTATGGAAAAGATGTCGAAAAATCTTTTTGGAAGCTCCACCGCGTTTGCCCAGGCCATGGAACAAACTTATTTGATCAGCCTTCGGCTGCGAAGCGGCTATCCTTTAGATAACCTTTTTTGTACCGAGCGTGATGCGGACACGGTAAACGGCCCTCTGGCAGACCGGAATTTTCACGCCGCTCCGGATACCGTTATTACTGTGAATCCAGGGAGTGGCGACGTCACGCAGAATGGAGTTGTACTTCAAGCGGGGGCCGGAACGGGAAGCTCAAGGCCCTTATATGCCGCACCTCAGTTGGCTTCATTACTCACGGCGGGATACGGCAATCGCATCGCTGCGTTGACGGCGATCGCCACAGCCACAGGTCACACGAATATGTTCAAGAGTTCCAATGCGGGCGGAGCTGATTGGTTCAACGCGCATGCCGATAAAGTCAATTCCATAGCTCCCACCATCTTGCCGATGGGAATTATTTTTGGCTCCTTCGATGATGCGGATTTTACGACTCTGGGTGGCCCCATAGACGCGCAATTTTCTCCGTTCAACGTGTCGAGTTCAGATGATATTCGAGGCCTATTCTCAGCTCTTACGCTAACCGCTCCGGGAGCTCAAGATCCCATGCCTACTCAACTTACGAAATCTATTTTTGGAGTTGTAAAGAGTAAGTTCGATGATCCGATTCTTGCTCTCATTAAAGATCGCCCTGGGGGGAGTGTGGTCGATTCGGGGTTGTCGAAATTGCAATCGCTCCTTTCTTCCAATCTAAGTGAGCAACTGAAACCTTCGCAGGCGCAGCTTGATGCGCTCAATACAAATACGACCGGTGGTGTGGCTGCACCGGGTTCTCGTTTCGCCACGGTCTTGGGTAACAATGAAAATGCGGCGGCGGAATTTTTCGCAATGGCTGGACTTCTTTTCAAGCTTGGCGTGACGTCACAAATCGGCCTCCATATCAGAACAGACGATTGGCACAACTCGAGCAAGCGTCCGGGGGCAAATGGCGATGATGGAAGCGGTTCCATTCAGGCGGAACACGCGGCATATTTCGGACAGCAGATAAAGAATCTACTCGATGCCTTTGGTGCGAATGCAGCCGCCACGGGATTCCAAGATGCGCAGGGGAACCCCCTCGCGAATAATCTTTACGTGACGTTCACTTCGGAATTCACGCGAACAATACGTGACAAGCGAGCGATGCCCAACAATGACGATGGCCAAAAGGATGGAACGATCGTGATCTTCCCGCCTGGAAAAGCAAATGCCGGAACGTACGGGAATTACAATGACAGCTACATGTCGGTAAAATGTGACGTCAACACGGGTGCCGATTCAGGCCAGGGGCAGTTATCAAACAGCTATTTGTATTCTACGATATCGAAAGTTCTTGGCATTGATATGGAACACGCTGGTGTGGCTCGCTCGATCAGAGACAATTGGGTGAAAGCGATCAAATCGTAACTTGATCTCGGACTGAAAATCGCCATAGTTGGGAAAATGGAGCATTTTACGTTTAAGGCAATTGTCTTATTTTTACTGACAATCATTTCATTCTGGCTCGTTCGATGCGGCGCGGTTTCCGTTTCCGATCTGAATCCGGATGATTTTACTAAGACGCTAAGTGGCCAGGGAGGAGTAAGCTGTCCGGCCACAGCTCCCACATTCGAAGCGAATGTAGTTCCCATTTTTTCAAGTCGGGGTTGCGCAGCCACCAATTGCCATGGGTCGACCGCATCAGGGGGGCTCAATTTGGACCCCACGAACGGCGCCGCAGCCAATTATCTCGAAGTGAATGGAAATGGTCGTGTGAATACTTCTTCCCCGCGCGATAGTTTGATCCTCTCGAAACCTGCTGGAGCAGTGTCTCATGGCGGGGGTAAGATCTTTTCGGGAATTCAAGACGGTGACTATATCACTCTTTTTTGCTGGATCTCCGACGGCGCGAAGAATAACTAACAAACGCTTTTCATGAAATTTACAGCCAAAACTTCACAGGTTGCTGTGGTGGACGATTTTCTTTCCGACGAATCGTGGAACGAAGTTTGGAAGTTTCTTCAACACACGATTTATATCCCGGTCACCGAAGGGGGATGGAATGGCGCCTGGCGTCTCGATGATGGGCCGGTCATGCGAGGACCGAGCATCGCGTATGGAGATATCGAACAAGCGGAGCATCGGTATCCCACGAACATGGCGATTGATTTGTTACTTAAGGCTCTTCTGGATCATGCAAGTGAATTCAGTTCACAGTTGGGTGAGTTCAAAAAATCATGGAATGCCATGACGGCATTGCCGATGCTCTATCCTCGGGAGACGGGTCTCTATTGGCATCGAGATGCGCCCACATGGGCAGGGAGTTACACGTACTACGCTCATAAGGAATGGAATGTGGAGTGGGGTGGGGCGCTTCTCATCGCTTCGGATCCTGAAATTGAAAAACTTTCCGATGACTATGGAGTCTTTCTTCAGCCTTCTCGTTCGATCATGGGTGTGAAAGAAAAACATTCGTTTGGCGCGTACATCGATAATTCGAAGGCGAATGAACTTTTGATGAATCGAGGAATGGGCACATATATTTTCCCCAAACCGAATCGTCTTGTCGTTATATCGGCAGGGAATGCCCATACGGTTTCTAAAGTCCACGCCGCAGCGGGGGACCATTTGCGCGCTTCCGTGAGCGGTTTCTTCCAAAAGCCACGCTAGTTGCTGTGAACAAGCCTTCTGGTATTGTCCGCCGCATGACGACAAGCCCCCGAGAAGTTTGGATTATTTCCGGTGTGCGCACCCCCATCGGCTCCTTCTTAGGAACCCTTTCCACTCTGTCCGCGCCAAAATTGGGAGCGATCGCGATTCGTGAAGCGGTGAAACGAGCCGGGATCGATCCGTCCGAAGTTTCCGAAGTCTATATGGGAAATGTTTTAACGGCCGCCGTCGGCCAGGCGCCCGCACGTCAGGCCGCAATTTTCGCAGGACTTCCGGATTCGGTTTCCTGCACGACCATTGGAAAAGTGTGCGGTTCAGGGCTTAAAGCCGTCATGCTCGGTGCTCAAGCAATTGGAACCGGCGACGCAGACATGGTTGTAGCGGGGGGAATGGAGAGCATGTCAAACGCCCCATACGCAGTTCCCAAACTTCGTGAGGGATTGCGTCTTGGAAACGGTGAACTTATCGACACGATGGTTCATGACGGTCTCTGGGATGTTTATAACAATTTTCATATGGGAAGTGCTGCTGAACTCTGCGCTCGTGAATGCAACGTGACTCGCGAAGCCCAAGATGATTTCGCCAAAGAGAGTTATTCGCGGGCGCTGAAAGCCCAAAAAGAAGGATGGTTCAAAGAAGAAATCACGCCCGTCGAAATTGTGGGGAAAAAAGGAACAGTGACAGTTCTCGATGACGAAGAACCTGCGAAAGTTAATTTTGAAAAAATGAGGGAACTCAAACCGGTCTTTGACAAAAACGGAACCGTTACAGCCGCCAATTCCTCATCGCTCAACGACGGCGCGGCTGCAGTTGTTTTGATGGCGGACAACGTCGCTAAAGCGAAGGGTCTAAAACCAATGGCTGTCATTCGAGGCCAGACCCAGGCCGCACGTAAACCTGAGTGGTTTACCATCGCTCCAGCGGATGCGATCGCAAATTTATTTAAAAAACTAAACTGGTCGGCGTCGTCAGTCGATTTGTTTGAAATCAACGAAGCCTTTTCAGTCGTCTCTCTTGCCGTCGGCGAAAAACTGAAACTCGATTCGAAAAAAGTAAATGTTCATGGCGGCGCGGTTGCTTTGGGACATCCGATTGGCGCGAGTGGTGCCAGGATCTTAGTGACCCTTCTCTATGCGCTAAAAAAATATGAAAAGAAAAGCGGCGTGGCGAGTCTCTGCATTGGCGGCGGTGAAGCCGTCGCTCTGGGCGTGGAAAGGATTTAGTGTGAGCATTCGAACAATTGCCGTCATCGGCGCGGGCCAAATGGGGACCGGCATTGCCCAGGTCGCCGCACAAAGCGGATATGATGTGATCCTTCACGACATCAAAGAAGAATTGGTTCAAAAGGGAAAAAAAGAGATTGAAAAGAATCTTGGTCGTGTGGCAGAGAAGGGAAAAATTACGGTCGGCCAAAAAGACGAAGCCCTCCGTCGGATTCGAACCGTTACAGATCTCAACGAATGCAAATCCGCCCAACTGGTGGTTGAGGCCGCTACCGAAAATGTGAGCCTTAAACTCGATCTTTTTTCCAAACTCGACTCGATCATGGTGAGTGAGGTGATTCTGGCTTCAAATACGTCTTCGATTTCGATCACGACTATTGCAGCGGCGACTAAACGCCCCGACCGCGTGATCGGTATCCATTACATGAACCCCGTTCCCATCATGAAGCTGGTCGAAATTATACGCGGCCTACTTACGTCAGATTCCACGTATAGGACGGCGATCGAAATTTGCGCCAAAATGGGAAAGGAAACGGTCACAGTCGCCGACTTTCCCGGGTTTCTGGTGAACCGGATTCTTTGCCCCATGCTCAACGAGGCGATTTTCGCTCTCGAAAGCGGCATCGCAACGGCTGAAGACATCGACAAAGCGATGAAACTCGGAACGAATCAACCGATGGGTCCATTGGAACTTGCCGACTTTGTCGGCTTGGACACCTGCCTTGCGATTATGGAGATTCTCCATAGAAACCTAGGTGATGACAAATATCGTCCGGCACCGCTACTTCGAAAATATGTGGCTGCCGGCTTATTGGGCAAAAAGACAGGCCGCGGCTTTTACACGTATACAAAGTAGACAGATGGCAACGGTAGAACTCAAAGTTCAAGATCGAATTGGGACCGTCACGTTTCAGCGCCCCGAAGCACTCAATGCTCTCAATCGTGAAATGGTGGAACTCTTTGCGCGCGTCGTTGAAGAAATTCGCGAGCGAAAAGATATTGCTATTGTGATTCTTACCGGCGCGGGAGAAAAAGCGTTTATTGCCGGAGCCGATATTAAAGAGATAGAAGGACTCACAACATTTGAAGCAAAACGTTTTGCGGCCATGGGGCAGGATGTTCTTTTCGCTCTCGAACAATTGCCGAAAATTACGATTGCAGCCGTTCATGGCTTCGCCCTCGGCGGGGGGTGTGAATTCGCTATGGCCTGTGACCTCATTTACGCCTCCGAGAAAGCCAAGTTCGGCCAACCGGAAGTCAATCTGGGTGTGATTCCCGGTTTTGGTGGAACGCAGCGACTGATTCGCTTGGTGGGGCCGATGAAAGCGCGCGAATTAATTTATACGGGAAATATGATAGATGCCGCAGAAGCGTATCGAATCGGCCTCGTGGCGAATGTCTTTCCGCCAGAGAAATTAATGGAAAGCGTGCGAGAGATCGCGAGAACCATTCTTTCAAAGGGCCCGGAAGCGATTCGAAGAGCAAAAGTCACGCTCCGTGAAGGACCGAATCTGGATCTTACAAAAGCCTGCGCGCTGGAACGGGAAGAATTCGCCAAATGTTTTGCCCACCTCGACCAAAAAGAGGGAATGAAGGCATTTTTGGAAAAACGAAAACCAAATTGGAGAGATGAATGAATTTTGAATTAGGCGAAGAGCATCGAGCGCTTCAAAAAATGGTCCGCGATTTCGCCGAGAAAGAGCTTCGACCAGTCGCCGCGAAAAATGACCAAACCCAAACGTTTCCCTCGGAACAGGTGAAGAAATTGGGTGAGTTGGGACTCATGGGTGTGACTGTACCTACAGAATATGGCGGGTCGGGAATGGATGCCCTTTCGTACGTCATTGTCATGGAAGAGCTTTCACGTGTCTGTGCTTCTACGGCCGTTATTTTGTCCGTCAACAACTCTCTTGTGTGTGAAGTCATTAAAAACTGGGGAACAGAAGAGCAAAAGAAAAAGTACCTCGTTCCTCTCGCCAAGGGCGAAAAGCTGGGCGCCTATTGCCTCACAGAACCGATGTCGGGTTCAGATGCGGCGACACAAAAAACGACCGCGCGAAAAGAAGGCGATTTTTATGTCGTCAATGGTGCGAAGAATTGGATCACCAATGGCCCGCAGGCCCACTATTACATTCTTTTTGCCATGAGCGATCCCGAAAAGAAAGCGAAGGGGGTGAGCGCCTTCATCATAGAGTCCACATGGTCCGGCATCGGCGTTGGAAAAGACGAAAATAAATTGGGCATTCGGGCTTCGGGAACATGCACAATCAGTTTCACAGAGGTTCGTGTACCCGTGGCGAATCGTTTGGGCACTGAAGGAGAAGGTTTCAAAATCGCCATGGCGACGCTCGATGGTGGAAGAATTGGAATTGCCGCACAGGCGCTCGGCATTGCTCAAGCGGCGCTGGAAGAAGCGATTAAATATACAAAAGAACGAAAGCAATTTGGAAAATCGATTTCGGATTTTCAAGGTGTCCGATGGGCACTGGCCGATATGGCCACGCAAGTGGAGGCTTCTCGTCTTCTCGTCTATCAGGCGGCATGGAAGAAGTCTCTGGGCGAGCGTTATACGAAATGGTCAGCCATTGCCAAGCTCTTCGCTTCGGAAACTTCTTCGCGTGTGACAAACAAGGCTCTTCAGCTTCACGGTGGATACGGCTACATTAAAGATTATCCTGTGGAACGTTATCTCCGTGATGCGCGAATTACGGAAATCTATGAAGGCACAAGTGAAATTCAACGCCTCGTTATTGCAAACCAGGTATTAAAAGAGGTCGCTGAAGCCCACTGAGGAGGTTGCATGTCGGACGTAAAAAAGTCGCTCAAAGAGTGGGAAGAAAAGGTTTTAAAAAAAGCGCTGGAGGAAAAGCCCGAGCGCGAAAAAACATTCTCCACCATTTCGAATCATGAAATCCGTCGCCTCTACACTCCTGTAGATACGGAAACCCTCAAGTACGATCGCGATTTAGGAATGCCGGGGGAATATCCATTCACGCGCGGCATTCATTCTACCATGTATCGAGGTCGTCTTTGGACGATGCGGCAATTCGCCGGTTTCGGGACGGCGAAAGATTCCAACAAGCGTTTCCATTACCTTTTGGAGCAGGGGCAGACGGGTCTTTCGGTCGCCTTTCATATGCCGACGATCATGGGCTACGACTCCGATCATGATCGCTCGCGCGGTGAAGTGGGAAAAACGGGAGTTTCCATCGATACGCTCGCCGATATGGAAGAGCTTTTTTATGGAATCCCTCTCGACCGTGTCACGACATCCATGACAATCAATGCGCCGGCAACCATTCTTTTTTCGATGTATCTCGTGGTTGCCGAAAAACAGAGCGTTTCATGGGACAAAGTCGGCGGCACGACACAAAACGATATTTTGAAAGAATATATTGCCCAAAAGTCATGGATTTATCCTCCCCGACCTTCCGTTCGCCTGATCACCGACATGATGGCCTTTGCATCGAAGAATGTTCCTCGCTGGAACACGATTTCGATTTCCGGCTATCACATTCGTGAGGCGGGATCGACAGCGATTCAAGAAGTCGCGTTTACGCTGGCCGATGGAATTGGTTATATCCAGGCGGGGATCGAAGCGGGAATGGATGTGGATGAATTCGCTCCCCGGTTGTCGTACTTTTTTAACTCACACAACGACTTTTTCGAGGAAATCGCGAAATTTCGCGCGGCCCGAAGACTTTGGGCAAAAATCATGAAGGAACGTTTCAAAGCCAAAAATCCGAGAAGCTGGATGTGCCGTTTCCATACGCAAACCGCAGGTTGCTCGCTTACAGCCCAGCAGCCCTATAACAATGTAGTTCGAACAACAGTTCAGGCCCTCGCCGCGGTTTTAGGGGGCACACAATCGCTGCATACCAATTCACTTGATGAGACATTGGCTCTTCCGACGGAAGAATCGGTGACGCTGGCCCTTCGAACGCAGCAGATCATTGCCGAAGAGTCCAGCGTGGCGGCGACGATCGATCCCTTCGCAGGAAGTTATTTCATCGAGACACTCACAAACGAAATTCAAAAGGGAGCTGAGGAATACATTGCGAAGATCGATGACATGGGAGGAATCATTCCGGCGATTGAAAAAGGTTATCCGCAGCGGGAAATCGGAAATGCCGCATACAAGTATCAGCAGCAAGTCGAGCGGAAGGAAAAAATTATCGTCGGCGTGAATAAATATATCGCGGAGGACGAAGAACCCATGCCGACGATGTATATTGACGACAAAGTCGAACAGACGCAGATTGAAAATGTAAAGCGAATTAAGGCTTCACGCGACAATCGCCTCGTGAAAGAACGTTTGGAACGTTTAAAAACAGCGGCGAAAACGAAAGAAAATGTCATGCCGCATGTGGTGGATGCTGTTCGAGCGTATGCTTCGCTCGGTGAAATTTGTGATGTGTTTCGTTCGGTGTTTGGGGAGTATCATGATCCAAAGTGGCTTTAACCAGGAGAAAACGATGAAAAAATCAGTGATTCTAGGTGTGGCATTTTTGTTCATTTCAGGTGCGGCGTTCGCCCATCATAAGGGCAACCACGAAGGTGCGTGCAAAGCTGATGTCGAGAAATTTTGTAAGGATGTGAAACCGGGCGGAGGCGCGATTCTGAAATGCCTCAACGAGCACTCGTCGGAGCTTTCAACGGAATGCAAAGAACGAAAAATGGCGATGAAAGAACATGTCGAAAAATTCATGGAAGTCTGCAAAGACGATCTCAATAAATACTGCTCCAAAACCCCACGGGGCGAGGGCAAAAAATTAAAATGCCTCAATAAGAATGAAGCCAATCTCGCTCCTGCCTGCAAGGATGAAGTCACTGCCATGAAGGCGAAGCACGAGGAATGGAAAGAAAAGAGACACGAAATGAAAGAAGAGGAATCCGAAGAGAAAAAGTAACTTCGTAGGCCACCTTCAAAACCCCGCGAAAATATCCTTAAATTTTGCGGCTTTGTGTTTAAGCAAAATCGCCTGGAATTAGATTGTATATCATGGTAATATACTAAATGAATAAGCCGGAAGGCCATGTTTTTAGAGACGTTGAGGGATTCGAGTGGGATGAAGGGAATGTCGAAAAAAATGTTCGGAAACACAGGGTTTCGAGTGCTGAATGTGAAGAAGTCTTTTTTGAAATGCCGATGTTTGTGTTTTATGACGCGGTGCATTCTGAAAATGAGAAACGATATCTTGTATTGGGGAAATCGAATCGAGGGCGGCATTTGTTCATTGTTTTTACAATTCGAAGAAACAAGGTGCGCGTGATTTCTGCAAGAGATATGAGTCGAAGAGAAAGGAGGAGCTATGAAGAAAAAGCAAAAGAAGATTCCTGATTTCAAAACAGAAGGAGAGGAGCGACGTTTTTGGCTCAAGCATGATTCAACTGACTATATTGATTGGAGACAAGCTAAGCAGGGTTTATTTTCGAAACTGCAACCCTCTACGAAAACGATTTCTTTAAGGCTTCCAGAAATGCTTCTTGCTCAGGTCCGGCGGGAAGCAAGAAAACGGGATGTTCCCTATCAATCCCTGATCAAAATTTGGCTCGCTGAACAAGTGAAGAATGTCGCATAATTGGACACAAATTTTTTCTTACCTTTATCAGAAATTGATGTTGACTTCTAGGTTTGCTCCGTCACCCGTTACGGCAACAAGGGGCGTGACATGTTCGAGGAGCGAATGTTTACGTTGGATCGCGTAATTATATTCGCGCACACCGGAAATTCCTCCTGCGGCATCCCAGATCAACGATGGCGCATAAAATAATACACCCACTAAAATGAGTACTGAACCTAACTGACTGTAGTCATCGCTGGGTCCGTAAGAATTTCTTGAGGTCAGCGCAATACCACTTCCTAAAAGGAATGCTCCCGGAATTCCCAGGAGGATGCTTCCCATGGCTTGTCCTGGTTTATTTGCATAAAAGAGTGCGTCACCCGGGATTGGGTCGAGGGCGAGAAGTGTAGCGATGCCTACCGATTTAGGCTTCTTCTCCTCTGCACGTAAAGAAATTGGAGTGCGGGCGGGAAACTGGAGTCGCAGGAGCTTAGCTGAGTGGGCGTGAC
>CAYNHQ010000006.1:0-187017 GCA_964397255.1 uncultured bacterium
AAAGATGGCTTATACCCCTGCCGCAAGCGGCAGGGACCTACGCCATGGCGTTAGAGTCATCTTTTTCTCGGATTTTCCCTGAGTAACATTCATAGTTGTGACAATTGTTACACCTCTCAGGTTTGCGCCATATATTTCCGACACAATGCCGAAGGTCGTTGTGAGAAAAGTAATTAAGAGAACTCTATGCAAGCACATATTTAAAAGTTAACAGTAACTAGGAGAATAACAAGCGGTTGACCGTTACGGGCTAATTGGCCCTTTCCACCGATCTGGCCCGGATTCAATTTTCCTAACAATTATTTAAGTCTACGCCGCTTCATGAATAAGAATTTCGTTGATCAGCGTTTGGTAACCGATTTGGCGCTTCTTCGCTTCTCGTTTCGCCCAGGCAAGCACCTTCGGATGCAAGCGAATCGCAATCAAGCTGTATTTATCCGCACCTTTCGGGGGCCGGCCTCGACTCGGTCTCTTCTTTCCTAGCTTTTTCTCAATCGCTTTCCGAGCCGCCCTCACCTCTTTTTCGGTTACTCGTCGTGCGCGCTCAAACGGGAATTCTTTTGCTTTCTTCACAGCACCCCCCAATTTCTTTAACTCGCTACTTTTTCAAGAGGAAGGGTCGGGAAGAGCTTTCGAAGTTTAACGATCGTAGCCAGCCGCGGGTTAGCAGTTCGGGAGGATTCTAAACGCTGGTAGCTATAAAGCCCGACCTGCAATTCTTTTGCGACTTTCTGCTGAGTCATCCCACGTCGCAGTCGCTCGCGACGCAAAACGGTGGCAAAAGCTACATGCGGATCGACCTGGATTTCGGCGATATTCTTGGAACGAGCCATTGGTTTGGGCAAAGGAACAATGACTTTCGATGATTCCGGCTCATCAAGATAAAGATGGAGAGACTCCCTCATATTTTTCTGAAGCTCAGCTAATGAATTGCCTTGGGTGCTGCATCCTTTGAGTTCGATACACTCCGCCCAATAGCCCTTCCCTTCTTTGTGAACCTTAAAATGGTATTTCATCTCTCCTCTCCTATTCTCTTCAATAACTTTCGCTCGAGGCCCTTTTTCAATTCGCGGTGCATCGGAACGACCTCTCTCTGACCATTCTTTCCAATGATCACGTGACTTCCACGTTGCCGCAGTACGACCCAACCCGCTTTCAAGTATAACTTCAAGACTTCTTCTCCGCTATTTGGCATTTCTATATTACCAATTATAGTTGGTAATTACAATTTGTCATTAAATATTAACGAGATCAAATATTTACCCCCCTGATTTTCCTGGGATTCTAACTGCAGCCCGTAAACCGGGCGCAAGACAGTGGCTGGTGGGTAGTTTGACTGGGGCGGTCCCTCCCAAAGAGTAACGGAGACGCGCAACGCTGAAAGCATATAAGCGTGAAACAACCCTCGAGATTAGGTTTCCCTGGGGCTTCGTGCCCCCTGAAGGGCCCTTGTAGACTACAAGGTTGATAGGCCGGGTGTGGAAGATCCGTAAGGATTGGAGCTAACCCATCCTGACGTTGCAGATTGCAATATCAGAGTCGAGCGGGAACCCACGAAGTGGGTGCGAGGCTCTCACCTTACAACGGTAAATGCGCGAGCATTTCAGCACGGCAGTTAAGCTCTTCAGGGCCGATGTGACTTTCGGGGAAGCTCTGTGGGAGAGCAGGTCGTTGCCGCATTAATTCAAAACGCCCCGTTCAGAAATGTCCGAGGCGTTTTTTTTTCGATCAAACTTTGCAGTTCAGTCTTAACTCAATTCCACCTTTACGCTTTCAACTATAGGACCTGCTCCACCCTCCGTCACAATTACACTAACACCAGCAAAACTATCTCTTATCGCCACGTTGATAGTAATGATGGGATTGTTGAGCTGCACATTTGAGAACTGAGGAAATAAAGCCATAATTTTTGCGCTTTCACTTGATGACAGAGTCACATTCTGGCCATTGAATTTGTAAGTCAAACCGGATGGCGCGATTACTTCAATTTTAAATGTGTCAAAGGAGCAATAATTGGATACAGTCTGGTGACCATTAGTACCTTCCACTACAAATTTTACTCCTGAAGTTGTATCCGTTCCTTCCATAGCAATTGGGTCAGCACACGGCTCGCCACATCCAATTTGGGCAGCAAATAATACGAATGCGAAAAGAGAAAAAACCGACCCGATAAATTTAGAAACTCGAATTGTATCCATGAAATTGTATCTCCACTAAAATCTAAATTGCCCTCCTGCATTCCATCGTCACAGCAACCATTTGCCTTCTATAAACGCATAGAGCAACCTGTATGCCAGACATTAATGAGCACGAACATATGTCAAGATGCCGAATCTGACACTTAAGCTGACAGGGGGTGTGCCAATTGCCCCCTTTTCAGACAAAGGTTATTCAAATCCCCGGCGGGATAATCATTCGAGCTTCTTTCCGACGGTCGTCCCTATGACTCGTTTGCCATATTCAATCGCCGAATTTTCCCTTCTTTCGTCGCTTCGCACGCGACAATACCTCCGCCACCACCTGCGGGTTATAATTGACAGCCATAGCATCAGGCGGAGGAAGAAAATCCTTCACGGCGGTAAGTTTTCCTATCGGCTGATCATCAATTTTTCGGCCAAGCTTTTTCTCAATCGCTTTCCGAGCCGCCCGCACCTCTTTTTCGGTGACTCGCCGTGCGCGCTCAAACGGGAATTTTTCTGATTTCTTCAAGCGGCTAACTTTCTGTCAGCTCGAGCTGAAAGTTCAAGCGAGTACCCCAGTGCTTTAAGAATTTTGAAAATGGTGTCGAACGTTGGCGTTCGTCGACGGTCTCCACTTTCAAGCCGGGCGATGAGCGGCTGAGAAACTCTTGCTCGCTTGGCCAATTCCAGTTGCGACAATCCTGCCTTAACACGCAATTCAGAAATCAAGTGCGCAACTTGAAGGTAGAAACGACGCTCATCGAAAAGAAACTTTACTTCTTTGTTTTTCAATTGCTTTGCCAGCAATTCCTCAAACGTCTGACCTTTACGATGGTTCATGACAACACCTCCTTAAGCCTTTTCCTCGCTACTTCCACCTCGCGTGGCGGCGCTTTTTGCGTTTTCTTTTTGTAAGCATGCAGTACGTACATTTCGTTTGTTCCCAACATCACATAGAAAAACCGATAACCGCCGCTCGCAGCTCTTATTTTGACTTCCCACAATTTTCCCTCGATCTGTCGAAACTGACATCCAACGGCTCCAAGTCCATGGTTTCGAATATCCTCAAACACAGCGAGGATGTCCGCGCGAGTCCTAGGATCCAAGTCATTCAGGAAGTCGGCGATATAACTTCTACCACTTCGGGAGAGATGGAACCGGATCTGCACCTCCATAATATAACCAAATGGTTATTGCTTTCAAGACCCTCCCGGAGAGTTCACGTCTATCGTATGCCTTGGGGGGGGAGGTTTGGCCCGATGTCGGCGCTTCGCTCTCTAGGGCTGGAGAAGGTCCCAAGGGTTTGGCTGTTCGCCAATTAAAGCGGTACGCGAGCTGGGTTCAGAACGTCGCGAGAAGCTGGCACGCTCTCGCGTGCCCGCTGCAAAGAGAGCGTCTCGCACCCCGAGGGTGCCCGCTCGACGCTATTATATATTTCTCCAACGTCGGTCCCTAGTCTCGCGTGGTCGTAGGAAACTTGAGTGGCGCTATCCTTAGCCTTTGATTTTCTAATCGATCCTAGTACTTTGAAGAAAATATGAAGAAATTATTTATTCTTGGAGGGGCTTGTTTGTTTTTGTGCGCTGGTTGCGGGGCAATACCAGCCAGTGACCGCGATGAAGATATTCTTCCCGATGTGGCACAGACATTTGACTATCCGAAACTGATAACCACACTGCAAACAAGAGGTTTCCAAATCTGGGATTTCAAAACATATTGGGCTGCCGATAAAAACTCACTGCCGAATAAGTTAATTGTCATGCGGCATGATGTTCATGCCAAAGATGTAGCCAATGCTTATGTGGTTTATTCAATCGAGAAGAATTTAGGAAACAGTTTTGGATCGTATTATGTCATGTTGGACATGCCACCAGAGGCACACGAACCCGATTATCACCCCAAGAGACTCAAATACTTAGCGCTAATTCAATACTTGAGAGAAAGAAACATTGAAGTTCAACCTCATGTGTCACCGCTGAATATCTATACGAACTACAAGCTCCCAGGTTGGCCCGCGCCTGGACTTAACAAGTTAAGAAGAATATTTGACTACAATTATAGAGTTGATCAGTTCATCGATGGGATCGATCTTGTCACTACCCGCCTGGACGTATTTAACGTGAGGGAAATGAATGAGACGCTGGCTTTGCTTATGCCTTTGTACAATTTGAACTGGGAACAGTTAACGGGCATTCCAGTCTATTCCTACTCTGGACATGGAACCAGAATGACCATGAATCAATTGATCAGTAATGGGATGATACTTAATCAGAGATTTATGCTGGAAAAGGGATTCTATCAATTTGAAGTGTATAACAGTCAGATATTTCACAATCTTGAATATCTTAGCGACAATTTCTTACCATCGTGGATGGATCATCCCGATGAAATTGTAGATGGTCGATATGAAATGTTGATCCATCCCTCCTTGTGGGGAAGATAAGCAGAAATTGAACTGAAATCCCCCGATTTCCGCAACAAGGGAAGCTCTGTGGGAGAGTAGGTCGCCGCGACATTAATTAGAAAACGCCCGAGTGAGAAATCACTTGGGCGTTTTATTATGTCTTGATAGGCAGGCCGGAAATGGGGGATCTGGGCGATTTTATCCAACGATCATTCTCTAAATTGAAATCGAGTACGCGCACATCCTCGAAATGATCGGTTGGTGTGGAATAAAGATTCCATTTTGTGGGTTTGCATATCACCGTGCCGAATGTCGGACAGCATTCGGCTATATTTGTGGTCATTCGATCTTTGTTGAACTCACTCCAATAGGCTTTTCTTACATCGGCCCTCGTAAGACCCCATTGATTCAGCCGAATTTTCTCAAACTCTTTTTCGTTCGAATCGACAAGAAGTGCCGTGGCTTCCCAGGACAATTGAATTTGATGGTTGGCGTGAAAAATACAGGCGGCCAAGAAAGGCCGGACTTTCAAATTCGCCCACTTTCTCGAATTGATGTGGCAATTAAAAAGAAGGAGTTGTTCTTTGGGAGTCATTCGAAAATGGACCGTACGAACTGAGGGAAATCCGTTATCTAAAACGGTCGCCAGCTGACAAAATGCGGGGTTGGTTTCATCTGAAAATATTTTCCCGATCCACTCATCTAAGTCATGGGGCCACGGCGCATTCATTTTATTTCACAAGGTATTACCGCCAAAATGACTTTAGAGAAAGCGTTATGGTAAGGATAAGGAAAAGGGAGAAAAAATGAAGAGCAAATTATGGGTTGTTGGGTTGAGTTTATCTCTTGTGATAGCTGGCCATGCTTACGCCGGATGGAAGCAGGTATGCGGTGAGGACATTAAGAAGTATTGTTCATCAATAACGGCTCCGCTCGATCTCACGACATGTCTGAAAGAATCTACGACTTCACTTTCTCATGAGTGCCGGTCTAACTTGAATGAGCTCACACGACTCATGGGAACCGCCGAAACGAGTTGTCAGAACGATCTCACGAAGTTTTGCGCCACGACGATGCCAGGAAAAGGGAATTGGATTTCTTGTTTACACGGCAACGAAAACACGATTTCAAACCCCTGCAAAAATGCTCTCGCCTCTCTATCTAAAGAGGGGTTGTAGATTTTATGGTTAGCCGACAGATTCGTTCAGGATCAACCAGTAAAGACCCAGTTGTTGGATGCATTCTGAAAATTGGGCGGAGTCGACGGGTTTCACAATGTAGCTATTGGCTCCATTTTTGTACCCCGCAATCAAATCGGTTTCTTCCCGGCTTGAGGTCAGAATAATCACAGGAAGCAAACGCGTTCGATCATCGGATCGAATACGTCGCAGAACTTCATGCCCATCGACTTTGGGAAGTTTAAGATCGAGCAAAATCACTTGCGGTAAGTCTTTCATATTTCGGTTTGAATAGGCCCCCGTGCAAAAGAGATAATCAAGCGCTTCCGCGCCATCGCGCACGACCACGAGCTCATTTTTAATTCTCCCCTTTTGAAGCGCGCGTGTGGTCAACGCTTCATCATCGGCGTTGTCTTCTACTAATAGAATGGTTTTGTCCTTCATACGTTCTCCTTTTCACCCCAGGGTGAAATAAAAGGTTGCTCCTTTGTTGGGCTCCGACACGGCCCAAATCTCGCCCCCATGCCGGTGAACAATTCTTTGAACTGTTGCAAGCCCGATTCCGGTTCCCTCAAATTCATTTGTCGCGTGAAGTCGCTGAAATGTGCCGAAGAGTTTATCGGCATATTTCATGTCGAACCCTGCTCCGTTATCCCGGACAAAATACGTCGCATGGCCATTTTGATTGCTCTTTCCGAATTCGATTCGAGCATCGGGCTTCTTCGAACTGAATTTCCAAGCGTTTCCCAAAAGATTGGTGAGAACCACTTGAAGCAACTGTGTATCTCCTTCCGCTACGATTTCCTTTTCGATCCCCATCGTGATCGCCCGATCGGGATTGCTCTTTTGCAAATCGATCATCACTCCATGCGCCACGGTCGAGAGATCGACTGATTCCTTTCGGATTTCCTTTCGCGTAAGACGCGACAGACTTAAAAGACCATCGATGAGGCCGCTCATTTTTTGGGCGGATGCAACCACCCGTTGGAGCGAGTCCTTTCCCTCCTGTGGAAGCAGAGACGAATAATCTTCCAACAGCACATTACTAAAACCGATCATGCTCCGAAGGGGCGCACGCAAATCGTGAGCTACGGAGTAACTAAAGGCTTCCAATTCTTTATTGATGAGTGCCAATGAGGTGTTCGCGGATTTCAGTCTTTCTTCGTGTGCCTGTTTCTCTTTAAGAAGGTCATCGATTTGAGCGGCCATCTGATTCGCGCGCGCCGCCACACTTCCAAACTCATCACCTGATTTCACGACAATGGGATGAGAGAAATCTCCTCTCCCAAAACGTGAAAAACCGATCGCAAGGTCTTTTACACTGCGAAAAATTCCGCGGCTTAACGACACAGACAATAAAAGCACAATGGATAGACAAAGGATGTTGATGCAAAGCCTGATACGTCTGGCCTGCGTATGTGCTTTCATCGCGGCCGTGAACGCTTCGGTGATTTTTGTTTTATCCAGAACGGTGGCTTCCTTCAGAAGTAGCAGCGCATAGGAGCGCTTCTTTTGCATGGCGGTCATCGAAATCACGAGGGATTCACCCGTCTCAGCCGCAATCAGCCTTCGCGACACGTCGTAAGCAGAGTTGTAATAGTCATTCGTAGCGACTCGAATGGCTTCTGTTTGAGTCTTGCCTACGACTTCCCGCACTGATGCCAACTCATCAGAAAACTCTTTCATCAGGGAATGCGTCTCTTCCAGGGCTTCGACGTCATTCACAGCGACGGCATCTTGAAGAGCCCGTTGAATATGCTCGAACTCAGCCTCGAGGCGGGGCCCCAGTTCAACCATCGGAACATAATGATCCTGTATTTCGCTCAAGCGCAGCAGGACTCGCGTTGCGATGTATCGATCGGCGATAATCAAAACAACGAACGCAAATGCCATGGCACCTACAATGGCCAAGAGTTTTTCGCGAATCGTGAAATTCATCATTTACCCTATTGCACGGTCAGAACTTTAACACCTTCGATCACAGCCTCATCAGAGACATAACCAATGGCGTTAGGGTGCTTCCGCACGTATTCCACCACAAGAGTTTCTGTGCCGAGTTCGGGGGGAGGAACATCATGACCCGAGAATATATTTTGCTGCCAATAGTTTTTGATGACATGGACCGGTCGCCGAAAAACCACTTCTGAAAATTTTCGACGGACCGCCGACCCCGGATCCAAATCGACGGGTTGTATGACGCTTTCATTGGACCAACGAGTCACTTTCTTCAAAAAAGCATCCGAAAGAAATTTCCGATCGACCGTGCTTACCGGATTGCTTGCATTAACGATCACTCGAAATGGGGGCATCGATTCCTGCGGACTCGCCACCGCCGACATCGCAATAAGAATGAGGAGTGCGATACGACTCATACGGGCCCTCTCAAAAATAAACTGTCGTTCGAATCATAAATGCTCCCCACTCTCGTTCCAGCGCGTTAAGTGGTGTCCCTCCATTGATGCTCGGGTCGAGGGCCGCCGTACCGATGTAATAATGGCCCTCGAGTTTCACTAACCAATAGGGGTTGATGTCAAATCGAAGGGTCCCGGCAATGTCATGCTGCATATTTTCTCTTCCGGAGCGGAGATCCACATTGGGATATAGAAGTGAGTAATAGATACCTGGTTGGAGCCAAGGGTTCACTCGGTAGGATCCCATGGCATAGGCACGCTCACTAGTAATCGTCGGACTGGAGGGAAATACGGTGGGGTCGCTACTATCGGAACTGACACGCCAACGGCTGTATTCCGCGGAGAGAAGAAGATCGTGGAGAGAATACTCGAGCGAACCCACCCAGAGCACCGCTGGAATTTCAACATCTGCCGTCCCTCCTGTCGTACTGGAAAGCAAAGTCGTATCCAACCTGAGCGCTTGAAGGCTTCCTCCCACTCGAAGGCCCTCGACCGGAAGACCCCAGAGGAGGCGCCCCCCCACGACATAGGGGGTGGAGAGATGCACCACTTGAATGGGGCTCCCCGGCGTGTCGGGGATTTCCAGAAAGATGGTCCCGCCATACACTCGATAGTCGAGTGATCCAATGTCGCTTAAATCGACGTAGCCGTAAATTTCCATGCCTGTTTGGGCGAGGAGAAAATCGCGGTTTTGCGTGGGATAGATTGATTGTGGGAGAAAAATCGGCACTCTGGCTGAGTCAGCATCGCTACTATCATTATAAAGACCAAACGGAAGCTTCACTCTCCCCGCACGAATACCCAACCAATCAAACCAGTGGTAATCGAGGTAAAACCAGTCGGCTTTGATATCAAAATTTCCAAGGTCCCCCAGTTTCCGAGAATAAAGCTGTAGACCGACGCGGAGATCATCTGTCAACGACTTTGTAAAATTGATCCCGACATCAGTGAATTCAAAACTTCCCCGGGTGGAGTTCATCAAATAATTATTGTCGGTCGACACCATGAACCCTTGGCTGACAAAGCCATGGATTTCCAGTGAAAGAGGTTCTTCTTTCGATCCTATTTCGGCAGCCGGCACCGGCGAAACAAAGATAATCAAGGCCAGAGGAACCAAGCGATCCAGCCAACCGCGAGTAGTTTTTTTCACTTGATTTTTCATCATGGGCTCACCTTTTATGTTGTTTCACTGCTTCCAGTAGACCCGTTAAATCAATTGGCTTTCGAAGAATGGCCACAGGCGCAATGGGTTTGGCCGCGTCATCCGCGTGGCCCGTAGCCGTAATGACAATGATGGGGATCAACTTCAATTTCGAATCGAGCTTCCGCTCCTCATTAAACTCCCAGCCATTCATGTTCGGCATCATGAGATCTAGTAAAATTAGCGAAGGGAGAGAAGATGCGCCACGAAGATATTCAAGCGCTTCCAATCCGTCTGCCGCGGTGGCTACCCGATATCCTTCAAACTGCAAAATATCTCGCAACGAATCACGGATGCCTTGATCATCATCTACAACCAAGACGTTTGCGTGATTGGCCTCCTCACTTTGTCTACTCATTCTTCCCTCCCCGCTACATCACATGACGCTCTTTCGGCAGCTCCACCTCGAAAATTGCGCCTTCTCCCGGCGAGCTCTTCACTCGGATGGCGCCCCCATGAGCATTGATGATTTGATTTACAATCCAGAGTCCAAGACCAAACCCACTGTAATGTTCATTGGGTACCGCCCGTTCGAATCGGCCGAAAATGCGCCCCTGATCTTCGGGCTTAATACCAATGCCGTGATCGCGAACAGAAAAATGTACCTTGCCGGAATTGCTGACGGCATTGACCTCGATCGGCTTCCCCGGTCCATATTTGATCGCGTTCGAGAGAAGATTTGTCACGACTTGATCGAGACGCATCCGGTCCCATTTTCCCTTGACCGGTGACTCTGCCCAAACAATCAAATGACATCGGGCCCTGTCAATTTCAGGTCGCATTCGATCGGCAACCGATTGAATCAAGTGCGTGAGATCCATATCCTCGTATTGAAGATCAAGCCGGCCTGCCGTAATTCGTGAGATATCCAGAAGAGTTTCGATTAAAAGCGTGAGCCGGTGAATTTGATTTTTAGCTACCTTGAGATCCGAAACCATCCGTTCGGAACTAACTTTGGACGGGTCTTGTAGAAGATTCCGAAGCAGGAAATCAATATGAAGTTGTAAGGGAGTCAAAGGCGTCTTGAGTTCATGAGAAGCTATGGAAAGAAACTCGTCACGGACTCGTACCGACTCTTGAAGATCTCGTAGAAGTGCCACTCGTTCTTCATCTGATTTTTTTCGCTCCCGGCGCGAAGTGGCCTCACGGAGTTCGCGGAAAACGGCGGGAGCGAGACGAGTCAATTTATCTTTGAGAACGTAATCGTGCGCCCCCTCGATCATCGCCGTAACGGCAATATCTTCCCCGACAGTTCCCGAGACAAGAATAAATGGAAGATCGAGGTGTTTGGATTGCATCAGTTTGAGCGCTTCGAGACCCGAAAACTTAGGCATGCTGTAATCGGCTATGATGATGTCCCAGTTTTCTCTGGTGAGAGCAGATTCCATGGCTTCGGGTGTGTCGACCCGTTCGAACATAAGCTCAAAACCCCCTTTGCGCAGATTGTGAACCACGAGCTCGGCGTCATCGGGGGTATCTTCAACCAGCAACAGCCGTATAGGCTTCCCCATCATAATTAAATATAGCGAATCCCATCCCGGCTGATGATCTCCAGACGAATCGAAGTCGTTATGTAAAAAATGACGTCATATTATAGACTTAAGGCTCGTTCCTTTGTTCGCGACCTCTCGGAGAGAATTCCTGTGGTAATTTCGACTCATCGCATTCAGTCTCTGGAGCGAATAATTTAAAAATGTCAATGGAGTTTTTTTCGATTTTCCTAGTACCCGCCAAGATCTCAAATGTGGTAAAAAGCACTTCCGGGTAGTCGTATTAAACATTAATTTGGCCGGACCCGAGGAATATTCGTAGGGATCCCCGAGCTCGACCCAGAGCATGGAGGTCTCTATGAAACTTGCTTTAGAATTCCTTTCTCATTTCTTTTCCAGATTAGCCGAGCCCGTGCCCTTCGGTAGAACCTTTGACGCCGTCTCCGTTTGGCCCGTTTCTTTGCCTTCTTCCGTTGCATTTCTATCTTGGGCCGAGTCGACTACACGGCCTGAGGCTTTATCGGCAACAGACCATATACTGGTCGTCGAAGATGACAGAGATACGCGCGAAATTTTAGCTAAATATCTCCGTTCAATTGGTTATCACGTAGAAACTGCTTCGGATGGGATAGAGGGACTGGACCAACTTTACAAGCATCCTCGCAGCCTGATTTTCCTCGATCTAAAAATGCCTGGAATGGATGGATTCGAATTTCTTCAGAAAATGCACGAGGACCCCATGGTATCGGAAGCTCCGATGGTGCTGGTAACGGGTGATGAGGAAGCTGCACAATCCGCCGCACAGGTTCAAGCCACGGGTATTCTACGAAAACCGTTTGAGCTCGATTCCCTGCTGAATTACGCGGAAAAATACTGTTCATTAGAGCGCCACTGAGAGACACGGATAAAATTTTCATCTGGAGGCAAAACGCTTCTTTTCTGTACAATCCGGTTTGTTGCACAGGTATTTTTCATCCCTCTTCTTTTTCTCGATCGTCTTGGCAATTCAGCTGGCTGTTGCCGAGACAAAACTGACGGAAAAAGAAACGAAACTTCTTGGAACGTACCAAGGCTGGCCCATTGCTTATCGACTGCTGGAAGATCGGCTCCGCGCCGATGCGTTTTGCGATCGTTCGCTGGAGCTCTTACAGCCTACAAAAGTACGATATGACGGAAAAGCCGTTTCTGAAAAAATGGTCGATGAAGCGAAACCGGCCAAACGACGGGGCTACGTACTCACTCCCAAGGCACGTGAAATGGCGAAAGAATTTCTCGACAAACACGAGGATGCTTTTGCCCGCTCTGAAAGTGAAACAAAGGTATCCAAACATCTTGTGGCTTCTCTCCTCTGGATCGAAACAAAGTATGGAAAGAATGTGGGAAAACACAGGGCCTTCAGCGTTCTCTTGAGCCTGGCCGCCCTCAGTATTCCTGAATTCGGAAAGGGAGCAGCGAATCGAATTTTTCGGCAGGATGTGAAGAAGAAATGGAAAGTCGGGAAATTTGCCGATGCCACTTATTGGGAAAATCGTGCCGTTAAAGAAGTGGGTGAAGCTTGGTATGTTGAACTCAAATCCTTTTTGGAGATTTTCGTTCTTCTGAAAGATTTCATGGAGTCGAATACAAAATATAAAATGATTTATGCGATTCCGGGCTCATTTACGGGAGCTCTCGGATTCGGGCAATTTCAACCCGCAACGGCTTTAGAGTACCTGTTAAGTGCGGATGGAACGCTTCGTGAAATCAATCTTTGGGACTATGACGACACCATCCAACTGGTTTCAGAAAAACTGCAACGAGATGGCTGGACGCCTGAATCCAGTGACGATCAAAAAAGAAATGCGATTCGGAAGTACAATCGATCCGAAAGATACGTCTCTTCGGTTTGGGGGCTTTATCGTTGCCTTGAAACCAATGACCCAAAGATCTGCGAAGAGATCTACGCCGAGTCCCGTACTGATTGAAATAATTAGACATTTTTCTGTCGTTTGACGCTGTACAAAATCCTGCTAAGGTACGCCAAGTTATTGAATTATTGGGGGTACCCATGAACGCATTGGAAATCCGGATTCGAGAGGCCTTAAAAAAGCGCAAAATGAAAGTGATCGATTTGGCGCGCGAACTCAAAGTGAGCCGCGCAGCACTTTATCATCTCTTTAAGGGAAATTTTAGCCGCGAAATGCTTTCACGTATCTCGGATACTCTCGGAATTCCCCCGCATGCCCTTCTGGCACCGGAGGGAGTCGAGATCAGCCCCCATCATGAAAAAATGATTGAAGCTTACAACCACGCCTCGACCGAAATTAGGGCAACCGTGGATGAAGCGTTGGGAATTGCGCCGGGGCACTTGGCGAACCGGCCGCTTGTCTTTGTCGTGGACGATCTCGAAGACAACGTAGCCCTTCTCCGCCGATGCCTTCGAAATGATTTCGAAGTCATGGAATTTACGGATCCGAAGGCTGCGCTAGAAGCCGCCAAAAGTTACAAGGTTCAAATGGTGATTTCGGATCAGCGAATGCCCGGCATGACAGGAACGGAATTTCTTTCCAAGTTGGGAGAGGTAGGAAAACCGGTGGGAAAAATTCTGGTTTCGGCCTATTCCGACAATGAAGCCCTCATGGATGCCATCAACGAATCGCGTGTCGATGCGTTTTTGTTGAAACCCGTAAAACCCGACCTTCTCCGCGACTACGTCCGAAAGACTCTGCTCCGAAAAGCCGAAACAGAGTCGGCACCGATTCATTAAGCGTTTTCGGACTTTAGACTACCGATTCCGACCTCACGACTTTTTTCAGAGGGGATAAAATTCTTTCATAGTTGACAAGGCACAGAACTATTGTTCCCCCTTATATTTCAATTGGTTACGCGATAAAATTAGGTGTGGTTTTTGAATAAATTGTAGTTGGGAAAGGGAAATGGGTATTTCTGGCCGACCTCATAATTTTCTGATTCTAACCGTTTTCTTCCTCGCTTTCGCGGGATGTCTTTCCACGGGCGGGAATGGGGGAGATTCTTCCGCCTCAATGGTTACACCCGAAACGCACAAAGCATTTCCAATTACGGCTTCAAGCAAACATGGTTCAACCACTTGTAACGATTGCCATGGAAAATTCGATACCTTCTCACAGTTTTCATGCATCGATTGTCATACCCATGCGCAAGCGGAGACCACTTCGAAGCACTCGGGAATATCCGGGTACATTTATGACAGCACCGCCTGTTATAGCTGCCATCCCGACGGAACTACCGCGGGAAGTTACGATCATGAAACTTTCTTCCCTATCGCAGCGGCGACAAAGCATGCGGGGATTGCTTGCGCCAGCTGTCACTTAGATCCCAACAACCGGTTGGTACTCGGGTGCGCTACCGAAGTCTGCCACAGCAAAGCCACCACGGATACCCAACATTCCTCAGTTTCGGGCTACACGTATGACAGTACGCCCTGCTACGGATGTCATCCACAGGGAACAGCGGATCTTGCTTCTACGGTGAACCATCAGACGACCTTCACGATCGGCAGCGGGACTAAGCATGAGAAAACGACGACAACCTTGCCGGGACCTTCTGGAGTAAGCGGTACACTGATTAGTTGCTCCGATTGTCATATCGACCCGACGAATCGGCCCGCGATAAACTGCACAAATTGTCACACTCAAACCAGTTCTGCCACCGCACATTCCAAGGTCAAGGCTTCCGCCACGCCGAATTATCCAGGAGGTTATGTTTGGAATACTGCAGACTGTATCGACTGCCATGCTTACACCAATCCGTCGCATACGACGATCCCGAGCGTGTATCTTGTCAGCGATCATACGAAGTGCGTCGCAGTTCTCCCGGCGGGGAACACGGTTACGGTGGGGATCACGCATCAGGGTGGTGGACAATGTCGGAATTGTCACACGATTAAATTGGCGTCTACACCGTTCACGCCGCCACAATCCGCTACAGATTTTGGAGTCTACAGCTGCTCAAACCACCACCACTCTGCAAGACAAAATTGTACTTGCGACACCATGAGTCTAGGGAATTGCAACCAATAATCCTTTTTAAATACGCAGTCTGAATTTCCTTACGGATATGATCGATCTCCAAGATAATGAAATTCATGCGACGGATTGATTGGATTGCCATGGTCATGGCTTTAACTGCCGTTGGCTGTTCGAGCGATGATTCCACAGATATGGTCACGCCGACCCCAACTCCGGTGGTTCCCGCAACTTTTACGAATGTCCAAATGTATGTGCTGACGCCTTCCTGTACGAATGTAAAATGCCATGACGCTACCGCTTCGGGATCTCTCGATCTGCGCGAAGGAAATTCTTATTCGGCCCTGGTCAATGTCCCCGCGGTCCAGCCCGCGGCGGCATCTCGAGGCAAGATTCGGGTCATTCCCAAAGATCCAATCAATAGTTTCTTAATTCAGAAACTCGATGGAACAATGGGGTCAGACGAGGGCGACCCCATGCCGAGAAAGGAAGCAAGCTTAGTTCAATCGAAAATCGAGTTGATTCGCCAATGGATCAAAAAAGGTGCGCTAAATGATTGATCGCCTCCGCCGAACTTGGGTCTTGATTCTCCTCTTGGGTTTCTGGATCGGCACAGCCAAAAGCGAGCCCAAAATAGTAAACGTAGATCGTCTCCCGCTTTTCGTGGAGCCGAATCCAAAAAGTGAAATGCTCGCTCGCCTTCCTAAAAATCAGAACGTTGAAGAGCTGGAAACGCAGGGCCCCTGGTCGAAAATCAAAGTCAATGTAGGTGGTATGAGTGTGCAAGCGTGGGTACCCGCAAAGGGTCTGGTGAGATCTACGCCGTCGTCATTAACTGTGCAGTCAGCTGTCATTCAAACCCCGAACGAGATCCATGCCTATCGCATTGTGCGAATCACAGACAACGAACTCAGGCGTCGTTACCTCGCCGTGATGGCCGCGGAATTCAAACGGGTGCCGTATACCGGGCCTCGTGACGCCACCGGAAGACTCACGACAATCCCCGTCGACTTTTCGGCGGGACATACTTCCTGGATTGCTTCGGGATACTCGAGTTTCAATCGGGAAGAGCTTTCTCTTTCAGCGGAAAATGTTCCAGTGAGTAATAATTGGGATGCATCGATTGATATGACCACGTGGGCGTATGCCTCGCGACCCGATCCTTCGCGATTTCGAGATGACCAGGCAGTTCAATATTATCTTTGGGAAGCCTCCATCACGAATCGCAATTCTCGCTCTCCATTTTCGTTTACGGCAGGAAGAGTTCGTCCCTGGGACCTTCCGGGACTGACGACCTTTGACGGTGCACAGGCCAGTTATCGTTTTGGATCTGGGGGACCTGAAATCGGAATGTATGGGGGCATCCTTCCCGACATGATTTCCCTTCGCCCGGATTCACAATCTTGGGCAGGAGGCCTCTACTACGAACAAGCCTATGTTCAGACCAGAGATTATCTGGTTCGGCAGGAAATTCGGGCTGGAGTTCTGCGAACAACGGATTTCGGCTCTCGAATCGAAGCAGAGGCCCGAACCTCGGCTAGCATTTTGAAATGGCTGGATTTCGCCGTGGACCTCAAAGCAGGACTGGGAGGTGGAAATGTTTCGGCCGATCCTGCACTGGATGCTCTTCGATTTGATTTAGGTCTTCGACCCACTGATAAGTTGTATATTTATTCAAATCTACGATTTCTCGAACGACAGCCGAACGAAGTCGACGTAACTATATATGATGGCGCTCGCCACGAAGAGTTGGGGATGATGTACAACATCGTTCCCATGCTGGGTGTCGGCTTCAACGGCGGCGCTTCGCAGGAAGTCGGGGGTTCCGAGCTTGACCGCAAGTATGTGGGACCTGAGGTTCGCTTATCCAAATGGCTCACCAAACAAAGCGATCTCCTCCTGGGTTATCAATACGAATCGGGATGGGTCGATGGTCATTTTTTCTTTATTCAACCTTCCGCCACATTTCTAAATCGATACAAAGGAACGCTTCGGGCCTCCTATTCGAAAGACAACGCCGCCGACCAGATTGCCGATCAATGGGGAATGTTTGGCGGTTTTCAAACCCCGCTCTTCTCTTGGCTGGTTCTTGTTTGCTCGTTTCCGACCATTGTGTGGACCGACACCACCGGATTTTTCGGCGGACTCGACGTGACCGGACAGTTGTAAATGAATCAGCCTCCCGACGTTCCATTTCGGTGACATTCGTAGCACTTCTGATCTTTGTACTGATACCCGGGTACTTGGGTATGTACTGAATCCATTTTCCCTTTCGAGTGTGCGCCCGTGTGACAGCCCGTGCACGTGGCGGTACCGGTGGAACAGGACCCGATAATGCCGTTCACGATGGAACCAAGATGACAATCGGCACAGGTAAAGCGTGAATGCGCTCCATGCGAGATGGGAAAACATCCATCGTGAGCAGCGAACCTCGCCGGCTTCCAATGAACAGGATTGTGACAAGTGCGGCAAGTGGTGCCAAAGCCCGCCCGAACGTGGTCAATCCCTTTGGATGCCGTACTCAAGTAGTCCGCTTGATGGCAGGCATAGCAATCCACGGCCACACTCGAAAACGTCTTGTCCCGTTGATTTTGATGACACTCTTCGCATGGAATGAGCGCATGACGCCCTGTTAAAGGGAAATTCGTCCGCCGGTGCGCTTCCATCGGGAAGGCACTTGCCCAGCCGGTTTCGTCGTGACAGCGGTCACAAAATGATCCGAGTTGACCCGCGTGAACATCCCGGTGACAACTTCCACAGGTTTTCTCAATTCGTTTTTCATAATTTCCTTCCAAATGACATTTGGGGCACCGAACGATTTGATGACTTGCCTTCAGCGGGAAATCGGTCTTGGTATGATCAAATCGCGCAAACTGCCAGCCCCCTACCACATGGCAATTGGAACAAACGCTTTCCGTCGAAGCCGTTGGAGTGGGCTCAAATTTTTTAAACGCACCCTTATGTTCATCCTCGTGGCAGCCCTCACAGGTATGCGGAAGACCTTTGTATTTGACGACGATCACATCGGGAGCCACCGTCACTCCGGGGTGGCACTTGGGGCATTTGACCGAGCTATGATTTCCCTGAAGCGGGAACGTCGTGAACTTGGTTTGATTGTGATTGAAGAGAAGATCTTTCTTAAAATCCGTCGTCGTATGACATGTTTTGCAAACGGAACGGCTACCCGGAGTTTTGGCGAATTGTCCCGCGTGAACATCCTCATGGCATCCCTCGCATTCCATAGGTAACTCGCGGTAACGCGCCATGGGGCGCCCCTCGCGAACATTTCCTCTGGGGTGACAACGATCGCAGGCCACCTGCGCATGTTTTCCCGTGAGCGGAAATTTACAATCTCGGTTGTGGTCAAAAATGATTTCTTTAAAAGAAGTGACTTGGTGACAGGAGGCACAACTTTTTGTGACCCCATTGCGCGAAAACTCTCCCTTATGAGGATCCGCATGACAGGTCTCGCAGGCAGCTAGCGAAGATGAATATTTGAATTGAATCAGACTGAATTGATCTTTGCGTCCTCGTTTTCGAAGCTTCGCTCGCAGATCTTGAGGAATTCTTTTTGCCAATTCCGTCTTTTGCGTATGGCATTTGGCACAGGGAACTTTCTGATGCGCTCCTTCCAATGGGTAGCGGGTCCTGGCGTGAGCGGCGAGATCAAAGGTAGAGGGCTTGAATTGGTCAACCGTATGGCAATTGTCACAGGCAAGGCCTTTGGCCGTGAGTGTCATCTGGCCGAGATGGGCATCGATGTGACAATCGGTACATTTTTCAAATTTCAGGCCTTTAAATTTTGCCGGTTGGCCCGGAAATGGGCCATGGCACGAAGTACACTCCACTCTACCGTGGGCCCCACGTAGGGGGAATCTGGTTTTTTCATGAAATTCGCGACCTTTTGAAACTTTGTTCTGCACCTTTTCCCAGTTCTCAGTGCTGTGACAACTTTCGCATCTTTTGCCGAATTTCCCTTCATGCACATCTTTGTGACAGTCCTCACAGGTCCCATGGGCGATGCCGTTGAGTTTCATAAATGAAGAAGCTCGCACAGGAGAGGGAAAGAGCCGGAAAGCCGTGTTCGTGTCCGCAACGGCTTCGTGACATTTTTCGCAGGAAACCGAGCGATGCTTCCCCGTCAGTGGAAAATCTGTTTTTCGATGATCAAAGAGCGGCGCCTTTGTCCAGGCGGTCTCATTGTGACAAGTGGAGCACTCTTTACTCACTTGACCCCGATGTTCATCAAAATGACAGGTGTTGCATGTCGTAGATAAACCCAAATAGGTTTCCTTTTTGGGATTCTTCCGAATCAATTCATTGACGCTGGAATCTTTGATCAGTCGCGTGTCGTGACATCCGTCGCATGAAACCTTTGCATGCTCTCCTTTTAAAGAAAATCCGGTTTGTTCGTGATCAAAATTCTCTTTCCCTCCTTCCCACTTAATGAGCTTAAACGCCCGACCCGCATGGTCGGGATGACATTTTCCGCATCGGTTCGAAACTTGGTCCAATCGGCCGTGGTAGCCCGCATTTCGAGAGATTCGTGATTCCAATTCGGTGTGACAGGCCAAACAATGGTTCCCCACCACCTGCTCTCCTTCCTGATGACATTTGAGACAGTTGTTTGATCCTTCGATGAACGCATGTGGTTGGGACAAAGGTCCGGGAGAACTTAAATTAAATTCCGCGCGCAGAGAGTTTGGCGAAAAGACAAGAGCCACCAAAAACCAGATGTAGCGTCCCTCTCTAGTCATGCTCCCATGGACCCATCTCATAAATATAAGCGTATTCTTATTTTTCGCATGACTTAACTTGCATCCGCCCCCGGAGGCATTTGAGATATACTGGCATTCGTGCTTTTTCCGGAAATTAGTAATACCGGTTTATTTTTTGCCTCGGGCGTCACCATCGGCACGGGCATGGCGATGTTTATTTTACGACGCCTGCTCCGCCAAACCAAAGACACAAAGACACTTAAAAAATCGATCGCGCAAGAGCTTCACATTCCGCCGACACTGCACCCCGTGATCGATCCCAACATTTGTATCGGGAGTCTCTCCTGTATCAAAGTTTGCCCCGAGGGAGATATTCTAGGGATCGTCGACGGGAAGGCGGAGCTGATCATCGCGGCCAATTGCATCGGGCATTCCCGCTGCGAGCTAGAATGCCCGGTGGATGCTATCAAGCTTGTCTTTGGAACGAGTGAGCGGGGTCTCGATCTACCCGAAGTGGATGAATTTTTCGAAACCAGTCGGGCGGGGCTGCACATTGTTGGGGAATTAGGAGGAATGGGCCTCATTAGGAACGCCCTTCGCCAAGGCCTTCAACTGGGGAATCGATTTAAGACCACGCTTAAACCAGGCATTAGCAAACAACAAGTTCATGCCGTCATCGTAGGGGCAGGCCCCGCAGGAATCGCCACCGCTCTTGGCATGCAGGAAGCGGGACTCTCGTTTCGCCTGGTGGACCAGGGAACCAGTTTGGGTGGGACGATTGCCAACTATCCCCGCCAGAAAATTGTCATGACAGAAACCCTTGACCTTCCATTCTTTGGAAAGTTCGGCCGACCTCTCATTTCAAAAGAAGACCTCATTGAAATGCTCGCGAGTGCGATCAAAAAAGCGAATGTCAAAATTCATCATGGCGTCAAAGTTGAGAAGGTCGAGGGAGACAACGGAAACTTCGTTGTTCAAACCAATCAGGGGAAAATACCCTGCCAAAAAGTGGTTCTTGCGATCGGCCGCATGGGAACACCGCGAAAATTGGGCGTGCCCGGAGAAGAACTCCCGAAGGTCACTTATCTTCTCTTGCATCCCGAACAATACGCAGGGAAAAAAGTGCTCGTGGTAGGCGGAGGAGACTCGGCGTTGGAAATCGCATTCATGCTTTCTCATGAAAAAGGTACGGAAGTGAGTCTTTCGTACCGAAACCCCGCGTTTGGAAGAGCGAAACCAAGAAACAAGGACAACATCGAAAAGCTGATTGCTGAAGGAAAAGTAAAAGCGATCATGAGTTCCAATGTCGTCTCGATTCATCCCCACAAAGTGGTTCTCGATGTCAATGGAGCCAAATCTGAAATTGCAAACGACTATGTCGTGATCCAGGCAGGTGGAATTCTTCCCACCGAATTTCTTCAAAGCATGGGAATCCATATTCAGCGCCACATAGGCCAGGTCATTGAAAAGAAACTGAAGAGCGCGGGGGGATCCCGGGCCCTGAAAGAAGAGGTCGCCGAAAGACACACACGAATTCAACTCGGAACGTGGCTTACACTGCTAGGAACGCTGATCATCGGATACTTATTTTATGTTGGGCGAAATTATTACTGGCTTCCAGCAGATGAGCGCGTGCGTTCGCCCCTTCACAGCGCGCTGCGTCCGGGGGGGATATGGGGACATGGCGTAGGGATCGTGGCGACGATCGTTATGCTTTCAAACTTTCTCCTCCCGTTGCGCAAACATTGGCGAAGGCTCAAAGGCCGAAAACCGATACGGTATTGGCTGACGTTTCATGTGTTTGTCGGCTTCATGAGTCCGCTGGTGATCCTGTTTCATGCGGCGTTCAAAGCCAACAACATGGTGGCCATGCTTTGCTACTCCTCTTTGGTTTGTGTGGTCGCCACAGGAATTGTCGGGCGCTTCATTTACGGCCTTGTTCCGGTTTCCGGAGAGCGCTACTTGGAATTGGCGGAGCTGATGAGCCGGATGGAGCAGACCCGCGGAACCTTAAATCCCCTCCTGGCCAAAATTAGAAACCCACAAAAAATTCACGGACTCTTGAAGTTTGTCACCTCTCCGGTGCCCCAGGGGATAGGGTTCTTTCGAGCCCTTTTTGCCATGCCGTTTGACGCCCTTCGAGTTCGCAGCTCACTTCTGCTTTGTCGACCTCTTTTTTCCAGTCACCATGAATATCGTGAATTCAAACGAATGATTGTCCGCCTCTTGCAATTGAAACGACAGGCCTCTGTATTTCGAACGGCGAAAAAATTAATGGACTCATGGCGAGTGGTTCACGTGGTTCTAGCCGTCTTCTTATTAGTCGTGATCGGTCTTCATATCTATTCCGCCATGAACCTCGGCTATCGATGGATTTTCTAATTACTTAAATTGATCGGACCAGCACCTCAGTTCCCTCGAGCGATTCGGGTTTCCTATTCTCCACCTGTGGCCAGGATATCGTCGGTTTGCCGCTCCGAATCCTCCAATGTGCCGTCGTCATTTTGATCCTGAAAGAGGCGAGCCGACTGCTTAATGTTTAAAGTGATTGTGTCGAGCCATTCCTGGTTGTGATCCTTGTCGACGAGAATGGTTCCACCGGTTTCAGGAAGGGATGCCAGATCCACTCCTTTAAACCAATTCTCGAGATCGAACGCGAGAAAGAAGATCGAACTTCCATGGGATCCAATCGGAAAGCCCGTGGCATTTTCTAAGCGGAATTCTTGGTCGATTTCAAGCGTGACTTTAAAAGGCGTACCTCCCAATACCGAGCCTTTGGCGATCACGGAATGGTTGACGATGGGATCGGAAGGTCCCACGGGTGATTCATCGCTGCTCAACTTGTCGAGTTTCAATTCGATTCGGCAATAATCGCCTGAAGGAATCTCGCTGCTTCCGAATTTTGGGATGGCACTATCCGTCAGGAGATCAGCCACATACGGACCCTGAAATCGAATGTCATTTCCTTCTTGAGTGCTTGAAGCGCAGGCGGAGAGGGGCCGAAAACGGAGCTCGCTCAGCACGAGCCTCGCTTCAGTTAAGCTCAATCCACCAGACAATGCTCTTGCGTTCAACCGTGCTGTGGAGTCGATACCGGCCACACGCAACTCAACCATTTGGGGATTTCCAACCTCGGAACCCCCACAATGTGCGATCGCGAGAAAGCCTAGTAATGAAAACCAGCGCCTCATTTGGGTTCCTTTTCTGTCAGGGGAAAAAGTTGAATGTTGAGTTGGTAGACGCGATCGGAGGACTCGGCGTCGGAAACAATGGTGGCCAAAAGATCCTTTCGGAAATGGGCGATTCTTTCTTTGAGTTCCTTCATTTTTGAGGCCGGAACTCCGAGCGTAACGGCACTGAGGTCCCGTTCCTCGGATGGAATCCGTTCCATCGCGTGGGCGGCCTCGGCCAACATTTCTCGATGGAAATTCGCTACCGCGAGTGACCTAACTTCGACACCCGACGTGATGGTGCTATCCACCTGTTCGAGTCTACCTCTCGAATTCCTCCTCAGAAGTTTGAGCTTCAGAAGAAGGTCAATGGCTTTTTCCACCCGATGGGCCTGCAGCCGACCGCCCAGTATCTTTGAAATCCACTCCGGATTCTCTTGAAACCCTTTTAACGTGACCAGCTCCCGAATGGCGGAATAATACCATCGCGAATAGAAACGAAACTGATCTCGCTCAAGTGGTTTGACCGCCCGGTAACGCCGACTTTTGGAGAGTCGTTCATAGAGACGGTTTTGTTCCTCCTGGCTGGTCGTTTGGTTGAAAAAAACGAGGCTTTCGAAGAATTCGGCTTCTTGGCGATTATGTTTTAGGGCTTTGGAAAATCGGCGCAGGCTCTCAACGGTTAGATTCCTTTTCCCATCCATCACTAATTTGAGGAAGTTGGGGGAAGAAAACCCCGCCTCGCGAGCAAAAAAACGGAATGAGAAGGTACGCCGGGTCGATTTCAGAAATGAATACATCGCGCGGAGGTACGCGCGATAGTCATTGTATTCGAATAAATTTGGTTTCCCGGCTTCCATGAACTAAGGCAAGGAAAGGAGGCTATGGCCCCCTTTCCTTGCTCCCTATTACATTGTAGAGGGGTCAGCTCCATCGACCGAACTCGGGTCGGTTTCTGAAGAAGAATCATCTTTTTCGACATCAAAAGATTGCCGGATGTTCTCTTTGATCTGTTCAAGGACGTCTTTGCACTCACCGCTGGCCACGATCGAGCCGTCGATCGTGAGCGTATCGGTTCCCGAATCGATGACGAGACCACCGCTCGCTATGCAATTCGCCAGGTCGATTCCAACGAACCACTTGTCGACATCGAGCTTCAAGAGGATGGATGAAACAGAATTTTCGGCCACTTCCATTCCTGCGGAATCTTCCATGTTCACCTCTTCATTAATGTCGATTGCCAAATGAAGTTTGTGATTCACATTTTCTTGGTCGAGGAACGTTCCATCGGCGGAAACACTTGAACCCCGGAGATGAACTTCCTTATAGATACCCGAGGGCAGAGTGACATTGTCGAGTGGGGGCGTCGAGATTCCGGTAAAGAGGTCGAAGTCGAAGGGACCGGTAATTTTGATTTCAGTTTGGTTCTCGGAGCTTCCGTCTCTCTCTTCGCTCTGCACGTCGCATTGTTCTGAATCACTTTCGACAAAACTCATATCTGGACATTCCAAGCCTTCAGGTGTTTCGGCGTCAATTTCGTTTACTATGGCATGCGCGGACGCAAGGACAACGCCGCTTCCGGCGGGAGAAATTTCCGAAGAATTTCCGCTCCCACTTTGGCTGGCACGTGTCAATGCATTGGTGGAAGAGGCCGCCGCGCTCGAACTGAAAGTCTTCATGTGGATAGAAGCTTTGGTAGCTCCTCCATCCAGAAGTGTTGGATCGGTACCGTTACTACTGCAGGCCGCCGCAACCGCAGCGACCGATATAACTAGCGATAATCTCTTGGTGAGGTTCATAGGTTTGTCTCCTTTGATCCTCACATTACGACGCCAATACCTCTCTACGCAAGAGCTGAAGACAAAATGTCGTATTCAATAGAATACAGAATAAATTATAACATATTAATATAATTAATATATTATGTTATATGTGATGTGGGACGAAATAATTCGAATACACCGCCACTGGGGTCGTCATTGCCCTCCATATATTTACCGCCGTGAACTTTGGCTATCGATGGATGTTCGAATTACTTAAATTTATCGGCGGATCGGTTCTGACTCATGTAGGACGTGAGATTGTGATAGAAATAGGAAGGATCTTGAACACGTACGAAGCGTGTCACCAGTGAGCTGGTCTGAACGGAAACGGTATCGCCATCTTGAAGACGTGCCAATGCTCCCCGGCTGACCACGACTTCGTTTAAAATTTCGTGAGATCCGATCAGTTCTTCTCCCCGATAGTGTTCAGCATGGAGCATCATCCTCTCTTCCACCCAATAATCCCCGACCAAGATGCGGGCCAAAACTCCTTTCCAGTCATGAGGTCGTACTTTGGCCAAAAAACCGAGGCGGCCTAAATTCACTCCAAGCACGGGGACATTGTGAACGGCGGCCATTCGCCCACATCGCAACATGGTTCCATCGCCTCCCAGAGCAATGATTAAGTCTTGTTCAGAGAGATCCTTTTTTTCCCCTCCTCTAAAAGAGAAAGAGACTCTACTTTGACCTTAAGTTTCTTTAAATGCTGTGTAATGTCTCGGGCCAGCACCTCGGCTCCTTCGAGCTTCGGAGAAAAATAAATCTGAATTCGCTGCGGCGTTTTTTGCTCCCGGCGAGCATTTTCCGAGTGGGTTTCAGGAGTCATTGTGTATTCCATTCATAGGATAACATATATAGTGGATTGCCTTATTATGCGCCGGCCTTTTCTTATATCGGGATTCACGCTCGTCGAGTTGATGATTACACTTCTGATTTCTTCGGTCATTGCGGCAGGCCTCTATTCTTTCATTCGGGGTCAATCGAAAGCATCGAGTGCACAAAAGGAAAAATCGGAGACCCTACGCGATTCCCAAGGGGCCCGATTGAAACTGGATGTAGATCTTTCCCGCGCGGGATTTGATCCCCACGCTACGGATCCCACTCCCTGCGCCGGAATTTCTCCGGCTCGAACCCCCTGCCCCTGCCTTCCGGTTTCCACAGCGACAAATGACCACATTGTCCTGCAAGGAGACTTCGATATGAATAATGCGATTGGCACGAGTACTACCGTGGCCGATCCTGAAACCATCGACTACCAATACGACGCGGCGACAAAACGTGTGACACGAAATGGAAGCCCGATATTAATTGATGTCGAGTCATTCACCCTTCATTACTACACCTCGGCGGGAGCGGAACTGACCACACCTGTTACAACCTCCTCTAGCTTGTTATCTATTAAAAAAGTAAAGGCCGAATGGACGCAGGGCTCAAACTCAGATCGATTTGAACTGACTACAACTCTTAAAAATTATCACGGCACATAAGCATGGCTGAGCTTCCTCATATCTCACTCTTCGACGGAATTAATGATCCCGAATTAAAGACCGCTCTCGCGGCCCTACCTACGCGCCGATATCCGAAAGGCATGGTGATCTTTGATGAGTTGGACAACTCGGAAGAAGTGTTTGTCGTCCTTTCGGGCAGCGTTGAAATCGTCAGGCAAAGCAAAGAGGGGGAATTGGCGCGCCTGGCCCTTTTAAAAATCGGTGATCTTTTTGGTGAATTTTCGTATCTCACCAGTGCTCCGCGATCTTCTGCGGCAGTCGCACTAGAGGAAGCACAACTTCTTGAACTCTCCGCGAGCTGGCTTTCCGAAATTCATCGAAAGTACCCCGAAGTTCGCTCGCGGCTCTTGGAACTTTACCGATCCCGCGTTCTTCACAATGTGTTACGGACAACCCGGCTCTTTTCTTCGCTCGAACCCAAGGCTCTGTCTCAACTCGCTTCTCGCATGGAGCTTCGTGAACTGGCGAACGGCAGCGAAATCCTTAAGGAGGGAACGACGGGTCTCGACCTTGTCGTGATTAAAAAGGGAAAGGTCGAGATCACAAAAAAACAGGGAGAAAACGTCGTTACCCTCGGTGAGCTTTCCGCCGGCGATGTTCTGGGCGAGATGGCCATCATCACCGGCGAGCCTCGATCGGCATCCGCTCATGCCAAGGGTCCGACGGAGATCATGCTCCTCCCCGGTGAGCATTTCCGAACGGCCCTCGAAACGTACCCCTCTCTCCTCAAAGCAATTGAAGACGTCGTGCGCTCACGGGCGGAGGAGACCCGCAAAGCGGTAGAGAGCGTTTTAAAGGAAATCGTCGGCGAGAGTTGGTCGGATATCGCCGAAAGTGCCGGCCTCTTAGTCGAATCGCTCAATATTCGCAGCTCGATCGTCCTGGGAGCTCTGCAGTCCGACGCAAAACTGATTCGTGTTTCACGAACGCAGTGGACTCTTCAATTGCCTTCGGCGCCCGGAAACATGCCCAACCTAGGGGCACTTGTCGCGGTGAATCTAAAGCCTTCTAGGTCAAAAGATTTGGCCAGCCTTCCAACACATTCTCTCTCCGGTAAATTGGCTGCGGTAAACGGCCCGCAAATCGTTGTCACGATGGGGGGAGACGAAGCTTCGGAAAAGGAACTGGTTCCCGTGGTTACGGCATTAGCCCGAGCACGTGTTCGCCTCTTCATCTACCCTGAGTATGATGTCGAAAAATTGAAGATGGAAGTGAGCGTACGTCGAGGGAAAAATATCACCTTTGAGGCTCCTCTACTCGCTATGAGTCAGACGGCCGCCAAAATATCCAGTCGTGGCGACTGGCCCGACGGTGAAATGGCTCACGTTACGTTCCGAAGAGGGGGTAAGGAATTTTCCACGACCAAGGCGGTGGCGCTAACGTCCGATGACCAACGCCGGGAAATTCAATTTGAATACGAGACCGGAGCGGAACGATCGGCGATCGAGCAATTTCTTCGCGAGCTCACGCGTGAACTTGGTTTCGGTCAATCTGCAACACCTCGCGCCGAGGCCGGCGTGCGCAGTCGCTTCGACCATTTGCTCACAAAAAACTTTTCAAACCCAGAACAATTTCTAAAGACCTATGTCGGCTCCATGGAGGGAGGGGTTCTCCGCCTGGAAGCGAAAGATAAACTGCCGCGAGGGACGGCCGTCCGGATCAATATCTCGGTCGCCGGGAAAAAGGGAACCCATCGGCTCACATTCACCGGTCTCGTTCGAACCTGGGAAAACGGGAGTTCCGATGTCGAGCTTGACGAGATCTCCCCTTCACTGCGCGAGAAAGTGGAGCAGCTTTGCAAGCGATTGATCGAAGAACGCTCGGCGGCTTCATGGGAGAAACGAAAGAAAGCCCTTGTCGAATCGGGCGTGAAGGTTACGGAGCCTTCCGAGAGATCTCCCTGGGGAGCCGTTGCCGCTATCCTTTTCTTTTCTGTCGTCGGCGGGTGGTGGATTATTCAAGTTCGACAGGGTCCGACTCCCGCTCCATCGGATGCAATGCTCGAAAAAAATGACCGAACCCCCAAAGATGAGGTCATGCAACTTCAGACTTCGGAAGGTCCGATGACTGTCCGCGTTTCGGAAATCAAAACGATTCGCCTAACGGATGATCCCGGGGCAATCAAAATCACCGTGGGAGACAAGACGGTCGGGCTTTCCGCCGAAGCCGCCGCCCACCTCACTCCTTTTTTAAAGCAGCAATTGGAGAAGCTTCGTGAAATATCGAAACAGCCCTAAGAATACGCGTGGCGCCATATTCTTTGCAGTTCTGATCGCGGTGGGCGTGATTACATTGGCTTTAACCGTTTCTCTCGAGCGCTCACGCGTCGATTCCACCATCGCAGGGAGTTGGAACCGCCGAGCACGCGCGAAAGGAATTGCCGAAACAGGCCTGGGGATCACAGCGCAAACCGTGGCTTCGACCTACGCTTCGGCAGGAAATTTCAATTCTCTACTCGGAACCATTCAGCTCGGCTCGACCAATGGCGGGCAGTATTCTGTTCTGGTCGCGGACAACAATAACGTGGGGGGATTTGACCAAGATGGCAATGGAAGCGCCACCACCGATGCGGACCGAATTTTTCGGCTCGTGTCGACGGGAAAACTCGGCTCTGTGGAGCATGTGGTAGAAGCCTTTTATCGAATTCAATCCAGCACCAGTAGCCCGCCTGGTTCCACGGGAATCGGCGCTGTTGGTCTTTGCACAAATAATGTGGATATCAATAAGGCGGGAAATATTCAGGGTGCCGACTGGAATATCCCTTCGTACGGCTGTTCGGGATCGGGATGCGACGGTACGGCAAGTACAAATGCTACACGCACGGGGCTTTCATATAATTCCGACCTCTCCGTTCGAATCTCGAGCGGCACACCCACGGGTAGCCCCGGCACGAATTCCAATGCCGGAATCGATTGCACAACATGGACAAATTTCATGACCTCTACCGCGGCGCTTACTGCGGCTGCTACGTATAATGCGGCTGCGGGTCCATTTAACGCTTCGGACGTGGCGACCAATTTTGGAACAGATACAGCCCCCAAAGTGACGGTGATTACGGGTCCTGGAACAGCTCAGTTTAATGGCAATCTTTACGGCAATGGAATTTTGATTATCCGTAATGCCAACGCAAAGTTTAATGGAACATTCACTTATGCAGGACTCATCATTATTGAAAATGATGGCGGCGCGATTGAGTTGGGGGGTTCCGCTCAGATCTTTGGTTCGGTCATGGTCCTATCTGCCTCCTCCGCGGGAGACTCGCAGACCGAACTCAATTTTCAAAATACAAACACACCGATCCATTATTCGACCCAGGGCCTGGCAAAGGCATCGTCGGCCCTTACAGCGGCTAGCCCTTCCGGTGGAGTCAGCACCCTCGCTTGGCACGTCATCTCACATTAGACGAATTCGCTTTTCCTTTGATCTTTCGCCCAAGATCTTCTAATGGTTGCGCCATGTGTCGGATTGCTCTGGTTGTCACCGCTCTCCTCGTTCCCTTTTCATCGGCTCGCGCGGCATCAGCCGTTTTGAAAAAACTGGAGGCGGCGACAGCCCAAGTAAAAGCAAAAGAGTATGAGCGAGCCATCGAGGTCACTCAACCCCTTCTCGACAATTTGAAGTTAAATACAGTCGAAGAAATTATTTTAGCTCACAAAGTTCTCGGAGTGGCGCAATGCGAGTTGGGAGATCAGGCTAAGGCGACGGAACACTATGAAGCGCTTTTGACTTTTTCGCCAACGGAAACCATTGACGATTTGGTGGCGACCAAACCGTGTAAATCACTTTTCGACCAGGCGCGGGGAGTAAAGGAACCTACGCAGGCCGTCGTCCCGCCACCGGTGCAACCCACTCCAAAGCCAGCTCCGGCAGCGACAACGGTGGCGAAGGAAGCCTCTCCCCGTGAAGGAGCCTGGAAATTGTATGTTCCCTTCGGGGTCGGCCAGTTTCACAACCATGAAAAGACAAAGGGACTTGCCTTTTTGTCTACCGAGAGTTTGGCTTTTTCGCTCGCCATCGCTTCTTATTTTCTATTTAAGGCGGAAGAAAACCCAGACGGAACTTTCTCCAATCCAGATACTGCGTCCGTTTACCGCGGTCTCTATTACGGCTCTCTTGCAGTGGGAGGAGGCGCTGCAATTTGGGGAATCATCGACGCTGTTCTTGTGGACAAAAAAATTCGCGCGCAGGGCCATGCTTACCGGTTAGAAGTTACGCCCCGTTCCGCGCTTGTGGCGCTACAATTTTAACAAAGCCTTCCACCACTCTGAATGATTTTTATACCACTCGATCGTGGCCGATAAGCCGTTTTCAAAATTGTGCCTGGGTTTCCAGCCAAGCTCATTCGTGATTTTTGAAATATTCATGGCATAGCGAAAATCATGTCCCGGACGATCCGCTACAAACTCAAGACGCGAGGAGCTTTCAGGAAAATAGGAGAGAATTTGTTTTGCTACATCGATGTTTCGACGTTCCGCATTTCCACCTAAGTTATATACCTCGCCGACTCTTCCCTTATCAAAGATGAGCCAAATCCCTTCACAATGATCTTCGACATAAATCCAATCGCGAACGTTCTTTCCTTCGGCGTAAATGGGAAGGTTTTTTTCCCGAATGGCGTTCGTTACCAAAAGTGAAATGAACTTCTCAGGAAATTGAAAGGGACCATAGTTATTCGAGCAGCGAGTGATCAGGGCCGGAAAGTTGTACGTATGCATATAGGCCATGACCAAATGATCCGCTCCTGCCTTCGAGGCGCTGTAAGGGCTGTTGGGCTTAAGCGGAAGTGTTTCCGTAAACGGAGGATCCGATTCTTTCAGGGCCCCATAGACTTCATCGGTTGAAATTTGAATATAGCGGGGGACATGAAATTCCCGGGAGAGAAGCAAAAGGTTCCCTGTTCCATCTACGTTTGTCTCTACAAAAGCCATCGGATCCACAATGCTTCGATCCACATGGCTTTCCGCCGCAAAATTGAGGACTCCATCTAGAGGAGAATGTTTTTTAAAGACGTCTCGTAATTTGGTCCGATTACGAATATCCACGTGCTCGAAAGAATATTGTGAGCTGCCTTCAATATCTCGAAGGTTCTCACGATTCCCGGCATATGTGAGAGCATCGACATTGATGACGGTCGCGCCCCGTCGAATTGCGAGGCGAATAAAATTGCTCCCAATAAAACCAGAGCCGCCGGTAATGAGAAGCTTCATGCGAGATGAATGTCGTACAAAGAGCCGGGCATTTCTTCATGCCGAATTTCATCCACCGGCTCCTTTCGTTTTTTTCCAGCGTACAATCGGTTGGGACAATTAAGAACCGTTCCAGGCTCGGAACCAATATTTTTATACGCGTGGATCACTCCCTTGGGTACCAACACTTGAACGGGCGAATCCATTCCGCCAAAGACGACCATTTTCTTCCCGAAGGAAGGAGAGTTTTGTCGGGGGTCCCAAAGAGCGACTTTAAAGTTAGAAGGACCCATGAAAATAAAGAGATCGGCCTGATCGCGATGCTCATGCGGCCCTCGCACCACTCCAGGATAGGCTACCGAGAGATATCCCATCGCGGGAAGAAATTCGTCCGAGATTTCGTCGTTACGAAAAAACTCCGCCAGCCATCCTCGATCGTCGACCCATTTCCGAATCGGCGTGACTTTCACGTCATGAATTGGACCCTTTTCAAATTTCATATATCGCTCCGTTCCGTGGCCAAACGATTCGCTCGTTGCAATGATTCGAATGTTCCCGCATCCGTCCAGGCGCCTTTCATTTCCGAATATTGGGCTCGAGAGTTCTTGACGTAGGCGTTATTCACATCTGTAATTTCCAGTTCGCCGCGCGCGGAAGGTTTTAGTTTTGGAATAATGGCAAAAACATCGTTCGGATAGAAGTAAATGCCCGTTACCGCTTTCGCGCTGGGAGGATTTTTCGGCTTTTCAATAATCTCCATCACGCGTCCTTTCTCATCGAGTCGGACCACACCAAATCTCTGGGGATCTGAAACCTCTTTTGTGACCAATAGAGCATAATCCGGTTTCTGTTCGAATTTCAGGCACCACTCCTTCATCGGATCCTCAAAGATATTGTCACCAAGAATCACCGCCACAGGCGCTCCTGCCGCAAATCCAGCAGCCAATGCCAGAGCGTGGGCGATGCCCCCAGCCTTATCTTGAACCCGGTACGTAAACTCCGCGCCGAAATCACTCCCGCTTCCCAACAGCCCCATCACGGCACCCGCATGTTCAATTCCAACCACAATGAGAATCTCCTTAATTCCCGCCCCAAGGAGCTTCTCAATCGGGTGGTAAATCATCGGTTTGGCCCCTACCGGAAGTAGGTGCTTGTTCGTCACCTTGGTAAGCGGCAGAAGCCTTGAACCGGTCCCTCCTGCCAATACGACGCCCTTTAAACTCGCCATGGGAGAGGTTTTAGCCGATGAAGCCCAAATAGCAAGAGATCTTGTCGCTCCTTGAGTTTGAGCTACTCTGCCTTCATGAATATTGCTGTATTGGGCGCAGGGGGAATGCTTGGGACTGATTTGGTTGCGGAACTACGCCGAAGAGGCCATGAGGTGCGGGGTTACTCCAAGGCTGAAGTAGATATTACAAAAGTCGATCAAATCAACCGCGCGATCTCCGGAGACAAACCGGATGTAATCATCAATTGCGCCGCCTTTACCCGCGTTGACGACTGCGAGTCAAACGAAGATCTAGCCATGAAGGTCAACGGCGAAGCTGTTCAAAATATTCTATCTGCCATCGGAGCTCGTCACATACGTGTGATTCATTTGAGTACCGATTACGTGTTTTCCGGCGACAAATCGACGCCATATACCGAAGAGGACCCCTCGAAGCCCATCAATGCGTATGGGAGATCGAAAGCGGCAGGGGAACGTATCTTAAGAGAGTGGAATGGGTCGTACGCCATCATTCGAACGCAATGGCTTTACGGAAAAGGAGGACCCAACTTTGTGAAGACGATTCTTCGTGCTGCAAAAGAGAAAGGGAAATTGAGTGTGGTCGACGATCAAATTGGATCTCCCACGTACACAAAGGACTTGAGCTTAGGCATCACCGAAATCATCGAACGAAACGGAACAGGAATTTTCCATATTCGAAATGAAGATTACGTAAGTTGGTACGATTGGGCCGAAGAGATCCTGCGCTTAACAGGACTTCAATCCGTCACACTCGCCCGCCAAAACTCGAATGATCTCCATCGCCCCGCAAAACGCCCCCTGAACGGAAGATTATCGATGGAGCGTTATCTTTCCCTCGCCGGCTGCCCCCTCCCCCATTGGAAGGAGGCTCTCACTCAATATTTAGCTTCTCGGAACTCCAACTAAACTTTGCGAGCAAGAACCGGCCGAGCGTCGAGCATTTCATCAAGGCGGCGAGCGAATTCCTTTCTACGAACCTCGCGCGGAGAAAATTCAGCATACTCGAGCGAAAGAACCATCTGACGAATACCAAACATCGTGGCGATTCCGAATAGCCAGCTGACAGGCATCGGAAGCATTACCAAAAAGAACGATAGAAATGCGCCCACCAATGTAAAGCCGTAAAGAATAAACGCCGCCTGACGCTGGGATAACCCCTTATGAAGAAGGCGATGATGAATGTGATCTCCATCCGCAGACAGAACTTGTTTCATGGCCTTTACCGTACGAGATAGGGGGGACTTCCGGACTGCAGCCTCTGCATCGAGAGATCGAATTACACGCCGCATAATGGCCACAGACGTATCCACAAATGGAAATGCCAAGAGCAAAAGTGGCACATAAACCGGAAGTCCCCCAGCCCCTCGCGGAGAAATCGAAACCGTAAGAACAGAAAGCAAAAATCCAAGTGACATGCTCCCCGAGTCACCTAAAAAAATCTTAGCGGGTGAGAAGTTGAAGTAGAGAAACCCAATGCAGGCTCCCGCGCTGATCATCGAAATGATTCCGACGGAAGGGTTATCCAGAAAAAATGCAAACAACCCTGTAGAAACAAAAATAATAGCCGCCACACCCGTCGCCAGCCCATCCATTCCATCCACTAAATTTACCGCGTTCATGACGGCCGCGACCCAGAACATCGTCACAGGAAGAGAGAATCGACCGAACTCAAAATAATGCCCTCCCCCCAATGACATGGTTTCAATTCGAAATCCGAGAAAATATAAAATCGCACCCAAAATGAACTGGGAAAACAGCTTTCGCTTCGAACCGATGGATCGAATATCATCCCACAAACCAATGACGAACGAAAAAACGAGTCCCACCCCAAGAATCTTTGAAAGGGACTGCCAAGACGAGCCGCCAAAACCCGTCAATCCCAGAATTCCTATTCCCGCAACGAATGAAAAAAGAATCGCAATTCCACCCAACCTTGGAATTTTCCGAGAATGAATTCGCCGTTCTCCCGGATGGTCGAGCAAGCCAGTCGAATGCGCGACAAAAATCACGACCGGAGTGCAAATGGCGGTGACCAACAGTGCGAGAGTGAAAAGGACCAGCGAAGGAATCAGCATTTCCCAAGACAGTCCAGCAATTCTCAGGCCACGGATGCAAGTTCTAACCTATTGATATAACAAAATTTATTTGTTGACGCCGTCCGGGATCCGCATGTAGACAAATTTCTGAGGCCAGAAGTATCAAAAAATTGAGATGCCCGAACCTAATCCAGATTTCACATTTCTTATCCCGAGCCTAAACGTTACCCTCCCGTTGATATCCACCAACGAACAGTTTGATCGGCGTTTGGAAAATATTTTTCATGAGGGAACGAGGGGGCATTTTTTTGCAGCTCTCAATTCCGAAAAAATAATGCTTGCGAGCAAAGATGCCGAACTCTCACACATCCTTCAAAATTTCTCCCTCAATTTTGCCGACGGAATAGGTGTGGTATGGGCTGCAAAAATTTTAACCCGTGCTCGCCTGGAGCGAATCTGGGCTTTCTCAAAATTACTTAAAACCATTCATGCGCGCAGGGGATCGATTTATTTGTTTGGCACGGACGAACAAACAAACCAAATGGCGCAGAAGGCACTTCGCTCGGCATATCCTGGAATTCAGAAAATAACCGGATGTTCCGGCTTCAATTTTGACTCAAGGGAAGTCGTAAAACGCATCCGTGAATTTCAACCCGATCTTCTTACGGTGGGCCTGGGTTCCCCTCACCAAGAAAAATGGATCAAAGAATTCGGGCGAGAAACGGATTCCCGCGTCATGATGGGTGTCGGCGGTGCCATTGATGTATTGGGCGGAACCCGTAAACGGGCTCCACGCTGGTGCCAAACACTAGGTTTCGAATGGCTTTACCGTCTGCTAACGGAACCCTCACGCGCGCGGCGACAGCTCGTCTTGCCGATATTCGCTTATCACGTGTTAAGGGATCGACTACTCGTATCGAAGCGCGTGAATGGGTGATAGATTCGAAGCTTTGTAAGCAGGATAAAGGCCAAAGAAAATGCCGATCAAAAGTGAAAAGAGAAATGACAGAGAAACAAATATGAATTTAAGCGATACTTCCCAATCCATGGCATACGTCATGACCAACGCGGCAACGGCAGCCAGTGCGATACCGATCACCCCACCGACCAGACCGATCATCATCGATTCGATCAAGAACTGAAACAAGATATCTCTTCGCTTGGCACCTATCGCCTTGCGAACACCTATCTCGCGCGTTCGTTCGGTGACTGAAACCAACATGATGTTCATAATTCCAATTCCCCCGACGATCAGGGAGATCAACGCGATAATCGCTATGAATTTGGTCATCGTGCCGGTGACTTGTTCGATGGTTTTTTTGATTTCGCCGAAATTCTTGATGACAAAATCACTCTCCTCATCCCCCTGAATCGCGTGCTGTACTCTCAATCTCTCACTTACGGCTTCGATCGCCCGATTGAGAACACTTTCATTGGCCGCTTGAACATAGATATGGGTCAAATATTTACTTCCAAACAGTTTCCGAATTGCCGTATTGATGGGAATGATCACCACATCATCCTCATCTTTTCCCCAGCTTGAGCCTTTTGTGGGAAGAATTCCGAGCACGCGAAAACTTTTGAGATTGATCTGAATAATTTTCCCCACCGGATTCTCGTTTTTTTCGAAAAGATTGTGGTACACCGTATTTCCTAGAATGCAGACCGTCTCCTGGCGAGCTGCTTCCCCTTCCGAAAAAAATCGGCCGAGCACCGGGGTGACATTTCTCATCTTTTCATAACTCACGTCCACGCCTTGTATCACCGTACTCCAGTCCCGGCCCGCATGCGTAGTGGTAGCCGCGCCCTCCAGCGCCGGCGCAATGTTGTGGATGAGAGAGTTTTGCGATTGCAGTTTCAGCAATCCCTCGTAATCGTCCCACGTGAGCTGGCGGTATTTCACTTTTTGAATTCCAGCTCCCTTCGGGCTTGGTTTGCTGGACGCAACTCGGAACATATTCGAACCCATCTGACGGAGAGTGTATTCGATGTCTTTCTTCGCGCCTTCGCCGATCGCCAACATGGATATGACGGAAAAGACACCAATAATAATCCCAAGCGTAGTCAAAAAAGTCCGGATTTTGTTTCGACCCAGCGACTGAAGCGCAATTTTTAACGTCTCTTTCCAAAGACGAAAATTCCAGAGGCGACTCGGCGCTTCCTTGGCCAGTACTTCCGGAACCTTTCGAACTACACCGTCTCTGCGGTGATCGGAAACGATTTTCCCATCTACCATCTGAATGACCCGGCGCGCCCTTTCCGCGATGGCCTGATCATGGGTAATCACGATCAACGTCATTCCCTCGGTATTCAGTTTTTCCAGCTCTGAAATAATCTCGTGAGCTTGCTTCTGCGGAAGATTTCCCGTCGGTTCATCCGCTAAAATGATTTGGGGTCGGTTGACGAGTGCTCTTCCGATGGCTACACGCTGTTGTTGCCCTCCCGAAAGTTGAGCCGGCGTATGTTTTCGATGCGTTTGCAATCCAACTTTTTTCATCACCTCGAGCGGCCAATCGGGGTTTCCATTCACACCTCGGTAAATCATGGGCAGTACAATGTTCTCCTCGACCGTAACTCGTGGAAGTAGATTGAAAAGCTGAAAGATAAAGCCAATGCTTCGTGCTCGCAGGCTGGTGACCGCATCATCATTAAGTCCGATCGTATCCTCCGACATAAACTTATAGGTGCCGGAAGTCTGACGATCCAAAAGCCCGATGATCTGTAAAAGGGTTGATTTCCCCGAGCCGGAGGGGCCTACAATCGATACATATTCTCCAAAGTCAATTCGGAGATCCACTTCATCCAACGCGCGAAGCGGTTCGCCGGACCCGATTTGATAAATCTTACTTAGTTTCTGAAATTCAATAAGTGCCACAAAAACATTAATCTTTTCGAATCATCAATGGAGATTTTCGGGCGCGCTGTTGGTCCATTTTGAACTTAGATATTCTAAATTTGTCTCCTAGCTTTGCGCCTGAAATCACTTCAACCCATTCGCCGAAGACGCCTCCCAATCGCACCTTTGTCTTTTGATCGTCTTCACGCCGCATCACAATGACGGTCATAGCTTTCCCGTCCACCGCGTCGATCGGAAGCGCTAACGCATCCTTTTTCTCCTCCACTGGAAAATTCAATGTGACTGACATTCCGATTTTCACTTCAAAAGGAACATCCTTGCGGGCCTCTTCAACGGGAAGACTTACTTCAGCCTGATAAACATTCACGTTATTTACGAGCTTCGAGGTTTGAGCAATCTTATCCAATTGTCCGTGAAGCGTAACACCTGACGCAATATCGAAACGAATTAAAACAGGCTGCCCCACATGAAGCCCAGGAAGATCAGCCTCATCGACATTCGCGCGAACCACCTCGCCCTTTGAAAGCTGCGCAATCGGTCCGGCTATCTTGTCATCCAGGTCCGCTTTAATCGCGATCACCTTGCCGGAAGTCGGTGCGATAATCGGCGTCAATTGTATTTGTTGCTGCCAGTACTCGAGCTCTTTTTTCCCTTTCGTTGCCGCCGTATCGAGAAAAAATGTTCGCGCGTCGGAACTCACAAGAGCCACCTTTTGTTTGGCGGCGACCATGTCCCCTTCTTTGATAAAAATTTTCTCGAGTCTGCCCGCCACTGGAGAATAAATGTCAATAACACTGAGTGCTTCTACCGAACCATTCGCTTCGACGTACCGAACCAAATTTCTCGGCGTGATTTGAACCAAATGGAAACTCTCATCTTTTTTCACAAAAAACCGGCAGGAAGTCAGCAAGAGCACAAAAAGAGTAAGGATTGTACGCTTCATTGGGCTACCAATTCCAGGCCAATGGCCTCTTCAAATTTGGCCCGCGAAATCTGGTATGTTTTGACGTTATTAAGCACATCATTTTCCGCGCTAACCCAGTCATCTTGTGACCTCTCCCAATCCAGAAAAGTGGTGAGACCGTTTCGATACTGTTTTGAGACCACTCTAGCGCGGTCCTCACTGACACTTAAATTCGTTCGGCTCACTTCCAGTCGTTTCTTCGCCAGTACGAACGCGCGATAAGAATCCTCTATCTTTAGTGTCAAATCCAATTTTGCTTGTGCCAAATCATTCAACTGCTGCCGGTAGTGCGCTTGTGCAACATCGGTCTGACTTTGAATCCGAAATCCTTCAAATATGGGTATTTGGAATAAGAGGGAAGCCGTCAACCAAGGAAACCAGGTTTGTGTCTTGACGCTTCCCACAAACGTGTCGGATTGAACCCCCACTTCCGGGTAATTATCCGCCTTGGAATAGCGAATACGGGCGACCGATTCGTCCAGTTTGTATTTTTGCAATAAAATCTGCGGATGAAGATCTAAATAGGATATGACTTGAGTTGGCTGCGCTTGAGTTTCATTCTCATAAAAATCTTCGCTTGAAATATCGTTGACGGAATGGATAGGAAGAGGACCCATGAGAGATTCCAAGTTTTTTAGTGCGGTCTCCTGGTCAAGCTTGGCGCTTTCGGTGTCAATCTTGGCATCTTCCCATTTTACTTGAGATGAGTCGTAGACCCATTTGAAGTCAAGACCGTTCTTATATCTCATTTCAGTGAATAAAACGTTCTCTTGTCGACGCTTCTCAATTTCCTGATTCAACCGAAGAGAATCTCTCGCGTATATTGCATTTGCAAAGGATTGCCGCAGTCTCGAATGAATATCGATGCTGGTCACCTCTCGCTGTAGCTCTGCTTGTTTTTCTTGGAAAGATGCGATGTCCACTGCGCTTGAAACTTTTCCACCTTGGTAGAGCAACCATTGCCACCGCGGACCAATATAGGCCTTATGTTCAATATCCTTACGCTGATCGATAAATTCCATCCATCCACCGAGGAAATTCACCGCCGGATAGTGGCCCGATTTCGCCTCGGAAACTCCGTATTTCGCCCCCTCCACCACATTCTGCTGCGCCTGAAGGGTTTGGTTTCTTTCCAGCGTAAGCGAAGCCGCATCCTTCCACCCCCAAGCCAAAAGGAGATTAGGAAAAGTAAAAACCAAATACCAAATGAAACAAGCCTTCATACGGCAGATCAGTGTAATTCTTATTCTGGTTTATTGATAATCAAGCGGATTCTCCACCCAACCAAAGACACTTAGGTTTACTGAATCGAGATTGGCTGTCGTCACGGCTGCGAAAATGGTTTGTGGTGTCAAGATCGGAACCCAATAGGAAAGAATGCTATTTTCAGAAACGGAGGTGGACGTGGCATTGTGACGGCTCGATGTGAACGCGTTAAAGGATTTGCTTTCAACATATAAATCATCCGACAACGCGTTTATGGCTGTCCAATAACTTCTCAACAAAACGCTGGCAGTCGTAATTGGTATTTGTAAAGTTTTGGGCTGGGATGGAATCGAATTAACAATTGATATATTTGGTCCGACACCCGATGAAATCATGTAGCCATTTGACGATGTAAAGGAAGGCAAACTGGCGTCATTTACTGGGAAGGCGCCCATGTATGTCCATTCGCTGAAGTTTTTGGGGCCTTTCGTAGGAGGATCAATGTCTGCTACTAAACCTGGGGTTTCGTTATTCTTAACGCCATACAAATAATATGTTGAATTTGACTCGAGCGAAAGACCGGTGCGCAGCCCACCGGTACCCGATTTTGTAATATCGCATAGAAGCGTGTCCTCCGACGTAAAAATATTACTCCCAAACTTAAAGAGCGCCGGATTGGCTGAAGAGCCGTCGACAGCAACAACCGTATCGCTTAACGAATAGTAACTTGGCCGGGCGATACGAACCAATGGATTGGATAGTGCATCTTTACCGTTTTCGCCTTTGATATCCCCCGCACAGGCAAAGCATACAAATGTCAGTACCACGGAAAGAGATCGAGCGCCTTTTTTTGCCTTAGTCATCAGGGTTACATAGCACAGTTTTTTTCAATATTGCGACTTCTTAAGCCAATGTTGTTTCTTCTGGATTCTCTGATAGATAAGCCCCCATGCTTTGGAAACGGCTTCTCGTATTGGCTCCGCATACAGATGATGCCGAGCTTGGATGTGGCGGAGCCATGGCTCGTTTTTTAGAAATGGGTGTGGATCTGCATGTGGCCGCTTTTTCCACTGCAGAGGACTCCAGGCCGCTAGGCGCTCCACCTTATGCTTTAAAGGAAGAATTCTTTGATGCGACACGTACTCTAGGTATCGCTAAAGAGAACGTTCACGTATACGATTATCCGGTTCGAAAGTTGTCCTATCATCGACAGGAGGTTTTGGAAGAGTTGGTCACGCTCAAAAAACGCGTTACACCGGACATCGTATTTGTTCCTTCTGGGCATGATCTCCACCAAGACCACCAAGTGCTACATGCCGAAGGGTTACGCGCTTTTCGCGACGTCACTCTTTGGGGCTACGAACTACCGTGGAATCACATTAGTTTTGCAGCACAGGCATTCGTGATTCTTACCGAGGATCATCTGAAGAAGAAATGGATGGCGATGAAGTCGTATAAATCTCAAATTCAACTTGAAAAACCTTATTTTAATTATGAATTTATCGAGGGCCTTGCCCGCCTTCGAGGCCTTCAAGTGAAGTCCCCATTTGCAGAAGCCTTTGAAGTGCTTCGAGTACGTGTATAAGTAGTTAAATCCTTGAAAAGTTACAGAAGATTTCTGCTCGCAGATCACCACCTAAATTATGGTATAATCCCCTTTGGTGATTGAGTGCTTAGACAAGGAAAATACTGCCCGTTCCTTTTTCTATTCTTTTCGATCTTAAGTTCCTGCGCTGGCCCAACCAAATCGCAGTCTGGCAGCAATAACTTATCTCTCACAAAAGTATCTTCGAGCGAACTTCGAGCAATGATGCCGGCTTATTATACATTTCTAAAATATTTCAAAGACCAGGGTTATGTGTTTTGGGATTTTCAAACTTATTGGAATGCGGACAAAAGCAACTTGCCGGAAAAATTATTAATTGTTCGGCATGACATTCATTATAGAGACATTCAGCCTGCTTATACGATGAGCAAAATTGATCGTACGTTGCTTGGCGATCATTGTTCTACATTTTATGTAATGCTGGACATGCCCCCCGAGTCGAAACTCACAAATTATGCTGAGATGCGCAATAGTTACCTACAGGTTATAAAAGACCTTAAGAAAAGTGGATTCGAAGTCGAGCCGCACGTGTCACCGATCGATATGTATATCGCGGCTTACCATCCATGGTGGGAAAATCAGACCATTTCACAATTAAGAACTGAAGTGGATGGCAATTATCGTGTCGACGATACCACGCAGGGAGACAGCATTGTTACTACCGGAAGCGACGTCCTGGATCTAAGCGATTTCGACAGTAAAACGATCGATCTTTTGCAAGAGTACAATCAGAACTGGACCAACGCTACTTCTCTAAAAGTGCTTTCCTATTCGGGACATGGAACAAGTGAGCCTTTAAATAAAGTGATATCCAATGGCATTTTTTTAAATCAGAGTTCTTGGCTGAGCGCTGGAGTATACGAGTTCGACGTTTACAATTCTCAGATTTTATCCGTACTTAAATACCTGAGCGATGCGTACTCACCCAACTGGATGGAAGATCCCTCGAGAATAGAACCTGGCCAGTATGAGTTCCTAGCGCATCCTTATGAATGGCAGTCGCGATAAGCTTTCTCTATCTCGTCTCTAAAAAACGCTTTTAAAGGGACGAGAGGTATAAATCCGAATTCCCCATTTTCTCACAAAATCCCGAAAATCATCCGTTTCTTCGTCTTCAGGACCTTCAAAAGAAAAAGTTTCAACATTGATTTTAAAATCATTGACCTGAATGGTTGGATATTCCAGTTGGATGGTAGGCCGAATGCGATGGTAATCGGCTATTTCCCTATATTCTTCAACCATTTTTTCCATCAGTCGCTTTTTTTCGTCCAAAGGCGGTGGAATAATTTCACGAATAAATTTAGCCGGCACGCCCGCATAAATACCCTTCTTTGTAATTGATTTGGTGACAGTGCTCCCGGCTCCGATCACACAACCTTCGGCAATGTGAACACCCATCATGATCAGGCTCCGATAACCCACAATCACTCCGTTACCAATCACCACACCCGAAGAAAGCCTGGGGTAGCCCTCTAAACAAGATAGCCAATAGCCATGAGTCAAGATCGATGTGTCGGGAGACAGCCCAACGTCATCTCCGATTTCCACAGGTTCACAGACATTGATGAAATTATTGTGAATTGTACAGCGATCCCCAATCGAAAAATTAGAATTGGGATGCTGAAACCCGCCTCCACCAATCGTAAGGCCTGAACTATTGTATAAATGCTTTCCAATCTTAATGTGATTCCCCTTAATGGTCGCTCGGTCACCCAATCGACTATGCTCGCCAATCTCGAAGGTTCCCCTGGTATTCACATGAATATTGCTCCCAAAAGAGACGGGATCGTGAATAATGATTTTTGCAGCCTGAATTACAATCTGCTTTTTTTCGTCGACAAATTTTTCCATGTTAGCCCTTTACATTGATTCAATTAATTCTTATAAAACCTATCTTACTTTAAGAGGAGAAAATAATGATCATTATTACCGGCGCCTCTAGGGGCTTGGGAGCGGCGCTATTCTCACAGTATCGTGAGAGAGATATTCCAGTCGTTGGGACATTCCACAAAACACCTGTAAATAACACGACTATCCAAAAAGTTGATGTTTCGGATTATACGATTGTGGAAAACTGGGTGAATCAGATTAAAGACCAATTTGATCGGCAATTGACCCTGATTACTTGTGCTGGAATTTCATACAATTCGCTTTTGCACAAATCCAATCCATCCGCCTGGGAAGAGGTCATCAAAGTAAACTTGCTGGGAACTTATAACTGTATCCGAGCTCTACTTCCCTTTATGAGAGAGAAGAATTATGGCCGAATTATTACGATTTCTTCGGTTGTGGCTCAAATGGGGGTCCCTGGAACAACGAGCTACGCAACTTCCAAATCTGGACTATGGGGATTGGTAAAGTCCCTTTCGAAAGAAGTAAAAGGCAAAGACATTACAATCAACAATATTAACCTTGGCTACTTCAATATCGGAATGATCGAGCAAGTTCCTCAACAACTGCAGGAAGACATCAAATCGAGAATTCCAAAGGAACGCTTTGGTGAGCCAGGGGAGTTATTTAATCTTATTGAATATATCAGAGGATCTGCATATCTGAACGGTTCGTCGTTTGATATCAATGGCGGTCTGTATTGAGCAGAGAATGATCAACAAAAAGGACATCATTTTATTCTATACAAAGGCGAAACTCGAAGAGGACGTTTTCGAAAACCATTTTGGTATTTTGTGGTGGATCTTAGATCCGCTGATGACGGCGTTTGTCTATTATGTGGTTTTTCACGTCATTCTCCACAGCGGGAGAGAGAACTATATTCCGTTTTTATTTATCGGAATCGTGGCTTGGAAATGGCTTGCCTCGAGCGTGAAGGCGGGAAGCAATGCTATTTCTTCCCAAAAAAATCTATTTAAGAAGATCTATCTCCCGAAAATCATTTTTCCTTGGATCGAAATTAATTTCGCGACATTTAAATTTCTTGTGACGCTTACCATTGTGGTTTTGGTCTACCCGCTTTTGGGAAGTAAGGTAACGCTAAACCATCTGTACCTCCCCCTCGTAGTTTTATGTCAGTTTTCTTTTACGCTAGGGATCATTACATTTCTCGCATCGCTTACTCCCTTCTTCCCCGATTTTAATATGATGGTAAATCACTTGTTGAAACTCGCTTTTTATCCCTCAGGGATTTTATTTGCGGCCGACAGAGTTCCTCGAAGATTAAAATTCATTATGGAATACAATCCAATGGCGCAGGCGATCGAAAGCTACCGAAATATTCTCATGTATGGCAGCGGCCCCGCCTTTAATGGCCTTTTTCTAATGTTTTTCCTCGGAATGTTTTTCTATGCGACAGGAACACTTCTGATTAACAGATTAGACGGACAATATGCAAAACTCCCCTGACCCCACGATGGGGCCACAGCTAGCTATTCAATGTGAGAATGTGGGAATTTATTACCCTCCGGCCAACAATATTTTTGTGCGTAAAAAGCGTAATGGCGGTTTCTGGGCGCTCAGGGGCGTTAGTTTTGATGTAAACAAGGGAGATATTTTAGGCATCGTGGGCGCAAATGGCGCGGGAAAAAGCACTATCCTATCGGTGATTGGGAGAATCATTGCGCCTAACACTGGCAGCGTGAATACGTTCGATCATTCGGCTATGTTATTAACTATTAATGCTGGTCTTTCTCCCAATTTAACCGGAAGAAAAAATATTATTCTTTCAGGGTTAACTTTAGGGATTTCAAAGAAAACAATTGAAGAAAAAATGGATGAAATTATCGCCTTTGCAAGTATTGGCGAATTCATAGATAAGCCAGTCAATACTTATTCCACAGGAATGAAATCTCGGCTTGGCTTTTCAACAGCTATCTATCTTGAACCCGAAATATTCCTTATTGACGAAGCATTGGGAGTCGGAGATCAGGATTTTAGAAAAAAATCGTCCGAAGCTATTAAGAAAAAACTGTCCAAAAATGTGACCGCAGTGGTGGTATCTCATAATGAGAGAACTATTAAGGAGCTTTGTAACAGGGCATTACTAATGGAGCACGGGCAAAGCACCGCTTCTGGAACGCCTGACGAAATATTCAAGATTTACAATGGCGAATAAGCCGATTTTAAGTAAGGAACCATGATGTTTGCTATTTTCACGGCCGCGTCTCCGTTGCCATAGTATTTAGCCGTTGGAAAAGACGGACGGTGATTGGGAACAATCGCATCTTGCAGGGCATCTGCGATTTTATTCGTCTCTCTGCCAAGTATGAAGTTCCATCCTTCTTCAACTGTCTCAGGCCAAGCTGTTTGTTCGAAAATGGTGTAACACTTTTTTCCAAGAGCAACGGTTTCTTTTTGCAAACCACCGGAATCCGTAAAAACACTCATACATTTAGAAAGCAAGCAAATCATATCCAAATAGCCCACAGGGTCGATCGTAATGATCTGCTTTGGCAGTTCGATGCCATTTTTTTTAATCAAATTCCGCGTTCTTGGATGGATCGGAAAAATCACTTTTACCGGACTCTTTAGAAATCCTTCAATGACTTTATTAAATACGGAGATGTCCGCCGTTGTCTCCTGCCGATGCAAAGTAAGAAGAACAAATTTCTCATTGATGAAGGGAATATCAAAACTCGGCCCCTTTTTATCAGCGAGTTTCTTAAAAAGATAAAGCGAGTCGATCATCACATCACCCACATGATGGACGCCAGACACTATCCCTTCCTTCCGCAAATTTTGTGTATGATCCTCAGTGGAACAAAATAACAACGTAGAAAGGTGATCAGAAATAATTCGATTAATTTCCTCCGGAATCTTCTTGTCGAAATTTCGGGCACCTGCTTCCACATGCGCGATGGGCACATGCAATTTTGAAGCCGCAACTGCGGCAGCTAACGTAGAGTTGGTATCCCCATAAATTAATACCAACCCTGGCTTGATTGCCAAGATCTCTTGTTCGATCTCCGCCAACATGCTTGCCGTATGTGCCCCATGTAGGCCGCTCCCAGACAAATTCAGATTTTTGTAAGGTTTGGGTATCGAAAGTTCCTCAAAAAAGAGATCTGACATGTTCACATCAAAGTGTTGGCCTGTATGAAGAATGAGTTCTTGGATTCCTTGACAGTTCAATAGTGCTTTACTCACCACAGTTGCTTTAACAAACTGCGGCCTCGCACCTACAATTGTGAGAATTGTATTTTTCTTTTCCATTGAAGCTAACACTAAGCCGCTAAACTACCATAAATTTCGAGCAGCTTTTTTTCCTCTATGGACCAGTTGAGCTTGCTTTGATGAACTTTTCGAATGCGATCTCGCATCTCCTGAGATGGCTTTTCTCGTATGCCCTGTAAAAGCTCGAACAAAGACTGCTCATCGAAGTCTTTCGCGACGTAACCAATTTTCTCCTGATTTACCAATTTATTGACCTCGTATAGAGGAGAAACAATTACAGGAAGACCACACGTAATGTATTCAAAAACCTTGTTCGGTAGACAAAACCAATGATTCTTACTCGCATTCGGAGCAAAAAAGATTCCATAATCTGCCGAGGAGCTAATTTCCGGAATCTGATCGGGGTGAATCGCTGGGTGGTAGTGAATATTTGGATATTCATTTGCTGCCCGTTTGATTTCCCCTTCAAGACCACCCATGCCCATAAATATGATGTGGTGTGTCTTTACACCTAATTTACTTAATCGAATAAAGCTGCCGATTGTTTCCTCAATTCCCTTGCCCTCAGTAAAACCCCCTTGATACAGGAAAATGATTTCATTTTTCGTCAGTCCAAAAACTTTTTCGAAGTGATCCCCCGCATATTGCTTGGAGGACAAATCGGGACAATTCTTAATCACGTTCACTTTCTTGAGGCCGTATATGCGCTCATACTCCGTGGCAATCGAAGGACTTACCGTAATCACGCTATCGGCATCATAAATGTTTTTCTTTTCGAGCGTCTGGAAATAAATACGCTTCAGCGGTTGTCCTTGTAGCCCTGAAAGTTCGGTCTGGTATTCATGAGTGTCGTAGATCAATTTGACCCGCGGATGCTGTTTCTTTAGTTCGGTAGCAATCGGAAGTGGGAGCAAATCGTTGCAATGAATAATATCAAACGGAAAAGACGTTCTTTTCGAAAAAAATCTTGGTTTTTTAATGCTCGAGACTATTTGAAAGACGCCTTTTAGAATTTGAGAAACCCGATCCTCGAAACGATTCACGATCCCCTTCCCCAGTTTGTACGCTGAAGGGAATGGGCTAAGGATGAGCATCGGTAATTTCAAGACACTGTTTCGGCATAGTCTCGCCAAATATTTGAGCTTCTTTTTGGTCAGGAAACTCTTTCGAGTGGGTTTCCGAAATTTTCGCCTCACTAAAAACCCGTTGACGGTCTCCACTTCAGGAAGTTGGGGATCATAAACAGCCCAAAGCTCCACGCTATAACCGGCCCGAACGAGCGTGGAGCATTCCTTTAAAACACGACTATCGCTTGAAAATTTATTGAATAAAAGAACCAAGACCCGTTTTGAGGCCAAATCCATTTCCGGCTTCATCAGAAGTAGATAACCAATATTTTGGACTTACGAAAGTGGTTTTTTTGAAAGAGTTTAAAAATTACCGTTTCTACCCCAAATTATATATAGGTGGCCTGGACTGAGAAATCGTATGTCAGGACTGCAGACATCCCGAGCGAAGGCCATTCGAAATATTTTTAAAAGCTGGATTTCCGGCAAAAAACCCAATAGTCGAGAAGCTTTCGCTGATGAGATCGCACTTATAAAACAGCACATCAAGAACCGCGACGATCAAAACGCATACCTGGCCGCTCGTCATTTGCTCAAACAGGCGCCCGACCTTGAATATGCCTCCTACACGGCCGCCCTGGGGGCTTCAAAACTGGGGAAATTCATTGAAATTCCTAGCCTGATTGAAGCCGCCATTGTCAGCAAACCCAAGAACCTAAAATATTTAATGCTGCGAGGAAATGCCTACCTCAAGCTAGGGGAATTTCAAAAAGCCTACATCGATTTTCAGGAAATGGCGCTGATCAGCCCTGAAGACCCAGGAGTTTGGAAAGGACTATTGAAAATCCGGGCTAAATTAAAAATCAACCTTCCCCCACCTCGAATCTTTTCGGTGATCAACGATGAAATTAGCAATGCATATAATTATAGAAATTGGTCATCTTTTGATCGGCAATTAGCCGAAATGGAGCAATTGGAACCTATCACTGCGCGCTACTGGCAACTGCAAAGAGATGATCTCTTTATGCGTGTCGGAGATCCGGGAAAGGAATGGGCTCTGTTTCATCTGGAATGCAGGGAAGCAGACCATGAGCTTTCATTCAATGCGTTTTGCAATATGTTTAATGCATTTCTAAAAACAGGTGACGTAAGAAAAATACTGAATGAGCTTCAGAAATTCAGACTGATCTATAACAGACTGTGTCCAATCGCATACACGCCCGGAGTATGTGCTCTTTTTGTACGAAATAAGTACTACGAACAATGCTTAGCATTTCTCGATAAAATGAATGAGCTGCTGCCAAACGATGATTCGAAGCTATCGTTTCAGCTTAAGACTTACGCATATCGTTGGATCTGTCGCGAAGCTCTCGGGTTGAAATCAACAAGTTCCTCTCCATCTCCAAGTCATAATGAACTTGCTACCGCGCTGATGAAAGAACTGATGAACACACATCATACCGGCTCTGCCTCTGCATTCATCGTTGATAAATGTGTAACCTGCTGGGAATATGCACAGAAAGTAGGCAACCAGTTTTTATTTGATTTGCGGTATGACCCTGATCAGATTCACGTGCTGCAAACGAATATCCTGAATGCCCTGACAAAGAAAACTCCCCTGTCGCTGCTCCGAATTATGGATGGGGAAAGCTATGGGTTCATGGGAAATCCCCATGATGAGCGCCTCACCCAATTGTCTAATCACATCGAAACCCTGTGGTAGAACAAAAATATTACTCCGGAGCAAAAACAAAGACTCATTGAAGGATTTCACGCTTCTATCCAAAGCGCCGACATTATTGGATTCCCCTACGCCCATCGATTAGCCCAAGAGCTCCCGGTTGAGACTCAAACCGAATTAAGAATGAAGGAGCAAAAATACGATGTGATTTTTTCGGGTTTAAAAAATCTGATTTCCGAGAAAATTTTCTCTCATAAAGTATGTTGGGTCGACGAATTTTGTAGTTTTGCCCTGATGGACACGGATTATGTCTCCAAATTAATGGATGCAGCAGAGTCTGTGATTTTGGTGACTTGTTTTGAAATTCCGAAATTTCATATTTTTGATCATCCGAAAGTTAAAGTCATTCAAATCCCGCCGCATTCGAAAGTTGCCTCTATATGCGCTTCACCCTTTGGCAACGCCATTTTGCCCGACGTTCTGCCGGAAATAGAAAATGAAGTACGCAAACTCGCAACCCCCGGATCTCTGCTTCTGGTAAGCGCCGGCTTTGCAGGAAAAGTTCTCATAGATATCGGAAAGAAAGCCGGCGCTGTAGCCATTGATTTTGGGGCCGCGCTAGATGACATGCTGGGATGGAAAACCCGGTCCACCGAGCTTCACGCGCAATTTTCGCAGCCCATGCGGGAGGAGCTCTGCATATACCAGGGCGGGAAGATTAAGCGAAAGGACATGAAGACCAAAGTTCTTATAAAGCTGGAAGACCCAAGAAAGTTACCGGACGTGAATTGGCGAAGTTATTACGCAGGCAATCGCCAACGATTTTCGTTGGCGACCGGAGTGAAATTCGTGGATCCCCAAACGGTTGTTTGCAACTCGCTTCTTGCGAGAAAAATGTATCTGTTTCGTTTTGATTTCAACACCGGTTGGTATCACACACTCGACGGTATTACTACGACGTTCAAAGATCGAACGACAGAGACAGACTTGTTGGATTTGGATGAAAGAGGAAATATTTTCACAAGCAATTGCGGGAATGGAAGCCTAGCTCAATATCGATACGACAATCACAAGATCACATTCGTGAAGGATATACCGCTTTATGACAAAAGCTTTATTCATGGGGTGAAATATTTTCGCTCAAATATAGTGGCGGCCTCGATCATATCGGAACCGCTTGGTGTCCACTTTGTCGATGTCGATACATTACAAGTCCCCCTGCACATCAAGACAGACATTAAAGCAAAGGACATGTGCTTTTTGTCTGACAACCAATTGGTCATCCTAACGACCTACGGCAAGTTAACTACTGAAACAGATGAGGGTTATGACTCCGAAATTCAACTGATCAATTTCGATTTCGCAAATAAAAGCTACAACGTGATCGAAAAGAAGATCTTTAAGAATTGTCATTTTGACTGTGTGGTATTTCATGAGGGCATTCTTTACATCAATGAGCAGTTTAAGGATTGCCTGTACTTGGTCGACCCGAAAACACTTGAACAGATAGGAATCGTTTCCGGTTACGATTTCCCTCACGGAATCGACATCAAACACGGCATGATTGCTGTCACCAATTATGGCTCGAACTCCATTGACATCCGGTCGATTTAATTTTCGCCGCGTTTTTTTACGAGGCGCTCTGTCGTCCCCAAAACTGGTCAGCACCTAAAATACTTAAGGGACCCATTCGTAGCAGCGACCAAGATTGAAAACCGTATTGTTAATATTGATTGTTAGGTTTGATCTGCTTTTGAAAATCGTCGGATCCAATACGACGCCCGAGTATGCGTAATATTTAGAGCCGTTAAAAAGAACAACCCAAAATTTGGTGTTATTTATTAACCGACGGCCAAAAAAGTCCAGACTTCTTTTATCTAATGGATCCGAAAATCCGCAATCATACTGAACAATAAAATCTCCAGAAGCGATAGCATTATAATCGGCACAAGGGTCCGAAAGTACCTGAGGCGAAGGATTGGGGATGATGTAGTCGAAATATCCGGCAGCGGGATCTTTTGTTATGACCAAAAGCGCTTTTCCGGTTTTGGTGGGTGATGTCTCATTAAGCAAATATACATCGAGGAAGTAAACATCAATAGAGCAGGTTGGATTTGCTGACCCAGAATACTCCGGGACTTTTTGGGGTATTTCGTCACCGCCACATCCGAGGAGGCCAAGGGAGCCGAGACAAATGACAATCAGCAAGGATCGAATTTTCGACACAATAACGATTGTCCTCGACTGGTATATTGGAGTAAAGCTAATTCCTACCGAAAATTCGACGTGTTTATAAACGAGAATAGAGATTGATCAGTACTTCTTCTTCTGTTTTCCAATTATATTTTGTTTGATGTAGGGAAAAAATACGGTTTCTTGTCTCTTCTGAGGGCTTTTCTTTAATGCCTTTCAGTGCATCTACAAGCGAAGCTCTTAAAAAGTCTTTCGTTACAAAGCCAATTTTTTCTTCCTCGATGATTTTTTTTATTTCGAAAAGTGGAGAAGTAACGATTGAAAGACCACAGGAAATGTATTCAAACAGTTTATTTGGAAGAGAGTAATAATAGCTCTTGCACTTGTTCGGCAGAAAAATAATGCCGTAGTCAGCGCTGAAGGCAATCTTCGGTATTTGGGAGGGCGGAATTGGAGGATGATAGTGAATATTTTTGTATTGGACGGAGATCCGATAAATTTCATCCCGAAGCGGCCCGTCGCCCATAAACACCATATGACGATTTACAAATCCTTCGGTCCAGAGCTGGGAAAAAGCGGCTAGGATTTCCTCTAGACCTCTGACTCCCTTATTCAAACCCCCCAGGTATAGAAAGATGAGCTCTTGAGGCCCAATTTTGAACCGTTCTTGAAAGTAACCGCTTTTTGAAAGGCTTTGAGATCGTTCCGGAAAATTTCGAATCACCGTGGAATGATCCAACCCATATAATCTCTCATACGCGTCATTAATGGAGGGCGAGACAGTCACTACTTCATCCGCGCAGGAGATAAATTTCTTTTCCAGAAAACTTAAATAGAGCCGTTTTATAGGATGCCCAAGCAATCGGGAGGATTCCGTTTGAAATTCATGCGAATCATAAACAATTTTTAACTTAGGATTTTTGGCTTTTAACTTTGCGGCGAAAGGAAGTGGAAGTAAGTCATTACAATGAACGATGTCAAAAGAAGGCTGCCGTGAAAAGAGATCGTATAGGGGCGCCATCAAATGGTCATAAATATAACCGACTGATCCACGTCGTAAAAATTTGAATCGTGATCGAAAGAAGACCCTGCGAACTATAAACTGATTTACAACCTCGTGCTCCGAAAGATTAGGATCATAGGCACACCAAAGCTCCACATCGTAACCGGATTGGGCTAGGGTCGTGCATTCTTTGAGTACACGACTATCGTTTGTAAATTCGTTGAACAAAAGGACGAGAACTCTTTTCGATCCGGGTTGAATGGCTTGATTTGGCAATGCCATACCGTGATTTAGACAACCGATCTATGAAACTTTTCCCGCACGCATCCGGTCCATGTCGGAATGAACCATTGTTTGGATTACTTCCTTGAAAGGTACGGTCGGTTTCCATTGGAGGGCCTCAATGGCCTTGGAAGGGTTTCCGACCACGCGGCTTGAATCGAGCGGGCGAATAAGATCCGAATCGATTTCCACATACTTTTCATAGTTAAGGCCAACCGTATCAAATGCGATTTGAAGCATTTCCCGGACCGAGTGCCCCTCGCCCGTGGCCACCACAAAATCATCGGGCTTTGGCTGCTGCATCATTTTCCAAACTGCATGCATGAAATCTCCCGCAAATCCCCAATCCCGAATCACATCTAGATTTCCCATTTTTAGAATTTTCTGTTTACCAAGTGAAATTCGAGCCACTGCCATTGAAATTTTTCGTGAAACAAAAATGGGATCGCGGAATGGGGACTCATGGTTGAATAGAACAGCCGAAAGCGCAAATATTCCATAGCGCTCACGGTACAAACGAGTGATGTGATATCCCAAAAGCTTCGCCGCAGCATACGGGCTAAGCGGATAATATTCGGCTGAAAGAGGATCGCTGAGCGAGTCGCTGATACCAAACATTTCACTACTGGACGGCTGGAAAAATTTGGCTTCGGGGGTTTCCAACCGAATCGCCTCTAAAAGGCGAATGGGACCCATCCCTGTGGTTTCAATCGTGAGCAACGGCTCCACCCATGATCGGGTGACCACCGACTGAGCCCCCAAATTGTAGATTTCGTTCGGCTGACTCTTGGCGAGCGCATATCTAAGACTTGGAAAATCCATGAGATCCGCTTCAATAAAATGAATTCGGTCATGAATTTCTTCCAGTCCTTCGCTCCATTTCGTTTTTGAAGATCGAACCATGCCGAACACTTCATACCCCTGCTCTAAAAGGATTCGGGAGAGATAGGCTCCATCCTGTCCGGTGATGCCAGTAATAAGGGCTCGTTTTGTCATCTCAAATGCGGGCTTGTAGCGCAAAATGTGGAACAAGACTACGGGAATATAGAGCAACTCAGAGAGTCATAAATGAAGCCGTTTTCTCAGGGACCAAACACGGTAAAACCAAAAACGCAGCGATTTGGGGTCCCACAGCCGTGGGTGGGCCAACAATTCATAGCGGCCACTTTCGATCCTTTCCGGTTTCTCCATCCATTCAGGCATATCATTATCGCTGAGATATTTAAGGTCCGATAGAATTTTAGAATTGTAGGTATCAAACTCATATACTCCGGCATTTAACCAAGATTTTTGGTCGAGGAAGAGCGCGTTGCTCAGAACTTTTTCAAGTGACGTATCTGTTCCATGACCGGCATAGGATTGAACATGCAGTGCTGTGGCTTTGTTCCATTCTCGGTTATATGTTTTGAGAAGTTCAATCGTTTTGCGGTTGAAATCGTCCAGGCCCAAGGGATCGTGGTTGGTGACAATGATGTCACTTCCGTCTCGCATTCTTTTAATTTGATAACTGCTTCGTACAAGCGACTTAAGTTCGGTTAGGGATTTCGACTCCCATGCAGGATGATATGCTGCGATGTACATATCGATGGGAGACACATGCGGTTCGATTTCGAACCCCTCCTTCTTCAGATACGAAATCAATTGCAAGTAGTCCTCTCGGTACCTCTTGTAATCTGATCGTTCTGATTCAGGTGGCATGTCCAACATCACATAGAACGTCGACGACCGCACGCCCAGAACGCATTTATCAATGTCGCTCATGGCATAAGCTGAAGGAATATCGCTATGATGAACATCGTGACGGATCACGAAAAGTTTTTCAGGTAAATTCTTTTTGTCCGCGTTCCCATACGTTTGGAAATTCCAAAATTTATAGTTTTTGGCTTTAAAAAGTTCGACAAAATCATAATAGAGAGGAAGTTCATTTCGTATTTCGTCTCTCGATGGAGAGCAAGTACTACCCTTTGAATTCTCTCGGCCGGCACAGGAAAAAAGAAAACAGCAAAAAATCATAAATCCAAGCAGTCGTCGCTTCATGATCGGCGCCCTATATATCATAGGGGTTATTTCCAACTTGGCATTTTGCTCTTTTTACGGTGATATACGCGCCCAGGAATCAATCGTGACGAAATTCAAGAAACCATCGATAGCCGTATTAGGTGCAGGATATTGGGGAATCAACCTTGTCCGAAATTTTCGCGCACTCGGTGTGTTATCTCTGGTGTGTGATCCGTCTCCTACCGTCCGTGAATCCATGTCAGCAAATATTTCGGATATCGCAACCTCCGACAATTTCCAGGACGCGCTAAAGAACCCGGATATTCAAGCGGTCGCAATCGCGACGCCTGCCGCTACCCATTATGAAATTGCCCATGCTGCTCTGGAGTCAGGAAAAGATGTTTTTGTAGAGAAACCTCTGTCTCTAAAAACGAGTGACGCACAGAAACTGCTTAATTTATCGAAAGAGAAAAAACGAATCTTGATGGTGGGTCACTTGCTTCAGTATCATCCCGGTGTCGTAAAACTGAAGGAGCTCGTTCATTCGGGAGAACTGGGATCGGTTGAATATATTTATTCCAACCGCCTCAATCTCGGAAAAATTCGAAATGAAGAAAACGCCCTTTGGTCATTTGCCCCCCATGATATCTCCGTCATGCTCTGGTTGGTCGGATCGATGCCGATCCAAGTAAATGCCGTCGGAGGCAGTTATCTTCAACCCAATGTCGCCGATACCACGATTTCAACGTTTGTCTTTAACAACGGTGTGCGAGGTCATATATATGTGAGTTGGCTTCATCCCTTTAAAGAGCAACGCCTGGTGGTGGTCGGTTCAAAACGAATGCTCACGTTTGATGACCGTGCGGCAAAGGGACAGAAACTGTTTATTTATGAGAAAAAGGTCTCGCTTGTGCGTGGACAATTTGTGGCGGAAAGGCCATTGGGGAGTTCGGTCGTATTTGACGAGGAAATTGAGCCTCTTCGGGCGGAGTGCGAGCATTTTGCCGAAGCAATCCAGACCCGCAAAATGCCCCGGACGGACGGGGAAGAGGGACTCCGCGTTCTTCGAGTCTTGCAATGCTGTGAGCGTTCACTTCAGATGAACGGTCAACCCGTTCAAGTGATGGACTACCGTGACTAAGAAAAAAAACGACTCCTTTTTCGCTCATGAATCATCTTATGTGGATGAGGGAGTGACCATTGGAAAGGAAACAAAGATCTGGCATTTTTGCCATTTGTTATCCGGAGTGACCGTGGGAGAAAAATGCAGCATCGGCCAAAATGTCGTTATTGGCCCGAACGTTCATATCGGGAATCGTGTGAAAATTCAGAATAATGTCTCTGTTTACGAAGGGGTAATTCTGGATGATGACGTGTTTTGCGGCCCATCGATGGTATTTACAAATGTCATTAATCCGCGAAGCCATATCGTCCGAAAGCATGAGTACAAAACGACTCATGTTCATCGAGGAGCAACCATAGGCGCCAATGCGACAATCGTCTGCGGCTGCACATTGGGCGAATATTCATTTGTGGGTGCCGGCGCCGTGGTGACACGAGATGTCCCGGCCTTTGCACTGGTATATGGGAACCCTGCCAAACAGCAGGGTTGGATCTGCCGTTGCGGAACAAAATTGGAGGCCCTTAAAGGCCACATGACATGCACCGTGTGCCAAACAGCCTATCTCCTAGGAGAACATGGATTGGAGCTCGCATGACGAACGAAGTACCTCTGCTCGATCTACACGCACAGTTCCGGACGATTGAGCCGGAAATTCGGAAGGCCATCGATGCCGTTTTGGCCTCACAACGTTTTATTCTCGGGCCTGAAGTCGAATCGCTCGAAAAAGAATGCGCGGATTATGTTTCTTGTAAGTATGGAATTGCCGTTTCTTCAGGAAGTGACGCGCTCCTGGTCGCTTTGATGGCCCTCGGCATAAAAGAAGGGGATGAAATTATCACGTCTCCTCACACTTTTTTTGCGACGGCAGGCGCTATCGCGCGATTGGGTGCAAAGCCTGTTTTCTGCGATATTGAACTTCAAACCTACAATCTGGATCCGACGCAAGTGAAGTCGAAGGTGACATCCCGAACAAAGGCTTTTCTTCCGGTTGATCTTTTTGGACAATCGGCGGATTTGGCCCCCTTGGTCGAGCTTTCACAAGCTCACTCCATTCCGATCATCGAAGACGCCGCCCAAGCGATTGGAACCGAATATCAGGGAAAGCGGGTGGGATCGTTTGGTCAGATTTCGTGTTTCAGCTTCTTTCCTTCCAAGAACCTGGGAGCCATGGGAGATGCGGGTTTGGTAACCACTCATGATGCCGCTCTCGCGGAAAAACTTCGGGTTTTGCGGTCGCACGGCTCAAAACCAAAATACTTTCATAAATACATTGGTGGAAATTTCCGCATGGATGCTCTGCAAGCGGCCATCCTTCGCGTAAAACTCCGCCACCTCGAAAGTTGGACCTCTGCAAGACAAAAAAATGCGGACAGATATGACCATTTATTCCGAGATGCTGGATTGGAAGAGGTCGTTGTTCCTTGGCGACGCCCCAAAGACCGCCATATTTTCAATCAATATGTATTGCGTGTCCCGAGGCGCGATGAATTAAAGAAATTTCTCGCTGACAAAGGAATACAAACGGAAATTTACTACCCCCTGCCGATGCATTTGCAGGAATGCTTCGCTTATCTCGGGCACAAAAAGGGAGATTTCCCGAAATCCGAGGAAGCCGCCAACCATTCCATTGCCATTCCGATTTTCCCTGAGTTGACCTCCGCGCAACAAGAAATGGTGGTCTCCGCCATCCGATCGTTTTATCGGTCGTAAGTTGGCAGGTCGCCTTCAACGATCTATAACATCCGGCATGAAACCAAAAGTGGCCCTTATATCCGGGGCAACGGGCCAAGATGGGGCCTATCTTTCGAAACTTCTCCTGGATAAAGGTTACGTCGTTCACGGAATCAAACGACGCGCGAGTTCATTCAATACGCAAAGGGTCGATCCTATGTACGTGGATCCTCATCGCTCGGATGCAAAATTTTTTCTTCATTATGGAGATGTCACCGATAGCACCAACATCCTACGCGTTGTTCAACACATTCAGCCGGACGAAATCTATAATTTAGCGGCGCAAAGCCATGTACTAGTCAGTTTTGAAACCCCTGAATACACGGCCAATGCGGATGCACTGGGCGCTCTTCGGTTTCTTGAAGCCATTCGCTGTTTGGACATGGGAAAAAAGACTCGTTTTTATCAAGCCTCCACGAGCGAACTCTTTGGAAAGGTTCAGTCGGTTCCCCAAGATGAAAAGACCCCCTTTTATCCTCGGAGCCCTTACGGCGCCGCGAAACTTTATGCTTTCTGGATCACCGTAAACTACCGAGAAGCTTATGGACTTCATGCGACCAATGGAATTCTTTTCAACCATGAAAGTCCTCTTCGAGGTGAAACATTTGTCACACGGAAGATCACACGAGCCGTCGCGAATATTTCGCTCGGCCTGGAAGAATGCCTCTTTCTCGGGAACCTCGATGCGGAGCGCGATTGGGGGCATGCGTGCGAGTATGTGGAGGGAATGTGGCGAATCGTTCAGCAATCGGAGCCCGACGATTTTGTCCTCGCAACGAATCGATCGACGTCCGTCCGTGATTTCGCCCGGATGGCGTTTTCGTTTGCGGGAATCGAAGTCGAATTTTCCGGAAAAGGAAAAGAAGAGGTCGGGAAAAACAAAAAGACAGGAAAAACGATTTTACGTGTCGATCCCACTTATTTCCGCCCTACGGAAGTGGACCGTTTGATCGGAAATCCACGAAAGGCAAAGGAGAAATTAGGATGGGAAGCAAAAATCAGCGTGGAGGACTTGTGCCGCGAAATGGTGGAAAGCGATCTCTATCGTGCTCGGCAAGAGATCGCCCGAAAAACGGGCGGCCAAAAAATGGTGGAAGAGTTGGTCCATCAATCGAGATAGCCCTTTTGGCCCTTCTCTCGAAATCACACAAAATCTTTGTGGCGGGCCACCGTGGACTCGTGGGAAGCGCAATTCTGGAAACACTCCAAGGCCGCGGTTACCAAAATTTGGTGTTTCGAACACGCTCTGAACTCGATCTCCTCGACCAAAAAGCGGTAAAGCATTTTTATGAACAAGAATGTCTCGACATCGTTTTTGTCGCTGCCGCAAAGGTGGGAGGAATTGCAGCCAACGCCAGATTTCGAGCGGACTTCATTCGAGAAAATCTGGCCATTCAAGACCATTTGATCTGGGGCGCTCACGAAGCAAACGTGGGTAGGCTGATTTTCCTCGGGAGCAGCTGTATTTATCCCCGAAACGCCCCCCAACCCATGACTGAAAGCGCTCTTCTTACAAGCCCGCTGGAATATACGAATCGGCCCTACGCGATCGCCAAGATTGCCGGACTTGAGTTGGTTGAGAGCTTGCGAAAACAATATGGCCGAGATTATTTTTCGGTCATGCCCACGAATATCTACGGACCCAGGGATACGTATCATTCAGAAAACGCCCACGTACTTCCCGCTTTAATTGAACGATTTTGGAGGGCTAAAAAAGAAGGGCAGAACTCCGTTGCGATTTGGGGAACGGGAAAGCCGCTTAGAGAATTTATCTATTCTCTCGACTGTGCCGATGCGATCGTCTTTTTAGCGGAGACGATGTCCGACAAGGATTTGACGAAATCCCCAATGGGCGAAGCGGGGTGGTCGCATGTGAATGTCGGCAGTGGTCAGGAAATCTCCATCGGAGATTTGGGGAAACTGATCGCCCGCCTCATCGGTTATGGCGGAAACATCACATTTGATTCGACGAAACCGGATGGCAGCCCACGAAAACTTCTGGATAGTTCGTTCCTGCACCAAATGGGCTGGAAGGCCAAGACATCACTGGAGGATGGAATTCGGCAAAGCATCGCTTGGTTTGAAACGAATGCGACGAATTCTTAAACCATGGAGCGACCAATTGAGACATAAGTAAAGTCGAGTTTTGAAAGCAGCGTTGGGTCATAAAGATTACGGCCATCAAAAATTAGAGGCTTTTTCAGTAGAGATTTAATCTTCGTAAAATCGGGATGCCGAAATTGATTCCATTCCGTGCACAATACCAGCCCCTCAGCTCCTGATATTGCATCATACGCTGAAGAAGCATACGTGAGCTTCGCCCCATAAATGGCCTGCACATTCGCCATGGCGGCGGGATCGTAGACCGACAATTGCCCCCCCAGAGCGAGAAGTCCATCTACAATAGTCAGCGCGGGTGACTCGCGAATGTCGTCCGTTTTTGCCTTAAAAGAGAGCCCCCAGATTCCGAATTTTTTCCCCTTGACCCCATTCGCTCCGCCAAACTGTTTTGCAATCTTGGAAATGAATTCCTTTCCTTGGATCTCATTGACTTCGAGCGTCGATTGAAGAAGACCGGGGTCCATCCCTTCTTCCTTTGCGACCGCGATTAATGCGCGCACATCTTTTGGAAAACAGGAACCTCCAAATCCGATGCTTGGAAATAAGTAGTGAGACCCGATTCTCTGGTCGGCACCGATCGCATTGCGTACTTTTCCGATGTCCGCCCCCACTCTTTCACAAAGCATGGCCATTTCGTTGATGAAGGATATCCGCATCGCCAGGTACGCATTGGCAGCGTATTTCGTCATTTCGGCAGAGCGAACATCCATGAGCAAAATCGGATTTCCTGTTCTGACAAAGGGAGCATAGAGTTCGCGAAAAAGGTCGGCCACTTTTTCCAGCTGTGTGGCGCCTACCACCACACGATCCGGCATGAGACAATCTTGGACGGCCGTTCCTTCACGTAAAAACTCGGGGTTCGAAACATTCTCAATATCGGATCGTTTTTTTTGGTCCAATCTCTTTCGAATTTGGTCGCCCGTTCCAATCGGCACCGTGCTCTTCGCTGCAAGAACGGTTCCCTTCTTCGCATTCTCGACGATACTATCTGTGGCGGCAAAAACAGCCGTAAGGTCAGCCGATCCATCCGCATTCGAGGGAGTCCCCACGCAAATAAATATGCAGTCGGCATCGGACAATGCCTCTTTTGCGTTGGCCGTGAATCGAAGTCGAGATTCTGACACATTTCGCCCGACGAGCTCGGACAATCCGGGCTCAAAAAAGGGAATCTCCCCTTTTGTCAAACGCGCGACTTTGGTCGTATCAATATCGAGTGAAACCACGTCATTTCCGGTTTCGGCGAAACAAGCACCCGTAACTAGCCCCACATATCCCGTTCCCATCACTGCGATTTTCATTTTTCTCTCCGGGGGGAATATTATCGGATAGCATAGACACATGCACCCGATTCTTTTTCACCTGGGACCGATCACCCTTAAGTCCTTTGGACTTCTGGTTGCGATCGCCATGCTTGTGGGGATTGCGATTGCGAAAAAGCGAGCCATGCGGGAAGGAATTCCGCCCGAAAAAATTGAATCACTTTCGTTCTGGCTGATCGTGGCGAGCCTGCTGGGCTCCCGTTTCCTATATACGTTTGTGGAGCATGCCGATCATTTTTGGCGACACCCCGTGGAATTTCTTTATTTTCATACGGGAGGACTCTCGTTCTTGGGAGGCCTTTTTTTTGCCGTAGCCACAGCCATCGTCTTTTGCCGCAAAAATTCTCTCCGGTTTTGGCAAGTGGCCGATCTAATGGCCCCTTCTATCGCGATTGGTCTTGCCATTGGTAAAGTGGGTTGTTTTCTGGCCGGCTGTTGCCATGGTAAGGTTTGTGACCTTCCCTGGGGGGTAACTTTTCATGATCCCGAAGGACTCGCGCGACCCCTCAACGTTCCCCTTCATCCTACGCAATTATATGAGGCGCTCTCATGGACATTTCTTTTTGTTCTTCTACTTGCGTTCCAGCGAATTCGAAAATTTTATGGCGAGCAATTTCTCCTTTTCGTCATCGTCTTTTCCATTGTGCGTTCTTACTTGGAGACATTTCGGGGCGATCCCGGACACCTTGGAACGCTGACGACGGCACAATTTCTAAGTATTCCGATGGCGCTCGCCGCCATCGGAATCTGGATTATGATCCGGCGTGGGCGTCTGTCATCGCTTGCGTCTGCTTAGGGAGCTCTCGCTCGACATAGCTTCGAATTTTCCGCACCAGATCCGGCTGTATGATTTCAAATTGGAGGCCCATTCCAGGGAACTGGACTCCGGCGATCTGAGAATTGTACGGCACGGCATATCGTACGACTGCGACGCATTTGATCTCAGACTCTTCCAAATGGAAGGAAAGAACGAGCTTTGTATCTTTAGGATAGGTCAATTTGGTCTGAATAAAACACCCTCCCTCGCCAATCGTAACCATCGGATCCTTCCGAATCTTGGCCCCTCTAGCCGCTCCCTGAGGAGTATATTGGACCGGAATTTCAGTGGATACACGCAGGAATCTTCTTCGTTCGGCGGCGGGTTTTGTCATGGGGCTTTAAATCAATTCAAACTATAATAAGCCCCTCTGCGCAAAGCAACGAACAAACCATTTACGTCCCCCCTTGATCTGGTTCGAGAGCGAGGAATTCGATTTGTACTGGGCTTTGTTCGTGAAGATCGCCGGCGGCGACCCTACCTTCATCCTCTAGGTCGCCAAATTCCCTTTGGAATTGAGTTGATTCCGCCCTTGCCCAAAAGTTGGAGCCGGCGGGAGAACCCGGTGGTAGCCGTTGAAATTGATTCGAAACGGTCGACAGCGGATCTTCTTCGTGGAAGGGTGGTGGAAATCCTTGGGAATATTGACGCTCCCACCACGGATTCAAAGCGCGTCATTCTCCGACACGATTTGCCTCGGGAGTTTCCCCCAAGTGTCCTCCTCCATTCGAACGAAGTTTCTACGAAACTGACAGAGAAGGAAATTTCCGGACGAAGAGATTTAAGAAGCCTCCCCTTTGTTACCATCGATGGCGCCGATGCCCGCGATCATGACGATGCCATTGTCATGGAGGATTCCACTACATGTTGGGTGGCCATTGCCGACGTGGGTCACTATATCGCGCCCGACAGCCCTCTGGACCATGAGGCGGCCTCCCGAGCAAACAGCTACTACTTCCCTGATCTCGTTCTTCCCATGCTTCCCGAGAGACTCTCAAATAACATATGCAGCCTTCGCCCAAAAGAAGATCGGTTAGTGCTTGCGGCAAAACTTCAATTTACTCTCGATGGCACACTCGAAAGAACCACGCTGGTCGGAGGTATTATTTGTTCTCAGGCGCGACTCACCTACGAAGGCGTCGACGAGGCTTTTGCCCGAGGCCGCGCCTCAAATGTTCCACCTGAAATTCTTCCCATGCTTCGGAATCTAAAGACTCTCGCGGAAAAAATATTTGATTCGCGAATGAAGGAAGGAGGAATTGATTTCGATTTTTCCGAAACCAAAGTCATATTAAACGAGCATGGCGATGTGGAAGCCATGGCGCGTCGAGTACGGACGCCTTCGCAACGAATTGTGGAAGAGCTTATGTTGGCCGCCAATCGCGGCGTAGCGGAGGTACTTGGAAAAGCGGGTTACCCGCTGGTTTATCGAATCCACTATTTACCCCAACCCAAAAAACTGAAGGAATATCTGAATGTCCTTCGGGCGTATGGGTTCAAAGTTCGCATGGAGCCCGAGCAGGCGGATCCCAAAGAATTGGGAAAAGTTCTGCTTCAAATCGGCAGTACACCCCGTGGCAAAGTATTGACGGCACTTGCTTTGCGTGCGATGGCTCAGGCCGCTTACTCGCCCCAAAATGTTGGCCATTATGGACTTGGTTTTCAAGAATACGTTCATTTTACATCTCCGATTCGTCGATATGCCGATCTCGTGGTGCATCGCCAAGTTCGCCGCTATCTTCGAAAAGAAAATCCGAAATCGGGAATACTGTTCCCTCCCCGTTTTGGGTCAATGGAAAATCTATCGCTCCACATTTCGGCGCTGGAGCGAACCGCGCAATTGGCGGAACGGGAAATTCAGCAACTTAAAGGAATTCGATTCTTAATGAAGAAGAGGGGCCGGCTCTTTTGGGGAATCGTAGTGGGAATGATTGAGCATGGCTTTTTCGTGGAGCTTGAAGATCATTCCGTCGAAGGAATGGTCCACGTTCGTCGCCTCCCCCAAGATCGGTATGAATTCGATCCGGCGACAATGACCTTTAACGGGAGAAAGCGAGGACGAGTGTTTCGATTGGGAGATCGACTTCGGCTTCGCCTAGAAGAAGCCTCTTTGGAAGAAGCTCGGATCGATTTTTCGCTGGCTGGAAGCTAGGGGTCGCGGCTTGCATTTGGCCTAGGCCTCAGCGAGGATGCCCCCATGGAGCGAGCACGCAAACGGTCGATTTTGGGGCCCATCCCAAAAATCAACCAAACCTACAAGAATATCCGCCGGATGCGTACGATTGTGGCGGTTCTCGCCCGCCATGGATTCTCGCAGCTGATTGAACTTGTGGGTTTGGCAAAGCTTCTCCCCTCCCACCGGGCTGACCCCTCAAACCCACGCCAGTCGATTCCCGAGCGCCTTTGTGTGGCTTTTGAAGAATTGGGCCCCACATTCGTGAAGCTCGGACAAATGCTCGGCAGCCGCCCTGATCTCGTAACTCCCGGCGTCGCGCAAGTTTTTCAACGCCTGCAAGATCAGGTCCGGCCTCTTCCCACAAGTGAAATTCGTGAAATGATTGAAAAAGAGTTCGAGGATTCCATCGTTTCCCTTTTTGCGGAATTCGATGATGCCCCGCTCGCGGCCGCGAGTATCGCGCAAGTCCATCGCGCCACACTCCATACAGGCGAATCCGTCGTCGTAAAAATCCAGCGCCCCGGCATTGAACGGGTGATTGAAACGGATCTTTCTATTCTCTTTCTCCTGGCCAAACTTGCGGAGCGCTATATCCCTGAGATCTCGGCATTCGATCCCGTGGCCATCATCGATGAATTTGCCGGAACCGTGAAACGTGCCACCGACTTTATTGAAGAAGGGCACAACATCGATGCGATTGGAAATCAATTTAAAGAAAGCAACGACATTCTCATTCCGAAAGTTTTTTGGGAACTTTCCTCCAAACGTGTGCTGACGATGGAGTGGATTGAGGGCATTCCCATTAAGAATGTCCATCGCCTGGAGGAAGAGGGCTACGATTTAAAGCGTGTATGCGAGATCGGAGTCGATGCTTTCTTTCGCCAGGTTTTCATTCATGGCCTCTTCCATGCCGATCTTCATGGAGGAAATATTCTGGTTCTTCCCGAAAATCGAATCGCCTTTATCGATTTTGGCGAAGTCGGCCGAATTGGATCCAATGCACAAACTTCCATCGCCCATTTGTTTGTCTCGCTTTTGGCGAGAGATTTCACCAGCGTAGCCCGTGAATATATGGAGCTTGGCACTATCAAAGGATCGGTGGATGTAGCGCGCTTTGCCGACGACCTGGAAAAATTTCTCTCTCCGCTGTTCGGCCGAAAAATCAGTGAAGTCCGTTTCGCCGAAATACTTACTCGGGCCGCCGGGATCGCTGCCGATCATCAAATTCGCCTGCCTCGTGATTTGGTCCTGGTGGGCAAGGTGATCGTGACCATGGAGGATATTGTTCGAAAGCTTGATCCCGAGTTTGACATTTTGAATTACGGGGGAACATTTGCGAAAAGTCTCATTAAGGAAAAATTCCGGCCCGAGAAGTTGGCCAAAGATCTGGTTTGGAATCTCCGCGATCTAAACGAGCTTTCAAAATCTCTCCCAAGCCAACTCAAACAAGTCATTCAGAAAATTTCAAATGATGAATTCGCCATTCAACTCGAAGTCAAGCACCTGTCTCGTGCCGCGAACGAGTTTCACCGCGGGTCGCGGCGCATGGCGTACGCGGTTGTCATCGCAGGACTTCTTATCGCGTCTTCCATTTCTGTGATGAGTGACCGAGGTCCTCACTATTTGGATGTCCCGATCTTCGGTCTCGGCGGTTATTTGCTTGCCGGGGGGCTTAGTCTCCTTTTCATTCTCTCCATTCGAAAATCGGGCGACGATTGATGCTTCGACTTCTTCTTCTCGCCTCAGTCATCTCGTCCACGGTCATCGCTTCTCAATCGTATAGCCCGCCCCCGCCTCCGAATCTTCCCGCGACCCTTTCACCGGCACAGGTGGCTATTGGTGAAGCACTCTTTGAGCGGAGTGTGTACGTGGAAGGGAAAGTGGAAACGTATAATTACTTGGGCCCCATTCCCTGTTCGGCCTGTCATGATAAAGCTCGTGCCCTCAAGGGAGAATCGCTCGCGAAAAAATACGGAGACCTTCCTCTAAAGATTAACGACGAAATTCTAAAGAAAAGCGGTGGCGATCCGCTGCCGCTACGCGACCCCAAAATGGAAGCCCTCGTTCAATACCTCACCAAAAAATACGAACTTTACCAATACAAACTCTCGCAATAGCTCAGTTAAATCTTTTTCAAAAACTCCAGATCTTGAATATCGGTCGCGAGTTTGCGGTCGGCCGCGGCAATTTCCTTCATTTTTATTAAATCCTTCTTGTCGGCAATGTGAAAAACATAAGATTCGATTTTTTTACGTGTGGATCTCGCAAAAACGTCGCGGGCCTGAATGGGAAAATCAAACAATAGATCAATTCGAAGATGTATGGATGAATTAAAAAAATATGCACTCTTTGGCTTGTCGATTCGAAGCCTTGCGGAAGCCACATTTTGATTATCGATGGTTCGTACGATATTCCCCGCCTTATCTATTTTCGACACGAGTTCAAAGCCGTGATTGTAAAATACCCCGATCAAACTCTTTTCCTCGCGGGAGAGTTCGGAAATCAAAAAATCGAAATCTTTTGTCACGCGCGTAGAACCCAGCGTGACCATGGCCATGCCTCCTACCAGCGTCACTGGATAACCTAAGCGTGACAAGTCTTCGAGCAGTTTCCCGACCTCCCCTATAAAATCGGCGGGAGACTTCATCGCTTATTCTGAAGCTTGCGAATAGCTTCCAGATAATCAAAGTTGTTGCGCATGGCTTTCGCTATTCGGAAGGATTCCATGCGCGCTTGCGCCCCGATTCTCGCAATTTCGGATCGACGTGTGTTCGAGAGCTTTTCCGCTCGTTTTAATCCTCCTTGCCGCCCCAACTTTCTCGCCATTTCTGAAATCGTCATCCTTTTGTGATTTTAGCTTAGCGGTAAGCAAAATTCAATTTGTTTCGAAATGCCCCCTCGGGACCCCAGATTTTGGATGACCCACCAAAATCAACCTAAAAGACTCGGTCATATCTATGTAAGTCATCAATATCATTAATATTAATCCATTAACCCAGGTGGGGCGCGTGGTCCTGAACTTGCACACCTGATCCTCTGTGAAGGTCTTTGGTGCAGTTCTCTGTCTATTTCTTTGGGGGGGGTTCGCCCTGGCCGACCCCGTCTGGGTACCTCCCAAGGGGACCTTTCACCTGGATACCTCCATCACGATGGCCTCATGGGATCAGTATCTTGAGTACGGCACTTCAGCCATCGATCTGCCCGGCGAAATCGTACAGTACGAAATCACAAGCTACGTGGAGTACGTTCCGGTCGAGAATTTTTCTCTCGATCTCACTTTTCCGATCGTGATTTCTGAAAGGAAATTTGTGTATGTTCAGGCGGACAGCTCCGGACAAATTGTGGGAGTGGGACTCGGACCGGGAGGAGAAATTCGCGATATCAACACCAACGCGGGGCTGGGAGATGTCACGCTCGGGGCGAAATACATTTTTTGGGAGAAGGGTGTTTCACTTGGAGTGCGTCCTTATCTGAAACTACCGGGCACCTACGAATCGGGAGATGTCATCAACGCACCCGGTGACGGGCAAGTAGATATGGGACTGGGGCTGCTTGCGGGAACTTATTTCATGCCCATCCGAACTTATCTGCGAGGCACGCTCAATCTTGTGGAGCGATTCGGTCCCCCGACGAATCAATTGGAGTTGATGATTGAACCGGGCGTCAACTTTACCGATGCCATTGGAGCCCGTTTTTTCTATCAACACATTGAACAATTCGGGGGAGAACAAATTTCTTCGATTTACCTCGCCACCGATTACACGGCGTTGGAGGAAGATTCGGATCGAATCGGATTTGGGCTCTCCTATCGTCCGAACGCGCGATTCGGCGTTTTTGGGACTGTCCAACTTACGCTTGCCGGCCGAAACACCCCCAACACCAAAGCCTTTACACTCGGCGCTGATTTCGCTTTTTAATCTCGTCGATGTTCGCGGCGGGGACGGTCAGGGCGCGGGCGGTCGCCGCCTTCTCTCCGGGGGCGATCAAATCCACCCCGTGAGCTCTGCTCTTTGGAACGGTCGAATGTCCCGGGAGCCACGACTTCACGATGAGAAAGTTTGATCTTCCCTTGGTGATCAATCGCGATGACCTTCACTTGGATCTCATCTCCCTCTTGGAGAACATCGTTCACGTTTTGAACGCGCCCTTCATTGCTATGAAGCTCGCTGATGTGAACCAAGCCGTCGGTTCCCGGCATAATTTCGATAAACGCTCCATATTCCATAATTCGCCGAACTTTGCCCTTATACACTCGGCCCACTTCCGGCTCGGCGGCGATCGCTGAAATGAGTTCCCTTGCCTTCTCAATGGCCGCAAGGTCTGCCGAGGCTACGGTTACTTTTCCAGAATCTTCAACTTCGATCTTCGCCTTGCTCTGCTCGACAATCGACCGGATCATTTTCCCTCCCGGTCCAATCAGCTCGCGGATCTTGTCTGGATTAATCTGTATCGTCTCGATTCGAGGAGCATAGGGAGATAGACTCGTACGTGGAGCGGAAATCGCCGCCTCCATTTTCCCAAGAATATGAATTCTCCCCTCGCGGGCCTGCGTAAGAGCCTTATCGAGAACCTCACGACTGATACCGAGGATCTTGATATCCATTTGAATGGCCGTGACTCCCTTGGAGGTTCCTGCCACTTTGAAATCCATATCGCCGATATGATCCTCATCTCCTGAGATATCGGAGAGAACAATGAAATCGTCTCCCTCTTTGACCAACCCCATGGCGATTCCTGCCACAGGCGACTTGATCGGCACGCCCGCATCCATGAGTGATAGCGTTCCACCGCAGACCGTCGCCATGGACGACGAGCCATGCGATTCGAGAATGTCGGAGACCACTCGAACGGTGTAGGGAAACTTATCCTTCATGGGGAGCATTTTTTTGATGGCTTTGTGAGCCAGCGCTCCATGACCGATTTCCCGGCGGCCGGGGCCCCGAAGAGGTTTTACTTCGCCGACGGAATAGGGAGGGAAATTGTAATGGAGCATGAAGGTGCTCGTTTTGTCCCCCATGAGCGAATCGATTCGTTGCTCGTCATCACTTGTTCCGAGCGTCGTCGTCACGATGGCCTGGGTTTCCCCTCGTGTGAAGAGAGCGGATCCATGCGTTCGCGGAAGAATCCCGAGTTCAATCGAAATCGGCCGAATTTCATTCGTGGCCCGCTCGTCCACACGCTTATGCGTTTTGACGATCTTCGCTCGAATTTCAGAAGCGACGATTTCTTCAAAAATTTCTTTCGCCGTTTCTTTCTTTTCTTCCATCGACGCGTCTTGGGCGACAAGATTCTTAAGAAGCTCTTCCTTCATGACGGAGAGTTCACCGTAACGGGGAAGCTTTTCTTTAATTTGGAGAACGGAGTTGAGTTTCGTTCCCACGAGAGATCGTATTTTGGTTTCAAGGGCCTTCTTTTCGGTATCGACGGGTGCCGTCACTTCAAACTTCGGCTGACCCAGGGCTTTTCGAAGTTCATCCTGAAGATCCAGCAGAGGTTGAACCGATTCAAAGCCGTACCAGAGGGCATCGAGCATTTCTTTTTCGGGAACCTCGTTTGCTTCCCCTTCCACCATGACGATCGCGTTTCGACTTGCCGCCACAATCATTTCAATGTCGGACTTTTCGAGTTCCGAAACTTTTGGATTGCAAACCAGTTTTCCATTGATTCGGCCGACGCGTACAGCAGCGATGGGGCCTAAAAAGGGAATATTGGAGACGTGAAGAGCGGTCGATGCGCCCAAAACCGCCAACACATCCGAATCATTTTCCTTGTCGAACGATAGAACCGTCGCCACGACCTGTGTATCGCGACGATAGCCGTCTGGGAAAAGGGGCCGAATCGGCCGGTCGCAAAGGCGCGAGGTAAGTGTTTCGCGCTCGGTTTGTTTTCCTTCCCGACGGAAATAGCCTCCCGGAATTTTTCCCGCCGCGGGGAAGCGCTCAAAATAATCGACCGTCAAAGGGAGAAAATCCACCCCTTCGCGATCGGTTCGGCTCGCCACCGCAGTGACCAAGACAATGGTGTCCCCGTAACGGATATATGCCGAACCACTGGCCTGTTTAGCCACGCGGCCGACTTCAACAGACAACGGCTTGCCGTGAAAATCAATCGATACTTTTTTCATGAGTTATTCCTTTCAAGATCGGTAGCGAGTCAGGAAAAGCGAATCAGACTATTTGCGAATGCCGAGGTCACCAATAATCTTTTGATAACCTGTGGCGTTTTTCCGCTTGAGATAGTCGAGCAAACGACGACGTTGGCCCACCATTTTGAGCAGACCGCGTCGTGAATGAAAATCCTTCTGATGTCTTCCGCAATGCTCCGTTAGTTCTTCAATACGGCTCGTTAAGAGAGCCACTTGAATTTCCGGAGAACCGGTGTCCCGGTCATGCGTTCGAAATTTCGTGATGATTTTTGCTTTTTCTTCCACTTATTTTCCTAATACATTCAGCTACTTATACGTTTTCTTTTTCTTTGTCCTCGTTTTCGGGGCGAAATTTCTCATATCTCCCTTCTAAAATCAACTGGTTGGCACGCCGAAGCGTTCGTTTGGAGATTTGAGAGGATTCCTTAAGCGTCAAAAGCTTATTCCCGAAAGCCGCCGCCACCGTCATGAGTCGATCGTGGACCAGAGCACGTGGATCGACGGCCGATTCAATCGCGGATAATGAAACCGCATCGACCGATCGAAGCAGACCGCATTCCATTCTTTCAATCGATGTCGTGACAGCTCCCGCTCCCAGATGCTGACCGATATCGTGAATCAACGATCGAACATAGGTCCCCTTGGAGCAGGTGACCTCCATTTCCCCTTCTCCATTTTCATACCAAATGAGTGTAATCGAATGAATTCGGACGGAGCGCTCTGGAATCTCGACCTTCTCTCCTCTCCGTGCATATTCATAAAGTTTCTTCCCCTGAACCTTCACAGCGGAATAAATCGGCGGCCTCTGCTTCTTCTCCCCAAGAAACATTTCCGCGACCGCCTTAAGCCTTGCTTCATTTACATCCACCGGGCGTTCGGCCACCACCTTACCCGTAGAATCGTAAGTGTCGGTTTCGATTCCCAGGCGGAAACCGATCCGATAGCTCTTGTCTCCTTCGGCAATAAGAGAACTCACTTTCGTGGCCTTGCCGAGGCAGATGATCAGAAGTCCCGTGGCATCCGGATCGAGGGTACCCGCATGACCGATTGTCTTAAATTTGAGGAGTCGTCGTAATCGGGAGACCACATCATGAGATGTCATGCCTCGCGGTTTATTAATGAGAAGGATCCCGTTCAAGGCTTATTCTTCTTCAGGAGGATTTGTGGAGCGGATGGAATGAAGAAGCGCTTCAATCCGGCTTCCTCGCTCGATCGATTCGTCGTATTCGAAACGAAGGTCAGGGGTGTAGCGAAGCTTCATTTGGCGCCCCACTTCTCTTCGAATCGTGGAAAGATTGGCCTGCAAAGACTTCGCGGTTTGCTCGAGCTGATCGTGATCCAGAACGCGATAAAACACGCGGGCATGCTGCAGATCATTGGTGATGGAAACACCCGTCACGGTGACTCCTTCCAGACCTTGATGGTCTACCCGTTGCATTAAAATTTCGGAAATCACCTCGCGCATGAGATCTCCCACGCGATCGGCTCGTTTAAAGGGCTGTTTTCTTTGCATGTCCGCTCCATTCACACGGGGGTCGGCCCGCATGAGTTTTAATCCAACGTTGCCGCGATCTCTTCGACTTGGAATGATTCGATGACATCGCCGACTTTCACGTCGTTGTAATTTTCAATCACCAAACCGCATTCCATTCCGGCAGGTACTTCCCGCGCATCGTCTTTAAATCGTTTAAGCGAAGCCAACCGCCCCGTATAAATCGGCACGGCATCGCGAACCAAACGAACAGACGCACTTCTCAAAATTTTTCCATCGGTCACCGCACAACCAGCCACGGTCCCGGCTTTGGGAATCATAAAGGTCTGACGAACCTCCGCGGTGCCGAGTCGCTTTTCCACCTTCTTTGGCGCTAACAGTCCCGCCATGGCTTTCGTGATGTCTTCGGTTAAATGATAAATAACGTCGTAGAGGCGAATATCCACCTCTTTTCGCTCGGCGAGATTTGCCGCGGCCGCCTCGGGGCGGACATTGAAACCGATAATCAAGGCTCCCGATGCCGTGGCCAGCATGACATCGTTCTCCGAAATTCCCCCCACACCGCCGTGAATCACACGCACCGCGACTTTGGGCGTGGAAAGTTTTGGAAGCGAATCGGAAAGTACTTCTACCGAGCCCGTCGTATCTCCCTTGATGATGACTTTGAGTTCTTTGACATCTCCCTGTTCGATCTTTTGGTAGAGATCATCGAGAGAGACTTTGCTGCTCTTGGAAAGATCCTGGCCTCGCGCGATTTTTTGCCGGAGTTCCGAGATCTCTTTTGCTTTCTTTTCGTCCGTGACCGCGATGAGTTCGTCGCCGGCCAAAGCAACTCCAGAAACTCCCATAATTTCTATGGGCGTCGCAGGACCTGCCTCGCGAACGCGATTCCCTTTGTCATCTTGCATGGCGCGAATTCGCCCCGACTCGGCTCCCACCACGATAGCATCTCCCTCATGAAGCGTTCCATCTTGAACGAGAACGGTAATGACCGGGCCTCGCCTCTTGTCGAGCCTGGCTTCGATGACTGTGCCGGCTCCTCTCTTCTTCGGATTCGCCTTGAGTTCCATCACATCCGACTGAAGAGCGATCATTTCCAAAAGTTGTGGCACACCTGCGCCGGTTTTGGCGGAGACCGGAACGTAAATCGTTTCTCCCCCCCACTCTTCGGGAACGAGATTAAATTCCGTCAGCGCTTTTTTAATTTTCTCTGGATCGGCGCCCGGCTTATCCATTTTATTGACCGCCACGATAATTTTTACTTTAGCCGCAAGAGCATGGTTCGCGGCTTCCTTCGTCTGCGGCATCACACCATCATCCGCCGCCACCACAAGGACTACGATGTCGGTGACCTTGGCCCCACGCGCGCGCATCGCCGTAAAGGCCTCGTGGCCCGGCGTGTCGATGAATGTCACATGCCGGCCGGTATCGGTTTTGACTGAATACGCTCCAATATGTTGTGTAATTCCTCCCGCTTCCCGAGCGGCGACTGCCGATTTTCGAATCGCATCCAGAAGAGACGTTTTTCCATGGTCCACATGCCCCATCACCGTCACCACTGGAGCACGAAGTTTGAGATCTTCAGGATTGGCGGCTTCTTCACTTTTCGCTTCTTCTTGAAGAAGATCTTCGGGTGCGACAGCGACATTTTCAATTTCGTAACCAAATTCCGAAGCAACAAGTGTGGCGGTATCGAGATCAAGTTGCTGATTGATCGTGACCATCGTCCCCATCGTCATTAATTTTCCAATAACCTCGTTCACTTTCACGGCCATTCGCTTGGCAAGTTCGGAAACCGTGACCGCATCGGTCACTCGGATGACCCGTTTCGCCGCACGTGGTGTAGTGATTTCAGTCTTTTTCGATTTTTTCCCAGGGGCAAGGCGTTTCTTCTTCCCCATTTTGGGTTTGGAAAAATCGCGGATTTCAATGATCTCGCGGCGGCCCAGACCAATGGAGCCGGGTGCAGAAAGAACGGAGCCGGGTGCAGTGGGTGATTTGGGCGGCGCGGGGCGCACAACCTCTGGCCCGGCAACTGTTTCCGTTTCGGAAGTAGAAACAACTTTGATCCGTTTGTATTTAGGAAGATATCCTGCATCGGCGGAATTTTCAGGAGGCGAGGACAAAGTTTCCATCGGAACCGGCTTCGCTTCTTCCTTCGCGGGGGGCTCGGGTGGCATTTCCATCTCCACCTTTGGCGGCGTCACTTCTTTTGCAGCGATTTCCTCCGGAAGAGGTGCGGGTGGAGTAGCTCCGGCACGACGACGAATAACGGTTTTCGTCACTCGCTTGTCGACCACACTCGACGGTGGCGCGGCCTCGCTTCCCGGTGCTTTTGTACCTCTTTCGTCCACGATCACCCCTTACCTCTCGTGCGTTGTTGCGTCTACTTGCGATGCAGCTTTCGCCGCTGTCGGCTCGCCTGCTGGGTGCTTTTCGAGCCACTCCTTGGCCGCTTGTTTAAGGGCTTCCACTTTGTCCGTTTCTAAGCCGGTTGTTTGAGCAATTTCGGAAGTGTTGTTCTGGATCAGCGCTTCGGGGCTTGTGACTCCCAAGTTATAGAGAAGCTCCGCGAGCGTTTCACTGATTCCCTCGATTTGTGTCAGACGGAGTTTCCCTTCATCCGCCATTTGCTTCACTTTGGTTTCACTATGAATATCGATTTTCCATCCTGTTAAACGCGCTGCCAATCGAACATTCTGCCCCTTTTTTCCGATCGCTAGAGAGAGTTGATCATCGGCAACGATCAGCTCCATGGCTCTATTCTTCTCGTCAAGAATCACACGCGATACTTCGGCGGGTTGAATAGCATTGCAAACGAAGCGGGCCGGATCGGGATGCCAGGCCACGATGTCGATTTTCTCGCCGCGAAGCTCTTGAACGACCGCCTGAACACGCGATCCTTTCATTCCGACACATGCCCCGACCGGGTCGACATCCGAGTCTTTGGATGCGACCGCGATTTTGGAGCGCCCTCCCGGTTCACGCGCGGCCGATTCAATTCGAACCACTCCTTCATAAATTTCGGGAACCTCGTTTTCAAAGAGTTTCACCAAAAGGCCCGTATGCGCACGTGAAACGATAATTTCCGCCCCGCGAGGCGTTTTCAATACATCCACCACAAAGGTCTGAATTCGATCGCCAGGACGATAATGCTCGCGCGGCACTTGCTCCGAAACAGGCAAGATTGCCTCGGCCCGACCTAGATCGATAATGATCGACCCCTTTTCAAACCGGCGAACAATGCCGGCGATGAGCGTTCCTTTTCGATCTTTATATTCCCCGTGAATGATCTCGGTTTCAGCGTCGCGAATTTTTTGAATGATCACCTGCTTTGCAGCCTGCGCGGCAATTCGCCCCAACTCGGCGGTATCCATTTTGAGTCCAATTTCGTCCCCGAGCTGACACTCAGGATCGTGTTCGCGGGCTCGATTAAAATCGATCTCGTGAATCGGGTTCTCCACTTTCTCAACCACTTTCAAGAACTCGAAGAGTTCGATTTCTTCATCGGTTTCGTTGAACTGCGCTTCGAGCTTTTTATCAAGACCGAATTTTTTGCGCGCGGCTGTCACAAAGGCGCTTTGCACCGCCTCAATAATGACTTCCTTTTTGATGCCCCGATCTCGGCAAATTTGTTCGATCTCTCGATTTAAACCTTTAAACATTCCGGTACCCATAGCTGCTCCTACTTAAAATGACTGGAAACAAAAAAGCGGGCGCGCGGCCCACTTACGGCCGCAATATAGACGAGGGCTCCCAAAGAGCGCAAGGGAAAAAGGGTTGACAAGAAATCCACAATTCCTTAAAGAAATCCGCACGTTTAACCTCATTTTCCTCATAAAGGAGGCGTTTCCGATGAATTCATTCTCAAAAATCGCGTTTGGCACCCTGGTAGTCGCTTTTCTGGTGGCCGGCTGCGCTAAGAAAACCACCCCTTCCGGAGCGGGTGAGGGAGGTACCACTTCGGGAAGTGGACCGGAGGCAACCGCCGGATCCGAATCTCCTGTGGGTGGGGGAAGTTCGGACGCTTCACTTTCGAGCCTTCCCAAGGCCTATTTTGAATTCAATTCTTCAAATATTCGTGACGCCGATCGCCCGGGACTTACTTCAGCTTCGGGCCTTTTAAAGAAAAGCAAGTCAGCGGTGACGATTGAAGGACATTGCGATGAACGAGGAAGCGTGGAGTACAACTTGGCCCTCGGAGAACGTCGTGCCCAATCAGTAAAAAGCTACCTCGTGAAATTGGGCGTGGATGGCAAGCGCCTAAGTACCATCAGCTATGGCGAGGAACGCCCCGCGGATACCGGTCATGATGAAGCAGCCTGGGCTAAAAACCGACGTGCAGAATTAGTCGTAAACCGCTAATTCGAAAATTTAATGTTTCGTTCGATGCGAAGCCTGGGAGCGTCCTTTCTGTTGCTCTTCGGGTTGACGATGGTGGCGTGCGAGCAATTCTCGTCGGCCCCAAAGCAGCCGTCTGAAACGGACCCTATCGAATTAAAGAGAAAGCTCGATTACCTCAACAATCGGGTCAATAAACTGGAATCTTCCCTCGACAAACTTTCCCGATCGGTCGAGGAGCTTGATAAGACGAACCGACAAAACAAAGCGGATCAATCGGTCGTCATTGAGGATCTCCGCACAGAACTCAAGTCGCTCCAGGGGAATATGGATGTAATTCGCCACGATACGACTGACGCGACGGAGGCGAACAAGAAGTTTAAGGAAGATTTCGATACTCGCCTGAACGACATTGAAAATCGGCCGCGTGCCGCCCCAGCCCTCGCGCCGGCGCCCAAAGGGGGAGGATCAAAAAACGCGGGCGTGGATGACATCACTCGTTACAACCAAATCCTTCGCGTGATTCTCGATAAGAAAGATTACGACACGGCCATCACACAGTTCGACGATTTTCTTCGAACCTATCCATCCAGCTCTCTCGCCTCAAATGCACAATATTGGATCGGCGAAGGCTATTTCGCCAAGGGTGAATACAAACGTGCGATCAACGAATTTCAAAAAGTGACCGACCAGTATCCGAAAAGCGAAAAAGTCTGTGCATCGGTTTTAAAACAGGGAATTGCGTTTTTGGAACTCAAAGATATTGAAAGTGCGAAGCTATTTCTCACGGATGTCACGAAGCGCTGCCCGAAAACGAAGGAAGCCACCCAGGCCCGCACCCGCCTCCGCGAGCTTGCCGGCGCGCCGACAAAGAAGTAAACGGCCTACGATGTTGGTATTGGGAATCGAATCGTCGTGCGACGAGACGGCGGCGGCTATTGTGGAGGAGGGAACGATCGTCCGTTCTTCGACGGTAGCTTCTCAAGACGACCTTCATCGTCGTTTCGGGGGTGTGGTTCCTGAACTCGCTTCCCGTAGGCATATCACGCAGGTTATTCCGGTTTTGGAAAGCGCTCTATCCAAGGCGGGCGTGACCATTTCGGATATCGGAGGAATTGCCGCCACGAAAGGTCCGGGGCTCATCGGTTCGCTCCTCGTCGGATTTTCATTCGGTAAGGCGCTCGCCGCCGCTCGAAAAATTCCGATGGTGGGCGTTCATCACATTGAGGGACATCTCGCTTCCGTTCTTTTGGGGAGGAAATCGATTTACTATCCCTTTATCGGTCTCGTTGTTTCGGGAGGACACACGAATTTGTACCTTGTTCCCTCTCCCGGGAAATACGAACTCCTCGGCCAATCCATTGACGATGCCGCTGGGGAAGCTTTCGACAAAGTGGCCAAGCTCTGTGGCCTGGGCTATCCCGGCGGCCCCGCCGTCGACCGAGCGGCCAAAGAGGGTGACCCCCATGCGGTGGATTTACCCCGCGCTATTCCCCGAAGCCTTGATTTTAGTTTTAGTGGATTAAAAACGGCCGTCGCACAATGGGTGAATAAAAATGGCGTACCTACCGGGGCAAAACTCGCCGACCTCATGGCGAGTTTTCAACAGGCGGTTGTGGATGTCTTGATCGCCAAACTTTTTGAAGCGGCTGAGCGGCATGACATTCATACGGTCGCCGTGTGTGGGGGTGTGGCGCGAAATAGCGCCCTTCGCGCGCGCCTGGATCATGAAGTGAAGTCACGCGATGTCGAGCTTTGGCTCACGCTCCCCGAATATTGTACCGACAATGCCGCCATGATCGCGGCGGCGGGCTACCCGAGGCTCGCTCGGGGAGAGGTCGACGATTTTACGCTGAACGCCACCGCCACCTTTCCGCTCGGAATTTAAATGGAATCGCCTCAACATCTGCTTCGCGAAGCCGGGCTTCGCCCACGAAAAGCGTGGGGGCAAAACTTTCTCGTCCATTCTTCAAGTGCCGAAAAAATTGTCCGCTTCGCTCAAATCATTCCGGGCGATCGCGTTCTTGAAATTGGGCCGGGCCTTGGCGCCATGACTGAGGCTCTCACCAATGAGGGAGCCAACGTCATCGCGATCGAAAGAGATCCCAAACTCGTCGAAATTCTAAACGCGCGCTGGCGAAGCGCCCCGCAGATCACGCTGGTTTCTCGGGACGCGCTCGAGGTTAATTTCAACGAATATTCTCCCCCTCTCCGTGTCGTCTCGAATCTCCCCTACCATGTTTCAACACCGATCCTTGAAAGACTTTCAGAGCATCGCCGACTCTTCCAAGATCTGACCCTTCTTCTCCAAGAAGAAGTCATTGACCGAATGACGGCCAAACCTAATTCACGTGATTACGGAAGACTCTCCGTCGGTATACAAACTCTTTTTGATGTAGAGCGGGGCCCTCGAATCCCTCGCGGAAGCTTTTACCCGGTCCCCGACGTCGAATCACGATTGATAAAACTAACTCCACTTAAAAAACCCCTAGTTGGTGAAGAAAATATTTCAGCATTTCTCGATTTTGTCGGAAAACTTTTTAGCCAGCGCCGTAAAACTCTTCGCCGAATTCTAAAAAACTTAGACTCGGAGTCCTCGACCGACATCGACCTCTCCCGCCGACCTGAATCGCTATCAATTCAAGAGCTGGATCAGCTCTTTCAGACCACTCTACGATAGTTTCCGGTTTACTTTGAAGACGCCCGCTTGGTCGAGGGGGGTGAGGATCATGTCATCGATATTCACATGTGGAGGACGAGTGACGAAAAAGAGAGCACACTCGGCGATGTCTTCGGCCCGAAGAGGCGTCATCCCTTCGTAAACCTTCTTCGCTTTTTCACGATCGCCGCCGAATCGAACAATTCCGAATTCGGTCTCCGCCAAACCCGGATCGATAGAGCCGACCTTAATTCCCTTTCCAAGTGTTTCCATTCGAAGTGTTTGCGTAATCGCATTGACACCAAACTTGCTCGCGCAATATCCCCCACCGCCATCGTACGCAAAATGTCCCGCAATCGAACCGATGTTGAGAACATGCCCTTTGCCCTGGGGGATCATGACTTCCAAAACAGAACGAGTCATACGGAAGAGACCCATGATGTTCGTATCCAGCATCGTCTGCCAGTCGTTTTCATTGCCCGTGACAATATCCCTTCGACCCAGAGCAAGGCCCGCGTTGTTTACGAGAATGTCAATCTTCCCGAATTCCCTTTTCGTCGCAGCGACAAATCCCGACGTCGAAGCGAAATCCCGAACATCGAGAGATTGAAAGAAAACCGGAGTGCCATATTTGCTTTTGAGTTCGGAAGCGAGTTTTTGAAGACGGTCGACGCGCCGGGCGCCGATCGCAAGCTGGGCCCCCTCCGCGGCAAAAAGACGGGCGATCGCCTCGCCAAAACCGCTTGAAGCGCCAGTCACAATCGCCACCTGATTGGTCAGTTTTCCCATATCGAAAAGAATCGTTAACCAAAGCGGAGACAAATCGCCAGATTTTTTAAAAAATGGTACCAAAGAGTCTGTGAGCGCCCGCTATATTGTCGTGGATGGACCCATCAGCGTCGGTAAATCGGAAGTCGTAGCGGCTCTTTCCAAGAAGCTCAAAGCCCGTACCTGCCTCGACGCCCCCAACCCCTTTCTTCAATATTTTTACCAAGATATGGAGAAGTTTGCGTTCCAAGTACAGCTCTTCTTTTGCCTCAACCGCTTCCAACAACAGCGGGATCTGACACAGGGGGATCTTTTCGCCTCTACGGTCATTTGCGATTATTTGTTTCAGAAAGATCGCCTCTTCGCAGCCCTCACACTCGACACAAACGAATTCGCCCTTTATGAAAAAGTGTATTCCCTTCTCAAGGGAACCATCGCTACACCCGATGTCGTCGTCTATCTTCAAGCCGATGTCGAAACGCTGATCGATCGGATTTCAAGAAAAGACGAGGGACTGGCCCTCGTGATGCCGGAGCCTTACTTAAAAGAAATCGTCGAGGCATATCAGGCTTTCTTTTTCCATTACAACGATGCTCCGGTGATTATTTGCAATACGGTGAAATATGATTTTGTGAAGGATGAAGGAAATTTCGAATTCCTTGTCAGAAAGATCAACGAAGTGAAGTCGGGCGTTCATTACCTTAATCCACAGGAGAAATAACCATGTCGGCCAGAATTGAAGCGGTGCGCGCGAGAGAGATTCTCGATTCGCGGGGAAACCCGACGGTGGAGGCCGACGTCCTTCTCTCCTCCGGAATATTAGGTCGAGCCGCTGTGCCGTCTGGAGCTTCCACCGGCTCGAAGGAGGCCATTGAATTGCGCGACAACGACCCGAAAGTCTTTCAGGGTAAAGGGGTTCGAAAAGCGGTGGCCAACGTAATGGAAGTGATCGGTCCGGCTCTTCGGGGGGCTGATCCCTTTTCTCAAAGCCAGATCGATCGGAAAATGATTGATCTGGATGGCACCGAAAACAAATCGAAGCTCGGAGCCAATGCGATTTTGGGAGTTTCGATGGCGGTGGCCCGCGCGGCGGCAGCAGAACGTAAGCTGTCTCTCTACGTTTATCTCGGGGGAAGAACGGCGGCGATGCTTCCGGTTCCCCTTATGAATGTCATCAACGGCGGCGTTCATGCGGATAACAGCCTCGATATTCAGGAATTCATGATCGTTCCCCATGGCTTCGATACTTTTTCCGAAGCGCTTCGTGCCGGAACGGAAACATTTCATGTGCTCAAGAAAGTTCTCAAGGAACGAAAATACTCTACGGCGGTCGGCGATGAAGGGGGATTCGCTCCGAATATCAAAGCCACAGGCGATGCGGTTCGTTTGCTCGTCGAGTCGATTGAAAAGGCGGGATATGAACCCGGAGAACAAATTTCAATCGCTCTGGATGCGGCGGCTACGGAATTTTATCGAGACGGAAAATACGTGGCGATCAAGGGGGAGGGAACGCCGAAATCAGCCGAGGAAATGATCGGCATTTACGAGAACCTGACGAAAGTGGCTCCGTTGATTTCAATTGAAGATGGTTTAGCCGAGAATGATTGGGCGGGTTGGAAGAAACTGACGGAGAAGATGGGAAAGAAGGTACAGCTTGTCGGTGACGATCTTTTTGTAACGAATCCAAAGTTACTCAAAAAGGGAATTGAAACGGAGACCGCTAACGCGATTCTCATTAAGCTCAATCAAATCGGGACACTTTCAGAAACATTGGAAACGATCGAAATGGCCCAGGAGGCGGAGTTTGCAACGGTGATTTCCCATCGATCGGGCGAAACCGAAGACCCGTTCATCGCTGATCTCGCCGTAGCCACAGAAGCGGGCCAAATTAAAACCGGTTCACTGTGCCGAACCGACCGCGTGGCCAAATACAATCAGCTCCTTCGAATTGAAGAGGCCCTCGGCGACAAAGCCGACTTCGCCGGCAACGCCATTCTACGAAATGAGTAAAGGAGTAGCGGGTCCTGTCACCTCTGGGGCCCTCCCAAGCCTCCCGAGAAGAGTCGGTTGGGCACCCCCCATCGGTGCCACCCGCGCGGTCGCTACAGCTTAAACGCGGATCTCGGGTTTTTGGCGGAGGCGAGTGCGGTATTTGGAGCGAATGGGCTCGACGACTTCTTTGAGAAACGCTTCGGTTTGCTCGGGAGCAAGGCCCACAAACTGCGACGGGTCGGCCCGAACGATCATTTTGGGCGGAACTTTTGAAAAAGCCGCGTCTTTTCGCAGGCGCGAAAGAAGATCGTTGGCCGCCCCTTTTTCACGGATGGCTTTAACCACCTCGCGCGAATGTTGCTGAATCCTTTTATGCAGCTGCTGTCGGTCCCCACCTGCACGAACCGCCGCCATGAGCACCTCTTCAGTCTGCAAAAACGGCAGCTCGCGATCCAGATTTTGGCGAATCACTTCATGATTTACTTTGAGGCCGCTCGTAATATTGATCACCAAGTTAAGAACTCCGTCTGTCGCTAAGAAAGAATGGGGAATCACCAGCCTTCGATTCGCCGAATCGTCAAGCGTCCGCTCGAACCACTGGCTCGAAGCCGTACCATACGTGTTTCCCACCAAGTTCATCACATACCGTGAAAGGGCACAGACCCGCTCCGAGCGCATCGGATTGAGTTTGTACGGCATCGCCGAAGAACCCACCTGATCGGCTTCATGGGGCTCCTCCACTTCACGAAGCGCCTGCAAGAGCCTTAGATCCGTGGCGAACTTCGACGCCGACTCGCAAATGTTTGCCAGTAAAGTCACTATTTTTGTATCGACTTTTCGGGGATAGGTTTGCCCCGTCACACGATACGAAGAATCAAATCCCATTCGCTTCGTCACCAAACGGTCGAGATCAAGAACTTTTTTCTTATTCCCCTCAAAGAGTTTCAAAAAACTATCTTGCGTTCCTGTCGCACCTTTCACGCCGTGAAAACGGAGTTCCTTTAACTCGAATTCAAGGCGAGAAAGATCCATCGCAAAATCCTGAATCCAAAGCGACGCCCTCTTTCCTACCGTCGTCGGCTGCGCCGGTTGAAAATGGGTGAATGCCACTGTCGCGGTTTCTTTTTCATCCTCGGCAAAGGAGGCCAAGCGATCAATCGCCGTCGCCAATTTTCCAAGGATTAGCTCCAGCGCTTCACGCATTAAAATGAGGTCGGCATTATCCGTGACATAGGCGCTCGTCGCACCCAAGTGAATAATGCCCGCCGCCTTCTTCGCCTGTTGCCCGTAAGCATAAACATGCGACATGACATCATGACGGGTTTCCTTTTCACGCCGTTCGGCTACATCCCAGTTGATCTTTTCTTTGAATTTCTTCAATTCGGCGATCTGTGATTTATCGATCGGAAGACCCAGCTCTCGCTCAGCGTCGGCCAAGGCGATCCAAAGCTCGCGCCAAAGCTCGATCCGGCGCTGGGGCGTAAAGATATCCGCCATTTCCGGACTCGCGTACCGGGCGACAACCACATCAGTTTTAACGGCCTGTGCCATGAAGGGTGCGCACTTTATCCAAAGGGAGCCGAGGGAGCAAATCGGATGGAGTCGAAGATCATTTTAGCTCTTGCATCAAACCTGGATCGTTGGAAGCGATATAAAAATTTCCCAGTGTCTTGCTCTCGGGGAGTTTTTCTTTGCTCACAAACGCACGAATCGGAATGCGCAAGCGTGGAAGGATCGTGCTTACAGAATTCTTGTCCGGAAGATATACCCATTGTCGCGGATGATCGGATGCCACTGCGGCTGTGACAAAATCACCATGACTCAAATTAGACCCGACCAATGAGGTCGCAACAAGGCGTTGAAAACTCGGTGATCTACTTAGAAACATTCCAGCTTCAATCGCCTCTTTGGAAAAGTCGGGAGTCATTCGATAGGTTTTCCAACTGCCCCATACCACCATCGATGCCGCGAAAGATAAGGCGAGAATGCGGTAACCTTTGTGCCAGAGACGATCCAGGCCAATCCCCATAAGAATTGAAACCCATAAAGCTGAAACATACATGGCCCTTTCCGGCAATACAGTAGGGGGCTGACCTGCAACCAATAGGAACTCCATCAGAACAAAAATAAATCCTGCCCCAACAATTATTCGGTTCCGCCCTTTTGTTTTCTTTGCTGTCAGCAGCGATACAAGAAGAACGATGGGGGCCAGGGGGCTGTGGATCAAAAAAGCAAATGGAACAATTCCGTACGACAATTTGCTCGCGCCAAAAAATTCGGCGGAATCAAATTGTTGATAGTGAAAACTAACGAGTGGGTCCCCAAACCGATTGTACGAAATTGCAAACCAGATGAGAGGAAAAAGAAAAAGAAAAAGAAGAACCAAGCAAATCACCCGAAGCGGAAATCGACAAATGACTCCCAACCAGCATGCAGCAAAAATAAGAAGAAGCCAGGCATTGAATCGACAACATGAAGCAAGTGATAGAGGTATGAGCCCCAAAAATAAATGGGACGACTTTTTTTGTTTTTCCCAGACTAGCAATTGATCGGCGGAAATGAAAAGGAGCAGGGCAAAGAGCGGCTCGCTGAGGGCCGAAAAGCTGATCCACATGCGAAGAGAAAGAAATGTGGAGAATATAAGGGCTCCAATTGCGGCTCCCAGGCGCCCCGTGTGACGATACGTAGCATTTCCAATGACGAAAAGAAGCAAAGCTGAAAGTAAACCGGTGATCACCCGGCATGTGAGCAGAGGTGGAACTCCGGTCTTAAGAACGAACCCATACACCCAACTATAAAGTGGGAGCCATGAGGGAACTTGAATAAGCTTTGGGAAATTCCACATGGCCGCCCAATAGACCCGAGTAAAGTCATCGCGGCAGATCGCAGGATAGTGAAAGATCCCCCAGAGCGAAATCGCAAAGGAGAGAATCGTGAATCCAAGTGAAATAAGACATATTTTTGATGGTAAACGCACGAAGCATCTCATCGTACCTCCCTTTACAGACCAAAGGAATTGAGGGAGAGAAGACCGAATGCCTCAACTCGTTCTTGCTACCGCAGGACATATTGATCATGGGAAGACAGCGCTTGTACGTGCGCTGACAGGAGTAGAGACCGACCGCCTGCCGGAGGAAAAACGCCGGGGGATCTCCATTGAATTGGGCTATGCCCCATTATCCTTGGGCGATGGCACATTGATTTCGATCATTGACGTGCCGGGACATGAACGTTTTATGAATACGATGATCGCGGGTGCCATGTTTGCGGATGCCGCGCTCTTGGTGGTGGCGGCCGATGAGGGAATTCGTCCTCAGACGCTCGAGCATCTTGAAATGATATCTATGCTTCGCATTCCGGAGTTGATTTGCGCACTCACGAAAAAAGACCGCATAAGCTCCGAGCAAATCGCCGAGCGAACCCAAGAGATTCGGCACGCATGTGAAAAGGCGGGATATGAAAAAGTGAATGTGGTGTCTGTCGACAGCCACAAGGGCGATGGAATTTCTACACTTAAAGAAGTGCTTGGACGGGTCCGCCCAAAAGAAAGCTCCAGCGGTAAGCGCCCTTTCCTTTTTCCGATCGACCGTATCTTTACTCGTCCAGGGTTTGGAACCATTGTCACGGGGACGCTGCGGGATAGAGAAGTGCGTCGGGATGAGACGTTGGAGCTTTTTCCTTCCCGGAAGAGAGCCACAGTCCGGTCGCTGGAAATTTTTGGAAGGATCGTGGAAAAAGCGGTGGGCCCCACGCGCCTTGCGATCAATCTATCCGGAATTTCCAAAGAGGAGGTTTCAAGGGGGAACGTTCTTATTCGACAGAGTGAATTTGAAACCCACTCACGTTTCAAAATAAAGCTTTCTAAGAAACCACCTTCTCAGCGTCTCCGAGTTCTGTACGGAATGGCGGAGTTGCGAGGTAGAGTTCGAAAAGATGAGCTGATTCTCAAAGATCCATTTCCTTTTCGGATCGGAGATCGAGTCGTGCTTCGAACGGAGTCTCCACCACGAACCGTAGGTGCCGCCACTGTCCTGGAACCCGCGCGGAAGCAAAAAGGGAATAAGCCAGGAAAAGTACGCCCCCCAGGGCCCAATCGGGCAGCAATTCACTCGCTCATCAAAAAAATTCAAATCGGAAAAAGAACTCCACCCTCGATCGAAGAATTAATGATGGAGGATCCATCGCTTAAAGGCGCTCTGCCGCTGGCATTGCAAGGGGGAGAAATCGAACGAGTTTCCACGTCGCTTTATTACGACAGCCATATTCTTCGCGATCTTCATTCCGATATCCGCCATTACTTCAAGACACATGATGCTTTGACGTTCGAAGAGTGGAAAAAAATCGCCCAGGTCAGTCGAAAATATGCGATTCCTCTATTGGAGGCTTTTGATCAACGCAAAATTACGATCTGCCGACCTGACAAGGTCCGAATCAGAGGACCCAATCTTTAAATGTTGAAGGAAATGTTGATCGCGTAGCGGGCATTGTTGTCTTCACGTGTAAAGACGCCGATTTCCTCGTTGTAGTACGCCGCATCGATGGTCATGATCCAAAAATCGAGACCCAACCCCGCCGTGAAATACCCTTGAGACATTCCCAAGCGAAGAGCCAGAATCCATGGGAGCTGCGACTCCACCCCAAAGTGAACTTTGGAAAGAAAATCACGTTCTTGATTCAGGTCACGAAAATCGAGAGCCACGGAGTTCTTGATCTTCCAAATATCAGGATGGACGGCCATTCCGACTCCCATGGCTTGTTCGTTTCCTCGGGCCGCGCCAAACGATACGCCTCCCATATCTTGCCAGGTGAATCCGACTTCGGGCTTGAGGTAACCAAAGCCGGGGACATCTTTGAGAAAATTGAGGTTGCTCTTCAATCCTAAATCGACGGCCAGGCCGAAGCGATGGCCTTTAATTTTTTCCAGTTGACTAATGACGAGTGGGTCGCCGTTGGGCCCGTCGACTGCATCCGCGAACGTGATTTCTTGATCGGCCTCATCCATGGCAAAACGCGCAGTGGGCCGAAGAGTCACACCGAACTGAATCGCTTTTTCAAAAAAATCGTAGGCGCCCGAAACATACCCGGCGACATCACCCAAGTTCTGAACTTGGAAGTTTGGATACGCGAGGTTTCGAAATGAAAAGTCGATTCTTTCATCAAACAAAACGCCCGCGGCGAAGTTATGCCGGGCATAATTAAGCACGTCTAACGTAAGACGGAGATGCTCATATTCTCCCACGTGGTCTTTAATAAATTGATCGAGGATGGATGTAGCTTCGGCGTCACCGTTCGAAGCTTTGAGACTATCTGTAAGGTCTTTCATGTCTTGGGCGATTCGAATACCGTCTTTCGACATATCGAAGGTGGGAGAAAAAAATTGGAATCTTCCCTTTTCGAGATCATTAAGGCCCGCTGGATTGTAAAAGGGAGAGGAATCCGCCGTTCCTTGAAGGGCGATGCCCACATTTCCCATACCGAGGTTACGAACCTTTCGATTCAGCGTAGGGCCTTCCTGAGGAAATTGGGCCAGGGCCGGCGTCGCCACGAGTAGGAACAATGCTACAAAACGAAGTATCAGTTTCATCTTGGCTCCTTGAATCATTTATTTAGGAACAACGCAGAGACTGGTGTCACATACCGTCAAGCCGTTACAAAATTGCTTGGCTAGATAATTTTGCGCGCCGACTTGGGCATCGCCACCAGCCGCCGTAATTTCCTTAGCCAAATCTGTGCTCACATTCGTGAGACGATCGTTCAGCGCGAAGCTGGAGGGAAGGCCGGCATGTCTCCCGTCACTGTTTATGTTGCTCACGTTGTCCTCAAATCGTGTCGCCGCACTTCCGCTAAGTGCACTGGGATCAAAGTCATCCGGAACCCCATCCTTGTTTGGACTCGCATGGTCGGCGTTGCAAAGTTTGTCGGCAGAAGTTGCTCCGATTTGGGAATTCACGGTAGCGATTTCAAACAGGCGGGTCACGTAAAGCTGGAGGTAGTCGTCCACTGTCCGAATGTCTTTGGGAATACTAATCAGCACATCCCTTGCATCTTGAATATTTTTAAGGGTGTCCCCCGCCAATTCGGGTGCTATTCGCGCGAACGTTTCGAAATCTGATTCGCCGGATTTCTTATCTTTTTCCACATTTGACATGAGGCCCAGGTAGCTTCTGCCATTGGCCAAAAAGGCTTGACCGATTAGGGAAGAAGCCAGAAGAAATTTCCCGTCGTGGTTGCTTGGATCCTCCGCCAGAGCAGCGCGGCAGCTTGTCTCGGCTGCAGCATATTCTCCTTTATCGAGAAGAAAGCGAGCTTCCTCCAGATTTTTATTAACATCAGAAGCGCAACTCAAAAGCAGGGTGGCTGCTGCAAAAATCATCCAGATTCGTGAAGTTTTCAGTTGAAAGGTCATGCGTTTACTCCATCCCAAAAAAGTTTTGGTTAGTTTGGCGCGGCTTGCCGGGGAACGCAATGAAAAATGTGAAAGTTCTCTGGCTGTCGTTATAGTGGCGCCGGCATGCACCCCTTTCAAAAAGATTTGGACGGTCTCCGGCAATCCATCGGCCGTTCTGTCCTGGGAAAAGAAGGTGCAATCGAATGGACGCTCGTGGCATTGATCGGTCAAGGACATCTATTGATCGAAGATGTGCCCGGCGTAGGAAAAACGACACTCGCTGTTTCCCTCGCTCGCTCCATTGACGGTGCGTTTCAACGTATTCAATTTACGAGCGATTTACTTCCATCCGACGTTCTCGGAGTGACTATTTTTCGTCCCGAATCAAACGAATTTGAATTCAAACCCGGACCTATTTTCGCCAACGTGGTTCTGGCGGATGAAATCAACCGGACGACGCCGAAGACTCAGAGCGCGCTCTTGGAAGCCATGCAAGATGGAAGAGTAACGATTGAACGCACCACGCATGATCTTCCGCATCCTTTTATGGTTTTGGCCACACAAAATCCAATTGAGTTTCATGGAACCTATCCTCTCCCCGAATCGCAGCTCGATCGCTTTATGATGCGAATCCGTATGGGCTATCCGGCGCCGGAAGCTGAAATTCGGATTTTAGAATCGAAAGGAAAAAGAGCGGACGATCGAACGATGGCTCCGGTTTGCACCGGAAATCGGATTCTGGAAATTCAGCGGGCTTCGCAGGAGGTTCGCGTGGATCCTGCGATTTCCAAATACATGGTCGATATCATCGGGCGAACGCGAAATTCCCGCGACCTTGAACTGGGAGTCAGCCCTCGGGGTGCGGTTTCCCTCTTTCGTGCGATCCAGGCGCGGGCCTTTTTGCATGGACGAGACTATGTCACTCCCGACGATGTAAAAATACTGGCCACGCCCGTGTTGGCGCATCGAATGATCGTCAGCAGCCGAAGATCGACCCTGCCAAATACGGAAGACAATCGGGGAGCGGCGGATGCCATTCTTCGAGAAATTTTAGATTCGGTCGAGGTTCCCGTGTGAACCCCAGGCTGCTCCGCATTAAAATCACGCGAAGCGGCTGGCTTTTTGTCTTTCTCTCGCTTGGTGTCGGCGCGTCAGCGCTCAATACGGGGAACAACCTCCTCTATCTTCTGTTCGGCACCATGCTGAGCTTTCTGATCCTTTCAGGCCTTCTTTCCAACAACACACTTCAACATCTGGCCATTCATCCCTATTTTCCCTCGCGCATTTTTGTGGATCAGCCGGTATCTGTCCGGCTGGAACTTGAGAACCGTAAGCGGCTATTCCCCTCTTTCGCGCTATCTCTAGCTCCACGCGGAAATGAATCGGAAAAAATCGATTCAGCTTTTATCATTAAACTACCTGCGGGGGCTTCTACTCGAACAGAAAATCACATTCGCTTTCGAAAGCGGGGGAAATCCAAACTTCCCACCTATGCGGTGGAAACGGCATATCCATTCGGTCTTATTAAAAAAAATCTTGCGGTTTCATCAGAAGGTGAAACCATCGTGTATCCGAAATTGGTCGATCTCGACCCCTGGCTCGCGGAGCAGCGAAATTGGATGGGCGAATTTCTTTCGGGGGAGCGTGGAGGCACCACTCATCCCTACGGCATTCGCGATCTTATTGAAGGAGACCCCGCCCGACTGATTCACTGGAAAAGTTCGGCTAAACAACAAAAATGGAAGGTGAAGGAATTTGAGTCGGAAAAACGTTTGCGCGTGACGGTAGAGGTCGTCCTCGCGCCGAAAGATCAATCGCAACCGAAATGGAGAGAGCTTGCCATTTCATCTGCGACCACGCTTATCGTTCTGTTATTCTCAAGAGGCATTGAGATTACGCTCGATCTCAATTCTGAAACGATAGAACCCGAAGGGCGAGGCTATTTGGACGCCTACCTGACGGCCCTTGCGCTCGCCAACCCCCCTCGAATTTCTCCTCCCCGTCGAAATGTTCGTCCGGGTGAAACCGTTGCGGTGGTGAGCGATCTCCCCTCGATTCATGCGGACGGAAATTTTGCCATCGGCCGAGAGGAACTGGAGCGACTGTGAACTTCGGTAATTACCTTCGAATTTCTTCTCTTCTTCTTATTCTTATCGGCTTCAGTTCAATCCTCATTACGGGAAGCTATCCCATCGCCGTTTCGTTAGGGATCCTTGTGGCTCTCATCGACAGCTATTTCGGCGAGCGGTTGACGAAGCGATTTCCTGTTCCAAAACCCGTTTGGAACGGCATTGCTCTCGTTCTCCTGGCGTATTTCATTTTTGATACGTTTTGGGGAACGCAAGATTTGATCGGAAACGGGATTAAATTTGTCGTTTATCTTCAGATCGTAAAACTTCTTTCGCCCAAGACCAACCGTGACCAAATGCAGATTTACTTGTTGAGTTTTCTACACCTTCTTTCGAGCACGGTGGTATCGAGCGACATTTCGTTTGTGGTCCCGTTTCTTCTCTACATTGTCATCGCCACTTGGACGCTGACGATGTTCAATCTCAAGCTCCAGCAGGAAGGGGCCGCGCGAACGGGGCGAAAAGACTTCGCTCTTCGACGGCTGTTTGCCTCCACGGACGTCATTACTCGTCCCTACCTCCTGATGACGTCACTCCTCTCTCTTTCCATTATCGCGTTTACGATGCTCATATTCTTTCTTTTTCCTCGCTTTTCGATGGGCCATTTCTTTAAACGAGTTTCGGGCCGGCAGGCCGTTTCGGGATTTTCGGAAAATGTGGAACTGGGAACCATTGGAAACATCAAGACGAATGAAACGGTAGCGTTACGCGTGGAAATTGCGCCTGAATATCTTGATAAAATCGAATTTGATCGCCTCTACTGGCGCGGAACGGCGGCCGACAATTTCGACGGAAAGAGTTGGACGAAAACCTATACCGAAAAGAGGGGACTACGCGTCGACGCGGATACCGGAGTTCTCAATTTCGATCCGACAGGGGAACTTTATGGCCAGCGGTTCACCTATCGGGTTTTTTTAGAGCCGATGAGCACGCCGATTGTCTTCGGCGCCGACAAACTTTATCGGATCACTTGGGAGAAGGCCATGTTGGAGCGGCTCTTTCGTGGATCAGTTCCGGTGCAACGAGACGCCTATTCGGGAATCCATTTCGTTCTCACCGACAACTATATAAGTGACCTTACTTACATCGGCGAATCGATGCTGGGCGAACCCGAACCCGCCTTATTGCGAAACGGGGGAGATCAGTACCCAGAGTACATTCGCGATCTCTATCTGGAGACCCCTTCCCTCGATCCAAGGGTGGAGGAGTTGTTGCGTGGAATTCCAGTTCCCGATACTAATGCGTATGATCGAGCTGTAGCGATTCAGCGTTATATTGAGAAAAACTACCGCTATACACTTGAAGTGGGGGATGCGGGCGTCAGCGATCCGCTGAAATTTTTCCTGATCGACAAAAAGCGGGGTCACTGTGAATACTTTTCAACGGCTCTCGCCATCGCACTTCGGGTGCACAAAATTCCGGCGCGGCAGGTCATGGGCTTTCGCGGGGGGGAACCCAATCCGTTCGGGCGTTACATCGCCGTCAAGCAGAGTGACGCGCATACGTGGGTCGAAGTTTATTTTCCGAATGTCGGATGGGTTCGTTTCGACCCATCGCCGCTGGATAGCAGTGTGAGATTCCGCATCGACTATTTTCGCAAACTCAATCAATACCTCGATTATCTTCGCCTCCGCTGGAACAAATATATTTTGGAGTACGACCTTCAATCACAAGCCTCCATCGTAGAGAAAATAGGGCGTTCATTGGCGGGTCTGGGTCAAATGTCTCGAGGCTCAAAGAATCGCAACTTGGAAAGAGATGATGAAGATTCCCCGCAAAGCATTTGGCGTTTTCCTAAAAACCCCCTCGTCGTCTGGTCCACTGGAGGGGTATGCCTTCTCTTCTTTGGCTCAATGGTGTGGTTGCGAAGGCGCCGCCAAACGGGGAAAGGAAGACTCCGTGAGATCGAGCTCGTATTGAACCGATATGGCTATCGCCGACGGGAAAGCCAAACCCCCCTCGAATGGAAGATCGAAATTGAAAAATCGGAAGGGGAAATCGAAGCATTTAACCAGCTCGTCGGTCACTACAACGCCGAGCGATTCGGACGAAAGAAAATTTCCTCGGCACGATGGGCCGAAACCCTGGCGGCACTTGAACGCCATCTTTCCCGCCGAGCCGCGAAAGAACGGCGAAAAGGGGGTTTAAAAAAAGTGGCTTAGGCTTTTTTCGCTTTCGGCTTTGATTTGCTCTTCTTACGGGTTCGGCGGCGCGAACGAGGGGGTCCCATAGCCGATTCCGCGGCGGCCGCGACAACGGAGAGATAAGGACGAAGCGCTTCGTATCGATCGAGCCGTTTTCGAACATCTTCGAGCCGGGATTGGACGACTTTCATTTCATTTCGTCGAAATTTTTCGATCCGATCGCGGAGGATTTTGATTTCTTTCTTCCGGTTCTTTTCAACCGAATGGATAGCCGATTTTAGATTTTCTTCGAAACCCGTTCGCACCAATGCCAACAAACTCTTCCATTGTGGATTCATGATGTTCTCCTTTTCCAATTGGCCAATGTCTTTTCAATCCATCCCGGCACACTTTCCGGAGAAAGAAATTCTCCCTTTTTTTCCTGCCGGGATTTCACTTCCACTTTCGATTGCGCCAATCCTTTCTCACCCACCGTGATCCGAATGGGAATTCCTAAAAGGTCGGCATCTTTAAATTTACGTCCCGCTCCCTCGTCTCGATCATCCAAGAGAGGAGAATGTCCCGATTCCGTCAATTTGGAATAAAGTTTTTCAGATTCTTTTCGAATCGCCTCTTTTTGGGGATCTACGGCCACAATTTCAATATCAAACGGGGCAAGTGGAGGAGGAAAAACGATTCCATCTTCATCGTGGTTTTGTTCGATCGCCGCGGCCGCGGTTCGGCCGATCCCAATGCCGTAGCAACCCATCACCGCGGGGCGAAGTTTTCCTTCTCGATCGGTGAATTGAGCTTTCATTGAGTCACTATATTTTGTGCCCAGTTTAAAAATATGACCCACCTCGATTCCCCGGTCCGAGCGGAGCTCGCCTCCGCACTTGGTGCAACGATCCCCGGGGATCACTCGATGAATGTCCCCACGCTCTCCCAGCGGAAATTCGGATCCTGCGGTGACACCCAGCCAATGCGTTTCCGCTTCGTTCGCCCCGACCACATATTTTTCACCCGAACGAATCAATTCATCGGAAATCAATCGTTCGATCCCGCCCTTTTCGATTTTAAGTTCGATGGGCCCCACCGATCCGGGGGAAGTACCCGTCAGTTTTCTCATCTCGGGTTCCGAAGCCATCCAAATATTTCCACCTCCCAAAAAGCCCTTCAGCTTGGTTTCATTAATCTCTCGATCCCCTGGAACTTGCACTGCAACAAAGGCCTGTTCGGTCTTGTAAATAAGTGTTTTAATGATTCGCTCTTGCGCGTACCCCAGAAATTCAGCCTGTTCTTTCACCGTGTGCTTGTTTGGAATTCGCTTTTTTTCCTTTCCCGACGAAATAGCGGCAGAAGAACCTTTCGCCGGTTTTCCCGCGGCCTTTTCGGCATTCGCGGCGTAGTCGCACTTCACGCAGCTAAAAATTTCGTCTTCTCCCGAAGCCGCTAGAACCATGAACTCCTGTGACATGCTGCCGCCGATGTTTCCGCTGTCGGCATCGACCGCGCGGAACTCGAGACCACATCGGCGAAAGATTTGATTGTACGCTTCCCGCATGGCGAGATAGCTTTTTTCAGAAGCAGCATCATCCACGTCAAAACTGTATGCATCTTTCATGGTGAATTCCCGGCAACGCATGAGACCGAATCGCGGTCGGACCTCATCTCGGAATTTGACCTGAATCTGGTAAAAATTGCGGGGAAGATCCTTGTAGGAGCGGATTTCACGGCGAACCAAATCGGTAATGACTTCTTCATGCGTGGGTCCAAAGCAAAAATCGCGTTGATTGCGGTCTTTCATCCGAAGGAGCTCTTTACCGATTAACTCCCAGCGCCCGCTTTCTTTCCAAAGCTCGGCCGGGTGAATGGCCGGCAGCGAAACTTCCTGAGCCCCGGCCCGATTCATTTCTTCGCGCACGATCTTTTCCACATTTCGAATCACACGAAGCCCGACAGGCAGCAGGCTGTAAATTCCCGCCGCCAGTTGCCGAATCATTCCAGCGCGAAGCATCAACTTGTGACTGATGGTCTCCGCTTCTGAGGGATCCTCGCGAAGAGTCGGACAAAGGAGTTGCGAATAGCGCATCGGCGCCCAGAGAACGCGACAGGCCTCCGTCTGTCAAGAAAGTAGTCCCGATCTCTTAGTGTGATAAGTTCACACAAAGAGAAAGACAAACGAGCGTATTCCGAGCTATAATTCTCTGAGAGAATTTTTCTTGAAGCGAATACTTCTTAGTCTTGTAGGCATAGTCCTCATTTTGGGAAGCTATTCCTTGTATCACTTTGTAATTCATCCCGAAGGCAAGTACGGCGATATTCCAAAATGGAGAGATGATGTTTGGACCGGCAAGTCAAAGGGTGCCCTGCATTTTCTTCAGATTCAAGAGGACTCTCGTTACCCAAATCAGAAACATAGCGCCATAGAGCTGGAAAAAGATGAACCGATCCGCGTGTTGGATCTACCCTATTTTGCGCCCCCTGTTGATCGATATTTCATTATCCCTTTTTCCAAAGTTGTGTACGTTTCGAGCGCCTTTTTTTCGACTGACGGCAAGCAAATCGTTTGGACAATTGGAAATGGATCAGACGGAGAAGACGCACTTGGTCCCGGGTATGAGGTTTTTGTTTTTACGATCAATTTAGACCAATTGTTCCGCTTACAGGGATCGGTTAAACATGTGTCTACCGCGTGTAATACTCGGAATTCAATTATTAGTGCGTTCATGAATTCTGAACAACAGCGACTCTTGGTAGCTTGTGGAGACGGAATTTATGAGCATCCTGTTCGAAGTTCAATCGGTCCACAGAAAAAACTCGTTTCATATAGCGACGAACGATACGTCAATAGCTTCGATCACTTTGTAAAAGAAAAAGATGAAGCGTTCTGGCATGTGTCGGGAGGTTTCGCAAAGAAGACATGTCCGAAAGAAACAGATTGCGTCCGTTTGGATGAAGTGTGCTGGTCCATCAGTGGAACTCGTGCAACGGTGAATGGAATAAGCATCGATCTTCCTCACTCCGGAGTTTCTCGCCACACTTCTACCGAAGTCATGAAATGCATTCAACACTCGGTTGGGAGTTCTTCCGTCACGATACGGGAAGGAACCACCCTCCAGCTAAAAGAAGGCGAAACACCACAATTATCTCCAGAGCTTTTACTTCAGCAGAAAAACACGGAAACTGTGCTTCACAGACCCATTTCTTTTGGTCAGAGACAGCGATCCAAATATCCCGCCTGGTGGGGGAACATGGATATTTCTAAATCCGGAGATTGGATTCTATTTATAGAGGACATCGGCGCTTCCAATACCCACGCGGGAGCCCTTCATCTGATTCATTTGAAAACTCCTTTGTAACCGATTCTTTTATGAGGAACGGCGCTAACCATTTGAAAAATAAGCCTAAATTAATCCGATAGCGCCGCATTTTATGGCAGAAACGTAGGGAAATAAGGCGCATGATATTTTTCTCAGTCACCCCCCAGTTACTTGACGATGCCTTGGTGTAAAATAGCATTTAAGATGTGCCAACAATCCTGCGGCGTTATGGCTTCCGGTTTCATTTCTACTCGAATGAGCGAAATGAACCCGCCCCATATACATATCACGGGTCGTGGAGGAGAAATGAAAGTTTGGCTAAAAACACTTGCCGTGGCGTCTTCATACGCATTAAAGCCCACGGATCAAAGAAAATTGGTGACCGTTGTTCGAGAAAACCAAAATTTTTTCATGGAGAAATGGAATGAGTTCGCCCGCAAGAAAAATTGAACGAACATATCCGGCCCTGGTTGAGGTAAGAATTTTTCGGGACGTGATAACAGCCAATATGAGTGACGGGCGGGAGGTTTCGATTCCTCTTGCTTGGTTTGATCGTTTGGCGACAGCCAATCTTAAGCAATTGCGAAAATTTGTAATTAGCCCCTCGGGGTATGGAATTCACTGGCCCGATCTCGATGAAGATATTAGCGTAAAAGCATTTCTCGATTAATTCCATTAAATACCCAAGATCTCGTTTTCTTTGATGAACTTGCGTTCAAGCGTGTAGACTGCCCGCTATGTTTGGGGTTTTGCGCCCAAGGCTAGTCCTTGGATGCACAATATGGGTTTGCCTAGGAACGGGACTGGTTCGCGCCGAAGACACGCCCGCGGAATGGGACCGCCCCCGACAGGAAATTACGACGGCTTGGCGGGTGCATCAGGAAGCTGTGGCACGAGGGCAAAAAAAAATTGCCAAGGAAGAGCTGGAACACATTTGGAATATCCAAAACCGATATGCTCTCGATGCCATTCCTTCACTCTCGGTAGCGCTTTTAAACGAAGTCACCGCCATAGGTCCGGAGATGAAGGACGATCTTGATTATGCTGAAAAATTTTCGCCGGAGCTGAGCGCTCTCGATACGTTCCGCTGTCAGCGGGGAGACTGGCCCGAAGGAACCCTGGCTGCTTTTCGACGATGCATTCATGGCCTCTACCATGACATGACCACACCCGCGGGAATTCTTCGTGCCACTTCCAACTTCGTCCTCATGTTTACACACGTGATCGCCGCATTAGCGGTCATATTGTCCCTCTTTTTTCTTTTTAAGCACGGGCGCGCCATGCTCCATTACTGGTGCCATATGATTCGACAACTCATGCCGCTTACCGCCATTCCTATGGCTCTGATGGCAGGAGTGTTGATCTGGGTAGCTTTCGGTTGGGTTGGACCTCCACTGTTGCTTCTGTTTTTGCTCTGGCGATATCTGTCTTTGGGAGAGCGTCTCGTTGCTGGCGCAACTCTGTTGGGGGCAGCCCTTCTTCCTTTGCTCCTTCTGATACCGGCTCTACAGCTCCGTTATCAATCTTCGATCCTCTCTCTCCTCGCTGAACCCATGGATGGGCTGACGTTGGCTCGAGCTGGCGAGCGACTCCGAAACTGGATCGAAGAACATCCCAGTGATTCGGAGGCGATCTTTGCTCTGGCTCAAATTGAGAAACACACCGAACGTTTCGGCAGCGCCCGACAGACCCTTGAGAAGACGATCAGAGTCCGGCCGAATTGGTACAAGCCTCTCGTGAATTTGGGTTCGATCGATTACCTCGAAAAACGAACATCTGCGGCCATTGAGCATTTTCAGCAGGCGATCGCTTCCAATCCGCAATCCATTCGCGCTTATTTTAATGTTGCCAAAATTTACTATCAGGAAACCAGACTCGATGAAGGGCGAGCCGCCCAAAACAAAGCCAAAGAGATCGACTCCAATCTTTTTGGGCAATTCCAGCGGCTCAACCCGCCGCAAGAAAGCCAATGGTTCATGTTGGAAGAAAAACTTTCCCTTTCCGATATGGAGCCCCGCATTTGGGCACTGACTCCCGATGTGTTCCGAACTCGCGACGAATTGCATGCCTCGCTGTTTCCCACTTTGCCGGTACCGCTCTATTGGGCCCTGTTGGGAGGAACATTTCTTCTTTCCGTCGCATGGAGAAAAATTCGGCCCATTTTGCGACCTCCAGGGGCCTGCGAGAAATGCGGGCAACCCTCTTGCGCCACATGCGATCCTTCCGTCGAGCGCGAAACGCTTTGCTCGCAGTGCTATCACATTTTCGTTCGTCTGGAGTCGATCGAACCGGAGGCACGCCGCGCAAAAGAACGCCAAGTCGCGCGGCATCGAATGAAGAAAGATTTATCTCAACGTTGGTCGGCCGTCGTGGTTCCGGGCCTTCATCGACTCGCGCGAGACGAGTCGATCTTCGGATTTCTTTTTATCGGGCTTGGACTGCTTTTTTTAATGCCTCTTCTCTTTCGGTCCGAATTGATCGCTCTCCCCTACACCTTTCCAGGTTTTCCGATGTTTCCCACTTTGTCGGCACTTGCCCTCGGGTTTGGAGCAGTTTATCTGATGTCCCTCTATGACGCGTTTATTCGAAGGTAACCATGGCACTCAAGGGAACGCTTAAAGATTTTTCGGTGGCCGACATCTTTCAGTTGATCGGACAGCAACAAAAATCCGGTTCGCTTTATGTTCGCACAAAGCAAAGAGAGGCCCATATTGTCTTTGATGGCGGTCGTGTCGTTTTCGGCACATTCAAAAACAATGAAGAGGAATTTCTGCTAGGAACGATGCTTCTTCGCGCGGGAGTGATCACGACCGAGCAGCTCGGCCAGGCGATTGAAAATCAAAAAGTCACGATGCGCAGCCTGGGGGACATCCTACGTGGAATGGGGGCCATTACTCCCACCGAATTGGGAGAATTTGTTTCGCTGCAGCTAAAAGAAGTCCTTTTCCGAATTTTTCGGTGGAAGGATGGCCTCTACGAATTTGTTCCTGAACAGATCCGTTACAACAAAGCGATCATCAAGCCTCAATCGGCCGAAGGCGTACTGATGGATGGATTTCGGATGATCGACGAATGGCCATCGATTGAATCAAAAGTGGGAGGACCGGAAACCGTCTATCGATCGCTGCTCGATCCGGGAGATCTCGTCAATGATGCCGTCGGCGACGACGGAGTAAATGACGTATTGAGTGCCTTCGGAATGGACAAAGAGAAGGCGAAGAGCAAACCTTCTCTCTCGCCCGAGGACAAGAACATCCTGAAATTTTTCGACGGCTATCGTTCGCTACAAGAAGTGATCTACCTAAGCCGGCTTGGAACATTTGAATTGTCCCGCATCGTCGCCTCTCTTCTCGACCGTGGGCTGGCTATTAAAGTCGACCAGGCGGGACAGACCCGCATCGACTCGCGACTTCAAGTGAAAGAAAGCCATACCTTGGGAGGTTGGTTGAAATCCAATGCTCTATTCTTGGTGGGCCTTTTTTTAATCGCGGGGTCTATCCCCGTCGTCGGTCTGGGGACTCGCTCCGATTATCTGGTGCGTCGCTCTTCGATGAAGCACGCGGGCCTGTCAAAGATCATGGAGGAAAATGAGCGTCTCCGAATCACCAACCTTTTGGAACTTTACCGAGTGGAGCAAGGGGAATATCCAACCTCCCTTGACGACCTTCGCGATCCATCTTTCGAAGCCGGTTGGAAGTATTTTCTTTCGGGCGGACGTTATTCTCTCTCCAAAAAATGAGACGGAAGAATGAGCGAATCGACCTTTCAATTTGAAACCGTGGATCTGGCTCGAACGGTCCTAGGGGAGAGGGATGCCAATCTTATGCAAATTGAAAAAGCGTTAGATTTGGAAATTCGGGCGCGCGGCACACAACTCGTTTTTCAGGGCAGCGCTGAGTCATGCCAAAAAGCGCAGCGCATGCTGATGGAACTCCAAGATTTGGCGCGACAGGGACATCCACTGTCCGCTTCCGACATCACGCAGGCGCTTCGAATTTTGGATGAGCATCCCATGCAATCGATTTCGGAACTCTTCCTCGATTCGATCATGCTGAATATGCGCCACGCTCACATCACCCCGAAGACGATGACTCAAAAGGCGTATGTGGAAGCCATCCGTAAATACGACATTGTGTTTGCGTGGGGCCCCGCCGGTACGGGCAAAACCTATCTCGCCATGGCCATGGCCGTTGCGGCCCTTGTCGCCAAAAAAGTGGATCGAATTATTCTGACTCGCCCTGCCGTGGAAGCGGGAGAAAAATTGGGGTTTCTTCCGGGAGACCTGGTGGAAAAAGTGAACCCCTATCTCCGACCTCTCTACGATGCCATGCATGACATGATGGAATTTGAAAAAGCGGAGAGACTCATCGAGCGAGGTGTAATTGAAGTCGCCCCTCTCGCCTTCATGAGGGGGAGAACACTCAACAAATCATTTGTGATTCTGGATGAAGCACAAAACACGTCTTCCGAACAAATGAAGATGTTTCTGACTCGGCTCGGATTTGATTCAAAAGCCGTGATCACGGGAGACATCACTCAAGTGGACCTTCCTCATGGAAAATTGTCCGGTCTAATCGAGGCAATCGATCTCCTTAAAGATGTGGAAGGCATTGGATTCGCCATTTTCACGGACAAAGATGTGGTTCGACATCCGCTCGTTCAAAAGATTATCGGCGCGTATGAAGCGGCGGAGCAAAGGCAAACGTAAGCGTGTATGAGGTAAACGTAAAAGATCGAACCGGCAGAGCCCGACCGCTGGTGCGAAAGCTAGATCATCTTCTTCACGCAAGTATGAAAAGACTTCACCTGGGACCCAGCGAGGTTTCCCTGATTCTCGTTAATGACCCCTTCATGATGCATTTGAATCGAACATTCTTACGAAAGAATCGGCCCACCGACGTGCTTTCTTTCGCACAGGGGAAGACTCCATGGAAGCGGAAAGGAAAAGGTCGATCTCACCTGGGTGACATCATTATTTCAGTCACCACCGCTCGAAAGCAGGCGAGGAAGGCCAAAAAGAAAATCGATGAAGAATGCGCGCTACTCGCTGTCCACGGCCTTTTGCATCTTTTGGGGCATGACCATGCGGAGTCGAAAGAAAAGAAGATCATGTTTGACCTTCAAGCCAAGCTTCTAAAAAGAGCCGGCTATGCGTAACTGGGGGCCGATTCTCCTGAGCGCTTTCCTTGGAATCCTGGGGCTTCCGCTTGCGATTTATACAGGGAATCTGACTCCCGGACCTTTATCGGCCACCGTGGCTTGGGTATTCCTCGTCCCTCTGTCTGTCTCCCTTCGGGAAGTCACGCCTCGCAAAAGCTTTCAACAGGGTTATTGGTTTGGTTTAGTGGCCAACACCGGCTGGTTCCTCTGGATTAGCGTCGCCCTGCAGAAATACGGATACCTCTCTTTTTTGACTGCATCGTCGATCATGTTTGTGATGGTTGCCGCGGCTTCGTTTCTTCCGGCGCTGGGCTTTTGGGCGCTTGCGCGTCTCCCAGGCCCGCGTTGGTTCGTCGGAAGCCTTGTATTCACACTTCTGTACTGGTTGTTGGGTCGATTCCCGGTGGGCGGATACCCCTGGGCACTCCCGGCCCACTTTCTTTATGCCGCGCTCCCTCTGATCCAAATCATAGACCATGTCGGCGTCTATGGACTCAACTTTCTGATCATGCTCGGAAATTTTGTGATCACGGAAGCGATCGTCGCGCGCCGAACGAATCGGCCTCTACCCAAATTTCCTCTCGCCCTATTCGGGGCGCTATTTCTTTCTACGTTGATCTATGGCTTGACTCGCCCCGAACTAAACGATTCCCCACCCGTTCCTTCGATTCGCGTAGCTCTTCTGCAAGGAAATATTCTTCAGGATCAAAAAAGAAACCGAGCCTACATGGCGCGGATTTTGGAAACCTATAAATCGCTTTCCGCTAACGCTCAAAACTCCCACGTCGATCTGGTGGTTTGGCCGGAAGCTTCTCTACCCTACAGTATTCCAGCGGAAACCGACTCGATGGCGGCGATCCTCCCCGAGCAATTCACGGCCGAGGTGGTGGTGGGAGCCCCGACATATGCAAGGATCAATGGAAGGGATGGCTATCGAAACTCCGCATTTGTTTTGGCACCCGACGGCAGAGTCCGCATCCGCTACGACAAGCAGCACCTGGTTCCCTTCGGAGAATATGTTCCCCTCTCGGAAGTGTTACCCATGTACTACATCGTGCCTCCAGTGGCGGGAAATTTCATTGCGGGTCAAGGGCCGACACTTTCCGACGTGAAAGGGAAAAAATTTGGAATTTTGATTTGCTATGAAGTTCTCTTCCCCGAGCTTTCGGTGGAAATGGCGCGAGCGGGCGCAACATTCTTTGTAAACATTACGAATGACGCCTGGTTCGATGAAACCTCCGGACCTTATCAGCATGTTCACTTCACGCAGTTCCGGGCCATTGAAACCCGTCGTGCCATTGTTCGCGCCGCTAACACCGGCATCACCACATGGGCCGATCCGTCGGGTCGCCTTCACAACCCCACCGACCTCTTCACGCAAACAACTCTGATCGCCGACATTCCCACACGAGACGACATTACATTCTTTGTTTCCTGGCCGAATCTAGTTCCCGCGACGTTGTCTTTGATCCTCCTTCTTGCATCCTTGGGATTTTTTGAGGAAAAAACATGGGCGTGAGGTGGAAGAAACAATATGGGTATGCTCTTGGCTTCGCTCTTGGGGTTCCATTTCTTGTCCACTGGATTCCCAACTCGTACCGCGTTCGGCAACGCTTTGAACTCAGCGGCAATCTATCCAATCCTGCGGAGGCTCCAAACCGCGTTTTGAGTGTACTTTCGAACGTGGTGACTCTCTCGGATGATGAGAGATCGGGAGCCTGCCGCATGAACGAAACTAAAGATGAAATGGAATGCTCGTTCGGGGTTTCGCGCGGTTCGATGGCAAAAAAAATAGATCGAGCTCTTCGCGAAACGTTGCCAAAAGAATTCGGTTGGGTAGCCGCGCACGACATAGAAGACAAGATCGCGGCTGCCTCTAAAAGTATCGAGACAAATTTCGAAACCATGGGCCGGTTGGAAGCCGAATTGACGGAATTGAAGAAGACAGCCGCGGAGGAAGATACGCAGGCGGACGAGGTATCCCGCCGCCGGATCGGTCTGGAAACAGATTTGGCCAACCGACAGCGACAATTGGATGTCATCCGCGAAGGCATCGCCAGTGGCCGGTCAGAAAAAATGATGCGGGTGTTTCAAACCAAAGAGAAGGAGCTTTCACAATCCATTCAAGACAAGAAAAAAGAGCTGGAAGAAGTCGAAAAGGAGTTAGTCGCGGTCTCGGCCCCTCGCGAAAAGCGGAGGCAAAAGGAAAGTGAACTCATTAACCTTCGAAACGAAACCGATCTAGGCCGAGCTCGAATCGCGGCGTGGAGCTCTCTCAAACAAGCCGATCCGAAAAGCGAATTCCTTCCCGATCCCGACTCTTTTCGGCTGAAAGCAAAATTGACCAGTGGCACGGTGCGTTCGGTCCGAAACTTTGCTCATGTCGTTTGGTCCTTTCCCCTGGGCCTCATCTTGCTTTATTTGTTCCGGCGCCGCCGGCCCGATTTATTCGCCCCAAACACATTTTCCACCCCCGAAGAAGTGGAATTCCTCACCGCCCTTCCCTACTTGGGTCCGGTGCCAAAGTGAGGTAAATAGCCGCGGATGAACGAGGGCGCTCTCGGTGAATCCACTACTTCGACCCCGCTGATGAAGCAGTACTGGGAGATTAAAAACCAACACCAGGATGCGATTCTCCTTTTCCGCTTGGGCGATTTTTACGAAATGTTTTTTCAAGATGCCGAGATCGCCGCTCCCATCCTCGATATCGCCCTCACGTCCCGGGATAAAAGCGCCGAAAATCCCATTCCTCTCTGCGGCGTTCCCCACCATTCCGTCTCCGGCTACATCGCTGCCCTGCTCGACCGCGGTCACAAAGTCGCCATTTGCGAACAGGTGGAGGACCCGAAGGTAGCCAAAGGAATCGTTCGGCGAGAGGTCGTCCGCGTGATTACTCCGGGCCTTCGAACAGGGGATGAAGGGTTGGAGCCGAATCGAGCCAATCCGATCGTTTCGCTCTTTGCTTCTCCCAGGGGAACCGGCCTTGCCTCCATCGATGTCGCGAGTGGCCAATTCTTTGTCACCCACTTTGCCACGGTTTCCGAAGCCGAAGAGGAGATATGGCGACTCTCTCCTCGTGAATTGATTCTCCCTGAATTTGCTACCACCCTTTCTTTTGCAAACCACAACGGGAATATGCGGCTCGAACGAATTCCCTCCTGGGTCTACGAAGGAGCCGAACGAAAAGTTTCAGAACGCTTCTCGGTCGCCTCTCTCGACGGATTTGGAATTCATGATCCCGAATCCATGGCTCCAGCAGCGGCGGCTCTTCTCTATTATATTGAGTCGGCAAACCGCACGCCCCTGCCTCATCTTCACCCACCCAAAAGCTACTCGACGAAGAATTTTGTCCAGCTCGATCCTTCCACACGCGAGCATCTGGAAATTTTTCGGGCCAAGGGAGATCTAGCGCGCGATCGATCTCTTGTCGGTGTTCTGGATGAAACCAGAACCGCCATGGGGGCAAGAAGGCTTCGAGAGTGGTTCCAGTTTCCCCTCCGCGATCGACGGGAAATTGAAGCGCGCCTGGCGAGCGTGGAAGAATTTACGGGAGAAGTGGAAATACGGGAGCGTATTCGTTCGGATCTTGCGCATATTTATGATCTGGAACGTCTCATCGGAAAAATAGCCAGCCGACGGGCTTTGCCCCGTGACTTGGTCGCACTCCGTTCGACATTAGAAAGATCCGTTCCCATTCGGGCGGCGCTTGAAACCGTCCGATCCAGTGCACTTCAACATCTTCGAGAGGAAATCGATCCCCATGTCTCTCTCGCCAAAAAATTGGGAATGGCGCTAGTGGATGAACCTCCGCCAACTGCGAATGATGGAGACCTCATCCGCTCTGGGTTTCATACCGGTTTGGATGAGCTTCGATCCATCGCGGGAGGGGGACGGGAGTGGATTGCCGGACTCGAAGAAACGGAACGGGCACGAACCGGAATTTCGTCATTGAAAATCCGATACAACCGTGTGTTCGGTTATTTCATTGAAGTGACGAAGTCCAATTTGGGCCGCGTTCCCTCCGACTACACCCGTAAACAGACGCTCGCGGGATCAGAGCGCTTCACCACACCGGAATTAAAAGTTCAGGAGGAAAAAATTCTCGGAGCGGAGGAAAAAATCACCGCACTCGAGTTTGAAATCTTTGAAGAACTCCGAAAAGAAATCCTTGAACATATTCGATCCATACAGCGCCTGGCCGACGCGCTCGCTGATCTTGACGTTTTTGCCTCTCTTGCGCGGGCAGCTCTTGCCGGACGTTATGTCCGACCCCAATTGGTCGATTTGCCAAAGACCAGAATTCGCGCGGGTCGTCACCCGGTCGTCGAGCGATTTCTCACCGATCAGCCCTTTGTTCCCAATGATATTGATCTGGACACCAAAGAGCGCCAGCTCATCATCTTGACGGGACCCAACATGGCGGGAAAATCTACGATCATGCGGCAGGTGGCCCTGATCACGCTTATGGCGCAAGTGGGTTCCTTTGTCCCCGCCGAAGAAGCAGAAATTGGAATGGTCGATCGGATCTTCACTCGTGTCGGCGCTTCGGATGATTTAGCCCGAGGTCAATCGACTTTCATGGTGGAGATGAGTGAGACTGCTAACATTTTGCGAAATGCCACGCCTCGCTCTCTTATTCTTCTGGATGAAATTGGAAGAGGCACCAGCACGTTTGATGGATTAGCGATTGCCTGGGCGGTGGCCGAGGATCTCCATGACCGGATCGGTGCACGAACAATCTTTGCGACCCATTACCATGAACTCACCGATCTCGCCCGCTTGAAATCTCGCGCCCGAAATATGAATGTTTCGGTCAAAGAATGGGGAGACAAAATTATTTTCCTCCACGCATTGGCGGAAGGTGCGGTGAACCGGAGCTATGGAATCGATGTGGCACGTTTGGCGGGAGTTCCGGAGTCCATCGTCACGCGCGCTCGAGAAATTTTGGCGAACCTGGAGCGAAGCGAACTTGACGCGACGGGTCGTCCCGTATTGGCGGAAAAGCGCCGAAAGGGATCCGTGGAGAGCACCCCTCAAATTGAACTCGGCTTTCATTCGTCTTTAAAGACCTGATATACTTCGCACGTTTCCACCGGAGCGGAAATGAAAGCGATAGCACTATTTCTTTTTCCTCTACTTTGCATCGTCGCGACCGCCCAAGCCGATGTGGCCGAAAAATTATATGAACGAGGACGAGCTGAATATTTCTCAGCAAAGAAGCTTTCCGCCTTCTCGGTGAAACGACAACAACTTTTGCGTGCCGCGAGTGATCTCAAACAATTCCTGGATCGCTTTCCCACCCATCCTAAAATTACGGAAGCTTATTTTAATTTGGGTTCGATCTATCGCGATTTGGCCAAAGGAGACAATGATCGGGATTCGGCCAGCCGGTCACTCCATTATTTCCGTCAAATGGTATCGCAGAATCCGGACCATCCTTTGGCCGACGATGCATTATTCGAGGTAGCTTCCATATGCCGGACGATTTTTAACGACCGGGACTGCGCAAATGAGGCCGAAGAAAAAATCCGACGCAACTATCCCCACGGGGATATGGTGGCTCGATTGGGAGAGGCGCTCGCCGCAGAGCCCGAGGAAAAGAGTTGGTCCTATCGCGTGCCGCTGACGGGAACGCATGTTTTTCAATCGAAATCGCTCAAGGCCGATCCCGCCAAAAATCTACCTCAGCGCTACTTCGTCGATATTTCCAACGCCAAACTTACTCCGGCGATGAAGGACTCGGCGTTCTCTTCGTCCGATCCGGTCACGCGGATTCGCTTCGGTCAGTTTGATGCCCATACGATTCGTGTGGTTCTCGATTTGGCTCCTCAGATCTCACCCAGTGATATTTCAGTCACATTCGATGAATCGAATCTTCTCTTCCAAGCCGGGAAAAACTCCGCCTCTGCCTCCCCCACACCAAACGAAACTCCAGAAGTTCAAGTGAGTGAAACCAAGCCAAGCCCCATCGCAGCCCTTTCGTCTTCACCATTACCTACGGCGACATCAACACCTGATGAAATCCCTGCTTTGCCTGTGGAAGCAAAAACGGAGAAAAAAGTCTTTCGTGTGGTGGTCGATGCCGGGCATGGAGGAGAAGACATAGGGGCCAAGGGGAAGAAGGGAACACTCGAAAAAGATGTCTGCCTTTCCATGGCAAAAAAATTGGAACTACAATTGAAGCAGAACCCGATGTACGAAGTATTTATGACTCGTACGGATGACATTTATATCCCTTTGGCCGAACGAACCCGCTTGGCCAATAGCTTCCAGGGAGACCTATTTGTTTCGATTCATGCCAACGCAAGTCCCAAGCGTTCGGCGCAGGGCGTATCGACTTACTTTCTCGATAACGCCGATGACAAAGAGTCACTTCGAGTAGCTATGCGAGAAAACGCCGAACTGATTCCAGATCCGAAAGCGAGCAAAACCCCAGAATCAGAGGCCTACTATTTGGAAATCATGAAAGCTTCCATGATTAAAAATTTTCATACGGTTCAATCGACCGATCTTGCGCGATATGTCCAGAATCATCTGGTCAAAGACCTCTCCTCACGTTATCGCAATGTGGAAAATCTAGGGGTTCGTAGCGCGCATTTTTACGTTCTCACAGGCGCAAACATGCCGGCTATTTTGGTTGAAACCTCTTTCATTTCGAACCCGGACGAAGAGAAGAGATTAAAGGACGCAAACTATCAAGGAGTCATCACCGATGCGATTGAACGTGGAATCGAAAAATTCTTTAAAAGCGCCCGCGATCATTCGGCGCTTTATAATCCGTAAGAATGGAATCATGGCCGGTACGTTAGAACAACTGCTGAAGGATTACACGTTGAGTCAGATTCCCTTATTGAGTGGAATCGTCGTGGATGAAGGTGCACCGGTTGAAGACGTGGCCAAATTGATGCGCGAACAAAACGTCGGTTGCGTGGTTCTTACCAAACAAAAAGAGCTCACCGGCATATTCACCGAGCGCGATCTGCTGCAACGGGTGGTGGGACAGGTGTCGGAATGGACTAGCCCAATTCGCGAATTTTCCACGCTCTCGCCCGTCATGATGAAATCGAAAGAGCCGCTTCGAAAAGCGCTGGCTCTCATGAAAAAGAAAAATTTCCGCCACATCCCCATATTGGAAGAAGACGGATCGCTCAAAGGTATTTTATCGGTTCAGAACGTCATACAATTTCTGGCGGAACATTTCCCCGCCGAAGTGATCAATTTACCTCCCCGGGTGACGATTGTTCCCAAAACGGTGGACGGAGGTTGAGGATGATTTGCCCCTCCTGCGGAAAGGAAAATCTGGCCGGCGTGGACATTTGCGAATTCTGCTATTCGGCTCTTGCAGGATTCGAAATCACGGCCAGTACACCCGGTTTTCTTCGCGCCAAAGTGTTGGAAGAACCGATCAAAAACGTGGGTCTTCGCGAAGCGATCACTCTCCCGCCATCTGCCACAGCGCACGAGGCGATACAAGCCATGAAAAATCAGAGTTGCGGTTGCATTCTCGTCGTGAAGGGCCAGGAACTTGCAGGAATTTTGACGGAGCGAGACATCCTGAGAAAACTTTCGTTCCCTGATATCCGGCTAAACGAAATTCATATTGAGAATATCATGACCCCGGTCCCGGAAGTTCTTACGGAAGACCACCTGATCTGCCATGCGCTCAATAAGATGTCGATCGGAAGATTCCGGCGCGTCCCGATCCGCCGGAACGACGGCACATTTACCTATTTTTCCGCGCGCGATGCGCTCCGTTATTTGTTCTGATCCGTAAGATTTACTTCGCTTTAATATCGCGACCGACTTTAAACGTTCGTTGATCGGGGAGAAGGGGAAGGCCGTCACTTCCTTTGGCATCTTCCACGGTGACCGAAACTCCACGCCCCTTTTCAAGAATTTGGCTGCAGGTCGCGGGATCGGCTTTCATTTCCAGGCGATATTTCTTCGGAGTAACCTGAATCACTTCCAGCGCGCGGGAAATAATTCCCTTAATTCGATCGGCGTTGTCGACATCGATCGTGGCTTTCGGGTTCCCCTGAAGCGGTGCGGAAAACTCGGCATCAAACGAAGCGCAAGCGTCATGGCTTTGAGTCGGAACTACGCGCTTTAACTGCGCATGGCTGAATCCAGCCCCGTCCTGCCGAGCGTAGGCGGGCATGATCCCGACAAACGACATCGGGAGGAGAAGAGCTGCCAATAACAGCCTTCTCTTAGTAGTAGCAGTATTGAGGACTGAAATCATTGCCCCAGCTATACCTCTTGTGATAGTCACTTGTCATTTGGTCACTTTGTAAGTCTATTATGTCACTCTTGTAGATCGTCAGATTCACGTCCATATCCCAACCAAATGCGCTGCATGGGCAGAAACCCTGCGGAACACTCATGAGATAGGTCTGAAGTCCGTTTCCATAAAGAATTTCCGTGTAAAGATCCACGGGCGACGGATCACTTGGTCCGCCCAATCCCCAGAGACCTTTAAAGTCAACATGCCCTCGTGGCGTCGAAGAAATGTCCTCACTAAACCGAACGACGAATTCCATACACCCATAGTAATAGGACGAGGTGTTGATGCTCGATACATAGGGAGGGCCAGGAAGTGAAACTGATCCGACTCCTGCCATTCGAGCGCCCGTAAAGAACGTGACATTGGTCGGAATCATCGATTTTCCAGAGGCCGCTCGAACGCTCGCCGGAAGGTTCATTGTAATTCCTGAATCACGAGGGAACGGTTTACTTGGTGTGAAAACGATCGCGCCGTTATTTTCCGAGAGACTGGCCGCCCCATCTTTAGTGATATCGTAAGTAGATGAGGAGCCAGAAGTATATTTCACTGTAATTCCACTAATCGACGTCGGATCCACAGGTTCACTCATCTTCACATAAATGGCCGTGTTGGGATCCACGTACTCGGCAAGATAATCGGGGTTGGAGTAGAGAACCCGAAGATCCGTCGCAAATTGATATCCGGGAGGGAACGTGCTCGTTCCACTTGAGCTGCAACCCGCCACGAGGGCCACCGCAATTCCCAGTGCTCCTTTTATCCAATGTGACATCTTCATAATGCTCCTTTGTAACCTCCGCAAAGGGCGGAGAACTCTATACGACAGGTGATATCCGCAATCAATATGCCAAGGGGATAATTTTTTAATATATTGAAATTAAATGATTTTTTAATGGCCTGTTGCGGCGATATCAAAGGCAGAAATGCGGCACCGCGACCCCTGGATGTCTCAATGTGCGGCCTCTTTTTTCACTTTTTTCAGGCGATTGCGCACTGCTTCAACGATTTTCCCTAGCGTGGCTTTGGTGCCAAGGTTCATGACCCAACGGGGATAGTGAGTTTCAGGCTCAAAAAGAATCGAGTAATGCGCGAGTGTCGATTGAGAGTTCCCTTCGAACTCTGACAGCTCCCAGGAACCATCAAACTGCTTCACTCCTTTTCCAGTTCCTGGAACCATGTTGAACTTAAGCGAACGATGATCGGGAGCGAAGTCGACATTGCAATCAAATGAAACATCTGAAATGGGCCAGGGCATATGGAGTAGGGAGTAATATTTCACTCCGTCCTTTCGTTGCTCGAGCATGCGGCTATCTTTTCCCCTCGGCATAAAATCTTTGTAATGCTCGTAATCCGTGATCACCGACCAAATATCGGAGATCGACGCTTCAATGACCCCTACGATGGTTCCCCGGCTCAGCTTCGTCCCGGGAACGTCGGCGAGCGTAATAAAAACCTCGCCTTTGCGGAGTTTTTCGATTTGCTCGGCCTGCGCGCCCGATATCGTCAACAGAAGGAAAGTAGTGAGAAGACTCTTCAATGGAGGGTGCGATTACTGTACCCAGACATCGGTGAATCGTCATCTCCCCGGCGAATCAGACGAAGCTTTCGCCGCATTCGTCGGCGCTGAACAAATTTCACCAAGCGTGCAAATTTAAAACTGCTTCTGAAATAACCAAACCAAAGCAGACCAAAGACCATGCCCCCCAGGTGCGCGAAGTGATTGATTCCATCTTTCGAGGATTGATAAAGCGCGACCAACTCAATAAGACCGAAGATAGCGACACAAAATTTCGCCTTCACCGGAACGACGAAATAAAGGTAAATCACTCGATCCGGAAAAAACATTCCAAAAGCGAGAAGAAGGCCGAACACCGAACCTGAAGCGCCGATCGTCGGAACCGTGGAGCCCAAATTAATTAATATCGACGCAAGAGCTGCTCCGAGCCCTGTGAAAAGATAATAGCGAATGAAGAGTTTGCTCCCGAAGCGTCGCTCGACATCGGCACCAAACCACCAGAGACCGAGCATATTTATTAAAAGATGAAAAAATTCCTGGTGGAGAAACATGTAGGTGAAGGGCTGCCAAAGCGCTCCGTCATGAATCACCGCTCTGGGAACCAAGCCGAACATGGCCACCAGGCGATCGGAATATTTGGGATGTTGAAGAAGGAGAAAAACGATACCGTTGATCCAAAGAAGGACCTTTACCACAGGGGTCAGACTCCCCCCCAGACTCACTCGAACCCGCTCAAATTCCTGACGCATTTTCTATTCTTAATGATAATCCGGGGAGACCTTGCGCGAAAGGGGGCAAAAGCTAAAGCTCTAAAACCATGAGGTTTTTAAAGAGTGATCTCGTCCACAATCCCCAGAATTACGGCGTGCAGTGGCGCCTCACCACTCTCGAGAATTTGCCGAGCGGCATTCCCTTCGCGTGCCACCAGTACTTGATCGCCGGGCCCCGATTGAACGGCGTCTACCGCCAGAAAGCTGCCCCCCGAAATTTCTCCCTCAGGCGTAATCGGTTGAACCACAAGGACCGATCTTCCCTGGTAGGCCGGGTGCTTCACCGTCGCAACGGCATTGCCGATCACGCGCGCAAGAATCATTCGACGTGAACCTCGTCGACCACTCCGACAATCGCGGCATCCACCGCCACAAAATTCGGATTGAGCGCCAGCGCTGCTTCACGACCGGTGACCCAATAGACACGATCCCCCACGCCCGCTTGCGCCGTATCCACGGCAACAATCGGCATTCCACGAGGCTTTGAAACATGGTCCATGGGTTGGATGACAAGGAGTTTTACTCCTTCCAATTCGCGGGCCTTGATGGTCGCGGTGACAGTTCCTACGACTCGAGCCAGTTCCATTTACACAATCCGAAAGCGGCCGCCCGCAAGTGTGCAGCGCCGGCTCCGCGTGAAGTGAACCGCCGTCGTGAGTCCTTCTCCCGTGGGCCCCGCAATAGTAAACGACGTATAACCCTCTCCGCCCATTCCAAGCCCGGCATAATTGGGAGCATTCTTGACGAAAATCGATGTGTCGATCATTCGCGCCATTTCATGGAGATGATCGATATTGCGCGAATACATGACCGCCGTGTGACGAAAACCATGTTCAATTTCTTTGGCAAAACGAATACCTTCATGAACATTCGGCACACGAACGAGTGGAACCACCGGCATCAAGAGCTCCAATTCAACAAAGGGATGATCCTTGGGAGTTTCGCAATAAATGAGTCGAACCTCGCTTCCCACGTTGATGCCGATTTGAGCCAAAATTTTTGGCGCATCTTTTCCGATCCAATCTTTGTGGGGATGGTTGTTGTAAAGAACAATGCTCTCCAATTTTTTCCGCTGATGCTCCGTCAGCTCAAATCCTCCATGTTTGGAAATTGATTTTTTGAGCGAATCGACAATCGAGTCGACGGCAATCATTTCTTTTTCAGCCGTGCATATAATGTTGTTGTCGATGGATGCTCCCAACACAATTCCCTTGCCCGCCACATCCAGATCGGCAGTTTCGTCCACCACCACCGGAGGATTTCCCGGCCCCGCCCCAATCACTTTCTTGCCCGATTTCATCGCCTCAGCCACCACTGCGGGACCGCCGGTGACGACCACCATCCGAATTTTTGGATGTCGCATGAGCGTCTGCGCCGATTCGATGGTTGGTTCGCGCATGCAGCAGACGAGATGGGCGGGCCCCCCCGCAGCGACGATGGCTTGATTAATCAGTTCCGCCGCACGGGCGGAAACCTGTTTGGCCAGTGGATGCGGATTAAAAATGACGGCATTTCCTGCCGAAATCATTCCGATCGAATTGCAAATGACGGTTTCCGATGGGTTCGTGCAGGGAGTAATCGAGGCCAGAAGACCCATCGGTCCTCGTTCTTCCAATGTAAGTCCGTCGTCGCCCGTAAACGTAAACGGCTCGAGAATTTCTGGACCGGGAGTTTTATCAATCACGAGACGGTTCTTTAGAATTTTGTCATCGACACGGCCCAATTTTGTTTCGGCCACAGCCAATTCGGAAAGTTCCACGACATATTCGTGACAGAGTTTTCGAACCGCCGAGATGAAACGCTTCCGTTCGGCCAATGTCATTTCGAGTAACGAGCGTTGGGCTTCTTCCGCGGCGCGAATGGCTCCTTCCATTTGATCGAAAACGCCCATTTGTGGAGTAGGCGTTTTTCGATCGGAGGATTCCGCCCGAACTATTTCCTGGTTCGAAAGTCGGGCGACCACCTGCCGAACAATCGATTCAATATCCGTCTCAGGGGTTGGGGTCGCCATCCTCACTACTTCTTTTGGTATTTGAGCTGGCCACTGACATCTACCGCGTCGACGATGGCCATAATGACGGCGTCTACGGGCCTATCTTTCGTAAGTTCCGTCTGTCGAGCCGAACTGCCGGAGGCATAAAGGACCACCTCCCCACGGTTTGCACCCACGGAGTCGACAGCGACAATAAAATTACCGGTCGGTTTCCCATCGAGGTCGATCCCGCGAACTACCAGAAGTTTTAAGCCCTCGAGCTTTTCATCTTTCTTCGTGGAAACGACCGTTCCCACGATTTGGCCGATGACCATGACCGCTCGACGGACTACCGATCGTTGGCGGCTTTTGCGGTCGTCGTATTCTGCCGACCCAGCGGAAGACTCGTATCGACATTCCCGTGTGGCCGTGGAATGACATGCACCGAAACAAGTTCACCAACGCGTTCCGCGCTCCGAGCCCCTGCTTCTGTTGCCGCTTTTACCGCAGCTACGTCCCCACGTACGATCGCGGTGACATATCCTCCACCCGTTTTTTCATAACCCACCAGATCTACGCGAGCAGCTTTTACCATTGCGTCGGCGGCCTCCACCATCGCCACAAATCCCCTCGTTTCAATCATTCCCAATGCGTCTGCCATTGCCATACCCCCTCACAATGTTATGCGGATTTTCCGCGAACTGCTCCCAAAACTTTTGTCGCCGCGTCGCGCGCTGAATCAATTTCCGATTCGGTTCCCGCCAAGTAAAGCCTCCCGAACGCTCCATAGGGACGAACATCGACTAGCGTCACCTTCGCCGCCTTTTCGGCTTCATTTGCCGCGTACGCAATGTACCCTGCCGGCTCCGTTTCCAAAATGAAAAGCGATTCCCCAGGGATCAGCATCGATCCGGAACGATTCCGGTTGACGAGCTGAGCCTGGTAAGGCTCGACACTGCGAATGATCTGATTGGATACGATCTTGGGCGCGAGGCGATCTTCTTCCTTGAGCTCCAGATGCCGCAAAATAGCCACTCCCGCTTGCAAAACCTCTCCCTGGTCTGCCTCATGGACTTCCAATAAACCAAAGGCCCGCTCCACCACCTGAAGCGCCGGCTTGACCTTCGTCGCTTTGAGCGCCACATCGGTTACACGATTGATGGCGATGCCGGGGGCGATTTCGATGAAAAGTGAAGCCATTTCGGCCACGGGAAGAAACCCTTTGGCAGTCGATCCAATATAGGCCGCAAGTTGTGGCTGAAGTGAGTCGAGAAAAACGTACGTGCGAAGCGCGATCACCGAACTCTTAGGTAGGTGGAGAGACGAAGGGTGTCAAGGATTTCGAGAGCTTCCTTCTAAACCTTTGGTTTGGGAGGAAGTTTCTTTTCGCCTTCCTCGAGTCTGCCACGCAGGTAGTAGCCGATGGCCGCACCCAGAAGGATGGAAATGGGGATGGCGTAGAGGTGGGGCATGAGCGGCATCCCGAGAATATCTTTGGCGCTTTCTTCCATTTTAGATCTTGGCGTAGGTCAACTGGGTCTGCTTTTGATACTTCCCTTTTTTATCGGCGTACGAAGTTTCGCAAAGTTCATCACTTTCGAGAAATAACACTTGGGCGATTCCTTCGTTGGCGTAAACGCGCGCGGGAAGTGGAGTGGTATTGGAGATTTCGAGTGTGACAAATCCCTCCCACTCGGGTTCGAAGGGAGTGACATTCACGATGAGACCGCAACGGGCATACGTGGACTTACCCAGGCAAATCGTGATGACATTTCGGGGAATACGGAAATATTCGATCGTCCGCGCGAGGGCAAAGGAGTTGGGGGGAATAACGCAAATATCGCCACGAAAATCAATGAACGATTTTTCGCTGAATTGTTTGGGGTCAATGACGGTGGTGTGAACATTGGTGAAAATCTTGAATTCGTCGGTCACACGAATGTCGTAGCCGTAGCTGGAAAGCCCATACGAGATCGCCCCCGAGCGCACTTGTTTATCCACAAAGGGCTCGATCATTTTATGCTCCACCGCCATCTTCCGAATCCACTTATCCGACTTAACGGCCATGGCGGTCATTTACCCCGCAGTGGTGGGGGGCGTCGAGAGAATTTCTTTTTTGAGGGCGATCGCTTCGAGCGCCTTTCCGGCACGGGTGACCGCCAGAGCGATCATTTGATCGTCGGAAAGGGAAAGCCGGCGACCGCGTTCATCAGGTACGGCCAAGAGAACGGAAACAACTTGGTCTCGAAAGAGGATGGGGATGAATCGGACTTGCTGAGCATATGAAATCTGTAACAGATCGAATCCAAGTTCGCTGGCTCTGTTCCGAACAATTTCTCCTCGAAACTCACGCCGTGAGGCGAAGGCCGTATTGAGGGCGTTTTCGCTATTCAAGGGCACATGAATGTCCGCAAATTCTCGGGCGTGTGTTGGGAATCCCCGAACAATCCAACCCGAAAAACGGTCTCGACGGTTCACATAGACCGCCATTCGAGGAAAATAGGACCCGAGAAAATCGAGAAGAGCATCAAAAACGTCTTCCTTGGTCGATGCATCCACATATCGTCTGACCAACTGGGGAAAGGGAATTTCGACCCGAGCGGTTGTAAATTTCCCCTCATACTCCATGTCCAGGTCGGTACTGAGATCATGGGTAACCTCGATACTTTCGTCTCCCCCCGCCACATCCGCGTAGCGCTGGGGACGGGCGATATTATAGAAGCGCTCCAGCGCGGCCAAAATCCAGACTTCCGGCGCCACCACAAGCTGAACCCGTTTCCCCGATTTAAACCCTAGTTCATCCACGGCGGCGACATCACCCGGATCGCTGATCGCCACGTGGAGGTTCTGATCCATTTTGAACGGAATCAGGCAATGCTTTTCAGCAAAACCCGCCGTCACCAAATCAAGAATAGTTCGCGGAATCCCTTCAAAGTCTCCCAATTTAGCGGCGGGGGCGCGAAGTTGTTCGGCCAACACTTGCACCAATACCGTGTCCTTCACCATTCCGAGTTCGATCAGATTCGTTCCCAGCTTTCCACCCGACATTTGTTGGGCTTCCAACGCTTTTTCGAGCTGCTGACGCGTGATCATTTTTTTTGAGATGAGCAGCTCGCCCAATTTCATCGCCATGGAAGGGATCTTAAGCTTATTTCAGGTACAACCCAAGCCGTGCTTTTTTGCCGAAGATCCGTACAATGCCGTCAATGCGCCTTGCCTTCGAACGGCGCGAGCCGGTGGTAACCCTTCGTAATGCGTTTTCCCATCCCTATGACGGAGCCATCGCCGCCGCGCGAACCTGTTATTCTCCCGATGTCGTCGGTGCGGAAGAAATCACGCCGAAGCAGCGAGAAACCATCGGGCCTCTTACGTTCAATGCGGGGCACCACACGATTTATCAGCATGCGACATTTGAATTCGGCCTCGAAAATGTTTCACGCCACCTTGTCTGGGCGGTGCTTCATAGCTTCCCTTTTTACAACACGGACCAGCAAAGCCAGCGCTACGTTCGACAAAATGAAGTTCGGGCGTTTCTTCCTCCCATCGAAGGCCAAGCGCTGGAACTCTATCGCTCGGCGATTCTCGATTCGTTTGAGACCTATCAACGCCTGGGAGAAATATTAAAGGGAGAAACCCTTCGAATCATCGGAAACATTCGTCACTACGATCGTCATCCACACGAACGGCTTCGGAAAAAAATCGACCGTGAGGCCGATAAGAAAGCCATCGAAGTCGCGAGGTACGTCCTTCCCATCGCTACTCATACATCGATGGTTTACACGGTTTCAGGATTAGTTCTTCATCGTCTCCGCCGAATGATGCACGGCGGAGATCTCCCCTTCGAATCCTCCCGCGTGATCGGGCAAATGGTTCGGGTTGTCGAAGCGATCGATCCCGATTTCTTTTCGAAAGTCGGCGAGCCTCCGCTCGAGCGTGAGGATATTTTCGAATCCACGTTTGTGGAAGAAGGTCCTTCATTCGATGCGAATGAATGGGATCGCGAATTGGAAGGCCAATCGTTTAGCCGATTGGTGGATTACACCCAAGATGCGGAAAAATGGATCGCCCGCTCGGTGCGGCTGAGCTTGGGGAAATCGGCGACTTCCTTAAGTGATGTGGATTGGGTGGCGCTTGCCCTGGACCCGAAAAAGAATCCCTATCGTGTCGAAAAAATTAATTTGGGGACCCATTCTCCGATTTTGCGATCCCTGCAGCACGTGTATTACACGTTTTACAAGCGCCTCAGCCATTCTGCTGACTCTCAAAATCAGCGACATCGAATGGTGCCTGGCTCGCGCCCCCTGTATCAATTGATGGATTCCGCCCAGCCCGACTTTTACGTTCCCTTGCTCATCGAAAAAAATTCCCAAGCACGAGATATATATGAAGCGTTCATGAAAAAAATATGGAAAACAAAAAACGATCTTCTCGAGATGGGTGTGTCGCGCGAATTTGCGCTTTATGTTCTTCCCAACGCCACGCAAGTCCGTTTCGTTGAATCGGGTTCACTCCTTCACCTCTTACATAAATGGACGCAACGAACCTGCCTCAATGCCCAGGAAGAAATTTTTCGCGCTTCGATGGAAGAAATCCGACAGGTGATTCGTGTTCATCCCTTTCTCGCCAAATACATCGGTCCTCCCTGCGTGATACGAAACAATGTGGTCTCTCCGAAATGCACCGAGGGAGATCACTTCTGCGGCGTCCCCGTCTGGAATTCATTCCCGAATATCGAGAGAGCTTTGTAACAAATGCCCCCTATGAAGGATCCACCGAACTCAAGCCTTCAACGGATTTTCGTTCTTATTACGGCATTGGCGCTCTCTTCCGGCTTTTCCCTTCTTGTTTATGTTTTGGCGAAAATTTCGATGGTTGGGGCGTTAGGAATAACTCTCTCGGTACTTTTGCTCACAACAAGCATGCTCTGGGTACGAATGAGGGCCGATGAGAAAGCCCAGACCAGAAGGTATCTGAAAGTGGGTACGTATTGTGGTGTGGCGGCTACTCTGTCGTATGATCTATCCCGACTGATCCTCATTCGAATTACGGGAATAAAATTTTGGCCTTTCGACATTTTTTCAATCTTCGGAAAAGCTCTCGTCGGGGAAAAATATGATGGATGGTGGGTCACTATTTTGGGCGTGATGTTTCATCTGATGAACGGAATCGGATTCAGTATTGCCTATGTAATTTGGTGGGGGCGCCGCGGAGTTGCCTTCGGAATTCTTTGGGCTCTTGCGCTCGAGCTCATCATGATCACCATTTACCCAAGTTGGTTGGGATTCAAGGCGCTGCCCGAGTTTCTTTCCGTATCCATCGTGGGCCACTTGGTCTATGGAACAATTCTCGGATTCGTTGCTAAAAGACTCCTATATGAAAAGGTTAATAAAAGCGGATCTGTTTCATGAATCAAACCTTGACTAACTTGTTCTGGAAAACACTTCCTGCTCGAGCCCATTTCTTCTCACGTTCGGCATTTTACGCCTTGTCGGACGGATTTTATCTATGCGCAGGGCCCTCTATCGCCGGATGGCTCTCCTTGGGAGCTTTCATTTCCGGCGTCACCTTCGGCTGGACTCATTTTCTATTCTCCACGGTCTTCACGGAGTCGCGCGCTCTTCTCATGTTTCTCATTTTCCTCGCCGTGAGCTCAGCAAATTTAGGACTTCTATTTACGCTTGGCTTCGCGATCGGCGATCTTTTCTTGAACCCCGACCAAATTCCTTCTCCACTCACTGCCTCGAATTGGGTCGATTTCTATCTGCCACATCTGCTGGAATACACATTGATCTCGCTCATGACGGTGCAAGTGCCCTTAGTCACAAAGGGCTTGCTTTCTCGATTCACTTTTGCAGCGCGATTGAATCAAACGAAACGAAGAACTGCGGCCATCGGTGGGCATTTATTTCTGACGCTCGCCCTTGTTTATTTTTGGAGTCAGGGTCTCCCGCTTCTCATCCGGCCGCTTTACACCTGGCCCCACGGTGAGCCAGGTTCAGAAGCCATGTGGCCACTACAGGAAGAGTTTTATTGGCTGCTCGCTGTGGCCGCTCTTGCCTCTATCACTCGAGTTTATCTTCAGTGCCGGTTAGCGGAACAACCCGAAGAGGTATCGAAAATCACACCGTATGAGACGCATTACCGTGAAATGGAACTGAAATCACGTCGGGCTTCGAAACCATACCTCTGGTTTACGGTTGTTTTTTTGAGTCTCTGGTCAACGCTCCTGATCGCGGGGATGATGTCGGCCTGGTTCGATGCACTGTTCGCGCTGGCGATCATCCTTCTTATTCGTGCCGCGCGGGAGAAATTGATTTCTCTTCCGTTGGGGAAGTGGCCGAAGATTGCGGCAAAGATTCCGTTGGTCTTGAAAATCCTCCTAGGCTTCGGAATTGTCTACGCCGTTTCGTGGTTGGTCGTTCGGACCCAGATGAATGCAGGACTTCAAAGTCTCCGAGGGATTCTTATGATGACGTTGTTTGCGATGGTCGTCGTTTACCTTCTTCATCCCATCATGAAATCGAGGGAGACACCGGCAGAATGATCTGGATTCTTACGGCGCTGATCACTTTGCTGTCACCTCACGTAGCCTGGGCGGACAATTGTGGAGGTCTCCATGATTGCTTCAATACGGTTTATGCGGCGCTTGCAGCGCTTGCGGGCGTAAGTCTCTTCGGGACGATGGTAAGTCTCGGACTGAATCTTTTTCCCCTGACGGCCATCCCGAAAGGAATTGCGGAAGCCATTACCGGCACGGACTTGATCACCGGCACGGAATTGGCGTTGTGGGAACGTGCGGTGGGTGTCGTTCCAGTGGCGGGAGAAATCGTAAAAGAGGGAGCCGCCGTCGTCAGGGGTATGGAGGCGGTGAGCGCCGTAGCGCGTGGAGTCGATGAACTCGCCGATATTGAGCGAGGTGCAGAAGCAGCCGCAGACATCGCCCGTGTCGGAGAAGGTGCGGCGAATGTAGTTCGAGAAGCGGAAGCGGTCGTCGAGGGGGGAGAAGCAGCTTCAGTCGGTCAAAAGGTCATTTCGGAAGAGAGCGCTATAGGAAAGATCTCCAACGAACAATTCGCATCGGATCTTGAGAAAGTCGGCTTTTCAAATGAATATATCGATCAAGTGTTAAAAGGTTGTGAGCAAGGTACGATCGAGAAAAAAATCGCCGGAGAGGAGGGTGCGTCATTTCATCGTTGGTGGGGAGGTGAAGCGGCTGAGAATGGCCGTTGGGGATTCGGAGGAGAGTATCTAGATTCAGCTGAAGCTCGAAATATCTTCTCTATTCCGAACGAAAATACGATGGAAAACATGTCGAACTTCCGGATCAAACCAGGGCAGACTTATTACGATTCCGTCTCTACTCCGTTGTTCGGACACGGCGGAAAGGGTGTCCAAAGATTCATCATTGACCATATTAAAGGTATGGAGAAACTAAAATGATAAGTAACCTTCAGCAGGCACTCGATATGATTGACGATTCCAAGGCAACGCGGGATCTTCTTCATGCGCACGGTGCAAATGTAACCAAGCTAATTGATCAAATTCGAAAAGAACTCCTTCGCATACAGAACACAACCGACTACAAGAATGCTTCGAAGACGCGCCTTTACCTATGGGTCGGTGATTCGTTCCCGATTCCTTTTAGTCCGCTCGCCCAACTGCTTTTCAAGATTTCAGAAGATTTCAATGGGAAGGTCGGCTAGCTAGATCCTCGCGTGCAATAAGATTATTTCTGGCAGGTGCAGCCTTTTTTCGAGGCTTCTTGAAGAGCTTTTTTCAGCGAATCGAACGACACATTGTACTTGTTGGCTTCCACTCGATTGGCGAGATCGCCATGAATGACTTTTTTTAGCTTTAAGAGTTCCACTTGATCATAGGCGTCTTCGATCGATGCCGAACTGCGATCCACTTTCTGATTCAATTCGAATTCACACGTGTTTCGATCGGAATACGTGGTCGGCCCAAGGAGGGCATTCCCCCAATTTTTGCAGCTCTCCCTGCCAGGGTGCCCCACAAATTTAATGCTATCTTTCACCGGGCCCCGCGCCTCACCACCACCTGCCGCGGCCCCGCCCGCGTATCCTCCTCCACCTTCATCTTCCTCATCAAAGTAATCAAAACCTGGAGAGGGTGATGATGGAGCATAATAGCCCCCATCCCCTCCTGGCGGCGCAAACCCACCTCCTGCGGGAGGAATGGGTGGCACCGTCGCATCTCCTGGAAGGGGAGCATAGCCTGGGTAAGGTTGATTCCATCCGGGGGCTGCTGCTGCACCCCCCCCCGGCGCCACCGGCGCGGGTGTCGCGTAAGGATTCGGGTAGGGTGCAGGTGTGGCGTAGGGATTTGCCCCCGTCACTTGCGCGCTCGCCCCCGAGAGAGCTGTCGCAGAGAGCCAAAAGAGGGCGGATCGAACACAATATTTCCAATGACTTAGCATCCTCAACCTTCGTTCCCAAAAGAATATAGCACCTTCCATGCCACTAGTGGAGGGGGGGATCGCGCCGATCTTCTTGTAATTCTTGAAGAAATTCCTTCATAAGCTGCACTTTTCCCTCCTGATGAAGCCTTTGTGACTCACGAAAGTCTACCCATGCGAGTAGGACCATCCCACCGGCCGCAATGAACGCCAACGTAACGTAAATGAGAAACCATGTGGGCCGCGACGGCAAGAGTGTCTCTCTTAACGGCAGGAGGAGAAGAGCCTCAGCCACGAGCAGAAGCGAAATTCCAATTCTTCGCCAGAGTTTCGACTTCGTATAGGGATACACATCCTGGCCGCTTTTTTGGTCCGAACGAAAAAGAGAAAACTCGCGCAACGTCATAATTGAAATGACCAGAATCGCGCCTCCAAACAAACCCCACATGACCCCAGGCGTCATTGACAAGAAAGTGTAGCATGAGCCCAGTTGCTGCTCGATAGGGGCTCTGATAGACGGACGCCGTGGAAAAAAGAATCGCCATTGTGGGATATGGAAATGTCGGGGAACCCTGGGCTCTCAACCTTCGCGACAGCGGTTGGAAGATCGATGTGCTTCTTCGATCTAATTCCAAATTGGAAGAGCGCGCCCGCAAAAATAATTTTTCTCCAAAATCTCTGGATCACGTAAGCGACTCTCCTCATCTCGCCCTTCTTCTTCCCGACGATGCCATGCCCTTATTTTGGAATGAGTTCGGAAATAAAATCCGCCCAGGCCAAAGCCTTATCTTCGCGCATGGATTCGCGCTTCATTATCAAACCGTTCCTTGGCCGAAAGAATGCAATTGGATTCTCGTCGCACCAAAGGGAATTGGCCGCGCCATTCGAGAACGTTTCCTGGAAAAGAGTGGAGTCCCGGCCGTTCTATCGGTAGAAAACGATGCCACGGGCGAGGGATGGGAAATCGCCGAAGCCATTGCAGAAGGAATTGGTTCCACCCGCGTAGGAATTTATCGGTCTACGGCGAAAGAAGAAGTGGAAGCGGACCTTTTTTCCGAACAAACGCTTCTTTGCGGCGGACTTCCACGCCTGGTCGCCGAAACCTATGATGTCTTAGTCGCCAACGGAATTCGCCCCGAAGTGGCTTATCTCGAGTGCGTTCACGAGCTGGCTTACATTACGAATCTTTTCCAAGAAAAAGGAATCTCCGCGACTCTTCGACTGGCAAGTCCCACGGCCCGATTCGGCGGATTGCAACGAGGAAAGGAGCTTCTTGCTGCGCCCCTTCGTGAAAGACTCGAGGCCATTTTTGCCCAAATTCATAAAGGTGCCTTCGTGCGCGAACTCAGGCAGGAAGCCGATGCTGGATATCCCGTTACACGAAAAGCGATGGAGGAATTGGATGCCAGCTCGATCGAAGTCGTGGGAACTCGCGTTCGAAAAGAAATGACCAGGGGAGGAACGAAATGAATAGGGTCACCGTTTCAAATATTCTCGATCGAAAGGGAAAAGAAAAAATTGCGGCGCTCACTGCCTATGACTTTCCCACAGCAACCCTCATGGATGAAGCGGGGGTCGATCTATTGCTCGTGGGCGATTCAGTTGGAAACGTGATTTACGGATATGAAAATACGCTCCCGGTAACGATGGAAATGATGGTTCGACATACGGAGGCGGTTTCACGGGCTGCGCATCATGCGCTCGTCGTCGCGGACCTCCCTTTCGGGTCGTATCAACCCTCCATCGAAATCGCCGTTCAAAATGCGTCGCGTTTTTTAGCGGAAGGTCGCGCCCAAGCGGTGAAACTAGAAGGAGGCGCAAACATGGAATCAACAATCCGGCGACTGGTCGACATTGGAATTCCGGTGATGGGGCATGTTGGGCTCACTCCGCAATCTGTCCATCAACTGGGTTATCGCACCCGAGGTAAAGAGTCGGCCGAAGCGGAGCGAATTCATCAGGATGCTCTCGCGGTCGAGCGTGCGGGAGCGTTCTCGGTCGTCTTGGAATGCCTGGAGCCCGGCCTTGCCTCGGAAATCACATCGGCTCTTAAGATTCCGACAATCGGCATCGGCTCAGGAGAACATTGCGACGGCCAAATTCTTGTGAGCCACGATCTGTTCGGCCATACCGTCGGACATATTCCGAAATTTGTGGTTCCGCTGGCGAATCTCCGCGAAACAATCACCAACGCCACGAGGATATTCGTAAAGCAAGTGAAGGAGAAGCATTGATTGCCGTCGATATTGGGAATACGAAAACCGCGATCGCCTTTCTTCGCGATACGGATGTGATCGGACATCGCCGCATTCCCACTAGAGATCTTCAAACCCCCGAACGTCTCCAATTTGAACTCCGCGTATTAACTAAAGAAACGGAGTCCACGTTGGAAGATATGGGAGCCATTGTACTGGCGTCAGTCGTTCCGAAGGCTACGGAAATTTGGACTGCACTCCGCCAAGATTTCGATATTCATTTCGTCTCGCCGAATTCCCCCCTCTCTTACAAAATCATGCTTCACCAACCGGAGACATTAGGAGCGGATCGAATCGCCGACTTGGAAGCGGCCGTCACGCTCTTTGGAACTCCGGTCATTGTGGTCGATGCGGGAACGGCCACCACCGTCAACGTGATGACTCGCTCCCGTGAGTTCTTGGGAGGTGCCATCGCTCCGGGGCTGATTCTTTCGCTGCAAGCCCTTTTTGAGAATGCGGCGCGCGTTCCGGCAGTAGACATTCTCCCACCTGAGCGTGTGATCGGCCGATCCACCGAGGAAGCTCTTTATAGTGGAGCCTATTACGGTCATGCCGCTCTCATTGAAGGGTTGATCGAAAAAATGAAAGAAGAGATTTGGGAACCCGAAGCCCAAATCGTTTTCAGCGGTGGATCGATTCCTCATTTGGAAAACTATCTGGCAAAAGAAATTCATTACGAACCTTATTTAACGTTGAAAGGCCTCGGATTCATCCACCACAACCTCTCGAAGGGAAGAAGCTAATGGCCCGGGTTCTTTTGGGGATAACCGGTGGAATCGCAGCCTATAAGTCCTGCGAACTGGTCCGCGAATACCAGCGTCGCGGCCATGAAGTCCGTGTGATCATGACCGATGCCGCGGAAAAGTTTGTAACACCACTCACATTTGAATCGCTGACCAAAGCCCCGGTGTATACCAACCTTTTCGGCGACGGCGCCTTTGGTACCGCACACATTGAAATCGCTCGATGGGCCGATCTCTTCGTCGTTGCGCCGGCTACGGCAAACACAATTGCGCGCCTTGCACATGGGGAAGCCAACGATTTTCTTTCCACCGTCCATCTTGCTTATCGCGGCCCCTTTGTTCTTGCCCCAGCGATGAACACGATGATGTGGGAGCACCCGACTCTGCAGTCCAATCTTAAGACTCTTAAAGATCGTGGAGCCCTGATCGTATCTCCCGATGAAGGAGAACTCGCCTGTGGAGAAATCGGAGTCGGTAAAATGGCCGAGCCTTCGCGAATTGCAAAAGAAAGCCTTTCGGCCATCGCAAAATCTTTGCTTGCGGGTCTCAACGTGACGGTGACGGCCGGGCCGACGCGGGAATACATCGATCCGGTCCGATTTCTCTCTTCTCCTTCTACGGGGAAAATGGGAATCGCCATTGCGCGCGAAGCGAGTCGCCGAGGGGCGAACGTTACGGTCGTACATGGGCCCATTCCTCTCCCCACCAATTTCCGCGCGACATTTATCCCCGTAACCAGCGCCGAGGAGATGGCAAAAGAGGTGGAGCGCCTAACACCTTCAGACATTTTCATCGGCGCGGCGGCGGTCGCCGACTATCGACTTGCGGCTTCAAAAAAGGAAAAAATCAAGCGGGATGGAAAATCTTTAATATTGGAATTGTCTCCTACTCCGGACATTCTTGCGATCGCTGGGAAAAAGAGAAAAGAAAAAAGCCTATTCATTGGTTTTTCGGCCGAAACCGAGAATTTGGTTCCGAATGCAAAGAAAAAACTTGAGGCAAAGCAACTCGACCTGATCGTTGCCAATTTTGTGAATCGAGAAACCATTGGTTTTGCTCAAGATCAAACTTCGGTCACGTTTGTGAGTCGGAAAGATGAAGAGCCGTTTGACCGCATCTCAAAAACAGACGCGGCATTTGCCCTCTGCGACCGGATCGAAATTCTCTGGAAAGACAAATTTGAAAATCGTTGAAACAAAAAAGGAACTTCGAACTTTGCTTGCCCCCGGTCGTCGGGAGGGGAAAAAAATTGGGTTTGTTCCGACCATGGGTGCGCTTCATGCCGGACATCTTTCTCTCGTCGAGCGATCCAAAAGAGAAAACGACTTAACTGTCATGAGTATTTTCGTCAATCCGACACAATTTGGACCCCAGGAAGATTTTGAAAATTACCCACGAACATTCCATCGCGACGAGGAGCTCGCTGCTGGAGCGAGAGTGGACATTCTCTTTCATCCCTCCACCCACGAAATCTATTCGTCTACGGCTTCGACATGGGTAGAAGAGTCCCACTTCAGTCTTCCCTTCTGTGGTCCCTTCCGATTGGGTCACTTCCGAGGTGTGGCCACGGTAGTATTGAAACTTCTTCAAATGGCTCAACCAAACACTCTTTATTTGGGTCAAAAAGACGCCCAACAACTGCGTGTAATTGAAAAAATGGTCGACGATCTCGACGTACCTGTGCAAGTCATAGGCTGCCCGACACTTCGTGAAGCCGATGGCCTTGCGATGAGCTCACGAAACGCCTACCTCACACCCGCCGAGCGGGAAGTGGCTCCTTTACTCCATTCCGCTCTTCAAAAGGGTTTTGCCGCCTTTCAAAAGGGCGAACGCTCAACTGAAATAATTCTATCGATCACCCATGACACGATTGATAAGAACAAAATATTCCGTCTTCAATATCTTGAACTCCGTCGTTGGAGCGACTTTGAAACCGTCGAACGAGTGGAAGAAAAATCTCTCCTTGCCCTCGCGGCATATCTCGGAAAAACCAGGCTCATTGATAATCTAATTTTCGGCGACGAAGAAATATAAACTGCGCGTGACTCGAGTTTCCAATCATGAAGTTGCGATAGCGATTGATTTAGGTGGAACCAATCTCCGCGCGGCTCTGGTCCATCAAAACGGAACGTTGTTTCATCGAAGGGCGATCGCCACTGCAGCCGGGCGTTCCACTGTGCGCGTTGTCGTTCAAATCGCCGATCTCGTGAGTGAGTTTCGTGCGTATGCCGATCAAGCAGGAGTAACCATCCGAGGAGTCGGAATGGGAATTCCAGGATTCATCGAACGCAAACGAGGCGTGGTGATCTCTTCCCCTAATTTTCCTCAATGGAAAGGGTTTGAGATCGGAAAAAACCTTCGCCGCCATATCCGGCTTCCCTTCACTATTGAAAACGACGCCAACTGTGCGGCACTTGGAGAGTGGTGGAAAGGGAGCGCACGTGGAAATCAAGATGCAATTTGCATTACGCTCGGAACCGGTGTCGGGGGAGGAATTATCTCGAACAACCAGTTGGTGGTTGGTTCTCGCGGCGGAGCGGGAGAAATCGGCCATATCCACATTGACTTCCATGGCCCCTCCTGTGGTTGTGGCGGACATGGATGCCTCGAGTCGCTCACCTCGGGAACCGCGCTTGCACGACGGTCCGGGTTACGGGGAGAATCACTTTCGCGTGCTGTCCGTCAGGGAAATCTTCGAGCGAAGTCAGAATTTAGAAGGATGGGGAAGATGCTTGGTGTGGCCGCTTCGTCACTCTGTTTCATTTTTGATCCCGAGGTCATCGTGCTCGGCGGAAGAGTCGTACGCTCGTTTCGCTTGTTTTATCCATCTATGAAAGAAGAGATGCGAAAAAGGTTGAAAAATCACCCCTCTCGTTCCGTAAAGGTCGTCCCGGCTAAATGCGGTGACAACGCCGGGCTTCTCGGGGCCGCGTGGCTCGTTTTTCATCCTTCAGATAAGGAGAATGCATGAGTCATCTGGCGCCGATAGATCTGGGAGTGATTGGGATTTATTTTACCGTCGTCATGATAATCGGATTTTTTCACGCTCGTGGAGATCGAACCTCACGTGACTATTTCCTGGCGGGTGGAGATATCGGTTGGATTGCCATCGGCGCTTCTCTTTTCGCCACCAATATCTCAAGCGAACATTTTATTGGCCTGGCGGGCACCGGAGCCGCTTCCGGGTTGGCCGTAGGTCACTTTGAATGGCTTGCCTGCATCATTGTCCTTCTTTTGGGGTGGGTTTTCGTCCCCTTTTACCTTCGAAGCGGTGTATTTACGATGCCCGAATTTCTTGAGCGCCGTTTTAGCCGCGCAAGCCGTACATATCTCGCATCGGTTTCGATCATGGCCTATATCTTTACGAAGATTTCGGTTTCACTCTATGCGGGTGCCCTGCTCCTGAATCTGGTGGCCGGATGGAATATGTGGATGTCGGCTCTTGTGCTCGTAATCGCAACCGGCATATACACCATCGCCGGAGGACTCAAAGCGGTGATTTATACGGATCTTGCACAGGCTGTAATTCTTATCGGCGGAGCATTCGTTTTGATGGCCATTGGGCTCGATCGAGCCGGAGGATGGGCCGGGCTACGTGCAGCTCTCCCTCCAGACTATTTTCACATGTTTAAGCCCGCCTCTCATCCAAATTTTCCGTGGACTGGAATCGTTTTTGGCGCGCCGATTCTCGGAATTTGGTATTGGTGTACCGATCAAGTCATCGTCCAACGTGTTCTTGCCGCCCGCAACGACGAAACCGCAACCAGCGCCACCATCTTCGCCGGCTACCTTAAAATTTTACCGGTCTTCATGCTGGTGTTGCCGGGGCTCATCGCTCGAAAGCTCTATCCGGAAATTGAAGGTGACTTGGCCTACCCCACCCTCATCACACGCCTTCTCCCGCCGGGTCTTATGGGTCTGGTCATCGCAGCGCTTTTGGCGGCACTCATGTCTTCCCTCAGTTCGATTTTCAATTCGAGTTCGACGCTCGTCACGATGGATTTTTATAAACCCGCGCGCCCGAATGCCTCCGAAAAAGAACTCGTTTTTGCGGGGCGCATTGCAACCGTAGTGCTTGTCATTCTTGGGCTGGCCTGGATTCCGTTTATGAAATACATCAGCGCGCACCTTTATGTGTATATGCAGAGCGTGCAGGCTTACATCTCCTCACCAATTGCTGCTGTCTTTCTGATCGGCCTTTTTTGGCCCCGCGCCAATGCGACGGGAGCCATTTCAAGCCTGCTGGGAGGTTTTTCCCTGGGAAGTGCGCGCTTCGTGCTGGAAGTTATGCATGGCGCAGGAGCGTTGAGCCAACCTCTTCTCGTCCGATTTGTGCAAATCAATTTCTTGCACTTTTCGATCCTGATGTTTTTCATCTGTTCCACAATTTTAGTAACGGCGAGTCTCATCACCTCCCCTCCGCGGCCCGAGCAATTAAAAGGTTTTACATGGATCTCACGCCCACCAAATGAAGGGGCAGCGAATTCACGGCTTTATTTGATGAACGTTTTCTTTTCCGGAGCACTTATCGCTGTACTTTTCGGACTTTGGTTTTGGTTCCGATAGGAACAGCTTATTGATCATCTAATTTTCGGCGACGAACGAACCAGGTAGCTGCAAGACCCGCCAATAAGGTAAGAGAGAAGATCCCAATAGTTCGGCAACTTCCGCTTCCACCCGAGCTACCTCCCGGGAGATTATTTTTGCACGTGGTATCCGTCGGGTCACAAATGGGGACTCCATTGTTATTCGTGGGAAACCAGGAATCATCCAGTGCGGTATCTAATTCAAAATCATCCATAATAAATCCCTGATCGCGCGAAGCGTTTTGATCATTCCAAAACTGGCCCAGCTTTCCCGTTCCGTCCTGCCACTTTCCAACGTTATAGTTGATGCCCGTTAGCTCTGCATCAGGCGCGCTCATATCGTTGTTATTTACCCAGAGTTTGATGAACCCATCGCTCGAATTTGAACTCTTGATCTCCACTTGAACGTGATACCAGGTGTCGTATGTCATCTTTACTGGACCGACACAGGGGGAAATGAGCCCCGCCTTTACCGAAAAGCCTCCATGATTCGAGTCGTAGTCATTTGGGAGACAGTGGTAACCGGTAAGGCAGTCGGTATCGGCGGAACAAGCAGTGCCCGAGGAATCGGTACAGGACATTCCGGAGGCAGAACTTGAAAGTGGCGTGCAATTCGCGGCTGAATTCGCCCCTTTCTCATTCATGATTGTGATCTGATGGGGATCGGCAAAAACGCCGGCCCCGAAATCGATAATTCGGTGCTGCTGAGAATCTGCTCCGTCCCAGCGAAAGGCGGCGTCGTATCGAATCCGAAATCGAAACACGACCGTATCTCCGATGATCCAATTCGAGGATTTGGATTCCGGAAATGTCCAGCCGATGTTGAAGGACTCGGTTGCTTTCCTCATCACCATATGAGGAGCGCCGGAGGATAACCATCCTTTGTCAGCAAAATGTTCAAAGCAATATTTTTTCCCTGAACTCCACGTAAAGAAGCCGCAATCTTCGCCCCCTACCGGTATTTGTCGGTCGGTCGACGCATTTGAGACGCAGCTCATTCCATAACAGGGATCGCCCGAATTAAACGATTCTGAAAAAAGAGGCGCCGCCGAAGCGTGGAGAGAATATAGAAAACTCACCGACAGAAATAGGAAGGCTTTCATCAAATCATTATATAATATTATGCCGCCCTATGAAACGATGGGTTATCCACGGCGCTCTTTTTCTCATCACATTTGTTACAGCGACGGCGATGCAGGGCCCGATCTATGCTTCATCTATAATGGTCATTCTTCTCGGTCACGAACTGGGGCATTACGTCCAATGCCGCAGATATGGTGTGGCTGCGACATTTCCTCTCTTTATTCCGATGCCAAATATCTTGGGGACGATGGGGGCGGTGATTGCCATGAAGAGCCCCATCCCATCGCGAAAGGCACTCTTTGATATTGGCGTGACGGGACCTCTTGTAGGCCTCGCACTTGCGATTCCCGCCTGCGCCATCGGTCTCTATTTTTCCGAAGTCAAAACTTTGCCCAAGGGGGGAGAGAATCTGATTCTTGGGGAACCTCTTCTCTTTCAATGGCTCTCAATGTTTATTCTGGGCCCCATTCCTGAAGGGAAAGATGTGTATCTTCACCCCATCGCATTTGCGGGCTGGGCGACCTTTTTTGTAACGGCGATCAACTTGTTTCCTGTCGGCCAGCTGGATGGGGGCCATGTGATGTATGCCCTGATCGGTGAACGAAACGCAAAACGTGTGGCATGGGCGGTGGCCGCATTCATGGGCTATCTGGCGATGCAATACCATTCCATGTGGTTCTTTTTTCTCGTCATGATTCTTCTCTTTGTGTGGAAACATCCCCCGCCGATCGACGACAAGATTCCGATCTCCTCCGGTAGGAAATGGTTGGGAGTATTCACCTTTTTTTTACTGGGGGTCTGCTTCACCCCAGTCCCATTTGAATTCCGGATGTGACTTCTCTCTACCATTGACGGGAAACCTTCGAGGACTACAATCCTACGTTAACCCCCTGCGTAGCACGTGTAGGGTGTTATATGTTTTTTCCCTTATGTAAATGTTTAATGGGCTTCGTCCCTTGCCGCGGAGAGCAAGCCTGACGCGTTCGGGAAGCCAGAACCGGTAATTACGTAGCCCCCCTAGCATATAGCAGGGATAAACGTTTCCACCCCACGGCCTCAGCGGAGGGTTACTTAAATCCCCGAGGAAACTCGGGGGTTTCTGTTTTCAGGTGTATTTTCCCACCAGATGTCGCTGCAGATAGATTCAACTGAACTCATTTGCACATTTTGCAAACGCGATGGCCTGCGAAATTTTCTCGTGCGTGGGATGCACGGTCTTTACTGCACGAATGCCGGCTGTTACTCGAGATTGGCAAGCGGAAATCTGGCTCCTCCCGCTACTTGCTCCAAGTGCGGAGAGAATGCTTTTTACGAGGAAGCGAATGGAACGATCGAAACCGGAATGTATGTCTGCATTGCCTGTGATTTTCGCGACCCGATATAAACCATGGATCCGTATCGTTCTAAATCTCAGCCCTCCAAAAAAATTTTGAAATTTCTTCTGATTGTTTTGGCGATACTTCTGCCTGCCGTAGCAATGACATACAAGATTTTGTCGGCTCCCGGTGTGGATTGCGAAGTTTGCATGTCCTTTCGGGGAAATGAACAATGCCGAACCGCGCATGGCGGCGATGAAATGGTTTGTCGAACCACCGCAACGGACAACGCTTGCGCATTTTTGGCATCGGGAATGACTGATTCGATGGCTTGTACACAGGGGCAGCCTCGAAGTTTTCGTTTGCTTGGTAAGTAAAATTAGAAAATCGTGTCTGTCGTTTCAAACAGCGCGTTGAGGAATCGATACACACGAACATCACGAGGGTCTCCCGTCTTCCCCTGATAAATTACGCGAGGGTTTGTAACCAGCTCTGCTTTCGTTCTGGGTTTGAGTTCAAACTTAAACTTCGCGAACAAATCCTGTGTCCCCCGACGCATAATCAAATCATTTAGGCTCTCGGAATGATGGAAAATGGTGTCGTGAATTTTCTCATGAAGGTCCCGAATGGATTCGAATCGCTGATCATTTTCAAGATTGGCCAATCGCCGCAGAGCTCTCTGGGGCTTTTTGTATAGCGATGATTCCAAGATAGCATCCACCTTTTCGGCCGAACTATTCACACTCTTTTTCTTCACTTCTCTCTCTGTGACATCCGCCAGATGAAGCCGAGCCCGATCGATTTTCGGATTTGGAGTATCCTTTTGTTCCATATACGCTTCGTGGAATTTTGGGCCCAAGATCATACGAAGAAAAAGGGAGACCGTTTCCGGCTTCTTTGAGACTTGAGCAAAATCGGGCAACCCTTCGCAGACGGCCACATGCGATTCTTCATCTACAACAGGCTCGAGGCAGCTGGGAAATTTTGTAAGCACAGGAGCCGTTAAAAATCTTCTCATATCGTTTTGATAGGCAAACATTTCATCTTTTTGAGCGCGATTGTCGTGAATTTCATAAGTGGCTTCCGTATAAAGGTCGCCCGTCTCCGCGTCTTGAACCGTCGTAATGATCAGTTCATATCCCTCGCGAGAAAATCCGAACACGCCCCGATCATGTTGCCTCTGTGTCACCGAATCGTAAAAGTGGTAAAGATTGATTTCTCCGTTTGGCTTCCGTCCCCCGCGCTGCACCACAGTCTCTTCATCATATTTGTCGAGCGTCCAGGCATGTTGATCCACCACGATCAAAAACTTGAAAAAGAACGAACTCCCTCGAAATCCGGTCAGCGACATGCTGTATGGAATTTTTAGTTTGGGATTTTCGGCAGCTACCAAGACGCGGTTGAATTGAGAAACATCCTCAATTTTTTCCAATTCCGGAAATGTAATGTTCTTGTGCAGCCGAAAAGTAAAAATCCCTCCCAAGAGTTTCAAGTCGTTTGCCTGCCATGTCCCATGGACTACTGCATCAAAGAGATTCGTGGCTTCTCCGTTGTCATCCAAATTAAATGCCCCGGCGCGCAATAAGAAGCGCCTCCCCGTGAGCCGTGGAGTCCAGCGCATACTGAGAAGAGGAACTTTCCGTATCCAAATTCTCGGTGTATCGCCGGTCATTCGAACCTGCCATTCTCGATGGATGGCCCCGCCCACAGAAAGAATCCAGCGCTTTCCCTGCGTCCGGGCATTACGGTGTACGGTCACATAATAGTCACTCCCGAAGAGAACACCTGGAGTGACACTCACCGGAAAACTTTGAATTTCATCGACGAAATTCAGCCCCCAAAATGTGGCAATGCCCACGGAGAATGTGACCTCCTCCCTTGGCTCCATCTGCAGCGCTTTTTCCGGCGTCGTAGGCAAGCGTGAAAGGGGATAAAACCAGGGATGCTTAAACATGGCTTGCACCCACGTTTTGAATTTTGTCTGCCGCATGACACACCGAAAGGACCTTGAGATGGAAACCACCGGCCAGACATTTGCTTGAATCCAGTCGGTCACTCCTGTCCATCCCACTTCAGGCGTGAGAATCAGGGTTTCAGTTCGAGAATAAAGATCCGCATCGTCGTCATAACGAACTTCGCGGGAATAACGAACATCGACTCCATATTGATATTGTTCGTTTCCAAAACTGAAACGAACACCCGTGGAAAGATGCGTGGCCAATTTCTCGAACGTGGATCTACGATGCCCCTCTTCAAGATTATCCTCGGAAGACACGTTCGTTGTTTCTTCGCTCGCTTCTCCATCGAGAGCAGCCTCGGCTGCCGCCATTTGGGCACCCAATTGATGTTCAAGGCCGGCAAACACAAGGGGCAAAATCCCCACCAACTTTTCTTCATCCAGGTGGCCAATCGCGGAAGCGGAAGAAGCGTAGGACGAAAAACTGCCCCCCAAAACAATTGAAACAAAGACGGATCCCCAGAGTCCTCTTTGCATATCCCCCCTTCCTCCTTCATATCCTCTGCCGCATCACAGAAGCAAGAAAGAAGTGGGTCAGTGCAAATCCATTTCCCCACAGCATTTCATAAGGCAGGCTCTGTAACTATTTAAAATTGTGCAAGATTTAAAGCGACGTCTCTGGTATGCCTTTTGAAGATCTCCCTCGTTATGACTTCATTGTACGAAACGGCCCTTAGAAATTTGGGAATCGTTCTCCTATGTTTCTTTTTTATATCTCTTCAAGAAGCGGACGCCACTCCAAGCGCCTTATCCCGATCCCCAGTGCGTATCGTCGCACTTTATGATCAGTTGGTTCGAAAATATGTTTCGGAACATTCCGATCTCGGTTCTCCAGAAAAATTTATAGAAACTTTAGTCCATACGACTTCCGACTGGTTTCAAAAGGAGGTGGGGCGAAGAATTGAAATGGCTGGAGTGCTGCCGCTGAAAACGGAGTTAACCTTTCAAAGCATTAAGTGGATGGACGACGATTTAGGCATACCTCAACTTTCCCAATTAGCCTCGGACGCAAAATCGACTCTAGGAACCCCACTGCTAGTGGTTTTCTCATGCATCAGTGATTCCGAGGCGCAGAAAATCGCCGAAGCTTTGGAAAGAGATTCCGGAATCGATCGATTTTTAGGTATGACTCCCCAACCATTGGGGCGCATGATCCTTGTAAAGGATTGCCGACTTTTTACCGAGATCATTTTTGCTCACGAATTGGGTCACTATTTTGGCGCTGTACATTCTGATGATCCTCATTCAACGATGTTTCAAGGATTAGGAGGGGGGTCAGTTGCCGAAACTATTGCCCTAGCAAAACTTGAAAACCGGCACTACGACCGAGGAAATATCGAAGCCATGAAGGTCCTTATGAACCAGGGAGTCGAAGGTCGAATTTCAAGTGTACTAAGTTTACCCCAGGAAGTGCTGGATCAATATTCTGGCTACATCCGGACCGTCGGAGGCGGTAAAGATAACTCGATCGTTGATGTGTTTGTTAATCAAGCTGCTCTGGATCTAGCGCAAAATAGACCCCTAGTTGCCTTGAATAGAATCTCAGCTGCTTTACGACTCGGTTCGTTTGACTGCGAATACGGAAGTTTTCGCATTGAAGCGCTCTATAAATTGCATCGATTCAAAGAGGGTCTCGATTATTGGTTGGAAACCATCAAAGATGGCGCGTGTGACACTTGCCCAGAATGCAAACGTAATCTTTATGAGTCCGCCATGAAGTGCATGAAAGCTCGCGAGCAAACAAAAGTGCGATAAGTTGCACGCCCTACTTTCTACGTGCCTTATATTCCTCAGGAGTTAACGAGATAATCGAAAGTGCGTGAATCGCAGGGTTATTTCCCATATTAAGTGCAGCGTAGATTTCTCGATGCCGGTCTATCATCCCTTTTCCTTCAAACCGGGAGGACACCACCAGTACGCTGAAGTGCCCCCCGCCACTGAGCGCACCCAAGTGACCCGCATGCTGTGGGCTATCGTCAATCACCTGGACAACTTCCGCAGCCAATTTCTCTTTCAAAATCTTTTCAATCTCATCCATCATCCTGTTCACCCATCAATATAATCTCTCTGATGAAAATACGGTAGGGCCTAAACTCACACCTATTGACGACGCCGCTCGAATCCGGCAAATGACGTACCATGTCATTCTGGAAAAGTTTTTGGGCCCTTCCCATTCTGTTTTCGCCACCCGTACCGCATCCTTCCTCCAACGTATTCCAAGCTCCAAGTTGCGAGGAAATGAGGGGGCTCATTCAGAAATTCATAGCAGACTATTACCGCCCGATCACACCTGAGGAGATTCAAGATGCGGGACATGAGGCATTTATTTCGGTGTATTCCTCCTTGTCGCAAGAAAATCGGGAACTTCTTCAAGCACCTCCAGGTGAATTTCCTGTGAAGATGGAAAACCATTCGATCTCTCTGGAGTGCACGATTGGCAAGTCGCTTCACATGTTAAAAGAACCCGCGTTGGAGGCCATGGTACGATTCCAATTTCTCAAAGCGTTTATCTCCCAATTTGATCCACATAGCACTTACTTCACGCCGTCTGAAACTCGAGCCTATAAGGAAACTTTCGATCCCAATGCTGAAAACCTTCAGTTCGGGTTCCTAACAAAAATTGTGGAAAACGACGTAACTGTCGTACAAGTGGGAAAAAATTCTGCGGCGGACAAAGGGGGAATTCGTATTGGAGATCAATTGCTCGGTGTTCAAAATGATGTGCGCAAGAAAGTGTTGCGAAAGGAAAGAAAGACTGTCTTCGAGTTCTTCCGCGATGTGATGGCATTCAAGGACAGTGAACTCGAATTTCAGTTAAAACGTCCTTCGGGCCAGACATACACGACTCGGATTCATAAGACGCTATCAAAGGCATTCCACCTGCAAGTGACACCCAAAGAATCTGTTCTCGTTTTACGCATCTCGGAGTTTGGCCCCGGTCTTGCCCAAGAGGTACTCGCTGCACTTCAAGAATACCCAAATTCAAAAGCGTTCATCCTTGATCTACGCTTTTGCGGAGGAGGATTGATTGTCGCGGCCCTAGAGTTTCTAAAACTATTCATCGACGGTCCGGTAGGCTGGGTCCAATTTCAGGATCACCGTGTCGAGCTACCCATGAAAGAAGTTCAAAAACTGGGGGAAGCCCCTCCTCTCCCACTTGTCGTGATTACCAACGCTTGGACGGTATCGGCCGCGGAGTTTGTGGCCTACACGCTTTCGCGGCACGTGAAACAAAGAGCCATCTTAGTGGGAAGCGACACGCATGGGAAATGGCAGGAACTCGAATTCATCGATGGCCCCAATCATGATGGTCTGCTTGTAGTAGACGGAGTCACTTACGCGGCAGACGGAAAATCGTTTCAATCGAAAAGAGTGGAGCCCGACCTTCCCTTTCCCGACGTCATTGAAAAAATCGTTCGGGAAGGAGGCGCCAAAGGTTTTCTCGATGACCCCGTTTATGAAGCCGATCTTCCTCATGCCATGAAACCGCAACCGGATTTACCCCGAGAAATGATCGGTGCACCTACCACCGGGGGAGCGGAAGGCGATCTCGGACCCATCATCGACAAATTGGCGAATAAAGTTTCAAAAGATGCCCCACGGAATGATCTGGATCCTACGCTTACCTACGCGCTTCGGGTGAGTAAAGAGTACCGCCGAATGTGCGCCACCTACGCGCCCGAGTCTTGTCCATCGCTCCAACACTGAAGCAAGTTGCACATCTGACATTATTTTTTACCCGCGCAGTTGTCCCCTGGTTGGATCTTTTGGTTCTTTATTTCCGTTCTCGGAATTGGGGCCGTCACCATAAAGCTTAAATGCAACGTAATCGTGCAAAAGTTTAGTCATCGAGGGATTGGGTTTTTCAAAACACACTCCACAGCCCAATTTGCCATGGGCAACATTCTTGTTAATCCAGACAATCTTTCCGCTGACCATGCAGTATTTCTCTTTGTCGCTCAAGGGGAGATAGAACGTAAGCATAAGATTACTCCCAACGAGGAGGTGTTTGCTTTCCTCGACAAAGACCCCTCCTTCTCCGAGCGATAAAATCCTCGCCTCAAACATGAGATGTTGAGAGGGCTTTACTTGCACAGGAAGATCCGCAGAAACCCTCGGATACTTCCTCAATTTTGCGTAGTTCCCCACAATTCAGAAACGAACAGGGAGGGGGTCGAATGATTATGACGAAAAGTCAGATCAATTTCATCGGAACCAACGTAAACACTCTCTAAGGGTAAAAACTGAAAGAAAAGTTACTGGTCGGGGCTATTAGACGATTTCCGAATATTTTTTCAAGAAAATTGGATGTGAAATCGTGATGCCATGCTCGCACGTTTATGCGCCACTCGCTTCGCTCACGTCACAAAACGTGCAACCGCGCAGCGGCTTTGCAAAATTCGATCGCCTCGCTGTGCGAACGCCCACAAACCCGACGGTCTTCGGCCGAATCCGATTGCTTTAATAGATTTCTTTCGTATGTGGCGCGGCGACGATAGGGAGCGGGGCCATGAGGATGCCGCGCCACCCCCAAGAACCTCCGTAGGCTTTCACAGCTCTACCTCTCAGAAAAAGAGTACTTACACCGCTTTCAACAATAAGCTTTGAACAAATTGGTTAAGGCTTAATCGTTCGGCTTGGGCTTTAAGAACAAGATCACGGTGCAGGCTCTTGCCAATTCGAAGAACAAATTGCCCGCTATACTGTTTTGTGGGAGCAGGTGTCGGGATCTTGAATTCGTCCGCCGCCTCTAACCAGCTCAAAATTGCGTCTCTGCCATTCTTCATGGCCTCGTTTTCGCTCTTGCCGTGGGTAATGCAACCGTTCAATTCCGGGGCCTCCGCAAGAAAAACTCGATCCTCTTCGCTCCAGTAAACGATGAGTTGATATTCCTTCGCAAGTTCCCTGAGATTCATTTTTTTGACTTTCTTCATATCACTTCTCCCTTCACTACGGCGATGGCCTTTCGAACTTCCTTTATTTGATACGGTTTAGCGTCGCTGCCGGAGCCACCCGAAAGCAGTACCGGACGTCCCAATTTCGAGTGATACCATTTGCGATGGCTTCCCTTCCCTTTGTGCCGACTCTCCGTGAAACCCGCCTGGTGTAACAGGGACTCCAGTTCCCGTATTTTCATTCACTTCTAGTACTATATACGATACTGCTTGGCAAGAATAGCGGAGGTAATGTGCCACGACGAGTACCCTCCGACAGCGTGTAAAAGGCTGAGGCGGTTGTGCCCCAGAAAGACCTATCACCCTTTTTATGTATTTGAATTCATTGCCGTGTTGATATGGCATCTTTTCTGCTCTATAAGCGGCAAAGAAAGTGTTCAGGTTATTATGTTCAAATACTCATATGCGATTCTGATTCCGTTCTTAACTCCCGCTGTTCTCGCAACAGCCCTAAACGAAAAGGAAAGAGCTGTGCCACGATTCGTTTGTGATGCTGGTCTGGTCGGGCCGTCCGGTTTCATTGACATTCCTTTACGCCCTACCTTTCCATATCCGGAAATACGCGATCTTTTTAACGGCGAAATTGCAAAAACAAGCGTGTCCTTCGATGCCAAGCCAATAGACATTGCAAAGCGAATGAATGAGAAGCATCCAGGTTTTGCAACAATGGAGAAATCAATGCCTCTGCGTGTTGATTTTTTGCGGGGTGATGGTCAGAACTCCATAACCGACTTGAGTATGGAAGTTGACATCACATCAACTGGGCGCGACGCCAGAAGTTCGCCGACAGTCGGCGGAAAGATCACTTTTAAACATGTTGTGTACAATCACATTTTTGACGTTAAAGAATCACCGTTCTACCTACACGTTTCTGAGACAATAAATATGAATTTTATTTTATCCGCCAGTAGCTCAGGAATCGTAAGTTACCGCCTCTCCTGCGTACTCAAGCCGAACGATTAAGCCTTAACCAATTTGTTCAAAGCTTATTGTTGAAAGCGGTGTAAGTACTCTTTTTCTGAGAGGTAGAGCTGAAAGCCTACGGAGGTTCTTGGGGGAGGCGCGGCCGATGATGGGGTGTGGGGGCCATGAGGAAGGCCGCGCCCAAATTCATCAACCGTATTCCGAGCTTCTATTTGAAAATTTGGCCAATAAGTCTCATTACTTTTTTCTATGTCCACCCGGGTGGCGTCCTATAGATTCAGTTGAAGTCATGATTGTAGCGGTAGCCACCATATGATCGAGGAGCGCAGCCGGACGAAGCGAGCGCGTTTAAAGGGTTTCATTTTGAACCGAGTGCGCCTTGTCATTTACCCGTTAATTTTGATTGCAGTGCCGTCATTCGCGTTTGCTGATGCTGGCGTACCAATGATCGCACTTATGTACCCAGCGCTTCTATTGGCGTTAATTCCGGTTGTTTTCTTAGAAGCGGAAATTTTCCGTCGGCGCATATCAACCTCTTATGGGAATATCCTGAAAGCCGTTGCAGCTGCTAATGCCGTGTCGACGATCCTGGGGTACCCGTTATCGTGGGTTCTTTTGTTTGGCATAGAGCTCCTCCTTACGACAATGGGTCATGCGTTGGTTTTACGAGGTGTATGGGCGAAGGCAGCGTCGGTTATTTTCCAAGCTGCTTGGCTTGCGCCATATGAGAGTGACTTATATTGGATGATTCCTGCCGCCGCGCTGGTCGGTCTTATTCCAGCGTACTTCATTTCTGTTTATTCCGAGGCGTACGTTGTACGGCGATTGCTGCGGGAATCGCGCCAGAAGATTCTGCCAGTGAGCTGGGTCGCCAATCTTTGGAGTTACGGGCTTCTAGTCACGTTGTGCTTGGCTTATGGTTCATACTCGTTTTCCGAGAGGGGCCATCCTCCCCTGATTGTAAATTTTTCACCGAAGAGCGTGGTTTTTAAATCGATGAAACCATTCTTCTACGAAGATGAATATAAAAACGTCAGATATTCGGCCACCGGAATTATCAGCAACTCAGATAGAATTGTTTGGAAGGGTGAACTAGGTCGCAGAAGTTTAGTATCGCCTGATTCGACTAAAATATTGTTTGTCAGCGCCGGCGAACTCAAAGTCCTTTCCTCAAGCGGCTCAGTAGAAACGATAGTAAAGGTCAAATCGATGTGGAATAGGGGGAAAAAAGATATTGGCACTGAATACTGGCGCGAGGAAGGTTGGCAGTGGTCGCCCGATTCGGCCTCCGTCTTTTTGATCAAGGATGTCTTTGAAAGCTCCACCCCGTCACAATGGTTCTCGAAAAAAGGATCTTTGTTTCGATTCAGCCTTCAGGTTCGCCAATTCGAAAAGGTACTGGATCCTTTTTTAAGCTACGAGGTTTATCCAGGTGTCAGCGGAAACGAAATTTTCTATAGCAAAGCTATCGATCACGGGAATAAGGGCTTTTATGTTTATGATTTGAAGGCCAAGAGAGAAGAATTGCTTTACGCCTCCACGGGCACCAAAGATTCTCGAAGCGACAAGGATATAAACAAGCGAATTTTCTTCGACCTTTCACATTATGAGTCGGAGTATACGTCGATGCAGTCCGAATTCTCTCGGAAGTCCTTCGATAAAAGGTATCCGAGTGGATTTTATAAGAAGGAGGGCCACAGGGAAAAATGTTTGTTGTCCATTGAAGACGGCACGGGAGGCTATCAGGGAGACGGCATAGGAGATTTTGTAATAATTCCAGGCGGTCGATTTCTTTTGGTCGATGTCAACACGGCAAATTATAGAGGCACGTTGGTATTCGACCTTAACACAGGCGATTATGGAAAATTTCTTGAAAATGTGCGTCTCTATTTCAGCGTGACGAGCAGTGACCTATCAGGTCGATTTTTCTTTACGGCCAGCGGATTGCAGAGCATTCGGCCCTAGGCAGCTTGAAGAATACTGTATTTTAGTTCCCTAATTCTTTTCGGAATCGGATGATCCAAAATTTCGTCCTTGCTGAGTGCCACAATTCCCTTTACCAAGATGGTATCCGACTCGAACACTGAATGAAGCTCGATCCTGATCTCGTCAAGGCTTGGGCTCAGTTTAATCGAGATACGGTCGCGCGCCGGTACAGTTCTGAAGAAATCTACTTTTCTCAAGAGGGTCAACGCATGACGGACGGCTTTCGGGTCCTCCTTTAAATGTACGAGATAATTTCGGAAGAGTTGACCAAAAGCGGACTGTGGAACCGTGGCTCCTAGAGAATCTACAACGAGAAACACAATATCTTTTACGTCGGAAGGAATCCTGACTTCAAACGGCTTTCGGTCTGACACTCGGGCTTCCTTCAACCTAGCAACGGACTGTGGCGGTACGGAAACTGTTTCATTGCAAGTGGCACAAATACCCATCAACACACCCTTCACGTTTCTTTTCGATTTCTTCAAATAAAAAGAACGGCGCAAAAAAATGATTTCCCGAAGCTCTTTGCACTTCGGGCAAATGCCTCTCGAACGATCATTTTCTTTCCAAACTTTCATTTTCGAATCTCCCATTCGGCTGGATGAAAGCTGATAAACCATGCGCCTCCTTCGATAAAATAGGCCCGCACAAACCATTGGTTCCAGTTAGCTATTTTCTTAGCCGCTTTAAACACATGAACCTCAATATCAGCCTTGCAATAATGCCGTTCCTTCCGATGCAACTTGCCTCGGCAGGATTTTAGAATCTCGATCGCTTGCTCCGGGGAAATATCGCCCACAGCCAAAAGGTTCTTTTCTTCTTGCGCATCTCTCGCCTCATGCTGGTATCGTCCCTCTTTTAAAGCTTCGATCAGAGACCCTCTTGCTTCCCTAAAAGTCATATTTATTGTACGACAAATGTCGTACAATTTCCATCTCCTATGCGAAGAAGCCTAACTACTTGAAATCCGGATACAATCATGACTTCAACTGAATCTATAGGACGCCACCCGGGTGGACATAGAAAAAAGTAATGAGACTTATTGGCCAAATTTTCAAATAGAAGCTCGGAATACGGTTGATGAATTTGGGCGCGGCCTTCCTCATGGCCCCCACACCCCCATCGTCGGCCGCGCCACATACGATGGAAATAGATTGAAGGCGATTCATTTCGGCCGAAGGCCGTCGGGTTTGAGGGCCTTTGCACGGCGAGGCGATCGAATTTTGCAAAGCCTGTGCGCGGTTGCAAACTACATGCGTGAGGTGGGGCGCTTTTTGCCCCGACGAAGGCAGGTAGTTTGCGTCACCTCAAGTCTTCAGCATATTTTCTTGAAAAAATGTTCGAAAATCGTCTAATAGCCCCGACCAGTTTTCATTTTTTCTCGCGCGCGCGAGGATCCCCCACGGATTTTGATAATTAAATCGCAGCGTTTTGGCGCCCAGCCGAACGTTCTGAAGTGCACGGGATTTTTATCGATCCCTTCACACTTCTGCATGCTCGTGCATGCGACCCGATTTATTCGAAGAATCCTTTCTTGGCTTGGCCGAAGGCGAGTATCTTCTTCGCGGTCATGAAATTCTTTCTGTACGCGAGAAAGTCTGCAGACTCTGAAGAGCGTCAAATGTTGTCGATTGAAGCGCAGCTTGCGGAAGTTCGGGCTCTTGCTGAAAAAGATCATCTCAACGTTGTTGCTGAGTTTACCGAATCCATGACCGCGAAGATGCCCGGCCGCCGCATCTTTAATCAAATGATCGCGCGTATTGAAAAGGGAGAGGCCCAAGGCATTATTTCTTGGCACCCCGATCGACTGGCTCGCAACTCTATCGATGGCGGCCGTATTGTGTACCTGCTCGATACGGGCAAATTGTTGTCACTGAAATTCCCTACGTTTTGGTTTGAGAACACTCCGCAGGGAAAGTTTATGATGAGTCTCGCCTTCGGCCAGAGCAAACTCTACGTCGATAGTTTGTCGGAGAATGTCAAACGCGGCATCCGTCAGAAACTCCGGCGGGGGGAATGGCCGGGCTGGGCGCCGATCGGATACCTCAACGACAAACTATCTCGCAAGATTGTCGTCGACCCTACTGAAGGCCCGCGGGTTCGCCGCATCTTTGAAATTTATGCCTCCGGCCGCGCAAGACTAAACGATTTAAAAGATCAGGCTCGTGAGTGGGGAATGAAAAGCCGAACCAAAAAGCCGCTTCATCGCTCCCATATTCACAATCTTTTATCCAACGCCTTTTATTCTGGTCTTCTCAAACACGCGGGCGAAACGTATCAAGGCACTCACGAGCCTCTCATCTCCAAGGAACTATTTGACCAGGTGCAGGCGATTCTCCATCAGCGCGGCCGGACGCATATTACGCGAAAACATCACTTCCCGTTCCTCGGCTTGGCGAAATGCGTGACCTGCGATGGCGCAATTACTGCGGAACGACAGAAGGGCCACCAGTACTATCGATGTTCTAAGAAACGTGGGAAATGTCCAGAGCCCTACACTCGCGAGGAATCTCTAGCGGCCCAAATTCAGAGCGCCATCGCATCCGTAGCGCTACCAGAAGGCGTCTACCGGACAATGCTCTCCACTTTGGCCAAGGAACAGGAAGTGTCGAGCCAGCCCATCGAAAGACTCAAATTAGAGACGGCCGAGACAATTGCCGACCTTTCAAAAAAGCTGGATCGCTTGCTCGACGCCCATCTCGACGAAACCGTTGAGCGCACGGAATATCTCTCCAAAAAGGAACTGCTCCTCAATGAAAAACTCCGTCTCGAAGAGCGTCTTGGCAAGCTAGAAGAAACCCGGCTGGGCTGGCTCGAACCCACAAAAAATCTGCTCATTGCGGCTCGCCACGCGGAATCCGTGGCGAACGACGACAATCTTTTTGCCAAGAAAGAATTCTTCGAAAAACTCGGGTCGAACGTTCGGCTGGGCGCCAAAACGCTGCGATTTAATTATCAAAATCCGTGGGGGATCCTCGCGCGCGCGAGAAAAAATGAAAACTGGTCGGGGCGACTGGATTTGAACCAGCGGCCTCTTGGTCCCGAACCAAGCACTCTACCAGGCTGAGCTACGCCCCGATTTTCATAGCCATTAACAGGGAAACTCCGATCTTTCCACATCTCTTCGTTAGCGTCGTACGGGCGCTCCTCACATAGCCTCCGGCTATGCTCCGGTGCTTCCGTGCGCCGCTTCCTCGATCTGTGAAAAGCTTGGCGTTTCGTTCAGCTCCCCCATTAAACGGCCGACAAGCTAATATGATAGACTGGTTTTTCCAATGAATTTCAACCGCCGGTTGTTTCTCCCTGTCATAGCCCTCATGGCTCTGATGGCGACGCATCAGGGGTATTCTCAGACCAAAGATGAGCAGACGAAGGATACCAATGCCTATCTGGAAGCAGTCGAAAAAATGAAAAATGAGCCGCTGGAAAAACAAATTTCGATACTTCATTCCTTTCTCGACGAACATCCGGACACTTCGTTTCGTTCCGAGATTGAGAACAATTTAAAGCGCCTGGAAGACTTGTTAACGGAAACGGATCCGATCAAAAAACGCGAAGCGAGAGACACCGAGCGCTATCTCCGAGCGGTAGAATTCGCCAAAAAACTCTCCCTCGACGATCAGGCAGCACTCTGGGAGCAATTCTTGGAAGAAAATCCTCAGAGTCTTTATCGACGAGAAGCAAAAACGAATTTGGAGAATGCTCGTCGGAAATCAGGCAAAGGAGCTGCATCTCCACCGGCCAATCAAGCGGCCGCTACATCCCTCCCGGTCGTTAAGGAACAGCCCCCAAAAGATCGTAACACCGCCATTCTCCTCGCCACGTTTCCAGGCCTCGTCGTTCCCGCCCTGGGGCATTGGTACGCTCAAGATTACAGCACAGCGGGCATACTAACGGGTGTCCGTGTGGTCGGTCTTGCGCTGGGGATTCCTGGGATAGTGAACAAGAATGCGGCACTCATCATTTTGGGGGGCGTCGCGACGCTGTTTGGATATGGGGTAGACATTTTCAACGCACCCCTTGCCGTCGATCGCTACAACGAGCAAGCGGAATCGAAACCGAAAACGGGCGCGATTCCATCCGAGATCACCGTCTCTTTTTCTTTTTAATTGGTTTCGCGATCGAGTTTCGTAAGAATCTGAGAAAGTTTTTCATCGTTCATGAGTTCTTCCACTCGTTCCACCTTTTGAATCTGCTCGTAGTCGCCCTGCCGAATGGAATCGACGAATCGGCCGTCATTTAATGCATCTTTCATCTGATATTCAGAGAGAATCGCATTAAGGTCGGGGCTGGATTTTAATTTCGACATCTTTTTCGGATCGCTCATCGTCGCTCGAAATTGCCGCATTCGTTCGAGCGTCGCCTGCTTGCCCATAGGGTTGTGGGAGGCGGCAAAACGATAGGCTCGACTTTCCAGCATTCGGGGAACCCAACCACGAACCAAATCTACTGGAATCAACGCCAGGAAAAAAAGTGATAATGCAATGATGGCTGTGGCTTTGAGTCCACCGAGAAGAGCTCCGCCAATACGGTTTACTTTCCATAATCCCTTTACCCGATTCACAAAAAACTTTTCAATGCCATATCCGAACAGTCGGCATGCAATATAAATGAGAACTCCTGCGAGAAAGATCGAGGCTTTCTCCGCCATGAACCGAGAACACCCGAGCTGTCCCTGCACCCACGATCCCAGGTTGGCTCCAACCCACGGCGAAGCAAAATAAGCCGCCGCTAGACCGATGAGCGACATGATTTGACTCACCACTCCGCGAATGAGTCCGAAAATGGCCGCGACGATAATGAGTCCGCAAAGGATTTGGTCAATCATCATTTTATGTTAGAGGCTGAACGCCACAAAGAGCGTTCCTTCCCCCCGTTTTACCAGGAGGAGAACCGAATCTCCCTTTTTTAATTTTGAAACGATTTGTGAGTAGGTGAGAGCAGACGAAATCTTCTTCCGATTCACCTCCACAATTACATCTCCTTTTTTAATTCCCTTCTCCGCCGCCGCACCCCCCTCATCCACATCCCGAACCAGTACACCTTCGCTCTTGGGCTCCAAACCGAGAGATCGAGCCGCCTCGGGCGTAAGCGTTTCGACCGCCAACCCCAAGGCATCATTTTTTTCCTCATCTTCAGAAATTTTTGCGACTTCCTTTTCTTTAAGTTCTCCGACCGTGAGGGAAATGGTCTTGGACTTTCCATCCCGGATGATTTCGAGAACCACGGACTTCCCCACCGGTGTATTGGCCACAGAAATGGGAAGATTTCGCCATTCATGAATTTCTTTTCCATCAAATTTCGTCACTACATCGCCTGCCAGCATTCCTGCTTTAGCCGCGGGACTATCCTTTTGCACCTCCGCAACGAGCGCCCCGGTACGCTCCTTCAATCCGAGGGCCTTGGCATGATCCTCCGTAACCTTTTGAATCACCACGCCAAGCCAACCTCGAACCACTTTTCCCTTGTCTTTGAGTTGAAGGAGAATGCCCTTTGCTAAATTAATCGGGATGGCAAATCCGATGCCTTGACCCGAGGCAATAATGGCAGCGTTGATTCCCACCACCTCTCCCTGGAAATTAAGAAGAGGCCCTCCCGAATTTCCAGGATTAATCGAAGCATCGGTTTGAATGAAATCATCGTACGAATCGAATCCAATCGGCCGTTCCTTTGCACTGACAATTCCCTGCGTGACGGTATGCGAAAGTCCGAATGGATTTCCAATGGCTACGACAATTTCACCCACCTTCACTCTGTCCGAATCCCCCAGCACCACGGTGGCAAGAGTTTTTTTTGATTCAATTTTAAGAAGAGCGACGTCGGTTCGTGGATCTCGGCCCACGACTTTGGCCACATATTCGGATTCGTCGGATAGAATCACTTTGATCTCATCCGCTTTTTCCACTACGTGGTTATTTGTTACCACATAGCCATCGGATCGAATGACAAATCCCGAACCAAGACTCTGCTCCCGTCGATCTCGATCCGGTTGGCCGGGGCCTTGAAAAAACTGATCAAAAAAATCGTCGAAAGGAGACGGAGGGGAATTCTTATCGGGCATGCGAGGGTGACCAAAAATGGGTGGGTGTCCGCGCATATCGTTTCCTTTCACAATCTTGCTAGTTGAAATGTTCACCACCGCTCCATCGACTCGCTGAGAAATTTTTTGATACGCATCGGGCGTTACAACTTTTGCATCCGCATTTACGCGATCATTCGGCCGGTCTTTACCTTCTGTCCAAAGTGAATTGGGCGCGGCAACCGCGAACGAGATGATAATACAATAGAAAAGAGAGAATACTGCCCATGGGGGTCTAATTTTCATGGCGAGTACGTTAGTCCCGAAGAATTTGGAGTCAAGCGGTGGCGGAACGGAGAGATGATTCCCTCGTCAGTCCATATTTTTCGATCTTACCCAGAAGGGTGACCCGACTAATACCTAGCTCTCTAGACAATTTTGATTTGTTCCAGCGATTTCGCCGAAGCCCTTCCAACAACATTTCTCTTTCTAATTGTTCCATCGCGTCCCGCAACTTGCCGGTCAATTTGATCCGATCATTGAAAATCGTGGTGGAACGAATGGGGTTCGACAGCATCTCGCGAGTAATTAAATCCTCGGTGGCCGCCATGACCATGGTTCGCTGCACTTCATTTTCGAGCTGCCGTACATTTCCGGGCCAGTTGAATGCCATGAGCGCATCGACGGCCTCCGGTGAAAATCGTTTGGTTTTGTCTCGAGGATTCTTAGAATATTTATTGAGAAAATGCTCAATCAATAGGGGAATGTCTTCCCTACGCTCTCGCAGCGGAGGCACATGGGCATTGATCACATTCAAGCGATAGAAAAGATCTTCGCGAAAAGTTCCTTCTTCCACCATCTTTTTTAGATTTTGGTTGGTCGCTGCAATAATTCGGACATCGATGTGCTTCGGCTCCGTAGCGCCCACCGGAATAAAACTCCCCTCCTGCAATACACGAAGAAGCTTTACTTGAAGCGCGGGCGACATATCGCCGATCTCATCCATAAAAAAGGTTCCGCCGTCTGCGATTTCAAACAGGCCCTTTTTGTCACGTATCGCGCCGGTGAACGAACCTTTGATGTGCCCAAAGAATTCACTATCGAGGAGATTTTCATTAAACGCCGAGCAATTTTGCGAGACGAATCGTCGGTCCCTTCGAGGGCTGTTGTAGTGAATGGCGCGAGCTACCATTTCCTTTCCCGTTCCATTTTCTCCTTCGATGAGAACTGTCGCTTCGCTTTCGCTCAGTTTGTCGAGAAGCTCGTAAAGCTGCCGCATGGCGGGAGAGTGTCCCATGATGTGGTGGAAGGCATAGCGTTCCTCGAGCGCATCGTTGAGCCTTCGAATTTCAATTTCTCGTTTGGAAACCGTCTCATGAAAAAGTTTAATTTCCTCGATTCCGAACTGAACGGTTTCCATGAAAAACCGCAAGTCGGCATCGCTGAGAAGTGGAATTTCGTCAAATGCGATCTCGACGTCTGCGATCGTGGCTCCATTGAATTGCCCTGATTTTGCAAGGATCGTCTCTTTATCGGAATCCGTCAGTGGCGATGTTAAAAATCCGCCCGCGATGACAGAGCCAAGAAAGCGGCCATTTAAACGAACGGGCACAGCGGCGTATTTGAATCCGATGTGGCAGTCATTAAACACACCCCCGTTTGGAAACTCGCCTGATTTTAGCTTGGTCGTGATATCGACGACCGTTTGGTCACACTTCTTAAGTCCATCCCGATCAAACAGGCACTTATGACAAAATTGATTTCGTGACGGAGAGATTCTTCCACGTGCATGGTCAATGACAAAGCCATCCTCATTTACGAAAGAGACGGCGATGTGCCAGAGACGGCGAATCATTTCACGGAGTTTGATGACGGTCTGGAGGTTTTCGTACCTCTCCACGACTTCGGGAAATTTTTGGCCTTTGGTCAGGTAATCGTCCACGACTTCTGCCCCTTCTTCTTCTCTCTAGGCTGTCGCGAGGATGAAAGTCCAGCCCTATTTTTGGAGCTCTTATTGACGAAAATAATGCGATGTGTTACAACCCGGGCTGAAATGCGTGTTGCTCGGATAACCGCTTGAAAAATTGGATGAATTAGTTTAGGGTTCCTCCAATCCAACTCATCGAAAGGAATGAAACATGGCTTCGTATCGCCAGCAGGGACCTGTGGAACGCTTCGATAAACGGAAACTTCCCCGTTTCCCGGTTCAGTTGCCGGTGGAATTGGGACACAAGGCGAATGATTTTTCTTCTATTTGCACCAATCTGAGCGAGAAAGGTCTCTCTGTAGAGACCGCTCTTCGTCTCGGTATCGGCGAGCGACTCGCCGTCGCCGTTACTCTTGCGCCCAAAGAAGAACCACTTCGCATGGTTGGCCAGGTCGTTTGGATGAGAAACCTCAACGCCAAAGATTCGGATGATCATGAAATTCGGGAATTTGGAATTCGTTTTCTCCGTCCTCTTCCCACGGCACAGCCCCTTCGAGATGAGGGAGACCGTGACTTTGATCCTCTCTCCGGGCCGTCGGGCGATGAGATCCCCGATATTTCATTCATTGGGAGACCTTAATTGGAATGGAATTCCCCACGAGCAAGTCTCTATTTAAATCGAAGAGCTGAGCCTCGCGTTCAGTTCCGAAAGTCGGTTCGCTTTAATCCCGATCGCTACCGCCCACTTCGTAAACTGGAGCAAGGGGTCACTCAAGATGTCAGTCTTCGCGGGCTTCAAATCCTCACCACGGTCATTTTGGACACAAAACGACCGATCGATCTTTGGGTACCCGTTTATGGACAAGATGTGATTCGTGCAAATGCCCGTGTCCAATGGGTGGAGATAGAAGCGGATCTCGGGGATAGTCCTTACTGGATACGGAGCGGGTTATCGATCACTCTTCAAAATGTCGAGGATCGGCAGAAATTGGCTTCAGCCATTGCGGAACGAGAAACCCGCACTCCCTGGATGATTTCGGAAGCCGGAACCAAAATCGGATTCGTTTTCTAAAGCGGAATTATTTTACGACCACTTTGAGCATCTCCACTTTTTCAAGTGGGTTGTCTCTGGCATCGCGAGGAACTGCGACGATTTTATCGGCCACGTCCATTCCCGACTTTACCCGCCCAAAAATGGTGTACTGCCCGTCCAGCCAAGAAGAATCTTTTACAACAATAAAGAATTGGCTCCCCGCGCTATTCGGATCAGAAGATCGGGCCATCGAAACCGCTCCTCGAACATGCTTTTCCGAATTGAATTCCGCCGGAATAGTGTATCCGGGGCCTCCCGTCCCATCGTTCGACCGATCGTCGTCTTTCGAGTTGGGATCTCCACCCTGAATCATGAATCCGGGAATCACGCGATGAAATGTGGTTTTGTCGTAGAAACCTGAACCGGCCAGTTTTTTGAAATTTTCAACCGTTTTGGGGGCCACATTCGGAAGAAATTCGATTTCCATCTTTCCATATTTAGTTTCAATCACGGCTTCGGAGGTACCGGCGGTAGGGGACATCGGTTTGTTCTCATTTCTCGTGCAGCCCAAGTACATAGCGAGCACGCAAATCATTGGGATAGATTTTTTAATATCAAGCATGGCGTACTTTCTCGTGGGCGCGGGTTATAGCATACAACTTCCCTGTGAATCTAACTTTCGTTCGGTGCACATCTAAGGGGGTCGTGACAGTCTATTTTCGAAAGACTAGAATGCGCTCATGAAAAACAAATCTAATCTTCTCTTCTGGACGGCAAGTTTATTTTTTCTGGTCTCCTGCTCCACCATGGACAACGGGGGTGGTGGAACGCCAAGTGCGATTACCAACGCAAACGAATTGGGCCAGCAGGCGGGAGAAACCATGGCTTCGGTGGACGAATCGGGTGGGAGCAGCGGAACTATCGCTTCCCTTTTCCCTTTTGACCAAAGAGCCGTCGAACGTACGTTCAATCGCTGGGCACCCGGAGAACGGGAAAAAAGGCGTTTTTCCATTTGGCCGGAAGCCTTTGCCGATAGTTGTGTGGCACTTGATACGTTTTCAAGTTGTTCAAATAATGTGATTACCCGAACATTTTCCGACTGCAGCATCGGCTTTGCGACGCTCTCCGGAACTGTGACTCTGACCTGGGACGATGATGCGGTCGACAACACCTGCAAGATGACACAGGAAGGGCATTCCATTAGTCGAGATCCGGAGTTTACGGCAACCGGTTTACGAGGCGCCACCCTTCACGTGGAAAAAACGGGGGTCGTGGGCCAGCGAATTACGCGAGGAAGCCAAGCGGGCACTTTCACTTTTACGAATGACGGAATTCGTCGCAGCTTTAAAAATGCGAACAACAAAACGTTATTTGATTTTACGACGACGACCGTGGACGGAATTAATATTACGGGCACATCGCGGGCCAATAGAGTCGTCGACGGCGGTGTGCTCCGTGTGAAAAACAATAAAACCGATGTGACGTGCGACATCACCCCTTCAAATGTGACCTGGGAGTCGACTTGTAACTGCGCCACATCCGGTTCTTGGTCTGGAACCTGCAGCGACAGTGATTCCATAACCATCGATATCACCGGCTGTGGGAGCGCGACCTTGACCAAGGGAAGCACTTCCATTTCCGTCGAGTTTGACCGCTGCTTTCCTGTTGCGCTCGTGTCCCCTTGATGACTTCGCAGGTTCTTACTCCCGAGGCCCTACAATTTATTTCTGATCTAGAAATAGAATTTGGAGACCGCCGGCACGATTTATTGAAACGCCGAATAAACCGACAAAAGGAGTTGGATGAAGGAGTTTTTCCTGATTTTCTTTCAGCAACCACACAAATTCGAAACGGCGACTGGAAGATCGCGCCAATACCTTCCGATCTGGCCGACCGTCGTGTGGAAATCACCGGCCCCGTCGACCGAAAAATGGTGATTAATGCCCTTAACTCTGGAGCCAGTTGTTTCATGGCCGACTTCGAAGATTCACATTCACCCACATGGAGGGGCACGCTTGAAGGGCAGATCAATCTACAAGATGCGGTTCGTCGAACGATCTCCTTTACGAGCCCGGAAGGCAAAGTCTACCGCCTAAATGACAAGACAGCAGTGCTCTTGGTTCGACCTCGGGGCTGGCATTTGGAAGAGTCCCATTTTGAAGTAAACGGCCGGCCGATATCCGGCTCCATTTTTGATTTCGGTCTTTATTTTTTTCATAACGCTCGCGAGCTTTTAGAGAGAGGAACAGGCCCCTATTTCTACCTCCCCAAAATGGAAAACCATTTGGAGGCTCGCCTCTGGAATGACATTTTTCTTCGAGCCCAAGAGAAACTCGGGCTTTCCAAAGGGACGATCAAAGCCACAGTTCTTATTGAAACGATTTTGGCTGCGTTTGAAATGGATGAAATTCTCTACGAGCTTCGCGATCACTCGGCCGGCCTCAATTGCGGCCGCTGGGACTATATGTTCAGCATGATCAAAAGGCTTCGGAAAAAACCCGATTTTATTTTTCCCGACCGAAACCAAGTGACTATGACGACCCCATGCATGCGCAGTTACTCACTCCTTGCGATTAAAACTTGTCACCGACGTGATACACACGCGATGGGAGGAATGGCGGCCCAAATTCCGATCAAAAATGATCCGAAGGCGAATGAAGAGGCGCTGGCCAAAGTAAGCGCCGACAAAGAGCGGGAAGCAACCGACGGCCATGATGGAACTTGGGTTGCTCATCCGGCGCTGGTTGAGATCGCTAAAAAAGAGTTCGATCGAAAGATGTCCGGGCCGAATCAAATCGATAAGAAAAGAGAGGACGTAAATGTTTCGGCCAAGGATCTCTTGGTCGTCCCTGAAGGAACAATTACAGAAGAAGGCTTTCGAACCAATATTCGTGTCGGAATTCAATATATGGAGGCCTGGCTTCGAGGGCTGGGATGCGTTCCGCTCTATAACTTGATGGAAGATGCCGCGACGGCTGAAATTTCCCGCAGCCAGCTTTGGCAGTGGGCGCATCATCCAAAGGGAGTCATGAAAGATGGACGAAAAGTCACGGTCGATTTATTCCGTACAATGATGCGTGAGGAGATGGCGGCGTTTAAAGGGGGAAAATTTGAATTAGCCGCTCGGCTTTTTGACGAAATTATTGCGAACAACGATTTGGAAGAGTTTTTAACCCTTCGGGCCTATCCCTATTTGGAGGATTGAAAGGAGACAAATGTTAACGATCGAACAGAGGGCGCTGGAACTTGAGAAATTAATCTTAAGCCACAAAGTCAATCCGGAGCGAATCGACTATATCAAACAACAGTGGAATACAGATGAACGATGGCAGGGAATTGTCCGCCCCTATTCAGTCGAAGACATGCTCAAGTTCCGCGGCACAATGAGAATCGATCATACCTTTTCTCTCAATGGTTCGATTCGTCTATGGCATCTCTTGCACGTGGAGCCTTTTGTCGCGGCGCTCGGTGCATTGACGGGAAACCAAGCGGTCCAACAAGTGGAAGCGGGCTTGAAGGCGATTTACCTAAGTGGCTGGCAGGTCGCAGCGGACAACAACCTCGCCGACGAAATGTATCCGGATCAAAGTCTTTACCCCGCCAACAGTGTTCCGGCGGTGGTCCGAAAAATTAACAATGCCCTGCGACGAGCCGATCAGATTCAGGTTCTTTCAGGTAGAGAAAGAGGCCCTTACTGGTTTGCGCCAATTGTAGCGGATGCCGAGGCCGGGTTCGGCGGTGCTCTCAATGCGTATGAACTCATGAAAGCGATGATCGATGCTGGCGCCGCTGCCGTCCACTTTGAAGATCAACTTGCATCGGCCAAGAAATGCGGACATATGGGGGGAAAGGTCCTCGTTCCGGCCCAAGAGTTCAAGCAGAAATTGATTGCGGCTCGGTTGGCAGGGGATGTGGCAGGCGCGCCTGTCATCTTGATCGCGCGAACCGACGCCAACGGTGCCAAGCTTCTAACGAGCGATATTGATCCGGTCGATAAACCGTTTTTAACGGGAGAACGAACGTCGGAAGGATTTTATCGGATCAGTGGCGGAATCGATATGGCGATCGCCCGAGGTCTTGCTTATGCGCCGCACGCAGACATGATTTGGTGCGAAACGTCCAAGCCCGACATCCAAGAGGCCCAAAAATTTGCCGAAGGGATTCACAAAAAATTCCCCGACAAACTTCTCTGCTACAACTGTTCGCCGTCGTTCAATTGGAAGGGAAATCTCGACGAAAAAACCATCGCAAAGTTTCAAATCGCATTGGGTGAGATGGGGTACAAATTCCAATTCGTCACACTTGCCGGATTTCACACACTGAATTTGGGAATGTTCAATTTAGCGAAGAGTTATAAATCGAACGGAATGGCCGCGTACGCGAATTTTCAGGAAGAAGAATTTACACATGAAAAAGAGAAGGGATACATGGCCACCACTCATCAAAAATTTGTTGGCACCGGTTATTTCGACAAATTAATGGAAATGATTTCCGGCGGCGAAACCTCCGTCGGCGCCCTTTCTGGCTCCACGGAAGAAGAACAATTCCAGAAATCGCGCCCCATCCCTGCTTCGCGGATTTCTTGACCGGGAAGCGAAGGCTGTGGTGGGCCCGAAAGACTTGGTTAAGATTCCTCATAAACATCTTTCCGATGTTTGATCAGGACGATAGTTACCACACGAGTTTTGGGATCAACACGGTAAACAACACGGTAATCGCCAACACGAATTCTTCGGTGTCCGATGAAGCTGTATCGTAACGGCTTCCCCAGAGAAACCGGATCGAGCGCTAAACGGGACTCAATCGCTTTTTTGATTCGTTCCCGCATCGTTTTGGGAAGAGAAGGGATATCTTCCTCGACGACACGATCCAGGTAACTGATTTGGTAAATGCTATTTCCAGGCTTTGTCATGCGGGATTGTTGTCTTAGATTCCTTCTCCCGCTTCATGGCTATTTCTGAAAGCAAAAGGTCCTCATGTTTCTCCAGGGCATCTTCCATCAACTCTTTCGCCACAATGGACATTGATTTACCCTCCTGCTCGGCAATCAATTCCACCATCTCATAGAGATCCTTGTTTAAAACCACATTAAGTCGCGGCTGTTTTGTCGGCATAATTTATTCCTATTCAAAGTGTATCACTTGTGGTGCACCATGGCAAGGACACAGTTATAACGGGTAACGTTATCGATTTCAGCGGGCCGCAGTGGCAAAAATATTAATATTTGGAAAAAATCTGCCGTCCTCGATTGCAAACCAGGAGACATTCTCGACTATTCCAACAATGGATGATTCAGGTTTCTCCCAGCGGAAATTCAGGGTTCTTATATTCGTTAAATTTCAATCTGCGGACTCTTTTCAAGCATTTGGTGGCTAGCTATAATACTTGATTAATAATGTTGCTGAAAAATATCGTTCCACTTTTCAAAACCTTACTCTTAGTTGCCCTTACGTTCCCTTGTTTCTGTTTAGCGAAATTAGTGGGATTTTTTCGGATTGCTACGAGAAAACCATCACGAGAAAACCTTGAAGTTCCGAAAAAAGATGTTAGGCCCAGTGAAATGTGGAAAATTTTTGATGAAGGAAAACCTGCGATCTTACCCGGTTTTCTTAGGCAATTTGAGTTCTTTGAGCTGCTCAAGCCCGAAATCATGAAAGAAGCTTGGGGGGATTGTAAGACCTACACATACGCGGCTCAGTCAAAAAAGACTGGGTTTCTACAAGAGTCAAGTACGCCCTATAAGGTGACCTACGCGGCGGTGATTGATCACATCTTTGAAGAGTCCAATGAAGGTCAGAGAATTTATTGTCGCTTAGGAGGCCCCACTTCTGTTCTGAACGAAATTCGGGACTTGTGTCAAACAAGGCGAGTTTATGATCACAGTAACATTTGGATTGGAGAAGAGGGAAATACAACTCCATTTCACGTTGATGGTATTCATGGCTTTGTGGGTCAAACGGTAGGGGAAAAAGAACTCATCCTTATTTCGCCCAATGAAGGCGCGCTCATAAAGAATTCACCATTTTTTTCCCACAAATATAACTCCACGGACCCTACGCAATTGCCAGATGATGTTCGTATGCTTGAGAACGAAAACGAACCCTTTTGGAAGATCAAACGCTACAGAGTGATCCTAAAGCCAGGGGATTTACTCTATATTCCACCTTATTGGTGGCATACCGCGTTCGCATTAGGGCCGAGTATTTCGGTCTTATTTCGCTACAAGATCAAAGTGCACGAAAGAATCAAATCTTCCGCATTCCTCTCTGCTTGGGGCTCTCTGCTTCACTATCTCGGAGTTTCAGTCACCAAAGGTCCTCCTGATGACAATAATGATTGGAACAAGCGGGGCATAGAATTTCTGCGTAAAGTTCGGGTCTAATCAGTTCAAACCTGGTGCTCCCAGTGGGATGAGATCCGAACGTTTTTCGAGTCCACGTTGAAGTGACGGACGTCCGCAACGGCCGCGCCAGCAAAAAGCGCTGACACGTCCGTTGCAGTTCGCACAGCTTGTTTGAAATTCGTTGCACGCACGAATTGCCCTGCCTTTGACGGCAACCCGGTCGCCAACGATAAAGCCGTTGACACCCGGGTTGCACCCGCGGGCCTTTGGCCCGTTTGATTTCCGGCCCAGATCCAAAGAACGTGGCTCGGCATTTAATTTATCCGGGGCTTGATGAGCCGAGCCCAAAAATGGCTTCTATGGGTCAGTTGGGACTTCAAAACCTCATCTATGATCAGCTAAAGGCTATGTTGTGCTGTTATTCCAACAGCTTATCGACGTTTTTCTGTGCAAGCGCTGGCATAGGCCCTGCTTAGGAAGCAGATGTGTTCGTGCGTCCCAAAAATTGCGTCTTCTCGGTGGTGTTAGCGATCGCTCTTTTGGGGCTTCCTGCGAAGAGCTTTTCTTCTCAGCCGAATATAAGAACTCAAGAGATCGCCGCCAAAAGCTGGGAGGAAGCAAACAACTGGTCCTTGCTTCGCTCCGCTCAAACGGTTTTGGAATCGATCAATTCGAGCAGCCCCAATTTCAAAGATGCGAGGGACGTAACAGAACTTTTCGAAAAGTCTCTCATAGGTGGAAATGAAGGAGCGATCAAAGATGCTCGCGAAGGACTGGAATGGGAATTGGCTCGGGCGGGAATGTCTTTCGCTCTTCAACAGGCTGAATTGCAAATCACGGAGATGGGACTTGAATACGCGGGGCTCGTTGAAAAAATAAGAAGTGTCAAAGAACAACTTTCATCCCCTCTGGCGCGTTCCCTTGTGTTTGATCGTGCCGGTTTATCGAACCGAGTGGGTGAAGTTTTAGCTGCCGCAAAGATTGCACTGAGCATCGACGGGATTATCGAAGCGTATCTCAAAGAAGCGGAGTTTCGCGATCGAACGTTTGAGAAGAAGCTCCAGGACGTGAAGGGAGAGATTCTATTTTTGGGGCATGTCGAAGGAGGTCTGGAGCATTTTCACAAAGTGATGGCCAAGGGACCGGCCATTTGGAAGGTGAAAGGAAAAACTCTCATTTTTGAGTCCATCCCGATCGTCGATCTCGGCTGGCAAATCAGCCATGGAACGTTTCGATGGAGCACTGTTGCTTGGGATATCGCGATGATTGTTCCGGTTCTCCGGCTCGCTGGTGAAGGTGCACGTGTATCGGCCATCGTCGCGCGAGCACTGCGAATCAGCGAAGAAATGGTGGAGGTTGTCAAAACTCTCGATCGACTCGCATGGGCTTCACGCACTGGGCGAAGATTGATGGCCTATGAAAGCATTATCAGTCTTATTCGTGATCCAGTTCTTCTTGTCCTGTTTGGAAAGGGACTTAAGCATTCCCTCCATGTGGATTGGAAAGACCTAACCGTTGACGACATTCTTCCCATCGCGGCCAACGGAACCTTCTTGGCGATTACTATCTTGACGGTGAAAAACCGGTACGCATTTTTTAACCGGTTGATGCAAAAGAAATTTGTCGGCTTCACCGTACTTCCTGATGGAACGATCGATTTAGGGCCTAAATATTTCCGAACGGAAAAGCCCAATCCATTTCAAAAGCCTCCTCCGCAGGCTCCAGCACAGCCAATACCTGTTGAACAACCAATAATTCTTCAAGCGACAGGGACAGATGGCCCGATAGTGGTTCGCAAGGGAAGCGTGCCTTCGCCGACGTCATCCGGTCGTTTTTCCGTAATTCCCGGGGGACTTAACGAAAGAGCGAGCATAGATAAACATGATTCAGATGAGAAATCGCTTGCTACCCCAAGAGTGGCCAGCTCTAACGTGTCTAAAGAAACAGCTCGACCTGTATGGAAGACAGCAAGGGATGAAAGACTGATCAACGAAGCTGTGATTTACATACTTGAACACGATGGCCCTGATTCCAAGGGAACTATTCACCCTGTTCGAGATCACTTTTCAATTGAAATGGTTTTAGAGACTCTCCGACGCGCCCAGGCACAAGGGTTAAGTGCCGAGTGGCGCCCCTATCATTTTGCAAGAACTCGTGGGGTTTGGACAGATCCAACATTTGTAAACGAGGTACTCGTCAAAAAGCTCGACCAACTTCTTTTAGACAAATTTGATGGAAATATGGATCGTCTGATTTCAGAAGTGAGATACGAGGATATTTGGGCAACACCACTGATGGATACGATTAATAACAGAACGATAAGCGTTTCACTTCTAGGCATGGGCAATGGGTTCGTTGGTGAGGGATGTGTTCTCAGAGCACTACAACTATTTCTTGAAAAGAAAGGTCTCGGCGCTGAGTACGCTGATCTACGCCCTTATCACTCGTTTAATGCACCCGAAGGCACCTGGAACAATCAGCAATTTGTGAATGAGGTCATTGTCAAAAAAGTAAATGAACTTCTAAAAACGAAATACGATGGCAATCTCTCGCGCTTAATTTCAAATGTATCCGCTCGTGAGCTCTTTTCTGAACCTTTTGAGGACCATGTTGGAAGCCATGTGTTCACGGTCTCTCTTGGAACGTTATCCGGAAGACCGGAATTTCGAGGCGGCCGGTTTCCCATTATTCAACGCTATCTTCAAGCCACAAACCAGACTGCTAAGTACGAGGGCCTTCGGCCATATCACTTGAGCCGCGCGAACTGGACAGATTCAAGAGATATTGATGACGTCATAGTTAAAAAAGTGAACCAGCTTCTTTCTCGATATGGTGGCGACTTACATCGACTAATTGCGAATACAACTCAAGTGGAGTTTTTCGAGGAACCATTGCTCGACAACATCGGGGGAACAATCTTCGAGGTCAGTTTGCAAGGACTTGCGAAATACCTTCCTCATGGACCAAGTCCATATGATGCAATTCAACGCTATCTTCAGATTGTAGGTCGAAGCGATGAGTTTGCAGCCCTTCGTTCTTATCATATGCGACAAGCAAGCCCTGGAACTTTTGACAAACCAGGAGTCCTTGACGGGCTGATCGTAAAAAAAGTGAACCAACTATTGGAAAGCAAATATGAAGGAGATCTGAATCGCCTTATTTCTGAAACCAACCAAGACGAATTATTTTCACCACTTTACGAAATGGTAGCGGGGCAACCTATGGAAGTCAGTATGGGCGTGCTTATGGTCCGCATAAAGGGGAGACCCTTTTTGTTTTTGAAACGCTTTCTAGAATTAACAGGGCGAAGTAACGAAGCTTCCGAACTTCGGCCTTACCACTTAGCTAAAGCAAGCAAGGGAACGTGGAGGGATGAAAAGCTACTGGATGAAGCCATTGTAAAAAAGATCACCCAGCTCCTCAATCAGAAATACGGTGGTGATATTCACCAACTAATCGCAAACACAAATGCTATCGAACTTTTTACTGAACCTCTTATCGACACATTAGGAGGGCAGTCCATCGAGGTTACGTTGGGCGGTATTCGTCAAATTTCAATGCCAAAATACAGCTGTTTCACAATGATAAGTCGATATCTCAGGGCTGTGGGTAGAGAAGAAGAATTCAAGGGATTTCGGCCGTATCACATGAGTCGAGCGAGTGCCAATACATGGGACGATGCCGAGCTAGTTGACGAGATCCTTGTAAAGAAAATCGATCACCTTCTTCGCGAGAAGTATCACGGGAAACTTGACGAACTTGTCGAGAATACGACATTCGATGAACTTTTTACTGAACCACTTATCGAAATTATTGGAGGAAAGCCGCTCGAAGTGAAACTCAGCGGCGTCGGCAATACGGCACTTGGAGGAAGCACATTTAAAGCTGTTAAACGCTACTGTCGAATCAAAGGGATCCCTTTTCGCTATACACGGCAGTGTTTTACTCAGCTCCCAGAAACAAGAAGACGAAGAATAGAAGGAGGTTTTAATGCCTACGACCTTCGACTGGTAAAAAATTCTGACGGAACACATGACACCTCTCGATATGGAATGCGGCGATTTGCATCGGATGAAAAGGTCGTGGCGCGCGATCTGATGGCCGACCAAATAAGCCAGGCGCTCCCCGACAAAAGTATTCATTATTTAGGGTTAGAAACGGAACACTTTGAATTTATTCGACTGCTTTCCCAACGCCTGACGGTCGATGCTCCAAATTCTGCGATCGTTGAAATCGATCAGCGTACCTATAACGCGATGAAGTCTGTTCAACGATCAGCAGTTGGGCCGAATCGATTTTTGCAAAAAATAAAAATTGTACGGGCTGATATTAACGAAGCTCTTGCGTCGCTTACAGGACCCTACAATGTCATCAACTTGGATTATCTTGGACACTTAAGTGCTGGGAAGGCGAAGGGAATCGAGGCTCTATTCAAAAATAACGGACTGCTCGAGGATTCAGCCGTCGTTATTGTCACCTTGAGTAATCGTCCGATTGATCAAGCTCGAGCAGACCAGGCTGGCTTCGGCCGTGACCAAGTAGCAGCTTTGGAAAAGGTAATGAAGGAAAAAGCAGGAGCCCGATGGACGGTAAAAGCTGCAGGGACGCTGGCATACGCTGGAGGCACAAACGGCAGAACTGGTACTCCGATGGTTCTAGAAGTCTTTAAAGTAGATCGAATTGTAAGGACAAAATAGCTCGGCCTCCTTTCTCCTCCCCGGACTCCTCCGAAAGGAGGCCTCGCCAAATTCTTTGGATCTGGGCCGGAAATCAAACGGGCCAAAGGCCCGCAGGTGCAACCCGGGTGTCAACGGCTTTATCGTTGGCGACCGGGTTGCCGTCAAAAGCAGGGCAATTCGTGCGGGCAACGAATTTCAAACAAGCTGTGCGAACTGCAACGGACGTGTCAGCGCTTTTTGCTGGCGCGGCCGTTGCGGACGTCCGTCACTTCAACGTGGACTCGAAAAACGTTCGGATCTCATCCCACTGGGAGCACCACTCAGACAATTCGCGATTTCGCGTCAGGATTCCCCAGGGCATGTGGTGGGAAAAACTGATTTTTCGATCTTTTAAGATCCGGTTCGATCCAATCGTTTCAAAGAAATCCTTTTTTGAGTTTTGGTCGGGGTCGATCGCGCGGGGACCCGCCTGGTGGGCCGATTCCAGAAAGGCATTTTATAATTTGAATTCGGGAACTCATTGTCACATCATGCGAGCCATTCGCCCATGAAACCTCGATTCTTTACGTATGTTCGTAAGTCGACCGACACCGAAGAAAAACAAGTGTTATCAATTGAGTCTCAGCTCGAAGAGCTGCGAGTTTTTGCCGCACGCGAGAAATTGGAAATTGCTTCGGAATTTGTAGAAGCCCGAACGGCGAAAATCCCAGGGCGGCCTATCTTTGATCAGTTGATTGCTCGCATTGAAGAGGGTGAGGCAAACGGAATTCTTGCTTGGCATCCCGATCGATTGGCTCGCAACTCTGTCGACGGTGGTCGCATAATTTATCTCATCGATACCGGCCGCCTTCAGTTCCTGAAATTCCCGACCTTCTGGTTTGAGTGCACGCCGCAAGGGCTCTTTATGCTCAGCATCGCGTTCGGGCAGAGCAAATATTTTAGCGACAACTTATCTGAAAATGTCCGCCGGGGCATGCGGCAAAAACTCCGAAGGGGCGAATGGCCCGCTCAGGCGCCGCTGGGATATCTCAACAAAAAAGGCACGGGGAAGATTGTCGTTGACCCGGAACGTTCGCGTCTCGTGCGCAAACTCTTTGAGGAGTTCGCCAGCGGAAAATATACGGTTGAATCGATCAAACGCGCTTCGTGGGATTGGGGCTTAACAGCAAGGTACGGAAAACCGCTGGTGACCTCTCAAATCCATTCGACGCTGGCGAATTCTTTTTACTACGGCCTACTCAAATATTTTGGCGAGACATTCCAAGGGGCGCACGAGCCGCTCATATCAAAAGAAACCTTCGACAAAGCACAAGCGATTCTCCGCAAAAATAAAGTGGTTCATATCCAGCGGCGCCATGAATACCCATTCCTTGGCCTCTTCTCATGTGCCACTTGTGGTTGTGCCATCACGGCCGAGCGACAGAAGGGACACGTTTATTATCGGTGTACAAAAAAACGGGGCCCTTGTTCTGAGCCTTACGTTCGGGAGGAGGCGCTTTCCTCTCAAATTGGTGACGCTCTTTTAGGCGTCGCTCTGCCTGACGACACCTACGAGAAAATGGCAAATGAATGGGCCAAGGAATGGGGCGAATCTCGCGCCCAAAGGGCTGACCGAAAAAAGGTGGCCGCCGACGAGCTTGCAATCGTAAAAAGCAAGCTCGATCGACTCCTCGACGCCCACCTATCGGGCACCGTCGATACCCCCGAGTACCTTGCAAAAAAGGAGTCATTGCTCAACAAAAAAGTGGGCATCGAACAGCGTATGGGCAAAATCGAGGGGTCAGCCCTTTCGGCGCTCGAACGGACAAAGGATTTTCTCGAATCGGCCCACCAGGCGGGTCCCCGCGCGATCGACCCCGACCAAAACTCAAAAAAGGATTTCTTTGAAACGATTGGATCGAACCGGATCTTAAAAGATCGAAAAATCAGTTTTTCCCACAACATGCCTTGGACCATTTTGACGCGAAATCGCGAATTGTCTGAGTGGTGCCTCGACCAGGAATCGAACCTGGATCTCAAGCTTCGGAGGCTTGCATTCTATCCGTTGAACTATCGAGGCGAAGGGGCCTCTCCTTACCAGAAATGAACGTCAGCCGAAATAATTACTCGACTCTCGCCAGAGCTTGTGTGGCAAGGAGGTAGTTGGACTTCAGACGAAGGGCTTGCGAATACCATTTCTTCGCATTTGATCGGTCCCCCTTACGCTCATAGTAGTAGCCAATATTAAACGATGTCTTTGCGACACGAGGACCCACCCGGTAGGCCTGCATCAAGATTTCCTTGGCCTCGGCGAATGCCTTTTGATCGATCAGGCGAACCGCCAAATTATTCAACGCGGGGCGATAGTCGGGTTTCTTCTGTATCGCCCAGCGATAAAATTCCATTTCTTTTTGTCGATTTCCATCCCGATCGTAATGACAGGCGAGAAAATAGTAGGGGAGATAATTATCGGGACTCCTTGAAAGCGAACTTGCATAAATCGCCTCCTCGTTTTTCCAATCCTGATTGCGTGAAATGGAAGCTAGACCCAAAAGAAAAAACCAGGTCCAAAGCTCACACACGAACCCCACACGAACTCGCTTCGACGAAGGCGACCAAAAATGACCGAATGATTTTGCGACAATGCCGCAAAAAAAAGCAAACCCCGCCATCGGCAGGTAAAAGTAGCGTTCGGCAATCCAGCCGAGAGAATCGAGGACAAGCGTGATGGGAAGAAGTGATAAAAGAAAAAATGAAAGAGCGAGGAGCGCCCCTCGATTTTTTTTAAATATCCATAACGTCGAACCCAAAACAGTGGCCATACCTAAGAAAACGACTCCATCCCCTTTCCAGGAAAAGGGCGTCGGCTGAAATGCGTTTACGAAGTCACTGTCGGCCGGATAGACAAGCAGCGTAAAGAAACGTTCCACAAGAAGATTGAAGTTCGAAATATTTTGCAATCCGACAAGCGAAGCCACGGGATCGGTCAAAATATGTCTTCTCCACAAAAAACAGAGAAAAAGCGCCAATACAGTCAGCCCCCAAAATAACCCCAGCGCTTTTAGTTGTGCCCGATTACGCCTCAATGTCACGGCATAGGCTCCGATGACACCGAAAGGAACAAAGGCGAATGTTTCTTTGGAGAAGATCCCCAAAGGAATCGCGATCATAGCCAGAAAAACCCAACCTGCTCGAGCTCGGCCTTTCGCCATGAGAGACTGATCGAGCGCATGGACAAAGACGAGGGCGAAAAAAGCCACGAGAAGGTCCTGCCTTCCAGCGAGCCAGGTGACGGCCTCCACCACCATCGGATGGACGGCGAAAAAAAGAGACGCCGCAAATGCGATGGAATCGAGAAGGAAACGTCGGGCCAGAGAAAAAAGGAGAAGGACATTTGCGATATGGAGGAGATTGTTCACGAAATGAAATGAAAAAGGAGAGCCTCCAAACAGTTTGTAATTGAAGAGCCAAGATAACAGCTGGACCGGCCGGTAAATCTCGGAGCCGTCAATATCGGCCCCCGTTGCCCGCCAAAGACGGGAAGTCAAAATATGCGGGATATGGGTAAAGGAACGAATGAACGGATTGTTCGCGATATGTGAATAGTCATCGAGGATCCAACCGCCGTTGAGATTATTGAGAAAGACAATCAAAGGAACGAAGATCAGAATCACCAAGAAGATGCGATCTTTAGTGACCGACATGGTTTCTATATTCGCGGGTTTTCAGGATTTCGTTTAGCAAATTCTTCGATGAGTTCTTTCGAACGCGCATCGATTTTTTTCGGAACAGAAATTAAAATACGAATGTATTGATCTCCTCGTTTTCCGTCGCGTCCCGGGACCCCCTTTCCCTTGAGTCGCAGTTTTTGGCCGCTCGACGTCCCCGGAGGAAGAGTGACGTTCGCGCTGCCATCGATCGTCGGGACCTCAATAGAGGCCCCCAGGAGAGCTTCCGACAAAGACACGGGAGTATCGATATAAATGTCGTTCCCCTTCCGATCAAATCGAGAATCGGCCTGGACATGGAGTTGAAGCAATATTTTTTTCCCGGGAAGACGTATCGTCTGCCCCGTGTCGACTCCGGCAGGAATCTTCACCCGAACGCGATCGCCATCCAGCGACAGATCGACTTCCCCTCCTCTTGCGGCGGTCAAGAAATCGACATCGAGATTATATGTCGTTTCGCGCGGGGTGCGCGCCTGGGAAAATCCATCCCTCCTTCCGCCAAAAAAGGAGCCGAAAATATCTTCGAGACCGCTCAAGTCGAAATTGAACTCTTGCCCTCCCCCGCTCGACCAATGATAGGTCCGCTGCCCGTCGCTCCCGCGACCGGCGTTTCGAAAAAAATCGGAAAAATCGAATCCGGATTGAAAGCCTTCCGGCCCCATCGTGTCGTATCGCTTCCGTTTTTCCGCGTCGCTCAGTACCGCATAGGCTTCGGTGATTTCCTTGAATTTTTCCTCGGCCGCTTTATTTCCCGGATTTACATCAGGATGATATTTTTTCGCTAACCGACGAAACGATTTTTTGATTTCCGCTTCCGACGCCGAGCGATCCACTTCTAGCAGTTTGTAATAATCTTTTCCGGCCACAGCTCCTCTTTAGCGAGCGTTCGCCACTGGGGTTTGCGCGGAACCCACCGCGGCGAGATATTCCACCATTTCACGCGCCACATTCAAATTAGTCGCACTTTCGATCCCTTCAAGGCCCGGGGAAGAATTGACCTCGATCACTTTCGGCCCGTGATCTGACTCCAAGAGGTCCACACCGGCGATATCAAGACCCACGATTTTGGCCGCCCGCTTCGCGGCCCGCTCATACGATGGCTCAAGCGTAATGCCGATTCCCACCCCTCCCCGGTGGATATTCGCCCGAAATTCTCCGATGCGAGCCTGCCGCCGCATGGCCGCCACGACACGACCCCCGACAACGATGACACGAATATCTCGGCCTACGGATTCTTTGATGCATTCTTGAAGAAGGATGTCCTGGCCGAGGCTCCACAGCGTATCGAGGGTCGATTCAATCGAATTCATATTCTCGGCCAAAATGACCCCCACCCCTTGAGTACCACTCAAAAGTTTTAGAACCACGGGAAACCCACCCACCATTTCCACCGACGTAGAGATGTCGGCGGGTCGGCGCACGACAACCGTTCGTGGGATGTCGATGTCATACCGACTCATCAATTGAATGCATCGGAGTTTATCTCTGGTTTGGAGAATGGCGCTCGCCTCATTGACGACGCGAATCCCCATCATTTGAAATTGGGTAACGACCGCCAGTGCGTAATTGGTAATGGAAGCGCCCATCCGTGGAGTCATGACGTCAATTCCTTTGATTCTCCTTCCCTTGCGGTAAAGCGTGGGAGACTTCCGCCCTAAGATAATCTCGAATTCCATCGGATCGATTACATGGATCGTATGTCCGAGTGCCTTGGCTTCCTCCCGCAAGCGACGATTGGAGAAATTGAAACGGCTTCTGGCGAGAACTACTATTTTCAACGACGGCTTCCCTCATCCAAAGAATCCCAGTCAAAAGGCTTTTCTCGGTATCGCCCGTCCCGATGGGGAACAAGCGCGCGAACATCCAGCGTAGCTCCTTTAAAAATCGATCGAAACCGTCGGTAAAGCTCTACCGCCTTGGAAGTCAAAGTGATCCGCTCTTCGAACGAAACGGAATCGGAGTGAATCCTCCCGGCGAGATTTTCGAGCTCGGAAGCTATTTCTCCAATGTTTCGGTTACTCGACACTTGAGCCCTCCTTCATGCAGTCGAACCGAGAGACTTTCTCCCACCGAAACATCCCGGCTCTTATTTATGATTTTCCCCTCCGAAGTCGACACGACACTGTAACCACGCGACAAAATAGCCAGTGGATTGAGCAGCGAAAGGTTAGAAGTGATTTTTTCAAAATACAGTCGACGGGGAGACAGGGCCCGTGTGATGAACAATCGAAGATGCTCACGATTTCGCTCAAACCGTGCTCTCTCCTGGTCATTTCGATTCGATACCTGCCCCATCATTCGTTCTACCGCCCGTTCGACTCGTTCACGGCGCGCTCGAATCAAATTGCGTGGGTCTCGAAGAGGCGCCGAACGTTTAAGTCCGTCGAGTCGCTCCACCGCTTTTTCCCTGGCGTGTGAAAGCTCACGAACGATGGTTCGAATCATCATTTCCACCCGGCGACGTACTTCTAACGTATCCGGAACCACCAATTCGGCCGCTTGCGAGGGAGTCGCGGCCCGTTGATCGGCGACAAAATCGGCAATCGTAAAATCCGTCTGATGGCCCACGGCGGAAACGACCGGGAGCCGTGATTGAGCGATCGCTCGAGCCACTGCCTCTTCATTAAACGCCCATAGATCTTCAATCGAACCTCCGCCTCTTCCGGCAATAATCACCTCGAGAGCATGCCGTTCGTCGTTCGCTTCTTCCAGTGCCTTCACAATTTCCTCGGCCGCACCCTCCCCTTGAACCTTTACGGGAAAAAGAAGAATGGCAACGAATGGACAGCGGCGGCGAATCACATGAATGACATCTCGAACGACCGCGCCGGTCGCGGAAGTCACAAGGCCAATCCGCTTTGGAAAAGGGGGAAGGGGTCGCTTTCGTTCGGGGGCAAACAGTCCCTCCGCCTCCAACTTTTTCTTGAGCATCTCAAATCGAAGGTAAAGTTCTCCGGTTCCACCGGGACGAATTTCCTCGATGATGAGTTGATAGTTTCCCCGAGGGGCATACAGGCTGATTCGTCCGGCGGCCAGCACCGATTGGCCGTCTTTTAATTCAAACGAAAGGTTCTTGTTGGCGTTTCGAAAATAGGCGCAACCCAGAAGGGAGGTTTCATCTTTGAGGCTAAAGTACATATGCCCTGTCTGGTTTCTTCCCTTAAAATTGGAAACCTCTCCTTTCACCCAAATCCGCTCCCGGCCATACTTTCCTTCCAGAAGGGCTTTAATCTCCGCGGTGATTTCACCCACCGTATAAATGGCTTCAGTCGGAGCAACCTCCTCCTTCTTCGGCTCATTCCGCTGTTCCGCATATTCAAAGAGATCCACGGGGTGGCAACCTAGCCTAAAACCTTTGGTTTGGGAAAGAGGTTACGAATTCTCTAGGGAGTATCGGAGTTCATCCTCCGCGGCGATGATCAGCTCCAGCTCCTTCTTTTCGGGACTCACCTTTTTAAGGGATCGACTAAAGGCAGTGGCTCGATTTCGGCCGCGGTGTTTCGATGCGTAAAGCGCCCGGTCCGCACAATCAATCAATTCCTCACGAGTCACCCCGTCTTCCGGAAGGGTGGCTACTCCGACTGAAATCGTGACGTGGAGTGAAAGGCCCTGATGATCAAGCTTTCGCCGGGCGACATCGGACACCATTCGCTCGGCAAGCTGCAGAGCCCCAGCGGCCGTGGTGTTCACCAAAATCACGGCAAATTCCTCCCCTCCATATCTTGAAACCGTATCGACCTTTCGTACCGCACGATGAAGCACCCCTCCGATACTCCGCAGAACAAAATCCCCCACCGGGTGGCCGTATTCATCATTGAATTTCTTGAAATAATCGATGTCGATTAGCAAAAGAGAGAGGGGAGCGGGGTGGCGAACCACGCGGTCGATTTCAGAGGACAGCGTTTCTTGAAACGTCCGGTGATTGGCGAGGCCCGTAAGCCCATCGGTCGTCGCCAAACGTTCCAGTGCTCCCACCATCCTGGCGTTTTTGAGGGACGCGCTGGCGATTACCGTTACAACTTCCAACATCTTTCGAACGCTTCTGGAAAAAAAGTGATTTTTTCGAGCCGCAAGAAATAGAGCCCCCAGCGGCTCTCCTTTGAGTTGCATCGGTACGATCAAAATCGAGTCGTACACATTGGGAACGCGAAAATTCTTATTAAAGAGCACCGTCTTTCCCGAACGACTGCAAAAATTTGTGTAGGAAAGCGGTGCCTGATTTTGAATGACCCATGAAATGAGCCCCCGCTCGGAGGCACAGGCAAATTCCTTTCCCACCCAGCTACCCCGGTCGGGTCCCTGTTCCGCCGCCACGATGTTTGAATCCGACTCGGCATCGTGGAGGATAACCAATCCCCAATCGTACCGGATGATTTTTTCCGTCGAATCCAGCAGCGTTCGAACCACGTCCTCCACTTTGAGGCTACGGTTGAGCACATTGCTCGCCGCATAAAATGCCGCGAGTTCTTCTTGAAGCTCGAAGTACGTTTGCAGGGCCTCCGCATTGTCCATCGTGCGCGCCAGTTGGCCGGCAATTTGCTGAATCGTTTCCGATTCCTCATCGGAAAAGGGTGCCGGTTTTAATCGGTCGAGAATCAGGACACCATTGAGGAGATCATTGGAACGTACGGGAACCGCGATGACAGATCGGACCGCGGGAGGCCCGTCATAATAGGTCAGTCCGCGGAGCTCCCCCGACGCGGAGACAAGTCGGACGGGACTTTGTTCCTTGGCCACCAGCCGGAATAGACCATCGATGGGTTGAACTCTCCGCTCCGCAAATCGATCGGACTCGGAAATGAATTCCTTTAATAAGAAGGCGTCTTGGTTGGGATCAAATAGAAAAAAGGCCGCCGTATGCGGTTCGAATGTTTTTTGAAGAATGTGAAGAAGGTTCCGAAAGCTTTTTTCCCGCTCCCGAATCATCGAAGCGAGATGGGCTCGCTTTTTTTCATCCATCCGAAGGGCTTCGCCCACTTCCGCCGATCGATTGGTTAGCTCAGAGGCTTCCCGCTCGTAAAGACGAAGCCGATCGACAATTTCCCGTCGTTTTTCCGTTTCGCGAGATCGAAAAAGAGCGGCAAAAAAGGTCCACAGGAAGAGAAGAATGAGACCCGACGCCAGATGCAAATAGATTTTGGAATGCCCGCGGACGTGGCCCACCAAGAGAGCGGATTCCGCAAGAAAAAAGAGAAGGAGATTTCGATTTCTATAACCGGAGTAAACAAAGGATAGAAAAAGAGGGAAAGACAAAAGATAAAGTACCGGGTGACCGGTAGATAGTGTCGCCAAATCGAGCGCTAAAATGGTGTTGATCGCGCCCTCGATTCTCCGACGCCGAACGATTTTTCCCTTGGAAAGATTTCGAACCGAGAAGAAAGCCACCCCTGCCAGCAAAAGAAGAACGAGGGCGAAATAGAGTAGCGCCCAAGGCGACGAATTGCGGATCAAAAGCGCCGCACCATATAAAACGAGGGCCGTGGCTACGTAGCGAAAACGGAGGAGGGATCGGATCGCGGCGGAGGCCCACCGTGCGATAAGCATTACCGGAAGATATAGTGAATTTCGTTGTCGCCAGCAAGGTGGAGCTGTTCCCTTGCCTGGCGCTCAATGGCGCGAAGATCTCCCCGATAAGCCACCACCTCCTGGCGCAGAGTGGCAATCTCTTGCGCGAGACCCGCGTTGACCTGATCCAAGCGCTGGCATTCCTTCCAGAGGCTATAGCTCTTAAAAAGACCGCGATCCCCCAGGAGTGAAAAAAAACCGAGAGACGCAAGATAGAAAAGCAAAAGTGTCATTGGCCATCCATAGCGGCGGGCCCACTTCAGGCGAGGGGGGGACATCTCTATGAGAATAGCGGAGGGAGAGTTTATTGAAAAGGGCGCCTCGTTCCGTATGATTCGCCCCCAACATGACCAATGAACGTAAAACAGAAACCGCCCTTGTCCTGGCCGGAGGCGGCACACGCGGCGCGTATGAAGCCGGCGTGATTCATTACATTCGAACCAAGCTTCCTCCCGATATCGCCCGGCGTTTTCAGTTCGACATACATTGTGGATCGAGCGTGGGCGCCATCAATGCGGCCTGGATGGCGGCTACCGCCGAGGATCTCGTTTTTCAAGGGAATGACTTAATGCAGCGTTGGCTCGCCGTTCGAACAGAAAATATTTATCGAACCGGCCCCGTATCATTAGGGAAGCTCTTACTCCGCTCGATCATCGGAATTACGGCTCATTTTCTGGGAATCGAGGGATGGAAGGAAAAGGGGGACCGTTCTCTACACTTTCAGGGACTTTTCGACACGCAACCTTTCTTTCTCTTTCTGCGCCAGGGCTGTCATTGGCCAAACATTACCAAGAATTTGGAGGCGGGGAGAATCGATGGAGTCTGCGTTTCCGCCACAAACATGCATACGGGACAGGTGGAGTTGTTTGTTCAAAAGCGGCCCGATGTTCAACATAGCGAGCGCATGCCAACGCATCAGGTAAAACTCAGCCCCCGCCATGTCATGGCATCGGCGGCGATTCCCATCCTTTTCCCTCCGGTGCCCATTGAGGATGTGTACTACAACGATGGAGGGCTGCGTCTCAACACGCCTTTGGCTCCAGCCGTGTCCCTGGGTGCGGGGAGAATTCTCATGATCGGAACCCATTTTCGTCGAGGAGGTCGAATGACCGACACCCAAGGGCGTTTCGTCGCGCCCCGATACCCGACCCTTGCCGAAATTTTGGGGCGAGTGTTGCAATCCATCCTGACGGACCGCCTTCAAAGTGACAGTGAGCAAGTGGAGCGCATTAACCGAGTTTTGCGGGCGATTGAAAAAAATACTTCACCGGAGATTTATTCTCAGGTCTGTCGGGAGGCCAGTGTTCGCCAGATTGAGGAACTGGTCATCATGCCCAGTGTGGATATTGCGACGCTGGTGGATGAAACCGTGCGTGGATCCTTAAAAAACCTTCGGACATTTAGCAGTCTCGAACGCGCGATCCTCCGGATCTTGGAAGCGGGACCTGGTTCGGGGTCTGATTTCTTAAGTTACTTTCTATTTGAACCAAGCTACCTCAAAAAATTGGTCGACTTGGGATACGAAGATGCGCACGCTCAACATGATGAAATCGCGGCTTTCGCCGAACGTTCCATCCGTCGGCTTCCTATCGATTAGTTTTTCAGCTCCGGAAGGTTTCTAAAAAAATCCAAAGATTTCGGATTCGCCAGGGCGTCACGATTTTCCACTCGTTCTCCCCTCAGAATTTTCGTCACGGCTAGTTCCACTTTCTTTCCGCTGATGGTGTAGGGAATTTCGGAGATGGAAATAATTTTCGCCGGGACATGGCGCGGGGTAGTGTTTTCGCGGATTCGGGTGCGTATTTTTTTCTCCAATTCCGGTGTCAGCGATTGAGCGGAATCCAGCAGAACGAACAAAACGATTCGCTCATCTCCCTCCCAGGGCTGTGCCACCACCAGGCTGTCTTTGATTTCTTCGATCGTTTCGACCTGCCGATAAATTTCGGCCGTACCGATTCGAACCCCACTGGGATTGAGCGTCACATCCGATCGTCCGTAAATGATGGCCCCTCCCCGCTCGTTAAATTCAATGTAGTCGCCATGCCACCAAACACCCGGAAAGCGGTCGAAATAGGCTTTCTGATATTTTTCCCCATTCGGATCATTCCAAAATCGCACCGGCATGGAAGGAGCGGGAGCGCGGCAAACCAATTCCCCTTTTTCTCCAACGATTTCCTCACCATTCTGAGAAAAAGCGACGACATCCATTCCCAGTCCCTTACATTGAATTTCACCGCGAACAACGGGAAGCATCGGATTTCCGAGGACAAAACAGGAAACAATGTCGGTTCCTCCCGCGATCGATGAAAGAAGAACATCCGAATGAATGGAGGAATAGACCCAATCGAAATCTTCCGGAAGAAGTGGCGAGCCGGTGGATAGGATTGTTCGAATCGATCGAAAATTGAATGACTTCCCGGGTGTCATTTTCGCGCTTCGGTTCGATCCTATAAATTTGGCGCTGGTTCCGAAAATGGAAATTTTCTCTTCTTCCGCGACCTGCCATAGCCGATCAAGCGAGGGATAGGAGGGAGAACCGTCAAAAAGAATCAGTTCGGCTCCCGTCATGAGACCAGAAACTAGCCAGTTCCACATCATCCAACCGCAGGTCGTGAAGTAGAAGAATTTGTCGCGCTCGGTCACTCCCGTGTGAACCATCAATTCTTTACTGTGTTGAAGAAGGACCCCCCCCGCGCCATGCACAATGCATTTGGGAGCACCCGTAGTTCCGGAGGAGTAGAGAATGTAAACCGGATGGTCGAACGGGAGCTGAGCGAACGTTAAATTGGCTCCACGATTTTTTTCTATCGCATCTTTCCAATCCGAATTCTTTTCGGAAATGATCACTGTCGCCTGGATCGATGGCACTTTCCTTCTGATTTCTTCCAGACGATCGAGAATGGGGAATTTCTTCCCATTGTAGCGATAGCCATCCACGGAAATGAGAATTTTGGGTTCAATTTGATGGAATCGATCAAAAATTCCTTGAACTCCGAAATCGGGAGAAGAACAGGACCAAATCGCACCCAAGCTGGTCGATGCGAGCATCGCCACAACGGCTTCGGGCCCATTCGGAAGGATACCCGCCACGCGATCCCCCGGTTGAATTCCTTTCGTTTTCAAAAACGCGGCAAAAGCGGCGACTTGATCGAACAATTCACCGTACGTCATTTGAATCCGTGGTCGGGATTCCGAAATCGCCGTCAAAGCGACTCGTGTTCGATCACCCCGAAGGGGAATACGGAGAAGGTTCTCGGCAAAATTGAGGCGCGCGGCGGGAAACCATTTCGCGCCCGGCATCGTCCGGCGCTCAAGAACTTGAAAATCGGATTGACTTGAAATGAGACCGCTAAAGTCCCAAATGGATTTCCAGAAATCCTCGAGATGCTCCACCGACCAACGATGCGCGGAGAGATACGAATCAAACAAAGGCCCACCCTGCGCAGAGAGCCAGGAAAAATAACGGGCCATCCCACTGGCCGAAAAATCAACCTTGGACGGCTGGCGAAGAAAAATCGGTTTCTTGCTCAAGGGCTAGAACCTGTCTTCGTCGCAATTCCAACGTTCTTCATTCCAAAATTTCGGAGTAGGTCGATGATGGAAACCACTTGGCCATGTCGAGCTTCTTGATCGGCGCGCAGAATCACCGGAAGCTTTTGTCTCTGATCATTGGGGATCTTTTCAATTTCCGTGCGGAGCTGTTCCATGGTAACCAATTGTCGATCTAACGAAACTTCTCCCGAGGCGGAAACATTAATGGACAGTTGTTGGCGTTCCGCTGATCCTTCCGCATTTTTTGCACTGGGGAGATCGACAAAGAAAAGGGATGTCGTTGCGAAAGTCGTAGTCACAAGAAAGAAGACAAGAATGTTTAAGAAAAGATCGATGAGAGGGATCATGTTGACGTCGGCAATTCGGCGACGTCTTTGATTTCTCGAAAATTTCATCGAGGCGAAGGTATAAACGTGGGGCGCCGATAGCGCAATTTCGCGAAATAATATCGTTTGGGCCCCCCGACTCAAATAAAAAGGTGTGTGATTTCAATTTGTTATGTGCGTCCACGTCTCGAGTCATACGGCATGTTTGTTGCGATCTAAGTCCTTAATTTGAAAGGGTAACGCTTTATGAAAAAAATTCTATGGATCTTGGTCTTTGCTCTTCTTGCGGGAACAGCGAATCTTCCTGCCCCCCAGGCCACGCTGGTCGAGCGAGTGCGTGAAATTTACATGGCTATTCGCTTGGTTTGTATGAAGGGCCCGGCCATAACTCCGGAAGAACGAACGATGCTTACTTCTTCCATTCAACAGCTTCGTGAGTCGTTCACAAATGATGTAGCTCAAGTCGAAGAACTTATTGCCTCAATGAACTACTCTCAAGCCATCCGGTCGGAACTTATCCCCTACGGAGATGTGAAAGCCTACATCGAATTACGCGGTGAATTGGTACAAACCGCCGTTGAGGGCTCGCAGAGAGTAGCCGGCGATGCAGTGGGAGCTAAATTTATTCACTGGCTCATTCCTCAGGCCAGAGAGAATCGTGACGAAATGAGTCGGATGACTCATCGAGAGGCGAATGAGAGTTCATTTTATCGGGGGGTATTAGAGAATCATTACACACGGGATTTTCATATGGCCCGCTCGCTCCGAGGACTACGCGAGCCCTATGTTTTCAATGAATATAAACGATGGATCCGTGTTTCCGACATGGAGTCAGTCTCTCCCGGAGCATTTGACGCCATCACGCTCAATCTCCTAGAAGGAGATCGAACGGCGTTCGAAGATTTTAGAAAGGTCATCCTAGAGAAAACAAAACTGGCGGGGCATAGCATTTTTCTACCGGACTTCACGATGGATCTTTTTCGGTATGAACTCCGACCCGCCGGCCAGAATAATAGTTCACTCCGCGGATTCGGCTCGGAAAGTATAAATCGCGCGGCTAACGCCGTGCAGGGTTTTACGTTAGGGGACAATACCATCACAGCAAGAACCATTGAGCAGCTCTATCGGAGAGGAACGGAATCATTCAGCAAGTGGGCCACGGACAATGTAGGCTTCTCGCTTCGCTTACGGCCCTCTTCCGACCTAGGGTCCAAAATAACAAATGGAGATGCGGAGGCGTTTCTGGGGGCGATTGCTCAGCTACGTGAAATAGATAAAGAAGTAGCACTCGCTGAATACCAGTATTTTTTTGACCATGTAACGCTAGAGACCCCTCGAGCCCTGATTCGCGGGATTATGATTAATGTCGAGCTCACGCAGCCAACAAAAATATCTGATGACTTACAACTTCGAGTTCTTCGACGAGCCCTTGACCCAAAAGCCGAGCAACTTCTATCTGTAAAAGACGCAAATAAGATTTTGACCTACGCCGATGGGCATGGAGCTAAGCTCTACCAAGCCTACCTGAAAAGGGGGAGGCAGGACGAACCACTCGATGTGCTTGTGGAAAAATCCATTCTTGGGGGAGAAAACGACGACTACCCTGAACATATTCAACTCACTCTTGAGCTGATTATCGCTCACGACAATCAAGATCTAATACAAGCGAATTATCTTTATCTCGCGCTGTCAAATATCGCCGATCGTCTGGACACCAAGGACCCAATGTATGAGGCTCGAAAGGCAAAAATTGTCGAGTGCCTCGGCGAGCTGATACGTCTTTCCACAAAACCGACCAGCCCAGCTTATTCGATGATCGAACAAATTGTTGTACATCGGATTGTGGATCTCAGTTTTGGTCGAACTCCTCTCCTCACGAAGGTTGTAAATACAGCTGTTGAACCGCTTCGGAGAGCTTATTTCAGGAGATTGCTAAAACGCGAAGACGCCCATCAAATCTTGAGACATGAGCGAGCCAATAAAGAAGGAGACGCTCAACCTGGGATAAACATACTTCTGGATACTTTTCGTCAAGATGGCTCCTTAAAGATTGTGGGAGACCGAATCGAGCCGCTCGTGGGTGAAGAACCGCTAGGCGGAGAACACCGAGCGAGTGAGAACGATGCTGCAGGACGTGTGGAGAGACCGAGGGCAGTGGATCCCAAACACGATGTAAAAGAGGAGCCCCCAAAATGAAGTCGCCTGCCTTTCGGCAAGCACTCGTATCTGTGTTCCTCATTCCGATCTTTGTGTTTGAACCTCCAGCTATCGCAGAAGGAGACACAAAGATCCGTGATGAACCTCGCGATCTAAAGGGATTCGCCGAGCGCTCAAGAAGGGAAAGCCCAGTCCCTTACCGATTAAGGAGAGGCGATCCGGCCACTGCCGTCGCTGAGTTCGAAACGGCGTTCAAGGATCAGTATGAGCCTGAAGAAGTTGATGCGATGGACCGTTTGTCCGATGCGGCGCTCTACGGCTCGCCCGAGGTCCAAGAGCATGCACTCAACGGTGAAATTCCCATCGATACTCCTGAAAAATCTGTTCCCCTCTCCCCTCTCGAGCTTTATGAAAAACCACCGACGCTCACACAACATTTTCAAAATGTTTCCGAAGTCGTAGCCCGTCCGCTTTCCCATATGATGGAAACGAGTGCGCTGGTTCTTTCAGCGAGCATTGCGTCTATGGTTTCCAAAGAATGGCAGGATCAAAAAATTCGGAAGATGGCCTTATTAGAAACAGCTTCCGATCGAAATGAATATTCCACACAAATTGATCGATTGGCACCCTATGAACGGCGGCAAATGCACGTCCCCCTCGGACCTAACGGAGAGCTTATTCTTGGCGCGTCGAGCGATAAGCGAATTCCTTGGCAGTCTTTTTCGGGTGTGGCTGTGGAAGGAAGAAATTATCCCGACGCAAAAATGGGTTATGTAGACATCTTTGTAGTGGCTCGCGGAGAAGTCGTTGAAGTGGAAAAACTCTACAACGCCAAAAACAAAGAGATCCCCCTATTCCCGGGTCTCATGCTCCTTGAAAATCCACTGCCTGATCGCGGTCTGCCTGAGGTAGGCAATCGAGTTACAAAAACCTGTGACAACGAACTCTATCAGAATCGATGTATTACGGTTTTCCCGGCCAGCCTTCCAACAATGATCGCTTCCGTCACACAAACGGTTCTCAATGTTGATACGCTCAATTCTATTGTCGGAGCAGGTACGGCTGGAGTCTCTGTCAACGTCGGAGTCTGGAGCGCACGGCATATGAGGTGGTTCGATGCTTCTCTTCTCTGGCTCGCAAAGATGCTCCAAACTTCGGTTGGAGCAGGTTACATGAATGCCTATGTCCGTTCGTGCGTCTCGATGATCATCCCATGGGGTTTTTGGGAGGGGGGATCGTTTCTCCCAGAAATAGGAAGAATTTTGATTACAAACCGTGATTTGAAAGAACGCTCTCGGACAGCGCTCTTGCGCCTTGGCGGAGACCTCGTGCGATTCCGCATCGCTAGAAATGCGGGAAATGAGAACATTCTTGGAATTCTGGGCGAGGAAGTTCTTTTGGATACGGAGGCCATTCATGCACTTTTTTCAAAAATGGGACTTGTTGTATCCGCAAACCATGGGTTCTTTTCTCGATTTGTCGCCCAGGCTCTGACCGAACGAATTCTAACTTTTCCATTTTTTATTTCAATCGGAGTCCTGGCCACGCCCGCGCTCATTCGCCCGGCACTTAATGCGAGCGCCAAGGCAGTGGCATCTCGGGTGGGGAATTTTTGGGCTACTCAAGTTCATAAAAGAGAGTCTTTGTGGGTGCTCCAAGATGCGGCAAAGTCGGGAACCAAGCAATTGGGTGAATGGGGACTACAGCTCTCCGAACGTGAGGGTGCTGTTTTTGCCGCGCGTTGGTTCACCATGCTCGGGGGGAGAAAGCTCGCAAGCTGGGCAGGGAAGAGATTTATGCAGCTCGTCGGCTTTTCATGGGTGGCAACCATATTTATTTGCGTAAGCACTGTAGCCGACATGATGCCGGCCGAGCATAAGTTCGTCGGGACAACATTGATCAAGGAATCGTTGATTTCCGTTCACGCGGCACGAGTGCGGAATTACGAAATGCAAATCGCCGATCTTTTTTCACGCCTAGAACCGCTAGACTTTGATCGTGTACGGCCCCTGTTGGCCGGCCTTCAGTCCGCTCGGGAGGGAATGATGAATCAGTTGAGTTACATGCGCTCGACCCTTCTGGATATGATCGCAGCGAGAGATTACGAGATTCGTTTGGCCGAGGAGGGGCTTATTAATGAACCTAAAGTCCATGCAATGAGAGGCCTTGACGTCGATCCTGCGGATTCCTCCTATTCTGGACCTTGGAGTCAAATTCGGTTCGGAATGCGCCACGAAGCTTTAGAACAAATGCTTCACGAAGGTCATGAACTTTCCGAGGCGAATCGCGCAATTGTTTATCATCTGGGTGATCGAATGGTCGATCTTTACAATAAAGAGCTCCTGTTTTTTATTCGACTTCTCTATCTTCCATTGGGCACAACCATGGATCTCGTCGATCGGATGAATGTCCCTTACGACGACCTTACCACCCTCCTAGAACGGCATTTTGCAAAATATCCTCAGAGCGCTCGATTAGAGCTCGCGCGCCACTTCCTTATGATCGTCATGAACCGGGCTCATGTTTTAGACCTTCTCCAAGTGGCTCCGGAATCGAAATGGAAAAAACTCATCGCGAGATATCAGATCAATGAAAGCGCGCGATATGACAATCCGAAGATCCAATATCGAGATCCCTATCCATTTTATTGGGAACGGTGGGCGGAAGAAAAAAAACAAAAAGAGAGAATCGACAACAATGACCCTTATGAACAATTCATGGCAGAACTGAGAGATGATGAGTTGAACGATCGAGAGCATGTTCGATATTTCGGTTGGTCAGAAAAGGATATCGCCAATTGGTTGGTGGAGGCCTTCCGAAAAAGCGAGCACCCCATGAACCTCGATGCTTTTCCTAAGAGTAATGAAGAATGGGACGACTTTTTTGGTACCAAGTCCTGAAGTTAGCCGCCGCGGCGGGCGACCTTGAGCATTCGTTGAGCGAATTCTTCCATATCTAGAATGTAGCGATCCACCCGATGGTAAAAATAATGCTGAAAAACGAGGGCAGGAATACCTACGGCCATTCCGGCGGCGGTATTTAACAGCGCCTCACCGATTCCCCCCGCCAACTTGATCGGATCTCCCACGCCCACCACGCCCACCACGCTGAATGTCCGAATCATTCCAGTCACGGTTCCAAAAAGGCCGAGAAGCGGGCCGACGGCAGCAAGGGTGCCTAAGAAATCGAGATTCCGTTCCAAAACGCTGGATTCGCGCTTCCCCACCATTTCCACATTTTCATCCAGCTCGTCTTTGGATAACGAAAGATCGGAGAGTCCCGCCACCAATACTCGCGCTACGGAACTTTCGTTCGATCGACAAAGTGTGAGAGCCTCGGAAACTTTTTTATTGGATACAAGAGAATCCACCTCGTTGACGAGTCTCGCGGGAAGGATTCGGCTGCGACGAAGAGCGATGAATCGTTCAATGATGAGAGTTAAACAAACAACGGATGTGAGACCCAGAAGAACAAAGACCGGTCCCCCTCGTTCAAAGAGTCGAATGATATCTTCGTAAGACGTGATCATGCCTGGGTAAAGAGCTGAGACGAAATCACCTCGCGCTGAATTTCGCTCGTACCTTCTCCGATTTCACACAGTTTCACATCGCGGAAAAACCGCTCCACGGCATATTCTTTTACATAACCATAGCCCCCGTGGACTTGGAGGCCCCGATTGCAGGCCCGCCATGCGGCTTCGGAAGCATAGAGCTTGGCCATGGAAGATTCTTTCTTTGCGAACATTTCCCGATCATGCATCCACGCGGCTCGATAAACCAGCATACGGGCCGCTTCTAATTCGGTGGCCGAATCAGCTAGCATCCATTGGATCGCCTGAAAGTTGGAAATCGGTTGGCCGAAGGCGTGTCGCTCTTGGGAATATTTCGCCGCTTCGGTTAGCGAGGCTCTTCCCAAACCAAGAGACATCGCTCCGATGATGACCCTTCCCCGGTCGAGAATTTTCAGGGCATCCACGAATCCATGACCGACTTCCCCTAAAACATTCTCTTCTGGAATTTCCAAATTTTCGAATGCCAGTGAGGCGGTATCGCTGGAACGAAGGCCAAGCTTATCTTCTTTTTTTCCTACATGGAGACCCCGCCAGCCCTTTTCGGCGACAAAGGCAGTCACTCCTTTGGCCCCTTTTATGCCGTCCGTACGGGCAAGAATCACATACACATCGGCTAGAGATCCTTGAGTAATGAAAGATTTAGACCCATTGACCACCCACTTGTTTCCCTTTTTTGTCGCCGTCGTCTTCATTCCCAACGCATCGGAACCGGAGCCGGGTTCGGTCAGTCCCCAGGCGCCTAGTTTCTGCCCTGAGGCAAGTCCCGGAAGATATTTTCGCTTCAATGCTTCGCTTCCCGCAAGATTGATATGGCCCGAAGCGAGGCCGACATGTGAGGCAAGTGTGAGCGCAAGTGAGCCGTCCCGGTAAGCAATTTCTTCGACTGCAAGAGCGAAACTCGTGACATCCAGACCCGCGCCGCCGAATTTCTCGGGAACGATAATTCCCATGAGCCCCAACTCCCCCAACTTCCGGCAGAGATCGATGGGAAATTCGCAGGTTTCATCCCGCTTCATGGCTCCTGGAGCGACTTCACTGGTCGCAAAGTCTCGAACCATATCGCGGATTTGAATCTGTTCAGGCGTAAATTCGAAATCCATGGATTCTCTCTAGTTGGTTTTTTTCGCTTCTGTCACCGGGTCAGACTTCACAAAGATCGATTTGTGACCGTCTTTGTCGGTTAACATTCCCGTAACTGTAGCCTGTTTTCCGACGAGAACGGCGAATTTACCTCGAATACTGACTTTGCCGTCACGGCGAGCGTCATGCTCTTCGGAAATGACGTAATAAAGTTCCCCTTTCGAATCGATCAGGCCGATCGGCTGGCCGTTGAGGATGCATTTCATTCCGCAGGCGGAATGGTCGGGGCCTCTTCGGCCGATTTCCAAATAGCAGGAGGCATCCACCACTTCACCGGTAACGGTGACAACCTTTCCAGATTTCAGTTGGGCTTCGTGTTCCTTCGTTTTTGCGGCAGCCAGTGTCGTTTTATCCCATCCGGCGGTGGCCTTATCTCCAATCACTGCCGGCGGTTCCTTTGCCGAAGGCGTGGGAGTCTGAGCGAGCGAGGGGGTGACTGAAAGTAGAAATGCAATCGCGATCCATGATTTCATATTCATCTCCTATTTTGTGGGCCGAACATGGGTTCGGACCCAAGTTGTAATTTCTTCTAACGATGCACCGGGCGTGAAAATTTTTGCCACGCCCTGCTTTTCCAACTTTTCGATATCTTCGGGAGGGACAATCCCACCACCAAAAACGGAAATGTCTCCCGCTCCTTTTTCTTTTAAGAGGCGAATGACCTCAGGGAAAAGAAACATATGCGCTCCGGAAAGAACGGAAAGGGATACAGCATCCACGTCTTCATCAACGGCTGCGTTGACAATCATCTCGGGCGTTTGATGGAGGCCGGTATAGATGACTTCAAATCCGGCATCGCGAAGCGCGCGGGCGACCACTTTCGCGCCTCGGTCATGACCGTCAAGTCCTGGTTTTGCCACAAGAATTCGGAGCTTTTGCGCCATTGCCGCGCTCTTTATATCGAGCCCGTGGCGTATGTCCAATTGCCCGACTACGAAATGCCGAAGCGTTTCAAATGATAGTAAAGCGTGGGCCGCTTGATCCCGAGCTTCTTTGCCGCCTGAAGTTTGTTTCCTCCGGCATCTGAAATGGCCGCAAGAAGCTCCTCTTTTGATAGTTCGGAAGTCTCGGAGGTGGAAACCGGAGCATCAATTCCGGGACCGAGAATCAAATCTTCGGCCGCAATTTCTCCTCCCATTGAAACAATCAGGGCCCGCTCCAACACATTTTCGAGTTCTCGAACGTTTCCCGGCCAGTCGTAACCTTTAAGCCGAGCCAACGCTTCGGAAGATAGAGGTTTTGCGCTCATACCTGTCGTTCGGCTCGCTTTTTCCAAGAGCCGCTTCGTCAGTGTGGACAAGTCCCCCATACGTTCCCGTAGAGGGGGAATTGAAATTGGAAAAACATTCAGTCGAAAATAGAGATCCTGCCGGAAGGACTCATTCTTCACTTTTTCTTCAAGATCTCGGTGCGTGGCCGCAATGACACGCACATCGACCTTAACGGTTTGAATTCCTCCCACTCGTTCAAACTCTCGCTCCTGTAAAACTCTCAAGAGTGAGACTTGAAGTTTGGGTGAAATATCTCCTACTTCATCAAGAAAAAGGGTCCCACCGTCGGCCGCCTCGAAACGTCCAATCCGCTGACCGGCGGCTCCCGTAAATGCCCCCTTTTCATGGCCGAAAAGCTCGCTCTCCAAAACTCCTTCGGCCAAGGCACCGCAGTTCATTCGAACGAACGGCTTTTCTTTTCTGGGGCTGGCGGAGTGAATCGCTCTCGCCACGACTTCTTTTCCCACTCCACTTTCGCCGCGTATGAGGATTGTGGACTGTGTGGGAGCCACCTTCGAAATCATTTGCGTGACCGCTTTGAGACCCTGATCCGCGCCAGCGAGACCCGAAAAATCATAATGTTCATCGACTTCTTTTTGCAACACTTCGTTTTTACGTTTGAGTTCCGAAACCAGTCGCCGGTTTTCCGCCACCAGGTCGGCCTTTTCGTAGGCCTGACGGATCGCGGCCAAAAGATCAGGCTCCTTCCAGGGCTTGGTCAAATATCGATAGATCACGCCGGCATTGATCCCATCCACTAGGGCGTCGAAATCTGTGAAAGCCGTCAAAAGAATGCAGATCGAATCCGGATATCCTTTGAGTGCTTTTTTAAGAAACTCCACACCGGTCATTCCCGGCATGCGCTGATCCGCCACAATCACCGGAAAAGGATCTCGCTCAAGGCGAGCCAGCGCTTCCGTCCCGCTCGTGGCGAGCTGCACTTCATATTGGCCCCGAAGAACACGCCGAAGCGTGGCTAAATTCTCAGAGTCGTCATCGACATAAAGAAGGGGGCGCGTCACAGAACACTTTCGCGCGTAAAGGGTAGACGCATAGTAACGATCGTACCTTTACCAACTTCGCTGGCAATAGAGAGTTTTCCTCCATGGGCCGATACAATTCCGTAGCTCACACTCAAGCCGAGACCGCTGCCTCCGGGTCGTGTGGTAAAAAAAGGTTCGAAAATTCGACCCAATTGTTCGGGTGAAATTCCCTTTCCTGAATCCTGAATTGTTAAAATGGCCTCGTGTTCTCTTCGGGCAAGAGAAATAGAGATCGTCCCTTCCAACGAAATCGCCTGAACGGCATTGAGAAGAACGTTGAGAACGACTTGATGAATTTGTCCCGAATTCGCACGAACGGTTGGAATCGTTTCGATCTGCTTTTCAATTTTGATTCGTGTTCCAAGTTCAGTTCGAAGAAGTCTGAGCGTCGATTCGATGACAAATGAAAGATCGACGTCGGACTCCCCCGACGTGTCTGGTCGAGAAAAGGATTTAAGGTCTCCCACGATAGCGATGGCACGCTCGGCGCCCCGTTCGACATTTGATAGAAGGTCGGGGAGATCAGACTGAATAAAGTCAAAATCGACCTTCTTTTTTTCTTCGGCAATTTGAGGGTCTTTCGGAAATGAAAGAACTAACTGCATCAATCGCTCACTGTATTTTTTGAGCACGGGGAGATTCGATGAGATGAGATTCATCGCATTTCCGATTTCATGGGCAGTTCCTGCGGCGAGCATGCCGATGGCAGCCCGTTTGGAGGCCTCACTCAGCTCGGCCTGGGCTTTTTTCAATTCTTCCGTTCGCTCGCTTACTTCATGCTCGAGGCGATCTACCAAAAAAAGATTTCGTGAAAACATTGCGATGGCGATGGCAACGGGAAATGCCAAACAGATCGGCACGATCCAATTGAATGGTATTTCTCTGTGAAACACCATGACCATCCAAGTGATGACGAAAATGGTTCCAAATGCGGGAATGAGAGGAAAAAGAATCAGTTTGCACTGTTTGCGAACGAGCGAATCGGAATCAAATTTGATTCGATAGAGGACCATGGCGACCCAACCTATGTAGGCGAGCGAGAGATAGAGAAAGAGAGCATATTGAATTTGATTCCAACTCTGTGGCCGATCAATGAACCATCGAATGTAAGGAATGAGGAGCAGGCTAGATAGCCCATAGGCAGATAGGGCAATGGGCTGACTCCAAGCTCGCCTCATCAATGGACGGGGAAACGTAAGGCTTAAATCAATGACCGTGGCCGGAATGAACGCGAATGAAATAAGGAGCACGTCTCGAAAATGATACGTAGTGTGAAAATCATAGGACGTTAAAAAGTAAGTTCCTGTAAGAAGGGCATAGAGGAGAAAGGCGAACACACCGGGAGGCATGGGCTGAATGAGCGAAACTAGCGCCCCGATTAAAAGAAACGCAACACCCGTGGCAAAAAGGGGAGCAAAAATCGAATAGACATCGTCTGCGGTCAGCCGCCGAATGTTGAGGGACAACTCTTCTACTTTTCCGCTCCGATCAATAGAGGTTGAAATCCGAGATGATAATTCTGATTCCTCCACGATTCTTTTCCAGTCGGCCGCCGATTGAAGTTTTTCATGGTTTGCGGCAACGATTCGGTCTTGAAATTTGAGATGGTTTCTTCCGCCTTCCCAATTGGGCTGTGTGAAAGCGCCAGAAAAAAGATTTTCAAAAGGAAGTACTCCGGCAAATGGCATTCCGACGGTTTCTAGAGCACTTTTGAATACATGATGAACGAGAAGGCCCCCGAGCAACATGTATAAGGTAACCAGAAAGGTACGTGCCATCCTGACATGATCCTGACACGAGAAGTGTCAAATGACACGCCCAAGTCGATTTAATTCGAGCTGGGCCTGGCACCGGCTTTGAAAAAGCATGGAGCATGAAAACAACGCTTCAAATCATTGCCACGCTGATCTTCATGGCCATTCTTTTTATCGCCACGCTTGCAACCGCCTCAGCCCAAGACAAGGAGACTGATCTAAAGCCAAAATCGATGGGCATCGCTACACTTCTCGCCCTCGACCCAATCCCGGGTGACGCACTCTTTTATGCAAATAAACCAGGACAAGCCATGGGAAGCATCCTCCTGGGAATTCCGGGAGCATTCCTTTTAGGAAGTGGTATTGCGCTGACCTCAAGAAATTCTTACGGACCCAGCGATGACTACAGTCAGTTAGGTTCAGTACTCATTTTAGTGGGTGTATTATTTTATGCGCCATCGTTGATCTGGGATGCCGCAGGAGGAATTTCCGGTGTGCGCGAATATAATTACGCGATCCAACGTAAACATTCGCTCCTCGAAAGAGTCGCCCCTCTTGTAGCCGTGACAGATCGTGGAGGAAATGTCGGAGTAAGGATATTTTTCTAAAAAAGGAAATGAATATGAAAAAAATAGCATTACTTGGATCATTGGTTGCTCTCTTTGGAGTTTCTTGCGGGGATAGTGCTCCAGCTGTGGGATCGGGAGCGCCGTTTAGCTCACTTTCGCCATCTCCCTCAGGCCTTCAGCTAACCCAGGCTGTACTCGATGCTATGGTAAATATTCCGGGTATTCGATCAAGCAACAAAGCAAGCAAAACTTATGAGTTGACCTGTTTTCCAGATGGAACAGGTCAAGCCGAAATCAGTGATGATCCCTCGAATACCTCAGTCTTTATTCGTGCAAGCTATAACAACTGTGCGATCGCGCTTGTCTTAAACAACAGTACGTACCAGGAAAAAGTGCTTGGAGATTTCACACTTGTTAACGAGAACCAAACCAGCGGCCATATTTCGGTTGCCTTTAGCGTAAGTGGAGACATTGGTTTCTCTGTCGAATGTTCCATTACCGGAAATCAATCAGCTTCTGTAACAAAGAGCTACGAAGGATCTTGCGTGTTTCGAGACGCCGATGGAACCGAAATCGTAATGCCGGGCTCTAACTACCCTCGACTCAACACGCCCCTAGGATAGCGATTGTACTTTATGCGACTTTTTTCACGCGCTCGGCAAGCCAAATTTTGATCAGAGACTGATAGGGAACATCTTGCTCATCCGCAAGAATGCGAATTTTGTTAAGAACTTCGCGAGGAAGCCGAATGCTAATCGCCTGTGTTGGCGCTGGAAATTCCAGATCGAGCTTAACAGGCTTGAGTTTAGAAAGGCTCTCCGCAAAATCAGTATTGAGGTAGATATCCCGCTCTTTTTTCTCACGATCTTTCGATTTCCTCATACAACTTCCTTTCTTCTCGGCTTGCCGGCCGCGCCGAAATCACCCTCACTTTTTCACCTCGTAACGTCCAGTTCAAGGGAGTTCGAATCCCAGCTCGCAAAACTGTCAGGCCTGACAGAGAACTGACACCTCTTGAAAACCGTAAGTGTTGAACATTATATCAATTCTCAATGCGAGGGCCTGGCATAGCTTGTGAAGCTATCCAGACACATGAAACTGTTAAAGAGATGGATGGCTCTTATGCTTGTATCGATTGTTGCGCTCACGCTACCTATTTGAACTGCGGGCGGTGGACTGGAGAGGGTAGTGCTTAGCGAAGGGCGGCCCGGAC
>CAYNHQ010000007.1:0-179780 GCA_964397255.1 uncultured bacterium
CTGTGTTCATCGCCAACGGACCTTTTTGTCCTCATTTCTAATGGGGTACTTTCATGGTGTAAGTACTCAAAAAGATTGGATTTCACGTCGACAGGTTTTGGCTCTTTCCCCCAACCCGAGCGGAAACGATGTCGCATTGTACGATTGATAGATGGATAGAGCCTGGTGTAGCCCTTTGCTTTTCGCAGAGACGTGTGAGGCCGTATGTCAGAACGCAAAACATGTGCACCTTGAAGAGGAAGAACTCCCGGCTTATCCGGAATGTCGGATATTCTCCCAACGAAATACCAAATATAATGGGCTAAAATTACAGAAGATTTTCCTGATCAGCCCAGCCTGGATTTTAGCAAAATAATGCATTGCATTATATGCTTTTTTCCTATATAGGCATAAGTGTCGTACCGAAAGCTTTCATAGGAGATAGCTGCTTTTTATGTTGTTCAAAAAACTTTTTATTTTTTCCATTTTAGTTTTTGGAATAGCCGATGTTTCTGTTGCAGAGGATAATTTCCCAGCTTTCATCGGACCATATTCCACGAGGATTCATCCACAAGATGTAATTGTGGTCAAAGACAAAGATGGTGAACATTTTAAGAAAGATGCCGTCGAACTCTTGAACATCTCGAATGATAATAAGGTCATCACACAATATCTTGACGGAAAAGAAATAAGAATTTCGGCCATTTCGAAAGGTGAAGGCGGTCAGATTCTTAAGATTGGAGTCCGTGATATCAAATCTGGATCACAGGATATGATCGAGTTCGACTCTGCAAAAGGTTATGAATGGAGAGATTATGCTGGTTCCATTTGGAGTCACGTCAGATATTATCATGGCGACGATAAGAAAGTTTCTTTGATTCTTCAAGAAAGCATTGAAGATTTCACGGAAGAATTAAATAAAATACAAGATGCTCCAGCTGGATTCAAAGTTCTTGGTCTTGCACCCGAAATCTTTATCACCAACCAAAATACGAGAAGTAGCGGCAGTCGGGCGAATTATGTAAGCCTAGGTGGCGTTCCTATTCTTATTTTTGACAATCACTTTCATGATCACATTTATATCACTCAAGCGACCTTGCCCGGCTTAAACATTCAATTCGCGGACAATCGCATTGAATGTTCGACTTGGGACAGAGTGGGAAATTTGGGAGGGAATTATTGTTTCGTTTGGGGAGCCAAATCGATTCAAATAGATCCCACAATACAAAATGTACAAGCCACTTATGAGGCTTTTGTAAACCCAACCAAATCCACGGCCGAAACTAAGTAACCACTTTAGTGATCGTCGGTAAAATTTTTGCGACTTCCGATTCGATTGTGGATTGCATGATGATGTGACCAACATTCCGACGGTAAGAAAGGGAGTTCGGGAGTGCGTGTCGCGGAAGGAGGTGTGAGACCTACCCATTCAATTCATGCCGCGTAAGCCATTACAATCGCAAGTGTTTTTAAAGCAACGAAGCACCTAGCAATTTTTGGCTAAGCTATGACAGAATGATATGTATGTCGCAAATGAAACCCTCTCTCGAACAAATTCTTGCTGACGCCAAAACGGAGCCTTCTCTGGCTGAAATTTTAGAAATTGTGCGCATCGCTCAGGCCTCTGAACAAGCCGTCGAAAGATATGAAGATAGGACGCGTCCCATTATCAACAGCAAAACCTCGACTGAAGAAATCAAAGTAATGCACTATACGCGCTGACGCATATCTACCCATCGGATCTTCTACATAGGATAGGACGTCACCATTGAGAAATTCGCACTTTCGAAAAGTTTCCCTTTGCGCTGATTTCCCTGATTGTCCATATCTAAAAATATTTCGGTTCGAAGATACAATTCGAATAGGAGCTGCCACTCTTCGCGATCCATCGGGAGCTCTTCGATATTTAAATGATTTAGCGGAGGAGCGGTTTTAATAGCCTTTGCGCTGATCGTTCTACCGTGCGTGAAATATTTGCTGGCGGACGACAAATCATTGGCGATTTCCTGAGCAAGAGCCGAAGCATTTTCCTTTCCTCGCAACATGAAACTTGCGAGCGCTTTTGTCGCAAAATCTTTAGCAAAATTCATCGACTTTTCACAATGGTCAACAAAGGCGCTGTTTAAGGCGGAGAGTTGCGCAACGTAAGGATGGTGGGGCTCGTCCTTTTTAACCGCATCGATTGTCAATTTTTCCAACCGATCCCTCGTATCAACAAAAGACTGTGCCGAAATAAAGTACGGCACCCCTCCCTGCCTTACCTCGACCTGGGCGTCGATCGGACCCAACTCTGACGTCACTCCCATAATAATCTGATCTGCACCAAGAGCGACCATCGTCGCCGCACTTTTCGCTAGATTTGGAACAATGACCCTGAACCGCTGTTTGCAATATTGGCGGATCATTTCGACCATCTTCTCAGAAACGGTTCCGATTCCGCCTCCGCTCTGAATCAATAAGTCAATGTTCTGGGCTTCACCCGTAGCGGCTAACATGCTTCCAAAGATAGGGATGTCGTTATAGTCGATGGGATAGTTCACTTTCGCGACGTAGAGAAGAAGTTTCGACCCCAATCGCTCCTCGATTTTTGAAATCAAGCCCTGTCTCTTTAGTGTCTGCGTGTGAACGTCGCCGACTTCCTTTTGCACCTCAGCAAGAATTTGGTCGTATCGTCCTCTGATCATTTCGCTCTTTGCCATTCGTGAACTTCTCCTTAAGAATCTGAGGCCCTATATACATCAACCTCAAGCGCTCCAACAGCGCGTTCTGCGATTGCGCGCGACGATTTCAGACGTTGAATTACTCCCGTTTGGATAACGGTTGGATAACAGCTCAAGGGTAAAGGAGTACAAAAGAGGATCATTCTCGGTAATCGCGAAATGCCTATCTGGTTGATTTGGTTGGATTGATGAATTACTACTACCACTTACGGAGAGGGGATTATTTCCCCTCGCTCTCCGCCATTCTAAATTTTCTTTCCAAGACGCGAGTCGAGCAAAAGGTTTTTGCAATTGATAATGCAGAGTTAATCCATCAAGAGTTGGGTTCGAACATACGTTTTTCAGGTGTGTGAAACAAAAATGCTATCTTCGTGGAAGATGAAGCTGAAAATTCTCACTACCTCCCTTGTTTTATTTGCTTTTGCGTGTGCGAAGAAGCCTTTGATGATCAGCTCAGAGGATCAAACATTTCACCGCGCCCAACAACGCCTCCAAGAAACGACAAAACGAATAAACGAAATTCAAGCTTCGGATGAGGAGCACACATTATTTCTGCAAGCTGAAGGACTTTATGAATACCGCTTCTCGTTTCCGCCGCGTGGTTTTTTTGGATATTTAGCGGAGGGCGCGGCAGCCGCTACCGATTTTCCGGCATTTCAAGCTTTGGCCGGCTCTTTAGACTTGGCCGATCTTAGAATACGCAGTTCGGATAGCGCCGTTCATTTGTGGGAGACACTTCTCACTCAGTATCCCAATACGCCTTTACGTCCGTTGACTCTCTATCGTTTAGGATGGGCCTATCGCAACACCGCAGTGACCGGATTACCCCGAAAATCAGGGAACGAGGCATTTGATCTCCTTGTCAAAGAGTACCCCGATTTACCCCTGACAACGCTCTCAAAAGAAGCACTGGGAGTACCTTGGAAATCCAAGAGTACTGCGACCGCATGGTCGTTCATCCCTGGAGCTGGGCAAATTTACGTGGGGGAAACGTTAAACGGTGTCGTCCGTCTGACTATTGGCTTGGCGGCCCTTAGTGCCGTAGTTATTCCTATCGTTATCGCATACCAGCGCGGTCATGAATTAGAATGGGGAAATAGCTGGCCGTTAATCGCAACAGGATTTGCGGGGCTGATCGTTCTCAGTATTAACTACACGGCTGCGTATCAAGATGCCATGAGAGCTGTCGTGGAGTTCAATGAACGGGAAGAAGATAAGTTCTTGAAGCGCCATCCGGACGCGCCGTAAGAGCGGATTGAAGAGCTAGGTTGCCGCCCATGCCACAGACATGGAGTCTAAAACAAGTTCAAATCGAAAAAATAAGTGATACCAGGAATGGAACGGCCAACGTGAGAAGAACGCCGCTAAAAACGGCGTAAAAGGCATACTCTTTTCCCGAGACTAAAATCACAATTGGAAGGGTCGTATCCATGGCGGTCGCGCCACCGGAGGCAATCGATGCCATCGGCCCAAACCGCTTTACAAAATGTGGAGCAAGAACAAGAGTCAGGATTTCACGCAAGACATTGGCGAGCAGTGCCACGACACCCAAACGAGGTCCCGCAAGTTTGGTGATCAAGACACTCGAAAGGCTGTAGTATCCCATGCCCGCCCCCACACCCACTGCCTCTCGAATCGAAATCTTCAGGAAAAACGCCGACACCAATGCCGCCCCCACTAGACTTCCCAAAATGAATAAGAGCGGGACGACAAAAATGGTGAGTCGAGCACGACGGAGAATCTTCCACGCGGGACGGTCCGCCCCGACGGTGATTCCAACAACAAATAAAAGAAAAAGAAGCGAATACTCGGAAGCCTGGGAAACCAAGGCCTGTTCAATATTTCCTCGAAGGGGTATCGACATAAGCGCCCCAAAAACAAACGAGACTGCGATTTGAATGGTCGTTTTCCATGGAGCAGTCTCCGCCGGCAAGGGAGCCACTACTTCTTGGATCGGTTGGTACGCAATTCGGTTTGCGATTGGCGCAAGAGCCACACTTCCAACCATAGCCCCGAGAGCTAATACCAGTGATTCGATAGAGAGCGTTCCGAGATTCGAAACGATGGAAGGATGAAGACCCACGGAAAGCCCCATCAAGACCAGCAAGAGCATGACCGCGGGCATTACAACCCGCGTCGCCCAAAAAATAAGATGCGCCAGACCACTGCGTTCGAAAAGTACGCCAGCGAGCATACCCACAAAAAGAACGCCGATGACTAAAAGCATCCAGTAAGTTTACTTTGTACCCGCGGTTCGCGCTATTTCGCTAGAGCCAATGCGCTTCGTATAATGACCGGAAGTTGCCCCAACACTTTGAGCGAGCCCTCCCCCACCCACTTGGCCGATCGATACATAGGACAAATCCAACCCGCCAGGTTGAGATCAAAAAGCAACTGATCTCTCCTTTCTATTTGCCAGTGAATCAACAGTTTCGTGCTGCGAGCCCGGTAGATGAGAGAACTATAATAGAGAGCGGTCAACTGATCGGCCAACAAGTTCCCATGCTCGTCCCGCCACTCTTCCCTCCTAGCCTGATCAAGTTTCCGAAAAAGTAGGCTTCGTCGCCACAGGTAAACAAATCGACGAGTGTCTTCGTACACCCTAAAATTTTCGGGTAGCAGAACCTGAGACATATCCTCGCCCGGGCCCGGCGCATCCACCATCGCTTGAGTTAGCCATTCACGCCATTTTCCTCCCTGCCAGGTGGATTTGGGCGTGAACACTTTCAAATTTTCCGGATAATAGGGAGCGACAAAGCTTTTAACGACGCTTGTCATATCCACTCCAAGTGCATCCCGCCGCACTTGACTAGTGGTCAAAATGGCTTGAGCGGTTCTCCAATCAACAAGTGATTCAAAAAAGGAAGTGCATGCTTTGTTTTCATTCAATTTTCCTTCGTCATCGAATCGGAAAGGCGCTTTAAATTGGTCGATACGAAAAAATCTCTCTCCCTCTTTAGTCTTCTGGGCTACCACTCTATATGATTCGACACACTCGGAGGGAGCTACCGGTGGATTGGCAAGATCTATGGCTGAAAACTGATCTACATCCGAAATTATTGGCGTGTCGGCCGCTGCTACCGACAAAAATGTAAATAAAACCAGCAAGATACCCAATAGAAACCGTTTCATCTTCCCTCAACTAACACGATGCGTTAGCTGGTTCAACCCCCCTCGGATAAGAGGCTAGAAGCGGTACTCGACACCGATCTTAAGCATGTCGAGTGAAAGAACACTTACGGCGTCGCCCAGTCCCACATCGTACTCCACGTTGAAATCGTATCGAAGCGCCATGCCTGGAAGCCCAATAGCTCCCCCTAAATTCCAAATGAGCCCGAGACCCACTGCCGCGCCAATATCCTGACTCGATTTCAGATACACCGGCAGATCAAAGCGAAAGAACGGATTGAATCGCTCTTCTGTCAACCAGCGGTATTGCAGGCCTGGGGCCAGTGCCACCTGTTTGTTTAATCCATTTTTGGAGTCGACATCGAATTCCGAACGAAGGGTGGAGTGAAAACTCTCGGTCCAGTGATAGGCCCCTTCCACGCCAACGGCCGTGTTTCCGCGCTCCGTAAAACTGCTTCCACTGACCATTAGGACATAGGGAAAAACAAAGTCGGAACTTATATGAAATCGATCTGTGGCGGCCTGACCTACGGACGGTATTGCGTAAAAAAAGGAAAAAACCAAGCTCAGACGTCGCAAAGACTTCATGCCTGCCTCTTTATCCAATATTTAGGAATTCTTTGCATTCTTTTTACTTCTCATTGATATATCAGCTCACAAGGTTTGAACCAATCCCAAAAAAGGAGTTCTGAGTGAAACGATGGAATGTGTTGTCGATATTGGCAGGATTAGGGCTTTTTGTATCCCCACTTCTCGCTCGAGCTGAAGAACCTGCGGCGGCTGCTCCGACGACGGAAACAAAACCCGAAGTAAAATCGGAAGCAAAGATCGAAGACTACGTCGGTTACGATAAAGGATTTTATATTCAGTCTGCCGACGGAAAATTTCGACTGTTAACCACGGGCTATATCCAGGAGCAATTCAGCGCACTGTTTAAAGAATCGGCGATCGATGACTACAACATTAAAGTTCGACGCGCTCGGCTGAAATTTTCCGGAAATCTGTTTTCCAAAGATGTTCAATATGAATTGGAATATGATTTCTCGACATCGAAACTTCTCAACGCCTTCGGGCAATTGGTTCACTGCGATGCCTTTAAGTTTCGATTCGGTCAATATTACGTGCCGTTCGACTTCGAAAATCAGGCCTCGAGCTCGAACTTACAGTTCATCGAACGTTCGATATCAAATGCGTTTTTCGGAATTGCGGAACAACGCGAACCCGGGCTAGGCGCCAATGGCGTGTTCGGTGACAAGAAATGGGAATATGATATCGGCATGTTCAATGGTGAGGGAATCAACACCAACAACGCCAACAAGTCTTTCCGGTACGCGGGGCGTATGGTTTACAACATCGCGGGGCATCATGGATATGAATACGCGGACATTAAACCAAGCGACACACCGCAAATCGCATTCGGAACTGCGGCCATGTACAACGACACGCCCGATGCAGCTACGATTCCTGTGGGGGGTACCGTTGCCGCTTTTGATAAAGTGGTTACATCGCTCACAGGCGACTTATCTGCCAAGTATCGTGGACTTGATGCTTCGGGTGAATTCCTTTTCCAACGGACGAACCCCGAAACCGGCTCGCCCACCAACGGTGGAGCAAAGACGTACGACAAAGGTTGGGTGGTTCAAGGTGGCTACATGTTAATGCCCGAAACGCTGGAAGTGGCAGCGCGCGTGGCGCATGTTTATGTGGATAGCGGAAAAGACTTGGGTGAGTACACCGCGGGTCTTAACTACTACATCTATGGTGGTCATCGTGTGAAGTTCCAGGTGAACTACAGCCTTCTCACCACGGAGGACGGAATCGCCGTCGGGAACGATCGGCTCGATCATCAGGCCCTTGCTCAGCTTCAGTTAAAAATCTAAGTAAACGTTGTAGTTGTTCTAACCAAAGAAGCCCCCGCAAGGGGGCTTCTTTTTGGGCTCGCTTTAGGCGAAGCACTGCTCAGTCTGCACCCCACTGAGGCTCCGAACAAGAAGCCCGGTTTTCCGAAAAGGAACAAAGGTATTTCACCTTTTCTTCACTCTTCGACTTGCGGGCGGCGGATACCGAAGTTATTCCATTTTGATTTTTGAAGTAAGGATTGGCTCCCGCCTCCACGAGAGTCTTTACGACCTCCACCGGGAAATGAAGCGACGCCCAGAAGAGAGCATTCACGGGTCCATACTCCGTGGACATCAGGCTTCCGTTCGGATCAGCCCCTGCCTTGAGCAACCTGTGCACAATTTCAATGTCGAACTTCTGACAGATCTGACAGTCAAAGCTCCTCTTTAGGTATGTATTCAAGCTCGCACGACCGTACGTTCCAGAAAAGACGTCGTCATCTTGAATGTTCGGATCTGCACCATGATCGAGTAGGAGAAGAGCGAGTTCGGAACTTGCGTTTAACGCAGTGTTGAGAGCGGTGGTGCGAATAAATTTGTTCCACGGCCCAACGGTTCCGGCGCGGAACCCGTTCGGGCTCGCGCCATTTTCGAGCAATAGGCGTGAGGACTCAATGTCATTTAGTGCCGTAGTCAGGACCAATGTGGCATTACTTGCTTTCTGTCGCGCGGGATCGTACGTCGACTCTTCAAAATATCCATGGCCGATGAGCCAGTGACTGACGTTATGGCTTCGCTCCACAAGGGAGAAATTGATCAACGGAACCGGCTTACTGTCGTATCCACAGAAATACCGCTGATCGATTCCGGATCCTGGATAGACGCGAGACACGGTTTCGATGTCGTCTTGGGCGACAGCACAAAAGAATTGAAACTCTGGGCTCATGGTGTGTGCGTCTGGGGTCTGGCAAAACTTTTTGAACGTTTCGTAACCGACCCTTAGGTCGGCCCGACGCGGAATGAACTTAAATCCGAGATCTTCCGCCGTAACTCCTTTGCGTTCGGCCAGGTCTAAAATCTCTTCGCCGCAGCTGCTCGCGGCATAGCCAGCTCCGGTTGAAAGAGCCATTATGAGTGCGGTGAATAGAAATACGCAGATATTCTTCGACTTCGTTACCATCTTCCCTCCCTTGAAGGCAGGAACGCTATACCTAGTTCAAAAGATGTCAAAGAGTTGGATTCTGAGCAAGGCCGTGCCAGCCGCCTCACGACGTCTTGCACTCGCCTTGCACGCGTGCGGACGCTTTGCCGTTACCGCCTTCTTTACCCTGCACAGGTAACTTTGCACGAAAGTCGCCAACCCGGCGGGGCTTAACGTGCCGAGCCATCTACTCCTGAGGGTCGAGTTTTACGGTCTTGTCCTCAATCACTGCATGAGACGGCGTCAACAACGCCTCCCTCTTTTAGAATCGGATCGCAGCGGCCTCGCCCGATATTCATAGAACTACATTTTCCGGATCTTTGCAGTGGATGTTTACCAGGCTCCTTTTCCAAAAGCGTTCGATCGTCTTCCGAAATGTCCGCAATGCAGTAACCTTCACAATCCCAAGAACTCATGCAGTTGACTCCTGCGTCGGATGTTTTTCGATTGCATTCCTGTGTAACCATAAGACCGAACGTTCCCCAATATCCGCCTTCCTTGACACACTCCTCGCGAGTTACCGGGGTTGTGAGATTAAAGAGATCTCTCTTCGCGTCTGATTTCTCAGCCGTATCGCTATAGCTTACAACGATGTCCTTGTCTTTACGGGTAGCAAAAACGAGATATTCCTTCCCACGAGTAAGTGTTCTCAAATTGCAGTCGTTGTGAACCAGAATATGAACTTGCACTTTCTTGCTTGATGGAAGATTCCCCTTAAAACTTTTTCGGACCATTAATTCGTAAGGATATCCGTTGCCGTCTTTTTTCCCGATTTCCTCTTTTTCCACGCGCGCCAAGAAAATCAGGTCGGCGTTGGCTTTCTTTTCCTCGGTCGATTTATTTGGGCATTTCCAGACGGGGGTATCTTTGATCGGACAGTCTTTCATATCTACCAAACGAAGGTAGTACCCACCTCGTCCGTTCTCGTCGTCGCACCAGTGGGTTAACTCCCCAACCTGGAGAGAATTGTCTCCAGAACAAATTCTCATCTTGTCTCTCCCGAAGATAGTGAGATGGGAAATGTTTTGCTCTACTCCACGTATCTTATAGGAACCATCAAACTCACAGGAGTCGGCCGTTTTCGTTCCAACTTTGACTTCTCCACAATACGGCAGATCAGCGTTACGTGCGCATTGGGCAAACGCGTTCGAAAGCAGCGAAGATTCGATTAACACACCCAGGCAGACAAAAAGTATGGTTGACTTGCTATTCAAGGTCGCGCTCAGAATAAATCCCATCTACACATTGAATTTCCGTCTCCGATACTTTATGACACTGGGCTTCAAACAGTGACGACACACCATTCCCATCAAGGTCGCCCTCCGCTCGAATGATCGCATAAGTCTTTTCGTCCTTCTGGCGCCACCGCTCGCACTCCTGTGTTCCGGGGCAAACGATGACTTGGTATCTGTAGCGAAAACAGGGTTCACCTTTTGAAGACGATGATGGCTTGAGCTCCCGTTTGAGCGATTTCATTGTCTCACGAAAATCTTTCAATAAGTCAGCTTCTTTAACACAGGTAGCGCGCGGAATCTCTACTGTACTCATAGGAATGGGTAAATACGTGCCATTGAAATTATGCCAGTGCGTGATTTCAATATCAGCGAAGATATAAACGTTATGTCTCGCTTCCTGGGCCAATTCTTTGCGACGTTCTCTTCTCACCGAATGCCATACAATTCCGAGAATCGCCATTCCAAGGATAGTTCCTAAAACGATCCGTTGCTTTTTAAATCCAACCATGCTCCCCTTTTCCATAGACGCTCTTCAATCCGGCAATTTGAATATGCCTTTTGACACGTATTTCATATCCGCGTCAAATGCACGCCGGAGATAACCTTTCGATTCAACATATATCGGCCAAGGAGGTAGATGTTCCCGCTTCAGGTAAATCATTGAATTTTGAAGATCCTGCTCCGCAGACGGCCACCTCTCGCTAAGTATTTCCTTTTTATTATTTGGACCCTCGGGAATCAGCCAGGGATAAACCAGATTAATCAGCAGGATTGGTGGTAGAGGAACACAGTCGTAACCATAATATCCGGCCCCCCCTTGAAGCTCGCCATTCAATTCCTCTAAGTAACGCTCCTGCAATGACCACCGATCGGCATATCCGTCACAAGGACACACAGCCCGGACAATAAGTTTTGCAGGATTAGCTGACTTCGGCTGAAGTCCATCTGGCCTGGAAGTTAAACCCACACCATTTCCAAAAACTACATATCGACATTTCAATCCATTTCCTTGATCCTTTTGAATTCCATCTCGAAGGAAATTCATCGCTGGATGATTTGGTTCAAGAGGTACTTTCCCTCGGTCGAAAGATAGACCTGGAAATATATCCAACATTTGAGGAAATCGCGGAACTTGATCCGCACTACGCTCATGGGACAATTCCACAAGATGTTGTTCTCCTTCTTCAAGACTCATCACGTACGTCCGAACGCGTTTTGAAATAGAGCGTCGTTCGAAAATAACTGGGAAGCGATCCTTTCTTAAAAGCTCAACATAGGATTTCCATAGGTCCGTTTGTCCGGAGGGTATGGAAGCCGGCCACAAATACGGTGCCCAAGATTCCGGAAAAAGAGTCGCAAGTGCAGCGAGGACAAACAGTGAGGAACCCACAATCACAACTCCGCTCTTCATGTAACGAGGCATCGAACTGTTAGTGTATCAGACCCAAGAGTCATGATAACATTGATGGGTAATGTGGGGCGCGCCGCTCATTCTGAGCCTTATTATTTACGTGACTCTTCTTGCTGTTTTTTCGGCGGGCGCATTTTTATTTAAGAAAACGTATAAGCCTGTTGCGTGGATCATTTTGATGATGTCAGTCGGCTATTGGGCATTATTCATATGCCTTGAACTGGCCCCGTCTACTCAGAAGGCCGGCATTCGGGTTGATTTATTTTTATTGGTGCCCTTGAGCGTAATCGCCGGAATCGGCTGGGCAATTTATAAGGTCGGAATTCGATAAGTAGCCGTGATTTTCTTCATATTTGTCATAGGTGGAATTGTTGCGACCCTTGGATTGGTCGCTATGATTCTGTTTCTCTTTCACCTGCTGCTCAGGAACACGTCCATTTACTCCGGCCCCTGGCCGGTCTTGATTACTCTTCTACTATTTCTGTTCGTATTTTTTGCCGTCTTACATCGGGAGTCCATCGATGCTGAACGTGTCGACAGCGTCGTTGTTTTTCCGGCATTTGGTCTGACTATGGTTGGAAGCACACTCCTCTGGCGCAAGATTCGAAGAGGGAAGAACCATGAGTAAGTGCCTAGCGAACCAAATGACGTTTAATTGGCCTTACTCGTTTCCACAGTCTCGACGGCCCAACCGTCATCAAATTGTCCTTGAAGAACAGGTACGAATTCTCCGTGGTGTTTGCCGACAGATTTCAAATAGAATCGATAACGTTTTCCCGTTTCCAAATGTATTTCAATAGGGCCGTTACGGGTGAGTACCCCCGGTTCGACGTTCAAATAGTGGAATACAAGATCGGGTGGAGCTGATCCCTTTTCCAGTACATCGACATGAATAGTCGCGCGAATTTCGTTGGCGGGCAAAGGATCTGCTCCGGGAAGTTTCTTTGAGCCTTTACCATCCGTATGCTCAATACGAGTGACGGTTCCTTGAAGAACAATACTTGATAACCTTCTCAATTCCTCGACGGAGGGTTTTTGCGATAAGCGGGCTTCTAAATTAGTTGAGTAAAAAGAAAGGGTCACCATAGATGTAAAAAGAATATATTTGGGAAAATCGTTCTGATTCAATCCCAACATGTAGACTCCTCGATTACCCCGTTTTTCACGAGGTTTCCACAGTAATGTCGGTAACACGTGATATGACCGCCGAAAATAGCAAGTGAAATGTCCGCTTTAGGCGGGAGGCGATAATGGAGCATGGAGACCCATTATTCGATTCCCGCAACGGAGCGGGCATCGATTTCGCTATTTGGCTCGGATTTATTATGGCGGGGCTTGAAGTGCCCGCCTTTGTCGCAATTTCTGGTGAGGCTTGGAACCATAACTTGCCTATGAAAACCCGCTACAGGCTGACTTGAGGTGAATAACGCGGCGTGCTATTAGCGGCGCATTCGTTATGCATCGGTTCTCTATAATTCGTTTAATTCTGCCCTTTGTGCTTGTTGCACACATCTCCAATGTCAATGGGGAGTCAATCGACATAAACAATGTTCATTTTCCCAAGAGCACCAAAGTTCTCGGTACTTGCCATTGCGAGTTGCCACAATGGACAGAAAGCTACGGCTTATTTCAAATCCCTCCCAAGTTTAAGTTTTGGCCAAACGTGGATTACTGCGAGGAGGCATGGCCCGTCGAGTGCCAGAACCACTGTATTTCGACCATGCTTGCCAATGAAGGCGTGCGAAATTTTCTCGCAGGGCAATTTCTTACATTTGGATCGCGCACCGAAGACCTGACAAATTTCGCAATTCGAATGGCTCCTTTCTTAACAAAAGGGGTTAAGTCGACACGCGTGTCGCCAAGTGTGCCACTCAATGAAGGGCCAAGCGAACCCTTCGATTGGCTATTTGGTAGCGAGAAATCAAATCGCCCCAATGGCACTCCTCCCGAATTGGTCACAATGAACTGGAAATGCATTTCTAAAGATCCCCGCGATAACGAGGATGAATTCCAGGGCGAAGATCGTCTCGATGTTCGAGATTTAGATTCCGCCTATTTCTTTGAAGCAATGGGTTTAGAGCACAATGAACGAGAGAAGGATCAGATAAAGCACCAAATGCATGGCTTTATCGGAGAAACCCGTAATCCATTACTTGGCGTAATTGTGGCGGCACCGTTGGCCTATCTAGCGACCCGTTTCAATAGCCTTGTCCAAAACATTCGTACTATCGAGGCCACCGCACGAAGTACCGAGGTTCTTCAATTCCCCACAAAAGCTGCGGCTATTTCTGAAACTGCGACACAGGGAAAAATGGCGGCCTCGATGGCTACGGCGCTAGATCCCGATCCGGATCCGATTTTCCGACGCTGGAGATCGCCCCTCGCTGTTTCCTGTAATAAGATTGCACAGTACATCCCATCTGGAACACGCTGCGACGCGAACACACTTAGAATGGAAATGGAAGGCGATTATGAACGCGCTTGGGCGTTTGTTGGTAATGCTGACATTTTAACAACCCTTGATCGATACGTAGACTTCGTGAGTGAAAATCAAAATCATCCCACTCTTCAAAGAATTGTGGCTCAAATCAATTTGGGAGATGCACTCGCCCAATGGGTGAAGTCGGAAAACTTGGGTAGCTTTTGGTCGACCACTTTTGGGCGCGGGAAACGAGCGAAACGGGCGATGGATGCGGCAAAATGTCTAGTCAGTTCTGATTACGCCACATGCCCAATTGAGCTATGGACTGCGACGGATTTGAATCCATACAATCCCAACAGCGCAATTCGTGTACCCATTACATTTGACGGCTTCCGTGAAGAGATGCTCTAAGAACACCAACTAGGCTTGGAGGTCTTGTCCTTCCTATCGCCAGGGAACGATAACCGCTCTAGTCGTGGCCCAATTAAGAAGTACCGGTAGAACGCCGATGTGTTTCGGTTTTAATTCCGCCGCCATGCCTTTGAATAATTCATTTACATTTCCAGGCCACGCATCTTGTTCATCTCTTGATGGAGCCATCATAAAAACGACATCAATACAGAGTAGCCGGGGGCTGGACGGAAATCCGGCGCCCCAGCCCTCACCGAACGTAGCGTACGGATTTCCCGTACTACGCTCTTCCAGCATCGGCGCTCCGAAGGGATGCGCGCTGTCGCAATGGATGTGGAATCACACGCGGAGGTTTGATTTCCGCCCAGATCATTTGGGCACGTGGTAAGAGTTGGTTCCAAGGAACGGGATGTCGTTGATTTCGGAATTTCTTCCGAAGATAAAACAACACCGCTCGCCGCACGGTATGGATTTCTCGGTACAAGACGCGGTTGGCATTGCCGTAGCGAAAGTATCCACTCCAGCCCTGCCACGTTTCCTCCAATCGTTCCTTGGCCGCTTGAAGGCTTAAGGTGGAATAGAGGCGTTCTTTGAGCCTTCTCCGAAACGCCTTGCGTGATTTCTCGGAAGGTTGCCGGGCGATCCAACATCGCTTCGGATTGTCCTTGAAGGCACGAAGGTGGAAGCGAAAGCCTACGAAATCCAGATGCGAGTCACGCGATCGACGACCACTACTCATGTCGATCTCTCTCGTTTTGGATTCCTTTAAGGTTAACCCCGCTTCCTTCATCCATACGTTGACCGCACGACGAACCGATCGGAGCCTTCCCGGATGGTCGCTCACGAGAATAAAATCATCGCAGTAGCGATACAGTCGGGTATGCCCTTCTGGGTTTGCCGCTTTCATGAAACGCTCGTCCAACGCGTAGTGCAGGTAGATGTTCGCCAACAGAGGAGAAAGAGGTCCGCCTTGTGGCGTTCCTTCCTTCGTCGGTTGCCACGGTTTCCGTTGTTCCAGAAATCCGCTTTCGAGAAAGCCGCCGATCAAATCGAGAATCCGGGGATCCACAATTTGTTCTTTCAGCATTCCTTTCAACCGTCGGTGCCCGACACGGTCGAAGAAAGACTCGATGTCTGCTTCCAACACGTATCGTCTCCGAAACATTCCCTCTGCAGCTTCTGCCGCGCACTCCATGGCGCTGCGTCCAGGTCGGAACCCATACGAGCAGGATAAGAAAATCTGCTCATAGATGGGTTCGAGAAGCAGCACCAAGGCGCGTTGTACCACTCTGTCCCGAATCGTCGGGATTCCTAAAGGTCGCATTCGTCCATCCTTCTTGGGGATGTAGACTCGCCGAACAGGTTTGGCTTGGTACGTCCTGTCCTTGAGATGCTCTGCCAGTTTCGTGACGTATTCCCATTCCCTCTTGCGGATGCTCTCGCAGGTTTCCCCGTCGACGCCAGAGGCTCCACGGTTGACCATCACGAATTTGAGCGCATCGAGCAATACGTATGGATCCATCATATGTCGGTAGAGATCCCAATGCTTGCGTCCTTGTTGACTCCACTGCGCCAGCCGGTGTCGGATTCGGATCGTTTGCGGGGAAAGGGACTTGTGCTTCTTCCCCCCAAGTTTCTCATTCGAAGCTTTCATCACTTCCGTTTCCTCCTCCGGTTTTCTCTGGACCTGTCCACCCCTTCGCCTTGTACGTGGCTCTCCCACGCTCCGACTACTATGGGCGACTCTGACTTCTCCCGGAACTCCTGAGGCCTTATTGCGTTTCGACTTTTGGATGCCGGTTGACGTACCTAAAACAAACCGGCGGCTCTGGGAGATCTCCGCAGTTAACTCCACATGCCCTATCTTACCCGCCCACCGTCGGCACAAGAGGGGGGATCTGTTGTCCCTCTGATCCTTGTTTCAACAGCTCTTTCGCCTTCCACTCCACCAAGAGCTTAGGCCACTCCCTCGCTTCCCATTAACTCATGCTTAAGACGGTTCCTGTTCGTTGGGCTGACAAGACTGGCTCGCCCCTCGGTTCCTCGGGCGGCTTCTTCTCCAGCTATTTCACACGCAGAGTCACCTCTCACGTGCGGCTGGTGGCTTTGTCAGTGGGGATCTTCCTTCTGACTTCACTTTTCTTTCATGTGTTCTGGGTCGTGTGTGTCTTTCTGCGCATAATGGCGGAAGAGGAGGGATTCGAACCCCCGGTACCCTTTCGGGTACGCCGGTTTTCAAGACCGGTGCCATCAACCACTCGGCCACTCTTCCGTCAGGCCTCGCTCACTCGGCCACTCTTTCATTGCCCTACACTTATATCAGATTAGTTTCCTGGCTTTACCAAAATCCAAATCGTCTTGCCATTGTGTACGACCTTCGCAAAAGAAATCTTTCCATCCCAACCATACAAATCGAAAAGCGCCCAATAAAATTTTTGATGCTTCTTATCTGAAAGATGGCCCACAAGAGCCTGGATGGCCTGGTCCGTTTTCAACGCGTCTGAATTTGAAATCACTTCCAAGTTTCGTGTGAGGGTCACATCTGGCTCACGCGAGGAATACTCCACTTCTAGAAATCTCGTTTTCGCATCCTCATATCCGACTTTAAATGGACTTCTAATCGTCGGAATTTGGAAACTCGCCGCTGCTCCTTTGAAATAAAGCGCCCTTTCAATATATCGAAACCCCTCGTCTATTTTATGCTCATCTCTTTCCAGAATCCGGCTCCATTCCTGTCGCGTGGTGCTTCCCTTTCCTACCCACCTTCGAAAATTTGCAAAATCATCGTGTGCCCAAAGCCATACTTCTTTTCTTTTCCCTGAACTTGATTTCGATTTGACATGAAAACGGAGAAAATGCTCGTACGGTCCTGTGCCTATGTAATCACCGAGCTCGGAATACCAAAACCAACGTAACAGTGTGATCGGATATCGAGGATTCAAGCCTTCTGAAGGAGCGAATAGTGAAGCTTGATTAGGTCGGCCCCGAGCAGGGGCAACGGAAGGAACCTCGTTCAACCACTCTAACCATTGGCCTGGCGTGCGAAACTTATACATGGCCTCGGGAATACGTTCCTTCTGCCCATTTCGAAGGATATTTACCAAGAAGACTTCAAGACCCATCGAATCGATTTCCAAAAGATTCGCGGCAATCACTCCCTTTTGCTTCTCCGATTTTAGCATCCAATTCCCTTGGATTTCTCGGAGAATATCCAGAGCATCAAGTTCATTCACTCCAAACGCCCTCACTGCATCACGAATTCGCGAAGCGAGGTGGTCAAACATTTCTTTGCCCGGTCTGCCTGCAGAAGGAATGGAGGGCTCTTCTCGGCGAACCGCATCGCTCAACATGGGTCGAAATCTTTCGAGTTCCATTGCTAAACTCAACTGTACCGGCCGAATTTCCGACAGCGTATGGGCTGTTCGCAGCCGCACATGATGGATAGAGATAGGATGCCATCGGAGGGCCTTTTCAACTGGCCAGTCCCCTTCCGCCAAGTGAACTGCGAGAAGAGCCAGATTGCTAGCCATTTTTTGGTACGTTGCGGTTAAGACTCTTCCGGCCTGACTGGCCCATAGGAACAGCGGCTGTGACTCAAACGTGGCATTTTCCTGGGTCAGAAGTTCTTGAAAACGTTCTCGAGCTTTCGACTCAGAGACACCGAATCCGCTGGCGATCTCATGCACACGAGCAAAGACCATCTCCTCCCATTTCCGGAATGCCTCGAAGCGAGAACCAATCATTCCGCGTGAACGAGCAAAACCATCGATCGCATTTCGAAGAGAACGAGTCGATTCGGGCCCACCATCCTTGAGAAGATTCCGAATTTCTGTGGAATCTTTTTCCTGCCATTCGCGATTTTCAGAAGGAAAGCCATCCAGATCGATCTTTCTTTCGTCGACGATGTTGTCCCGTTGGTCTGTTTTCGTCACGTGCGCCGCAAGAGCCAAGAGCAATTGTTGCGATGCTCTGTAGGAATCTGAAATGCCCTGCAATTGTGCCTTGATCCAATCGTCGCGTGGAACCCCACCTACTTCAAGTTCAGGGGCAAAAAGGATGAGGGCCAAGTCTTGCAAAATAATGCTCCGGTGTTCTTTCCATCCCGATGCGGTCGAATCAATCACCACATCCCCCCACCATTGAAAACCCTTGATTCCAGGCGCCACGCGATCCTTCTCTGCCGCTTGTTTGACAATTTGATTGAGCGCTTCCGAAAAACCCAGAGGCGACTGATCATCGATGAAAGGTCGAATCGAAGGTATGTCTTGATAGCGAACGATGAATTTCGCCAATGTAAGCAAACGCTCGAGAAGAGTTTGATGGGCACTTTCTCTTTTTTCTGGTGTCGTCGCCCACCAAGAATATTTGTCTTCGTCCAGCGACGATTCAAGTCCTAGCTTACGAGCTTCTTCCATCACTTCTTCATAGAAAGAAGAGGGTTTTGCTACCGAAGACACTCCCATGTCGAAGATGATGACTCGATCATCGGGTGCTTTTTTTGCGTTTTCACCCAAGTAATCTTTTACCGAAACGCCATATCTTTTCTCGGCATCCAATACATCACGTGCCATCGAGATCACAGAGCCTGGCAAAAGTTTTTTAGCGGCAGCGATTTGCTCTTCTTTTCCTGTTGCCGGAAAGAACTCATCCCCTTCAACATATTCAAGTTCATAAAAATTCTTCCCGACTCGATACACATTTGCATAGCGGCTGGGGTATTTTTCATGGAGCTTTTGTAAAATGAGGGCCTCGTAAACGAGCCTACCGTACCCCACATCCCCCTCGGCATTATGGGCGATTTTGATTAAATGGCCGTTGGCGCGCAAATAAGTGCTCCCCATTCCGCCATACCCGACAAATGCAACGACTTCTACCAATCCTTCCGGTCCCGTAATCACGGTTGGAATCAATTCAATTCCATTTTTTTCAAGAATGCGTGATCGAGACAACCAAAAATACTTTGTATCACGCAGATAGTGCTGAACCTCTTCCATCGAATGAAAGACATACTTGTGTGTGAGATGGCGGAGCTCAAAACTCTTCTTGCCCCTGGGGAGTTCAGTCACTGTAAGCACGATGGGATCATTTTCGGGATAGGTTCGTCCAATGATTCCGATTTTTCGCCCCTCGCGATAACCTCGAGCTACAATTTCTTTTTGCAACGGCGATTCTTTCCATTCCGAAGAAGGAATTTTTGAAAGTTCAAATGGGTCGCGCGGTGGAAGATTTTGGTTTAAATCCGCTCCTACAGATTTAGTAATTTGCATATCAGGGTTCGTAGGTCGGAAATCGCGAACAAATGAACGATTGGGAGTTGCTTGTTCTCGCTTAAGGATGTCGACGGCGTCTTCCTTGGCTCGATCCGCGGCTGCAAAATCCTCCTGGCCAGGAAGCAGTGCGATTCGAATACGTGTAGAAGGTAGAGGCTCGCCCGTATCCGGGTGGACTACATTCACGCCATCCCAGGCACGAGCAAAATCCCATAGGGCCCGGTCAAACTGAGGTTCGGTCATGTCACGCGTGGGGAATATCGTGAACAGCACTCGGCCGTCCTCGCGTCCTACAGCTAAACCGTGCGATCGAGCCAAATCCACCAAGGTTCCAATCAAATGATCCAGAAGGTTCTTATCGATCTGATTTAGATCACGCACGCCAACCAAATCGCCATAGGCATGGAATTTCGACCCAACAGCCAGTTCCCGCAGATATTCCGAATCGAATTCTCCCGTGGCGCTACGTGCAAGGTGGAGAGCATCCTCAGGCCGAAGATACTTGAGTGCTCTCGTCCATCGAGATGAGCCTCGTGAAGCATCTGAGCCAGTAGTTACAGAGACCAAAGGTAGAAAACTCTTTCCCCATTTCACCCATTGGAGAATCTTCCGGTGTGTATCTCTGGCAGCTCGTGGTGATTCCAATTCGAATCGGACGGCGGAAGCGGGGCGCTCAAGAAGAGACACTTGGGAAGGAGATGAACGCGGCAAATATTTCATCGCCTCCGGCGTAATCCACAAATCTCCACGTTTTCCTTCCTCTTTTCGTGCATTAATAAAGTGGTGTGCATTAGAAATGCCCGTTCCATAAGCGGCCGTGAAAGTCATTTGTACTTTCTTTACGGATCTATCCGGCATGACGAATTCAAACTCTGTATGGTTAAGTTGGGACAGGAAGTCGCGTGTTTTGGCGAGGGTCGCCTGTGGATCGCCAGGAACGGCAAAGGCCCATTCATCTCCACCCGTAATTCCCACTTCTACCCCAAATTCACTTGCCAATTCAGCCACCTTCATAAAGAGCCGAATGACATTTGCATCTCCGATTTGCGTGCGAAGGTCCCCGATCTTGTTGCCATCGGCATACACGGCGGGACTTTTTTCAAGGTCGCCGCCCATGAGAATTTTCCATCCTTCTTTCGTCCAGACTGGTGGGTCGTTAAGTCGCTTAAAGCGACTCAGCCAATCTCGAATGATGAGATCTAAATCGGGGTCGTTTGCGGCCTGCGCTTTTTCGAGCAGCTCCACGAAAATCGGGGAGATTTCCCGCAGTGCCTCGCGCGCTTTCGGATCGCCCAATAAGTGATGAATAAAGTTTCCAATCGGAGTCATGTACGGACGATTCTCCCGTTCCTTTCCACTTAGAGACATCAAACGGAGAACGCCTGCCTCACTCTCTTCCTTGGAAGAAGTTCCATCTAAATAACGGTCGACCGACTTCCCGAGCGAACGGCGGAAACGAACCTCCTCGCCGTGGTCCTGCTCTTCCGGAAGTTTCCAATCGAGCAACACATCAATGCTTTCGCCTTTCGCAAGATCTACACGGGAATGACTTCCCCGACCGTTCCGAATAAAAACGGCCATCCCATCCCCATCCACATGGGCAATCGGAAAGTCGGAATAAATTTGTGTTCCACCCTCTTTGGGATGATGAATGAGGCATAGATCGATCTTGCCCGACTGGGGGTCGCGATCGCCCGAGACACTTCGGACCTCATCGTCGAAAATTCTCCTAACGTCGGCCGTTTCGCCATCCCTAATCAATCGTTCCCGCAAAGTGAATAGGACTTTTTGAAGTATCGGTCCCGCTTGCGCGGTTCCCGAGCCGCGGCGTCGGACGACCGCTACGATTTTGTCCGTTCTCGAATCGCCTGGCCCGTACGTGATCGCGCCGGCGGCAACATCTTTCCCGGTCTTGAAATGGGAATCTACATTCACTCCTAGCGCGGGATCCTCTAAATGTGAAGCGGTGCCGATGTCCATGAAGTCATAAGAAACAGACTGACGAACGGTCTTCCCCGTGGAAACTCCCGAACCATTTATTCCATTCCTCTTTTCCGCGCGCCTTTCTTTATCGGTAAATGAAAGAACCCGACCCCGCTGATTTCCATCTTTTCCGTTTGAACCTCCAGGAACTCCAGCCATCGGCACGGAAGAAGTGCGATGCTCTTCGTTCGATACTTTGTCAGATACAGGTTCCGCCCAGTTTTGGCCGACAGCGATCGGGAGCTTTTGCTCTTGTGGCTCTGGAGGTCGCGGGGGGTCTTGGGGCGAAGTATTGATGGAGATGGTTCGGCCCGAAAGATTCCTTACAACCACTCTTCCTCCTCCCGCCCCCATTCGAAGGGCAAGCACATTGATCAGAGATTGTAGAAGCTCTTGAGCGAACGTGGTGTCGAGATCAACTCCACTGCCTGACCACACATGTTCTAATCGACCGAGTATAGCAAACGTAAATGTTTCAGCGGCAAGGTCCGTTGCCCAATACGCCGCCGTATCCGCAGCAGTAAACGGAAGATTTACGGGCGGGCGGTTTTTATCCAATACGGCAACTCCTTGAGCAATGGCTCGGCGATTGAGCATTGGCTTGGTGTAGAAGAGCATACGGACTCCTCCCCGGACGAGACCCAGACCGCCAAAGATGAGGATTGAATTTCGAATCCCTTCGGTGACATTCTCCCACGCCTCCGATCCCGCAAGAGGTGTCTCAATCACATTTTCACTCAGCTTGAATACGGTACCTGTCACCACCGTTGCTTCCCCAAACGCCGCCAAGCGAATTACAAATTTTCCCGTGGGAGTCCGAAGAGCGCTCCATAGCGCTCTGGCCCCTTGACGTACCATCGGGTTCACCGCAAGGGAGCAAGCTGCAGTGGTAAGTAGCAATCGCCCGCCAATCGCGGTTCTCGCCGCAATCAGGCCCGCCGCCGCATCACTGAGAAGTCCTAACGGAAACATCACAAGCGCCGCGTTTTGGACCCACTCACCGACAACATCCATTGTCTGATCGGAAAAGTGCCAAGAACGATCCGCGGGATCGTTCATCGCCAGGACATATTCGTAAACTCTCCGAACCTGGTCGGCATCGCCGAAGGCGCTGGCATGCAGATCGTCCGGCTCTATTTTTCCGTAGGCTTTGTCACGAATTGCTTTGGCTTCCGTCAAATCGATGAGCGATCGCACCTGATGCGCGATGGCAGCGTTGGATCTTTGTCGAATCCAATCCTCTGTAGACATTTGTTCAGGGCGACGGGCCTTCCCTTCTCGAATTTCTTTTTGCAGCTCCCGCGCTCCGTCAATCCTGCGTTCTCCCTCCGCTTGAGCGTCTCCACCAATGAGTTGAATAAATTCTCTCTGATGCTTGATGACTTCGTCATCCGAAAAAATTTCCTTCCCTGTAGCCTTTAAATCGTTACGAACTCTTTTTTCCGCACGATTGAGGGCGGTTTCTAAGAAGAGTTTGTCGGCAACTTTCTGACCGGCCTGAGTATGACGATTTTCGCGGAGGTCATTTAAAAGTGGCGGCCACATTCCTACGATCTGATCCAAGGAGAGAAGGCGCTCGATCTCGTCGAGTGGCTCGTATGCCGTAATTTTTGCGACTTGAAAGAGATGATTTTGAATTTGGAGATAGCTGTTTTGATTGTACGAGTCGTACGTGCGCGCGGAGTACCAACGCTTTCGCCACTTTGAAAACCATTTTGCTTGTTCGCTTCCGGAGGATTCCATTTTTTGAAACGCTTCCTTCAATGTGTAAGCTCCATTCCCATTGATTTCATCTCGAAGGATCTTGCGCACATAGGCGCGCTCGCCAAAACCACGGAGCCAAGATTCAATTCCCCGAATTTGAACATCTTTGAATATTCGAAAGGGCGCCGCGACATACCGACTGACTTTTCCTCCCGTCACCTTTCGCTCAAGTTCCGCAGAATCCCGAATGGGTTCTTCCGCCTCGGCCTCATCCATCACCTCCCAAATGGCCAAAAGGTGTAGGGCCTTTTGCCGACGAACCTCCGTGATCAAAGGATCCAGCTCAAGACCTTTCCAAAGAAAATCATTGCAGGCCTGATAAGCGGCCGCACTTCTTCCGGGATAAATCGAGAACGTGGTAGTGCCTGAAGCACGCTCGATGCGAACAACTTCACGGCAGACCTTCTCTGTATCTGAAATGGAGGGAACCGGGCCGACCTTCGGAGGTTCCTCCGTCTGGACCGAGAGCGAGGTTCCCCCTATCCCCGGGAAAAGGAGGAGAAAGAGGCCTACCGATCCGAGAAATCTCTGCATAATTCGCGAGTTAGAGAGCACACATTGTGCCATCGACTTCTTCCCGGCTCGATCATTAACGTGCTGAAATTATTAAGAAATTGTCGACTGCCCGCCCAGATATGGACGAAGTGCGACGGGGATGTGAATGGAATGCCCGTCCCGCTGTCCATTCTCCAAAATGGCGATGAGCGTGCGACCCATAGCGAGACCCGATCCGTTAAGCGTGTGAACATACTGGGGCTTCCCTTTACCCGATGGTCTAAATTTGATTTCTGCTCGCCGAGCTTGAAAATCTTCACAGTTCGAGCAGGAAGAAATCTCTCGGTATTTTCCCTCTCCCGGCAGCCAGACCTCGATATCATAGGTTTTTGCCGAAGCAAACCCAATATCGCGGCTGCAGAGTGAAACGATTCGATAGGGAAGTTCCAAACGTTTGAGAACCTCTTCCGCATCGGTCGTCATTTTCTCCAATTCTTCATACGAACGTTCGGGATGAGAAAACTTCACCAATTCGACTTTATCGAACTGATGCTGTCGAATCATTCCTTTGGTGTCTTTTCCATATGAACCGGCCTCCCGCCGAAAACATGCCGTATACGCGGTCATGGAAATGGGGAGATCCGTCTCGGAAAGAATTTCTTCTCGGTAATAATTAGTGAGCGGCACTTCAGCCGTTGGCACAAGAAAAAATTCCGGGTCGGCAATTCGAAAAGCATCCTCTTCAAATTTGGGAAGCTGGCCGGTTCCGGTCATCGCGGCGCGATGGACAAGAAACGGCGGACAAATCTCCGTATAACCGCGACTGCGATGGAGATCGAGCATGAAATTCATGAGAGCTCGCTCCAGGGCGGCCCCCCACCCTTTTAAAAAGACAAATCGCGAGCCTGAAACCTTTGCGGCCCGGGCAAAATCCAGGATGCCGAGCTTCTCCCCCAATTCATCATGAGTTTTCGGAGATTTCACCGGAATTTTCGGTTCGCCCCAAATCCGAACCACCGGATTGTCTTCCGCACTCTTTCCATCCACCACGCTGGCATGTAACACGTTCGGGAGATAAAGAAGCTTCTGGGCTAATTCGTCGCTTCCCTTTCCAAAACTTTCTTCGGCCACGTGAATTTCCTTTTTCAGTTTGGCTGATTCGTCTTTAAGCTTTTGCAACTGGTCCGCGGAAGCCGATCGCGCTGTTTTCCCGATTTCTGCGGAAAGCTGATTCAGACGGGCCCGTTTTTCATCCTGCTCCGCTTGTTGCTTGCGACGACTTTTGCCCATCCGGTCGATCTCGGAAAGATCAAAGGCGATTCCCCGCCGCCGAAGTGAAGCCTCAATCCGCTCGCGATTTTGTTCGATATAGGCGTAGTCAATCATGATTCCTTCATCGCTGAGAAAGAACGCGAATTTCTTCCTGGATATCTTCTTTTTCTTTCGATTGAGGATCGAGTTTTAAATATTTTCGGAATGCCAACAACGCCTCGTTTTTGCGGTTCGCGTTCTTATAAATGAATCCCAAATAATAATAGGATCGGGGATCGTTCGGGTCGGCGCTTCTCGCCTTCTCGTAATATTGCCTGGCTTTGGCACTTAAATTGTCATCCTCCGCCAACAACCCCAGCCCAATCCATGCATCCACTGTGGAAGGATTTTTCTTCAATGTCCGTTCGTAATATTTTCTGGCTTCCGCATTCTTTTCATCTTTTCGTTTTGTTTCAGCTAATTTCAAAAGAATCTTTGCGTTGTTCGAATCGATTTCTTCGGCTCGCTTGTAATATTCGGCGGCTTTGGGATAAATATTTTGCCGATCGTAAAACTCCCCCAATGCGATGAGGGGATCGGTATATTTGGGGTCGAGACCAAGTGCCTTCTCCATCGATTTCTCGGCGTTGATCGGATCATTTCGGTAAATTTGTGTCAGTTCGGTTTGGTAATAGCCCTCGGGCGCATCCGAGCGAATTCGTGTCGCTTTACCCAGTTCCTCGTTGGAAGCGTCCAAGTTGCCCACGCCTCTCCAGGCGATTCCGAGATAGAGGCGCGTTGGATAGTATTCGGGATTGTACTTTGCGGCCTCTAAGAGCTCGTTTACCGCATCTTGGTAAGACTGTTGGTCGATTAATACTTGCGCCAGTTTTACACGGGTGTCGAAGTCTTTGGGACGCATTTCGAGAACTCGTCGGTACGTCTCGATGGCCTTTGTATATTCCTTTTTCTTATGTTGCAGCTCGCCCAACGCGACTTGTGTTTCCACACGTGTCGAATCGAGAGCCAGTGCCTTTTGAAAATAGTCCGACGCTTGGTCAATTTTACCCAGCGCCAAATGCGCTTTTCCAATGTTCGCGAGAACGACCACATTTTGCGCATCGATTTCTTCGGCGATCCGAAGTTCGGCCAATGCCTCGTTGGGCTTGGAGGTCGTTAAGAAAACTTCTCCCAACGCGTTGTGCGCACGAACGGATTTCGGAGCGATCGAGAGCGCCGTACGAAGATGCATCGTCGCCATCGAAAAGTTGTCTTTCTTTAAGTAAAGTTCACCCAAGGCGATCATCGAATCGACATGGCGGGGATCGTTTTTGATCGCGGATTCGAGCGAGACCACCGCATCGTCGGTGCGACCTAGATCCCTCTGTGTCAGCCCCAATTGATACAGCCCCAGGACATTTCCAGGAGACTTTTCCAGTCCCTTGTTCAGCTCATTCAGCGAATCCTCCGGCTTGCCAAGCTCTCTGAGCGCCCAGCCCCGATGAATCGCATAATCGGGCGTGGTGGGCGAAAGGCTTTCGGCTCTCCCAAATTGTTCAGCCGCCTTTTCAAAGTCTTTTCGGTCCAAATAGAGTTTCCCTAATTTGAAACCATTGACATGGTTGAAAGGGTCTAGCCCCGTCGCTTTTTCAAGTGCTGAAATGGCCCCCGATATGTCATTGGCACCTTCGGAAATTTCAGCAAGATAGCGCCAGGCCTTTCCCAGTTCGTGATTACTCATTTGGCTGGTCTTCATCTTGATCATTTCCTCGAGCCCTTGACGAGCCTCGTTGGTCTTTCCGTACTGAGAATAGAGAAGCCGCCAGAGTTCAATTTCAGATGCGGGACTGGGAACAGCACCCGCCACCAGAGCGCGCAATAGGGCTTCCGCTTCTTGCGGCTTTCCCTGCTGCATACGAACCACGGCCATCAATCGCTTCGGACGAGAGGCATTGGCATCAATGTCGAGCGCCTTTTGAAATTCCTGTGATGCAAAATCCCAATCGGCGCGCGCAATCGCCACCTCGCCGGCGAGAACAAGGGTGTCCAAATCTTTGGGACTTAAGGTCGTTGCCTTGCGAACAAAGGAGTCCGCTTTCGCGAGATCGGCGGCACCCAAAGCACTCCGTCCTTGAGCGCGAAGCGCCTCAATAATGCCGGGATGATATTTTTCACTTTGGGTAATGAGCCTCTCAATTTCATTTCGATTGTTTGACTCGACGGCGTTGCCACTCAGAAGGAGCATGGCTTCGACCAACCGAGCATCCGTCGGGCTGTTCCGTGAGTCTGTTTTTAAGATATCGCGAAATTCCGCGATGGCCTTCTTATAGCTGTCGGCGTTGTCATTCATCATCAGAGCGGAAGCCGCCGAATAGCGCGCCGCCAATTTTTTCAGTGTCCCTGAAGAAGGCACCTCATAACCGTCGGCCGGCTTTTGCCCCCATTTCCAACCCAGGAATCCTCCTGATGCGAACCGCCCCATGCCGACGACGGTGAAAACAAGAAGCACGCCCAACGCGGGGCCTCCGAAGAGAAGAACTTGTTTTGGGATTTTCTTACGCCGTTGCTTGAATTCAATGCCGAGACCCTCGGCCAGGGCGTCTCCGCTTTCGCCTTCTTCAGCTGAGGGAACCCGATCGGAAGTTGTTCCCGCGCCTGATTCCGATACTTCACTGAAGAGTTCTTCTAAATCGGAATCAGGCGCACTCGCAGACTTGACCTGCGTAGGGTTGGCCGGAGCCGCGGGCGCCTTCTTAGGATCTACAAAATCGTCAAAAAGTTTGTCGAGATCTTCATTCGCTCCGGCGGACACTTTTGGCGGGGGAGCGGATGGCGCCGCGGGTTTGGGAGGGGGTGAAACGGGGGGCTTAGGGGCCGCTGCCGGCTTAGGGGGGGGTGCCGGTTCATCGAGATTGAAGTCAGCCAATAGATCTTCCACGGATGGCGGGCGAGCCTCGGGGGGCGAAGATCCAGTCGGCGGTTTTGCGGGCGGTGAAGGAGGTGGAGGAGGAGAGGCTGGAGCTACGGTCTTGGCTTTTTCCGCATCGTCAAAAAGCGAATTGAAATCGCCAAAGTCGGCAAGTAGCGAGTCATCTGTTTTCGACGAAGGTGCGGCCGGTGGTGAAGACGGGGGTGGGGACGGCACGCTTGGAGGAGCCACCGGTTTGGGCGGCGCCGGAGGGGTAGCGGAAACTCCTCCGGTTTGGGGGGGTTCCACCTCAAAAAAATCTTCAAAGTCTCCGGAGGGTTCAATGGGATTATCGCGAGGCCCTCCAATGGTGACCGCCTTTCCACATTTTGGGCATTCGACGTCTCCCAATGCGGCAGCACCTTCGCTAACCTCAAAGAGGTTCTTGCAATGGTCGCAAGTAAGATTCACGTTGGTTCCAATACCTTAGCAGGATTCGAAAAAGAATGAATCTTGACGGAGATCCTTAGTTCCCTTACTACCTTCTTATGCTTTCTATCGGAATGATTCTTCTGTGTGTGGTTCTTCGTGTGGTTCCTCATCCGGCCAACTTTGCACCGGTCGGTGCCACGGCCGTTTTTGCTGGAAGACATTTTTCACGTCGAACCGCTGTGCTGATCACATGGGGAGCCATGTTTACGGGGGATGTGCTTCTTTCGTATTTCCATGGATATCCACTTTTCACGGTCACAAGCCTCTTCGTCTATGGAGGATTTGGCTTGCAGGCGCTACTTGGCTTTTTCTTTCGAGAGCGTTTTGTAGGTGGAATTTTGGCCGCAGGCCTCGGTTCTATCGGGTTCTTCCTTCTCTCAAATTTTGGGGTCTGGCTGGAAGGAGGACTTTACCCCTATACACCGGCGGGACTTCTTTCATGTTACGTCGCCGCTATTCCATTCTTCCCAGCTACGCTAGCCGCTGATTTGGTCTGGATTCTTCTCTTAATGGGCGCTTACCGATTTGCATCCGCGCGCCTGTCGGCCCACAGCCTTCGCATAGAAACCTAAAAATAAAACTCGAGGTTCGCGGAATACGTATTCTGCGTCGGGTTGAGTCGTTGGGAGAATGTAAAATTGATGCCCGCTTTAGGTCCTGCCGCATTTAAGCCAAGGGCATAAAAATTGTTGTCTCGAATTTTGTCGAGACCAAACCCCCCACGGAAATAGTACCCTTCTGTAAGGCGAAGTTCCCCACCAAAAAACGCATTGACCTTATGGGGCGCCGGCGTTTCAAAATCGCGGACCACATCGATGGCCAGACGGGCATTCGGCTGCATGGTAAGCGCCGCGCCGAGGCCCAGTTGAAGAGGATATGATGGAGTTCGATATCCCTGAATTAAGTTTTGACCCACAAGCCCCAGCGACAGCATTGGAATAGGTTTTACGAGAAGACCTAAATCCACATCCATTCCCTGCGGGCCCTGAATGAATGGGGAATTTACTGAATTAAAATACCCCTTAGTGGAAGCTCCGATGTTGACAATGCCGAACGACATCGCTCCCGCCACCGTCACTTGATGCGCATGAACATCGTTTGCTACGGCCGTAAAGGAGTCGTAATCGTAAGCCAGACCCAGGGCGAAACTCTCGAGCGCTTTGTAATCAATGACGGAAGCACCGAAAACGGTAGAGCTCATGAATCCGCTGTGAGCAAAGTCACCCCCCATGGAAACCATCCCTTTGCGCTGCGCGATTCCAGCCGGATTCAGCAAGATCGCCGCGTTCGTATCGGCCAATGCCCGATACGCACCGCCAAAACCAAGCGGCACCGCTGTCAGCGAATAGTTTTGTGAAAAATCGACATCCGTAGTGGTCTGTTGCCCACGCACGATGGTTGGCGCTAGGAAGAAAAAAACGAGCGCGGCGGAAAAGCCTGCGAGGCGCATTCGATTATTTTAGCATTTGGACGGTCGAAGCCACCAGCTTGTCGATAACGTCCTGTAAATTCCCTTCTTTTGGAAGACGCGTCACCTTTTCCAACACAAAACCATCCCGATCACGCCCATAAAATTTTACTTGAAGAAGACGGCTCCCCCCAAGATCGCCCGACAGTTTCCCGATAAACACGCCATCCACATTTTTTGAGACGCCTTTCAGCTGCGAGGGGTCTTCGACATCGGCGCCCGGAGCCGAAAGACGCACTTCTGAAACCTGATACTGCCCTTTCTTTTTCATCGATGTGGTAAAGGCCTCATAGGCAAACTGGGCGACCGGATCGTCCGGTTCGGCGGCCACAAAAGGAACGATACCAATCTTGGAGTACTTTGCCTTTTCCACATCGGGAGCGAATACCGTTTTTTCTCCGGACATTTCCGAGGCGCTCGGTTTCGACTCCTCTTTCACCCCTCCATACCGGCTAAACGTTCGACAATTCTTGGTCTCCACCCAACCGATGCCCGTGGTGTCGCTCGGAGAGCGGCTGATACGGACCCAACCCTTTTTTTCTTTTTTCGGATTTTGAATGATGAAAATGGAGTCGCCCACATTGAGCCGGTCGGGAAGCAGCGATCCGTCATCCGCGGTGACATCCACATTGTTGGCCGTGATCAGTCCCGGGAAAACCGAGATTTCGTCTTCGGCGCGAGCCTTCCCCGAAAACGAAAAAACCAATCCAAGAATGACCCCAAGCCGAACTATTTTTGCCATTCGAGATTCTCCCCCGGCGCACGTTTATGGGAAACAATAACGTCCTTAATAAAGTCGGCATTGTAAGGAACATCCCGCCCCAGAACACGCCGATGACATTTGTCACACGTGAGTGAAATGTTTTGTGGCGACTGCGGGCTGCGTATCAGCTCAAAGTGAGCCTCTTCCTTGTCTTCCGCCCATGGATTACCTCGGTGACACGTGTCGCATCGATAATTATGCGCTCGCGCAATCGGTTGTTGATAGAGGTGACACGGGAGACAGACTCGTTCGCTGCCCCAGATTTTTTCGGCGGCCTCCTTATTTTTCATTTCCGGTGATTTCATGCACGCCGAAATGAAATACATGGCCACGCTTACGACCAACAAGAACAAAACCATGGAGATGGACCGTCGCATAATCCTCCTTGAAAGTTTGTAGTCTACCAAACGCTTCCCCAGCGGCCAAGGATCGTGTTATCGATGGAAAATGTCACGCAACCATGTCCTTGCCATCGATCAAGGGACAACCGGTACCACGGCCCTTCTGTTTGACGAGAAGACGACGCTTAGGGGCCGCGGCTACTCAGAGTTCGCACAACACTATCCGAAGCCCGGCTGGGTGGAGCATGATCCTGAAGAAATTTGGACCGTTACTCGAGAGGTTATCAAAGCGGCATTAGAACAGGCGGGCATCGCACCCGCCGATCTGGCGGCAATCGGCATTACAAATCAAAGAGAAACTACGGTGATATGGGAAAGAATCTCGGGCAAACCCATCGCCCCCGCCATCGTTTGGCAGTGCCGAAGAACTTCCGAAACTTGTGAACGATTGAAAAAGGAAGGCCATGAGTCGATGATCCGTTCCAAAACGGGGCTTCTTCTGGACCCCTATTTTTCCGCTACTAAAATTGCTTGGATTCTCGATCATGTTTCGGGTGCTCGTGCTATGGCGAATGAAGGGAAACTGGCCTTCGGAACCATCGACAGCTGGCTCATTTGGAGATTAACCCATGGAAAAATTCACGCCACTGATTTTACAAATGCCAGTCGGACTCTCCTCTTCGATATTCACCAAAGAAAGTGGTCGGAAGAGCTCTGTGATCTTTTTCACGTACCCATATCGCTCCTTCCGGACGTGCGCGATTCCATTGCCAACTTTGGTGAGGCTCACGAACTTTCAGAAAAAGTTTCGATTCGAGGTGTTGCCGGTGATCAGCAGGCCGCACTATTCGGACATTATGCCACCGAACCCGGAGAAGCAAAATGCACGTTCGGCACGGGCGCATTCGCTTTAACCTTTGCCGGGAAAAATGCGATCGCTTCAAAAAGTGGGTTGCTGACCACTTTGGCCGCGGACAAGGACGGCAAAGCTGCATACGCTCTCGAGGGTTCCATTTTCATGTCCGGCGCGATCATTCAATGGCTCAGAGATGGATTAAAAATCATTTCGAGCGCATCCGAGACTGAAAAGCTCGCTCGTTCCATTCCAAATACGGGGGGAGTATATCTGGTTCCGGCCTTTGTGGGTCTCGGCGCGCCTCACTGGAAATCGGAAGCACGCGCCGCAATTGTGGGAATGACGCGGGGAACAAGCCGAGCGGAAATTGTGCGCGCCGGTTTGGAAGCAATGGCGCTTCAAACGTACGATCTCTTTCAGGCGATGGCGACCGACCTCGGTTCGGATATTGCGGAACTCCGAATCGACGGAGGAGCTGCTGCAAACAACTTTCTTGCGGAACAAATTGCCGGTCTTCTTCGCATAAAGGTTGTACGTCCTTCGATGCTGGAATTGACGGGCTTTGGTGCCGCACGTTTGGCCGCGATCGGTGTGGGGCTATGGGATCGCACCCACTCCGACCCTGGTAAATCAACGGTTTTTGTCCCGTCGCTCTCTGAAAAAACTCGCTTGGAAATGATCGAGGGATGGCAAAAAGCTCTATCCCGCGTCCTACTCGCATAAGACCCTGACAGACTGATATAATGAACGTTACCCCTTATGCTGGCCCGATCGAAGGAGGAAATTTACGATATTGTCGATCGCGCGGTCGCAGAGTTAAGAGACGCCCTCAGCCATCCCGCGCTTAATATCAATGAACGCCTTGAGCTTGCCTTTCGAACGATTTCTCATCTCACGCATCCTGACTCGCAGCTGGAAGAATATTTCAAAGAAACCATGGCGGGATTTGCCCGAACCTTAGAAGCCAAGGACAGCTATACCGCCGGCCATTCCGAACGGGTTCGAATTTTCACGTCCATGATCGCCGATGGGATGGCAATCCATGGGGAGGAGCGGGAAAAAATTATTCAGGGTTCTCTCCTTCATGACGTGGGAAAACTATGTGTCGATTTATCCACGCTCAACAACCCGGGCCGACTCTTGCCGGAACAAATTGAGCTCTTTCGTTCCCATCCTACGCTTGGGAAAAAGATTCTCGAACCGATTTCATTTCTTCAAGATTTCATCCCGATGGTTGAGCATCACCACGAAAATTATGATGGTTCGGGTTATCCCGATGGCATCCACGGCGACCTCATACCGATTGGCGCGCGGATCATCGCCGTCGCCGACAGCTATGACGCCATGACCAGTCACCGCATTTACCGTCGTGCGCTCGGGCACGAGCTCGCGATTGAAGAACTCAAGCGATTCTCCGGCACACAGTTTGACCCCCACGTCGTCGACATTTTCATCATCGAAGTCGAAAAAAATCTCTCCGAGCTCGGCCTCACCGATCTCACACTCTAATGAAACCATCGCAATTGCTGTTAATAGGCCTGACTGTCGTCATTTTCTCGGCGATTTACATAACCCTAAAATCGGATGTAGCAACCGATAGGCCCCCGCTCTGGTCGCCAAAACCGGTGGGTGCTAGAGCCTTGGCAAAAGCAAAATTGCCAAAACCGGCGCACCGCGAACTGCTATTGGCGCCATTTGCTGGGACCCTTGCTTCGAACACCTTTAATTCGAATGAGCCTCCTAAGCAGGACGGCTCTGTAATCACTCACGATCTCTTCGGGAATCTACTAAGTAAAGACACTTACAAAAATGGAAAGAGAACCGGCCATGTCGAGTATTACCCTGATGGAACCGTCATTTTAATGGAAACGTTTGTGAATGGAGGCGGTGACGGCTCATCGATCCTGAATAATGAAAAAGGAAATATTATTTCCATTCTTTTTCGTGAGGATGGTTTAGTTACAAGTGAAAGCATTTACGATGACCACGGGAACGCCGTTCAAGGAACCGACTTCTATTGGGCGCAAGATGACGACAAAGTATTCAAATATGTATCGTATGGAGAAGGTTCTGGTTCGCTTTTGGTCACGCGTTCAAATGGTGATGTGATTGAATCCTTCTCGGGCAAAAATTCGACCCAGCGCACCTGGGAGGAGAATGGAAACTACTTCCTGGAATCACATTACGAAAACGGCCAGCTAAGAGAGTCGAGCAAGCGTGATGAATCGAAAAAATTGTCCGGAATGTTTTTTCAATATTACCCGAACGGACAGCCTATGATGGAAATAGCGCCTGGCACAACATATGTTCGTTTTTATTATCCGGATGGAAGAATTAAAGCGAAAAAAGATCAAGTTGATGGATTAGTGACGTGGAATCACTATTACCAAAATGGCAGTGTCTCAGGCCAATATTCCGGCTCCGAAACAGACGTCTGGGATTTCAACCATTGGCAACACTATGATTCGCATGGCGATCCAATTTCGCTTCCCTAGTATTTCAGCTGTATCCCAGTTCATCTGCGTGCTGGAAGATGAAATCGCCCAAAAACGCTGCCTGTGAAAAGAGGATGAGATAAATAACAGCATCATCGACGATTGGACCAAAAATAGGAGAGCATGTCCCGAATTCCGTTTGCCATATGTCGAATCAAGAGAAAGTAATAACTAATGGCCGCATCGGCAAGCCAGAATCGGTTGGGTTCCGGCCGGAATTCTTTTTACGCAGTCCTCACAATGTAGTTTTCCACATCGCCGGCATTGCCATGGCGCTTCACGATCCGAATGCACTTCACATTGCATTTATCGTCTCAATTCGAATCCGGTTGGAAATATAGCGCGCGCTCGTTCGGAGAGGCGGGTATCCGAAATTCGTGCCACCGAAATTGAGAATTAAAATTCGGTTTACCATCTCTTGCATATTGATAGGCGACATCGATTCGACGAACAGTCACGCCTTTTGAATCCGTACCTACTGCAAATTCAGTGATCAAAATCATGTTTGAATCTTCGGGCGATCCAAGAATCCTTCGGCGGAAATTACGAATTTCCGCAATTTGCATCTGCCCAGGAGGTGTCTGCACCAAAAATCGCTGAATCGAAACATAGGAAGGATGCTCCGGAGTCGACAAAGGATCGAAATCTTGGAGCGGCATTCCTTCTTGAAAGTTCATTTGATCCAGCAATGCGCGAGACAGCAGCTGATTGCTCTTTAGGAGAGCGCGCATCGTCGGTACAAGGTCCTCAACATCTCGGTCTAGAGGTTGATAGAAAGAATTGGAACGAAAAGTCTTGACCAACCTGTCGAATGAAAATTCGTGAATATCGTCTTGATCTAAATTGAGATGCGCGATTGAAAACTCATCCCCAGCACCCCCTCCCAAAATATGTAATTGCCCCTGAGGTAGCGTACCCAACATCTCGTTAAGACGATCAGACGAGTGAGCGATCGCAAGCCGTTCAAAATCTCGGCTCATTTCGAGATGACGACACAGCACTAATGTGCGCCGGAGATCTTCAATATTGTAATGTGTTGAGAGATCGTCGACATTTTCTTGAAGAAGGAAGATGGGATTGCGTTCGGCTAGAGTCTCGGTGGAAATGATAAGAATAGCCTGTCTGCCCGACGGATGAACAAGGAAGTGGAAACGAACCGGCTTTACGTGCGTCCTCACAATCTCATTTTCCTCTTTAATTGCATTCAGAGCTGAATTTACCTCTGAAGGAGGAATATGAATGGTAGTTTGCGCGCTTAGATTCTGGCCCACAATCTGAATCATCCAATCGTCATGCTCGATATGCACATCGGAACCCTCCGGATGAATCTCTGCTGGATGAAAGAAGGCGGGAACGAGATTATGCTTTCGAATAATTTCTACGAGGGTGCCCTCGCCATCAGGATCAAATCGCTCAATGTCACTTGTCTTTCTTGGGTTGCTCGTATCTGGGCGTTGACCGGATGATTTTCCGGCATTTGTAGCATCAGAATTGCGAAGCGAATGTGGACCAAGGATGGAAGGAGACTGGGGAAGATAACGGCTCTCCTCTCGAATCCTTTCATAGTGCGCATCGAGTGTGGGGCGATAGGAAAATCCACGAACAAGGTAGGGGTCGACTTTCTCTCGGTCTTCGGGATTGCTTAGTTCCACTAAAAGCTGATGGACCTTATCGATTTGCCGGCCTCCCGCTTCTTCAGCGGCCTTCAACCATCCACATGATCCTGTAGTGGGATGCCAATACCGATAAAACCATCCCGCTTTGCAGTTCGCCTCCCACTCGTTCATCAACTGAAGCCTCGGATCGTTTGCTGAAAGAGGATGTTGTTTGAGTTCCCGCTTTGCATCCAGCAAATCACCGATGATCTTTTTCCGAGAGGCGTTAATTCCGCGTTCGTATGCCTTGGCCGTGTCGTGTGACACCTGATCGTCCGTCAAAGTCATCAAAATCGCGGTCAAAATCAGAAATGGTCCGAAAGGAATGGGTTCGGCCACCGGCACTTCAGGTGGAGGAACCTCTATAGGAATTGGCCGAACAGCCTCGGCGCGGGACGAAGTAGCGCACAGGCTCACGCAAAGGAGAGCCATGATCAAAACCCTCGGCATGGAATCGGGGGATATAACGGTGATTAATGCGTCGAGTCAACTATAAATTTCCGGTCCTTTCAGAAGCCCGATACTATTCATTTTACGATGAGCCTAAAGCTGAAAACAAAATATGTGTGCCAACAATGCAACTACATTTCACCCAAATGGATGGGGAAGTGCCCCGAATGTTCCAGCTGGAATAGTCTGGTTGAAGAAATCGATGCCGAACCATCGAAAGGCACCCGTTCCCACTCTCCTTCCTCCAATCTGCGCCCGGTACCCATCACCAAAGTTTCCGATACTTCCGTGGCCCGAATTCCCCTCCCCTTCAGCGAACTCAACCGAGTTCTCGGAGGCGGACTGACCCGTGGGTCCGTGGTTCTTCTCGCCGGAGACCCGGGCATTGGCAAATCGACACTTCTTCTCCAATTGGTGGGAACGTTGGCCAAAGGAAGAGAATCCCCCCTCCTTTATATATCCGGCGAAGAATCGGCACGTCAGATCAAACTCCGGGCCGAACGCCTCGGCGTTCTCGAGCCGAAACTTCTCCTTCTACCCGAGACCAATCTCGTCGACATTTTGACGCATGCCGAGAATCTCAGGCCCGAAGTGATTGTTGTCGACTCTATTCAAACTCTTTACTGGCCAGAACTTACATCGATCCCCGGAAGCGTAAGCCAGGTGCGAGAAACCGCTGACCGATTGGTCCGGTTCACCAAACAGCGGGATATCACTCTCTTTCTTGTCGGCCATGTGACGAAGGAAGGTACCGTTGCGGGTCCAATGACGTTGGAGCATTTGGTGGATACGGTTCTTCAATTCGAGGGAGATCACACACAAACCTTTCGAATGCTCCGAGCCATGAAGAATCGATTCGGGCCCACTGATGAAGTGGGCGTATTTGAAATGCGTGAAGAAGGGCTCATCGATGCGGCGAATCCTTCGGAGCTATTTCTTCGCGATCGACCGACCGAAACACCGGGAACCGTGATCTTTCCTGCTATGGAAGGCTCCCGCTCGCTCCTTGTGGAAGTGCAAGGACTCGCGGCACGAACAAGCTACGGGGTGCCCACAAGAAGTTGCAGCGGCTTCGATAAAAATCGTCTCACAATGCTTTTGGCCGTGTTGGAAAAGCGCGCAGGGCTCCATCTTTCAGATCAAGATGTGTATGTGAATGTGGTAGGAGGACTCAGCCTCGATGAACCTGCTGCAGATTTACCCGTGGCAACTGCCGTTATCGGTAGCTTTCTAGGTAAACCGATTCCTACCGATACAGTGATCTTTGGTGAAATCGGCTTGGCTGGAGAAATCCGGGCGATCGCCCGTTCGGAAGCGCGCTTGAAAGAGGCGGCGAAATTGGGCTTTAAGAAAGCCATCGTTCCGCAAAAACTGGAACGTGTGACCGAATCTTTAGTTCTCGAACGGTTGCGTACCGTCTTGGATGTGACCCGACTGTTTCGTTAAGTCGGAAGGATCCACATCGCCAACATTTCCGTTCATGGTGTTACCGGCATTCTCAATATGTCTTAGGCGGCCAGCCTGAGCGATATGCTTCCGAAAACTGCTCGCGTTTTGAACACATCTTGAAAGTTCATTTGCTTTCTTCGTTGAATCCAACGGATTTATAAAAGGGGCCCACAAACCAGGATCGTTGTCTGCAAAGGAACGATACAGAAATGATTCGTCGAGAAAATAAAAGGTACGATCTTCTGTATGCACGACTAAATTCTTCGCATCTTTCTGCACATCGGAAGATAGCTTCAAAGTCGATTCAGGGCCAACTGTCAGATCTCGAAATAATCTCTCAGCGTAACGTCCAGATTGCGTCTGAATCTTGATGATTACTTCATAGCTATCTTCGTAACCGATCAGATCCAGTCGTGAATTTCCGCTGATATATCGGACCTCTTGTACGGCGATCAATTTTCCGGTCTCTGTCAGAAAATGCTGTTCATTCTTGGGCAAAATTTTAGTTTCGACATCCGCTTTGGCCGGTGAAACGCCCAATATTCCTAAGACTAAAACGACGAATACGCTTCTTTTTATCATCTGTCCCCCTGTGTGAACTGCATATCAAAGAACCTAACGCAATGCAATATTTTCTTGAATGACCAATTTCTTTCGAACGATGGACCAGTTCGCTCCTTCTTTACCGGAAAGGGTCTCCACCACTTCACCGGGTCGAACCGAACCGTTTGGATGGATCGCCAATCGAATCAAAAGCTTCCCCTCCTCCCACCGCAAATCGAGAAGATGCTCTTCCAAAGAGAAAGCCCGCGAATGACCTTCTTTTTCTCGAATAATAGGTGGAAAATTTCCCCCGTTCCATCGTTGTTCGAGCACATCGTACAATTCTTTACTCGGAATTTCGACTAAATAATCTGCGGCCACCACCGATTTGGAGATGGCCTTTTCTTCCGGACCAAGAAGGCGAGCTTCCAAATATCGGATCCCCGTTTCTGACACGCGATTCAACGCTTCAAGCAAATATGGCGGTTCCATTTTCTCGCGCAACACCACATCGATCACTTCACCCAAACTTGAGATCCCGAGTGAAAGCGCCGGGGCAAACATCATTTCCGGCTTTGGATGATAGCCTGCCGTTTCAACGATGGTGAGTCCCGCCCGACGAAAGTGTCGTGGCATCATCCGAAGAAGATCGAGATGCGAGACATACGAAATGGGTGGAAGTTTCGAAAAAGTGAGTCGATAGCGATTTCGCTCCCCGGGTTCCACATAATGCGGATCTTTCTTCTTCCGAACACTTCGTTCAGACTTCGACGGCAAAGGTTCAATTGCGTTCAATTGGGTTAGAAACGCAGCCCTCTCCGTTCGCATGTCGCTGAGATCGCAGGCAATTCCACAGTGATAACAAATGAGCTTTTTCTCATCGGCTTCATGCGCTTTCAAATTCGTATGATGAACCTGTGCGCCCAATGGCTTGCCGCATGGGGGAGAAAGTCTTCCCTGAACCGCACGGCGATATTCCGTCGCGAGAAATTTTTGAGTCACGCCAACCTCAATATGTTGCCAGGGAAGCCGGCCATCGAGAGGAACAGGACGCAAATAGATCGATTCGTCTACGCCACTCTCTGTCATTGCCTCCTGCCAGGCGTGGTATTTCAGTTTTTCGTCCCAGCCATCAAATCGACATCCTTTCTTAAAGGCCCGCTCGATAACCTCCGCAATGCGCCGATCCCCCCGTGAGATAATTCCTTCGATCCGGCTGATGAGAGCATTGTGTCTCCGGAAGCTAAGACGATATTTTTTTGTCAGCTGAATGAGAAGATTCTGTTTGCGCTGAACCTCCTCCAGCAAATCCATTCCAGCCCATTGAAATGGTGTATGCGGTTTCGGTACATGAGACGAAACAGATACTGTGACCTCTATGTGCCTTCCAGCTGCTTCCTTCCCCGCCATTGACACTCGTTTTCCCGTTTCAGCAATGCCGATGACATCTTCTTCGGTTTCCGTTGGCAACCCGATCATGAAATAGAGTTTTACTTTTCCCCACCCACGGGAAAAAACACGCCGGGCGGTCGTAATCATTTCCTCTTCGGTAATGTTCTTTGAAATCACGTCTCGCATTCGCTGCGTACCGGCTTCGGGGGCAAATGTGAGGCCACTCGCCTTCCCGTTCGCCATTTCATCGAGTGTCTCCTCGGAGAGCCCATAGGCGCGCAGAGACGAAACACCGAGCTTCACTTTTCGCTTCCGAAGCTCTTTCATCAGTTCTTTAATGAGGGGGGAGACGCAGGAGTAATCGGCTGTGGAAAGCGAAGTGAGTGAGGCCTCGTCATATCCCGTTTTGTCGAGACCACTTAAAATGGTATCGATCACTTGTTTCGGATCCCGCTCACGGACCGGGCGATAAATCATTCCCGCCTGGCAGAACCGGCATCCTTCCGTGCATCCCCGCGCTAACTCAATCGAAAGGCGATCAAAAACCACCTCGGTATAGGCCACGGGAGATTGGTTGGGGAAAGGGTATCGATTAATGTCCTGTATGATTCGTCGAACAACCGGAAATTGAGCGCCTTCGGTTACGGGGCCTTTGACGACTTCGAAATCTGATCGATCATCGATTTCTGTAGAATAACAACTTGGAACATACAGGCCTGGAACCCGGGCAAGTGCCGAAAGAGCACACTGACGAGAGCCGGACATCGCTCGCAACTCCGTCCATTTACGGGCCAGTTCAATCGTCGCTTCTTCGCCGTCCCCTATAACGAATACATCTATAAATGGGGCGAGGGGCTCGGGCGACATTGCACAGGGTCCTCCCGCTACAACAAGAGGCATGGCGAGATCTCGCTCCACGCTTCGAATCGGAATCCCCCCCAATTCGAGCATGTTCAAAAGATTCGTATAGGTCATCTCGTATTGGAGTGAGAAACCCACGAGATCGAAATCTTTGAGCGCCCTTCCCGTTTCTAATGAAACAAGAGGTAGATTCCGTTTTCGAAGTTCAGTTTCAAGGTCGGTCCAGGGAGCAAAGACTCTTTCGGCGGAAATATCGGGGGCGGCGTTTAGAATCCCATAGAGAATTTTAAATCCCATATGAGACATGCCGATTTCGTAGAGGTCGGGAAATGCCAGGGCAAATCGGATGGACGCATCTGCTTTCACGACTGACTGATATTCACCTCCGGCATACCGAGCCGGACGCTCCACGATGTGTAGAAAATCTTTGTAAGGATGCCGATTCATGCCGAGCCGAACGGCCCGGTAATTAACATGCGAAACGGAAGGGACTCAACCCTGCGCGCTGGCGGCGGCTTCTTTTTCTTCGTCCACTCGCTCTTTGAGTTCTTTTCCGACTTTAAAGAAGGGGAGCTTCTTCGACCTTACCTCAACTTTCTCCCCTGTTTTTGGATTTCGCCCTACGTAGGGCTTGTAATGCTTCACCTTAAAACTTCCAAAGCCTCGAATTTCAATCCGTTCTCCCGATTTCATGGCGGACGTCATCGAATCGAAAACAAGCGCCACAATCGCTTCCGCCTGTTTTTTCGATAACTTTCCTCGTTCTGAGAGTGCTTCAATCAAATCCGATTTTGTCATTCGCCCCCCTTGCCTGTTATCGTTTTGAAATCATTATTGAAATTCAGCTATTGTGTCAACGAATCCTTCACGGGAAAAAAACATCCCCCGATACAGATTAAGTATAACATATTGAATTTACAAAAGTAAATAGCATTTCACCCGACCCGGAATGGAGCCAAAATTTCTTAACTCTATAGAATCGCTATGGATTTACTGACTCATTGAGGTGAGAAAGTCCTCGTTGGTCTTGGTCTTCGTAAATTTGTCGAGAAGGAATTCCATTGCATCCACGCCATTGAGCGGTTGCAACAATTTTCGGAGAATCCAGACACGATTCAGAACATCGTTGCCCAAAAGCAGCTCTTCTTTTCGCGTTCCCGACTTATTAATGTCGATGGCGGGAAAAATTCGTCGATCGGCCAATTTGCGATCCAATACGATTTCCATATTTCCCGTTCCTTTGAACTCTTCAAAAATGACTTCGTCCATTCTGGAACCGGTATCGACAAGCGCGGTGGCAAGAATTGTCAAACTTCCACCTTCTTCAATGTTTCGTGCCGCGCCGAAAAATCTTTTGGGACGATGAAGGGCATTCGAGTCCACACCACCGGACAGAATTTTGCCCGACGGAGGAACGACGGAATTGTACGCGCGAGCCAATCGAGTAATCGAATCGAGCAAAATCACGACATCCCGTTTGTGTTCCACCAAGCGCTTCGCTTTTTCACTGACCATTTCCGCAACCTGAACATGGCGTTGTGCCGGTTCGTCGAATGTCGAGCTGACGACTTCTCCTTGCACCGTTCGCTCCATGTCGGTCACTTCTTCCGGACGCTCGTCAATCAGGAGAACGATCAAAACGACTTCCGGGTGATTTTTTGTGATTGCTTTCGCGATGCTTTGCATGAGAACTGTTTTTCCTGCGCGCGGAGGCGAGACAATCAAACCCCGTTGTCCTTTGCCGATCGGGCAGAGTAGATCCATGATTCGCGTGGAATAATCGTTGTTAAACGCTTCCAATTTGAGCCGTTCGTTTGGATAGAGTGGAGTTAAATTGTCGAAAAGAATTTTGTCGCGAGCGACTTCCGGTTTGTCGAAATTGATGGAATCCACTTTAAGGAGGGCAAAATAGCGTTCCGATTCCTTCGGCGGTCGAATTCCTCCCGAAATGGTATCGCCCGTACGAAGACTGAACCGACGAATTTGCGAAGGCGAGACATAAATATCATCGGGTCCGGGAAGATAGTTGTAGTCGGGAGCACGAAGAAAACCGAAACCGTCGGGAAGAACTTCCAGCACGCCATCGGCAACGATGGAGTCGTCCTGTTTTTCGGCGGCTGCTTGAAGAATCGCGAAGATGAGCTCTTGCTTTCGAAGCCCAGCGGCGTTCTCCACATTCATGTCTTTGGCGAGATTAGTAAGATCGCCGATCTTCATTTCTTTAACTTCTCTAAGATTCATAAGGCTCCCGATTTTTTAATCCGAAAAAATTGATGACTTGGATTGATTCGCGAGGGGTGCTCGGCATGAAACTTGGCCGACTCAACTACGCTTATAGGTCGGTACTAATCCTCTCGCCGAGGAATGTCAAGCGCGCTGTCGTCAGCTATCGACAGCGCGCAGAAGATCGTAGGCGACTTTGGCGATCAGCAACCATGTGACCAAAATAAAGACCGGACGAATCGCTTTGGGACCATGCCTAACGGCCCAGGCCGCCCCCAGAGAGCCCCCGATAAACGAGGCTATTGCACCAGGCCAGATCGCCGTGGCATTTACGGCTCCTCTAGAGGCGAAAAGAGTGATTGCTCCCAAGTTAGTGGCGAAATTGATCACTCGGGCATTTGCCGAAGCTTCGACCAGCTGAAAACCCCTCATCAAAACAAGCGCCATCATTAAAAAAGTTCCTGTCCCGGGGCCGAAAAATCCGTCGTAAAAACCAATGATGATCGCAACGATCCCAAACGCGTTCGACCAATTTTTTGCGGGATGAAGATTTTCGAGGCCCAGCTTTCGTCGAGCAAGGGTATAAAGTCCCATTAGAACCAATCCGATCAAAATGATAGGTCGTAAAACGGATGGGTCGGTTTTCGTCGCCACCCATGCCCCAAGGGCCGCGAAGATTCCAGCCGCGATCGCGATAGGAAAAATATCGCTTCGAACATTCTTTGATCTCCAGTAACGAAATGAGCTGGCGGATGCGGTCGCAATGCCAATGCACTTGTTCGTTCCCAGCGCGACTTGTGGCGGAAAGCCGAGAGTGAGTATTGCGGGAAGAGAAATGAGTCCGCCACCGCCGGCTACCGCGTCAACAAACCCCGCACAAAACCCGATTCCAATCAGAAAAAGAATATGCGAATCCATCAGTAAATAAACGGCGCAACGAGGAAAACGAAGAGGACGGCTGGAAAAAAATCTCCCACGGGAACCTTGCCGATGTTCGTAAGGTTTACTCCAATCATTAACACCATGAGCCCCCCAACCCCCGAAAGCTCATTCATGACATGGGCGTTAGAAAACATCTGAACGTGAGAAGCAAGGAGTGCGATCAACCCTTGATAAACAAAAACCGGAAGCGCTGAAAAAGCTACGCCGATACCGTAGAGTGCTGAGAGTGGAATCGCAATGATTCCATCGAGCATGGATTTGGTGAGTAAAAGCTCATGGTCTCCTTTGGCTGAATTAATGGGCCCGAGCACGGCGAGCGCACCCACGCAATAAAGGATAGATGCGAAAGAAAATCCTAGGGCAAATTGTCGTTCCCCTTTCGTTCCTACGAGCTTTTTAATTCGCTCACCCAAGGCCTCTGTTTTCTTCTCCAGTTCAAGCCACGTTCCGACAATTCCTCCCGCGGTAATGGACCCAACCAAGAGAAGAACATTTTCGAATTTGAGCGCCATTTTCATGCCCACCACAAGGGTGCAAAAACCGAGCGCCAATTTGATGGCGGAAGAAATTTTCTCATTCATTGCCTTCCGAAAAAGAACGCCGAAAAGCGACCCGACCACAATGGCAATGGTATTGACGATGACCCCGAACATGGCGCCCTTGGTTACAAGACAATCAAGAATTTTGAAAGTACCTTCTTTTTTCCATGGGAGAGACGTTCGCGATTCTCAATGCCATTGTTTGGGCCTGCGCGATCATTTTATTTAAGCAATGTGGGCACAAGGTCGGGCCTTTCGCTCTCAATCTTTTTAAAAACTCTTTTGGCCTGGTTCTTTTTCTCTTCACTCTTCCACTGGCCGGCGCTGATCTTTGGCCTACGGTGCCACTTGAGCATCCTCTGCGTCTGATCCTGGGAGGAGTTGTCGGAATTGCTATTGCCGACACTCTTTTTTTCGAAGCTCTCAACATCCTTGGCGCAAGTCGCACCGCAATTATTGATTGCCTGTATAGCCCGTTTGTCACTTTCTTCGCGTTTTTTATTCTGAGCGAGCGTCTGACTCCCCAGGCTTTTGTGGGTGCCTCGCTCATAGTGGCGGGCGTATTTTTGACTTCACTGGATCCTTCGAAAAAAGAAAAAGCGCATCCTAAATTCAAACGGGGGCTGCTTTTTGGAATCATATCGATGGCTCTTATGGCGATTTCGATTGTCGTGGTGAAACCACTACTTAACATTTATCCCGTCATCTGGACGACGACATTGCGTCTTGTGGGGGGAACATTCGGTCTTCTCGTGGTCGCCCCTTTTCTTAAAAACCGAAGAGAAATATTTTCGGCCTTTAAGCCCCAACCCATTTGGAAGTTTATGGTCCCCGGTTCATTTCTGGGTGTTTATTTGGCTCTGCTCTTCTGGATCAGCGGCTTCAAATACACGCAGGCGAATATTGCCGCAGTTCTTAATCAGACTAGCGCCCTGTTCACGGTGATTCTAGCGGCCGTCTTCTTAAGTGAATCCCTTACCCGCTACAAAGTAGTTGCCATTATTCTCGCTTTTATGGGAAGCGTGTTAGTGATTGTCTAGGATGACTATGGAACCTAAACCCCTCGGACTCGCGCTTTTTATTTCACTCGCAGCTTGCACACCGGTGCCACCCAGACCGGCCGATCCATCGGGCAAACTACGTGAGGATTACGAGGCGTGCGAAAGGGAGCACGCGCGCTGCTTATCCAGAAGCCAATCCAATGATTCCGCCGCCCCCGCGCCCGCTCTCTCTGAATCCGCTCCTCCCAAAGAATCGTACGACTACGGCTATGCCCCCTCCTGCAACGCCAAACTCAAAACCTGTTACGACTCCGCCCAGAAGAAACACTAATAATTTGGCAGTCCTTAGGTTTGTCATCCCGCATGCAATTCGGCCTTCGGCCGGCCTGGAACCCACAATTTCGGACTATGGCGCGGGCATTTGTTTGATCGGGGGCCAAAGGACGCCCGCGCTGGCCGCTCGAAAATTGTTATGGCCTAAGTGCCTCGTTCTGACTGGCTTCCCGCATGGAAACACTCAATGCAACCAAGAGAGGCAATGCTACTAAGTACAGCAAGACTATCAGGAGCAGAGGAAACCAACCTTTCAAGCTTGGAACGTATCCTTGAAGCGCCACAAAGAGCGAGACAGGCAGAACGGCCGCAAGTGCACGCAACCTGAATGGAATCTTAATTGGCATTTCGACGTGGTGAGGTGTGAGACAGGAGGTGCAGCCAACAATTGCGCTGCCCTCGTGACGAATAGGCAGGATAATTCCCCACAACTGTCGGTATGTCAGCCAATGTTTACATTTCACACATTTAGTCATGAATAGGCTGCATCCATTCTAAATTTTATTGGCCGGATTTTTTCCCAACATTTGCCGGGATAGGCAGAGCGATCAAAAATTGGAATGTTCTCATGGAGTTCAACGTACTACTCGACGGAGCCTTGCTCAAGGCAATTTATGTAAATCACTATAAGGGTAGCTTGCTGTACCCAGGTCTTAGCTGCCTGGATTGCAACTCCCTTCGAAAAGGTCACAGTATTTTGGCATTAACTTATTTTGTAGGTTTTGTAAAATTTTATTAACAATATTAAATATTTATGTATATTTACATTAACTTATCTAACGTGTTAATATGACAGCAGGTAATCAGAGTAGTCGTTCTCCAAAGCTCACAACGGGTGAGCTGATGAAGATGGTTTCAGACCTTCCCATTCGCTACACGATGCACGCTTTGGAGCGAATGAGGGAACGGAAGATCCTTCAGGTGGCAGTGAGTCAGATGTTACGTGGGAAGACAGGGCAGAGAATGCATGACCCCGCCAGGGATGAACTCGAACGAGGACGGTGGAAGTATCGCATTCATGGCGCCGATATTGATCACCACCCGATTGGGGTAGCTGTTGCGATCGAAAATGAAGTTGTTGTCGTAACTGTTTTTCGACGAGCTGACTAAGCGAGGTGTAGAAAAATGAAAGGGGTTACAAAAAAGGAATTTATCTACGAAGGCGCGGGGTTCCCAGTCACGTTGATCGGATTTCCGTTCAAAACCGTCCATAGCGATGTGGTGTTAGATGTAGATATGGACCAACTCGATCTCGCGATTGCCTTTGTGGTGTTGAGAAAACCTGCGCCCCTTACGGGTTATGAAATCAAATTCTTAAGAACCATTGTTGGCCTTAGCCTACAAAATTTTGGAAAGGAACTAGGGGTCACAGCACCTGCGGTAAAGAAATGGGAAGATTTCAAAGAAGAAGAAATGGGATCTGTTACGAACGATTTTGGAATTCGAAATTTTGTCGCTAAAAAACTTTCACTTGAACATGAGAGGCATGTTGATATCGCGGTCCATCGATCGATTTTGGAAGCCTCGGAATTTTGGCCGCCGGAAACGATCCAAATTCCTTATCACATTCTAAAAGACTTCCGACATAAAGCGGAGGTTTGGCGCGGGCAACATGCAAGTTAGGCTGGGATATGGATTGAAAAATGTGAAGGTGCTGATCGGAAAGCGGATCTTGAAAATAGAAAACACTGACGAGGCTACTGGTTGGAGCAGGAGCGACAGGAATCGAAGACAGACGATTTTCTTGCTCCGCAACGAAAATCTTGAGCAGGTTCTCAACCTGTCACTCCCTACCCACCAATACGAAAGTTCTCAAAACTGAGAATTTTCATATTGGCAGTCTCTATTGGACAAGGTTTGAGGATGCCTTGCGTGTTCTCGCAAGTATTTGGAATCTTGGGTTATCTGCGTGCGTACACTGAATTCCAGCGGGAGGCTTTTCTCTGATTTCTTGATAGTGTACCATTATAAGGGTACATAGCGGGGGAATGCGACTTTTGAGAGTCAGCTTCTTTCGGTTGCCTTCGGGTCGTGAACCCGCCCGTGAATTTTTGAAATCTCTGTCAAAAGGAGACCGAGCAAAGGCAGGAGCGTTGATTGATGAGCTGGAACGACAGGGGCAATTGGCGATGCCGAAGGCGCGGCATCTCGGTAAGGGACTCTGGGAGATCCGCTTCATTGGGGAGCAGGGGAAAGTTCGAATCTTCTACTGCTTGCTCGTGGGAGGGATCTTGGTGCTGCTACATGGGATCGTTAAGAAGACGGCCAAGACACCTAAAGACGATCTCGATTTGGCGAGACAACGGAAAAAGCTAGTGGAGGCAAGTTATGAAAAATAGAAGGCCAACAACAAAAAACAGAGGTTTGAAGAATCCCTATCTAGGCTCAGGATTTGACCGGTGGCTTCGGAGCGAATTGTGCGACCCGGAATTCCGGCGGCTGTTTGAACAGGAACGGGCCGCTCTTCAGATGGGAGATCGCCTTCAGCAAGTGGCGAAAACGTGCGGCCTTTCCATTCGGAAGTTAGCCAAACGAATGCGAACGAGTCCATCGCAGGTGCAGAGACTCTTTTCCGAAGACGCCACCAAATGTTCACTCGAAACTCTAATCCGTTTTTCGGTAGCGACCGGATTCCCCTTGGACGATCTTGTCCATGTTGCCAAGGCAGCCTGAACTCCTTTTTGCATGGGGGCATTGATCTAATGCGCGGGCCAAAATGAAAAGACAGAGTAGCCGGGGGCTGGACGGAAATCCGGCGCCCCAGCCCTCACCGAACGTAGCGTACGGATTTCCCGTACTACGCTCTTCCAGCATCGGCGCTCCGAAGGGATGCGCGCTGTCGCAATGGATGTGGAATCACACGCGGAGGTTTGATTTCCGCCCAGATCATTTGGGCACGTGGTAAGAGTTGGTTCCAAGGAACGGGATGTCGTTGATTTCGGAATTTCTTCCGAAGATAAAACAACACCGCTCGCCGCACGGTATGGATTTCTCGGTACAAGACGCGGTTGGCATTGCCGTAGCGAAAGTATCCACTCCAGCCCTGCCACGTTTCCTCCAATCGTTCCTTGGCCGCTTGAAGGCTTAAGGTGGAATAGAGGCGTTCTTTGAGCCTTCTCCGAAACGCCTTGCGTGATTTCTCGGAAGGTTGCCGGGCGATCCAACATCGCTTCGGATTGTCCTTGAAGGCACGAAGGTGGAAGCGAAAGCCTACGAAATCCAGATGCGAGTCACGCGATCGACGACCACTACTCATGTCGATCTCTCTCGTTTTGGATTCCTTTAAGGTTAACCCCGCTTCCTTCATCCATACGTTGACCGCACGACGAACCGATCGGAGCCTTCCCGGATGGTCGCTCACGAGAATAAAATCATCGCAGTAGCGATACAGTCGGGTATGCCCTTCTGGGTTTGCCGCTTTCATGAAACGCTCGTCCAACGCGTAGTGCAGGTAGATGTTCGCCAACAGAGGAGAAAGAGGTCCGCCTTGTGGCGTTCCTTCCTTCGTCGGTTGCCACGGTTTCCGTTGTTCCAGAAATCCGCTTTCGAGAAAGCCGCCGATCAAATCGAGAATCCGGGGATCCACAATTTGTTCTTTCAGCATTCCTTTCAACCGTCGGTGCCCGACACGGTCGAAGAAAGACTCGATGTCTGCTTCCAACACGTATCGTCTCCGAAACATTCCCTCTGCAGCTTCTGCCGCGCACTCCATGGCGCTGCGTCCAGGTCGGAACCCATACGAGCAGGATAAGAAAATCTGCTCATAGATGGGTTCGAGAAGCAGCACCAAGGCGCGTTGTACCACTCTGTCCCGAATCGTCGGGATTCCTAAAGGTCGCATTCGTCCATCCTTCTTGGGGATGTAGACTCGCCGAACAGGTTTGGCTTGGTACGTCCTGTCCTTGAGATGCTCTGCCAGTTTCGTGACGTATTCCCATTCCCTCTTGCGGATGCTCTCGCAGGTTTCCCCGTCGACGCCAGAGGCTCCACGGTTGACCATCACGAATTTGAGCGCATCGAGCAATACGTATGGATCCATCATATGTCGGTAGAGATCCCAATGCTTGCGTCCTTGTTGACTCCACTGCGCCAGCCGGTGTCGGATTCGGATCGTTTGCGGGGAAAGGGACTTGTGCTTCTTCCCCCCAAGTTTCTCATTCGAAGCTTTCATCACTTCCGTTTCCTCCTCCGGTTTTCTCTGGACCTGTCCACCCCTTCGCCTTGTACGTGGCTCTCCCACGCTCCGACTACTATGGGCGACTCTGACTTCTCCCGGAACTCCTGAGGCCTTATTGCGTTTCGACTTTTGGATGCCGGTTGACGTACCTAAAACAAACCGGCGGCTCTGGGAGATCTCCGCAGTTAACTCCACATGCCCTATCTTACCCGCCCACCGTCGGCACAAGAGGGGGGATCTGTTGTCCCTCTGATCCTTGTTTCAACAGCTCTTTCGCCTTCCACTCCACCAAGAGCTTAGGCCACTCCCTCGCTTCCCATTAACTCATGCTTAAGACGGTTCCTGTTCGTTGGGCTGACAAGACTGGCTCGCCCCTCGGTTCCTCGGGCGGCTTCTTCTCCAGCTATTTCACACGCAGAGTCACCTCTCACGTGCGGCTGGTGGCTTTGTCAGTGGGGATCTTCCTTCTGACTTCACTTTTCTTTCATGTGTTCTGGGTCGTGTGTGTCTTTCTGCGCATAATGGCAGGAGCGACAGGAATCGAACCTGCAACCCCCGGTTTTGGAGACCGGTGCTCTGCCAATTGAGCTACGCTCCTATCCCTTGAAAAGCGGCAGGTTATTGGATCCGCTGGGGAAACGCAAACGTCGTATTCGCCTCGAAGATCTTTAGCAATGCGGCTTTGACATCCGCCTCGGCGGCAGGAAGGTTTTGGGCCTTGAGGCCGTCAGCCATATATTGAAACCACTCTTTAGAGTGCGGAAGCTCGCCCTTTGCCTTCTCAATGATTTTCAGCGCTTCACCTTGACCTACGGAATCTGAAGAAATGGGAACGGCTTCCACATGAATCCCTTTTTGCCCCGCCTCGACCATCGCATATCGGCAGGGATATGTTTGAATGCTTGGCGTTGCCACATAGGCAATCCCCTCCTCCGCTTTCCCGGCGAAAAAATGATAGTGGGAATTGAAAACCGCTTTCACCGACTTGTGACTCACCAGAACTTTGTTCACTTCAACGAGATTGGAAACCAAATAATTCTGCGGGAGCTTAAACTCCGGATAAAATTCATGAAGGCTGTGGTGAAGAAAAACGAGCGCCGGCGTCTTCGGATCGGCGTCCAATGTTTTCTTCAGCCAATTCAGTTGTTCGGTTGGAATGTATCCACCCCAATCTTTGAGAATGGGGGAATCCAAACCGATCAACCGCCAACCTTTCACCTTTGTCGTCCAATACGTTTTCCCACTGGCATCGAATCCATGCCCGCGGAATGTGGCGGCCACCGAAGCCTTTGTTTCACCCGGATAATACATACGCTGTTTCTTATCCCACTGCTTATCTTTGGGGAGAACAGGACGATCGTGATTGCCTAGCACGACAAAATACGGCGCGCGAAGCTGATCGGCGATTTCCTTGAAACGCTCATAATTAAAACTCTCCGCATCGATCACAAGATCGCCGTTAAACACCACAAAATCCAAATTCTTCGTTTCGTTCAGGTGATGTGCAGCGATTTCAAATATCCGTTCACTGCTGGCAGTCATCTTAAATCCGAAATCCTCGCCAACGAGTCCAAGGTGGACATCTCCTAAAACCGCAAAGTGAATATTTTGAGCAAAAACATTCGCTCCACCGAAAAGCGTGAACAGGACCAAGGTCCAAGTAACAAGAATGCGATGATTCATAGAATCTCCTAAGGGCCAACTGGATTTTTGGCGCAGATTATTGGAAGCTACGGTGTAAATCAAACGTGACTCTTTCTTCGCTTACTCTTGCGCTGACCGCATATAATGAAGGAGATAACCTTTCGAATACCATCGCGCGCGCGATCGAGTTCCTGCCAAAGGCGGCCGACGCCTATGAACTTCTCATCATTGATGACGGCTCGACGGATTCCACTCCCGCGATCGCAGAGCGCCTAGCAGCTGAAAACTCAAAAATCCGCGTCATTTGCCATCCCCGGAATCTGGGTATGGGAGCAGCCATTCGAACAGCGATTCGAGAAACCAAAATGAAATGGTTTTGCACGATCGCCGGCGACGGTCAGGTGAATCCGAATGATCTCCTTACTTTTGTGGAGCCCGCGCAGTATCATCCCGCTGTATTTTCCACTTACTCGACACGCCAAGACGGTGTTGACCGTTGGATACTTTCCAACGGCCTGCGCATTCTCATCTTTCTCATATCGGGTGTCTGGAAAATCCCCACTGGAAATTATTTCATTCAATCGGAGCTTATTCGCTCGTTTCCGTTCACGTCTGAGTCCTTTGTCGTGAATTATGAAGTTTTTCTCAACGTTCGAAAAAGAAAGCTGAGTTACGTATGGGTTCAAATTCCGTGCACTCCGCGCGCGAGCGGGAAATCAAAAGTTCGGAATTTGAAAACAATTTTTCGTGTCGCGCGTGAGTTAATTCGCTACCGACTTTTTGGTTCGTAACGATCAAGGTCTTTCTTTTCCACCATGACCGGCCCCGCATCTAACGATCGAATCCAATAGAGATCGGCGGGAAGCACATTGTAAGGCTTGGTGTCTGCAGGTGACTCCCCCAACGCCAACTGAACCAGCCAATAGGGAAAATTCGCGCCTGCCACTGTATAAAAATGATGGGTCGTTCCGAAACGACCGACATTGACTTCCGTAATTCGAGGATTCTTATCTTTGTCGCATTTGAAATCGACAAAACCTACACCCGAATATTTTGCATCCATCGCAAGCATGGCGCGATACCCTAGCTCATTGAGCCGCTCATCATGTATCGTCGCCGAAACCGCCGGCGCCCCCGTAATTCCCGAAGGGCTGACATGGGGAATCACATAGGCAATTCGTTTCCGACCCATACTCGAGTGAAGGTTCCCTTCCCTCCAAAGCCCCATCCACGTGAGATTATCTCCCGGCAGAAACTCCGAAGCCGTCATATTTCCCCAGGCCTCATGAAATTCAATCCAGGCCTTTGCCTGGGCGACCGTCTTGGCGGGAAGTGAAGCAACGCCTACTCCTCTCCCCGGAATTCCGCGCCCTCGAAACCAGACCGGGGTGCCGAGAAGCTCGAAGGCATGATCGATGTCTTTTTCTTCGCTAATCAAGAGCGACCCCGGAACAGGAAGCTTCGCCGCTTTTAAAATCTCATACGTTTTCCATTTGTCCGCACCTTCTTCTATCGCCTGATGAGAAGGAGCAAAAAGGTGGGCACCCAAAGAATTCCGATTTCGCGAAAGAACTAAAAGTTCATTAATGTTGCTTGAAATAATGAGATCAATGTTCCACTTCTTTACCAATCGTTGGATCGAAGAGAGATATTCTTTTTCCTTCGAGGAGGGGGGAATCACTTCGCGTTCTTCCATATCGGCCATGTGAATAAAATAACGACTCGCATCACAACCGTAGAGCCTAAGTGGGCGTGGGGCCATTTTAAGAGAGCGGGTGACATTGACGGCAATGGAGCCCCCCACGCCAGTAATTAGAATATGAGGTTCCTGGGTCGCCACTTTTAAATGATAGCCTCCTGGCGATTCGAAGCGAGTTTTGCTACAATCTCTCCGTCAAAGGAGAGATATGACAACTGAATTCCGAAACGAACCTTTCACTGATTTCTCAAAACCTGAAAACCAAAAAGCCATGGAAGAGGCACTCGTCAAAGTGAAATCGTCCTTTGGAAAGACCTATCCCTTGATCGTAAATGGAAAAGAGATCACTTCGGATAAAACATTCGTTTCCACGAACCCCTCGCTCAAAACCGAAGTCATCGGAACATTTGCAAAGGGCTCTAAGGTCCAGGCGGAAGAAGCCATGAACCATGCTTGGAAGGCGTTTGAGACCTGGTCGCGCACGGATGCAACCAAGAGAGCGGACTACCTATTTAAAGCGGCCACCGAAATGCGCCTTCGGAAACACGAGTTCTCGGCCTGGATGATTTTTGAAGCGGGAAAAACCTGGCCCGAGGCGGACGGCGACACAGCCGAAGCGATTGACTTTATGGAATTCTACGGCCGGGAAATGCTTCGCTACGCCTCCGAGCAGCCGTTGACCAAAATTTCATCGGAAGAAAATCATCTGAACTATGTTCCACTTGGTGTCGGCGTGATTATTCCCCCCTGGAATTTTCCTCTAGCTATCATGACGGGAATGACGACCGCCGCGATTGTGACGGGAAACACAGTCATTATGAAACCCGCCAGCGATACTCCTACGATTGCCTATCAATTCGCCAAGCTGATGCACGATGTAGGTCTCCCGGCCGGCGTCCTCAATTTTTTCCCGGGCAGTGGTGCGGAAATTGGAGACTTCTTAATTGAACATCCGAAGACTCGATTCATCTGTTTCACCGGCTCGAAAGAAGTGGGGCTTCGAATCAATGAACTCGCGGCTAAACATCAGCCAGGGCAGAAATGGATCAAGCGCGTCGTGGCCGAAATGGGGGGCAAAGACGGTATCGTTGTCGACAAAGACGCTGATCTCGAGGCCGCTGCTACAGGAATTGTCGTTTCGGCATTCGGATATCAGGGCCAAAAATGCTCGGCCTGTTCGCGTGCGATTATTCATGAGGCGGTCTATGACAAGCTCGTTGAAAAAATAAAGACGAAAACCGAGAGCCTCAAAATCGGTCCGGCATGGGAGGCCGACATAAACATCGGCCCTGTGGTAAGTGCCTCCGCGTTTAAAACAATTTCAAGTTACATCGAAGTGGGGAAAAAAGAGGGAAAACTTTTAACCGGAGGCAAGCCGGTTCGCGATGACGGATACTATATCGCTCCGACCGTCATCGTCGATGTCGATCCAAAAGAGAGGATTATGCAGGAGGAAATTTTCGGCCCGGTTCTCGCCATTTCAAAAGCGAAGGATTTCGACGATGCGCTTCGAATCGCGAATAATACGGAATTCGGCTTAACCGGCGCGGTGTATTCCGGTACGCGCGCAAATTTGGAGAAAGCGCGAAAGGAATTTTTCGTCGGCAACCTTTATCTCAATCGAAAATGCACCGGGGCTTTGGTGGGCGTCCATCCCTTCGGCGGATTTAATATGTCGGGCACCGATTCAAAAGCCGGTGGCCGCGACTACTTACTCCTTTTCACACAGGCGAAAGTCACTTCCGAAAAAATCGCCTAGATCTTCCTTTGTTTACGGCTCGTCGACGACTACTTCCCAGCCCGTCACGCGACAAAATCGTGTGAAAGTGTTCGTGTCTTTCTGAGTAATAATCCTGTAGAAAATAGCCGGGCGCGACTCTTTGACCCCACCCAAATCATTGTTGCAATTTTCCAGCCGATCTTTGCCCTCTCTTCGTTCCATCTGAAATCCAGCGAAGACCAGCGAAGGATTCTTGCTCGAAACCGTCACATCACACGAGGCATCCTTTTGTAAACACCACTGACTATCCGAGCAGGAAAACTCAACCGGAGGTCCACATAATTTTCCGTCGACCACGAGGCTTCCCGGTACTGCCCCCAACTTTTTTTCAATTCTCGCGACACGTGCGGCGTAATGAGCCGTATTTTGGTTACATTGATCGATGAGTTCCTGAGAGCTCCGTCCGGAAACATCAACGGACCACCGTATTTGGGCATTCCTTACTTCTGCCGAGACCACACTCACCCAAGCAATCGCTCCGAATGCAAGCAAACGAACAATATTTGTCATTATTTCCCCCCTTCGATGACTAAATAGCGCGTTTGGCAGTTTTGCGCAAATGACTCACGTCAGCAAAAGTAATTTCCGAAAAAATTGACTGATACTGCTTAAGGAAGCTGCTTGCGCAAGCAATCTATGCTTTGCCGAATTACCGGATATCCGTTCCCTGGACATGAAATTTCTGACGGATTCATGTATCGCCATCCTCCACCGGCACCGATATCGTAGAAGAAATGTACGTTCATGGCGATTGTACCATTTCGAATCTCCGCATGATTCGTCCATACGGTTTCAAAAAAATCGTGACTGTAGATTGATACGGTTTGCGCTTGAAGCGCCGGCTTGATATCAATGAGACGTTGGCGCGCAAGCTCTGTCATGAATGGATAGTTAGATGACTCACGTGATGCTAAAAAATCGTTCAACTCTTTACTTTCCACTCGTAAATCATGCAAGTACTTTCCAAAAAAGGCGGCATATTGGGGAAACGTTTTCCAGGCTCTTTGGCACCATTTCTTTTCAACATCCTTGTCTCGAGAGATTACTACTTTTACGCTTTGGGGACCCCCCGCGCTTCGGAAGGCGGTTAACATTGAATCCTGAACATTCTCCGAAGTGCAAGGCAGAACGTTGAAGGCCTCAGCAGAATTCGAGACAACAAAAATAGAAAGTATTGATAAAATTAATTTCGGAAGACGAGCACTTCGCATACATACCCCTTTCGCAAATGCCGCACCGCAGCTTTAGCTACTGTAAAGAGTGTGATTAATCAACAAAAAATGAATTCGAAAGAATTCTTATATCGCAATCGATTCCTTTATGCAGAATATCGGCCCAGCATTGACGTGAAAGTATTACTGCGGTAATACTATAGTATGAATAATAAGAATACTCAAGGCAGCGAAAAAGTTGCAATTAGTCTGCCTCGCTCTCTTCTCGATGAAATGGAAAAGGTGCGAAAAAAGACGGGGGAATCGAGAAGCTCATTTATTCAGCGCGCCATACGGGCGGTTCTGGAAGGGCGCGAGCGCTTAGCTCGTGTTGAAAAATATGTGTCGGGCTATAAGCAATTCCCTGAAACGGAAGATGAAGTAAAAGCGGCTGAAGCAGCGGCTACGTACCTTCTTGCCGAGGAGCCCTGGGAATGAGACGTGGGGAGATTTGGTGGGCCAAACTTCCTTCGCCAGCCGGCACACGACCGGTTATTCTGCTTTCCAGAAATGAGGCCTATCACATACGAGATCTGGTAACGATTGCCCCCGTTACCACACGCATTCGCGATATTCCTTCTGAAGTTCAGCTTGGACCTGACAATGGTCTCTCACAGGAGTGCGTGGCAAATCTTGATACGATTACAACCATTCCGAAACGTGCGCTTTTGAAACGAGTTTCAATGCTCTCGACGCATAAGAAAAAACTACTGAATCAGGCACTTTGCTTCTCTCTCGGATTTGATGAGTAATCGTCGACTCAATCGGCTTTTTATATTCCCGGGATTGACGAGTCTTGTTTTCTACTCGTTCGGTTTTGCGGGAGAGGAACCAAAGATTTCAACTTGGTTGAAGTTATGTGGGGCGATGGCCTGGATAATGGTGGATATGGGGACGGGATTTTTGGTCGATTATTCAGAATATCGGGCCGACCCGGCGGCCGATACGTATTCGCGCCGATTTCAAAATCCCTTACTTGCGCTCAAGGGAGGATGGGCACTTTTCCTAATCGCATTTCTGTTTGTTTTAATCGGTTTTCTTTCACTTCCCGAGAAAGGTTGGGTCTTGCCGGTCATTTCAGGATTTGGACTGGGCGCGCGTTACGGATTTATCCACCTCAAATCCTGGAAAAAATTATTCGGCGTGATTGGCTGGATCGCCCTTCCCTTTTTAAGTTCGTTTCTGATTTCGCGGTAGTGGATTCCATAGTGTCACGGGCCCGCGAAGTGGTACATTACGAAGATGGACGTTTCCACTCGGGAAATCGGTTTCTTATTTCTGGGGCTGGTAATGGGTTGGGTGTTGGCGGGGCTACGAAAGGGGAACGTATCCATCCGAACCTTTCCGAGAACTCCCAGAGCAACTACTTCTTCTTCTCCTTCAAAGTTATTCAGTGCACATATGACGGTCTCGCAAAAATTCGTCGTCAACGGAGTAACGTACTCCTCCATCGACGAAGTTCCGGAACCCTATCGGGATAAAATCAAAAAAACGCTCGAAGACAAGAACCAGAACGGAATACCGGATATCGTGGACCGCACTCTGCTGAAAAAAGAAACTGATTAATGATCGGAAGGTTTCTCTTCTGTGGAACCTTGGTCGTTTGGGCCTGAAGTGCGCACAAATTTAGGAACTCCATAATAATCGCTCGCAAAATCCACCGCGGCCCCCACCATTTTTGCGCCCGGTCGATGCGGGTGAGGTGAAATTGCGACATCCAGACGACCCGCGGCCAGCCGAACAACCCCCTTTCCATCTGCAGTAACCCTGCGTGGAGGGTAATAACGAAAAATGTATCTGTCTCCCGAGGTCTTGGTGTCATGCGTCCGTTCGACTGAAATGACTTCGGTACTTAAGTTGGACGGTGTGAGGTCACTATAGACAGCCCCGAGTTTAAAGATGACACGGACGGAAAAACTATTTTCTCCGCCGACATACATCACCCTTCGATGCCTTTCTTCTTTCAGATAATCCGACAACGTTTGCCATCCCGACATTTCTAAACGATCCATCGGATAGGATTGCCTTAGCTTCGCCACCATATCCGTATAGCGATCCGACCAGTCCTTTTCATTTGCGAAATCGAGCAATCCCACTTCCCGGACCGATTTCGCGTCATATGGAACGTCTCCAAACCCACCCGCTGCAAAATTTTCCAGAGCTGTCACTGCCGTCATCGCATCGTATAGAGCGCTAAATCGCATGATTATGGCATCCCTGTTCTCCTCGCTTTTACAGACATCCATGAGATTCATGGAACCAAGAAATGATTGCATTTCATTTTCGGAAGCATTCGGGGCTAATTTGTGAAGCAACAACGATGCGCGAGATTTGAATAGCGGCGTGCCTTTTGTCGGATCCTTGTGACAAGCAACGGCGAGTCCATTGCGGAGCGCCTCATCAAAGGCGCCGGTAAATTGGGCGCGTCCTTCATGAATTTCTTTTTCATCGCTTTCCGCCTGCGTCGATGTCGTAAAGGGGGCCAAACACTGCTGAAGATTTTCAAACATCCGCAATTCCGCCTGTCCCACAGAAATATCGGTCTTCTCTTCCCCTTTCGTACGAATCTTGAGCCCCTCGTTGAGCCATTCTCGAAGGTGTTCCGCCCACCACATGACGGCAAGCGGTCGGATTTTCTCTGCCAACAATCGAATCTCTTTCATTTGAGCGGGGGATAATGTGTTTCTTTCGATGGAAGGCATCACGATTTCGTCGAAATAATCTAACTTCGCCAGTGCATAAACAACGTGCTCCAAATAAGCCTGCTCGGATAAGCCGAACGGACGGGGTAGATCTGCGCCTTCCCAAATGTCGGTAGAGCGAGGGGTGTAATCCCGTGACGACACAAAATCATGAATTCTCTTCTCATATTCTTCCCTGCGGTCGGCGAGCGCGGCACCCCATTTTTCTCCAAACTGTTCGACTAATTGTCGACGGAGATATCTTCCGGTGAAAATCATTGGGAGATTGAGCGGGTCGCCTTTCATTTTTCCCCCCGAGGAATTCTCGGCCTGAAGTAGAATCCCCCAGCCGATACGCGCTACAATTTCTCTGGGCTGAGGATACGCCGGCCATTGCTTGATCATGTCCGTCGCCATGGGGTTGTAATCCATATTGAAATGAATTTCTTTCCCGACATCAAAGTAGTTGGCGATCGGAGCAACGCCTTTCTCAATCCCTTCCAAAGCGAGAAGGGGGTAACAATTAAACACTCTAGAATCACTGTGGGGTGGGTTGGTACTGTTCCAGTCAGGCCTGGTTTGCGTAACGAGATAAATTTCATTTAGAACCGTTTCAAATTCTTCCATCCAATCGAGAACCTCTTCGGGTGATTCAAGTTCTCCATTCATTTTCGCGAGCGCCGTGCGAACCTCGCTCATTGGAATAGGCGATTCCATCAAGCGCCTTCCCTCCAATGCGTATCGTGAAGTTCGAGAATCCAGCGCCTCATATCGCCGGAAAAGATCGCCGTTGTCACCCCGAATCCTCAGATGTTGGTCTTCATGAATGGTGTGACAGAGTCGTCTATAAGCATTTCCGACTTCGGAAAGAGATCCTTCATTCAGAGGGGTCGAATTTTCCGAATTTCCATTTTCAATCGACACCTCACACGTTGGACTCGAAATGGAAACACTCGCCTTGAATTCTTCATCGATCTCTCTCCCCAATTCAGTCAATAAACGCATCTGCAAGAAGAGATCAAAACCATTTTGGCGCAAGCCGAGAGCCTCTTTCGCGACCTGAAGGAGGTGTGCCCGTTGTTCCTTTGGTTTCATTTCGCTCGGTAAAATGTGGGGAAAGAACTTCCAAAAACCGAGATCGCCAAGCGAATCTCCTTGGCCTCCAAAATAGGGCCAAGCATCTTTATTCTCGGGAAAAACGTTAAAGTAATAGTCGTCAAAGAAGTTACTGCTGTCTGAAGGAGCCGCTTCTGCACTGGGGATGAATCCCGACAGAATGAGAATGAATAGAAACCGAAGCACGATCATCCAGTAGCAATGAAGATGCCAGAACGATCAATCATAACTTATTATAATAACTCTATTTATTGCCTAAACCTGGGCAGGCACTTGCCGAAAAAAGGATCAGCTTAATGAATCGTGTGGCCGACGGTGGGGGCGAGGAGATTGCGGAGCTTGCCTTTGAGGCGCTCTTCGATTTGACGGACACGTTCGCGGGTGACACCGAATTGCTTGCCTGCCGCTTCGAGTGTGAGGGGCGTTTCAGCCAAGAGCCGATGTTCGAGCAAAAAACGTTCGCGCGGATTTAATTCTTCATAAATATCATCCAACTTGCCACGCACTTTTTCTTGAAGATCGTGGCTGATGAGAACTTCTTCCACACTTGGCGCATCGTCGGCAAGAGATTCGCCAAACGAAGTATCAGCGCCCGGAGAAAGAGGTTGCTCCATACTCACATCGCGACGGCTGATTCTTCCCATGGCTTCATTCAAATCGGATTCGGAAACATTCAGCGCCGCAGCCAGCTGTTTGTTTTGGGCCTCGCTACCGTTAAGCGCCGCAATTTGCTGCCGAGCCTTTTGAAGAGAAGCGAAAATTTTTCGGTGAATGCGTGTCGTACCCACACGCACGATGCTCCAAGAACGAAGTACATAAGCTTGGATGTACGCTCGGATCCACCAGACGGCGTACGAAATCAACCGAAATCCCTTTTTCGGATTGAACATATCCACCGCGTGCATGAGGCCCAAGTTTCCTTCCTGAATCAGGTCAGGAAGACGAAACCCATACTTCGCATAGGTTCGGGCAATTTTTATGACGAATCGAAGGTTCGAAAGCACAAGCATTCGAGCCGCTTCGGGATCTTTCGTTTCGGCCCAACGATCGGCAAGCTCACGTTCGGCTTCACGAGTAAGAAGAGGGATTTTTCGAACTTCGCGCAGATAGAGATCGAGGTTGTCGCTGCCGGTCGGTGTCGATTGCCGTATGGTAAGCGCTTTGCTCATCTTCTTCTTCGACATTAAATAGTCACCCTTTTCAGTCTGTCAATATCTCCAACTCGTTAATATTATAGCTGATTTACAGGGTAAATGCGATGAAGAGCGTCCCCTCCGTACCCCTTCGAACCAGGAGAAGAACGGAGCTTCCTTTCTGTAATGATTTCAACGACTTTTGATAGTCCGACACGCCTGAAATTTTCCTTCGGTTGACCTCCACAATGACATCTCCAGGGCGGATTCCTTTTTCAAAAGCTGGTTTGTCTTGCGCCACGTTCTCAACCACGACGCCCGTCGATCCAACGGGAAGCTTGAGTTTCTGGGCCATTTGGGTGGTGAGGTTTTGAACCACCAGACCTAGCTGATCCTCTCTCGAAGGAGCCCCTTCTTCCTCACCTTCCTCTGAAGAAGTTTCTTCGGATTCCGCTGTGGCCTTCAACTCACCAATAATCACCTCGGCGCTCATGTGCTTACCATCCCGAATCCATTCCACGCGAACTTTGTCGCCGACATTGGTCATGGCTACCGTTCGAGGCAGCTCATTGAAATCAATAATCTCCTTGTCGCCGAATTTTACGATGACATCTCCCTGCTTCATTCCCGCTTTCGCTGCCGGGCTTCCCTCCTGAACACTTGAGACCAGCGCTCCTCTTTTGTCCTTAAGGTTCAATGATTTCGCCAGATCGGGATCCACTTTTTGTATAAGAACTCCGAGCCAACCTCGCGTGACTTTTCCTTTGGTCTTGAGTTGATCGGCCACGAGTTTGGCGACATTGATCGGAATGGCGAAACCGATTCCCTGTCCGGAGGCCACGATGGCGGTATTAATTCCCACCACCTCGGCTCGAAGATTCAGTAACGGACCGCCCGAATTGCCGGGATTAATTGAAGCATCGGTCTGAATAAAATTGTCGTAGGGGCCAGCACCAATCGTTCTCTCCTTTGCGCTCACAATTCCCTGCGTCACCGTATGGGAAAGACCGAACGGGTTTCCGATAGCCACAACGATTTCTCCCACTTCAAGTTTATCCGAGTCTCCCAGCGCGAGGGTTTCCAATTTTTCTTTCGGCTCCACCTTGATGAGAGCCAAATCCGTTTTGGGATCGGTTCCAATCACTTTCGCTTTGTATTCATGATCGCGTCCGATCGTAACGGTGATTTCATCGGCCTTCTCTACCACATGGTTATTCGTCAAAATGAAGCCATCGGTATTTACGACGAATCCTGATCCCAAACTCTGTTGTTTCATATCGGGTTGGCGCTGCTCCTGTTGGCCGGGGCCACCGAAAAATCGGCGGAAAAGATCGTCCCCGAAAAAATCATCGAAGGGAGATCCTCCATTGGGCCCCTGGCCTTCGGGCCCGCCGAAGAAAAATTGATGGGGCCCCCTTCCTTTGATGATTTTCGTAGTTCCAATATTCACGACCGCCGGATCTGCCCGCTTTGAAATCTTGATGAAGGTATCGGCCGCGATGGCTTGGCCCGCCCAGGGAACAGTGGAAGTGATGTTTTGTGGAGTTTTCGAGAAAAGATCCTCTGTCTCCGCTTTCTTTTTCTCCAAATACTGGCAACCGATGGCAACCGCAAAAGCGAGAGTCAGAGTTGTCCAAAGCAACCTTTTCATAGAGCCTCCCAAGCGGCGCCAAGATAAGCGCTCTTTGGAAAAAGTCGAGAACCGATGGACAATGTCGCGCGAGCGCCTATATTGACGGCCCGATGGCCACCAAAACGCCGAAGCGCCCGGTAAAAAAGTTTAAATTTTCGATCGGTTATCTCCTCATGGGCTTGGCTGCCATCATGATGTTTAATCTTTTTCGAACCCCTCCCCCGGCAAAATTGGTTCCTTACAGTGAAATCAAAGACCAGATTCGAAAGAATCAATACGAGCGAATTGAACTCACGGATCATTTCGTTATCGCGGAACTGAAAAAGAAAGAAGGAGAGAAAAAAGATAAAAAAGAACCCAGCTCTCTTTCGGAACTCTTCGACACTTCCAATCGCGTGAGCGCGCTCCGGCCAACGGAAGATCAGGAACTCATCAAACTCATGGATGAGACCGGTGTGAAATATGAAGTAAAATATGAAAACACAGCGTTTCGCGACTTTCTCGTCACCTGGATTTTGCCCATTTTATTAATGGTGGTGGTCTGGGGATTCATTTTGCGGCGAATGGGTCCTGGACCTGAAATTATGACATTCGGGAAGAACAAAGCGCGGGTTCAAGCGGAATCGGATTTAAAAACCACGTTCGCGGATGTGGCGGGACAAGATGAAGCGAAAGCGGAGCTTCAAGAAATCATCGAATTTTTAAAAACACCGAAGCGATTCACGATGCTGGGTGGAAAACTTCCGAAGGGAATTCTTCTTGTCGGTCCTCCGGGGACAGGAAAGACGTTGCTGGCTCGAGCTGTGGCGGGTGAAGCGAATGTTCCCTTCTTTAATATTTCCGGCTCTGATTTCGTAGAGATGTTTGTCGGCGTGGGCGCTTCACGAGTCCGCGATCTTTTCAAACAGGCAAAGGAGAAAGCCCCTTGTATCATTTTTGTCGATGAGCTCGATGCCGTTGGAAAGGCCCGCGGCATCAACGTAATGGGGGGACATGACGAACGGGAACAGACCCTGAATCAATTGCTCGTGGAGATGGACGGTTTCGATAGCCAAGTCGGCGTCATCATCATGGCCGCGACGAACCGACCCGAAATTCTGGATCCGGCTCTTCTGCGCGCTGGTCGATTCGATCGACAGGTAATCGTTGGAAGGCCCGATCTCAAAGAGCGGCTCGCCATTCTTAAGCTTCACGCGAGTCAAGTAAAGACAGATCCCTCGGTCGATCTTGAAACGATCGCTCGGCGAACCCCCGGACTTGTGGGAGCAGATCTCGCCAACGTCGTAAATGAGGCCGCGCTTCTGGCTGCACGAAAAAACAAGGATCGTGTCGACATGAAGGATTTTGAGGAGGCCGTGGATCGAACGCTGACTGGCCTCGAAAAGAAAAACCGGGTCATCAATAAAAAGGAACGAGAAATCGTCGCGCACCACGAAGCGGGTCACGCGATTGTCGCCGTGCTACGTAATTCGACCGACAGAGTTCACAAGATTTCGATCATCCCCCGAAGCATTGGGGCGCTCGGATTTACGCTTCAACTTCCAACGGAAGATCGTTATCTCATGACGAAAAAGGAACTTTTGGAAAAGGTGGATGTCCTCATGGGAGGGCGCGCGGCGGAGACAATTATTTTCGGAGATGTGTCGACCGGCGCACAAGATGATTTGCAACGTGCCACGGATATCGTCCGTGCCATGATCACACGTTACAGCATGGGAAAAACACTGGGTGCCGCGACGGTGGATCAAGAACGAACACCGATTCTCGTGGATCGAGGAGAAGTTTCCGCGGGAAAAAATTATAGTGAAGAAACAGCCCGACAAATCGATGAAGAGGTTCGCACTCTTATGAACGAACGGATGGATGCCGTGGTGGATTTACTCCGAGGAAATCTCGCTCTCCTCCGAGAGGTGGCCACCGTTCTGCTCGAAAAAGAAGGGCTTAATGAGGAGGAATTCCTCGCCATTGTTGGGAAATACCAGGCCAAGGCCACCATGGCCCTGGCTGTGTGAACTTTTTCGGAGCGTATTCTCTCGAGTCTGATATTCTTCGAAACCCAACTTCCATGAAAACCGTTGAATACCGCTCTCTCGCACGTTACTCGCAAGACAAGATGCAGAAAAACACCGTTTTTGTGACCAAGCGGGTTTCGACGGACATTTATTCTTTTGAGTCGGGGCAGGTTCAAAGGTCCCATAAGCATGACGATGCGGACAAAATCTATTTTGTGTTGGAAGGAACGGGCCGATTCACGGTAGGTCGAACCACGCGTGAAATAAAGGCGGGAATGGCCATCCTTGCGCCCGCAGGCGAAGAGCATGGCGTTGTAAATATGGCCGAAGAGCGATTACTGGTATTGGTGGTCACATCCCCACCGGTTGAAAAAACGCCTTAATGGCTGACGACTATTCCAGCGCCTCCTAAGATCAAAAGAGCAATTACGGCGCCTACCAACGTTAATTTCACCTGAATCGAATCGGACATCGTCTTATTCCAATCCTTCTAGAGAGCAAACCAAATGCCAGAATTCCTCTGGATATGTTCCAAGCAACCCATTGAAATCAAAAGAAAGTTATTCCTGTGCCCGAGCGACTCGAAAACCTTTTATGAAACTAATTTCATCCCCTGAAAAACGTTGCATAGAATAATTTCACGGTTAAGGGACATGCCGGAAACATGTGGTATCCCGCGGAAAAAACGCGTAAGGCGTTCGTTCGGAACGCGCGAACCGCATTGCGCTGTAAAGGTCCCTAGTCGTTGCATCTCACGCACGTCGGCGTATATTCCCGCTCCGAAAAGGGGGGATTCCGCAGCATGCTCTGGCGTGACTCCCCGAAGATTTATAATGATTTTGGGAGGTTAATGTATTCATGGCCGATCGCGGCGAGGCAAAAAAGATGACCCAAACTCCTACCGACAACGGTGCTCATGGGGCGCGCCGAATTGAAGAACTCGATACCGTTACCATTCGATTTGCCGGGGATTCCGGCGATGGAATGCAGCTGACCGGTTCACAATTTACGCAAACTTCCGCGATTGTCGGAAATGACATCGCCACATTCCCTGATTTTCCAGCCGAGATTCGGGCTCCCGCCGGATCGCTTCCGGGAGTCAGCGGGTTTCAACTCAATTTTTCGGCTCATGAAATCCGAACGCCGGGAGATACGCCCAATGTGTTGGTCGCCATGAACCCGGCGGCGCTCAAAGTTCATATCGGTGATCTCGAGCGGGGTGGAACGCTGATCGTGAATAAAGACGCCTTCAATGAAATGAATTTAAAGAAAGCGGCCTATCCGAAGAATCCGCTCGAAGACGGTTCACTCAAGGGATACCAGCTTTTTGAGATTCCCATCACGACGCTCACGCATGAAGCTCTAAAAGATTTAACGATCTCCAAAAAAGAGAAAGATCGATGCAAGAACTTCTTCGCATTGGGTCTGATGTACTGGCTTTATGACCGAACGATGGAGCCCACCAAACGATGGATTGATGAAAAATTTAAGAAAGTTCCCGATATCGCCGAAGCGAATCGCCGGGCCCTTCAGGCGGGTTACAATTTCGGCGATACCACCGAAGCTTTTCCCACAACCTACCGGGTCGCTCAGGCCCATCTTTCACCGGGCATCTATCGCCAAATTACGGGAAATTCGGCCACCGCACTCGGCTTTGTCGCTGCATCACAAATCTCGGGAAAGACTCTTTTTTACGGAAGCTATCCGATCACGCCGGCGAGCGACATTTTGCATGAGCTATCATCGTATAAAAACTTCGATGTCCGAACTTTCCAAGCGGAAGACGAAATTGCGGCTATCGGCGCCGCGATTGGCGCCTCATTTGGGGGAAGCATCGGTGTCACTGGAACAAGCGGTCCTGGCATGGCGCTCAAATCAGAAGCGGTGGGTCTGGCCGTCATGGCGGAGCTTCCTCTCGTGATTGTAGATGTTCAGCGAGGAGGACCTTCCACGGGACTGCCGACCAAAACCGAGCAGGCAGATCTATTTCAGGCCATGCTTGGAAGAAATAGCGAATGCCCTGCGGCGGTCATTGCCCCTGGAACGCCCGGAGAATGTTTTTACTACGCCATCGAAGCGGTTCGGATTGCCACAAAATATATGACGCCGGTTTTTCTTCTTTCAGACGGCTATCTGGCGAATGGAGCGGAACCTTGGCTCATTCCTTCGATTGATAAGATCAAGAAGTTCGAAATCAAACATCTGGTGAACGCAAATAATTTCCAGCCCTATCAGCGGGATGAGAAGACCCTTTCGCGCCCTTGGGTCACGCCGGGCACAAAGGGGCTCGAACATCGAATCGGTGGTTTGGAAAAGCAGGATGTCACCGGAAATGTCAGCTACGACCCTGTCAACCACGAAAAAATGGTAAAGCTCCGGGCCGCGAAGATCGAACGCATCGTTCAGGATATTCCTGACCTCGAAGTCTTTGGAAAACCATCGGGGAGAGTTCTCGTGATCGGCTGGGGAAGTACTTTCGGCGCGATTACGACTGCGGTGGAATCTCTTCAAAAGGAAGGGAAGTCGGTATCCAGCGTTCACATTCGACACCTCCACCCGCTTCCGAAAAATCTGGGCGACATTATGAAGCGGTTCGACAACGTTTTAGTTCCCGAGATGAATTTGGGTCAACTTCTCATGATTCTCCGGGCGAAATTTCTCGTCGACGCCGTGGGTCTCAACAAAGTTCAGGGACAGCCGTTTAAAATCAGGGAAATCAAGGAAGGAATCGAAAAACTCTTATGACGGATTTACCCCAACTCACTCGAGAAGATTTCGTCAGCGATCAGGAAATCCGTTGGTGCCCTGGTTGCGGTGACTATGCCATTTTGGCCGCCGTTCAGCGGATGGTGCCGAGTCTGGGCATTCCGCGAGAGAATTTTGTTTTTATTTCGGGCATCGGCTGTTCCAGCCGATTTCCCTATTACATGAATACCTATGGGTTCCATACAATTCACGGCCGGGCGATGACAATCGCCACGGGGCTCAAGGCCACCCGCCCTGACCTGTCGGTTTGGGTGGTGACGGGAGACGGCGATGGCCTGTCGATCGGTGGAAATCACTTTATCCATACACTTCGACGGAATGTCGACCTCAATGTGCTTCTCTTTAACAACCGGATTTACGGATTGACGAAGGGCCAATATTCGCCTACCTCTGAGCAGGGGAAGAAAACAAAATCTTCGCCCGCCGGGACCATCGATTACCCCGTAAATGTCATATCTTTGGCGCTCGCAGCGGAAGCAACCTTTGTCGCCCGGTCCGTGGATGTTCAAAGCGGACATCTTTCTGAGACGATCAAACGGGGAGCAGAGCACAGAGGCATCTCGTTTACGGAGATTTATCAGAACTGTAATATCTTTAATGACGGGGCGTTTGAACCCCTCACAGATAAAACCGTTCGGGACGATCGACTGTTAGCCCTGGAGCATGGAAAGCCGATGCTCTTTGGAAAGGATCATAAGAAGGGAATTCGGATACGAAATTTCAAACCCGAAGTGGTAACGATCGGAGAAAATGGAGTGACGGAAGCCGATATCGCGATTCATGATGAGAAGTCGCAAAACCCGGCGGTTCAATACATGCTCTCACGAATGGATCATCCGGAATTTCCCGTTCCCATCGGCGTATTTCGAAGCGTGGATCGGCCCGCCTACACCGATCTCATGGCCAGCCAAATCGAGGCGATGAAAACACAAAAAGGCCAAGGCGACCTTGGAAAGCTCCTGCGCGGCCACGAAACCTGGGAAGTAAAGTAACTCGCTAGGCGCAAAAATATTCCACGAGCCATCGATCGACGGCGTAGCCGCGCCGTAAGCCTTCGTAGAAACCAACATGGCCTCCCCTCGGAAAAATATGGAGTGAAATATTTTTCGGGCAGTTTTGCCGAAGCTCTCGCAAATCACTTGAATCAAGAAATGGATCGTCTTCCGAGTGGATGATCGCAACCTCGTTTTGAATATTCCTCAACACTTCAGCCGCGCTTGATTTTTTGTAGTAATCCTCCGCGCCGTTAAAACCAAAAAATTTGGCCGTAATTGCGTCATCAAATCCCCGGATGGATAAATAATTTTCAATTCGATTATATCGCTCGAAGGATTCAGGAAAATCGCGCGCCTTTCTTCGAATCGATCTTCGTAATTTTCGCAAAAAATAATTCCGGTAAATCCGGTTCGCCGGTGAATCGACGAGGTCGGCGCATGTAGTTAATCGAACCGGAGGGGAAACAACAAAGGCCCGCTCGATCGGCCGCTTCTTCGCTGCCAGCCACTTGAGTAACAAGTTTCCACTGAGCGAAAATCCGACAAGGTAAATATGATTAAATCCCTTCTGGTTTATAAATCGGATCAGAGGGTCGATGTCTTCCACGAGGCCCGAGTGATAGATCGCGGGTGTGGCGGGGCCTTCCAGTTCGGCTCCGCGCAACTCCATCCGGAGAACGTGAAAGCCCTCCCGATGTAACGCCCGAGCGGCACCCACCAAATACGGAGAATCAGAATGTCCTCCCAACCCATGATACAGGAGGGCGATCACCCCCTCCTTGAATCCGGGCCAGTATTTTCCAAAAAGTTCTACATTTGAATCCAGTGGGACTCTCCATTTCTCGTCTGGAGGGAGATTTCGAGGATGGCGAAAGAGAGCCGGCCAAATGGTTTGAAGATGTCGGTTACGGGCCCAATAAGGCGGTTGAAAGCAAAATTTCATCGGCAGAATGAGTGCTGGCAGAAAAGATAATTGAACTCTCTTTATTTTCCTAATCGTTCATGGACGCCGTACCGAATCACTCTCAAACAAAGACTATGCGAAGAAGCCATTTGTATTTTCGTGTCCCGATTGATTTTTAGAGACAATCAAATGCCTTTCATTGAAAACAGTGATCGTCCGGCTCTCCACTCTAAAATAGACCGATCAATCGTTCTCACCATTCTGTTGATAAGTGCTTGAAATAGTTGAGATGAAAATTCAGAGAAAAAAAAGATATTAAAAAAGTTGAAATATGTGCAGGAGGAAAAGTAGAGAAATTTTCGACAGGCGAGAGATCGCCACGGGAGAGACCTAATAGCGCACCACCTCCCGCGAGGCAATTCGGTTGCCCGGCAAAGAGAAAAGAGGAGAGGTTGCAAAATCTCAATGCTTTTTGAGAGGAAAAAATAGTCCGCCGAGCGATACGAGTTTTAAAGAGGTGGCGTTAGCTTAAAGGTTAAAACCCCCCACAGGCCGGCATCCTGTAATGGAAAACGCCAAGCCTTTTCGATTAAACCCTGGGGGCCCAAGAAGTCCTTTTCGCAAGAAAAGAGATGGAAGAAGGCCGAGAGGGGAAGCAAAGAAAGGGAGATGCTTTCTTTGAGAGTTGAAAAGGCGGGAAGAAAAAAGCCTGCAAGGGGAAAAATCCCAAGAGAGTAAACCCTCCGACCTGAGCTAACCCCTCAGGAGCAAAAAGGAGCGGAGCTGTCGATTTGGAGAAAGTCGTCGAAGCACCGGGGAAAAGTCGGAAAGGTTTTTCTCAGAAGTGCAAGGACGAAGGGAGGAAGGGAAACCTTTTTTCGATCAATCGACGGAAAAAGACTCTGAAGGGAGAAACCCATGAGCGTTGGGAGCTGAAAAAAAGCTTCCTAGGAGTACGGGACGAAAATCCTCGAGAGGGTAGCCAAACCCTGAGGGGGAGACTTCTGAGGGAGAGGCCAACCTCTCTCAGACGCCAGGGATGGTGAAAAGAAGGGTTCCGGACCGCTGACATATGCTGCAGGGAACGTAAGCTGAGGCAAGGGGCAGGCTGGCTGGCTTTGGTCGAACAAGGACAGCAAAAGTCTGCGGGACTTGCGGGTGAGAGACGTTGATGGTGGGCGTGAAGCGAAAAGGGCTTGGACCTTTTTCGAAAGGAAAAGGCCGCGGCCTGAATCCGAAAACCCGAAGGCGGCTTGAGAGAGCATGGCGAACGGGGAGAGAGCAAGGCATACGTTCTCTAGGATTCACGACGAGCGGTTCTTGAATCGCAACGGCCACGAACGACGGAGAATTCCAGGGAGCAATCCCACTGGAATACAACCCGGAAGAAACCTTACACCTTGAAAAGCGCCAACCGTATGTGATCTGTCGCCTGTCGCTTTTTTTTGGCCCTACGCCTTGGACCGTTTCATCGTTGCTACCAGTTCTAGCTCTTCACTCATGACCGTTTGGTCTTTGCGAATCGCCTGCAACTCATTTTCGATCACGCGCATCCTCCGATGAATAAGCATGATCGCGTAGAGGGTAAAAAGTGCCGAGATTGAAAGTGTGACGACAAAGATAGTGTCTTCCACCGACCAAGTTTGGCCCAAATCAATCATCATTTTTGACATCCGATTTTCTCCTTTATGCGCCTGTTGCCAACAGGCCCGATTTCGGTGTATCGCCCAGCGCGATGTCGAGCCAAACTCTGCTCATCAAGGAAATCTATTTGTCGATCCAAGGAGAGTCAACTTGGGCGGGTCTTCCATGCGTCTTGGTCCGCCTCACCGCTTGCGATCTCCGTTGCAACTATTGTGATAGCGAATATGCCTTTACCGGCGGAAATTTGATGACAATCGATCAAATTCTAAATGCGGCGGAGCGTTACTCCTGTGCGCTGGTCGAAATTACCGGCGGCGAACCTCTCCTGCAGCCCAATGTTTATCGCTTAATGGAGGCTCTCGCGGATCTTGGGAAAACCGTTTTGCTCGAAACGTCGGGAGCGCATGACATATCCAAATGTGATCCGCGAGTTCATCGAGTCGTCGATTTGAAATGCCCTTCCAGCGGAGAAATGGACCGAAATCGGTACGACAACATGTCCATCCTTCGATCGACCGATGAAGTGAAGTTCGTCATCGGCGACCGAGCCGATTTTGATTGGTCCGTTCAGATGGTTCAGGAGTTCGGCCTCATTAATCGATGCCCCGTTCTATTTTCCGCCGTTTGGAAAAAATTGGAACTCCCTCAGCTTGCGAACTGGGTTCGTGACAGCCGGTTGCCGGTTCGGGTGCAGCCACAACTCCACAAAATTTTGTGGGGTTCTACTCCTTCCACTTAATAAAGGAGACCGAAGATATTTCTTTCTTCTGGGAACGCTTTTCGGCAAGGCGCAACTCTACTTCTGCTTGATGAAATTTCGGATCGGCAGAGAGCGCACGTTTAAACGCGATGCCAGCTTTTTCATAGTCTTGCTCGAGTGAAAAAATTCGCCCCATGATGTAGTGACCCTCGGCTTCGTTCGGCGAAACCTGTGTTCCTCGAATCACGATTCGTTTCCATTTCTCAAACGCCTCACGGTCAACCAGACCCGCCACATGCGCCGCCTGTATTTGGGCAAACCCATAATACACGTACGCAATTCCATATTCTTTAAACCATCGCATCGCATCTTCGAACACTTTGGTCGCTCGGAGAAATTCCTTTTTTTCCAAAAATTGTTTCCCGATCGCAAGAAGTTCCGCAGGTTTAAAAATATCTCTTGGCTCCCCAGGGAGTTTGCCCTCCGACTGGTACGTCCGAATGATGAAGTCCCTTCGTCCCTGCAGCGTCCCGATCATTTCATAGGCTCTACGGTATGCGGTCGGACGTGCGTCCCAAGCTGGCGCATCTCTCAAAGGTGCCATCTTTTCGTCATACGCTTTACGAATCTCCTCATCGGAGACCTGGTCACTCACACCCAAGAGTTCAAAAGGAGATTGATCCGGGGCCGCAGGCGTAATGGGCATAAAGGGAGTCGCAGGCCGCGCTGTTTCCACTTTTTTGATCGTGCCGGACTTCACTTCAATCGTCCCGAGCATAAGAAGTGTGTAGAAAAGATGATAGACATCGATATCGCGCGAGAGCTTCATGCCGATGATTTCGGAAAGGGTTTTGCCCGTTTGAATTTGCCGCGCAATTTTGATGTCCCAGGTGGCCAGCCTGTAGTCTTCCAAACGGAAAGGCTGTTCTGCGATCCGTGGACGCCCATCCATGAAATTAGTGAGCTCGGACTGAAGCTGGGCCAGACTAAAATGCTCCTTTACGCCTCGAAGGCACAGTTGCGGGATCGTAAGATCCACAGGAGTCAGCTCTTTTCGAAACACTTTTCCCGGAACAAAGAGAAATTTTCCATCGCGCCAGGAAAAAATTTCGGAAAATTTTTCGCGCGCCTGTTGCTTCAACGCCTCATCCAATTCATAGGGCTCCAATAGGCCCATCTGAATAAGGGTTTCTCCCTGCCGCTTCTTCAGTTCCGCCATGGCCGCCAGTGATTTTGTTAATTCCTCCGAATTCAAACGTCCTTTTCGCACCAAAATTTGACCTAAACACTCTTGCTCTAAGTTCGAGACGACAAATTTCGGCTCTCCAGATTCAAACGTGATGAGCTTTTTCACCGAGGCGCATTCCAGACGCAATGTCCCCGTTTCTTTCTTCACATAGAGATGAAAAACGATTCGAATGAATGGGAATTCCGACAAATTTCCTGTGGAGGTGAATTCCTTTCCTGCGATCGTTCGAACCGGCACAAGCTTCTCTCCCGTTTTGAGGAGAAATTGTACCTTCGCCAGAAAAGCTTCGGGGGTCACGGGCTTGGCCAGAACTTCGTTAATGCCGGCATCTTTTACGGTACGAGCAAACTTGGGCCCCGCATAAACCGACGAGATCAAGAGAATGGGAACTTTTTCCCCCTTCGGAATATCTCGAACCTGTTTTGCTAATTCAATTCCATTAAGTTTGGGAATGAGGCCTTCAATGATGAGCAACTGAGGTAGATTCTCTTGGCAGTGGTCCAGCGCCTTTGCTCCATCATTCAACGTCTCCACGGTATACCCGTTTGATCGGAGGAGTGTGGCCACCGATTCCGCAAATGCCTTGTCGGGATCGACAATTAAAATGACATCTTTTTCTTCCATGATGGAAACAGACTCATGGGTATCCTACCACGCCTTTCGATGTCGCAATCGCATGAAGAATGCAAGGGGTGCTGGTCTCCACAGCAAAATTTCCCTGAGCATCCACCGCAATGACACCTCCCCTCCCCCCAAAATTTCGAAATTCCGAAAAGGTTCGAGCCATCGCCTCTGAAAGTGTCAAGCCATCATCCACACGGGTGACAATTTTGGTGGCAAGTGCATGCTCTACAATTTCTTCGCCGATCCCGGTCGCGGATACAGCCGCCAAACGGGATGCATAGGTTCCAGCGGCGGTAGCTGAATCGCTCACCCGCCCGACGATTTCGACCCCTTTTCCACCCGTAGAAGTAGCAGCCGCTAGATTCCCGCTTCGATCGACGGCCACGGCCCCCACAGTTCCATGCCCTTCCCGAAAAGAACGAGGAGAGCGCTTGGCCTTCGCTTGCCATTCCGAATAGCTCTTCTCTGTGATCGGATCATAAGGAGGAAACTTGGCGGCTCTCGCATAGACTTGAGCCCCTTCTGACGCGAGTACACGATCATTTTCTTCCAACAGCTTCTTCGCCACCAAAATCGGATTTTTTGTTTCCTCGAGATTGACGACACCTGAGAATCGCTTTCGATGACCATCCATCAGAGCGGCGGAAAGTCGGGCGACTCCATCGCTCTGGAGTTTTCCCCCGGTCCCGGCATTGAATTGAGGATCATCCTCCAACTGAGTCACGGCCCAAACAACTGAGTCGAGAGCTGATTCTGACTGGAGTCGTTCATATGTTTCGGCCGCGATTCGGTGAAGCGACGCTCTGGCTTGATCGGCCTCCATCTGGTTGGCGGGAAGCTCCGCCGCGCCGGCGTGAATAACCAATACTGGAAGTGAGTTCATATCCATGAACGAGCTAATAGCTCAAACCGTTCTTCCGAATGTGAACGCGTGGCTCACCCTCATTGAGCAGCCGACCGTCCAACACGTCGGCGACAATCACATGATGGTCTCCTGCATCCACCCGCGTTCGCACACGGCATTCCATTGCGGCATGGGCATCCAAAAGAATCGGAGATCCCTGTCTTCCCGCTTCAGTTTTTAGGCCTTCAAAGGGTTTAGCGTTTCCACCCTTTGCAAATCGGGAATATAGATCCTTGTCTTCTTTTGAAAGAACATGAACCGCGAATGCCCCATGTTCCTGAAGGAGCGGGTCAATCGGCCGGTCTTTGTGAACGGCTAACATGATGGTCGGGGGTTCAAACGAGGCCTGTTGAACCCAAGATGCCAGCAAAGCGGCTTCTTCGTCGCCGCGTTTCGCGGTAATCACAAAAATACCGCTGGGGATTCTTCCGAGGGCCTGAGCAAATGGTTCGATTGGCATGGCGGCGCGTTATAACATGTCGCTTTTGACAGGGCTACAGTCCGTTGATATTCACCGAGATCTCGATGCCGGATGACCATACCAAGCTCGAAGCCCGCAGACTCTTTACGAAAGCATACGATCTCCAAATGAAGGGCCAGCTTGAAGACGCGGTGCTCGTATATAAGCAGTCCATCGAGCTTTCTCCGACAGCCGAAGCCCATACCTTCCTGGGTTGGACGTACAGTTTCATGGGAAAATTTGAAGAAGCCATTGTGGAATGCAAACAAGCCATCAAAATTGACCCGGAATTTGGAAATCCTTGGAATGATATCGGCGCATATTTGATTGAAATGGGCAGGGAAGACGAGGCAATTTCATTCTTGGAAAAGGCCAAGGAAGCCAAGCGATATGAAAATCCCTGTTTTGCGTACTTCAATTTGAGCCGAATCTTTATTAAGAAGGGGATGCTTCAGCGAGCCGCTCTGGAACTTCGAGGAGCCCTGACTTCAAATCCTGATTATCTGGCCGCGCGTGAATCGCTCGATCAAATCGAAAGTCAGATTAATTAATGGCGGTTCCTTCAGAAAAAATCGATCTTCGGACCTACACGTATATCGATATTCTTCAGCCTCAACTCGCGGGGTTTTTACAAACCGTGGCCTCCGGATTCCAACCGCTGGAAGGGCAGGCTTCTCTCTTCGTCGAGATCGCGCCGGGAATTTCAATCAATCGGGTCACGGACATTGCACTGAAACAAACGTCTTGCACCCCTGCGATGCAGATCGTTGAGCGAGCCTACGGTCTCTTAGAACTTCATCACGATGACCAAGGACAAGTGCGTGAAGCGGGCAACGCCATTTTGGATTTCTTTGGTCTGAAGGAAGAGGCTCGACTCAAACCTCATATCCTCACAAGCGAAATCATTAGAGGCATCGATGGCTATCAAACCATGCTGATCAATCGTATGCGGCATGGCCAAATGATTCTTCAGGGTGATACTTTCTATATCCTCGAAGTTCATCCGGCGGGATATGCCGCGTTCGCCGCAAACGAAGCGGAGAAAGCTTCACCCATTCAGCTTTTGGAGATGATGGCATTCGGGGCCTTCGGAAGACTCTATCTTTCCGGGAATGAGGCGGAAATTTTGGAAGCGGAAAAGTCTATTCGTGCCTCCTTGAATAAATTCACTGGCCGCGAAAATAGCGGAAAAGAGAAAAGTTAGATCAACTGATCTTTTTTCAACCAATCATAGGTTCGGCGAAGGGCGTCTTCAATCGGGCGAGGAAAATAACCAAGCTCATTTTGTGCCTTTGATAAATCGAAAAAAAGCCGAAGTTTGGTCACGCGTTCGATCAAATCCGACGTCAATTCTCCTCGATAACCGAATTGTTCCGCCGTCCGTAGCAAGGCTTTCAAGCCGCCGTAATACCAGATCGGCATTTCAGATTGAGGGGCCCGAACACCCGTCAGTGAAGCAATACGAAGAAGAAGATCGCGAATTTCTACATTTTCTCCGCCCAGAATGTATCGTTCACCGATTCTTCCCTGTTCCGCGGCACGAAAAATTCCATCCACGACATCCTCCACATCCACAAAATTGGTTCCTCCCCTCACCCACCACCGTACCTTTCTTTGAGCTACGGCTCGAACGTAACTGGTAACGTGAAGGTTGTAATCGTAAGGTCCAAAAATAGCGGCCGGATTAACGATAACGACCGGAAGACCCTTTTTTGCTTCTTGAAGAACCATCTCTTCGGCAACTCGCTTCGAGACAAAATAGGGAGAGTCCCATTTTTTGAGATTGTAAGGAGTCTCCTCATTCGCCAGGCTGCCAGGTAAACTGGAAGCGATGGTAACAATGGAGCTCACATAGATCACTTTCGGAATGGCCAGCTCGCCCGCGGCTTCGACCACCGCATGGGTTCCTTCCACGTTTGCACGATGCGATTCGAGAACTCGATTCCGATTATACGTTATGAGAGCCGCAGAGTGTATGACGAGATCAGAATGCTTCATTCCACGAAAAAGGGCTGCGCGATCGCAAATATCTCCCACGACTTCTTTCGGTCGAACTCCTCGCAAAGCGCGAAGCGAGGAAGTCGGTCGACGAAAAAGTGTAACATCGTGACCCTCCGCGACAGCGCGGCGAACTACGTGGGATCCCACCAAACCCGTTGCGCCCGTGACGAATATTTTCACCGCGCGATCTTACGTAGCACTTGTAAAACAGCAACGGCTGAGGCATTGGCATAATGTGAACGAATTTCAATTGGTCGAAAAACTTTCCAAAGTTTTCGGCCGGCCGACTTTCCCCCATTTCGGGATAGGAGATGACGCGGCTATTTTCCGGCCCAAGAAAGACGCAGATCTTCTTTGGACCACAGACACACAAGTGGAAGGAATACATTTTAAAAGAAAGTGGCTTCGACCGCGCGAAATAGGTTGGCGAGCCGCCACCGGGGCGTTAAGCGACATTGCCGCGATGGGAGGATCTCCATGGTACGCGCTTGTATCCTTCCACACGCCCACTCATCGAACCCGCGACCTGACCGAGGTCGCCCGTGGAATTAGGGACCGCTGTTCAAAATACGGAATGACAATTCTGGGAGGGAATCTCACGCGCAGTCCGACATTTTCGATCGATATCTCGGTTATTGGGGGAGTGAAAAAAGGAATGACATTGTCGCGATCAGGCGCTAGGCCGGGCGATGACGTTTACATTTCTGGATTCCCTGGAAGAGGGGCGCTCGCATTGGCGCTTTTCAAACGCTTTGATTTCCATGCAAGAAGTCATGCGATGGTATCTTCCTGGATTCATTCTCTGCCACGAATTGAACTAGGGAAAAAACTGATTCGTATTGCCACAGCGGCCATAGATGTCAGCGACGGGTTGATTGCTGACGCGAAACGACTGGCAGAAGCCAGCCAAGTTAATCTGAAAATAGATGGAACGAAATGGATCACGAATCGGAGAATCCAAGAGGCATCCAGGAAACTTCATTCTTCGCCTAAAAAACTCCTCTTTGGTCCGAGTGACGATTATGAGCTTCTTTTTTCCGCTCCTAGATCCGTGAGAGAAAAGCTTTCTAAGTTCAAAGAGGTCAGTCGCATCGGAAAAGCACTAAAAGGGAATGGGAAAGTCAGTTTAAACATAGGGGGAACAAAAGTATACAATAATCATAACGGTTGGGATCATTTTAATAAAAATGGTTAATATTGTGTAATATATGTTTACGTTTGATTTGAAACTTTAGTCACTATATAATTCAATTGTGGAGGTGGCCGCCCATAAATACGCAGAACGTAGGGCCCATGTTCGAGCTCCATCCACATTTTCCGTTGATCTGATCGACCCCATAACCGGGGAATCTAGAAGAGAAGTTTCCGTAAATATTAGCGTAGGTGGAATCTTTATAGAGACGTCCGAGCCCTTTCCAAGCGGCACCATCGTTGATCTCGTCATATTGATCCCGAACAAGGCGTCGATTAATTGCTGTGGCACTGTAGTTCATAGTAGCAGGCCAACAGGAATGGGAATTCGATTTGAAACTATGATGCCGATCGATCTCGGCAGAATTCGCGCTTTCGTGCAATCGCACCTTTCAGCATTGCATTCCTAGTTCGTCAATCGTATTTTCCGCGCGTGGGATATAATTACTCGGTTTTGGGGGGCGGCCGCCAGGGGGCCGCTATTGTTTATGACCTCAGCTTGCATGGCGAAGCACAATCGATTGCTGTCCTCGATTCGGATCTTCGACGAGCGGAGGAAGTGGCGCAACGAACCAACCTCCTGACAAATCGTGACGTGGTTTCGGCTCGGGTCTGCGACGCGAACGAAAAGGCAAAAATTCGGAGCGCGGTGGAGGGGAGCGATGTCGTCATCAGCGCTCTCCCTTACTTTCTCAATTTGAATGCCGCGATGACGTCCATGGAGGAGCAGGCTCATTTTTGTGACCTGGGTGGAAACACGAACGTTGTTCTTGAAGAACTAAAATTGGATTCTTTCGCGAAAGATTCCGGCGTATCACTTCTCCCGGATTGCGGTTTGGCGCCTGGATTGTCAAATCTCCTCGCTGCGCATGCGATCACCCATTTTGACCGAACGGATGAAATCAAAATTCGTTGTGGAGGAATTCCCAGAATTCCGCGCCCTCCTTTTTTTTATAAGCTCGTCTTTAGTCTTGAAGGTCTGATGAATGAATATTCGGGAGAAGCGATTGTTCTTCGAAATGGAAAGATCGCCCATATTCCTACGCTGACAGAACTAGAAGAAGTTGACGTTCCATCCTTTGGAAAAATGGAAGCGATGGTAACGAGTGGAGGCACGTCGACCGCCCCCATATCGTTTGAAGGAAAAGTTCGGAATTTTGATTACAAGTCACTGCGGCATCCCGGTCACTGGAAGGCGATGAAGGCTTTTTCAGACCTTGGCCTTTTCGGGACCGAACCGATCGAAGTCGACGGCTCAAAAGTAATTCCTCGCAAACTGATGATCGACCTATTTCGTCCATTGATTGATTACCCTGCCGATCATGATGCCGTGATTTTATTAGTGGACGCAAAGGGAGAAAAAGACGGCGAGGCGAAAACCTATCGCGCGCTCTTGATCGATGAGGGAGATCCAAAAGGTTATTTTTCAGCCATGGAGCGGACGACCGGTTTTCCGACGGCTGCGATCGCCTACCTGCAGGCATCTGGAAAAATTTCTCCCGGCGCAGTCCCCATCGAGCAATCGATTCCTCTCGACCTTTTCCTCGCTGAACTTAAAAAGCGTGGCCTAAAAATTGATGGGAATATCACCACAGGCAATCAGTAGCGGTAGACATCCCCATGGGAGAATGATATTCGCGGCGGCCGTATGAATACGCTTTATCTACAGGTCTTCAGTATGACCGACCATGCGGAGGCACTCCGGGGGCGATACCAAGGGAATTACCAGGGGCTTAATTCCGAGATCCATACTTCCGAGATGGACGGGAATTCTCTTAAAATTTCTTCGATGGCCAAAGGGCCGCAGGGAGATCTTGATCGATCTTCCATCTCTTCAGCGAAGGTCATAGTCGCCTATCGGCATTCCGATACAGGTGTTCTTCAAGGAACCTCTGAAACAATTATCCCAGTTCAAACTTTCCCATGGACCGAGCTCCCAGGGTTTGAAATTTTGGAACTTTTTCCCAAAGAAGGGATTCGAATCAAGCTGTGGAATCAGGAAGTTCGTCTCGAACCAGACAGGGTTACAACGATCCGATTTATGAAAACGATCGTCTATCTTCGAAACTATGGTGTCGTCGATAACATACTATGGAGTGACGAGAAGCTCGAGCATGGTCCAACGGAACTCCACAAAGAAATGGTCGACCAAGACCTTACGATCGCTCCCCCGGGAGCCTCGGGCATTGTCGTCAAAGCCGGCCAAGAAACATCAAATTAATGCACTGACGAGTGCAAGTTATAATTATTATTTAATTTCAATATATTAGTTGGAAATGCGACATTTTTCTGTACGGGAAAGTTCAGTTTTTGCTGGGACAAAAAAATGACTCGAATCGCTAAAAACAGTTTGTCTTTATATTCCAACTAGTTATAAAGGCGCCTTTTCGGGAGCTGTGGCATACCGATTGCTCATAACCGACCGGAAGTCTGGATTCTTTCTGAGGAGTGATGAAATGTTGAATGCTGTGAAATCCGTAACCGATAAATTGGATCGAACCACTTGGACCGATGGGCGTCCTCCCTGGGTGGATCAACCGAAGAAAACCCATTCCGGCCACCCGATTCGTGAGGTTCCCTGGACACTTCCCTACTACACCCAATCTCTCTGCCCTGAATGCACGCGTGTCGTGAAAGCGCGAAAGTTTGAGGAAGATCACAAAGTTTGGATGGAAAAGACTTGCAAGGAGCACGGCTACTTCAAAGAACTGATTTCACCCGATGTGGATGTGTACATGGACATGTTTACATTTCGTTTTGGTGATGGCCAGGGAGTTTCGAACCCCATCGTTCCCGATGGAAAACGCTGCCCCGAAGACTGCGGTATTTGCAACATGCATCACAGCCACACGGCACTCGCTAACGTCGACTTAACGAATCGTTGTGACATGACCTGCCCGGTCTGCTTCGCCAATGCGAACGCAGCCGGCTATGTCTGCGAACCGGATCTCGTCGATATTCGCCGAATGCTTCAAAATCTTCGCGATATGAAACCGGTTCCGGCGAAAGTCGTTCAATTCGCCGGCGGCGAACCCACGATTCATCCGCAGTTCCATAAGATCGTGGCCATGGCAAAAGAGATGGGCTTTTGGCACATTCAAGTCGCCCATAACGGCAAGAACATGGCGAACTTGGAGTTTGCCCGTAAATCAAAAGAGGCGGGGCTCAACACGATTTATCTTCAATTCGACGGCATCACCGACGATGTTCAGTTCAAAACACGCGCTGAAAAAATCATGGATACGAAGCGCAAAGTCGTGGAGAACGCCCGAAAGGTTGGCCTCCGTGTCGTCCTCGTTCCCGTTCTCGTCAAGGGCGTGAACGATCACCAAGTGGGAGACATCATTCGTTTCGCGGCGGAGAATGTGGATGTCATTACCGGCGTGTCGTTTCAACCGGTCTGCTTCACAGGCCGAATCAATGAAAAGAACCGGATCGAGAAGCGATATACGATGACTCACCTGGCTCTGGATGTGGAAAAGCAAACGGGCTGGATTCCGGCAAAAGGTGGCTGGCTACCTTTGGGCTGCACGTCGCCTTTCTCCAAACTTTCTGAAGCGCTTTCAGGTGAACCGGCCATGACGATTACCTGCCATCCCGATTGCGGGAACGGCGCGTATCTTTTCGTCGAGCCTACGGAAAAGAAAGAAGTGAAGTCGCTGACGGATTTCTTCGATCTCCGTGCGGCGCTGGTTGACATCCAAGAGCTCGCAAAGAAAATCAAAGAAGAGAATGCGGCGCGGGGCGGAAAGAATCCTGGCGTGACTCTTTTCTCAAAGGCGAAGGTCCTCAATATCATCCGAAAGCATTACAATCCGAAGAGGGCCCCCAAAGGTCTTTCCTTCCGTCGACTGCTCGGTGTTCTGGATGGATACAAAGACAAGGAAGTCAGCGAGAAATCCGATCACCACACGAAGCACGGTTATCCAACGCTTTTCGTGGCGGGAATGCACTTCCAGGATCCGTATAATTACGACATCGAACGGGTTAAACGTTGCATCATTCACTACAGCGCGCGGGACGGAAGAATTTATCCCTTCTGCACGTACAACTCCGGTCCTTATTATCGGGAACGAGTGGAAGAATCGATCAGCGTGAGCCTCGGCATGTATAAGAACCAAGCCGACTTGGGACAGTTCCCTTCGCAAATGACGGAAGGGGATGCAGCCGGCGTTCGAAGCGGTTCCATGCCGATGGGAATGGGACTTCCGACGTTGCCCAGTTTCAATGCCTCCGAATCCGCAAGTGGATGTTGTGGCGGGACTTCCCACGCTCACGATGGCGAAGCCACCGGCGGCTGTTGTTCGTAAGAGATCCTATGTAATGTGAGAGTCGATCATTTTGATGCGACTCTCGTCCGGATTACGAGTTGTATTGCTATTTCTTTCGTTGCTTGCAATTAAACTTGTAATCGCGATTGCCGTTTCACGTGCTGGATTTGTCATCAGCTCGGTGGATGAGTTTTTACGTCTGAATTGGGCCTGGAAATGGCGCATCCATAAGTCCTTCTTTCCCATGGAAGCCTGGCTTCCCCTTTACTTCTATGTCTATGGCCTGGCACTGCAGATCCATGAAAACCTCTTTTGGACTTCACGTATTCTTACCTTTGCTTTTTCCCTGGGCGTCCTTTTTTACATGTATCGCATAGCAAAACTGGTCCTGAAAGAGGAGTGGATAGCCCTGGGAGTTGTTCTGCTAACTCTTTCCCTTCCACTCTATAACTGGCTGAGTCTGGCACCACTGTCAGAAATGATGTTTTCCTTTTTTGCCTTGATGGCACTTTTCCACTATTTCCGTTGGCACCTACTTGCAAAATGGGTGGATGCGATCATTTGCACGGGTTCACTCATCCTTGGAACCATGGTTCGTTACGAAGGCTGGCTTCTGGCAGCACTGATTGTATTTTTTGTCGCCTATAACACACTTGTCACGAAGCAAATGAAATCGAAACGACCCCTTGCACTCTTCTCACTTTCATTTTCCTTTATGCTCGTCTGGGGTTCGCATCACTTATACGCATTCGGCTCTCCCTTTCATTCCGCCACTTATTTTGTGGAAGAGTCCGCTTCTTACTACGAGCATTCCACGTCTTCATGGAATCCCATTTTTTTAGGAATCCTTCAAGGCCCGTTTCTCATTTTAGGGCTCGTTCTCCTCGCAGTGAACGATAAGAAGCTTCGCCTTAGTCTGGGCGCCAATTTGCTATCCCCTAGTTTCGCCTTAATGATTATTCTTCTCCCATTTCTGTTTGGCATGCCTTCCGTATTTCCAGAGCGACTCCTGCTTCTGCCATTGCTCCTTTTTCTACCCTTTGCGTTTGTGGGATGGGTCCACATGTTTTCAAGCCCTAAGAAAGCAAAATGGGCCGGAGCAATTTTCTGTGGGCTTTCTCTGATGTATGGGATCGAGCGGACCCTCGCCGCGTATCCGTCAGAACGAATTTCAAAAAATGCTCTCGAGATCGGAACGTTTATTCGTGAGACATTTCCTAAACTTCCAAACTCTTCTGACAAAATCATCTTGATGGAGGAATACGAGGATGATTGGATGCAAACACTCGTCGCTTCACGAATGAACGAACAAATCGCGTGGGGAAGGTACGAATCAGGATCCGTTCTTACGTTTCATGTTCCTTGTACCGAAGAAGTGAGGATCGGCCTTCTTATTTGCCGTACCCGGTCCTTTTGCAAACCATTCATTCACGGAATGAAAATAGATTCTGCTTACGAACTTGAACCTTACCGGATGATGCTCGGAGAAAGCGTCATGCGCGTAAAACCGGACCAGCTGCATTGCGACGCAAAAGATCTCCTTCCCACTCGCCGATTTCAGTAAAAAAAAGGGTCCGCAATGCGGGCCCTTTTTTTATTACTGGAGAAAAATTACTTGATCGAAACGCCAGGATATTTGCTGGTCAAAGAGCTCGTGAACTGATCCTTGTTGAACTCTTTAGTGTACTGAACTTTCAATTGACCTGACTTCACATTCAAGCTGGCATGCGAGGCGCCGGCGTCTTTCGCCAACTGCTCAATGCCAACACGGTTTTCCTTTGAAACTCCGCTAAGCGTGAGCTTCATTTCACTTGCCTTGGCGACTTTATGGCCCTTGGGCGTTTCCGCCTTAGCCGCGGGCTGTGCACTCACAGGTGCAGGCGCTGCCGGAGCAGCCGCTGGTTTTTGCTCTTCCGCAAGAGAAATCGCCGGTAACGCTGCGATCACTAGACTAAGAACTACCTTTTTCATATTGGTCATAATTGACCTCCTTTTCTGATTCTGAATGTACGACTTGGAGATGACGGGAAGATGAAGAGAAAATTACATTTTTGTTATCTACAGATCGGGAAAAGGAAGCGCAGGGCAGCTAATTCGAGCGGTTACCCCCCCTTCCGCCCGGTTTTCAAACCGAAGGTCCAGCCGGCTGACAATTGCGATTTGCCTGCAAAGGCGCAGACCAATTCCCAGGTGTTCGGTCGCCGCCTCCTCTTGGTTCACGGCCTCTAACACTTCCGCCGGCAATCCCGGGCCACGATCAGAGATTTCCACAATCACCGCACCTGAAACACCGGAATGAATCAAAATAGAGGCCTCCGTTGATTCGGGCGTATGTTTTGCGATATTCCGAACTAAATTACTTATCAAGAGCGAAAAAAGATCCCGATCGACGAAAACAATGGGTTTAAGGTTTTTTCCCACTTCAAAAGAAATTTTTCGATTTATCCATCGCTCCAGCGGAGGCAGAATTTCGGTGAATAGGATGCGTAAATCGATCGTGGCAGGCCGATATATTTTTGCGTCGGGTTCCAACACAGAAAAACGTAAAACGGTCTGAACGATATGATCCATCTTTTCTACTTCTTCCAGACCGCTTCGAAGCGTCGTCTCTAGTTCTGGTTTTTGGTTTTTCGGATTCATCAACGATGTTTCGATCTCACCGCGAAGCACGGTCAAAGGTGTACGAAGCTCATGTGTAATGAATTGCGAAAGCTGTTGAACTTTCAAAAAGCCGGCCTGTACACGTGTGAGCAACTCATTAAATTTTATAACCATCGATCTGAATTCCTTGGGTTGTTCTCGCAATGGGATCGGCTGCCATGATTTCAATGTGGCGACGTCAAATTGATCCATTTGCCGTGATATCAGACCCAGAGGAACTAGAGCCAGCCTCGAAATACGGCGAGCCATGACCAGCGAAATCAACAAGACAGCGATGAAAATGACCGCAAAAGGGATTGCAATTCGCCGAAGCACGAACGAAGGGGTTTGGCGTGTCGTAGAGATTTCAATCCAAAGAGTCTGGCCATCCGAGGTTTTGTGACTTCGGAGCAGGGAGAGGTATTGCCTCGACGCTCCTTCAACCACGTAAAAATCATGATTAACGAAAGCTCTTCGATCCATTTTTACATCGGCAAAATCGGGAATTCGGACATTGGTATAAACCAGCTTTCCGGGTGGTTCATAAATTCGAATGATTTCAGATAGGCGGTCGTAGCCAAGGGTATCGGGAAGGCGTGGAACGATGTTCACAAATTCATTGAGGGCAATGAGATCTATCAAGCCCAGGCTAATGAGATTCGATTGCTCCGCCTTTATTCGTTGCTTGGCTTGCTCGTCTGCATTGCGCAGAATGAGTAGCGTAGATAGAAAAATCGTAAACGCGCAAATCAGTGTGGAAAGCATCCACATGGCCGAGGCAACTCGTTGCGCGAGCGATCTACTCTTCACTCGTTTCTTTTCCCAGGCAATATCCACTGCCGCGCCGAGTTTGAATCAACGAAGGGCAGCCTGCCTCGGTTAACTTGGCTCGCAGCCGATTGAGGCTGACTTCCACGACATTTGATCCGGGATCCGCGTTGACCCCCCACACTCGATCCAGAAGCTCAGCTCGAGAAAAGATTTTTTTCGGCTTCTGCATTAAAAGCGAAAGGAGTTTGAATTCTTTCGCCGTAAGTGAAATCAATTTGTCAGCAAATTTGACCTCTTGTCGTTCAAGGGAAAGGCTCAGCCCTTCATAATTTAGATTATTCTCTCTTCCCGAAGTCACTTTCTCGCGGCGGCCAAGCGATCGCACACGCGCCAGGAGTTCCGCCACATGGAAGGGCTTTGACAAATAATCATCGGCACCCATTTCAAGGCCCGAAACACGGTCATCAACTTCCCCCAATGCACTTAGGATTAAAATTTTTGATTTCGGGAATTTGCCACGGAGCCGCGGAATGTTGGGAAGGGAATCCTGGCGGCCGAGAAGGCGATCGAGAATGATGATCTCGAAGTCGATTCGATCCGCGTACTCTTCCACTTCATTCAAAGAGTCGATGCTCTCCACCACATGCCCCGCCTGTTCCAAGGCCTGTTTTATGAATCGCTGAACTTTCGGCTCGTCTTCCACGACAAGGATATTCATAGAGGAACTGGCGTGCATTCATATCAGTTGTAGAAATGCAGACAACTCGGCTGCCGATCTGGTAAATAGAAATAGCGTTTCATGAATATCCGGATTTTTGCCGCTATCTTTCTGCTTCCCCCATCCCTTTTCGCTCAATCGAGATATTTTCTTCCTGATCCCAAGGACCCTAATGCCGTAAAAAGGGTAGAAAAGGTAGCGGATGGAAAAATTCGATTTCTGGGAAATCACGTCGTTACTCAAGCCACGCTGCTCGAAAAATCGGGACTTCATCTCAATCGCCTCCCCACGAAGGAGGAGGCGGAGACCGCCGCGAAGACATTAAAGAATTTTTATGTGAGCGAAGGTTACACGCTTGCATCGGTTTACCCGCGAATTAAAACTGACGCCGCGGAATTTATTATCGATGAAGGAGCGCTTAGAGGGATGAACGTCTACGGTCTTGGTTGGTGGGATACGTACACGGCTCGTACAAGTCTCCTTCCCTTCGATATTTTTGACGAGATCCAGCTCAACGAACATCTTCGAGATTGGCTTGAAACACATCCATCATATCAAGTGAGATACGAAATCGAGCGTTCCCCTAATTTTTCCGAGGAAAAGTACGCTGAGCTTTTGGAAAAGAACGCGAATTTTCTGGGTGACCTTCGCACACGGATTCAAATCGCCGAGCGAGCCTGTTGTGTGTTGCACATCTACTTTGAGAAAGACTCGGAGTCCAACGTGTTCTCTTTTAATGTCAATTACAGTTCGTCCAATGGCCTGGGCTTTATCGGAAATCTCGGGCGAAGGTCCCTCTTTACTAAAGATGATGTTTTCTTGGGAAGCCTGGTAGCCGGAATCGATCGGAGAGGCAGTATCGATTCCGCAGAATCCGGAAACACGCTCTACTTCGCTGTCGGAGAAATGAAAGCCCGTTGGTACACGCCACCGATCGCGGGCAAATGGCTCCGATTCTTTTTCGAAGACAACCTTCGCCAGGAATCGGAACAGCGTGCGGACCTTCCTCTTGATACGTATCGATTTTTCAAGAATACCGGGAGCGCCAATCTCAATTTTGAATTCATGGACAAGAAATTCGCGTATCTTCGCCTGGGGCATCATTTCCGGCATGTCTATGATGTCGATCCCGTGCCCTCAGATCCCTATACGGTACCCGACAACACCTCCAGCGGATTCGTTCTCGGTCTAGGTTCGGACCTTCTTCTCTCCAAACCCCGCATGAATTACCAGTTGAATGATGTGGCGGGAGTACGTTGGGATTTTTTCATGCGGGACGGTTTGCATACCCACCGTGAAACGGAAATTTATGCGCGAAAAGCGTTCCTTCGAAAAGAAGCCACCTACATTTTTAACACTCGTGGGATTTGGTTGTCGGGCCAAAACGAATTTTACGACGAGCGAAGTATTGAATCTCTCGATACAAACTCATCCTTTAAGCGGGAGATTTATCTTCAGCGCGGAATCAATTTGGGTGGCGAGGTGCGGTTCAACATTTGGAACGACGATATTCAAGCCGGCCTCTTTAACAACGTGGAACTTTTCGGATATGTGGACCATGTCACAAACGACCAATCCTTTGAGGTCGGTGATGTCGTGGGCCCGGTTTTCTATGCCTATTTTTTCGACGCGTTTGAATTGAGCATCGGTTTTTCGACGGCTTTTACCACGGCGCCGGTCGAGAGAAGTTACGAAGTGAACATCGGATTTAACAAAGTATTTTAGAAAAAAATAGGTTTGGGCTCCGGTCTCGGGGGCGTCCTCCGAGCCACCCAAACCTATTTTTTTAAATAGACCTACTCTGTCAAAGGAACGGCCTTTGCCATTTCGAATTTGATCACTGAGTCGATCTTGTTTTCGATTTGGAAAAAGCGCATGACTTTCGTTTCAGGCAAGACCTTCGCGAACTTCTTCGCCCATTTCGATTTCAGATCGGTCTCGTCTCTTTCCCAAGCAAAGTAATCCTTCATCATTCCCTTCGCTTCTTTATCATTGATTGTTCCATATTTTTCCGCGTAGGTTTTAACGAGGGTCACGTATTGATCACGGACTTTCTGTTGCTCCGCCTTGTACTCACGATAGAGGTTCCAAAACGGTTCGCTCTCTTTGTCGGTGAGGGTCATATTTTTCGCGACAATCGCCTGCCGATCGGTTTGAAGGATCGAGCGCGCCATTGATATGGTTGTATCTACATCTGACTTCGTCATCTCCGTTGCGCGGAGAGCGCCGGTGCTCATTCCAAGCGACAATCCCAAGATAGCCGCCATTGATTTCATTTTCATTTCATTGCTCCTTTTTTTTCGCGTAAGTACCGGAATCCGTGGAAGAATCAACTTTCTTGATTGAGAGAAAAACCAAGGGTAATGAACATCAAAACTTAATTCGGAGGAATGTATGTCTAGAGCTATTTTGGCCGTCGTTGCTTTTATTTCGATCCCTTCACTCCATGCGGAGGACTTAATGGTATTCCCCGCCAAGGGTCAGACGGCTGAGCAACAGGCCAAGGATAAGACAGAATGCAATACGTGGGCGGTCGGTCAGAGCGGTTTCGATCCTTCCAAACCGGCAGCTTCGCAGGTTGCCGCAGTGGTTACGCCTCCTCCCCCTCAGGCGGAAGCTCCCAAAGGTGGAGCGGTACGCGGTGGTGCGCGCGGTGCGGCGGCGGGAGCAGCCATCGGGGCCATCGCGGGTGATGCCGGCAAGGGTGCTGCGATCGGTGCGGCTGCCGGAGGCATGGGGGGTGCCGCTCGAAAAAGAGATCAGCAACGTGACCAGGCCGCTGCCCAGAAGCAGTATGAAGCTCAGTTGGCTGATGCACAGGCAAAACAAAATGCCGAGATCAAAGGGAAGCAAGATCAGTTCAAACGAGCCATGACCGCCTGCCTCGAGGGCAAGGGGTATACGGTAAAGTAACGATCGGCTCTTAAAGAAAATCGTACGCTTTTACCGTCATGAGGAGGTTAAATCCCCAGTGAACGCCGTCGTCCGCTAAAACCACACCCCCCGCGGTAGCTTTGTCGAGCCAAAGAACATTCTCGTAAAGGTCGATACCAACGGAACCAGCAGGGCCAAATTTCCAATCGCATCCCCCTCCGAAGAGTAACCCGGGACCATCGCTGAGTCGACCTCCATACTCGATACCGCCTTTGGAGAACGACGTGACGATATTCATCCCGTACGCAAAGCCCAACTTGAAATAAGGATGGGTGTTGGTGAAACGCTCCCCCTTGTCTTTGATGAGATGATTGAGGTCATAGGTAATCGCAAAATTATTTTGAATCCAATACCTGTTAAAGAGAGCCTCGCTATCATAGGTGCTGACCACTTGCATATCGAGGCCGAAATGGTCCGGTGTATAAAGACCAAAGCTAAGCCCGTAACCAAATTGATCGTTATCTGCCAGGCCGAAATTAAATCCGAAATAGGCCTGCGCCGGACGAGAAGTCAGAAGAATCCCGGTTGTGGCAATCATCGCGAAGTAAATTGTTAGCTTTTTCATATTCACCCTTTCCATTCTGTTTTTGATCAGTACCACCGGCCCACAATAATGTAGCCGCCCGCTCGATTCTCGGTGTTATATCCGCCGCCCAAAATGATCGGCCCCACGAAGGTATCGAAAAGAAAGAATCCCGATCCTGCGGCCACGGCCGAACTCACAGATATATCGTCGGATTTTAGCCACGTGTTTCCGGCTTCCCCCGTGATGCCGAAATACGTGGGGATACTTTTGATCGCGAGTTTGTTCGCTCCCAATCGTCGGTAATACATTACCCGGGAAAAAAGCATGTACTGCCCGGAGACTTCGTCCTTTTGAAATCCGGTGAGCCGTCCTAAGCCCCCCAGAGTATAGAATTCCTGAACGGGGAGTGGGCCGCCGAAATGCGTTCCCCCTTCGAGGTCCATGCTAAATGTATTCTTCGCGCCTGCGGGGAGAAATCCGCCCCATCGTCCGCTCAATTTTTCATACGTGAAGTCGGAGCCCAGCCCCGAAGGAGCATGGGCCCAAGTGGCATTGCCGACGATTCCGGAGTGAGGAACATTCGTGTTGTCGAGGGTATCGGTCCGCAGTTGAGTGAAGTAGCTGCTGACATTGTATTTATCGATCGGGATGAAGGCACCGATTCGGTTATCTACGTTCCCAAATTCCTCGTCGAATCCCGCGCGGAGGGTAGCGAAATTGCTAAAATGCCTCCCGACGACAAAATCGAGGTTGGTATACGAATCGAGAATTTGGGTCGTAAGCGAAGACCCGCTATAAAGATCCAAAAGTTTGCGCCCCAACGAAATTTTAGGAGCGATGAAGTATCGGAGCCCTCCCTCTAACGGCTGATAGAATTCGGTAGACAACCGGAGAAAATCTCCCACTTCCAACTGGTTTTGCCACTCGGCGCCCAGTGGGTTGATTCGCACTACATCATAGCTAACCCCCGCGCCGAATGTCGCCGATCCCTTGAGGTCGGCGTACAGGCGAAGACCGAATTTCATGTAATTGCGATAATCGTCGTTGTCCTTCACATGGACAATCATGTCGGTCTTTCCATCTTTCTCCTGCAAATCGTAATAGACCTCGGAGAAATCTTCTCGAGCGTAAGTTTTGCTCACATTCTTATGAAGCGCGGCGACATCGAGCTTTTGCCCTTCTTTCACCTTGAACGCTTGCTTTATGACTTTGTCGGAATACTTTGACTTATCGTTGGGGCGAACTCGGTCGATGACCGGGGGTTCTCGATTCGGGCGCTCTCGACGCGCGCGAAAAGCGGCGTATTCCTCTTCCGATACGGAATAAGCGCGAAGTTTATCAATGACTTTCCGCGCAGCCTCCTCGCCCCGGGGAAATCCTTCGGAAATTTTTTCATACGATTCCGTCGAAAGGCCCGTTAAATCAGGACGAATGATTACGTCTTTGGGACCGGCGGCCGCATACGTGCGAAGCGTATTCCCATGGGTCAAGTACATCGTGATCTGATCAATGACCTCCATGAATGTCGTGATTTCTTCCGGTTTGTAATAAGCGGCGCCGACATCCACGGCGATAACCACATCCATTCCGGCTTTTTTGGCCACACTCATTGGAAGATTGTTGATGGATCCGCCGTCCACGAGATATTTCCCATCGATGATGACGGGAGGAAAAATTCCGGGGAGTGACATGCTCGCTCGAACCGCGTCAGGAAGTTCCCCTTTCGATTGCACCGCTTCGGATCCATCCGCCAGATCCATAGCGACGGCACGATAGGGAAGCGGAAGCTTGTCGAAATCCTTGATCGTGGCCACATGAAGCGTGAGTTCACGGATCAAATTTCGTAAATTCTGCGTGTCGGCGATTCCCGTGCCGATGACGAATGTCCCATTTTTAATGCCCAATTTTTTTCGCGTTAAAAAGTCGAGATCTTCCTCTTTTCGCCGCATCGGCCGGTCATTTCGGTTGACGCTGTTGAGAAAGATATGATTCCAGTCGGTATGATTGAGAATGTCTTCGATTTCCTTGAGTGAATAGCCGGAGGCATAGAGCATTCCGATGAAGGAACCCATGCTCGTTCCAGCCACAAAGTCGACCGGAATTCGAAGTTCTTCCATCACGCGAAGAACGCCCAGTTGCGTACCGGCTTTGGCCCCTCCACCTCCTAAAACGAGGCCGATTTTAGGGCGCTTGGCTTCCGCCGAAAATGCCGAAGAGGATAGACACAAGACAAAGAACAGCAGGGGGAGCTTTTTCATGAGCGGAATTTACGGGAGGCGAAACAAAAAGCAATTGATTCTCAAGCGGTCGGATATTTGGTACGTTGCAGCAAGGACAGATGAAACTAGGACTTCGACTTTATATTACGGGGAATTCTCCCTTCTCCCGTACAGCCCAAGAGGAGATTCAGCACCTAGTGGACCTCCACAGAGAAGTCACTTTTGAAGTTGAAGTGATTGATGTCGTGAAGTCCCCATCCCTGGCCGAGGCTGACGAAATTACGGCCACTCCTACGCTATTAAAATTGAGCCCTCCTCCGGTGGTACGAGTAGTCGGGGACATTACCAATTTGGAGGAAAAGTTGGGCCTTGGCAATTCGGATAGGCGTTCAGGCCGGCAATGAACTTTTCGGATCCGCAGGCAAAAGCAAATAAATTGTCGTGCCCGTTCCTAACTTGGATTCGACCCAAATCCTTCCCCGATGTTTGATCGCTACATCCTTGCAAAACTTCAGTCCCACGCCAAAACTCTTCAATCCCTTTTGGTCGGTGTTGTCTCCACGCGTAAATAATTCAAAAATGGTTTCCACGTTTTCAGTTGGAATTCCAATTCCCTGATCCGCGATACTTAACAGAACCTGGTTCCCGGTAACCGCCGCGGAAAGTGCGATACATCCTCCTTCCGGCTTGGAATACTGAACAGCGTTACGTAGCAAATTGTGAAGCGCCTGCTCGATCTTCACTCGATCCCACTGCACGACAACATCTTGGTCTGGAAGATGTGCCGAAAACTTCAGACTTCGCCCTGCGGGGAGATCGTCCCGGAATTGCTCCGCTAAACTCAGCAAAAACGCGCGCAGCGAAAGGGGCTGGAATTTTATGCGGATAGGTTGCGAAACCCTCGCCAGATTCTCTAAAAGATTCCGGCTCAAATGATTCAATTGTCGAACGCGGCCCAAAACTTTTTCTAAGACTGTGCCTACATCCGCTCGATGCGGTCCGTGTGGAGTTACCTGTTCTTGAATCGTGCTCAATCCACTCTCTACCGATGTCAGGCCACTGCGTAGCTCATGCGAAACAAAACCGATCACATCCCGTTTGTAGATAGGATCCTGCGCTGCACTCCCTTCCGACATTCTGGCGCCGTTTTGCGAAAGGTCCTCGCCGATGAGTTCGAGACCCACCGCGACCCCTTCCAAATTCTTTAAAGCAATCGCTTTCCACAGGACTTCTCGCCTTTCTCCTTCTTGAACGAGGGTCTGCAACTGAAACTGAATCTCATTCTTCCGGTCGCCCAAGAGCTGAAGAAGTTCTTCTTGGATATTTTGGCGCTGATCCATGGGAACAAACGTATCGATCCAATTTGCTTCGGAGAAATCACTTTTTGAGACACCCGCGAAGTCCAAAAACGCCCGATTTGCGAAAAGGACATTACGATCGAGATCCAGGCGAACCATCAAGTGCGGCATGAGGTTCATGATTTGTCGATGCTGATGAATCAAATCGTCAATTTGAAGGCTTCGGTCCCTTTCCTGAGTGCTGTCGCGCTGGATCGCAAGAAACCTGGAGAACTTTCCTTCATCATTCATCACAGGAGTGATGATGGTTTGTACCCAATAGTAAGAGCCGTCTTTTGCTCTGTTTTGGATTTCACCACACCATACCCTACCACGGCTAATCGTACGCCACATGTCTTGAAAAAATGATTTCGAATGATATCCGGAATTCATCATTCGATAATTTTTCCCCTGTATTTCAGTACGTGAATATTGACTCAGCCGGCAGAATTTTTCGTTCGCGTAAAGAATATCGCCCGAAAGATCGGACTCACTCACAATATCAAATACTTCAAGGGCCTTGGCCTGCGTTTCCAGTCGCTTTTTTGAAGCCGCGATTTGGCGAAGAAGCGAACGACGATCCGTGATCTCCCTCAGAATCGCGAAAATCCCCGTCAACTCGCCACCCTTTTCAACCAAAGGGCTGTAGACCGCTTGAAACATTCGGGCAGAGCCCTCACCGAGAATTTCGTGTTCTCGACTAATTCCAGACTTAAGTGCCGATACCTCCAAGAGAGAGGGAATCAAAATCTCACCTACCGCACCGGATCGCTCAATATGAGTACCCAAAAGCTCGGATTCATCCCTTCCGAAAAGTTTTGCCGCATTGGCATTGAGATAGATCAGACAAAGGGAGGCATCAAAACCCATCATCAAGTCGGAGGACGAGCTGACAAGTGAATCGAGCAATCGTCGACGATATGGCCGGGAAGAAGGAGAGTCCCTGCCTTGATTTCTCTGAAGCTGGGGAGGAGTATGCATCGCCACAGGCTCCGTGTGGAGGCTATAGACGAATTTGAGGAAAGAGGAAAGAGAGCGGGTAACAATGTTCGGACCTCATAAAACATGGATTCCCGTTGAGGGAAGAATCCTTTTAATCGAGGATGATGAACTCTTTGCGGAATCGCTCAAAAAGAAAATTGAGCGTTCCAACATCGCCTGTGATTGGGTAAAGGACGCAAAGAACGCGAAAGAGGCATTGGGAAGAACCACGTATCACACCGCCCTGATTGACATTTTTCTGGGGTCGGAAAAACCCGAAGGCCTCGAACTAATTCAGATAGCCACGCAAGCCGGAATCCCTTCCATTATTATCACCTCTCAACTTGACCTGATGATCGCCAAACAGGGAATGAACAACGGTGCCGATTACGTTCTCGAAAAAGATTTTGAGCTCACACAACTTCTCAAAGTGCTCCATGAAATTTGGGAGAACCCGAAAGGATTGATTGCACGCAGGGAACGCTTTTTTGAAGTACATGGTTTAACAGAAAAGGAGAAAGAGCTAACTCGGCTTTTGATCAAAGGTTTATCGAATCAAGAAATTGCGGATGTCATCGGCTCCACTCTCGCCACCGTGAAGTTTTACACAAATCAAATCTTTGAAAAATGTGAAGTCAAAGGAAGAGCGGAGCTCTTCAACTGCATCTTCCCTACGTAAGAGACTAACGAAAGTTAGTTTCGTTCAATAAAGCCAGCATCTAAAAGAAAGTTAGAACAATTTTTCTTAGAAAGGAGATCAATTATGGCTCAGAGCATGTTTCCCAACAGAGGTCCCGAAACGTTAGAAACCAAAATTAGATCGAAGTGGTCAAAACTGACTGAACAAGATGTGGAAAGTCTTCACGGAAACCTGAACATTCTTCCGGACAAGATTCAACAAGTCTATGGAAAGCCGAAAGACGTTGCCGAAAAAGAGGTGGCGGAATTCCGCCAGACGCTTTCGGGAGGTTCGAGCTCTATCCCCACCAGCCCCACCAGCCAAAAGAGTTCGAATGTGTAAGCGCTTCTCTTTTTCGGATCCCTTGAGGAGGTCCCCCGCCTCAAGGGAGTTCACGCACCTTGCTGCGTGTTTGCCTGTCGGGGCCTTCACCCCCGACAGGCAGTACTATATTTGGTCCTGCGAAAATTCTAACCAAGGATAGTTTCGCCATGCAGTCACATCATTTAATTGTGAAGGACAAATACGAAGGGAGGTTTCGATGAATAACTATATGACCATGACTCTTCTTGTGTTGCTTTCCACGTTAAGCGTGGTGTCGGCTGCGCCTCAGTACGAAAATGCGGATCAAATGAAGGTGCAAGATCAAACGCAGCTTGACGGCACGAAGTGGAATATTTCAGCCATTACAAAGGAAAAGAAGGCAAGCCCGAATGAAAAGAAACTGGAGCAAATTTTGTCTTTCAACTCGGGGCAATTGCAGGTGGAAGGAATTTTAAAATCCACATACTTGCCGGGAACGTACAAGCTTGAATCTCGGGAGAATCGTCAAACTTTTTCCGCGGAATTAATGAACGCGGATGGTGATAAAGCCACGTATGCCGGCTCCGTCTCCGGCGACAAAATCAATGGCACTCTCGATATTCTTCACAAAGACGGAAAGAAAGTGACCTATACGTTTGATGGCAAAAAGACGATGTAGATAAGGAAACGAATGACAACTGTTCTTGAAAGGAGAAAGACAATGGCCAAGCCCATCGGAAATTTTTTCCTCGCTGTATGGATCGGTTGCGTGTTTCTTGGTTCGGCATGCAGTGACTCAGATAGCCCAACGAATAACGTTGGAAATTCCAACGATTCCCGTCTTTTATCCTTTCAAGAACATTTCACCGCCCACGCCAAAGCATCTGATCCAACCGATGCTGATTTTCGAATGACGATCGCCAGCATGGGTGTGTCAAGCGCCTTCGTGAAATTAAACGGTGATGAACTCTTCGGTCCGAGTGATTTTCATAACAAATCTTTCGAAAAAACAGTCCGCGTTTCGCTACTCACGAACAATCAAAATGAAATTGAGGTGGAAGTGCGTGGAAGTCCAGGCGACCAGCTCTGCGTGCGGATTTATGAAGTGACGGGGGACGGCTTACCGAATGAGTTCTTCAATCGATGTGTGGATCGGACGGCAGGCCCGCCCAATCACGTCGATGAAACATTTGGGATCACCCGCGTAAAGTTACTAGCGGCAGGATTTAATGAAGGATCGGTATCAGGCGTGACGGTTTCCGATGCGCGCCTAGTATTCGGAAACGTTTCCTTTCAGCCATTGGGAGTTTGCCAAGGAACGGCGAGCGCAAGGGAGTCTGTCGACTTCCATGGTCCCTATGTGACCAACCTTCTCACCGATCAATCGATCCCTCTTCCTGGATCGGCCTATGTGACGACCGGCACCTACTGTGGTGTGGATCTTAAACTCGATCAATTGGGGAGCGATGAGGTTCCCTCCGGAATTCCCGTCAACGATCCCATCGTCGGCACATCACTCTTGATGCATGGAACACGGTCATCGGATGCCACGCCACTCACGTTGACAATCAACGTGGATGATCCGTTTCAAATGAGAAATGCGTCGGGTTTCGCTTTGGAAGGCATGCAGATCAGTCTCTTTCTCGCCTACGATCTCGCCCATTGGTTTGATGGCGTGGATTTGAGCACCGCAGTCTTATCCAACGGCGCAATTTTAATTAACAGTGCAAACAATACGGCCCTTTACGATCATATCAAAGCCAATGTCACTGGGTCCTCTCGTCTTTTTAAAGATGAGAACGACAATGGAATTCTGGAGGGCTCGGAGAGTGAAACGGCAGATATTCTCGCGAGTGGTACGCCTTAGCAAGGCCTAACGAAAGATAGGTTCGAACATTGAGATTTCGTACGATGATAAAGTATGCCCCTCACGTTCAAACCTTGCCCGGAGATGACCATTGGTGTGGAGGTGGAACTTCAGCTTCTCGACGCCAAAACAAAAGAACTGACCCTTGCAGCACCCGCAATATTTGAAGCATTGGGAGGGGAAAAGCCTCATATCAAACCCGAAATTTTTCAGTCGATGCTGGAAATCACTAGCGGAGTCTGTCACACCGTCGCCGACGTTCGACGCGATCTGGAAGACGCTATTTCTGAATTGACCCGAGTTTGCTCCAAGCTTGGCCTTGAAATGGCCTCCGCAGGCTCGCACCCGTTTGCCAAATTTCGCGATGGGGTCATTTATCCAGCGGAACGATTTAGGTATTTGATCGACCGTAACCAGTGGCTAGCTCATCGACTGATGATTTTCGGCTTGCACGTGCATGTCGGAATGATCAACGGAAACCACGCCATCTCAATGATCAATGCCATGATCCCCTATCTCCCTCATCTTTTGGCCCTCTCAGCCAGCTCCCCTTTTTGGGAAGGCATCGATACGGGTCTCGCATCTTCCCGCATTACCATTTTTGAAGCGCTACCGACCGCGGGACATCCTTCCACTTTCGAAAATTGGAAAGCATTTGAATCTTTTTATGATTCACTGCTCACCTCTTCCACCATTAAATCGATAAAAGACATTTGGTGGGACATCCGCCCGCATCCTGACTTCGGTACAGTTGAAGTTCGGATGTGCGATGGCTTGCCGACTCTATCGGAAATGATTGCGATGGTGGCGCTCATTCGATCGATGTTCGCCTGGTTTCAAAGCGGATATTTGGAACGAAAGAAATTTCCGATCACTCCCGATTGGATGATTCGTGAAAATAAGTGGCGCGCTTCCCGATGGGGATTGGAAGCCGCCTATGTGCTCAATGAGAAAGGAATGACACGCCCTCTTCGAAAAGAAGTCGAACAACTCTTATCCGATGTGGAGCCTTATGCGCGCGCCTTGAATTGTTCAGACGATCTCAAACCCTTGCATCATATTCTTGAACATGGAGGAAGTTATCTTCGACAACGAAAGATTTATGAGCGGGAAAAGTCCCTCCGCGCGGTCGCTGATTCCCTGGTCCGTGAATTCAAAGCGGGGGTACCTGAGATGGAAATCGATAACAAGATGCCCCATGACGAGACAGCATATTCTCAGCTGCGACGATGAGTCTCGCTTCGCGGCCGACTTTTGCAAGCCATCCCATTGTTATTATTGATATTAATTACATAGCTCCTGGCATGTGGATTGCTCCAATCTCCCTCCATGCGTTCCATCTATATAAGATTCATCCTCATCCCTCTCGTCCTTTTGGGATGTGCCTCTCCTAAACCGGAAGTTCATGTCGTGCAAAATCACCTTCCATCCTTTGATATCCAGGCGGAGCGGGGAGCGCGAAATCTGGCGCCCGAAAATTCGATCGCTGCTTTTCGAAAGGCGATTGAATTGGGAGTTCCGACTCTCGAGCTTGATCTTCAAACCACGCGTGACCATGTATTGATTGTGGAACATGATACAAAACTCGACCATCGGCGCTGCGCCTATGACGACGGGAAACCCCTTCCACAAGGCTATTTCAGGGAACTCGACTTCGATTCACTCGCCACGATCGACTGCAGCAAGAAGAAACATTTTCTCTTCTTCGGAAAAAATTCCAAAGAAAAAACCAGAATTTCTCGTTTGGAAGAAGTGGTGGCCCTTGCTGGAATGGCCATGTATCCCGTGCGGCTTAGCATCGAAATCAAGTGGGTGGATCCCTTTGAAACGGCACCCGTGGAGGAAACCGCTGAACTTTTGGTCAAGGTTCTCAAGCAGGCGAAGTTCGACAAACGCGTCACGGTGGTTTCATATGAACCCAAAGCACTTCTTGCGGTTCATCACCTCGCGCCCTACATTCCTCTTTCCATTTTAGCCGACCGGAGAAGTGAATTTGATCCAAAATTGCGCATAAGTCAGGCCTCGATTCTCTCTCCTGACTACCGGGCCCTTTCCATCAAAGATATTGCCCGATATCAGGCGCGTGGCATCAAGGTGATTCCTTTCAACGTGAATGAACCGCAAGATATTCGCCGCGTCATGAGTTGGGGTGTGGATGGAATCATCACCTCACGCCCCGATGTCGCCCTGAAAATTGCCCGTCGATAGTCGCATAAACTCATTTTTGCATTGACGTTCTCATAAGATTGTAGTGATCTCGAAATCGTGAAGGGGGAAGCACGTTGGGGGGACGTGCGTTTTTCGACATCTATGGTCTAGCTTTGGCCGCAGGGATTGCTTTTACTGCGTTACCTGGAGTTGTGTCTGCCGAACCAGACCCATGCCAAAGTCTCGGGCTCAACTCCAACCAGCTCGCCCATGAAATCGTCATGGACCTCGAGCGGTCGGCCGATGACGAACTGCTGGAAAATCAGTTTGAAATTCCTCGGTCATTCTCTGACCTTCCCAGAAGAGAAACGCTCTTTCTTCTCAATCCGGAAACCGCACTTCAAACCTACAAGCAAAAAATGGATGAAGCCGAAAATATCGGTTCGCGCATTTTTTGGCGGATTCCCTACTATGCGGTGAAGCCGGCAGAATTGATCGTTCGCTATTCTTCACGTCTCGGAGAAAAAATCGGATATGGAAATCAAGCCGCCCCCGCAGAGGTTTTAATTCGACATATCGCGCAAGGCGAAGCCGCTACTCAGAATCCCTTTATTCAGTCTCCTCAAATGCTCGCATGTCAGGAGAGTGTCGCGTTCCTCATTCGACGTTCCGGAGCGATCGATGGTCTGAAGGCGGGAGGCGCGAGCGCCCTTTTCGTCGTCGAGACCTTCCTTATTCCGCGTTACGTCGCAGGGAAAATAGCATCAGAGGTTGTAAAAGCCGGAATTTTCACGGCCGAAGAGGCGACGGCACTGCGATGGCGCTATCTCCTTACCAAACAGAGGGCCATTTGGCGGGCGGCTCTGAATTTGGGCCGGGATATGTATGAAGGCGCGCGAAAGGACGTCTGGGAAAGCTCTGCAAAATTAAAAGCGGTAAAAAAATATTGGCCCATCGCTCTTTTGGCGGGGGTGGTTTTCCACGTGGTGAAACCGATGATGGGCTCCTTTACGCAACTCATTGAGCAGGAAGGAACCCGCGCCGCCAACCAAATTTTGCTCGGGGAACTTGAGGCTCATTACGAATGGCTTATGGACCGTCAAACCAATCAAACGGAATTTACATTTACCCAGAATATTGAGCGTTGGAATACATTGGCGAGAGCCGTTCATGCTCGAATACAAGAGGTTCCGACCGAAGGGAGATTCGTTGATCTCGACAACATTCGATATTACCCCACACGATATCTTGAGCTCCTGACCGGGTTGGAAAATCAAGTCGATATCAACGAAGTAAAAATCCTAGAGATTGAAAAAGCGTGGGCCGCGGAGAAAAGAGTGCATCCGCACGCGACCCTTTCGGCCAGTCGGCAGAGTATGCTGGACACCTCTCGAGAAAAGATTCGATTCGCGCGGGAAAAACAGTACTTTGTCCTCGTCCAGTGGGCCTACTATTGGGCAATGTATCCAGAGCTTCGGACGGAAATCACACGTTTCATGAAAACCTTCGGATTTTTTGCCTTTGGGAGTCGTTATGGCGAAGTGCTTCAGAATGAAATTCGAGCCCTTAAAGATCCTGACTCCGAAGCGCTGATCAAAATGCTTCAATCGGAAGTCGCCGCGCGTGGAGATTTATTGCCCACCGCACCTCCATTGAAGCGGAGTCTGATCGCTCATAAATAGTCTGGGTCGAGCGCTATCGCTTCATTTTGTTGAGGGCAGAGCCGGCGCGAAACCATTCGATTTGCTCGGCATTGAGGGAGTGCTTGAGCTCAATCTTATCGTCTTTTCCATTCTCATGATGGAGTGTCGCCGCAAGGGTTTTCCCCGGCGTGAGGGCCTTGAGAGCCATAATGCTGATTCGATCCCCCTCGGCCACCTTGTCGTAATCGGAGGGATGGGCAAACGTAAGTGGAAGAACTCCCTGTTTTTTCAAATTCGTCTCATGAATCCGGGCGAAGCTTTTTGTGATAATCGCGCCGGCCCCTAACCATCGCGGGCTCATGGCCGCATGTTCGCGGCTCGAGCCTTCGCCATAATTATCATCTCCCACCACGACCCATCGCAGCCCCTTCGCTTTGTAAGCGCGGGCCACAGCCGAAACCGATTCTCCTACTTTTCCGCTCAATAAATTCTTTGTCTTCCCGGCTTCACCCGTAAACGCGTTGACTGCGCCATTAAACATGTTGTCGCTGATTTTATCGAGGTGGCCACGAAAGCGGAGCCATGGACCGGCAGGAGAAATGTGGTCTGTGGTGCATTTCCCCCTCGCCTTAAAGAGCAATGGAAGATTCATGAAATCCTTTCCATCCCAGGGTGCGAAGGGTTCCAAAAGTGCCAGGCGCTGGCTGTCCGGCGCTACTCGAACTTCAATTCCGGAGGTATCGGCTACCGGACCCACGTAACCTTCAAACCGGCGAACGAATCCCTTCGCCGGTAAATCGGCGGCTTTCTTAGGTGGATTGAGACGAAACGTTTTCCCATTTCCCCCTTTAAGCTCGTCCGTCAATGGATTGAAATCCAGGCTACCCGCCAGCCCGTACGCGACCGCAATTTCGGGACTGCCGATGAACGCGAGCGTTTGCGGATTCCCATCGTTCCGCGCGGGAAAATTCCGATTGTAGGATGTGAAAATCACGTTGGCTTCGCCCTTCTTAATATCGTCCCGCTTCCACTGGCCGATACAGGGGCCGCAGGCGTTTGCCAGAACCGTCGCACCCACCTTTTCAAACGTTGTAAGCTGCCCGTCTCGCTTGATGGTTTCGTAAATTTGATCCGAACCTGGTGTCACCATGAAAGGAATCGGCATTTTGGCTCCCATCGCAATCGCCTGACTGGCGACATCTGCCGCGCGTTCAATATCTTCGTACGATGAATTGGTGCAACTCCCGATCAGCGCATTGGATATGGAAAGTGGCCACCCTTTTTCTTTGGCTTCCTTCGCCAGCGCCGAAACGGGACGAGCCGCATCGGGTGTATGGGGGCCAACCACATGAGGCTCGAGTGTAGAAAGATCGATCTCGATGATTTTCTCAAAATATTTCTCGGGAATTTTTTCGACTTCCTCGTCAGCAGCCAGGAGGTCACGATTTTTTTCCGCCAATTCCACCACAAATGCCCGTTCGGTGGCCTTGAGATAATCCGCCATTCGAGAGTCATAAGGAAAAATAGACGTCGTCGCGCCTAATTCGGCCCCCATATTCGTGATCGTCGCTTTTCCCGTGCAACTGATGGCTTTCACGCCGGGACCGAAATATTCGATGATTCGATTCGTTCCTCCCTTCGTCGTGAGAATTCCGCAAAGCTTGAGAATCACATCCTTCGGGGCGGTCCAGCCATTGGGTATTCCCGTAAGTTTCACACCGATGATTTGGGGTTGCAGAACCTCCCAGGGTAGCCCCGCCATCACATCCACGGCATCCGCGCCTCCCACACCGCAGGCAATCATTCCAAGCCCACCGGCGTTCGGAGTGTGGGAATCCGTTCCAATCATCATCGACCCGGGGAAGGCATAATTTTCGAGCACCACCTGATGGATGATGCCGGCTCCCGGTTTCCAAAAGCCGATTCCGTATTTGGCTGATACGGTCTCCAAAAACTCATACACTTCGCGGTTTTCGTCGAGCGCCGTCATGGTGTCTTTGGTCGAACCGATATGGGCGCGAATCAAGTGGTCGCAGTGGACCGTGGAAGGAACCGCGGTGGATTTTCTTCCGGCCGTCATGAACTGAAGGAGTGCCATTTGAGCCGTGGCGTCCTGCATGGCCACCCGATCGGGACGAAGATTTAAAAATGCACGACCCGGATTGATTTCTTGTCGGTCAGGATTATCAATATGGCCGAAGAGAACTTTCTCCGCCAGCGTAAAGGGGCGGTCGAGTCGCTTTCGCACTGCTTCCAATCGACTTCGAATTTCATTGTATATGGCAGAAACGGTTTCTTGACTCAGCTCAATCTTCGACATCGCCCGCGAAGATAGCTCCCGAGTCTTTTTCTGACAAGGGCGACAGCTCAAAATGAGATGGTATACTCCGCCGCTTTTTATGGCTGACCCCATCCGTCAGCTCCCCCCTCCTCCTGCGGCAGGCACAGAGTGGAGTGGCTGGCTAGGTTCGTCGCAAGGGTTGGCTTTGGCCCTTGCGCTGAGGGAGAGGTCTGCCCGAACGATGATTGTCGCGCCACGCGATGAAGATGCGACCCGTCTCCAAAAAGAAACGGAATTTTTTACAAAATTAATCGGCGAGCCTTCCTCACGATCGGGCCTCTTTCCCTCACGCCCTTCTGATACCGCACCGGCCCACCTCTCCGAACCGCATATCGGATGGGAGCGCCTGACCGTTCTTCATCATCTGTTGGAATCTCAAGGAAGCTATGTGCTCTTCACATCGCTTCAAGCGCTCGCGCAAAAAACGCTCCCCAAAGATCGAATGATTCGATCCACCGATCTCATCATGCACGGAGCGGAAGTCGACCGAGACCGTCTCGCGCAACATCTTCTGGAGGCGGGATATGAAAGGGAAACGTTAGTTGAAGAGATCGGAGCCTTCGCAGTGCGTGGTGCGGTGATCGATTATTTTCCTCCCCACCTCGACTATCCCATTCGGATTGAACTTTTGGGGGATACGATTGAGTCCATCCGACGATTTGATGCAGAAACTCAGAGATCCGTAGGAGATTTGGAAGAAGCCGTCATCCTTCCCTGCAGAGAAGCGCTGCTGGATGATACTGCGGTCAATAGAGGGAAAAGAGGGCTGAAGGATCTCGCCGATCGGCTCGATATCCCTCGAAACAAACGACAAGAGCTGGAAGAAGCCATTTCCGATCGCCGCTATTCCCCCATGTTCGATCTACTTCTCCCCCTCTTTTACGAGCAAGAGGCCTCCCTCCTAAATTACCTCCCCCACGACACACGATGGATTGTGGTGGATCCTTTTTCGCTTCGACGGGAAAAGGAAGAACTGCTGGGTCTCTTCGCGCGAATCGATCGAGAAATTCGAGATGAATCGCTCTTAGTTCTATCTCCCGAACATCTTTCTCTTCCACTTCCTGCGGTCGAAGAAAAGATATTCCAATCCGCTACTCATCAGATTTCCGATATCCCCATGGGAAAAGAAACTTCTCCTTCGATCCAAATCTCTCTTTTAGAAGACCTTCGAAGGGCTCTCCTCCACAAACAAAGAGAAGAGCCGCTTCGTCCGCTCATTCAAGCGATTTCAGAATGGCAGGGGGAGGGCCTGCGAACGCTCTTTGTGGCCTCGTCGGAAACCACAACTGCGCGAGTTCTTTCTCTCCTTCAGTCTCACTATCCCACTGCCCGACGAATGGATGAAATTTCTGCTTCACTACTGGATGAGTCGGCGGGGAAGATCATCGTCACACGTGGAGATCTTTCCGGTGGCTTTCGCTTTGACGCCGCGAAATTGGTGGTGGTCACCGAACACGAAATTTTCGGTGAACGTAAACAGAGAGTTACACGCGCTCTGACACGCAACGAAGGGCTCGCCTCACTTGGTGAACTAGCGCTGGGAGATGCCGTGGTTCATATCGATTTCGGTGTCGCTCTTTATCGAGGGTTGGAACGCATTACTGCCGGAGGTGTGGCCAACGACTTTGTACATCTGGAATATGAAGGAAAAGACAAATTGTATTTGCCGATCTATCGTCTCAACAAAATTCAAAAATACATTGGATCGGATGGGGGTCACGTTCGCCTCGACCGGCTGGGGAATCGATCGACCTGGGAAAAAACTCGCGCACAGGCCAAGCGCGCCGTCGAGGAAATGGCTCAGGAGCTTATCGCGCTCTACGCCACACGAAAAATCGCCACACGATCAAATTACAGCCGTCCTGATGAAGGATATCTCTCGTTTGAGTCCGAATTTCCTCATGAAGAGACCCGAGATCAACTCAAAGCCATTGAAGAAATCTCCATTGATCTCGAAACCGACCGCCCGATGGATCGCCTGGTGTGCGGAGATGTCGGCTTCGGAAAAACAGAAGTGGCTCTACGTGCCGCGTTTCGTGTGGCGATGGAAGGAAAACAGGTGACCGTTCTCGTTCCCACCACGATTCTTGCCACCCAACATTTTGAAACGTTTCGCGAACGGATGAAAAATTATCCCATTCGTGTGGATTTCTTAAGCCGGTTTAAAACCACTGCGGAACAAAAGGCCACTGTTCAAAAAGTGGCGGCCGGAGAAGTGGACGTGTTGATCGGCACACATCGGATTCTTTCGAAAGACATTTCGTTCCGCGATTTGGGCCTGCTCATTATCGACGAAGAACATCGTTTTGGCGTGAAGCACAAGGAGCGAATTCGACAGTTCCGAAATAAAGTCGATGTCATCACACTTACCGCCACACCGATTCCCCGCACCCTTCAAATGTCCATGGCTGGAATTCGAGATCTCTCCGTCATCAACACGCCGCCTTTGGATCGGAAATCCATCGAAACGTATCTTTGCCGTTTCGATGACGCCCTCATTCGAGGAGCCATTCGCAAGGAGTTGGAGCGGGGGGGTCAAATATTTTTTGTTCACAACCGAGTGGAGACGATTGATGCGATGGGAAGTTATCTCAAACGAATCCTCCCCGATCTTCGAGTCGAAATCGCCCATGGGCAGATGTCGGAAAACCGCCTGGAAGCCACCATGCTCCGATTTCTCCATCATGAATTTGATCTTCTTCTTTGCACGACGATTATCGAGTCGGGTCTGGATATCCCATTGGCCAACACCATTTTGGTCAATCGCGCGGATCGATTCGGCCTGGCGCAACTCTATCAACTTCGCGGCCGTGTCGGACGTTCCGACCGGGCGGCTTACGCTTATCTCCTCGTTCCGGGCGAGGAGTTAATCGGAAGAGATGCCCTCAAACGCCTGAAGGTTCTCAAGCGTTTCACCGAACTCGGATCGGGCCTTAAGATCGCCCTTCATGATTTGGAAATTCGAGGCGCGGGGAATCTTTTGGGCCCCAGCCAGTCAGGGCATATCGCAGCGGTGGGGTTTGAACTTTATACGCAACTTCTTGAGCGAGAGGTTCGGCGCCTGAAAGGAGAGAAAGTCGAGGAAGAAATCGAACCGGAGATCCTCTGCAGTCTGCCGGCCTATTTCCCGGATGATTTTGTCTCGGCCATGAGCGAACGATTAATTCTCTATAAGCGGATGTCTTCGGTCAAAACAAATGAAGAGCTTGAAAAACTCCGAGCTGAAATCCTCGATCGCTTCGGCCCCCTCCCCCCCACCGCCGAAAACTTATTCCGTGTCATCGAGCTCAAGCTCCTCGCTCGGGCCACCGGGGTTGCTGCGCTGCGCCTAGGATCGGGTACTCCCTCCATAGAATTCACTGACCGAGCCGTCGTGCATCTCGATCGGCTGCTCGCCATAGTCAAAATAGATCGCCGTCTCTCCCTTCGGCCCGACAACCGGTTAGTGATTGAAATCAAAGATGATTCCGATGTCGTGGAAGAAACCAAAAAGATCTTGCGAGGGCTTTCGTAGCGTGGCATCACGATCCCCCATGCGAAACTCATTTATAGGTCTTCTGGTTTCATTCTCATTCTGGGCCTGTGGTTCAGTCGATTCGACTCAAGTGGGAGATGTCGTCGCGAAAATCAACCAGACCTCAATTACAGCAGGAGATCTGAGTAAAGCCATTGGTCGCATGAGTACACTTCCGACGCAGGATTACTCTAGCAACGAAAGAAAGCGAGATCTTCTCAATGAATTAGTGGACCAAGAGCTCCTCGTTCAGGCCGCGATTGCGGAAAAAATTTACGAAAAGTCTGACTCTGTTCGAAGTGCTCTGGCGCTGGAATACCTCAAGCAAAAAATCGGATCAGAGCATTATCAACCCACTGAAGATGAAATTCGGGCCTACTTTGAAAAAAACAAAGATCAACTGGAGAAAATCAAGGCGAGCCATATTTTGATTAAACCTGAAAAGTCGGGAGATCTCGCCAGTGAAGCCGCCGCAAAAAAGAAGGCCGAGGGAATCCTGGCACAAATAAAAGCCGGCGCGAATTTCGGGTCCATGGCCCAAAAATACTCACAGGACGAATCGAACCGAGCGAGTGGAGGAAACCTTGGGCTCTTTGAACGAAAGAAAATGGTGCCTGAATTTTCACAAGCGGCTTTCGCCCTTAAAAACGTGGGGGATATCAGTCCCATTGTAAAAACCTCCTTTGGTTACCACGTGATTATGCTAACGGGGGACCAGAGAGGATTGGAGCGTTTCCGCCACGATATCACCTGGCTGATTGCCGAAGAGAAGCGCCGCGCGAAAGCCGAGAAACTATTGTCGGAGCTTCGAAAAAACGCATCCATAAAAATATTTGATTCGAATATCGCAAAGGCGGCAGCTAAAAGTGAAACTCATTCACAAAATTAGCTTTACCGCAATCGGCCTCTTGCTGGCACCCATTTCCTGCGAAGCGGCTTCAGAAAACAGAATCGTCGCAAAAGTGAATGGCGCGGAAATTACAAAAGATGATGTCGTGGCTCGTCTCTATGAATATCGGGCGGGGAACGAAAGCGCTTTGGGAACTCCCGCCGAGTCGGCGGCCCTAAAAGATAAAGTGGTTAGAGAGTTAATTGAAGAAAGCGTGATGTTAGCGGAAGCGAAAAAAAGAAAGCTTTCCATCGCACCCGACGAACTGGAAAAAGCTGTGCGGGAAGTAACGAAAGATTATCCGGAAGGAGCTTTTGACGAAATGCTCGCGACGCAAAAGATGTCGCGTTCCCGATGGCGCCAGAGAATGGAAACCAAACTTCTTTTGGAAAAGGTAACCAGCGCCGTCACGCAGGGCGGGAGTTTGCCAAAACTGGACGCCATCGAAACCTATTACAAGACTCACATGGATGATTTTCGGACACAAGAGCAGTGGCACCTGGTGCAAATCGTACTGAAATCAAGAGAGGACGGAGATCGGATTTTGACCGAACTTAAATCAGGGAAGACTTTTGAAGAGCTAGCACGCGCTCATTCATTTACTCCGGAAGCGGCACAGGGAGGAGACTTGGGATTCCTTCCACGCGGAGCCATGCCCAAACCGATAGAAGATGCGCTCGAAAAACTCGCCGTTGGAAAAGTGACGGGCGTGGTGGAAACTGAGTACGGCTTTCATATCGTCAAAATTCTAGAGAAAAAACCGGCCACCATTCTTTCCCTCGCCGAAGCCACGCCGTCGATCATGCGAATCCTGACGCAAGAAGACCGAGAAAAACGTTTTGCGACTTGGAGGCAGGAGGCGCTTTCCAAAGCTAAAATTGAGAGGAACCATGGACTTTTGGAATCGATTCGTTAATCCCCATTTTTCTCTGTTGCTGTTGCTCCTAGCTACCACGGCCGCGAGATCGAATACCGCTGCGCCGTCCGGCGAGGCCGTAGAACGAATGGTGGCGGTGGTGAACGGAAAACTGATTCTCTACTCCGAGCTCCAAGAGAAAACCGACCAATTCAAAAAAGAGATGGAGCATCAAAAAAAGCCGGAAGTTCTCGAACCAAAGGCGGGTCTTTCGCGGCGTGTCCTCGACCAAATGATCAATGAAATTCTTGTAGACAGCGAAATAGAAAAGCGGGGATTCACAGCCAACGAATCTACTGTGGACGGCGCCGTCAATACGGTAATGAAGCAGAATCGGATTGATACTCTAGAGGATTTTCGTCGTGTCTTGCGGGATGAGGGGATGTCGCTGGAAGACTATCGAAAAACGGTGAAACGCCAGATTGAAAATTCCCGATTAATGAATGAGGTGATTCGACCCCGTGTCCAGGTTTCCGATAGTGACATTGAAGCCGCCTATCAACGGAAATTGTCGGCCGACGGGAAAAAATGGAAATATCGCGTGCAAATGATTTTCAAAAAAGGGGGAAAAGAAGCAAAAAAGAAAGTGGAAACCCTGCGCAAAGAAATTGAGAGAGGAAAATCGTTTGAAAGCGTTGCGGACCAAGAAACCGATGGAGCCGGAAAGGGCGAAGGGGGCCTGATCGGTGAGGTTTCCCCGAGCGATCTTCAGCCACAGCTCGCTAAGGTGATCGAAGCGCTGCCCGAGGGAAAGATATCGGAAACGATTGAAACCCCTCAGGGCGCGTATCTCCTGAAAAGTGGAAAGCGAATCAGTGTCGATTCGGCGCTCACGCCTGAAATGAAGGAACAGTTGCGCGAAGAATTGACGAAAGATGAAACGGCTCGTCAGTTCGATCTCTTTGTTCGGACTCTTCGTGACAAAGCGCAAATTGAGATCGTCTTATGAACCCACGAATTGGCATCACGTTGGGGGAACCCAAGGGCATCGGGCCCGAAATTGTGGTGCGCTCCCTTGCGGAATCGAATCGTCCAGATGTCCAATTTTTCATCTACGGCAATCCGACGATTATTGATTCGGCGGTTAAGCAATGGAATATCCAACTTCCTCCCAATGTCACGATACGATCGTGTAAGCCCGACGTTCTTTCCACACTCGACTTGGCTGCCGAAGAGGCGCTCTCGAAGAAAATATCTGCGCTTGTCACCGCACCCATCGACAAAAGCATCGTACGAAGACAAGTTCCCGATTTTACCGGTCACACCGAGTATCTCGCGCGAAGTGCGGGCCACGTAAAGACGCTCATGCTTCTCGATAACGGCGAGATACGTGTCGTTCTTTTGACCGAGCACATTCCACTCCGGGATGTCTCCCGAACTCTCACAAAAGAAAAGGTCGAAAACTCCATCCAGCTCGTGGCCGCGACATTTGCAGAGATGTTCGGCATATCAAGACCCCGGCTCGCTATGGCGGGCCTAAATCCACATGCAGGCGAAATCGTCTCGAATGCGGAAGAACTCACTGTGTTTGCTCCCGCTCTTAAATCTTTGCGAGAGCGCGGGATCGAAGTCGACGGTCCCTTCGCCGCGGATTCTCTTTTTCCACTCGCGAAGGAAAAAAAATGGGATGCACTCATTTCTCCGTATCACGATCAGGGGCTGGTGGCGGCAAAGTATCCTGGACTCGACAAGGTGGTGAACATCACGCTGGGGCTACCCTATCTTCGCGTCTCTCCCGGTCATGGGGTAGCCTATGACATTGCCGGAAAAAAGCCGGCTGACATACGTAGTTTTCAAAGGGCCCTTCGTGTAGCCATTGAAGGGAAGTGGGTGGAATGAATCCAAAGATTAAATTTGGGACCGATGGATGGCGCGGCCTGATCGCCCGAGATTTCACGTTTGAAACGGTAAGTCTCGCAGCGCGGGGTGTGGCTGAGACAATGAAAAAAGAAGCCGCCGGTAAGAAGGCGATCATTGTCGGCTATGATCGACGTTTTTTATCTCGAGCCTTCGCCGAAACCGTGGCGATTGTGTATGCCGATGAAGGGTATGAAGTTCTCATACCCGAAATTCATATTCCCACCCCTGCCCTTTCGTTTGCCGCGAAGTTCGAGCCGAATGTCGTGGGCGCCACGATCATTACTGCCAGCCACAATCCCCCCGCCTGGAATGGATTTAAATTCAAAGAAACCTTTGGCGGCTCCGCCCGTCCAACCCTCACGGAGAAATTTGAAAGAAAGATTTCGGAGTTAGCCGCGAATCATTCGGCTCCCGACCCGGCACTTTTTTCTCAATACGTCAAAAAAGGAAAAATTCGTTCGTTTGATCCAATGCCAAAATATGTAAAGGCGCTTTTAGGTCAAGTAGATCTCGAGACGATTCGGAACGCCAAGCTACAGATCGGATTAGATGTGATGTACGGCGCGGCGGGGGGACATTTTCCAAAAATTTTAAAAGATCTGGGCGTTTCCGTGGACACGCTCCACAACGATGAGAATCCGGGATTTAACGGCACTCCTCCGGAACCTATTGGGAAAAATTTGGTCGAGCTATGCAAACGCGTCCACGAAAAAAGATATGCTTGCGGCCTAGCAACCGACGGTGATGCCGATCGACTCGGAGCCGTCGACGAGGAAGGAAATGCTTTTACAACTCAGCAAATCCTTTCCACGGTTTACTGGCATATGATACGGGGTCGGAAAAAATATTGGTCAATTGCCCGAAGCGTATCGACTACGCGAATGGTGGATCTAATCGCTAAGCGAGCGGGCCGAAACGCTTATGAAACCCCTGTCGGATTTAAGTTTATTGCCGAAAAAATGGTGGCGGGTGAGGCGCAAATTGGGGGCGAAGAATCGGGCGGGATCGGAATCATCGACCATATTCCCGAGCGAGATGGTCTTTTAACCGGTCTTCTTCTCCTTGAGATGATCGGGAGGTACGGAAAAGGTCTGAAAGCCATTTACGATGACTTGTGCAATGAGGAACGTCCCTACTATTTCACACGCCTGGATCTTCATCTTACGAGTGAGCAGATGAACTCTTCGCTCAAACGACTCAAAGAGAACCCTCCAAAAGATTGGAACGGTCGGGCTTTGGAAACACTTCTCACGATCGACGGATATAAATTCTATTTAAACGATGGTTCTTGGATTCTAATTCGACCCTCAGGTACGGAACCGATTTTCCGACTTTATGCGGAAGCCGAAAGTGTCTCTGCGAGTGAAAAATTGGTGGCTACCGCCCGAGAATTTGTAGAACAGGGCTAACGTTCACTGAATTTCAACGTGGAACTCTTCTCTTCCGGTAACGGCCAGCGAGACAGGGGCCTTCCCACAGCATCTTTAGGTTCCTCTTTCTTTCGCTCATCGCTATTCCATGCTTTGATGGACACGAGGACTACGGCGGTAAAGAAAATCGCGCTTGCGAGAAGCGGCAGGTTAGGGGAAAGCTGTCCATTTTGGGGATTGGATTCTGTTTGAGACGATGCCGGTCGCGCCAAAAGAAGTGAAATGACAAGAACCACGCAAAAAGAAGCGATCGGACGTTTTTTCATCCCTATTTTCTACGCGCTTCTCCTCATCGGAGGCAAGAATTCCGCTTCTGCCTTCGTGAGTCCCGACCTTCCCCCGAACAGCCTCAGTCATGAGGTGATTTCGCGTCTCTCCACGGAGGCCCTCTTTCGAAATCATTTGGACGGTGTCGGATCGATGACGGAAAATCATCTTTTTTCTCTTCTCTCGGAAGAAGATCGATCCATTTTTTCGAACTACGGCGCTTCGGATTTTACTTGGCTGGAAAATTATCTCCCGGAACAAGAGACGTCAATCAATGTGGGAGGTTCAATCGGCCTCTTTGGAACCAATTCAACAAAACTTCCACTCCTTCAAATGGGGGCGGAGACCAACCCTCTTCTTGATTCAGAACAGGGGCGATTTCTTCGAGGAGGCATGACACTTTGGGGAGAGCCTCGTGTTTCGGGAAAAGTGGGAGGATGGCTTGCCTTCGATGCCATTCCTCTTGTTCCTCTCACGATCAGCCATGAAGACGATGATCTTCACTTCGATCCTTCGCTCTACATCGGCTACATCAAATTCGGCTGGAAATCGTTTGAAACCACGTTCGGCCGTTTCGCGTTGGATTGGGGCCATGGAGAATCGGGCAGTCTCATCCTCGGCGGCGCAGGAGATCCTTTAACGGGAATTCGAATTCAAAATTCCAATCCAGTAATGATGCCTTGGATTTTTAAATATCTGGGGCCCACACAGTTTGTTTTTGTCGTCTCACGCTTCAGCGACCAACAAACGTTTCCCCATACGGTGATGGTGGCGGAACGTGTCGCCATTCGGCCCACATGGTGGTTGGAGCTTGGCTTTTCCCAGGCGATTATGCTCGGTGGCGACGGCGCTCCCGATCTAAGTTTCGGCGAAGCCGTCATGGAAGTTTTGGGCCGACGGACCGGCGATGTAAATAATCAAAACAACTCCAACCGAAATTTCTTGGGTGATTTTAAAGTGACGATTCCTCAACTCTCGAATCTCGCACTGTATAGCGATATTTACTTTGAAGATTGTTGCGGAACCAATTGGGCACGTGACGTTTCAAATCTAATCGGCGTTTTTCTGCCGGCGAAAGCGGGAGACACCCCCCTTCTCATTCGATGGGAATGGGTTCGCACCACGGAGATCACATTTCGAAACGAAACGTTTACGACGGGTTTCGCCGACCGGGGGAAAATTTTGGGACATCCGATCGGCCCGGACGCCGACGCCATTTATCTCAGCGTAAAGCATCCGATCGCGGAGAATTTTTGGTTAACCGATCGTTTCGGTTGGGAATGGCGCGCACGAAATCAACTGGATCAAAAGGGGAATAATATTCGAATTCATTATCCCGGCTTTGAAAATTCGGAGGAACGTTTTCGATTTGAAGTCGACCCCACTCTTACGCTTGAAAAAAATACCTGGCTGAAGGGTCGGCTCGCCTATGAATATGTGAATAACTTTTCTTTCGTCCAAGACAACGCCAAACACCAGTTCCTCGGCTCGATTGAGGTGGGTGCAAACTTCTAAAGTTCCCCTAAACGGAAACTAAACTTCCATCTGCCGAAATTTGAGCAGTGCTAAACCTTTAAATTCATTAGAAAACGACTTGTTTTTTCTCCTGGTATGTCAGTTGCTTTTCTCTCCGGTCAGGGAGAATTCATGAAGAAGACATTAGGAATCGTAACAGTAGTAGCTATCATATCAGCCTGTTCGAACAATTCCGTTACCGAATCGGGAAATTCAGCTCCCACTTCGTATAAGGCTCCATCGGCACCCGTGCGTATGCCGAGCACGACCACAATGTCCTGTACTCCCGCCGTCTACAATCGCCTGACGAAACAAACTGAAAGCTATGACTGTGCCGTGCTTCAACACTTGGCCGACGGCACAACCCAAAAAGATCTAAGCCGCTCTCTCCGCTTAGCCGCTGCCGAAGTCGTAAACAGCGGTTACCTCGTCGCCTCGAAATAGTGACAACGAATGTTCTCGCTTCTCAGGCTTGTGAACTTCTACTTATAATGGTGGAGTTGTGACCCGCCGGTTATTTCTCTCTTTCCTTTGTTTTCTTCTGGCCCTTGGGCCGATTCATCCCACATATGCCGATGAAGATGGGGACTCCAACGGCACGTCACTCGGTGGCAACGACAGCAAGAAAGATTCCGCACGCGAGAAGAATCCTCAATATAGTCACCTTTTCGGCGGATCGAGCGCCTTCTCGATTCCTCTTTCGGTTTCCAAAGGCGCCGGAAGTTTGGCGCCTTCGCTTTCACTCGAGTATTCGAGTCTAAACGGCAATGGTTGGGTCGGCTGGGGCTGGGGGCTCGAGGTTGGCCGAATCGTTCGCAAGGCAAAGAAGAGCGGCGTACCTATATATGATAACCTGAACGACGGTGACGATGACGATAATATCGATAAGTTCGCCATCTCGGTCAACGGTATATCTTCCGACCTCGTCCGGCAGGGAGGAAATACCTCCCATGATTACAATACGAAGTTTGAAAGCTTCTACAAAATTCAATCTTTCCCCGGAACAAAAAGTCGGTGGGAAGCCACCGCCCCGGATGGATCCAAATATGTCTTTGGTGAAAGTGTCGCCAAAAGTGGCGCCTCCAACCAACAATTTTCATTTACCCATACTTGGTACCTGACCAAAATCATCAACACCAACGGCAATGAAATACGTTTCACGTACGATCGCCCGGCGGACACGACCAACGGCGCACGATATTTAAAGCGAATTGATTACACGTATCAGTCGTCCGTGAGCACGACAAGCAGCGATCAGTACATTTTGTTCATTCGCGAAGCGCGTTCCGACACAAATGCCAACTATGCGATGGGCGGCCTTGTGAAATATGACGAAAGGCTCAAAGAAATTCAGATGTATTCCTATACAGGCCAACTCTTCAAAAAATACTTGCTCGAATATCAAGACGGAAATCCACAAGTCAATTTTCAAAGCCCCTACTGCCGCCTCTGGAAAGTCACCGAGTATGGCAAGGACAACGCCACCTCACTTCCCTCTTTCGTCATTTCCTACACCGATCGGAACGCAGCGTTCACTGAAAACGCTTCCTGGGATCTACCCACGACACTGAACTTTTCTACGTCCTTCGGCAACGTCGACGGAGACGGCTTAGTCGACATCTCCCAAAGTAGCGCCACTTACGATTACGCCGGTTCTCGATCGGAAGCAAAGACGTGGTATCGAAATACGGGGGATGGGACATGGGAAACCAATTCTGTCTCCTCAGCCAAGACTTTCACGCGTCTATCGAACGTGAATGCCTTCGGCCCTCATCAGCATTTTTCAGATGAAGCGCAGCTATTAGACGTCAATGGAGACGGCCTTGCTGATTTTGTTGATTCACCGAATGTTTACTTAAACCAAGGAAATGGCATCTGGTCAACAACAGCCGATCCCGCCTGGGCGCTTCCTCTCCCTTTTCATTACGTTGCGAATTCGAATCCCAACTATCTCGGGCCGCCCTATCCCACATCTTGCGCATCCATCCACATTGGTACCTACAGCTGCCCCCTCGATTTGCAACATATGGGTGGTTCGGTGAGTTGTCCGTCGGTGGGGGCACAGGTTACTTACTGCGTATCAACGGGATGTTGCTACTCGAGTCAAACCTGTGGGGGAATATCTGATCCCGCCTGCCCGACAGGATATACTTGCGACAGTTTCCGAAGACTTTGTAAAGCGACGAGCTGTAACGGATGTACGTATGGAATCGGCCCTCCTGGATTCCCCAGTGGTGAAGTTTGCGCTGCGCAGCCTCCGGGTGATTGTGGTCAATACATTCATGTGATGATGGCAACTGATTCCGGAGCCAGGTTCATGGACGTAAACGGCGATGGCTATCCCGATCAGGTAGTACGCAACGCTACACAGAATAAAGTTTACCTGAGCCAAGGCAACGGCACATTCGCACTGGATTCACGCACTTTGCCGGAGCAAATCACGTACAACAATGGTTATTCGCGCGGTTGGCTGGGCGTCGTATTCGCCGATGTGAATGGTGACGGCCTTGCTGATGTCATTAAGGGATATCAGGCGTCCGATGGAACTCAGACGAAGAAAGTCTACATAAATACAGGAAGCGGTTGGACATACGACGCCACCTTTACCCTTCCGTATGTCCTTGTCGCGCAGGACAGCAATGGTGCTTCATGGGACGGAGGAGTTCGATTCACCGATATCAACGGAGATGGAATTGACGATCTCCTCATTGGGAACGATTCGATAAGGGAGGTTTGGATTGGAACAGGGCGAGGCTGGACGAAGGTCAACATTTCGTCCGTCCTTCCTGTCGGGTTTGTGACAGGAAATCCGGCTCAAGACAATCAGACGCGCATCGTCGATGTCAACGGCGATGGAATGATAGATCTCATTCAAGCGAAGAGCGCTGCCCCTGCTGATAAACACACGTATCTATCGACCGGGCTTTATCCCAACTTACTCAAACAAGTCACACTTCCCACCGGTGGAAAAGTTTCTTTTGAGTATTCGCCCTCCACGCAGCTCAAAGACGCCTCCGGGAATTTCCTAAATCCCAATCTCCCAATGTCAAAACAAGTGGTGACCAAAATCACCGTCGACAATGGGCGAAATGTAACCAATAGCACTCGGTCTACTTTGATTTCATACAAAAACGGTAATTTCGATACTTCGGCACGGGAATTCGCCGGTTTCGGCGAAGTCACACAAACCATGGCCGATCAAACCAAGGTGGTGACAACGTTTTACCAAAACCCCGAAAGCTGGCGGGGAAAAGAAGATACCGTGAAGATGCTCGATAGTCAGGGGAACGAATTGAGAAAAGTGGTATCCACCTATCAGGCCGATACCGTAGCGCCTTATTTCACCCCGATCATTCAGTCGGATTCGTATGAAACCAGCTACAATCCTACTGTCACCATTCACACACGGGAAACGTATGATTACGACTCGTATGGCAACAACACGCGTGCCGTGATGTATGGCGATTATGACAAGACGGGAGATGAGCGAACGCTCTTTAATGAATTCTATCCCAACGCCACCAAGTGGATCGTTCAGGCGCCTGCATTAAAAAACGAACTCTACGATGGCATCGTTGGGACGGGCACCGGAAGCAATTATTTTTCGCGTGAAGAGCTCACATTTCAGGGAAATACAAACTACGACCAGCAACCGAACAATGTTCGTGTGGCGAAGTCTCTGGCCCGAGGCTCCGACGGCAAACTCGCCTGGACGGAAAACACACTTTTCGATTCATTCGGAAATATTTTGGAATCAAAAGATGCATTGACCCGAATAGTACAAACCCTGTTTGATACAGCCGGTCGTTTTCCGACACAAGTTACAAATGCATTGAACCAAAGAGCAAATTCTCAATTTGATTACCACGGCAATCTGATTTTGGCGACGGACGTCAATCAAATTCAAACCTCGGAAATTTACGATGCTCTTCACCGACCCACACAAATCACTTCGGGGCCGACGGTTTCGACCACTTCGTACAACAATTGGGGAGACCCGAACAACCAGTACACGCACAAGACCAGCAAACATGATGGGTCACTCACACTCTGGACCGATGAATATTTCGACGGGCTTGGACGTACGTACAGAACCATTAAGAATGGCATCGACTCGAACCACGACGTCTTTATTCGTGCCGAGTTCGACAACATGGGCCGCCCCTACCGAACCTATTTGCCCGTATTCAGAACTGACTACAGCCCCACTGGTAATGGAAAAGGATTTCTTGAAACCCAGTACGATGCGTTGAGCAGGCCCGTTAAAGTCATCAAGCCCGACAAGTCAGTTGTAACGACCACCTATTCCGGCTGGGTCACCACCGTGACGGATGAAAAAGGAATTCAAAAGGATTTCGAGAAAGACGCGTATGGAAACGTCGTCAAAATCACCGAACACACCTCAAATGGAAATCTGGTGACGACGTATGAATACGACATGGCTAATCAGCTCATCGAAGTGAGGGATCCTGTCCAAGTAAACAACCCAAGCTGTAGCGACTCCGACCCAACGACGTTTTGCAATTCAATTCAAATTTCCTGGGACAAGCTGGGGCACAAAACGCAAATGATCGATCCAGATATGGGCACCTGGAAATATACGTATGATACCGTGGGAAACTTAACAGACATCATCGATGCGAAGGGATGTTGGATGCATATGTCTTACGATTCCCTCAATCGATTGACGATGAAAAGCGACCAGCATTCGTTGCTTCCTTCGGGGGCGTTGGCCTGCGATCACGTCACGTATACGCGGAACTACGACGAGCCTACCTCCTCTATTCAGACCTGCAGCACTTCCAAAATTGGGGGGATTAGTTGCGGCCCCACATCCCGCGGGAAGGCCATTGGTAAAGTAACCTCTGAGGTCGGGCCCAATTACTCACGCGAATTTTTCTACCAGAGCCCCGATGGATTGGGCCGGTTGAGTCGTGACGATACAAACATTGATGGAGTTATCGTTACAAACTTGTACGCATACAATATCGACGGATCCCTGAGCAAAACGACACTGAATGCGAATGATGCGGCAAACAAAATCGATGTAAATTACACGTATGATGCCGCCGGCGAGATTGTCAGTGTTTCTCGAATCAATGCCGCGGGATCAACTCAAACCATTCTTTCGAGCGTTACACGAAACGCGAATGGTCAGCCCACCAACAAAACATTCGGCAATAACGTTCAGACCAACATGGAATACTATGACGTAGACGCAAAAGATCACCGGTTGAAAAAATTGGTGACTACGAACGCCCAAGGGGAAATTCAGCACTACGAGTACCAGTACGACACCAAGGGAAATCTAACCCAAATCTACAACGCCAAACTGAATGCGGATCTCACGGTTACGCCCCAATACAAGAATTATCTCTATGACAATCTCGACCGCTTGATTCACGGAGGGGTGGATACCAATCCCATTGAGTACCAGTACGATCCACTCGGAAATATCACTCAATTAAAAAGCATTACCAACGGCTACCGCCCATTTAACCGCTCACCCCAGGATGATCCCTATTAGGAGAGACTGTGAAGGGGGTTGTAAGGTTTGTTTTATTAGCAAATCTAATTCTTGGGTCCGGTGTTTTTGCCGCGTGTCCCAATCCGGACGGCTGTAATCCGGATCCCATGTTGAACCCGCCCAGTACACCTTCGGGTGTGGCAGCCACTTGGTGGTACACGCCGGAAGTCAATTTAAGTTGGAATGCTTCCACCAGCCCAGGCGGTTATTCCATTACGTATGGAGTGTATCGTTCCACCACGTCTCCGGTTTCCCTTGTCGTAGGCAATCGAATCGCCTCCGTTTCTTCAACTTCCTATCGGGATCTGTCGGTTACGACCAATGTCACGTACTACTACAAAGTCCTCGCATCAGATGCCAACGGCGACAGTCCTCCTTCGAATGAAGTAAACGCAAGACCCCTTCCCTGGCCTCCCCTTCCATCGATCTCCGGACTTGTCGCAACGTCCCCATCGTATACGCAGATCAATCTCACCTGGAATTCAGTTTCGTATCCTTCGGGAGAAGCCTACAAAGTCTACCGGTCAACAACATCAGGATTTACGCCCGGTTCTTCCACGTTTCTCGCTCAAACGAATGTGGCTTCGTATTCCGATCGATCGGCTTCGGGGACATACTATTACAAAGTGACCTTTCTCAATGATGACAACGGCGCTGAAGGACTGGCTTCCAACCAAGTCAGTGCCACAACATCGGCTCCTGCCGTCATCAATTACAATTACGGAGGATCATATGGAGGTCCTCATGCCTTAACCTCCGATGGTTCTCGAACGTTTTACTACGATGCCAATGGAAATATCTCTCAGAGAAGTAAGCCCTCCTCTTCCGATACCTGCTTTAGCTACGTCCTTTCCAATAAGCTCCAAGAAGTCAAAAACGGTTCGGGCTGTGCCACCAAAATCGCCACGTATTTCTATGACATGGATGGCAATCGAATTGAAAAGGTGGTGTACGGCAGCAATCAAACGACGCGTTTCTTTCCTTCCGTAGACATGGAAGGAAGCAATCTCAAATACTACTACTCGGGCGGAGGGATGAGACTGGCGGAGGAAGGACCCAACGGCTTCTACTTCTATCATGGCGATCATTTAGCCAGTACCAGTGTGTTAACCAGACTCGATGGCACAAGGGCCAAAGAAATCACCTACTATCCCTTTGGAGCGGTAGAGAGTGAAACCACGTTTACCGGAAGTGATCCGGGAGACACCAATCACAAATACAACGATAAGTTTCACGACAAGGAAACCAACTATTATGACTACGGCGCTCGTTTCTATGATGCCAGTTTAGGACGATTTACCGTTCCCGACACCGTCGTCCCAAGTGCCACAAGTTCCCAATCTCTCAATCGCTACGCGTACGTTGAGAACAATCCCCTCAAATACGTCGATCCCTCGGGACATGAAGGAGAGGCGGCACCGGCCGCTTCCACGCCACCACTTATTCCAGCTCATGATCCAACGGGAGCCACGGCGGACGACATCCCGACGCAACCAGGAGACTTATGCAATACGGGCACCGACAACGAAACGATGGCGGATGAACATGTGGTCGCAGCTCGCGAGATCAATCAAGAAAAAGCTGGAATAGAAAGCGTGCGAGCCCACACGAATCGAGAAACCTGGGCGGAAGAAAGCACGGCCGCACTTGGAAGCGTAATGAAAGAGGGAGCAATCGCGCTGGCGACTATCGGCTTGGGCGGCGCAATGAAAGGCTTAATGGCGGCCGAGGAAATCGCGACTTCAGCAGAAGTTGAAGTCAAAGGAAACCTCATTGGGAGAGGTTCGTTAACAAATGTTTTTCATGAAGAAGGTGCCTCGGTAGTGCAGAAGGTGCCAATATCACAGGACACTGCTACGGGTGTTAGCAAAAGTGTCGCCGCATTGAGGGACTTGCAGGACGTGAGTTTTGTCGACCTGAGGGGAAGCCCGCTCATGGTTCGCGTTCATCAAATGTCCCATATTGGGGTAACGGGGGAAGGTCTCCCCGTATTCGAACAAACCTTGGCCCCCGGCATGCGCGCAGACAGGTATTTTGAGTCTCTCCGCTCAGCGGACGAGATGATCAATTTCCGTGAAGAGTTTTGGACCATCGCGCGCCGAGCTGAAAATTTCGGCGTGAGTGACATAAAGCCACTCAATGTGAATATCGAACTCACTCGAGCCGGACGCGTCTATCACATCTTCGATGCCATGAAAATGAGAATGGAATGAATCAATTTTTTCGATTTACGAGATTAATTTTTTCATATTCCTAAAAAAGAAATCTATCGGAATGATGGAAATTCCATGTTTTCTTATAGCGCGATGACCTACTTCGCGAATTGCAAAAACACTTCCGGATAGCGACGGAGCCAGTCGGCCTCGGAGGAATCCTCGAGAAACGCCTCGATATCTTCGAGAATCGATTTTCCTGAAACACCCTCCATTCGATTTTCCACAGCTTGAAGCAAATCTTTGCGATTTTGAATTTTCTTAACTTTCTCGCCCGCTGTGTGCAACCCGGCATTGAGGTACGTAAAATTGCAGGACGTTTCCCTGCGCAAATACCAGATCAAATCGTAACAATCCCTGCCTAAAACCTGCGGCCGCAACATGAGCGCCAACACCTTGCCAGCAAAAAGCGTGCTCTCATTGTGTTTCAGCAGAGGAAAAAGCTCATTGTGGCGAGACAGAAAATATTCCTCACGATCTCCTCGTTTAATTGGGGGTGGATGATTGTCCACCTCCAGCTTGATGTGCAACTTTTGCCCGGGGCGATCGGATAGCCCGATCGGTTCCAGCGGAAACCGGACAAACGACCGGCTCACCGTTTTTTCTCCCTTTACCGCCACTTCCACCGGAAGGCCGAGCTCTTTGAGGCGCCGATCAATAAAGTTATTGAGAGCTTCAAAGGAATATCTTTTTGAGTGGGCATCGAGTGAAAAGTCGAGATCTTCGGAAAAACGCTTCAAGTTGTAACAAAGCCGAAGGCATGTGCCCCCCATGAACGAGAGATCGCGGCCAAAAGGCGATTGATAGATTGCTTTCAAAATCAACACCTGCAGATATTCTCTGGCGATGTTGGTCGCCCACTGTTTTCCGCGCGATAGGCTTTGATCAATCAGCATCAAAAGTTGTTGCATATTTTTTTACCTCCTCTAAGAGGTTCGACACTTCCGGACTCTTAAAAAGATTTGCGAACTGCCTCGCCTTTCGAAAATTGAATTTTCCTAAGTTCTGCCACCGAAGGTTTTTAAAAGTTTCCGGTGACGTCACCAGTGTTCTGCGATGGATATAAAGGTAATCCACCACCGCCTTCTCAAACGTGGCGATCAGCGTCTTCGGATCAAATCCAATAAATCCTTCCTGTGGAATGTGGCGAAATCCGAACCTCCCGCAGGGCGTTTGAAAGTTTCGTGTGGGGCGGATCGTAACGGAGGTGACCGCGAATGGAACATCCGGAATGACTCCGTACATTGAAAGAGCACTTTCAAGACTGACATAGGCAGGCGGATAGAGCGCTGAAAGGATCTCCGCCGTCTGCGGCACCTCTCCGGCAAACGCATAGACGCCTCTTCGAAGACCTACAATCTCTCCGGCTTTTTTCCAGAGATGAAGCTGTAGTTTGAGTGTGCTTGCCGGTGTTTCGAAGGCAACGGTCTTGGCCTCGTTCCAGCTAAACACATTCTTTTTCATTCGTTTTTGAAAAGCTCGATACTTCATTTCAATAATTATAATATTATATAACTATTAAAATTACTATACGATGACGTGACAGCATGGGTATCACCCTAATATCATGAGACTTTCTGAAGACTTTCCGGATTGTTTTGAGGGGTGCAATATGCGAAAATAAGAATTGTTGTGCGCCTCTTTTTTTGTCTCATTTTTCTTCTTTGTTTGACGCTGACTGGGGGGGTGTACGCCGCGTGTCCCAATCCGGATGGTTGCGATCCGGATCCCACGCTGAATCCGCCCAGTACACCTTCGGGTGTGGCAGCCACTTGGTGGTACACGCCGGAAGTCAATCTAAGTTGGAATGCTTCCACCAGTCCAGGCGGTTACTCCATTACGTACGGAGTGTATCGCTCCACCACGTCTCCGGTTTCCATGGTCTTAGGAAATCGAATCGCCTCCGTTTCTTCAACTTCCTATCGGGACCTGTCGGTCACGACCAATGTCACGTACTACTACAAAGTCGTCGCGTCGGATGCCAACGGCGACAGCTCTCCTTCGAATGAAGTAAACGCAAGACCCCTTCCCTGGCCGCCGCTTCCGACTGTTTCCGGACTGACGGCGACCTCTGTTTCCTATGCCCAGATTAATTTGTCCTGGAGCGCGGTTTCCTATCCGTCGGGAGAGTTTTATCGAATCTATCGTTCCACCACCTCCGGATTTCCGATTGGAGCGTCTACGTTGTTGGCGACCTCGACCCGCGCTTCCTATATCGATCTATCGGTCAATGCGTCCACGACCTATTATTACAAGGTCACGTTCGTTAATGATGAGAATAACGCCGAAGGTTCTCCGTCCTCTCAAGCTTCTGCGACGTCTTCAACTCCAGCGGTAGTCAGCTATTCCTATGGCGGAGCTTATGGGGGACCGCATGCTTTAACCTCCGACGGTTCTCGGACGTTCTATTACGATGCCAATGGAAATCTTTCTCAACGAAGTAAACCCAGCGCCACCGACACCTGCTTCTATTACACGCTTTCCAACAAATTGCAGGAAGTGAAAAACGGTACCGGTTGTGCCACCAAAATCGCCACGTATTTCTATGACATGGATGGCAATCGAATTGAAGAGATAGTGTACGGCACCCCTACCACGACGCGTTTCTTCCCTTCACTCGAAATGGAAGGAACGAATCTCAAATACTCCTACTCCGCGGGAGGGATGAGGCTAGCGGAGGAAGGACCCAACGGTTTCTATTTCTACCATGGGGATCATTTAGCCAGCACAAGTGTAGTCACTAGGCTGGACGGTACCCGAGCCAAAGAGATTACGTATTATCCTTTCGGCGCCGTGGAGAGTGAGACGACGTTTACCGGAAGTGATCCTGGACAAACAAATCACAAGTACAACGATAAGTTTCATGACAAAGAAACCAACTACTATGACTACGGAGCCCGATTTTACGACGCAAGCATTGGAAGGTTTACCGTTCCCGACACCGTCGTCCCCAGTGCCACCAGCTCTCAGTCTCTAAATCGATACTCGTACGTTGAGAACAATCCCCTCAAATACGTCGATCCATCAGGACATGAGGAGGAAGCCGCTTCTTCCACGCCGCCGCTCATACCGGCACATGAAAATACAGGGGCCACCGCTTCGGATGTGAACGCTGCAGATGCAGCCATGACGACGGACGAAGGTTGCATCGGCCCGATGAAGAATCGCGACGATGAGCATGAACAGATGGCGGCCGTTGCTGCAGACCGAAAATCGGTTGAAACGGGTCAAGATATGATGAGAGCCACCACAAAAAACGAAGTGGCTACCCAAAATGCATCGGATTCTTACAACAAAATGCCGGGAATGAAATTTGCTCAATACGCCCTAAGTGGCGGACGCGGCGGCGACGGCGAAGAAGCCCTCATGGATGCTGCTGGAATTGTTTCAGCCTTTCTCCCTGTTTCGCAAAGCTTAAGAGCCGCAACCGCCGCAGAAGCCGAAGTCGCTGATGTTTTGAAATCAAGTATTCCCATCAGGGGCGCGACGAGGGGTACGTTTGAAGTGCCAAGGCCACAAATTGGCAACGTAGTTGATGAGTTGCCGAGCAATACAATAGTACATCGTTTCGCGCCAGAGGCGACCGACGCGCCGTGGGCTCCTGTGGAATCGACCAGATATGGACAACCAGCTTTACATGTTTCTACAAATGTGGAGGATCTTTCCCAATGGGTCAGCAGCAATGCGCAAAGAGCAGACTCTTATGCAAATTACGCGCTTCGTAGCGAGACTCTTCACAATTTACTCACCCCTGGAGCTACGGTTATTAGAGACCCATATATGCCTGGTAATCACGCATACGTAATTTTGTACCCATATTTATTTTAATCACTTTTAAAGATTCAGAGTTGCGGTTATTACTCACCCAAGATTTGTAAATCGACGCAGTCGGCGGGGGTGGTGGTTAGACCAGCGTTTTCAGGAACTCTTCCGCGCCGATCGATTCTAGGCTGGAATCGGTTTTCGTAAACCGGTGAGGCTTCGAATGAACCAGATAAAATTTCGGAATCGGAGTTCGCTGGCGGAAATAATTCATCGATTTTGTAATTTCGATGTCGTTTAACTTGCATTCCACCGCAAAGATTGGTTTTCGATTCTTGAGCACCACAAAATCAACTTCACGCCCGTCTGTATCTCTGAGATACCGGAGTTCCATTCGTTCCCCTTCGGTATCTTCCACAAAATGGCAATATTTCAGGAGATGGCCCGCCACCATATTTTCAAACCGAAACCCCGGATCGCTTACTTCCCCCCAATCCCACAAATAAAGCTTCGCTTCTTTTTTCACGGCCCGAATCCGATCCGTGCCGTACGGATAGATCCGATAGCAGTAATACATCCTCTCAAACCATTCGATCCATTTCGCTGCGGTTCTGAAATTAATTTCGAGATCCTGTGCGATCCCATTGATCGAAAGCGGATTTCCCACCAGATTTGTCAACCGCTCAGCCAACAGCTCCAAACGGGCCAAATCAAAAACTCGTTCCAATTCGCGCAGATCTTCTCGAACGACAGTGGCTCTCCGTTCCATTCGCCAACGCTTGATGTCTTTTAGTCTTCTTGAAAAATAGGGCTCGGGAAATCCACCTACTTCCAGGAGTCGGGCGAAGGACATTTCCTCTCCGCGCTCGATAAGTTCCGCAACCGAAAACGGATGCAATCGGTAGTAATGATATCTTCCGAACATCGAGTCGCCGCCTCTTCGATAGATATCCAAGCGAGCGCTTCCCGTAACGAGAAACGTGTGCTTGGATTTTGAAGTGTCGTAGGTTCCTTTTAGCCACTGTTTCCACCGAGCATATTTATGAAGTTCGTCCAAAACAATGATGCGATCGGAAGGCCAATCATGTTTTAGGATGCGAGAACGTGCTTCCACATCGTCGTAATTGAAGTACGCGGGATGTTCTTCCGTTCCCCCGAGTATTTGAAGAGCAAGGGTGGTCTTGCCGACTTGCCTTGGCCCTCCGATGAAAACCATTTTATTTTGAAGATCATCTCGAATGAATTTCGAGAGATACCTATCCTCTTTATCATTGTTATTGTTTTGCATTAAAGCACAATTTACTCATAATTTAATTACAATACAATGCAAATCACTCATAAACTGTCCCCTGCACAAATATTCAGCCAAGAGCTTAATAATATTCACCTATTTTCTCCTCATCGTTCGACTTTTGGGGATGAAATATGCGAAAAGTGAGGTTGTTGTGCACCTCTTTTTCCGGCTCATTTTTCTTCCCTGTTTGCTTCTGACGTCGGGGGTCCATGCCTCCTGCCCCAACCCGGATGGGTGTGATCCCGATCCCACGCTGAACCCGCCCAGTACACCTTCGGGTGTGGCAGCCACTTGGTGGTACACGCCGGAGGTCAATTTAAGTTGGAATGCTTCCACCGGTCCAGGCGGTTATTCCATTACGTACGGAGTGTATCGTTCCACTATTACGACTACGGCGCGCGATTCTACGATGCTACCATCGGTCGATTCACGGTACCGGACACCGTCGTTCCGGAAGCCACCAGTTCTCAATTTCTCAATCGCTACTCGTACGTTCAAAATAATCCCCTGAAATATGTCGATCCGAGTGGGCATCTCCCAGAGGAATCTTTCCTCAAATTACAGACCATTGCATTACCGGTTTTAATCAACCCCGATCAATCACTTTTAAAGATTGAATGACGGAAGGGTTATCGGTGGGAAGAACGACCACTCTTTCTTTCCCATATTCGCTTCGTAAATACGTTAATACTTCGTCAAGCCAAGAGGGCCCTACTGAGAGCACACCAGAAAAATCGAGTTCTATTTTTTCTTTTGCATCGGGCTTCATGTACGCCTTCATTGCGAGTGCAGCTTCTCTTCCGGACGGGCGTGAATTCAGAATCGTTCCGAATTTCTTCATTTCGATTTTCATTTCAACCCCCAAGCGATGACCGTAATGGTTCCAATATTGGAAGCAGATAAATTCCTAAAAACCTCCAGACATTTGTCGCCCCACTCTCCTATTTGAATTCTCCCCTTCCCCGAACCACAAGCCAATCCTGATGGCGACTTTGTTTCGATGATATTTGTCACAAATTTAAGTCCATTTCCTCGCTTCTCCGGCATCCTCCCGGAAATGTGCTCCTTGAATGCTTTCTCCATCGCATCTTGATCGTTCTTTAATTGAGCCACGCCCGAAAGTGAACGAAAAATCCCCTGGCCACGATCTGCAATAAGAATCCAGAGTCGCAGTCGAGTCACCTGAATTTCAAACCAGCAACCTGGCGAGTCATGCCATTGGCCCAAGTTATGATCGAAACAATTATTTCCGATTTCTCCAATGATTGAAATGATGAGAGGAAGTTCATTTTTGGGTATTCCTTGCTCTTCCATGAGAGCAATACGATTCAGTCGTGCGAAAAAAACGTCCCGCGTTTCACAGATCTCATCTTTTTCTTCCAGTACACGCCCGGAGTGAAACCATTTGAATCCTGGGCCGAAGTCAGGAATTCCGGATATACGATAACGCGTTGTCGGAGGGCCGCCGATGGTCTCGAGAATTCCCTGTTCGACGAATTGCTTGAGATGCTTGTGAAGCGCCTGAAGGGAGATATTGAGCATCCCAGATAGCTCACCAGGGCGAGCCGAGCCGTTCTTTTTGATAATCTTGATGATTTTGTTTTTAGTCGTGTTTCTCATTTATAGTTGATAGTATACTATCAACAAACAATCACAAGTGCGTTCTCGTAGAACAGCCAAACTGAGCGAAATCGCACTAGGTGCGAATTTCTAGTGGGGCGGAAGGATCCCGAAATTGAAATGAAGGTCCCAGTAGCCACCACCGAAACGTAAATAAACATAATAATTTCAATATATTATAAGTCACGGTTGTGGTATTCCCTTTGCAAAACCGAAGGTTATGAGAATCCGAATTCAAACCCTATTGCCGGCTCTCTTTATCGCATTTGCGCACTCATTCGCCTTCGCGCAGACGACGACCCGCGATGAGCAAATGGCGAAACATGCCGAAGAAGTTTTGACTCCCGGCCGAGGGGGAAGAAGTCCATTCGTGCTGCGTCTCGGCCGGGAAGCGCAGATTCCAGAAGTTCCGAGGGAGGCATTTACAATTATTCTTGAAGGGTGGTGGAATTATGTGGCCCTTCGCGACAAAGAATGTGCTCCGTTCGAAGTCCTGAAGCGAACGCGTTTATATTTCCCAGAAGTAACCCCGGAGCAAGTCGCTACGATCTGGGCCAAAATGAACAAGATCGCGCAGCTGGAGCTGGGAAACAACTACGATGTCATCCTTCCCAAGCATGTTACAAAATTAAAAGAGGAAATGACGGTGGAAGAAGAGGCCCGAGCAGTACTCAAAGAAGACGTACAACTTCGTGGGTATATTAATGAACTATCAAAGGCGCGAGATCGTCTAAAATATCCGTCATGGGAGAAACAGCAGCATCATGAAGAGATGTACGGTCAACTGCAATCGTATTGTAAAAGCCAGTTTTCAAAAGAGGTGGCCGAAACAATTCTAAAGTTCGTTAATGATCGAATACGAGTAAAGAATTTTGACACACTTAGGGTTACACTTTCTGTCGATTTGCCCACTGCGCAAGCAAATGTACAAAGAAATGCTCGTTACTCGATGAGAAGCCAATTGCCCGAAAAGGGAGCCACTCTAAAGACCTCTGAGAATGAAGCCGTTGGAAGACTAAATGACACTCACCCAAGAGAAGTGCGACGCGGCGAAGAGTTAAAGGAAGTTAAGAAAGATCCGAAGTAGTTCCGCCGAAGAAGTTCATCTCCCAGACATATGATATATGACTCGCCGCAATGAGAATCGGTGGATTTTTAGGCGTTTGGGTCGTTCTGACTTCGTTGGCAAGGGGCGAAACATACACGTGGGCCCGGGCGGTGGAAGAGACGAGGAAGGCGAACCCGAGTCTTTTGGTGGAGCAAAAACGGGTTGAGTCGTCCCAAGCCACACTTCGAATCGTGGAGGCCGGTTACGCGCCGGAAATTTCGGGAGTTGCCAACATTTCACAAGTGGGAGGAGACAGCACCTCGGGCACCACTTCTTCCTACGGCGTGACGGCGGACATTCCGATTTTTTCCGGATTTAGCACGCGCGCGGCGCAACTTTCGCAGCGAAAAGTGGTGGAGCAACACCTGGCGGAACTTGCCTCACAGGAAACAAGAGTGCGTGCAGATCTTCGAACCGCTTTCGCAAATCTCCTTTTTAGTCAATATGGGCTTGAACTCGACCGATCCATTGCCGAACGACTGGATCGAAATGCGAAGTTTGTTCATCTTCGTTATGAAGGAGGGATCGAAGCCCGATGGTCTTTTTCAAAGGCCGATGCCGACGCAAAGGATGCGCATTGGCAAATCGATCAATCTGAGCGATCCCTCGAATCCGCCAAAGCGCGGCTGGCTCAGGTCATGGGAAGAAAAGATGACCACGACTTGATTGCACAAGGAGAGCTGATAGCCCCCATGCCCACGGAAGATTTCTCTGCTCTTGAAAAGTCGGTTCCTGATAATCATCCCGATGTGCGAAGCCTTCAGGCCGCCAGTGAATCATTTTTCGAGGAGATTCGCGGCGCACGCTCCGGGCATTGGCCCACCCTTTCGGGAAATGCCGATTACCTTCGAGGCGGAATCGATACGTGGCCTACAACTGACACCTGGCAGGTCGGCGCGGGGCTTCGATTTCCGATTTATTCCGGCGGCCAAACCGTCGCAAGCGTGGATCGGGCGATTTCCGACTATCAGGCAAGCGTGGCCAGTTTGCAGTCCACGAAGTTACAACTCAAAAGCGATCTTGTTTCGGCCTATGCCAACTATATTTCCGCTGTCACTCGAGTACCCGTTTCCAAAGCGACCTTGGACGCCGCTGAAGAACGAGCCAAGACGATTTACGCGCAGTACAGTGCCGGATTGAAAGGATATTTGGATTGGGAACAGTCACAAACGCAACTCACAGACGCTCAACACGCCAATTTGCAAGAGATGGTTCAATCACTGCTCACGCTTGCGATTTGGGAAAAAGCCATTGGAAAGGATCTCTCCGTGCCATGATTCGAACAAAAAGCATTATCATCCTCTCCCTATGTCTATTCGCGGCCTGCCACAAAGAGAAACCCTTGGAGGCTTTCCGAACGGTCACGGTTGAAAAGAAAAATTTGCAAGCCACGGTTCAGGCCATGGCAGAAATTCAACCTCTTAACAAAGTTGAAATTCTTCCCCCTGTCAGCGGCCGAATCGATTCGATTCTTGTCCAGGAGGGTACCGCCGTAAAAAAAGCGCAGGAGCTGGCGCGAATCAGTTCTTCCGATCGAGCGGCTCTGTTGGATGCGGCGCGCTCAAAAGGGCCCGAGGAGTTTCACTATTGGGAAGGCGTTTATCGGCCTACCCCGATTCTTGCTCCCGTCCCGGGGAAGGTCATTCAAGTGAACATCGTTCCAGGCCAAACGATCAGCACAACTACCGTTCTTTTTGATTTATCCGACCGATTGATTTTCCGGGCAAAAGTGGACGAAACCGATATTCGAAATATCCATACCGGAACGCCCGCCCAAGTCGTGGTGGATGCATTCCCAGACCGTACCATTATGGCCAAAACAAGACTTGTCCGCGAGCAATCTCAGCTCGTCAATAACGTCAACATTTATGAGGTGGAACTCGACCCAGACTCGCCCATTGAAGATCTGCGAGCCGGAATGACGGCCACCGTTACATTTATTTATCAGGAAAAACCCGAAGCACTCTTTCTTCCCTTATCCGCAACGAATGGCCTTGAACAAACTACCATATCGGTCGATGTCGAACTCGCCGACGGAAAAACAGAATCTAGAAAAGTTACGCTCGGAAGAGTTTTTGGTTCGGATGTGGAGGTGGTTGCCGGCCTCTTAGAAAATGAACAAATTCGTGTGGCAAGGCGACAAGTGGGCAAAGAAAGCGCTCCCACTTCCTTTATGCCCTTTGGTAAACCGGCCAAAACGTCCGAAAAAAAACCCTAAAGGGTTCATGGAACCGCTGATTCAAATCGATCACCTCACAAAGACGTATGGCAAAGAGGTGCATGCGGTGGATGATGTGTCACTGACAATTGAGCCTGGCGAGTACATCGCGCTCATGGGGCCTTCCGGATCAGGAAAATCGACGTTGCTCCACCTTCTCGGGTTGCTCGATCGCCCATCGCGGGGAACTTATCACATGGCCGGGCGCGATGTGTTGTCGCTGACGGAATCGGAACTCGCCGCCCTTCGCGGCCAACGAATCGGATTTATTTTTCAGTCCTTTCATCTGATTCCCCGTGTGGAAGCACAAGAAAATGTCGCGTTGCCCCTCCAATATGCGGGCGTGAAAGAGGCCCTCACCGTGGCCAGAGAATCATTGGCTCGCGTCGACCTGTTGAACCGAGTTCATTATTTTCCCAACCAACTCTCAGGAGGCCAGCAGCAACGAGTTGCGATTGCCCGCGCACTGGCAATTCATCCGTGGATCCTCATGGCGGATGAGCCGACAGGAAACCTTGCGAGCGAGCAGGCACACGAAATTCTTTCGATTATCGATGGCTTTGCCGCCAAAGGCGTGACGGTGATCGTGGTCACGCATGATGCCGATGTCGCTTCTCATGCTCAGCGAATGATCCGAATGCGCGATGGGAAAATTATTTCAGATGAACGCAAACGGAATCATGCCCCCTCCACGCCTCTTTCCACTTCCTCTCTGTTCCAAAAGGGGAAAGCTCTGGGGATTTGGAACCAATCGCGAATCGCCGTTCGCGCTCTTGCGCGAAACAAACTTCGGACCATTCTCGCCACCCTCGGTGTGATTGTTGGCGTGGGCGCCGTTCTCACGATGACCGCCCTGGGAGGAGGCGCGCGAAAGTCTGTTCAAGAACGTATATCCAGTCTGGGATCGAATCTTCTCATTCTATCCCCGTACGGGCCCAAAGCGCGCGGGATTGCAAAAAGCGCATCCGATTTTACAAAGCTGACTCTCGCCGATTCAGATGATCTTTCAAAGATGTCTGAAAGAGGTGTGCCCATTGCCACCGTAAATCCAACATTGTCGGGCTCGGTTCAAATTACCTATAAAGGAAAAAACTGGGACACTCGTTTACAGGGAGTGGGTCCGGGGTATGTTCAGGCGCGCGCGGCAAAGCCGCAATGGGGCCGGTTTTTTACGCAAGTGGAATACGACAATCGTGCGCGTGTTTGTTTGGTCGGCGCCACCGTGATCCGGAGTTTATTTGAACCAGGAGTGGACCCCGTGGGAGAAGAAATTCGGATTAATCGGAATGCCTTTCTCATCATTGGAGTTCTTCCTGAAAAAGGGCAATCCACTTGGAGCGATCAAGACGATGTCGTCGTGACCCCCGCCACAACCGCTATGCACCGTGCTCTGGGCCGTGACGCGATCGATTTTATCGACGTTGTCGCTAAGAATGATACGGACCGTGGCGCTGTTGTGCAGGCGATACGCGATTGGATGCGCAAGCGGAATAGACTCCGCGCCGACCAACCTGATAATTTTGACATCCGCGACATGGCGGAAATGCATGCGGTCATGGAGGATACAACGAACACTATTACTCTACTTTTGGGTGCGATTGCGGCTGTCTCTCTTCTCGTCGGTGGAATTGGAATCATGAATATTATGCTCGTGGCTGTGAAAGAAAGAACGAGAGAGATCGGCCTAAGAAAGGCACTGGGGGCCCGGGGGCAGGATGTTCTTTCCCAATTTTTAGTCGAATCCGCTGTCATTAGTATCGTGGGAGGATGTATCGGCACTCTCATCGGTGCTGCTGCATCGCTTTTGATCGCGAAGCTCTGGGGGTGGATGATCGATCTTTCTCCCGTCACCATTTTGAGCGCGCTTTTTTGTTCCGTCGCGATCGGGGTACTGGCCGGTCTTTGGCCGGCGCGGCAGGCGGCTCTAATGAACCCGATTGAAGCGCTCCGATACGAGTAATGTGACTTTTTGCTCTGCGAAAGAGAGAATAAGTCGATGAGACTAGCTGGATTTTTTTTCGTTCTTTTTGTCTCCGCAGCTCACGCGGAGGAGCTGGTTCTTGAGAATTTTCAGACTTATTCCACGAATACTGTTCCGGATAGGGGTTGGAAAACAAGGGAGGGTGATGCAAATGGGATTTATCGATTCGCGCAGGAAGGAGAGAACAAATATCTTGAAGCGAAATCGAACGGCCAGTCGGTTCAACTCTTCCGCGACAAAGATTGGGATATTAAGAAGTATCCGATTCTCCATTGGAAATGGCGCGTGCATCAATTTCCCGCGGGCGCAAACGAGGCAAAGGATGATAAGAATGACAGTGCGGCAGGAGTGTATGTGATTTTTCCACGCAATTGGTTTATTCCGGAAGCGATCAAGTACGTGTGGAGTGAAGTCGTCCCCAAGGAAACTATTTTCCGAAGACGCAAACAATTTGCGACGATCGTGATTCGAACGGGAAGAGCCGAAATCAATGAATGGCAGTCGGAGGAGCGAAATGTCAGGGAGGATTATGAAAAAATTTTCGGTCGCTCAGTCCCTCGCCCTGTCGCTTTCGGGTTTTTGACCGATGGAAACGATACTCATTCGAAAGCGACCGCAGATTACGATGATATCTCGGTCCGATCAAAATAGAGTGAGGATCTAGCCTGCGTGACTCAATCTCTTCCGATCCATAAACATCTTGCTAAGGGGGCCTTTGTTAACCTCCTGGGGGCGCTCGCCAAGGTGAGCCGCGCCGTATTTCTCATCGTTTTTTCGAGACTATTGGGAAGCGAACTATTTGGTCTATACATACTGGCGTTCTCGATTCAAGAAATCGTCGGAAAGATCGCCGTCCTCGGTTTCGATCAGGGAATGATGCGCCTGGCGGGGCACTTAAAGCATGAAGGGAGAGAAGATGAAATTCGCCAGGCGACGATGAAAGTCGTCCTCGTGGATGTGGTGGTAAGTTCTTTGGTGGCTTTGTTGTTTGCTTTTCTCTCGACGTGGATCGCCATTACATTTCTTCAAAAACCCACCCTCGCATCGCCTCTTCGAAATTTTTGTTTTGGAATGCCTGCGGTATGCGTAACATCGATTTTTTGCTACTCCTACCGACCTACGCTCGACATGCGTTACGAGGTCTACGTTCGTTCTCTGTGGGAGCCCCTCATTATATTGGTACTGGGTTATACGGCGGTGAAATTCAACATGGGCGTCGTCGGTATTGTGTACGCTCATAATCTTGCCGCGTTCGTCGCTATGCTCATCGCCTTTGGATTCTTTTCGAAACTATATCCTCGGTCGGAAAAGAAGGTTCTCGTGGATTGGAAATATCTTTGGAATACCAGTTTTCCGATGGGGAGCATGGAGCTGATCGCCATGTTCAAACAGCGTCTGGATCTAATGGTGATTGCCCGCTTGATGCCCCTTTCCAGTGTCGGGATTTATGGGGCCATAGTGGAAATTGGAAATGCGCTTCGAAAAACCCGCGCGCTTTTCGATCCGATCCTCATGCCGATTGCGCAATTTCTGCACGCCCGAAAGGAAAGCGCGAAGCTCAATGAAAACCTCGCTCTGGCGGTCCGATGGGTCACGGTTCCCGCATTTGGAATGCTTGGCCCGATGCTGATCGTTCCCGAAGCCATCCTCCATCTTTTTGGCGAAGGATTTGTGGAGGGTGGACTCCCTCTCGCTATTTTCGCCGTGGGGCAGATTTTCTGGGTGTCCTTAGGATTGATGGAAAGTGTCTTGGCGATTACTGGCTTTGCCTATGTTACGTTGGTTAATTCTTTGGTCCTCGTGACGGGAAACTTCATCTTACTTTGCCTATTCATTCCCCGCTGGGGGCTCACGGGAGCTGCCACAGCCACCAGTATTTCGTTCATTTTGGTCACGATCTGGCGTCTCGTTCAGGGAAAGAAATTGCTCGGCATCTGGCCCTTCCACCGGTCTCAACTTGGTCCTCTTGCTGCATTCTGCATCGCGCTTTTAGGCGGTGCGATTAGTCGCGCCGTACTTTCCGCCGATTCACTTCGCCTCCAAATCGTCTCGGGCGGCGTTTTCGTCACCATCTATGGAATCGCCCTACTCTTCCTTCGCCGCGCCGGAAGCGGACGGGGTGGACGAGAGGCGCGGAACGGGCTAGAAGAAAGTGATGGAAAGAGCTTCGGCGCGGCCTCGCGTCCTCATTCTAAATAGCTGCGTGAACGGCGGTGGCGCGGGGAGGAGTCTCGTGGCTTACCTCGAACATGAAGCGGAATCGATTGATCCCATTGTCGTAATGCCAGAGGCGGGCGTCATTGCCGAACAATTGAATCATGGCGAGCAAATCATTTATGTTCCCGAGTTTGTCGAGCGAGTTCAACGAAGTTCGTATCCCTTCTTCAATCGACTGGGGATTCGATGGCTCAACACCGTAGCGGGAGGAATTGGCCTTTTGGTGGCCATGCGAAAGATTCGAAGACTCGCCGCGCGGTTAAAGCCCGATGTCATTTATTGCAACCATATGCTTGCTAAGCCGGTTGGAGCGTATGTGGGGAGCCAGCTTGGAATACCCGTCGTTTTTCATGCCAGAAATATTCACGTTCACTGGCTCGGCCGGGCTTGCTATCAATGGCTCGGAAGGCTCAAATCTACCAAACTGGTGATTTGCAATTCCAATGCGTCGGCTGAACCCTATGCTGTTTATAGCGCGGAAAAAATCCGTGTGGTTTCCAACTTCATCGATCTTCGAAACTTCAATCGCTCCGATATCGTTCCTCGACTTCATGACGAATTTCAGATTCCGAAAAACGCCCTGGTCATTGGGTATCTTGGCCGGATATTAAAAAAGAAGGGAATTGACGTCCTCATCCGATCCTTTGCGAAAGTGCATTCCCGAGTTCCGAACTCGTACCTCGTTTTGGTAGGCGATAATGACGGAGGACTGCATCGAAATATGCGTGCCGAATACGAGGAACTTGCTCGATCTTTGGGAGTGGGCGGCCAAACCATCTTCACCGGATTTCAACCCGACATTCGACCCTATGTGGCCGACTTTGACATTCTTTCACTCCCTTCAGTGGAGCCGGAATCTTTCGGAAGAGTGTTAATTGAAGCCATGTCGTTGGGCATTCCGGCTGTGATCTCCGCACATGGGGGAGCCAAAGAAGTGGTATCGAATGGCGTCAACGGCCTGTGGGCCACGCCGGGAAATGTCGAAGAGTTAGCCAGCGCTTTGGAGCAACTTCTCGTAAATCCGGAACTCCGTCAGCGACTGGGAAACCAGGGAGCTATTGATGTTCGCCGGCGCTACGATGGAACCACGCTTTCTCGTCAAATCACGTCGCATCTCTACGAGGCTGCTCGCCGATCCATGATACCGAGTGTAACTGTTCTTCGCTCGCGCGCAGCCGGCGGATGATTACTTTGGGGCCTCGCCTTCTTCTCGAATAATTTCTCGAATCAAGCGTTCCAAAGGTGGGCGCTTTAGTTCAGGACGTTCACCCGGCTTTGTCGGGTCGACCTTTACGATGGCTCCCTCCTCCGGATGGAAATCATCGATGGTATCGCGTGGATTCATCCGACCCGTGGACGTGGGTCGCGAACCGATCTTTCGATTTTCAATAAGAATTCTCGAAATGATTCTGCCATTCGCCTCCGCACGCGCATCGACATTTTGAACCAATTCTCGACTCCCTCGATAGGCCAATGTCTTGACAGCGAGATCGCTTACTGAAGGAACATCACTCCGAATCGCTTTGGCAAATAACCACGCCAGATTCTCCATCGGAATTTCTTGTGAATTGAGCCGAGAAAGCAAGAATCCCACAAAATTTTCCTTCGATTTTTCAATTTGCTTTGTCGACCCGTTGAGACTTTGGGGAGTCTCGTTGAGCTGCGATTCAAATTGGCTCAACGCTTCTGTGGAGGCCAGCATGATATCGCGCATCAGCAAGGCTCGATTGTTTACCCGAAACTCCTTTGTCTCTTGGGCCAATTGAACCGTTGCCAGGTCTGCTCCCGCTTTATTGGCTTCGGCAAATAGGAGGTGAACTTTACGAAGTAAATCTCGTTCATCGGGTGTCAACGAATCGTTCAAATCGCTTTTGATCCACACCAGGACCGCCTTTCCCATATTTTCGTAAATTTCCATAAACTCTGAATCTCCCGCCCAAGCTGCTCCAATTGTTCGCCGCGGGGGAGCTTTGGGAAGAAGATCGAGGCCCGCTTTTAACGCGCCTTCAATTTCGTGGCCGCCCACGCTCACAAAGACCGGTTTATACCCTATGCTATCAGAGGCCGAATGAAGTGCCTTTTCGATTTGTGATCTTCGCTCATCATCCATATCGAACACCAAGATCTGTTGGGTGGAGAGAGCCTTTGCCGTTTCGAGTATCAACTGCGCCTGCGCAGCCAGTGCCTTTTCATTGTAAAGCACCGATTCATGAATGAGTTCAAACAGACTGTTTTTCTTGATTCGTTGGCGGGCTGATTCGGGGGTCCTTCCTCTTACCACTGCATAAACCAATTGAAACCCTTGCGACTCAATGAGGTCGAATCTCTTTTCAATGTTTTCAAATCGGTCGCCCGAGTTCAATTTGGCGTTGTCGACGTTTTCGTCCAACGGAATAATCGCAATGGCCTCGGAATACGGCCTGGATTGAGCAGTCGTTCTGGGTAATTCTCCCGACGGGCTTGCTGCCTTCTCCCCCTTTTTCCAGGATCGAATGATTTGGGCGAGCTTACGATATGGGGATGAGCTGGCTTGCTCCATTCGATCGACCGCACTCTTTAATTTTTCCGAGAGACCCTCCGGTAACGAAGTCTGGCTGAACGTCCAAAAGGGTTCGTAAATCATCCAGGCCGTGTCGACATTCCTCACCTTCTCTCCAACGACACGAACAAAATCGACAAAAGCTTCCTTGGCAACGGCCGAGTGATGATTGCTTTTCAATACTTTTTCAATGTAATCATGCAGAAACTTCCGAAGTTTCTCTCTCTCTTCCAGGTCGCCGGTCGTCCCAATGATGGCTGCTCGATCGAGAACCGATTGAGTGAGCGCATCGCAATATTTCAACATATTTTCATCGGATTCCGTTTCGGCCCGCTTGACCAATTCCGCAAGATACGGTTCTCCGACATCTCCCATCATGATTCTTGCCCGAATCGCGGCCGCTTCCACATCCATGGGCTCTCTTTCCCCATTCGGGGGAAGTTGACTCATTCGGATGACTTCTCTCACGACATTTATGAAGCGTCCCTGCCCTAGTTCATGACTCATCGAACTTAGCGCCAATCCAGCGGTGTCGAGAATTGCAACCTTCAAAGGGGGAGGCAGATCTTGCACCTCGGCCGACCAAAGAAAATCGGTAAGTTGTACGACCGCAAGATCGGGATTCATGGCGGCAAAATAATCTTTCGCTTTTTCGGAACCATTGAATTGCATTCCATTTGTTTTCTTAATGACCGGCATGAGATGAGCTTCTTGAATTTTCTTTCGGATTTCTTCCCACGTCTCAGAAACGCGCAGGAGTTCGTCAGCCGTATAACGATCTCCAGATACAAGAAGGGAAAGGTCTCGTTTTCCGCGATTCTTGAGTTGGCTTACAAGGTAGGAAGCGGAAATCATTCCGAGAGCTTGGCGATGGCTTTCTGTTTTATATTTCGTGATCCACATCCAATTGATATCGCGAGAGAAGGAAAAGAATTGAACCGCCCAATATCTTGTGGCTTCGCCTTTGGATCGATCAAATAATTGAATGAGCGAAAGCTGTGCGCTCGCGCGAAGGCTGGCCTGTCCTTCGTTGGAGAGGTCTTTCATCGCAAGATCGCAAATTCGAGCAAACGAGCCTTCCAGGAGACCCACAATGACTTCGCGAGGAGAACCACGAAGGACGAGATGAAGCTCATATAAAAGCCGCAAATGATAATCGGTCAGGCCGATTGGACTCTGCCGATCTTGCTCCATAGCAGCCTTTACCAAAGTGGAAATTCGCGCCGCATTTTCAGATTGTGAAGCAGCTTTTATGACCGCCTGCATATCGGCTTCTTCCCCGCTTTGAATGGCCCGGCGGATCAAAGCGGAAGGGTCCTCCTGGGCATAAGACAAGGAAACCGCCAAGAGCAGAAAAAGCGGGACCAAAAATAGGGTTGAAAGTGTTTTCATGCGACTTCCCTATTGAGCAAACCGTATGCCGTCGAATTCACATCTAACCATATGTAATAATTGATCTATTTTGTAAGGCACTGAGGGTTTGGCGAGGCAACTTCGTCCCTTTGGGACATCACCTCCAAAGCTTCGTCCAAGCGAATGATTTCGAGACCTTTGGCTCGAATTCCCTCGATCATTGGAGGGAGAGCTTTTACGACTGAATCCCTCTGCCCCGGACTCCTAGAAAGGAATCCGTCATGCATCAATATAATGTCCCCCCCACGGGCCTTTTCTAAGAGGCGACCCAGCAGTTCCTGCGGAGGCGGATTTTGAACATCGAACAGGGGATAGGAAAATCCGATGAGTTTCACTCCCATTTTCCCCGCCACACGCGCCACTTTCGCACTTTTGTAACCTTTGGGACAACGGAGCCATGGCGTTTTGACTCCTGTGGCCTGTTCAATTGCTTCCATACCTTTGCGAATTTCTTTTTCAATCTCTTTACGACTGAGCCAAGGGAGAGGACGATGACTTTCGGTATGGTTCGCGATGAGATGTCCACGCCGGACGATCTCCTTCGCGGTTTCCGGATGGGCTCGAACATTTTCTCCAATACAAAAAAAAGTGCCCTTCACGCTGTAACGATCGAGCACATCCAGAACCTCCTTTGTGTATGGAATCGAAGGTCCGTCATCGAAAGTAAACACCACATTTCGTTTGGAAGGAATGCGGACCCACGCACGCGACAAAAGATTTACTCCCGGCACCATGACATCAAAAAGAAAAACGACGGCGTATAAAAAAAGCGACAACACGACGAAGTTCGCCACCCAGGAATAGGGCTCCGGAAGCGCACTGGCGCCAAAAAGGAGCACGGCCAAGCCTCCCATTAAGGGGAGCGCTATCCTTGCCAACTTGGGGCCGATATGTGAGAAAGCCTGCCGCATGGAACCGGGCTTTATATTCGTTAAAGGGGCAAAACAACACAATTTAAAAGGGATTGATGTTCGCATCCCTCGGAACAAGCTGGTGGTGATCACCGGAATTTCCGGTTCAGGTAAGTCTTCGCTTGCCTTCGACACGATTTATGCCGAAGGACAAAGGCGTTATGTGGAATCGCTTTCCGCGTACGCCCGCCAATTCCTCGAGCAAATGGAAAAGCCCGATGTGGAGTCGATTGAAGGGCTCTCTCCCGCCATTTCCATTGAGCAGCGAAGCGCCTCCCGCAACCCTCGTTCCACCGTCGGAACGATTACAGAGATTTACGATTATATGCGTCTCCTCTTCGCCCGCATCGGGAAGCCCCATTGCTATAAGTGCGGCAAGCCGATTGCGGCTCAGTCGGCCACGCAAATTGTCGATCAAATTTTAGATTCCCCGGAAGGCACGAAGATCAATCTCCTCGCTCCGATCGTTCGAGGAAGAAAAGGGGAATATCAAAAAGAGCTTTCGAGATTACAAAAAGAGGGATTTACGCGCGTTCGCGTTGACGGCGAAACGGTTGAACTGGGTTCCCCCATTAAAATGGATAAGAACCTGAAACATTCGATTGAAGTTTATATCGATCGCATAATTGTAAAAGAATCGATTCGAAAGCGCCTTGCGGATTCTGTGGAAACCGCGCTCAAGATTGGCGACGGTCTGGCTCTCGTCCAAACCGTAAAAGGCTCTTCTTCGGAAGAAACTCTCTACTCCGAAAAATTCGCCTGCCCCGATTGCGGGGTTTCCTATCCTGAAATCACGCCCCGAATGTTTTCGTTTAATAATCCCTATGGGGCCTGTCCGGAGTGCGGCGGCCTGGGTTCGAAAAGCTTTCTCGACCCTGCCTTGATCGTCCCGAATGAAAACCTTTCGCTGCGGGAGGGGGCGATCGCTCCCTGGCAAAGCCGATGGTCATTCTTTCATTATCAAACCCTCGATTCGCTGGGAAGGCATTACGGCTTCGATCTCCATACTCCCTGGAAGAAACTTTCGAAGAAATTTCAGCAGCTCATTCTTCATGGAAGTGGGAGTGAAAAGATCAAATTCAAATACGACATGGAAGAGAGCAAATACAGCACGGAAAAACCCTTTGAAGGGGTGATCCCGAGCCTCATGCGAAGGTATCGCGAGACCGACTCGGAAGAATTTCGAGAAGAACTCGAAACCAAATACATGGGAAGAGTTCCCTGTCCCGAATGCAAGGGGGCTCGGCTCCGGCGAGAATCACTCTTTATCAAAGTCGGTGATCGGTCGATCGCCGAGATATCGGCGCTTACGATCGATCGCGCTTATTCTTTTTTTCAACATCTTGAATTATCGAAAAGAGATCGGGATATTGCGGAGAAAGTACTCCGAGAAATTCATGATCGCCTGGCGTTTCTGATGAATGTCGGGCTGGAATATCTGAACTTGGATCGAACAGCGGGAACCCTTTCCGGAGGGGAGGCGCAGCGAATTCGTCTGGCCACACAAATCGGCTCGGGGCTGGTGGGGGTTCTTTACATCCTCGATGAGCCATCCATCGGTCTTCACCAGCGCGACAACGATCGGCTTCTGGCGACACTCAAACATCTTCGCGACATGGGGAATACGGTCCTCGTCGTCGAGCACGACCAAGATACGATTCTCGCTTCCGATTATATTTTCGATCTAGGTCCCGGAGCGGGTCGACATGGGGGCCAAATTGTAGCCGAAGGAACCCCACAAGAAATCGCAAAAAACTCGGCTTCACTCACGGGTCAATATTTGTCGGGTATCCGGTCGATCCCACTCCCGACCAAACGAAGGGAGAGAGGGAAAGCGAATTTGAGACTTGTGGGTGCACGTGCCAACAATCTGAAAGAGATTACGGCCGAATTTCCCCTGGGGCTCTTCACGTGTGTGACAGGCGTCTCCGGCTCCGGGAAATCCACACTGGTCGTGGACACTCTCTTTCCTCTCTTGAAGCAACATCTTTATCAATCCAAAGATTCGGCTGGTTCCGTGAGTAAGATTGAGGGGCTGGGTTTCGTCGACAAGGTGATCGACATCAATCAGTCTCCCATCGGGAGAACACCTCGATCGAATTCGGCCACGTACACCGGCGCATTTACTTTTATTCGGGAACTTTTCGCCGAAATCCCCGAGGCCAAAATGCGGGGATACAAACCGGGACGTTTTTCCTTCAATGTGAAAGGGGGACGGTGCGAGAGCTGCTCGGGAGATGGGATCCTCCGAATTGAAATGCATTTTCTCCCCGATGTGTATGTCACGTGCGAAACATGCCACGGCTCACGTTATAATCGGGAAACGCTGGACATCCTTTATAAGGGCAAATCTATCGCGGATGTTTTGAATATGACGGTGCGCGAAGCCACGGATTTCTTCGCGAATATTCCGTCCATTCGGGAGAAACTGACAACGCTGGATGAAGTGGGTGTGGGGTACGTTACGCTCGGTCAATCCGCCACGACCCTTTCCGGGGGCGAAGCACAACGAATCAAACTCGCCAAGGAGCTTTCCAAACGTTCGACAGGAAAGACGGTTTTCATATTGGATGAGCCAACCACTGGCCTTCATTTTGAGGATATTCGAAAACTGTTAGATGTTTTAAACCGCTTGGCCGATCAGGGGAATACGGTGATTGTGATCGAACACCATCTGGATGTCATTAAAACCGCCGACTGGATTATCGACCTGGGCCCGGAAGGAGGAGAACAAGGGGGCCAAATTATCGTGGCCGGCACGCCTGAAACGGTGGCCGAGCATCCCAAGTCCTACACCGGTCAATACCTTTCTCCCTTTCTCCACCCGCAACCCCGCCGTGCCCGAGCCACATAACCCGACTCTTATCGATCACATCACTTCTTCCATTCGATGGATCATGGGAGGGACTTTTTTTCTGTTCGGGACGATCCTTCTTTTTCCCGCGTCCTATTTTCTTTCGCCCAAAGAAGTAGATCCTCTGATTCATTGGATTTGTCGCGCTATCGTGCTTGCGGCGGGCGTGAACCTGCGCGTTCATGGGATCGAAAAACTCCACACCCATCAGACCTATATTTTTGTTTTCAATCACATCAACCAGTTTGATCATTTCTTTCTCGGAGCGGCGACTTCTCATGCCATTCGAGGCATCGAACACGAAAAACATTTTTGTTACCCAATTTACGGACCACTGATTCGCCGGATCGGGCAGATTTCCGTTCCCCCCCGTGGAGATACCGCTCGAGCTATTGAGGGAATGGAAAAAGCGAAGGAGAAACTGGAAAAGGGAATTTCGATCGCTATCGCACCGGAAGGGACACGCTCTCCCGACGGCAAGTTGCAAGATTTCAAAAAAGGAGCTTTTCATCTGGCCGTATCTACACAAACTCCTATTGTCCCCTGCGTTTTGGTGGGCGCCTATGCTTTCAACCGCAAGGGAGATTGGCATGTGTATCCAGGCCGCATTGACATTTATTTTGAAGATCTAGTTTCCACACAGGGGCTTACGGAAAACGATGTCACCCCGCTCCGCGATCAAATTCGAAAAACCATCTTGAATCGGCTCATTCGAGAAGGGGAAGAAAACTAAGCCGCGAGGCGTGAAGAGACAAAAGTTCGGAATCGATGGGTGTCCATCATGGACATTCGGATGATTGAGATGCCGACGTGAAATCGGTTTTCAATGCTGACGCGATTCAAGTGCATCACACGACCGATGCAGCGAATCGGGTGATGAGGGTCCGAAAGCGAAACTTCAAAATTAATCACACCGCCCGGAGGAAGAGGACTTTCCGATTGAAGGAGAAATCCTCCTTCGCTGATATTCATCGTGGCTACGGGGGCCTTTTGCTCGGGGAGAAGTGCGTATGCAGCCGAAAGTTCGGCCGGAAAGCGTGGGCTGCGACGTCGCTCATCTTTTGATTTGTGAGGCGTAATTCGATTTCGTCCCGATTCTTTCGCGAGGTAGAGAGCGCGATCCGCGCACTCAATTAATTCCTTTGCTCTCTTGGCGTCCTCGGGAAAACAGGAAATGCCTCCGCTAATTGTTAAATGTTTTCCCATCTCCCTAACTTCTGGAATTTCTATGGCTTCCACGCCGCGGCGGATTCGCTCGGCTACCAATAGGGCACCTTCGCGAGAGGTTTGGGGTGCAATCACGGCAAACTCCTCGCCCCCGTATCGACAAGGAAAATCAGAACCCCGAACGGACTTTAGGATCACGCGGGCCACTTCGCGCAATATTTTATCGCCCGCTTGGTGGCCACAACGATCATTGAAGATTTTGAAATGGTCCACATCAAAAAAGAGCAGAGAAAATGGCGAACGATAGCGCTCCGCTCGTGAGAATTCTCTCTCAAGAGAATCTTCAAAGAAACGGAAATTGAATAGGCCCGTCATGGCATCGGTCACCGTGTTTCGATAAATCGAAAGGAACTGATCGGTTTCCACAATCGTTGGATTGGAAATGAGGCGGACCACTCGCGAAAAATAATCCAACGCCGAAACACGAAAATCGATGTCCGCGCCTGTGCGGAGACGAAAACCTTGATGGTGCGCAAGGAGAAGCGCCCAATCATTTTTGGCTTCGAGAGGAGCGCGATCTACATGGAACGCCCTCTGAAGAAAAAGCGAGTAGACCGCCGCTCCGAATTTTCCCTCGAGGCGACGGAGCGATTCGTCGATCAACGAAGGGTCGGAAACAAAGCCGGTGGGAAGAAGTTCGCGCAGAGCCGCGAAAATTTCCGCATCACTTCCCAGAGGTTGGGCAAAGTTTCTCATTCCAAGGTCTATTTAGTGCCATTTATGTACCATCTCTTTTGCTAACTTTATTTGAAGGTAACTATTTGAAAATATTAATAATAACCTGAAAAAGCGCCGCTGAAATCCGGCTCAAACGTAACCGTAGTTCTAGGGGATCTATTACTTTCGTTTTGGGACCGAAAAATTGCAATATGAATATTGACGGAAAGAAAAGGAACTGTTCATCTCCCCCTCCGAAAATGGCTTCCCCCAGCCAAAGAATTCATCTCGATCACAATGCGGGAAGTCCTCTTCGACCTCAGGTCAGGAAAGTTATCGAAGAATTTGCGTCAAACTCTCCGCTCAATCCATCGAGCATTCATACCGACGGTCGAAAGGCGCGAAAAGTTTTGGAAGAATCACGCGAGCGCGTGGCTCACTTTATCGGCGCATCACCCGGAGAGATCGTTTTTACGTCGGGCGGAACGGAATGTGCCCATCTTGCCTGGAAACATTTTTCTCGCTCCGGTGTTCGCGCGGTCACAGCCGCAGTCGAACACCATTGCGTTCTCGATGCCGCGCTTCAGGCGGAAAAAAATGGCGCCGTGCTTTATCAAATCTATTGCACTTCGACCGGCGGACTCCAAGAGGCCAACGTGGAAGAAGCTTTCGCCAAACATACTGATTTCTTTTCACTTCACCATGCCAACAATGAAACGGGAGTGATCTATCCTGTAGCTGACCTGGCTCGGCGAGCAAAGAACGTGGGAGCCGTGGTTCATACCGATGCGGTTCAAAGCGCGGGAAAAGTTCCAGTTAATGTCCAGGATCTGGGCGTCGATTACCTTTCCCTTTCGGGCCATAAGCTCGGCGCGCCGACGGGTGTCGGGGCACTCTATGTCCGAAAGGGGAGCCCCTTTGAGTCCATTTGGTTGGGAGGATCACAGGAGCGGGGACGTCGGACCGGGACGGAGAATTTATTGGGTATCATATCCATGGGAGCGGCATGTGCCGCGATCCTCGAGGAAGATCCAGCAGAAAATCAGCGAATTGTTGAACTTCGCGACTATCTCGAAGAGAAGCTCAAAGAATCGATTTCAGGGATGGAGATCACGGGACAACGAGAAAACCGCCTTCCGAACACTTCGCATATTACGTTTGACGGTGTGGATGGAGAGTCTCTCCTCATCGCAGCCGATCTTGCGGGTATCAATTGTTCGGCGGGGGCGGCCTGCGCTTCGGGATCGCTTAAGCCTTCGCATGTTCTCACAGCGATGGGAATGCCCGCTGAGCGGGCGCGGGGCTCGCTTCGCCTCTCGCTCGGCTGGAGCACCACGGCGGAAGAAATTGACACCGTGACGAAAACGCTTCCCAAATTGGTTTTTCAAGTACGAGACGCGGCCAAACAATTCGCGTAAAAGGGCAGCGTGAACCCTTCAAAAATAAAATATGTGGTGGGGGGCGCGGCGATTTTGGTCGGAATCGGCATCGTGATTTCCACGTTTTTGCCCAAATCAATGCAATATTATTTGACTGTTGACGAACTTCTCTCCTCACCATCCGAATACTCCGGCAAAGAGCTCAAAGTCGCCGGGAAAGTAGCCCTCGGATCGGTCGACAAAGATTCGAAAAGTTTGGAATGGAAATTTCGTGTGGAAAATGCGTCAAAAGCGATTTCGGTCACGTACGTAGGAGCCATGCCCGACACATTTAAAGAGGGCGCCGACGTCGTCGTGACAGGACACCTGGACCGCAAAGGACATATGCTGGCTTCACATGTCTTGGCTAAATGCGCTTCAAGATATGAAGAAAAACTCAAACCCGGTCTGTCGCGAAAAGTGAAAGTAAGAACGTAGGGATATGGAAACCATTGGAAACGCTCTCATTCATGCGGCGTTTGTTCTGGCGTTTTACGCGATTGTAGCTTCGCTCGTCGGGGGAAAAACGAATCGTCCCGCTCTCGTCGCGACGGCCCGAAATGCGGTTTGGGCGCTTTGGGTCTTGGTGGCGACAGCCGTAGGAATTCTGATCACCTGCTTTCTAAAGGGGAAATATTACATGGAGTATGTCTACCAATACTCCAATTCGACGATGCCCACGTTTTATAAGGTGGCTGCGCTCTGGGGAGGACAAAATGGGTCCCTCTTATTTTGGCTTCTGATCCTTTGTACGTATTCATCCATCGCCGTTTTCGCCCAACGAAAACGCAATCCCGAACTTTTTCCCTACGTCATCGCCACGCTGATGACCATCGCCATATTCTTTATTGGTCTTCTGATTTTCGTGGCAAATCCCTTTGATACCCTCCCCTTCACCGTTCCGGACGGAAAAGGGCTTAATCCCCTTTTGCAGAATTACTACATGATCATTCATCCTCCTTCCCTCTATCTTGGTTACGTGGGAATGAGCGTTCCCTTTGCCTTTGCCATGGCTGCGCTGATTTCCGGGCGACTCGATAACCAATGGGTACTTCAAATTCGTCACTGGATTTTGGTTGCCTGGTTTTTTCTTTCCTGTGGAAACCTTCTGGGCGCTTCGTGGGCGTACGAAGTTCTCGGTTGGGGGGGATACTGGGCATGGGATCCGGTGGAAAATGCCGCCTTCATGCCCTGGCTCTCCGCTACCGCATTCCTGCATTCGGTCATCATTCAGGAAAAGCGGGGGATGCTTCGAACTTGGAACATGGTACTGGTCGTCCTTTCGTTTCTTCTAACGTTAACCGGAACCTTTCTCACTCGTTCGGGAATCATTTCATCGGTTCACTCGTTCGCGCAATCCGATATCGGCACCTATTTCCTCGCTTTCCTTCTTTTTACGATCACGGTGTCCGGATCTCTCATTATCTATCGCTTGCCTCAACTCCGAGCGAAAAATAATCTCGATTCTCTTGTTTCGCGCGAGTCGGCGTTCTTATTTAATAATCTCGTTTTGGTGGGAGCAGCGTTCGCCATTTTGTGGGGAACGCTTTTCCCTGTTCTCAGCGAGTGGGTGCGAGGAACAAAAATCACGGTCGGCCCGCCGTTTTTTAACAGCATTATGATTCCCATTGGTTTGGTTCTCCTATTATTGACTGGTATCGGGCCGATCGTCGGATGGCGAAAAACAACGCCCGAGCAGCTCAAAAGAAATTTCATCGTTCCCGTCACCGCGGCGATCATCACTTCGACATTGGCTCTCTCACTGATTTCAAAAGAAATTTACGTGATTCTCTCGTTTTCATTTTCAGCTTTTGTTCTTGCGACGGTGTTTATGGAATACCAAAAGGGAATCGCTGTCCGAAAACGAACGTTGGGTGAAGATGGATTTACGGCCTTTTTGCGTCTCATCGCAAGCAATCGCCGACGTTATGGCGGATATATCGTTCATGTAGGCGTGGTTCTACTCTTTGTCGGCTTCACAGGAAATGCGTTTAAGAAAGAACAAGATGTTCAACTTAAGCCCGGTGATTCCGTGACCTTCGGTCGATATGTGATTAGACATGCAAATTTGGATCAACAAGAAGACAAACATAAAGAAGTGGTTCTCGCCCGCCTTCAGGTTTGGCGCGACGGAAAACCTTTTAAGCTCATGTCCCCCGCAAAAGTCTTCTTCAAAAGCCATATCGAAGGCGAACCGCCCCAACCGGGGACTGAAGTCGCCATCAGTCGTTCGCTGCGCGAAGATCTCTATATTGCCTTTCTCTCTTTTGATCCGAATGCTCAGACCGCATTTTTAAAAATTGTCGTGAATCCCCTCGTGCAGTTCATTTGGATCGGCGGACTTTTCCTCATTCTCGGAACGATCGTCGGTGTCTGGCCCGAAAAGCGAACCTTCTCTGCCGGAATGCTTGCTAGAGCTGCGGCACTTGCGCTCTTCTTTAGTTTCATTGGACCTCCGGCCGTAGCGAAAGCGGAGGCCGTATCAATAGACGAGCGAGTGGAAACCATCGCAAAGAAATTACGATGTGAATGCGGCTGCAATTTTCCGGATCTCGCATCCTGCTCATGCGATGAGTGGGCCCGACCGAACAAAGCTGAAATTCGGGCGAGACTTTCTCGCGGAGAGGATGAAAATACGATCCTCAAATATTTTGTTTCCCAGTTTGGCGAAAAGATTCTAACCACACCGGTACAACAGGGGTTCAACTATGCCGCTTGGATGGTGCCGGCCATTGCGATTTTGATTGCCGGAATCGGTGTAACCGCAGTGATCCGCCGCTGGTCACGAAATCCTGATCCCGCTTCGGACGAAAAGAGTCCCCCTGTTTCGACTTCGGAAGACGAACGCCTTCGAAAGGAACTTGACCGGGAACTTTACGGCTCGTAAATCGATGACGACTCTCATCCTTGTTCTTATTTTCGGTTTCATCGCGCTTTTTGTTTCGCGTCCTCTTTGGATCAAAGGCTCCCAAACCCTATTGCTCCTCAAAGAGAAAAAAACTCCCAAACGGCGCGAACTCCGGGAGGAAAAAGCCACCATCATATTGGCACTGCGCGAGCTCGACTTTGATTATGAGATGGGAAAGCTTTCGGTGGAAGACTATAAAAACCTGAAGAAGAAGTATGAGGATTATGCGGTACGGATCATGAAAGAACTCGAGGATGCGGAGAAAATTTGGGCCGAAGTTGAAAAAGAAGTTCAGCGTGAAGTCGGAAAAAGAATTGGAAAAATGGAAGAATCCGATTTTTGTTCACGATGCGGAGCTCGCCAACGCAAGGGCAATCGATTTTGCGCCGCCTGTGGATTTTCTCTGGAGAAAGCCCGTGCGTAGACGAGTTATTTTCTCCCTCGCGGTTCTTTTTGCTTATCCTCTTTTTGCACAGGGCCTCGGGACCATCCGGGGAGGCGTGGAACTGGAAAAAGATGGGAAGAAGACTCCTCTTTCAGGTATCTCCGTTCGACTTCAAATCTTTGAAAGCGATCGAATCGTGGCCGGGGCGGAGGGAAAAACCGATTCTCTGGGGCACTATCAGTTTCCAAATCAAAAGCGAACCCCGGGAATGCAGTACCAAGCTCAGGCGATGTATCATCACGTCCCTTTCGATGGCAAAAGGTCCACTTTTCACCCGGGCCAATCCGAGCTTTTGCTTCAGAAAATTGTGGCCACTCCTGTTACCGGGAACCCTTCCAACGTTGAAGCGGACGATCTTCTAATTTATGAGTTTGGAAAAAGCAACGTCATTAAGATCACTCACTCTTTGAAACTCTTGAATTCGGGCGAGGAAACTTATGATCCGCGTGCGGACGGGGGGGTACCGATTTCCATTTCCCTCCCCAAAGGCAGTTTTCGCCTCGAATTCATCAACGGCCTAACCGAAGAGATGGCAGAAATTGATTCCGAAAGAAACCTTTTGAAATTGAAAGTGACCGTGAAGCCAGGGCCTCTGGGAGAAACGAAGATTGAATATCATTTTTACTATTCTTACGACACACGATCCTCGACGTTTAGTTTTCCTCTTTCTATTCCCAGAAAACGCTTTGCCCTCGTCTTGGCCGATCATGAGTATCGGGTAAAAAGCCAGTACCTCAAGCGCCAAGAACCGCAGAATTTTTCTGGGACACGCTACTACTATTTTACCGGCGGCCCTTTTAAAGCGGGCGAACTCCTTTCGTTTACGATTTCCGGCCTTCCCCTTCCGAAAGATTTTCCCAGAGAGTTGGTGCTGGGTGGATGCGCCACCGTACTTTTGGGCGCCTTGTTCCTCCTTTTTCAAAAGCAAAAAGAAACAACAAAATTGAAAAAGGGAGATTTGATCGAACTCTTTGTGGAATTGGAAGAGAAGGTTCGAAATGGGAAGATTTCGCCTCCTGATTACCAGGATCAGCGTGAACGATTGATGGAAGCCTGGATCCAATTATGACAAATGCGGTTTCCTTTCAAAAGGTTTCATTTTCGTATTCGGATCGTTTTGCCATTCAGAACATCGATCTTGAAATCGGAGCAAACGAAATGGTCCTCATTTCAGGGCCCAACGGCTCCGGGAAAACGACGATTTTGCGTCTGATTGCGACATTACTCACGCCTGTGGCAGGAGAAATTTCAATTCTCGGGCATTCTGTACCTGCACAACGCTACTTTGTTCGCCCTCGTATCGGTGCTCTGTTTGCCGAGGGATACCTTTTCGATGAGCTGACCGTGGAAGAAAATTTGAGTTTCTACTCGCGCGCCTACGGTTTTTCCTCAACTTCGAAATCGCATGTGGACCTGGAACGATGGGGGATGAATCATTTCCGAAACGTAAGGGTTGGACATCTTTCCAGAGGAGAACGACAAAAAGTAGCCCTCACTCGTACCCTGTTACATTCACCCTCCCTCATTTTGTTGGATGAGCCGACCACGGCGTTAGATGTGGCGGCGACGCAGATCCTGACCGACATTTTAAAAGACCTCCATTCGTCCACCACGATTTTATGTGCCACGCATGATCCGCAGTTTCTGCGAAGTGTTGCTGACCGAACGATCGTTATCCAAAAAGGGAGACTCCAATGACCCTTTGGCTATCGCACCTGCTTCAATTGGTAGAAAAAGATCTTCGCTTGGAAGTGCGATCGAAAGAAACGATCTTTTCAACCTTCCTGTTCGTTACCCTTTCCCTATTTATTTTCAATTTCAGCGTGGGAATCGATCCTGAAACCGTCTCAAAAGTGGCGCCCGGCATCCTTTGGGTGGTCATTACTTTTTCAGGAACCATTGTTCTCAATCTGCTCGCATCGCGTGATCGGGCGGACAAAGTGGGGGAAGGAGTCCTTTTGACCGGCCGAAGCGGAATTCTCCTCTTCTTTTCCAAAACGCTTACGGCCCTTCTTTCACTTTGCATCGTGGAGGTTTTGATCGTTCCACTCTTTATGATTTTTTTTAATTTCGATTTCTTTCACCGTCTCCCCCTGGTGATTTCAATTCTTGGGATGGGAACCATTGGCTTTGTGGCGGTGGGAACTCTTTTCGCCTCTCTTTTGGTACATGCTCGCTTCCGCGAACTTCTCTTGCCCATTGTTTTTTATCCGGTGATCGCCCCTCTTTTGATTGCCGCTATAAAGGCGACAGCCGGGGTTTTGGAGGAGAGTATTTCAAATTACGCCATGCTTCTCGTCGGATTCGACATTATCTTTGTCACCGCCTCGGCTCTCTTGTATGAATTTGTGATCGAGGACCCTTCATGAAACTAAATCTTGTCACGGGAGCGGCCCTCATGGCTGCCATGGGGACCATCTTTTTCTATGCCCCCGAAGAAGCCAGACAGGGGATCGTTCAGAAGATTTTTTATATCCACGTCGCCAGCGCTATTACAATGTATATCGGCTTTTTCATCGGGTTTCTCTGTGGCCTTCTCTATTTGTTGGAAAAGAAAATGCGCTGGGATGAAATTTCAGTCGCCTCCATCGAATCGGGATTTTTCCTCTGCTCAATGGTCCTCGTCACAGGTCCGATCTGGGCGAAACCAATTTGGGGGGCCTGGTGGGATTGGGATCCGCGCCTAACCACCACTCTCCTGCTCTGGATGCTCTATGCGGGCTATCTCATTTTACGAGGATCTTTTGGATCTTCTCCCCGAGGGCGAATGACCACCGCCGTTGTGGCTATCATCGCCTTTCTCGATGTTCCTCTGATTCATTTTTCCGTTCGTCTTTGGCGGGGAATTCATCCATCTGTGATGCAAAATCGTGAAGGGGGTATGCCCGCGTCTTTTCAATTGACATTGGGAGTAACGTTTCTCGCTACGACATTGACCCTATTTACGCTTATGCGAATGCGCTACCGATTGGAACATGCTCGAAATGAACTTGCGGATTTACGGCGAACAGGGAGAGCTCCGTGACGGGAGTCATTCACTTGACCACGGCGTATTCGGTTTTTTTTCTAGGCCTTTTACTCTACGTGCATTCGCTCGTGAAACGCCGGAAAAAAGTTGAGCAGGAAATCGGCGAATTGAAAAAAATTACCTAGGTTCACCACCAAATATTGACCGTATATTCCGCCGGTTTCCCTTTTCTTCCGGCTCCTATCGCAAACTGATCCAAGGCATACTGAGTAAGTTCTTGAATGGTCGTCATTCTTGGGACGATTCTCACCTGACTGGCTGAAAAAGACGCAACCCCCGAATTAGCTTCAACGACGGTTTTTACCTGGCTCATTTTCGCGAGGACCTCGCACTGAATCGATAGCGAGCTACTTTGATCTGAGCCTCGTCCCTCAAATATCGGAAAGACCATCAAAAGAAACCCAAACCAATGAGATAAATTTCGGCTCTTTTTCATCCCGGAAATGCTTTTAGCAAGAGCCGGGCCCCAGGAAAACCCCTAAAAACTGGCCTCCGGATGCGTATGTAATTTTAGTTGCATTAAAAATATAAATATGATAATGTTATTGAAACTAAAGGTATTTTTAATGGATCTTTAGTTTCACCTGGAAGCCACAGTCACTCTCCGCCAATCACATTCCACAAATCGTGGAGTTATCAGCGGAATCGGAACCAAGGGGAACTCGTAAGAGTTAATGGACGTAACATGCTAAGAAGGAGAACAAAGTCATGCAATTAAAGAAGGTAGTAATTAGGTCTTTAGCGTTCATCGCGTTGGCGATGATCTTGAACTCGGACGCATTTGCCGGAACGGCCACATCCAACGTCGCTATTTCAGCGACGGTAAATGCCAACTGCACCATCAGCACAACGACCAACGTGGCGTTTGGCGCGTACGATCCTTTAGTCACGAACGGATCGGGTGGCGTCGATCTAACGGCAAGTGGTGCCGTTTCCGTAGCCTGCACGAAGAACACGACGGCGAGCATCACGCTCGACCAAGGTCTTCATGCTACGGGTGGTTCAACCTGCACGGCGCCTGCGCGCCAGTTGAGCGACGGTACGGACAGCCTGGCGTATAGCCTTTGGCAAAACGTCGGCTTGACCACCGCATGGGGTTGTACGGCGGGAACCAATGACATGTCGTACACTGCGGCAAACAAAAACGCCGTGAGTAAGACCATCTACGGAAAAATCACCAAGAACCAGGACGTAGAAAACGGAAGCTATACGGATACGGTTGTAGCGACGATCACGTTCTAACGGGTTCACGCAGCAATTGCTCAGATGGGGCGGGGAAAAAATCCCCGCCCCTTTTTTTTGGCTCGAAGAAAAGTTGCGGGCCCTCCCCATCTACAGGTAAAAATAATTATGCGTATCTTGTTCGTGATCGCTTGTTTTTGTTCGGCGATTTCCGCCTACGCATCTGATTTCACGGTTAGCCCCATTCATCTTTATCTATCTCGCAAAAATTCCAGTGCCCTACTCACCGTTCACAATAGCGGCACGGAGGAGATCCGCCTTCAAGTTTCGGTCTTCGACTGGAGTGAAGGGTCTGACGGAAAATCGAATCTCAAACCGACACAAGACATCATTTTCTTCCCGGCTCTTCTGGTTTTAGGATCGGGGCAAGAGAGGAGAATTCGCCTCGGATCCTCGACGCCGGTGACCAATGTGGAAAAAACGTATCGAATCTTCGTGGAGGAAATGCCCCCTCCCAAAAAACCCAAAAAAGACAAAACGGAAGTCAACATCCGCGTCCTCACACGCATGGCCATTCCTATTTTTCTAACCCCGGAATCGAGTCAAGCGCTTCCAAAACTTGAAAACACTTCAGTTACGAAAAAGAAATTCGTATTTCAGTTGAAGAATGGCGGGAATGCTCATTTCTTGGCGCAAAAAGTGGTTGTGCGCGCTCTGTCCGATCCGCATCGGGTTCTATTCGAGAAAGAACTGCCGGCCTGGTATGTTCTAGCAGGGGGGCAACGCAACTATGAAGTGGATGTTCCGCCCTCGAATTGTGCCCAGATCCGGTCTTTTGCGATCTATGTCCAAACTGAAACAGGTGGAGTCGATCAAAAGTTTGAAACACCTCAGGGAGCCTGTCTCTTGTAATTTCGTTTCGTGCGATGGAAAGAATATTTCCATCGCTCGTTTTATTTTTTTCATCCTTTGCCTTTTATTTTCGGACTGGGCATGGGCAATTGATCAGAAAATTATTCTGGATTGGACTCTCAACGGTGTATCGCAGGGCGAGGCCGTGGCGCTTTACCGAGATCAAAGAGAGATCTTGATTCTTGATTCAGATATCGAAAAAGCCGGAGTTCATCTTCCGGAAGGCCGACATGAAGAGATTGGAGGGAAATCGTATTTCATTCTCTCCTCGGTCAAGGAAGGTCTCACCTATCGGGCCGATGTCGACAATTTCAAACTCGAGGTAACCGTAAAACCCGAGTGGTTCGCCAGCAACAGTCTGAATTATGCCCTCAATGAGCGTCCGACTGGAATCCAGTATCGGAGAGATTCGAGTGCCTGGACCAATTACGCTTTGCGTCTGACGACAAAAGAGGACTTGGATGGGGCTTTCGAAACGGGAATTAGTTTGGGAGGCACGCTCCTTTTTAATCAGCTTCAGGTCACTCCCGAACGAGAGGTGATTCGCGGATTGACGAATTTCACCGTTGATCAGCGGGAGGCCATGAGGCGGTGGATTTTGGGCGATCAATTGGCGTTTAGCGGGCAACTCGGGAGTAGCGTGGTGTTAGGGGGTGCGGGCTTTTCACGAGAATTCAGCCTGGATCCTTATTTCGTTCGGTTCCCCGGCACAGGAATTTCCGGTGTGTTTTTAAACCCCACCACGATCGACATCTATGTGAATAATTCTCTTCTTGCGCAGGAAAAACTTCCTCCGGGACCCTTTGAAATAAAGAATTTGCCTGTTCCTGTGGGTGCGGGAGGCACACGGATCGTCGCACGAGATATTTTTGGAAGGCAATACGAAATCACTTCCGCGTATTACATTTCATCAGGGCTCTTGTCGAAAGGGGTTACGGAGTACACTTACGAAGTCGGCAAACGAAGAGACAATCTGGGAATTCAGAATTGGGAATATGGCCCTCTCGGATTTTTAGGTTTGCATAGAATCGGTTTAAATGACTGGATCACGGGCGGATTACGCCTGGAAGGCACTTCGGATGTTTTGTCAGGGGGTCCCATCCTGACCACTCGTTTGGGAAAATTTGGAGAATTCGAAACCTCCGTCGGGGTAAGCCACGATATCGATCATGGAGGTTTGGCGGGGCTTGCTGGATACAACTACATCAGCCAGAAGTTCGGAGGAGGATTCTCATTTCGAGTGATGAGCGATCACTACGCCACCCTCGGGATTCGGGCAGTGGATGATCGCGCGATTCTTGATAGCAGCGCTGGTTTTGGTTTTCCCGTCGGCGGAAGAACCAGTCTAAGTTTGCTATATTCAGTTACCAATCAGAGGGATCGAGGGGGAACACAGAGGGCGGGAGCCACGACAAACATCATATTAGCGGACCATTGGAACTTGTTTGTGACTTCCAGCCATACCTGGCAAACCATGATGGACAATTACACCGACGCCTTTGTCGGCCTAAACTATTCGTTTGGTGAAAATACAAACATCTCATCCACCTATAATCTGCATGATTCTCAATCGACCGGGGGGTTAGAAATCAACAAGCCTCTGCCTCTGGGAGAAGGGTACGGTTATCGCGTGGTCGGAAATGTCGGTGCGACGGATTTGGCCGAGGCAAATCTCCAGTACCAGGGACCCTATGGGCTATACGAAGGCGATTACCAATACACGGCGGGTAACGGATTGGGAACGGTCCAGGCCTCGGGAGGACTGGTGCTGATGGGAGAAGGCAAGATTTTCCCGACGCGTCCTGTGCAGGATGCGTTTGCTTTAATCCGCGTGCCGGGGGTAGAAGGAGTGAAGGGGTATGTGAACAACCAGGTGGTGGGACACACCGACGCCGAAGGGGACCTTCTCATTCCATCTATGCTTTCCTACTATGCGAACCGTCTCGGAATCGCGGATGAAGACATTCCGATCGGATACCGAATTGATGAAACAGAGTTGAAAATTGCTCCTCCCTATCGAGGAGGCGCGCTTGTGAATTTCCCCGTCATGAAAGTGAAAAATGTGACCGGAAAACTCCGCGTTATCGAGCATGGGCGAAGCGTGAACCCCGCATATGGGGAAATTAGAGTTCTAGTGAAAAAAGAAACCCTTTCTTCTCCGATCGGGAACGATGGCATTTTCTATTTCGAAAATCTTCAGGCGGGCGAATACAACGCGGAGATCGAGTACGAAGGAGGTATTTGTAAATTCATCCTCACGATTGCGGAGAATGACGAATCGATTCTCAATCTTGGCACCTTGACTTGCACGCTGACCCCTTCGTGAGCGAACTAGAAATTGATCGTTGCGACAATCGTGTCGGCATAGGCGCCTGTACCAATATCTTGACTGGCGGGAGCGCGACCATAAACAGTTACGCTAACGTTTTGTCCATTAGCAGGATTATTGATGGTGTAATGAACGGTTCCAGACGTTCCATCTCCCCAGATCGATGTATGCGCCGAATCAAGATAGAGGTTGTAATTCAATTGTTGTGCACCGTTGAGCATGTATCGAGGACTGAAAGAGGGCGCGCTTCCTCTGCTTAAATCTATCGAAACAGCTCCCGCGCTTCCCGTGCAACGATACGTGAGCGTTCCGGTTGAGTCGTTGGGGGTTGCGGTGAAAACGTCGTACGTGCCAAAATTCACGCCAACCACGGTCCGCCAGGAGCAACTGGCCGCCGCATAGGCCGAGGAGAGACCGCCTAAGAAAGCAATGCTTACGCTAATAAAAAGATAGATCCGATTCGCCATCAGAGCGAAATCTCTACAAGAGATAGAATCTTGTCAACGCTTCGATTCGTGAGACTTGATGGCTGGGATTAGAAAAGTTCGAATGTAAATGAGGCCATCGCACCGGGCGAAAAATGTTCGCTCATCGCAAACCCGCAACCCAGCTTTACGTTGCCGCTGGGCAATCTAAAGTGGCTGAACAATTCCAACGACGTACCGAACAGCCAATATGAATTCGTCCCCACGAAAAAAGAAGGTCGGGCCTGCTTTGTCGGAGCGGGGCTAATCAAAGCGATTAGGGTTTCTGCAGGAGAAGTAAGGGGAGCCAGAAGTATGAAAATGAATAGGAATTTTTGAACCATCCCTCGCACGAAAAGAGGAACTGCACGTTCAATGCCCTGCGCTAGTAATTTAATTCATTGAAATTGCTTAGCTATTTTGTGCCGTTTTGCCGAAAATTTGCCCATTGGGACATGAGCTATGAAGCCATTGGCGAAACTGTGCAAAAAGGTGGACCCGAAAGCGTTTTTCCAATTTGCCAGTGCTCTACTCCTAAGTCGGAAAGACGCCGGGAAAGCCCTTTGGCTTCCTTCTCCTGAATGAAAATCGCCAGCCCCCCTGAAGTTTGTGGATCAAAAAGAATGAGTTGGTCTTCACGCATGATGGAAGAATGAAATGACATCTCTCCAAAAGCCGACTGTTCATTCGAAAGAGTCACGCCTGTTTTGATTCCCTTTTTTGAAAGCTCACGAACGGGGTCAAAAATCGGAATGGAAGACCAGTCCAATTCAATGGAAACTTGGCTCGCGCGCGCCACTTCAAGAAGATGAACCACCAAACCAAACCCGGTGATATCGGTGGCCGCGTCCGCTCCAGATTCCACCATTGCTTCCGCGGCCGAAGAATTCAAAGTAGTCATTGCACGAACGGCTGGCTGTAACACCTCCGTCCCGATTTCTCCCTTTTTGAACGCCGTCGTTAGTATTCCTGTACCGATCGGCTTTGTGAGATAAATCAAATTCCCTGCTTTCGCCCCTCGATTCGGTTTGATGTCTTTCGGATGAATCGTTCCAGTGACCGCGAGGCCATATTTTAATTCTTTGTCGCGAACCGTATGTCCTCCCACAAGAGAGGCCTTGGCCTCGATGATTTTAGATAACCCTCCTTCCAAGATCGCGCGCAAATGTTCCTGTTCAATCCCTTCGCTCGGGAAGCAACAGAGATTGAGCGCCGTCAAAGGTTTTCCCCCCATGGCATAAACGTCGCTCAGCGCGTTCGTCGCGGCAATTTGGCCGAACGTGAAAGGATCGTCGACAATCGGCGTAATGAAATCAGCGGTTTGAACGATCGCCACATCCTCGCGCAGCGCATAAACGGCCGCGTCGTCGTCGGCATCGAAGCCAACAAGAAGATTGGAATTCGCCGGTTGCCGAAGGGAGGCAACCATGTCGTGTAAGTCCACCGGACTCAGTTTAGCGGCTCAACCACTGGTGGTAACTTTGGCCGTTAACCGAGCGTGCGGACCCTGGTCATTTCGCTCACTCATCGCCGGCATCCTATCAGATTTATTGGAGCTTTCGCTTTTTCGGTAACAACGTAGAATGGTAGGTTTGTGATGCTTGAGGATCGCTTTCGACGACGAATCGACTACGTTCGGATTTCCATCACCGATCGATGCAATTTTCGCTGTATCTATTGTATGCCGGAAGTAGGAGTTCCCTTCCAACCTAAGAGTGAAATTCTATCCTTCGAAGAAATTGTTCGCCTCGGCGGAATCTTCCATTCGCTTGGTGTAACGAAGTTTCGCCTGACCGGAGGAGAACCTCTCACCCGCAGAGATACCGTGAAGCTGGTGAAAATGATGAAAGAGATCGGAAATGTTCAAATTTATATCACGACAAACGGCTATTTTTTGAAAGAGTTGGCCCAACCATTGCGCGACGCAGGACTGGCTGGACTTAATGTCAGCCTCGATACTCTCCGAGTGGAGCGGCTTTTGACCATTTCACGACGACATTATTTCCCGCAAATTTGGGCCGGAATTGAGGAAGCCCTTCGTGTGGGTTTTTCGCCGCTGAAAATCAACACAGTCCTCATGCGCAGCATCAATGACGACGAGATCGAGGATTTCGCCGAATGGACACGCGACACCCCTGTGACGGTTCGATTCATCGAGTACATGCCTTACAAAGAAAATGCCTGGGAACTAAAAAAAGTCGTGCCCGGAAGGGAGGTCGCCGAGCGGCTTTCGAAGCGCTATCCCAATGCTTCCTGGTTTGAGGCTCGCGAAAGTGGTGGCGTAGCGACATTGGTTCGAATTCCAGGGCATCAGGGCTCGATCGGATTTATTGATCCCATGACGAATAAATTCTGTTCTAGCTGCAATCGCGTCCGTCTGACCTCAGATGGCCAGCTTCTTCTCTGTCTCTTTTCCGAAAAGGGAACCGACTTAAAAACCCTTCTTCGCAACGGAACCTCGGATCAAGAAATTGCGGATTTGGTCGAAGAGACCGTCTTTCATGAAAAGCCCTTCGCCAACGGCCTGCCCGATCCATCTTCCGTTCACGTTCCCCGCTTCATGGTGCAAATTGGTGGATAAGGTTTTTCTATCACTTTTGTTGCTTCCTTTTTCGGCCTTTGCGGCGCTGCGAGTGGCGATTACGCCCATTACGGGCGATTCACGTTATCCACTGGCAATGTCGGGCCTGCGCCAAGTGCTGATGTCCGACCTCACACAGGCCGGACAGTTTGAAATTATCGACGCACCTTCTATTTCCGGCGAAATCACCTCTGAACGAATCGCCGAATTGGGGGCGGGGTTAAAAGCGGATGTCGTCATAGTGGGCGAACTTTCCGAGGGATCCCCCAATTTTATTTTTCTCCTCCGAGCGTACAGCTCCGAATCGGGTTACAACGTCGGCAGTCGAGAATTAAACGGAACGTACGCAGAAATTAAGTTCCTTCAAGATCGCCTGCTCGGCGCCGCGCTCGAGCTGCTTCGTTCACAAGTCTCAAATCAACGAAAAGCCGAAATTACTGAAGGCCACACCAAGAAAGTGGGAGCTGTCGCCGCTCTGGGAGAAGCTGATGTCGCTCTTCAAGAACATCGCTATGTCGACGCCCTGGGAGGCCTTTCCAAATCGCGCGCGATGGATACAAAATTCAAAGCGGCACAAATTCAAATGGACCAGCGATCGAACGAAGTGATTTCAAAGCTGACCAACCCCGATGACATCGGAAAAGCCTATGCCTATATCGGTGACGCCACGCGAGCCATGGCACAATATGATCTGGCTCTCAAGAAGAACCCAAATGATATAAGCGCCCTCATCGGCAAGGGAGAACTCCTCCTAAAATTAGGAAATACGGCAGAGGCAATCGCACTCTTTCGAAAAGCAACGGCGCTTGAGCCTCAAAATCCCTATGCCGCGCTCGGGCTCGCCAAGGCTTTTCAACAATCGGGGAACACCAAGGAATCCCTCGCGGCCTATGAAAAGGCCAAAGGTCTGGGTGTGACCGACCCGGAAGTCTATGAATCTCTCGGTACGTTGTACGCATCGGCGAAAAACCCAAAACTCAGCGCCGAAGCCTTCCAAACGGCGGGAGCATTGTCCGAACGAAAGGCAGACTTGGAGCGAGCGCAAGCCGCATATGAATTGGCCAACAAATTTGCACCTACCGCTGCATCGCTGATGGCGCAGGCCGAGGTCCATATCTCTTCGGGAGATTTAGGTCTGGCGATCGTTTACCTTTCAAAAGCCGCTTCCGTCGATCCGACCAACAGTACTGTGCTTTCTCGACTGGGCTACGCCTACTATTTGAACCGTCAATTGGAAGATGCTCGGAAGAAATTTCAGCGCGCCTTTGAACTCAATCCGGCGAACTTTGAAGCCAATTTGTATCTCGGCGTACTCCTGATGGATGACCGCGATACGCAGCCAATGGCCATCAAACATTTTGAAACGGCCGTTCGTCTTCGTCCCAGTGACCATGATACAAATTTCCGTCTCGCCCACGCCTACATTCTAGTCGGAAAAGCGGGTGATGCGGTTTCATTATTGGAAAAATTCGTGCGTGCGAATTCTCGCGACCCCAAAGCACACAAAGAACTCGGCGAGGCGTACGCGGCAGCTGAAGATTATGCCCGGGCTGAAGTCTCGTTTCTGCGAGCGATTGAACTTCAACCGGGATTTCGCGAAGCGCACGAATCGTTGGTTCGGATACTTGTCAAAACAAACCAACGGGATCGGGCTTTCGCGGAGATTGGAAAAATTTACGAAATAGATGCCGCCGAAAACCTCCTCGTCCGAAGCGGGAGGGAGCTTCTACTCCAACTCACCCCTGCTGAATTTCTCGATGCCATGGAGCAGTTCCCCAAGAGGGTGATGGGAGAATTTTCGGAGGTTCCGATCAACCAGGTCGTGCTGGCGCATCTGATCCCGAACCAGAACCTGAAAACTCTTCTTTACTACTACTTTTACCCCTACACGACAGATGAATCGGTGGTTCAAAGAGACCTTGAGATGGCTCTTTTCGTTAAATATCGTGTGATTTCGAAAACGATTTTGGGGACTAATCTTCTTGGCCGCTTTTCTCAAAATATTTTCGATCGGGATACGTCCGTTCGTCCCCTCGCTCTACAAAGTTCGCTCGATGGAATTTTTGGATTTAAGATTGTTCGCGTTGCGCAAGATCACGAGCAAGTGAAATTGAGCGTCGGAATTTCTCTCTACTCGGTTCCCGACGGACGGCGATATGCGATCACGGATCCCGACCTCATTCCCAAAGTAACGTATCCGAAAAAATCGATTTTGGTCTTCAATAAAAAAATCTTTTTTTCATATTCGCTTGTTTTCCTCCTGTGCTTTGTGCCGTTCAGTTATTTTTCGGTGTATCGAGGTTGGGTTCGCGGAAGGGGTAACCTCCGCGTGATCATCAATTACGACCCTCGTTTGGAAAGTTTTTTGACGCTCAAACTCGCTACCAAGCAAGAAAAAGAGCGCGACCCCAAGCTTGTGATTGTCAAGGACAAGACTAAATACGAGAAACGAAAATACAAAGACCTCCTCCGGCAAAAAGGAGCTTGGGTCCGAAAGATGGTGGGGAAAAATACGCTTTTTGAAAAAGTCCCCGCTCGGGAATATTTTTGCTATCTCTACGGCACGATTGAAGACGGCTCTTCTGTCGCAAAGACAACCGTCGGGAACTACTACATGGTGCAAAAAGTTCGGATCGACCGTGACAAAACCAATGAGATTGTCTTTCAACTCGAAAAAGAAGAGGCCTTTGTAACGATCTTTGTGCGCAAGGGCGACGAAGACGTGATCGGCGCTGAAATTCGAGTCGATGGATCGAAAGAGGTACTCTTCTCCCGCGGGGGACAGGGAGCCTTCACCTACTGTAAAAAGGGTGATCATCGCATTCTGGTCACCCATGGTGGACGCACCGTTGAACAGCGATTCACCGTTTTTGAATTGGAAGATAAAATTATTAATGTCGACCTTCAGACCGCGGAGGAAGCGGAGGCCACCGCCGTTTCGGATCAGGGGCTGAGTAAAACCGCCGCCCAATTTGAAGAACAGGGTCGACTCAAGGATGCCGCTCGCCTATATGAAAAGGCGGGATCGACCGATCAAGCGGTCGAAACAAGGGCACGCGCCTTTTTGACCGACGGCGATACGGATGCAGCCGCGAAAGAATATATTCGGGGAAAGGAGTTTTTGAAAGCGGCAAAGATTTACGAGGACGTCGGCGATTCCGAAAAAGCCCGATATCTGTATGGTCTTGATTGCTACCAGAGAAATGATTTTAGGAAGGCGGCAGAATATCTCGAAGGATCGAAGCATCACTCGCTTCTTTCAAAAATTTACGAACAGCTGGGAGATCCAAAAAAAGCGCGGCACGCCACGGCCAATGCGTTCTTGGAACAGGGCCAGAAGTTAGAAGCCGCGCAGGTGCTCATTCAAGCGGAGGAATATGAAAAGGCGGCCGAAATATATGAAGGCCTTCACGACTTCTTAAAGGCGGCCATGTTGTATGCCAAGGGAGGGAACTATTCAGTGGCCGGAGATCTTTTCGCGCAAGCGGGTGACAAGCAAAAAGCCGCGATGGCGTTTGAAAAAGGTGGATTGTACGAACAAGCCATTTCCCTCTATCGGGAGTTGGGCGAAACCGACAAAGTAGCCGAGCTCTACATTCGTGACCAGCGATACATCGACGCTGCCGGGCTCTACCGCGAGCAGGGATTGATTGATGAAGCCATTGCCATGTGTCAAAAAGTTCCATCGTTTCACACGGACTATCCGAAAACCCGAGTTCTTCTTGGACAAATGTTCTCCGACAAAGGAATGGATGAACTGGCGCTTCAAACTTTCAAGGAGATTCGATCGGAGCACGCCGACCTCATGGACGAAAATGCCCTGTATGTCCTTGCGTCTCTCCATGAAAAACAGGGTGAACTCACCGAAGCATTGGAAATATTTGAGGAACTAATTAAGCGTGATTTTCATTTTCGGGATGTGAGCATTCGTATCAAAGAATTAAAGGCCAAAGTCACAACGGCGGCGAAAGCCAGGCAGGCGGCGCCTTCCATGGGAGAGACGATCGCGGCAGGGGCGCCGATGGCTCCTTCGCGATATGAGCTGATGGATGAGTTGGGCCGCGGAGCCATGGGAATTGTCTACAAGGCCAAAGATAAAATGCTGGATCGAATTGTAGCGTTTAAAACATTGCCGCACACCTTGAAGAATGATCCCGCCGCGCTGGAAAACTTAAAGAAGGAGGCGCAAACAGCGGCGCGTTTGAATCACCCGAATATCGTGACAATTTATGACGTGGGTCAGGAAAAAGACCATTACTTCATCGCCATGGAATTTGTGGAAGGCAAGACTCTTCAGGATGTGTTGAAGCGCGTGAAGAAAGTGGACCCCACGAACTTTAAGCATATCGCAAAGTCGCTTTGCGATGTCGTCGGCTATGCGCACGAAAAGCATGTCATTCATCGGGACATTAAACCTTCAAATATTCTTCTTACGAACGCTCGATTGGTGAAATTGATGGACTTCGGCCTGGCCAAAGTCCTCGCCGATATGTCCATCGATAAAACCATGCTTCGAGGGACGCCGCTGTACATGTCACCCGAGCAAATCTTGGGCAAGGATATTGATCATCGCGCCGATCTCTACGCGCTTGGAATTATTTTTTATGAAATGCTGGCCGGCCGGCCTCCGTTTATTGAGGGAGACATTCTCTACGCTCATCTTCATACCCAGCCCCCACCCTTGACCGACTTGGTTCCCAACCTTCCTGGACCGTTGGTAGCGGCTATTATGAGGGTACTTGCGAAAGAAAAGACCGCCCGACCGGCCACCGCGAAAGAGCTCGCCAATTCCCTGGGTCTTTAGGGTTACTATTTGAGACCGGAAACGCGGAACACGGACATTTCAGCCGACTTCCCTTTGACCTTCACGCTCGGGACGAGTTCGAGTTTGTACAGATTTTTCACCAATTCCGCCGTCCGCGGACCGATCGTCACTCGATTAGCGGGAGAAATTCCTTCCAAACGTGATGCCACATTCACTGCATCACCAAGAACGGTATATTCCATCTTCTTCTCCGAGCCGATATTCCCCGCCACAACCATTCCCGTATTGATACCCACGCGAATTTGAAATCGTTTTCGCTCGTCAATTTCCTTCCAAAAGGCCTGGAGTGTTTCCACCATCTTCAATCCTACGGCCACGGCATTCGCGGCATCATTCCCATGAGTTTCCGGGGCACCAAAGAGCGCCATGATGGCGTCGCCGATAAACTTGTTGAGCGTTCCGTGCTGACTCAATATGACGTCGACCATTCGCTGAAAATACTCGTTGAGAAGCTGGGCCAATTCCTCCGCTGAAAGTCGCTCGGAAAGTGGGGTAAATCCGACTATGTCGGCAAAAAGTACTGTTACTTCCCGCTTTTCGACATGCAACGCGCTTTCTTCGATACTGATTTTTTTTGAAGCCAGCATCCGGGCGACTTCGGGAGAAAGATGTTTCGCCATCAACGAAATTTGTTGCTGCAATCTCTTGCTGGACTCGAGAACTTGGCTGCGATCCAAAGCCCCTCCCGCCACGGCCACCAGAGTTTCAATTTGTTCGACTTCTTCGGTTCTGAATGTGGGGCTGTTGAATCGTTCAATGTAGAGCCAGCCTCGAACACCACCCTCGCCGGTCATCGGCACAGCTAGTATGTGAATCTCCTGAAGCGATTTGGTTTGTTCCAGCCGAATGGTATGAGCGTCCTTTTTCCCCAATGGAATCTCCGGGGGAAGAGGAAAGGGTTTTGTGGATCGACCCTCTTTGCGGGACCTTGCAATTTGGACTTCATCTTCAAAACCCTTCCAAATCACCTGGAGCCGGTCAGGAGTCAGCGTCTGGAAAACGAGATCGGCAAATTGAGTGATAATTTCCTTCGGCGCAAGCGAGGAACGAAAGAGACGAGACGCATGAGAAAGTGCGATGAGGGGAGCCGAAAAAACCGCTGGTTTTTCGTCCTCGGGTCGGCGAATGGCCGTTGGGCTGTCTTCCGCAGGATAATCCATCGAGGACTCATTGGACTCCAAAGCAAATTGGGGGGAATCGGGAATGGAACTCGACAAAATCTGCCGCGCTTGCTCGATATCCGTATGAAAAACAAGGGTGGTGCCGCCAATTCTGACCCGGTCCCCCACAGTCAAAGGATGTCGTGAGATTTTCTTGTCGTTTACCGTCACTCCGTTGCGGCTTTGAAGATCTACGATGGAGAATCCCCCGGCTGATTCCTCCACGCGGGCATGCTTTCGAGAAACCTGATCGTCCGCCAGAACCAATTGATTCTCAGGAAGCCGACCGATGTTGAAAGGGACCGTACCAAACGGAATGGTTTTCCCCGCGTCTCGCCCCTCTAGAATTAGAAATCCTGCTCCCATACGGCGCAAAGAAAATACTACCAAACCTCCCTAGAAACTCCCTACAATACTTCCCATGAAAAATGTGGTTTCTCTTTTCATTCTCCTTTTTACACTACCTGCCACCTCCGCCGATCGCTGGCAAAGTTATCAGTCGCTTTTGTCCAAAATGGCATCCGAACAGGGAATTCATTGGGATCACTTCAAAAGCAATGAAAAGAGCCTCTTAGCAGACTCCATGAAAGGCGTGGCCGAGGAACCTCCCCTGACCGCATCGGCGCATGAGCGTCTTGCCTTTTGGATTAATGCTCACAACCTCTGCGTACTTTCCCTTCTTGCGGATCGGCTTCCGGTAGATGACGTCATGAAAATTCAAGGATTTCGAGATCAATTGACCTGTAAGATTGCGGGAAGCAGCCGATCCCTCACGCAAATCGCCAGTGAGTCGATTCGACCACAGTTTAAAGAGCCGCGAATTCACTTCGCTCTCTGGTGGGGAACAAAGGGGGGACCCCGGTTGCTCGGAACTCCCTACCGAGGAGAATCGCTCGAGGAGCAACTGGCTCAACAAACCAAACGAGAATTGGCGATGGAGAATATGGTCCGGATCGACAAAGCAAATAAGAAAGTGACTCTCTCGCCCCTCTTTGACTGGTTCAAAGGTGATTTCGGGAAGGGAAATGACGCCATTTTGGAATTCTTACGAAAGAATCTCCCTGCCGATGATGCGAAGTTGATTCCGAAACAACTTTCAAAAGTAACATTTCAGAATTTCGATTGGTCGCTTGACAGCGCGGGGGGTTAAGCTCGCTCGACTTCCTGTTTAAATAATGCCATGACCCGCTGGGTAACGGGACCTACCCCGCCCTTTCCCACTTTTTCGCCGTCCACCGTGGCCACCGGCATGATTTCTTTGATGGAGCCGGTGAGAAAAATTTCGTCTGCAGAACGAAACTCGGATTCTGAAATGGGAATTTCTTGGTAACTTACTTTTTCTCGGCGAAAAATTTCCCGCAGGAATCCTCGAGTGATTCCCTCGAGTAAGCCGCTTTCCAAGGGAGGCGTTCGAATTTCTCCCCCGGTCACGATAAACACATTGCTGGTGGTTCCTTCGGTCACAAAACCTTCATGATTCAGCATCACCGCATCCGAAGCTCCGCTTCGATGCGCTTCGATCATGGCCAGCATATTATTTAGATAGTTTCCCGACTTGATATTCGGATCTAGCGCTTGACGAAGATTCCTTCGTGTTGCGACCAGGGCGATATCGGTCCCCTCCGTATAGAACTTCTGTGGAATGGGGGGAAGTGCATCAATTAAACAAACCGTTTTGGGTTTAAGATCTTCCGTCGGCAGGAGATGAAATCTGCGATCTTCCCCGCGGCTTACGACCACACGAATATAACAATCGGAATTCTGCACACGATCGACACAATTCTTTAAATGAGTTTCCAACTCCGGGTAGGAGAAGGGAATGGAAAGCCCAATCCGTTCCGCGGAGCGGCAGAGTCGTCCATAATGTCGGTCGGCAAGGAAGAGTTTGGTTCCACCGTAGGTTCGGACGACCTCATACACGCTATCGCCATACAAAAAACCTCGATCCATCACCGATACCACCGCCTTCTCGGGTGGCACGATCGTAAAGTCGATGCTAAAAAGTCGCCCCATCTCCTCTATCCTTCCATTTTTTTTGCAATCAATGTGATCACCACGCCGATGAGCATGGCGATAAGAGCACTATAACGCCTTTCTTCCTTTCCATGGGCTTCGGCCAAAAGATCGCCCGTCGCCATTTGTAGAAAGATCCCCGCCGAAACCGCCACAGCTCCCCCGAGAGCCTTTTCACCCATCGGGGCCAAACCCCCGAATGCGAAAAGGGTTCCTACCGGCACCATGATTGAAAAGGCGAGAACTTGAAAAGCGACTTCCCGCGGAGTTCGATTTCCTAAAACCAGAAGACTAGTAAGAGAAAAGGACTCCGGGAGCTTATGAAAAAGCGTGGCCAGGAACACGGCAAATCCAATCCCGGGAAGCAGAAGGGATGATCCCAGGGCTACTCCATTCATGAGCGAGTGAAACGATAGGCCCAAGAAAGCGGCCCAGCCGATATGGTGGAAATCGCAATGGGTCTCCTCGCAAGGGTGAACCATGATGAACCGTTCTAAAATATAGAAGGCGAGAAACCCTACTACCACCAATCCTCCTGCCCAGACGCCGATCAGATCAATGGCTTCGGGAATCATGTCGATAAACGCCACTCCGAGAAATATCCCGGAGGAAAAGCTGATCACAATTCGAGAGGCAGAACGGATTTGGGGATATAGCAGTGGGGCGAGCGCACCTCCCCAAATGATCAGAACAATCGCTACATTATATAGAATGGCAACTTGTACCGCCGACATGGGGCGAAATCGGTAACTCAATTTGAGGGTCGAGTAAAGAACTCATGGAAATCAAAGATTTTTATTTCTTTTTCCACAGAATCTGTGGATAACTAAGTTTGTTTTTTGGACCGATTTCTCGGAGCCTCTTGAAAAATCTGAGGTTGAGCAAAATGACACAATTTTGAACAGACTTTTTTCCTGTGAAAATCCGGGCTCTTTGAAAATACGGAGGGAAAAAATGTCTCATTCATACGCTTCACTAAGATGCGACAACTCTTATCCCCAGCTGTGGATAACATCGACCATTAACGTATGGTCATGTCACTTCATTTATAAAGAGCGGAGTGTCGATCGAACATACTGAGCGATCTCGTTTTTGAAGTCGGGATCAAGCTTAGAAAACGCTACAGCGATACAAGGAGCTTCTTTCTCTCCATCCACGCGCACTACCTGCCCGTGGGCGGTAATTACGAGATTACTCTTGGGAAGTTTGAACCGCATCCGAAGGTAGGTTCCCGTTGCCGGAGCCTGTTTCCCATCGACAAGGGCCTGGGCATCGACTGCTAATCCTTCAATGGAAATATCCCGGGCGTAGCCGAACCCTATGGCTTCATCGCGATCGGCATGTTCAACGTTCATTGAAACGGGAACTCGATCCGCTTTTCGTTTATCCGCCCCTCTAGGGTACCGAAGGCCCATGTGGTTCCTCTATCTCCAACCCAGCCCAGGAGCAAGTTGAATTCCATTTTAAGAAAAAGAGCGTAGTTTTCAAGCAGATGAAGCGCCGTTTATCGTGTCTTCTGTCATTTTTTTTCGCGCTCATCCATGGAGGTACTGCGATGGCTCTTTCGATTTCCTCTTCTGCCTTCGACACGAACGGTGAAATTCCTAGCCCTTACACCTGTCAGGGGAAGGACATTTCGCCTCCTCTCGCTTGGTCAGGTGTCCCCAAAGGCACAAAGAGCCTGGCTCTCATTTCTGACGATCCAGATGCCCCTGACCCTCGCGCGCCGCGAATGACCTGGGTTCATTGGGTGCTGTACAATATTCCGCCTACCGCGACGGGACTGAAAGAGGCGATGAAGGCACCAGATTTGCCCGCCGGGACAAAGGAGGGAACGAACGACTGGAAACGAACGGGCTATGGGGGCCCTTGTCCGCCGATCGGTCGGCATCGATACTTCTTTAAACTTTATGCGCTGGATACCCTTTTGCCTGACCTCAAACTTCCATCCAAATCAGAATTGGAAGCGGCGATATCGGGGCATGTTTTGGAAAAAGCGGAATTGATCGGAATGTACGAAAAAAAGTAAATATTCAATTGGCTCCGGATCTACATCGATCTTCGAACGTTTTTCCAGAATAAAATGAATGTCGAGGACGCAAAGAGCGTCCCACCTCCTTCGTCGGTGTAACGCTTTTTGCACGGCGTGCGGCCTCACTGCAATTCCCGGCTGCCTCAGCGTTCGAATGCCCGGATCACGGCCTTCGGCCGATTTGGTTCCGGCCCACACCAGATGAACGTGGCTCGGGGTTTATTTTATCGGGGGTTTGTGGTGCCCGAGCACCTTCTATTCTCACTCACAGGAGCTCGAAATTAGTGCAGTTACTCTTGAGGCAAACATGTCTCGAAAAGATTTGTGTTTCACACGCTAACACCGATTCGCAACTTAAGGCTTTAATACTATTTATGAATAATCAGCTCCTTTTGGCATTAGTGTTGCTATTCATCCTTAGAGCGCTAAGCGGTATTCATCGAAGACAATGAAAATGAAAACCATATCCAAATCGATTTTCAGCGTTCTCTTTTTATGGGTCACTGTGTGCCCGTCGTTCGCTTCCGAGACAGAACCCACCTTGGAAGAGATCAAGCCGACCCTAAAGATGACCTTCTCGGAAGGGCACTTTCAAGTTGTTTCAGATGAGGCAATCCCCAATACAACGATAATATTCCACGACGAGACAGTGGTGCTCCCAAAAGGGATTACGTTCTCAATTACTCGTGATGGGAAGTCTGCATTCATTCGAGATACAATTCTTGGTGAGATTACTTGGCCACAGGATGCGTATGGAGCTTTCACCCCACCCCGTGCGGACAAGGTCATTATTACGCTCAAGTTGGATCGTTCCAAGTGCTACCAAGGACATGCTGAAATCTGTTTCACCATGAAAACCGGATCTGAATTGATTTATATCCCTTTGGAACCGCCATTCCTTCAAGAGTATCTCAATCGCTACATGCTCCGCAGTGCGTATGTGAGGGATGCGAATAAGATACAAACGAAAGTCCGAATGGGTCAGCATATTATGAGTCTTCCTGGCCCGACTCGAGAAGGAGAATTGCTTCTCAGGGGCACGGAACATGTGCCGGGACAGGGAGAATTTGATGCAACACTTTTTTATGAACCACGCACTCAAACTATTCGATATGGCAATGGTCTTGGCGAACCACGTGAAAAAATAAACATTACGGAAGGTAGCGTTCAATCCGGAAGGTTTAGCTACGTGGTAGCCGATGATATCCGGGACATTCGTAATGGCAAAGTCAGTTATGTGCAGAAGCGGACGATGGAAGTGCAAATTATTTTTGGGAATCCAAAAATTCAGTTCGAAGTCCGAGAGCGCCGTCGAGAACGCCAGTGACATAGATTGGTCCTGGCCAAAAATCGCGAAAATAAAAAATGGCTCCGGATCTACATCGATCTTCGAACGTTTTTCCAGATTAAAATGAATGTCGAGGACGCAAAAAGCGAGCCTCTGGATATCTCTCTAATTCTTGACACCTTGAGTTAGAAAAACTAAAAACGCTGCCGTGGCAAGTCGTTTTTCAAGAGCGCTTACTCTTCTTGTTGCTTTCACTCCCGGGCTAACTGTTTTTTGGACGAACCGCGCAATAGCATTGAGCTGTGATGATGTCTATTGTTGGGAAGGTTGGTCTAAATTCGAAATTCCGCATACAGGCAACATGGCCATGCGAATAGTGGATGATTCCGTTGTGATTCAATTTGCTGGGAACGACGCCAACATGCCGGTAATGACGATCAATCCCAAAAACCTACAATGTACGCAACAGGATAGTACTCATGCTGTGTGTACGATCACGTTTAGACCGAAGCAAAACATCCCAGATAGCTTTCGGCGAAAAGTCGGTTCGGGCCTTCAAGTGCCCCTAACGCGGCTTTATTCAGTCGGAATGGCGCACAATGGAGTGCCCAACCCCGAAGATCATCGGGTTCGTGGTTTCTTAGAAATACGCGAGCTTTTGCGCCAACTTGCTGATGAAAGTATTGGAACTTCTCAAGCCGACGAGTTTCAAGTTCTCAATGCCAGGAATGAAGTTGTATTTACTTGCTCTCAATCTCCAGAAATACAAGACCGCCCCTGCATTCACTAGAACGTGAATGCTCGCACGGACGAGGCTTACCACGCAGACAGTGGTTCAGATTAGGTCAGCTTGATAACTGGGCGAATAAGCTCTAGCCCTGATCGGGATGATCTTTCGATGTCCAGTCTGGCATTGTCAAGATCTCTTCCCCTAAAAGAGAATTGAACTTCGTTCGATCATCCTCTAGGTCTTTAAGCATGCGGTATTGAATTCTGTTACATGTGGCGGCTTCCCAGACCAGCTTCATAAGTTCCTTGTTTTTCAGTATACCCTCGAGGTCTGAGTTTCGGGCGCCACGTAGGCCGTGTGAATGTCCATATTCAAGCAAGCCCATGAATTGTAAAAAATTTTTTTGTATTTCTGAATTGGAGTTGGCGAGAAGCGCAACTGCTTTGAATTGTTTAAAAAGCTTTTCGTCGGCAAACAATGGACTCTTTTCGCGAAAAGCCACATATGCGTCGGCGAAACTCGTTTGGCTGCCACGGAGATTTAAAAGACCATCGGGCTTCTTGAATTGATCAATTAACGATACTGCAATCTCTTCTTGTAACCGAATCGCGAGTGAGTCTTGAATGTTTCTTATGTGTGGTCCCGGTTCACCTGGGTACCCGTGATCCACCCATGGCTTAACAACGTCTATGAATTCCCGAGCATACTGAGGCGCAGAACCTATCACTTCTTCAAGCAACTGAAGTTCCGAATCTCTAATGGGGCCGTACTCAGATGGTTTTCGAAAATGCGCCCACTTGGTAACCGTTCCATAAAAGATTTCAAACTGTCTTGCCGTAAATAAACCCGTAGCAAACCCCTTGGCCTCTATTGAAAGCTTCTTCAGTAGCAATAGAGTTAGATCCGCCTCTTCAACGCGTTTTGTTAGCTCCTCTTGCGTTTTACTGTCGGCCGCTTTTGACAGGCATCCATCTCTATAGTGCGCGCTTGTTTCAAAAAATTCTCTTAACGTATCTTCTTTCGGAAAATCGAACTGAGCACTATGGCGCTCAATGAAACCTTCCGCAGTCGAAAGTTCAGGCTTCTTTTTCCAATCTAAGAAAAATTTGTTGAATTCGCGCCAGGTAATCAGCGGCGGATTTCTAAACAAATTCATGTGGTAAGTAAGAAGTTCTGTCGTGTATTCCGAAAGGTGGTCTCTCCAGAGATGAAGGATCGCCATGACTTCATTCGCGTCGGAATCCTGTAGTCCCGTGTTTTTCATTCCCCTGTAGAACGCGACAACCTCTCTTACCTGTTTTTCGTTTTTCTCTACTTCGGCCGGTTTGTCGTAACGCTTCTTTACCCAGCCCATTGCAATCCAATTTTTGATTTCATGAGATTCGTTTAGGAACTCGACGAAACCAGGAAATCGCAAATCTAAAATATGACTTAAGAATATTGAGACCCAGTTAAGTTCATTATCTTCATGCCTTTCAACAATGGGCTTTAAGCGGGAGAGGTTTCTCGTGAACTGAATAATTGTGCGGGGATTTGACGGAAGGGCCTGCAATGCTACACGCAACGCCGATTCTTCCACTTTAAGAGTCATATTCTCAAGCTGTCCATTCACTAGGGCTAACCGTTGATCAATCAACGGCTCGGGTATCCAATTATGAGAATCAATAATTCTCTCCAGAAAATCGTAGGACAAATCCCACGCTGGGTTCTGATTTCTTATTGATTGAGAAACAATATTCTTGTCGAGGGCAATTACGATACCGATGTTTGGTAGATCCAGAACTTCGCGCAACAAGTACAAAATGACCGGAATCTGTTCCGGCGTCGAGCGATCTAAGTCATCAACCAACAGGATAAGTCGTTTTTCTCCAATTTTGATTAACGCTTTTTTGATCTGTTCGCGTTCGGATTGGTTTACGTGACGTATCCCAAATCCCAACATCAGATCGAAGGCTTTCGCAGTGAGATTTGTATTAGAAAAATGTTTTTGGAATTCCGTCACCTCGGAATTCAATTGCCGAATTCTTGACGATATCATGCTCAGTCCAAGCGCCTTGCTCAAAGACTCCACCAATTCATTCCAAATCTCTGGTCCGGAGTTACATCCCCAAGTGTTTAGCCAAGCGGTAGGATGATTGTGCTGACCGGCTTGTTTCTCAATATATTTGAGAACAGTTGTCTTTCCTGAACCCCAACTACCATAGATTCCGATTCGCACAGGCCAATCGCGCGGTGTCGAAGAAAGTTCCTCAAAAATGGCCCTTGAGAACTTCCATCTACCGAGTCTGTCTTGTTCCCGCTCGGTTTTTGGAGCTGCTGGATCTGTTATTTCCTTCGGCATGGTTGCTATTCATTTCTGCTGTACCAAAAGAAGTTTGAATGATCGAGCCTGAATTTTGGCTCGGGCTCCTTTTTCCCCCGAACCCCCAAAGGAGCCCTCGCCACGTTCATCTGGTGTGGGCCGGAACCAAATCGGCCGAAGGCCGTGATCCGGGCATTCGAACGCTGAGGCAGCCGGGAATTGCAGTGAGGCCGCACGCCGTGCAAAAAGCGTTACACCGACGAAGGAGGTGGGACGCTCTTTGCGTCCTCGACATTCATTTTATTCTGGAAAAACGTTCGAAGATCGATGTAGATCCGGAGCCATATACTTTTTTCGCGATTTTTGGCGAGGATCGACCAGGGTAACTCGTGGGAAAATTTGAGCCTTTTGGCGCCCAGCCGAACGTTCTAAGCTCTTTGAGATTTCTTCCGATCTCTTCGACCTTTCACGCACATTCGTGCGTGTGAGCCGACAACTCTTGAAGTGTCTCTTTCGGATTCCAAATCTCCAAAATTCAGGAACCCTTGACCGGAAAAAATCAAAGGCAATGCTTCGCATAGAAAATGTGGTAGAGGGCCGTCATGGCTCAACGATTTTTTCTTTACGCACGCAAGAGTACGGATGTCGAAGAAAAACAAGTGCTGTCTATTCCTCAGCAACTCGAAGAACTGCGTGCGTTCGCACTGAAAGAACGTCTCCCTGTTGTTCGCGAATTTGTGGAAGCCATGACGGCCAAGACTCCCGGCCGCGCCATTTTTAATCAAATGCTCGATGCGATCGAGCAAGGGGAAGCCAATGGAATCGTTTCGTGGCATCCCGATCGCCTCGCAAGAAATTCCATCGATGGCGGCCGGCTCGTCTATCTCTTGGACTGCGGAAAATTGCAGGCATTAAAGTGTCCCACGTTTTGGTTTGAAAATACTCCGCAGGGAAAATTCATGCTCAGCATTGCCTTTGGTCAATCCAAATACTTTGTCGACAACCTTTCGGAGAACGTCAAACGGGCAATACGGCACAAACTTCGGAAAGGTGAATGGCCAGGTTGTGCCCCTACCGGGTATCTCAACGACAAAAATCTCCGAAAGGTTGTCATCGATCCGGTCAAGGGTCCGCTGGTGAGCCGGCTTTTTGAAGCGTATGCGTCCGGCCGTGCATCCTTGGAGCAACTCCGCATTGACGCGTCTCAATGGGGCCTCACGGGTCGTATGGGCAGGCCTCTCGTCAAATCTAAAATCGATCACACGCTTCGAAATCCATTCTATTGCGGCTTGATGCGAATCAACGGCGAACTTTACCAAGGCTCGCACGCTCCTTTGGTCACCAAAGCTCTCTTCGACCAGGTGCAGACCATTCTTTCTCAGCGCGGCCGTCCGCACACGCTTAAAAAGCATCTCTTCCCGCTCCTTGGCCTGGCAACTTGCGAGTCATGCGGTTGTTCAATCACGGCAGAGCTCCAACGCAGACATTCCTACTATCGCTGCACGAAAAAACGCGGCAAATGTCCGGAACCATACGTGCGTGAAGAGCTATTCGCGGAACAAATTCGTGCAGCTATTTCCGGTGTCGCTCTGCCTTCCGAGGTCTATCACCAAATGATGAACCAATGGGCCAAGGAACGGGATCAAGAGAGCCAGCCGGTTGCCGAAACTCAAATCAATCAACAAATTTCCGACATTCAAACGAAACTCGATCGGCTCTTAGACGCCCAACTCGATGGGCTCATTGAAAAATCCGAGTACGTCGCCAAAAAAGAAAAATTACTCCACCGAAAGCTCGAATTGGGCGAAAAGTTGGCACAACTCAGGGAGGGGGCAACCGGCTGGCTCGAACAATTCCGTAAATTCATCATCACGGCTCACCAGGCGGGAGAGATCACCGAAAAGGGAGATTTGGAATCCCAAAGAGATTTATTCAAAAAAGTCGGCTCGAACGTTCGGCTGGGCGCCAAAAGGCTCAAATTTTCCCACGAGTTACCCTGGTCGATCCTCGCCAAAAATCGCGAAAAAAGTATATGGCTCCGGGACAAGGATTCGAACCTCGATATGCTGGTTCAGAGCCAGCTGTCCTACCATTAGACGATCCCGGAGTGGGGATCCTTTTCTCGAATTCAACCCGTAATGTCAACCGCTTGACGAATCTGCAGACAACATGATTTAAATTTAAGTCCCTATATCAAATGCTCCCATCGTCTAACGGTTAGGACAGGGCCCTCTCAAGGCTCAAATAGGGGTTCGATTCCCCTTGGGAGCGCCAACAACCCAAACGGGATGAGGCTCGAACTTTGCCTCTTCCCGTTGCGGTTCAAGCCGCTTTTCGATCTACGTAATTCTCCAAAATATCGTGAATGAGCGTCTGGTAGCCCTTCCCCGAACGACGGGCTAACTTGCGTAGCGCATCCAGTATCTTCGGTTCAATTCTTACGGCAATCAGAAGTTTGGTGGCATCACCCAATGGCGGCCGGCCCACCCGCTTCATTGATTTCAGTTCTTGGTCGCTTAGCTCCGGAATATCCGAGAAATCAATCTTGGAGTCGGGAATACGCCTTGCGTTCTTTCCGGCTCGCTTTCCGCGCGCTGATAATTCTGATTTTCGTTTCATCATGTACATTCCTCCGTATCGTGTAGGCCACGGTTAAAACGCTTCCCGTCGCGCTTTTTCCCACCCTGACGAACCTGGGTTCCGAAATCGAGTGAGCCCAATCCGGCCCATCCAACCCCTTTGGATCGAAGAATGCCGACAGCGTCTCCTCAAAGGACACCCCATGCTTCACCTGGTTTCGGCGCGCCTTTGAGGGGTCCCATTCAAACACGAATTATGTATATACATAATAACAGAGTGGGTCAACTTGATCAAGGACAAGCTGAAATTGAAAAGCACTGTATCTATAATCGGTTATTACCTGCCAGAGCGACATGGTTCTCTTTGGGAACGTCAAGAGAATGACCGTCTAACTATGCAGAGATATTCCGAATAAGCTGCTGTAAGATAGTTCCGTGATATCGAGGTATTTTCACAAGTTTCTGACAAATTCTGCGTATTTGATCCTGGCCGTAGGCGCTATTTCCAGTGTTAGCTTATTTTCAATGCCTTCAAATGACGCGGCCGAACGTGACTCCTACATTACAATCAAGCGCGTTGGGGAAAGAAGAGTTTTTTATTCTTCACGAATGGGTGCGTTTTGGAGCCTCGGTATAAATGTTTTTTTCGGCACGTCGCAAAATGATCCGCTCACAACCTTGGTACAAAAATCCGATCAATCGCAACTTTATCAGGAACAGTTACAGAACGCACTGGACCTCGGTTTTAATACAATAGGGGGATGGAGTGAAACGAAATGGCTCCATGATCAAACTCCATTTGGAATTGTTCTTTTTGATGACGATGAAATGCCGCTCGTTGATCCGTTGGAAGATGGAAGCGGGAAAAAACTCACCTCTGTTTTAATCGATCCGGATGCCAAATTCCCGATGCGCGATCCCTACAGCATTCCATACCAAAGGGCAGTAGACATATACATTCGGAATAAAGTTCAACCCGCTTCTAAGATGTTGCTTTGTTATTGGCTTGGGAATGAATTTGCCCTAGGCGATTCAGAATCCATGGATTTTAGTTCGTATATCTATTCGAAGGGTGTGTCTGGACGACTCGCGGAATGGCTCGGCAAGAAATATCAGACGGTTCCTCATTTGAATGAAACTTGGGGGACTTCTTTTCACAATTTTAGAGAAGCCGCTGGCGACAAGGGAGTTCGCACTTCTACTCAACAAAGTGATCTGAAGGACTTCGGTATAGTTGTCATCCACGACTGGCTATCGCTGATCGTGCGAACAATACGTAAATACGACCCTCATCACCTGATTTCCTCACCACGGTTTAGTTCGTATGATCAAACGTGGAAAGGAGATAGTTTTCGCTACTTGTCGGCACCCATCGCAATGGGCCAGTTCGAAGCCTTTCGGGGCCTATTCGACTTGCTATCGATCAACCTCTATACGGCGAACCCAACTTTTCCTGCGGAACTCATGGACCAACTGAATGGAATTAGCGACTCGCTCGGCCTGCCAATTCTTGTATCCGAATTTGGAACACGGCAAAAAATTTCCGGCTGGACGAACAAGGGTTTTGGAGCGAAGACATTTGTTAATTCCCAGGAAGATCGAGCGGATCGATATGAAAGTCAGGTAATGCAATTCTTTTCCAATCCCCGCTATGTCGGGGCCCACTGGTTCCGTTGGGCAGATCACAACTCGTCTAAAAGTCAGTTTAATAAAGGAATGGTCTATGTGGATCGAGATCAGGTTGTTCTATATCCAGTACTGACCGAACGAATGAAGGTAATTCACAAACGAATTTTTGAGACGATTCATAAATTGGATACTTCTCATTAACTCAAAAAATTATGGGTTCGGGCACGTCAAGCCCCGGATAAAATGGACCCCGGTAAATTGGAAAGATGGTCGATGAAAGAAGCAAGGGCGTAGCCTCTTC
>CAYNHQ010000008.1:0-166982 GCA_964397255.1 uncultured bacterium
CGCTCGCGCGTGCACCGTTGTAGGGTGAGTTCCTCGCACCCGCTTTGCGGGTGCCTGCTCGGAACTAACATTATATATTTTCAACGTCGAGTCAGGCGCCTTCGACCAACTCGGCCAGCTCTCCGTGGCGGCGGGTTATATCCCGAACGCCGAAGATCGTATACCTGATTTGATGCGCTCTCGCGCATACCGTTGCAGGGTGAGTTCCTCGCACCCGCTTTGCGGGTGCCCGCTCGGAACTGACATTATATATTTTCAACGTCGAGTCAGGCGCTTTCGACCAGCTCGGCGGGAGGGTTACGGCGGGATTGGAAGAAGTCTTTTAGTAATTTGGCGCATTCTTTGGATTTTACGCCGAGTTCAATTTCCACATGATGGTTGAGGTTGAGTTCTCTTTCATGTTTTGAAGTGAAAAGAAGCGCGCCCCCTTTGTGATTCGGACATCCAAACACCACTCGCGGAACTCGAGCCAAATATATGGCTCCCGTACAAAGTAAACAGGGCTCTACCGTGATATAAAGAGTCGATTGTTCCAGCCTCCAGTTTTGAAGAGTTTCCCCCGCGTGGCGAATCGCCAAGATTTCGGCGTGAGCCGTGGGGTCATTGGCTATTTCTCGCTCATTCCCTTCGGAAGAGAATAGGGCCTGTTCATGAACCAACACTGCCCCCACGGGAACCTCTCCTCGCTTCGCCGCCTTTTCGGCGTGTTGAAGAGCGACTCCCATATAATAGGCATCGCGAATGGGGTTGCTTATTTGTGTCGCCATATTCCTCTGTTCCGTATTCAGAATACGGTATTCTGAATTCAGTATACGGTATTCCGAATTCAGTATTCTGAATTTTTAATTGGCGCGCCCTAGGTGATTCGAACACCTGACCTTCAGATTCGTAGTCTGACGCTCTATCCAGCTGAGCTAAGGGCGCCCAGAACGGTGCGGGATGGTTACGCAAAGCGAAGCGCTCTGTAAAGGGAAAATCAGTCGAAGGGAAGCCGAGTTCCTCCTTCTTCTAAGTACCGTTTTTTGGGGGCTGGGATTTGTACTGACGAAGCTGTCGCTTCAATACATAGGTCCGTACACGTTCATCTTCTGGCGCTCATTTCTAGCCTTCCCGATTCTTTGCCTATTTCGAGCCAAAGAGCAGTGGAATGATATGCAGAAAAAATCAATTGGGGTCGGAGTTTTGCTGGGAGTGATCCTATTCGGTGTATATGCGCTGCAGACGGTCGGGCTCCTTTTTACCAGTGCCGTGAACGCCAGTCTTTTGACCAGCTCCTATGTGGTGTTCATTCCCGTCCTCGCATGGCCGTTAATTCGAGAGCGACCCCACCTCATGTCGGTCATCGGGGTTATCTGTTGCTTGTTGGGGAGTTTGGTTCTCGCCGGGAATGGGCAAACGAGTATGGCCTTGGGTGATGGCATGATTATTTTCAGCGCCGTTTTAATCGCCGCTCATATCATTGCCATCCAGACTTGGACGAAGCAATTCAATCCTTATCTCCTTACATCCATTCAAATTGTGATTCTCGGGGGAGTTGCCGGAGTAGTTGGAAGTTTCCAAGGAGAAAAGCTCTATCCATTACCAAGTGTACCCGAGTTTTGGATTCCCTTGGTTACGGCGTCAATTGTGATTACGGCCTTTTGTTTTTTGGTTCAGGCAACCATGCAGCGCCATACGACAGCTACCATGTCGGGGATGATTTATTCCACCGAAGGTTTTTGGGGGGCCCTATGGGCTTGTTGGATAGGCGGAGAATCTCTGATTGGCTCCACGTATTTAGGGGGGCTCATAATGTTTGCGGGGATCGCACTCGCCCAGTATTCTTTTGTCAGAGGCAGGATGAAACGGAAGTCGGGATTCACGCTAATTGAATTAATGATCGTCGTATCGATCATCGGTATCTTGGCAGCCATTGCGATTCCGGCGTTCCTTCGGTATGTAAAGCGGGCCGAATCATCCGAGGCCCCCATGAATTTGCGAAAGATTTACGACGGTCAGATCGCCTATTTTGACGTGGACCATGTGGATCAAGCCGGTACCCGTGTACCCAGCCAGTTTATTTCCGCGGGGCCTGAACCAACCTCGGTGCCGCTGAATGTTAAGGTGGCCGGCGATTGGACGGCAGTGGGCTGGATTGAACTAAAATTTGCTTCGGATGCACCCATCCGATATCGCTACCAGTCCCTCTCGTCGGGTACAGGAACACAGGCCATGTTTACGGCCCGAGCCGAAGGAGACTTGGATGGAGATGGAACTACGTCCTTGTTTGAACGGTTGGCGTCTGTTAATTCAACTAATGGGGAAGTGTACGGCGGTTCGGGCGTATTTAAGGCGAGTGAATTGGAGTAAACATCGCGGGAGGTAAATATGAATCCATTTCGATATCGAGTTTCGGTCATAGTCCTGGGCGCGGTTACATTGCCGACTCTCCTTTTCGCGGCAAACTATGAGATCGATACCGCACATACTTCAGTTACATTCAAAGTTCGACACCTCCTGTCGAAGGTCACGGGTAAATTCTCCAAATTTTCTGGAACTTTCACCTATGACCCCGCGAAACCAGAGACTTGGAAAACGGAAGCGACTGTAGATGTGCAGAGTATTGACACGAATGTGGCCGATCGTGACAAGCACCTTCGAAGTAAAGATTTCTTTGATGTCGATAATGAAAAACATCCCGACTACAAAACGATGACTTTTGTCAGCACTAAAATTACGGACATCAAGAAGGACAAAGCCAAGTTGCACGGGAATTTGACGATGCACGGCGTGCGAAAGCCTGTGGTATTGGATTTGGAAATTGGAGGTCTCGCCACCGATCCGTGGGGGAACAAAAAGGCTGCATTTTCCGCGACGACTACGATTAATCGTAAGGATTTCGACTTAACCTGGAATCAAACGCTCGAAACGGGAGGCGTACTGGTGGGAGACGAAGTGGAGATCAGCCTCGAAGTGGAAGGAAATTTAAAAGAACCAACCTCACCGGCCGCAGATACGGGTAAACCGACCAAGGATAAAGCGGCTAAGAAATAACTAAGGTTTGTAGCGTTTGAATCAAGCTGTCGAGTGCTTGGGGGGTATTCTTAATATCGGCCCAAAGAATTCTTCGGCCATGTTTCACGAGAGAATCAAAGTCCCCTTGGGCCTGGGCCCGTTGCAGTATTCCAAACGAGTACGAGACGCCGGGGATTGGAACATTCTCTTTTTCCTGTTCGGTAATCATAAGAAACAGCCCCCGATTGGCGCCTCCTTTGTGAAGCTGGCCCGTAGAATGAAGGTAACGTGGACCGTAATTCAAAGTAATGGCCAGGCCCGTTTTTGCTGAAAGAGTCGCACCGAGTTCTTTGAGACGATCCTCCTGTGCCCCATAAGAAAGATAGGAAAGGATCGCGACATAATCGCCATCCTTTCCACGTGAAAAATGATTTTGCAAAGTAGAGGAAAGACTTTTCGCCACCGGCATAGCCGGGTCGGCATATAGTGAGATTCCACGAACCGAAAAAATGACCTTTTCCTTCGGGAGCAAACTCTTGGTATCATGCATGTGAAGGAGCCGTTTGGTGTTCTCCTTACTTTCCGAGACATTAGGTTCATCAAAAGGGTCAATTCCCAAAATGGAACCCGCCACGGCGGTGGCGACTTCCCAACGGTAAAATTCCTTTCCCAGGTCTAACGTTTGGTTGAGAGTAAATTCAATATAGGGGTGTCCCATATCGGAGAGAGAGAAAAGGGTTGCCTCTCGAGCGGAACTTCGGCTTCGAGTCATCACAAAGATTCGATCGTTTGCGCGCGGAACTTCGGAAAAGGGCTCTTGATCAACGGGAATCATTCCCTGGCCATCCTTTCCCAAACTTTCGGCGACCAATTGCTCAATCCATCCCCCAAGCGAGCTCAAATCCGGAGAAAAAAACAGAGTTAATTTATCGCGGCCCGAAAGAATGGATTCGGCCAGAATCGCTCCAAGCGAAATCCCCGGGTCTTCCGATGCCGCGAATTCCTTTGCCGACGCCAGAAGATAAGAAATATCAATACCCATCAGCGCGGCGGGAACCAGCCCGAAGAAGGATAGTGCCGAATATCTTCCGCCGATATCCTCGGGATTCAAAAACGATGTACGGAAACGTTCCTTTTGAGCGACTTGGGCCAGTGGGCTGCCGGCGTCAGTGATGGCGGCAAACAAAGATCGGTCTGGAGTGCGATCATAAAAATATCGATCCAGCGAAGTGACTTCGATGGTTCCTCCCGATTTTGAGGAGACGATGTATAAAACTTTTTTTTCTTTTGATCGTTCGGTCGCGGCGAGTACATCCCTGGGTTCGGTCGAATCTAAGACATCCAACGTCAGAAATCCCGGCCGCGGAAGAAAGGTTCGAGTCCAGAGCAAGGGACATAGGCTTGATCCTCCCATCCCCAAAAGCAATGCGTGGGTAAAGCCGTCGTTCTTTATTTCTTCTACAAATTTCGTAATCCTTGGAATTTCCTTTTCTATTAGTGAGAAGGAAGAAATCCATCCGAGGCGTTTTTGGATTTGCGCGGAACTCTTTTCAGGCCAAAGCGAAAGATCTTTCGCTCGAAGGCGTTCGAGGATGCGATTCTCCTGAAGTTCTTGCAGTCGTTTTGTAACGCGGTGTTCGATGGGCCCAAGCCGAGTCATGTTATACAAATTGAGCCAGATGCTAACGCATCGGGCGAGAAAAATCGGTCGCATCGGGCACTCCGTCGATCCTGCGGTAAAATCGCGCGTTGTTTTTTCACCAAATCGCGGAGAAACTTTTTCATATCAGTTATCCCCTTGCGGTGAGGGCGCTCTTTCCCCCGAATTTTCGCCCTCACCGCATTCTTTTTCTGTCATTAGATATTCCATTCCATCGACGGTAAGATTCTTTCCATGACGTCACCCAAAAGAGTGGAGCCTCCCTGGGGATCTTGGGAAGTGTTGACCGAAACTCCGAACTACAAGGTCAAGCGCGTATCCGTGCGGCCGGGTCTGCGGTTAAGTTATCAAAAGCACGCCAAACGTCGCGAACATTGGGTGATCGTTTCAGGCGAAGCGTTGGTGGTGTTAGATGGCGTGGAAAAGAAATTAGGTGTGGGCGAGACGATCGATATTCCCGTGGGAGCCGCCCATCGAATCGGAAATCCAGGAACGATCCCGATGGAGTTTATAGAAATCCAAACCGGAAGTTATTTCGGCGAAGACGATATAATCCGGCTTCAAGATGATTACGGTCGTGCGACCTAACCACCAATAGGGCCTTTAGGTAGCTTATCCGAGGGTGGCGGCAAAGTCGGAACAAGGACGGGATCGAGCGGACCGTCAATGGTTGTATTTATGAGGTCGATGTCAATTCGAATTTGATCCACAAAATCAGATATAAAGGCGAGGTGCGAATCAGATGAGTCATAAGGTATCAACTCTGTGCTCGCCGAGAGTGGCGCATACAGAATCTTTACAGGAGTGAGAAAAGCCAGACCGGTCGGGGTATTTTTGGAGAGCGTAACTTCGGCCTTTGAAAACACCTTTTCATAAAATCCTGCCAAGACCACATATTTATTCTTTGTGTCGCTGAGGTTGGCGCTCAAAGAAATGGCGTCGGGTTTGTCTACGGGGCTGATGGAAATCACGTTGACTCCGCTTCCACTAGGTGAAATGACGGCGACCAAAGCGCTGTTTGCCACCGATGCCATCTCATTCAAATTAAAATGAAGTGCGAGCTTTTGATTGTTGGTAGCGTCGCCTCCTCCGCATCCAGTCAGGGCGAGAGCGGAAGCTAAAAAGAGGGAGTTAAGTTTCATGGCGGACACCAGCCTTTCAACCTTTATTCCTTGCAATGCCCACTCCAGAGCCCAATTTGCTAAGTAATTGAAATTACGAGGGGACACTTTCAAAAAGCGGCTAAATTCCGCTCACTCTCCGCAAAATGTATCGTCCAAAAATATGTGATTTAGAATTCAGTATTCCGAATTCTGTATTCAGTATTCCGAATTCTGTATTCTGAAATATGTGGCGGAGAGGGCGGGAGTCGAACCCGCGAGACGCCTTTTGGGCGTCTGCTCGCTTTCCAAGCGAGTACCTTCGGCCACTCGGTCACCTCTCCTGGGAACTTTCGAGGCCGATTTGATACGCCATGGGGGCGCATTCGACAAGTTCAGCCTGCGGGCGCATGATCCACCCCATGAAAAGGATCGCAGCCCTTGCCATTGCCCTCACGTTGATCTCCGCTCCTGGCTTAGCAGATTCGAAGGATTCGCTTAAGAATATTGAGAAACAGCTGGAAGAAACACTCGTTCTCTTGGAAAAATGGTCGCAAACGAACGCCAGGAAATTCGAAAAATCCATGAATGATGCGTTAGATCACCTTGAAGTTCGATTGAAGGAGGCCCGAAAGACGGCTGACGACAAAACAAATCGCGCATTGGACGATGTCGAAAAGAAAATCAAAGAACTAAACAAAAAATTGGAAGAATTGGGAAAGGAAAACCCTCCCAACAAGGAGAAAGCCCGTGAGCTTCAGGGCGAAGTGACTAAGGTATCGAAGGATTTCGAAGCGGCGGCTCCCCGGAAATGAATGTTAGAAAATTTGCCGTCGCTGGACTTTGGGTAGCCGGTATTCAAATTGCTGCTGCGGCCCCCGATTTTATTTACCGAAAAGACAGACTTCCCGATCTCATTGTTGAACAGAAGAAGGAGCATCGATATTTCACGTTACTACCAGCTATTGCCGTTGATCCCGAGACGGGATTTAATTTTGGGGCGATCAGCGAAATCTTCGATAACAAAACGAAGGAAGATCCCTTTTTCGCTTACACTCCTTATCGGCAAAGAATTCAAGTCGCGGCGATTACGAGCACAGAACGGTGGACACAGCTCCTGGCGACCTATGACCAGCCGTATTTCAAAGACAGCCCTTGGCGACTTCGGGGACTGGCTCAGTTTATACGCAATCCCATTCAAACCTATTTTGGATTAGGGAATGCGAGTCTCGCACCATTGCATTTCCCAGGCTCACCAAATGATTTTTCGAATTACGATGATTACAAAAACGCTCTGAAATTGGAGAGCGGAGGGACCGCCTACACGAAATATACGGAATATTCCCAAAAGACATTCACGCTGGGTCCGTCGGTCGAGTACGACTTGCTGGGTGGCATTCTCCGCCCACTCGGAGGATTTCAGGTTAACTATTACTGGATCGATGACTACTCGGGCGAATATGTCGATGCCGTTGATGCGGCCGGCCATGGTGTTCCGGCCATACAGGCTCCCACCAAACTTGCAGAAGATTGTGCGGCGGGGATCGCCACGGGGTGCAACGGGGGTTGGGATAATTTTTTCAAAATCGGTCTCACGCTCGATACCCGCGACTTTGAACCCGATCCCAATGAAGGATTTTATTTACAATTTGTGGGAGAATTCGCCACTCCAGCGCTTGGTTCAAATTATACGTACGAACGTCTCAATTTTAGCTTTGCCGGATATCAGGACATCCTCCCAGGTTCGAAACGTTTAGTGGTGGCGGGGCGATTTCTTTACTCGATGCAATTCGGTGATGTTCCTTTCTTCTCAGTGCCGACACTCGCGTATACCGACCGAGATTGGTCGGGCCTGGGGGGATTTCGTTCTATGAGAGGTTTCGTGTCAAATCGTTTTGTAGGCCCGGCGGCGGCGCTCACAAATTGGGAATTTCGCTGGTTAGTGGGGGAAGCGAAACCGTTCGATCAGTATTTGCGATTCACCCTCGCTCCGTTTTGGGATGCCGGCCGCGTGTTCGATGATGTCCAAAGTACGACGCTGCATGGCTGGAAGAATGCAGGAGGCCTCGGCTTTCGTCTGGCCTGGAATCTTGCGACCGTGGTACTTTTCGATTACGGATTTAGTTCAGAGGGCTCTGCATTTTATATGGAACTCGGCCACACGTTTTAATCTATATTCGGTAACCCATGCCCGAACCATTGAATCTCTTTCTCTCGATCGTGTTTGGAGGCATTGGGTTTGCGTTTTTCATTTACGGCAAGAAACAAGCGAAATTTATTCCGCTGATCGTGGGAATTATTTTAATGATATACCCCTATTTTGTTTCAAGCGCCCTGTGGATCGGCATTATCGGAATTGGTCTCTCGGCCATTCCGCTGCTTTTTTAATGGATAAGGGGATGAAATGACGGGAATCGAAGTCGCCATATTGAATCGCAGTACGGTGGTGAGGGATCATGATGTCGAGAAGGCGGTAGCCTCTCTCCAAACGCAAGTCTCGCGCGATTTTAATGCCGCGTGGGGAATTGATGCTCGGCTTTCTTTTGTGCCGCAGGGAAAAAAACCGCCTGATACGTGGCAAGTGGTGATTCTCGACAACAGTGATCAGGCGGGAGCGCTGGGCTATCACGATTTAACGAAGTCAGGGCAACCGTTGGGGAAAGTCTTTGCGGCGACCGACCTTCAATATCATTTGAAATGGAGCGTGACCGCCAGTCATGAGCTTCTCGAAATGTTAGCCGATCCCAATATCAATCTTGTCGCGTTCGCTCCCGATGGAACTTTATATGCGTACGAAGTGTGCGATGCATGTGAAGCTGACTCATTTTCGTACAAAATCGATGGCGTCGACGTTTCCGATTTTGTTTTCCCAGGATGGTTTGAGCCACTTCACATTGCTAAGGGTGAGGCGTTCGATCAGCAGGGAAAGATCAAAAAGCCTCTCAGTCTTTTGCCTGGAGGTTACATCGGTGTGTATCGAATTGAAAAAGGGAGCGGTTGGACTCAACTTACATCTAAGGGAAAACTCGATTACGCATTTCGTCCACCCGTAGGCAGCCGCCGCGAGCGCCGCCGTACCCCTATGGATCAATGGCTCCGCTCGAAAGTGTAAATGAGGAGAAGAAATGAAGAACTGGCATCTGTATTTAGTAGGCGCGGCATTTTTTTATGGGATGCACCAGGTGTTCACAAAGATGGCCTCGGACAAGATTGGAGATGGAATCGGAAGCGCGGTAGTGGAGGGCACAGCCTTTGCTACCATTCTGACCTATTTATTGGTGTTGTGGTCATTCGGTCGGTGGAACCAGAATATTACTTTTGATGGAGTAGCGTATTCGGCGTTGACGGGAGTCTGCGTGGGGATCGGAACCATTTTCTTTTTTCTCCTTTTTCAAAAAGGAGCACCCCTCCTCGTTGTGCCCACAGTTTTAGCTCTCGGCTGTTCCCTCATGGTTGCGATCGGAATTGTGTTCTTCAAGGAACCGGCTTCCCTATCTAAAATTTTGGGAATCGCTCTTTCCATTCTCGGCCTTATTTTGTTGAAGCGGTAAAGGCCGCTCCGATTGACAAATGATACTCTTGTTCGATAAAAAGTTTCAGCTGTTGTATTCACCGAAAAGGAGCTTCAAATGAAAATGAGGAAATTGTTACTCGGATGCGCCGCCACAGGCGCTCTAATCGCTTCACCGGCTGTGTTCGCCGCAGCTAAGCTCATGGACACGTGCAAGAGCGACCTGAAAAAATTCAGCTGCGCGGCTAAGACCGACCAAGAGGCACACGCTTGCCTTGAGAAAAACGAAAAAGCGGGACAAAAAAATGAAGGCTTCACCGTAGCCTGTTACAAAGCCCATGTAGCTTACGAAAAGCAAAGCGGCAAAGAAGAAAAGGGCGACGCTGAGCATAACGAAGCGGGCAAGACGAAATAGCCTGACGAGTCTTTGAACTTGCTTCACTCGACAGAGTGAGGTTCATTTCCCCAAATGGGGACGGCGCATAACTTCGCCTAAAGAACGCTGCGCCATTGGGAGGTGGCTTCGGGTGTTGGAGAAGCGGCGACCTGCGAAGCTGGCTGATATCCTTGCGAATTTTTCAGGAGGAAGGGCAGATGAAGCTCATATACACCCTTTTCGCGGTTCTGGTTTCAACCATGAACCTTGGCCATGCGGCATCCCTCGATGTCCAAAAGATCGAGGCTCTCACCGGGTTGAAAGGCAAACTTAACGAAAAAGAAGGGGTAATCAAAGTGAGCCTGCCTCGAACAGACTTGAAAGTCACATCCAGTGGCGTGCGGATTACGCCGCCGATGGGACTCACGGCCTGGGCGGCGTTTAGTGGAACAAGCGATCACGCGATGGTCATGGGGGACATTGTGATGATCGAAGATCAGGTCAACATCGTTATGAGCGCAGCGCTGGACAACGGACTGGAAGTTACGGCACTCCATAATCACTTCTTCGGAGATTCTCCGAAAATCATGTTCATGCATATTGGAGGAATGGGGGAGGAAACGAAGCTCGCGGCAGCCGTCGGAAAAGTATTTGGTCAATTGAGAGATACGGCATCACGTAAACCTGTTTCATCATCCACGACGATCGACCCGGCAAAGACCAGTCTGAATCCTAAGAAGATCGAAGAAGTCATTGGATCCTACGGAGAACTCAAAGACGGTGTTTATAAAGTTATAATCGGTCGGACCACGAAGATGGGCGGCCACGAAGTTGGAAAAGACATGGGCGTGAACACCTGGGCAGCCTTTGCGGGAAGTGACGAAAAAGCGGTGGTGGACGGAGATTTTGCGATGTTGGAAACCGAACTTCAGCCCGTCCTCAAAGTCCTTCGATCCGCCGGAATCAACATTGTTGCAATTCACAACCATATGACGGGGGAATCGCCTCGAATCATGTTCCTCCACTTTTTCGGAATCGGCCCAACGGTTTCTCTGGCTAAAGGAATCAAGTCCGCTCTCGACACGCAAAAATGATGGATGTCGCGCAGCCGTATTCCTTCCGAAAGTTCTTCACGTATTTTCTTCGTTTGGGGAGCTTCGGTTTTGGGGGCCCGATCGTTCTTACCGGTTACATGCACCGGGATCTTGTCGAGGAGAAAAAATGGATTACAGCCGAAGGCTATCGCGAGGGCCTCGCTCTGGCTCAGCTCGCCCCCGGCCCGCTTGCGGCTCAGCTCGCGATTTATTTAGGATGGATACGCGCGGGAGTTTGGGGAGCTACGCTGGTTGGATTTGCTTTCATCATTCCCTCCTTTCTCATTGTTCTCGTTCTTTCTGCGCTTTATCTCAAATTCGGGGGTCTCCCTTGGATCCAGGGCATATTCTATGGAATCGGCTCGGCGGTCATCGCGATCATGGCCCTGAGTGTCTACAAGCTAGTTCGAAAGAGTCTCGGAGACGACAAATTACTTTGGGCTTTAACCGCTGCAAACGCGCTCATCACGGCGTGGACCGAATCCGAAATCATTTGGATATTTTTATTGTCCGGAATTGCGGCCCTATTTTCGAAAGCGCCGCTGCGTTTCGGAAAAGGCACTGCAGCTTCATTTTTTCTTCCGTCCTGGCTTTTCACAGGTCTTCATGGTGCGGAAACTTGGAAAACTCTCTTAAAGATCGCGTTATTTTTTGCTAAGGCGGGAGCGGTTGTTTTTGGTAGTGGGTTGGCGATTGTCCCCTTTCTCCATGGTGGCGTTGTCCAGCAATTCGGATGGCTGACGGAGCGTCAATTTATCGACGCCGTCGCTGTCGCGATGATCACGCCCGGCCCGGTGGTCATCACGGTCGCCTTTATCGGTTACTTGGTTGCCGGGCCCCTTGGCTCTGTCGCGGCAGCCTTGGGAGTTTTCCTTCCCTGTTATCTGTTCGTGATTTTGCCGGCGCCTTACTATCGCCGTTTCGCTCAAAATCGTCAGATCAAAGCGTTCGTGGATGGCGTCACGGCGTCCGCTATCGGAGCGATTGCCGGCGCGGCGATCGTTTTGGGAAGAAGAGCTATCACGGATATTCCTACAGCGGTCATTGCACTCGCCGTTCTAGTGACAATTTTGAGATTTAAAAAATTGCCCGAGGCCGGAGTAGTTCTTGCGGCGGGCGTCGTGGGACTTTTTCTGCGCAGTCTTTAAAAGAATGGCGGAGTCGGGCCTTTTTGTTTTTGGTGATTACATTAAAAATAGGAACGATCGCAAGCACGACTGTCATCGGCTCCACGGGGAACGTGTATCGTGGATGCGAATAGGTAAGGGTATGAATAGCGGTGATCAGAAGAATCGGTAAAAAAAGAATCCATTTGTTAAGAGGCCAATTCGGAGAGCTTTCATTTTGCCGAGAGATGAATCCCCAAACCGCCATGCAGAGCAAAGGGAATCGCAAGCCGATCAGCATCTTCAAAAACCAGTTGCGATGACTTAAGGGATCGGTGTTCCTGGGCCAAAACCCCCATAGATCCCAGAAGGAGGTCAACCTCTGCACGATGAAATGGAGCGGCTCTTTGCGTGCAAACTTCTCATATTCCAATAGCGGATGCTCCTCAACCGTGGGGAATTTCTTCAAAGAAGACTCAAGCCTCCAATCATCTCCATTGATCGACTTGTAAACGTTCCACGAAAAATTTGTGGGGGGTTTTGTGATGTCGAGTAAATTGAAGGTTTCAATCAGCGATGTGCATAAGAGAAGCGCGAAAAAAAACCGAGTCGAATTTCGCCACGATACGCGGGCCATCAGCATCGCGCACAAGAGCATCGGAGCAAGCGGGGTGAGCGTCGAACGAAATAGCGCAGCCAAGGGGCAAAGCAAGCCTGAAATAAAATATTTTCTTTTCAATGCGAAGAGTGTTGCGAGTGTTAGAAGAAACGTCGCGGGGACCTCAGTTAGGAGAAGTCGTGTGTAGTTCAGTTGGTTCGGAAGAAACGCGATCATGGCTGCAGCCAGAAGTGACATTCCAGTATTCCCAATCAACGTCATCGCGATGGCGTAGGTGAAAACGATCAAGCTGGTTGAAAGTATAACGTTTAGAACAAACAAAAATGGAACTTGCGCGTGAAGCGGGACGAATAGTTTAACGAATGAAATCAGGAGCGGATAACCATTTGGAAGCCATGAGATCGGTTGTCCAGCCAAAATCCCATCCGCCATTTTAAAATACATGTCGGTGTCCGTATTAGACCACGGCAGATGAGAAGCGAAAACGACAAGCAGGCGAGCGGAGCACCCCAAACTCACCAAAAGGATCAATTTCCGATTTTTATTCCAGGACAACAAAATCAGACAATACCAAATTGGCGGAGAGAGGTGTTAGATTCTAGAACTGAGTCCGTCGCTTGGGCGGGATGGAGACGGGCGAATGAGGCAAATCCACAGTTGATTGATATGTGGCGGTCAAGAACCCGTCTGTACTCCTCCACTGGAGCTCTTGCACGCGATCTGAACCTTGGGAAAGTAATAAATTACGAAGAGCAAGTACACCAGCCAGAGCGCCAACCACACAGACCCGACGGCAAGAAGTTTAATCGAGAAGAGAATGAGGCTCGGAGCGAGGAACAGCAGGGTGTAACCGAACAGCCAGAAACGATCGGCTCGCCGAGAGTACAGAGCCCGTTCGACATCTTGAATGCGGCTGCCGAGCGAGGAGCAGTAGTAATAGAAGGACGCGAACACGAATGAGAACGTCGCCACACCCATGACAACTACCGTGGCCTGAAACAACAAAGGATTGGCCTTGCCGCTCACGTACATCGGGTAGAGAAAAAACAGCGTGAACGTGAAAATTGCGATGCTCGTCCCGGCGAGCGAGTACGACCGGTTGACGTTCGCTGTGGCTAGTTCGTCTCCCATTTATCGTGTGAGTTGAGGTTGTCGTTTCGAGTGGGCGTCGATCCACCCGAGAATGTAATCGGCGTCTTCTTTCCAGGTCGGCTGGCCGAGAACGAAATGGTTGCGACCGGGAAACTCCTTGTAATCGAGAACAGAGTCGTTTTTTTCATACTTTTTGACATTGCGCTGGTTCAACGACGCCGGGATGATGTGGTCTTCGCTGCCCGATGTGAATAGAAGCGGTGCGTGGGGCTTTTTAAAATCGACTTTCGCATCGCGGGTCAACGCGCCTCTTGCCAACGACTTCGACTCAGGAATCGCGTTTTTGTTGTACGCTTCTTTCTGTTCCTCCAGCTGCATCCCGTTGACGAATGCGTACTGAAAATCTTTGAAAGACATGAGATACGTTTTTTTCTTCGACGTGAAAAACCCGAGCGATTTCCACGCCGCTTTGAAAAACGAGAACTCGTACGGAATGACTCCCAACGGAGGGAGCGAGTGGATGGGGACCCCCGCCGCCGCAAGGCCGCGATTTACGAGGATCTGGGCGATCAATCCGCCGGTGGAATGACCGATGACGATCGGTTTTTCAGGGAGTTTTCGAATGAATTCCGAGTAAAAATCGACCACTTCCCCGAGCGTCAACGTCGCGAGGTCGGTGTCGTCCGGCTGTCTGTTTCGAAGTTCCTCTGCGGTTCCGTTCTTGAAAGGCCAGGGCGGTGCGTACGTTTGATATCCTTTACTCTGGAAATACTTCTGCCATTGGTCCCAGCCGGTATGCGTGACGAATGCCCCCGTGATAAACAGGACAGTTCTGGAATCGATGGTGGTTGTATTTTTCGCCTCCATAGAAGGATCTCCTTACGGCCCTTTTAAAGCGTGCCAGGTCACCGTGCAATCTTTTTGAATGCTGAGGCCTTGGAGGGACCGGGGCGGTGAAGTCCTTGCCAAGGCTGGAAAAACGCACTAGAAGCCGTCGTTGAGACTAATTCAAGGAGATTGACTATGCCCCAGAATAAAACTGTTCTTAAACCTGGAATCGAGGCTCCTGACTTCACGTTATCTCGCACACCGGATCAAAAAATTTCCTTGTCCGATCTTCGAGGTCAGCCGGTGATTTTGGTTTTTTACCCGGCTGATTGGAGTCCGGTTTGCGGCGATCAGTTGGCGCTGTATGCCGAGCTCAAAGATGAATTCGCAAAGTACAACGCTGTCCTCCTTGGAATTTCCGTAGATGGAGCCTGGTGCCATCTTGAGTTCGCCAAAGGTCGAAAATATCCGTTTGCGCTACTCTCGGACTTCGAACCCAAGGGTGCCATTGCAAAGGCGTACGGGGTCTATCGCGAGAACGATGGAACGAGCGAGAGAGCGCTCTTCGTTCTCGACCGGGAGGGAATCATCCGTTGGAGTTATGTGTCTCCCGTGGGCATCAATCCGGGCGCCGATGGGATCTTGAAGGCGCTCGAACCTCTAGCCTGAAAGGCACGTTATGAAAGACCATTCCATGCTGACGATCTCCGTCCACAAAGACGACCACTCACAAGGCCCGGCGAATGCGCCGGTGACGCTGGTGGAGTACGGAGATTACGAGTGCCCGCATTGCGGTCGTGCATATCCGATCGTCAAAGAAGTTCAAAAGAAGATGGGCGAACGTCTGCGATTCGTGTTCCGAAATTTTCCGATCAGCAACATTCACCCCAATGCCGAGCTCGCCGCCGAAGCGGCCGAGGCCGCCGGCGCGCAAGGGAAGTTTTGGGAGATGCACGATCTTCTCTATGAAAATCAGGATTCCCTGGGCGGCGATCTCATTTTGCAACTGGCGAAAACGCTACATTTGAATACGAAACAATTGACCGAAGATATTGAGAAACGAAAGTATCGAGATCACGTGAAGAAAGATTTTATGGGAGGGGTGAAAAGCGGCGTGAACGGGACCCCGACGTTTTTCATCAATGAGATTCGTTATGACAACTCGTGGGATGAGGACAGTCTGGTATCCGCTTTGGAAGCGGCAATTTCAAATCCCCCCCGTTGAAGATCTCGGGGATTTGCCGATTTGCCATTCCAATCAAAGAAGACTAGAAGCCTTTTTTAAGAATTTAAACATATAAAGGAGACCCCATGGCCCAGTCCACAACTCCTTCTTTCAACCACGGCAATACGATCACAACCCGGGATGGTACGCGGATCTATTATAAGGATTGGGGGAGCGGACAGCCCGTCGTCTTCAGTCACGGCTGGCCGTTGAGTGCGGATGCCTGGGAAGACCAGATGTTCTATCTGGCCTCCCAAGGTTACCGTTGTATCGCGCATGATCGCCGCGGACATGGGCGCTCCAGCCAGCCCTGGGGAGGGAACGATCTCGACACTTATGCCGATGACTTGGCGGAGTTAACTGAAAAACTCGATCTGAAAAATGCGATTCACGTCGGGCATTCGACCGGCGGCGGAGAAGTCGTCCGTTATATCGCGCGCCATGGCAGCAAACGGGTCGCCAAGGCTGTATTAATCGATGCGATTCCACCGCTCATGGTAAAAGCGCCTAACAATCCGGGTGGACTTCCGATGGAGGTCTTTGACCAACTCCGAGCAGGAATCCTGGCCGACCGTTCGCAATTCTTCAAAGATTTCACTTTACCCTTCTACGGCTACAACCGAGCGGACGCGAAAATCTCAGAGGGCGTCCAAAACAGTTTCTGGCATCAGGCCATGATGGCTGGATTGCCGGCCTGTTACTTCTGCGTGAAGGCGTTTTCCGAAACGGACCAGTATGAGGACCTAAAGAAAATTGATGTGCCGACGTTGATTCTGCATTGCGATGACGATCAAATCGTCCCGATCGGAAATTCCGCGATGCTCATGGCGAAGCTGATCAAAAATTGCCAGCTCATTGTGTATAAAGGTGGTGCGCACGGCATCTGCACCACGGAAAAGGATCGGGTCAACGCCGATCTGCTGACCTTTATCAAAGCCGAGCAGCGAAAGTCGGCGCAAGTTCGAAAAGGAGATACACCTGCGGCGTCGACGATTGCGTAACGATCACACTTTCACAAAACCTCAAAAAAGAGACTCCCATGATGATCACCGAAACTGTTTCTGACAAAACCACACGCCCCGCTTCCACCTCAATCCGTCCTTTTACATTCAACTTTCCCGAAGAAGAACTTGTCGAACTTCGTAGGCGCATCGAAGCGACGAGGTGGCCCGACCGAGAAACGGTCGCTGATGCGACGCAAGGTGTGCAACTCAAAACGATGAAGGCGCTCGCCAAATATTGGGCAGAGGACTACGACTGGCGACGATGCGAGACGCAACTGAATTCCCTGCCGAACTTCATCACCGAAATCGATGGGCTGGACATTCACTTCATTCACGTTCGTTCGAAACATGAAAATGCGATGCCGGTCATCGTCACGCACGGGTGGCCCGGCTCGATCGTGGAGCAGCTAAAGATCGTCGGCCCACTCACAGATCCGACAGCACACGGTGGAAAGGCAAAAGACGCGTTTGACGTCGTTATCCCTTCCATGCCGGGTTACGGGTTTTCAGGGAAACCAATAAAGCCCGGCTGGGACCCCGTCCGCATTGCAAAGGCCTGGGTCACGCTGATGAAGCGCCTGGGATACAGAAAATTTGTGGCACAAGGTGGCGACTGGGGTGCGGTCGTCGTCGACATGATGGGCCTGGAGGCGCCTCCGGAGTTGCTCGCCATTCACACCAACATGCCTGGCATCTTGCCAGCCGATATTGACCAAGCGGCTTTTTCCGGGGCACCGGCACCATCGGGCCTGTCAGCCGATGAGAAGATCGCTTACGAGCGTGTGCAATTCGTATATCAAAAGGGAATCGCCTACGGGTTCCAGATGGGGCTTAGGCCGCAGACATTGTACGGAATCGCGGACTCACCTGTGGGCCTCGCGGCTTATTTCCTTGATCACGACGCGCGCAGCTACGAGCTGATCTCGCGTGTCTTTGCCGGAGAATCCGAAGGCCTCACGCGCGACGATATCCTCGACAACATCACGATCACCTGGTTGACGAATACGGCGCTTTCGGGCGCCCGTCTCTACTGGGAGTATTGGGGAAAAAGTTATTTCAATGCCAAAGGTGTCTCCATCCCGGTTGCAGTGAGCGTTTTTCCTGAAGAGTTGTTTCCTGCTCCACGCAGCTGGACGGAGAAAGCGTATCCCCGACTGATTCATTACAACCGGCTTCCAAAAGGCGGGCACTTCGCGGCGTGGGAGCAACCCAAAGCCTTCACGGAGGAGCTCCGCACGGCGTTCAGATCGTTAAGATAATTTACGTAACGCCCAGCGGTTATTTTTGTGTCGACAAGGCATCCGTTGGGCGACATGAATCCGTTCGTTCATCTGCAAAAACCTTTTGCTCGACTCGCTTCGTGGAAAGAAAATTTAGAATGGCGGAGAGAAGTGTTGGATTTTAGAACCGAGTCCATTGCGTGGGCAACCTAATACAACCCTTCGTTCCGCATGGATAATTTGACTGAAATCTATGGGAACCACAATTTCAAATGCTAGTTCTTTTCTGGTTCCCGTAAGGAAAATAGTGGTTCCCGAATAGAAATGGGAACCAGTTTTTTACCCTCTATTCTCAATTCGCATCCTCTACAATCGTCATCGTATGGGCACCGCGCTCGTTAAAACAATTTGAAATTGAACGTCAGGCCCGGGTGAATGAGGACGGCGCTGTTGTTGTCGTAACTTATGCCCAAGGAGAGAAGAAGCGACGGGATCACCTTGTATCCGACTCCGATGGTGCCGACGATTTCCGCTCCCGTGAGTTCCGTTGTTGTACCGGAGCCTGCTTCAGTTCCGCCCGGCACCGGAGTCTCAGCTTGCGACGATGCCGACGTGTTTTCCAACGCCTCAAAAAAGAAATCCCATTTGTTGTTGGGGTAATATTTAACCGCCTGTGCAAAGTTAAAAGTATTGTTGACTTGCACTCCGGGGGGCTGACCGATCACGGTGTAACCGAAGTTGAAATGAGCGTCGAAGTCACCCAGGCGTTTACTTAAGATCAAGAAACCGGCGTAATCGAACTCCTTGGTACCGATCTGTGTATTTTGAGCCGTGGGGACTTTGATTTCGCCAGCCAGGGCCATCGCCGGAAACCACGACTTTTCTTCCAAAGCCAGACCGGTGACCGTCATTTCCAGATCGCCGCCGCCGGTCGCTGATGTTCCGCTGTTGGGTTGAATCGACGTCAGCATGACCGGTTCCACCGTCAGTTCCAGCCGATTTAATAAACCATATTCCAGAAAGAACGGGACGGCGTATTCCTTTCCGTCTGACGAAGTCTGGAATTCGAAGCCGACGCCCCCTTTGATCCCCCCTTCGGGGAGCAAGCGGGCCGATTCGGTTTCAAGTTCTTGGGCGGATGCCGAACCGATGGTTCCCAACAAACATACGAGAGCAAGAGTTTCAAAAATGGGGTTACGGCGCTTCACGCACGCAGCATACCACCGGTTCGACAGAAAGAGTTTCAAAAGTTTACGAAGTTTGGTCCAAGAGTCATTGTATGATTCACGGCTATGTGGAGGATATCCTTTACTTTTATTTTTCTGATTTCATGGACCGGTTCCGCGTTATCGAAGCAGTTCCTTTCACTCGATCAATGCCTGGAGATCGCCCGCACGAAATCCCCACAAGCGATTGATGGGCTTTTGTCGGAAGAAAAAGCCAAAGGAACGTTACGAGAGACGTCCAGCCGAAAACTCCCCCATGTATTTGCCGTGGGGGCGGTTTCGACATCGGATGACCCGAGCACCCAGCTCCCAGATGCCAATCGGGGCATTGTGCGGGCCGAGCAAAATCTTTATCCGTTTTCATCCGATTGGGTGAAGGTGGATCAATCCCGGGCGCTCGTCCGCGCGGCGGGATTTTCCAAATTGGAGTCGGAGAGCGACGTGGCGCTTCTCGTCAAGCAACTCTATTTTTCGATTCTCCGCGACCGACGCGCCATTCAAAGTTATGAAGAAGTGAACGCTCAATTTCACAGGCTTCAGGAAACGATCGTTCCGAGGTATACGGTGGGGCGCGTTCCCCCTTTCGACCTTGTCAAAGTGAAAACGTCGATCGCCGACGTGGAGAGAAACCTGGATGCGACGTCCGCACAATTGAGCGGCGAAGAAACACAACTCTCTTTGATTTTAGGTGTGCAAGACTCCGGCCTGGAATTAAAACCGCTGACGTCCCTGCCGGAGATTCCGGCCGTCGAAACTGATTCGATGTCGCAGAACCCGACGCTCCTTTCGATCTCAGCGCAGACTGAAGCCTCGAAGTTCGGATTGAGCGCCACGAAACGATCGAGACTCCCGAGTCTTCTAGCCGGAGCGGATTACGGTTATTCGGGTCAAAAAATCGACTCCATGTCGTTGGGCTGGGGTGCCGACGTGGAACTCAGGCTCCCGCTCTGGGATTGGAGCGAAATTTCTTCGCAGGTGTCACAGCAGAAGACGGAGTTGGCGCTGTCGGAAAACAGATTCGAACTGGAGCGCCAGAAAATCGGTACCGATTTTGCTGAAACACAAGCTTCGGCCAAAGCGCACCTCGCCGATGAAAAAAGGGTCAAGGCTTTTTTTACGGAAGTGAAACAGGCGGCACAAACGTCGGTGCAGCGCTACCGCCAGGGGGCCTCCGGAATTTTGGAAGCGACCGAAGCGATCGACCTCTGGCTGCAAACGCTTTTGAACGAACAAGCCGCTTATTACGGCTATCTCTCCGATTTGGCCAAAATCGAAAGACTGACCGGGAAATCGAGCGTTCATTATGAATAGAACGCTCTGGCTGATTCTCATGTTCACGTTCGGCTGTTCGGAAACCAAGATATGGCAGGCGCCGGAATTTACCGACGAACCGCAAACCGTGAAAGCGAGCTTAAAACAAATTGCAAGCCGGGTTCCCGCTTATGGGATTTCGGTCGATCACGGAGGAGGAATCGAATTTGTGGTCAATATCGAGGCGGAGGATGCGCCGAAAGTGCGACCTGGGGAGATGGCCTCAGCATTTATCCTTCCGGACCGGACGCCGATCGCCTGCCGTGTGAGCCGCGCTCTTCCTAACGTCAGCGCCGAAACGGGACAGGCGCTGGCTTCTCTAAGACCGCTTCAGGCCAATTCCATCCCTTTAAATGAATTCATTTACGCAGCGATCACAACCTCCATCAAAAAGAACGCGCTCACTGTCCCCAAAGAGGCCGTCTATGTACGCGACGGAAGAACCTGGGTCATTCGAAAGTCGAAAACCCGAGACGGTCACGTTGAATTCGCATCGGTGGAAGTAAACGTCGGAGAGAGTTTCGATTCCGATGTTGAAGTTCAGTCCGGGTTGGAACCAAACGACGAGATCGTAGTCCAAGGGGGGGTCGGATTCTTATATCCCGAATTTAAAGTGAGCATGGAAGAAGAGGACTAGAACGATGTTTCAAAAGTGGCTCCATCGAATCTTGACCTCTCCTTCCTACGTAGGGATCGGCGTAGCCTTTGTCGCTGTTTTGGGCGTTGTTACGATTCCTGGCTTGACGACCGATCTCTTCCCTTCCTTGAATTTTCCGATCCTTAACATCGTTACCGAAACGCCGAGTTTTTCGTCACTGGAGATGGAAAGGCAGGTCACGCTTCCGATCGAAAGTGCCGCCGGCGGGGTGTTGGGGGTGATCGGCGTTCGCTCCACGTCGGCAACGGGCATCTCGATGGTTTCGGTCGAGTTTCAGTGGGGGACCGACATGTTGACCGCCCGTCAGCTTCTCATTGAAGCGTTGTCGCAGATCCGCGGACAACTCCCCGATACGGCCGAGCCGTCGATTGAGAATCTAAGCGCCGCCTTGGCGCTGATCGAGGGGTACAGCTTGCAAGGAGGGGACGACCCCGTGAAGCTCCGCGACCACGCATTATATGACTTAAAGCCGAGGCTTCAGCGAATCCCGGGCGTTTACAAAGTCGTCGTCATGGGAGGGAAGGTGTTGGAGTATGCGGTCCGCCCTAATCCATTTCTTCTCATCAAATACGACCTGACGCTTGAAAATTTACGAGACGGCCTGATCGGCAACAACATTCTTGCTACACCCGGAATTGTGAACCATTTTTCGCAGGAGCTGGTCCTTCATGCCAACGGGCAATTTGCCGATGCGGAAGAAATCAAAAATGTCGTCATCGCCGTCAAAAATGGCATTCCCGTCCGGCTTAAGGATGTGGCGCAAGTGAGTTTGGGCTACGAGCACGAGCGAGGGGACACCTCCGAAAACGGCGCGCCATCCGTTCTCATCAATATCTACAAGCAACCCTATTTCGATACCGGCACGGTGGCGCGCGCGGTGGATCGGGAAATGTCGGCGTTCGGCCAGAGTCTGGGAAAAGAATATTCGATCCATAATTATTACGATCAGGCGGAGCTGGTTCAAAGCTCGATCGGAAGTGTCAAAGAGAGTGTTTGGATCGGGGCGATCTTGGTGGTTGTGATCCTGGCCCTCTTCCTTCACAATCTTAAAACCACCTTAATTGCGACATTGAGCATTCCGCTTTCGGTGATTTTCGCATTGATACTGATCCGTATGTTCGGATTGGGTCTGAACGTGATGTCACTCGGGGGTCTTGCAATCGGCACCGGGATTATCGTCGATGATGCCATCGTTGTTCTGGAAAATATATTCCGGTGGTTTTCCTCCCCCGACCTCAAAGCGGGAAAGAACGCCCGGGAAGTCATCGTTCATGCCACGTCCGAGGTCGTGCGGCCGGTCGTGATTTCCACATTGACTAACATTGGCATTTTTTTGCCAATGGTTCTGGTTGAGGGGTTTGTCGGCCGGCTCTTTCAACCGGTCAGTCTCACCGTGACGTTCGCCCTTCTCGCATCACTTCTCGTCTCGCTCACGCTGATCCCTCTCCTCTCTGAAAAATGGCTCTCCAAATCCGAACGTCTCCACGATGGCGAAGGAATCCTTCATCGAATCTACCGTCGCCCACTCTCCTTTTCGCTCAAGCGCCCCAAGACGGTTTTGACCCTCGCGCTCATCCCTGTCGTTTTACTGGTGATGTCGTTTCGACATTTGGAAAGCGAGTTCCTTCCGGCTCTGGATGAAGGGGCGCTGCTCTTACAAACGGTCATGCCGCCCGGCACGTCGCTCCCGGAGGCTAGGCGCGTCGGCTTGAAAATCGAGAAGTGGCTGAAAGACATTCCCGGTGTCTTGACCGTAACAAGACGAACGGGGCATGCCCCCGGCGCCGAGGACACGGACAACGTCAATCACAGCGACATCATGGCGAAGCTTTCGCCGAAAAACGAACGCCCCATCGCCTTGGAGGAATTCATCGACGGCTTGAAAGTGAAAACGTCGGCACTTGCCGGGGTTCAGGTCAATTACATGATGCCGCTGGCCGACAAGATCAATGATTCTCTCGGCGGCGTTCCGGCTGATATCGGCATCGATCTCTTCGGAACCGATCTCTCGACACTGCATACGATCTCCGCAAACGTGATGGATCAGATCAAATCGGTTTCCGGATTGATCGATGTACACCCGCCGCTTGATTTTCCGGTTCCGTCGCTGGAGATCGACATGAATAAAAAAGAAGCGGGGCGCCTCGGAATTTCCGAACAGTCGATTTACGATACGCTTCAAGCTTTTTCCACCGGATTCGAGGCGACCGGCGTCCGGGAGGTTCAGAAAGAGATCAAAGTCGTTCTTCACTTTTCCAATCCCGGGGAAAACCTCGACTTTGAAAGTTTGAAGAGCCTTCCTCTTAAAACCACCGGGGGAAATACCGTCCCCTTAGAACAGGTCGCTATGCTTACCTTCGGCGACATTCCAAGTGAAATTTATCACGAACATTTGAGCCGAAAGCTCACGATCACGGCGAATGTCAAAGGGCGAAGTGCGAACGATGTCGCGCATGACATCCGGGGAATTTTTTCCCGTTTCAAGTTCCCGGCCGGTTACTCGTGGGGATTCTCGGGAAAATACAAAACGGAACAGAATGCGCTGAAAAACATGGCGCTTGTTTTTTTGCTCGCCATCTTTGTTGTGGCCGCGATCCTCTGGTTTGAATTCCAGTCGTTTGCTCAAGTCGGCTTAATTCTACTTACGATTCCTCTCGCCGCCGTTGGAGGGATTTTGAGCCTTTGGGTGACACACGAGACGTTCAATGTTTCGTCCATGATCGGCGCCGTCATGCTGGTCGGAATTGTGGTTCGAAACGGCATCATGCTTCTGGATTACATGAATAAGGAGCTCAAAGCGGGACTCACCCGAAAAGACGCGATGGCGGAAGCCGCGCGCAAAAGGGTTCGGCCAATTTTAATGACCGCGTCCGTGACGATTCTCGGCCTCTTACCGATCGCCGTCGGGTGGGGTTCCGGCTCGGAATTGCTCCGACCGCTCGCGATCACTGTCATCGGCGGCCTTCTTACGTCGACTCTTTTAACTTTGGTTGTGTTACCCGCGGCCACTCAATTGAACTACCGCTTTCGCCGCTAATCTTCGCCTTTCGCATCCTATACCTTCGCCGGCAATGCCACTTCGGGTAGTTCAACCAAAAGCCACGATAGACCGCCCCATAACAGTGTAGGAAGTGTTTGAGTGGCATGGAGGATCAGCGCGAATCCAAGAGCGCGGGGGGCTGGAATTCCGAAAATGGCGAGAGAAAGCACGATAGCACCTTCAAACGCTCCCAGTCGGGCGGGGGCGGAGGGAATGAACATGCTGACCGTTAACGCTAGGGCGATGACCGGAACGGCCCAGATGGAAACATGCAGGGCGCAGGCCCGAACCATGACCGAAAGAGAGGCAAAATAAGTCCCCCACGCGACTAGATAATAAAGGAAAGCAAAAAACATCCGTCGGTGTTCACGGATCGAACGAAGGCCGTCAAGCCAGCGATGCTTTGTTTTTCCGACCAAAAGGTAGACCAACAGTAGGGTCGACAAAATGAGCACGCCGAATTGAACAAGGGAGAGACGAAGAAATTTAGGAAGGGGGGAGAAAAACATAGCGACCGCTAGCAGAGGAAGGAGGGCGACTCCGTTGATCAGTCCTTCCAGAATCGTGGTTGAAAGTCCGTAAATGCGGCGAATTTTTTCTTTACGACCCAGAAGATCGGCCCGGCTTAAATCTCCTCCGCGGAAAGGGAGCAGGTTGTTCATCAAGTTGCCGACCAAGTAATAGGCAAGGGCGCTTCGGCGCCGCACAGGACGCATCGGTAAAATCAATTCCCGCCACGCCTGGCTCTTGAGAGTTAGCGACAAAAAATCCAAAGCTATACTGGCCAGAAGGAGCGCAGGAGTTGCAACCATGAGGTTGCGCTGAATCTCAAAGGGCTCAAACGAACGAAGCACATACAGAATCCCGATCACCGTGATAAAGCAGCCCAGGAGCAGCGGTCCGAGTTCAATTCGGCGTTTAGGATGCGGAAAAAGTTCAGATAGGGTCAAAAATGAAAATCCCTCTTCGCGAAGGTTTTGAACCAAAGGGGTCACCGCAGCGACGGTTTGCGAGCGATCCTCTTGATTTCCACCGCCGTCTCCGTCGTGGAGCAGAATCACATCACCGGGACGAATTCCTTGGGTGACTCTTTCCGCAATGGTTTTGGCATCGACCCGATCGGTGTCCCAAACGCCGCGGCTCCAGCCGGCAAGCCGATATCCCCGGCTGTTTGCAATGCGGCGAATCAGAAAATTTTTGATTCCGTGAGGGGGGCGGAACCATCGGTTCTTTGGAAGCGGCACAATGGCCTCCACCGATTTTTCCCATCTAGTCATCTCGGAGCCGATTGTTTTTGGGCTGGCGAGACCCAGTTTTCGGTGGGTGTAACCATGGCTGCCGATTTCATGTCCATCGGCAATGATTCTGCGGACCAACTCCGGATGTTGTTCGGCCTGCCGACCCAGAATAAAAAACGTGGCCCGGATGTTTAAGGACTTCAGTCGATCCAGCAGGTCTGAGGTGTGCCTAGGGTCCGGGCCGTCGTCAAAGGTCAGGGCAAGTTGTTTTACTTTGGATGCCCCGCGCCAGTATGTTGCGCCCGCCAAATCAAATCGGATCCAAAAATAATCCAGGAGGAGAAGCCCGAATCCAAACCAAATCACGGAAGCAAACCACCAGCCTTGAATAAGAACCTGAATCAAGACGCTGCTGTAAGCAATGCTGAAAAACGCAACGAGAAATCGGACCCGATTAGGCATGTAAACGCCGATTTTGAACTGAAAGGATCTGTTCGTAATAGGCAAGGATGGACTGGCTGACCTTCCCCCACGAGAATTCAGCTGCTCTTTGCCGCCCGCATGCCGCGAAACGGCGACGCAAGTCCACATCCTGTGCCAGGCGGGTCAAGACGTCGCACAACGTTTGCGGGTTGTCTTGGTCGAAAAGAAGGCCGTCCTTTCCATGGCGCAACAGATCTGCGAAACCTCGAATATTCGAAGCGACCACCGGCAACCCCGCTGCCATCGCTTCCAAAAGAGTGATTCCAAACGAGCCTTTGCGGGCGGGATAACAAAAGACGTCTGAAGAAGCGAAGACATCCGGACGTTCCCGATTGATCGCCCCTATGAATCTGACATCGCCGCGAAGATCCGCCGGCACAAGTTTTTCGTAATGGGGTCGCAGCGGGCCGTCTCCGGCGATTACCAGCCGGGCTTTGATCCCCTGTGCACGCAGCATGGCGTAAGCGTTGATCAATGTATCCAGTCCGTTTCTGGGGTCGAAGCGCCCAAGGAAAAGGATCGTGAACGTTCCGTCTTTCATTTCGGGAAGCAGTCTGCCGTTGGCAAACCAATCGACGTCTACGCCGTTGGGAATCACTGTGGCATTGATATCGAAATAGCGCTGCATCGATTCCACGCAGATCGGCGAAATGGCCACGATGCCATCGTGGTGGTTCAAAATCTCCTGACACTGCCGCTGAAACATTTCGTAAAACCGATTTTGCTGAAAGTCGGTGTGGATCGTCCCGACCGTGGGTGAAGTTCGATACCGCACCGCAAGAAGGGGGAGAACCGGTGTTAATGCGGCGTGCACGTGAACAATGTCAAAAGACTCGGATTTAAGGAAAGAGCGCACCTCCCTCCCAATACTTGTCGACAGCGTCACCCGAGCGATAGAACCGTTTGAAAAAATTTTGACGCTTCTTCCCATACGGCGAATTTTCAGTCGCGACGGAATCAGTGTAGGGTCAATGTCACCAGCGTGGGACGTGAGGAGCGTAACCTCATGACCCCGATTCAAACATTGGCGGGAAAATTGATACACATGTTCCGTGATCCCTCCCAGAACCGGGTAGTAATATTCACTGACAAGGCAGATACGCATTAATCAGCGGACTTCCAAACCGTGTTTAGGAGACAAGTGACAATCACCGCGCTAACAACCAAAATTTGGACGCACTGGTTAAACAGGGTTTTGCACCAATTCATGGCATTTTCATACACGAGGGCCGATCGGGCGGCAATAAGGGTCTAGCCAGCATGTTCGGCATGAATTCTCGCAAATGGGCCTCCTTGTTTACGCGCTCACCGTTGCTCTGCCTTCTCTTTCTGGCGGCGACGAGTGTTCCATGCATCCAGATCGCTCGGCATCTAGAACTTCAAAGTGATTTTCGGTTTCTCCTTCCCCAAAACCGCCCCAGCGTCGTGGAGATGAACCGTCTGATCGAAAAAGTTGGAGGGGTCGGCAACCTGATTGTCGCGGTGGAATGCGAGGATGCCAAAGCCACAGAGCGTTTTTTAGAAGACCTGGCCGTTCGTTTACGGCGGTTGCCGTCCGGATATATCCGATACGTTGAATACAACATCACGGAATCAAAAAAATTCTATGAGGACAACAGATTCCTATACATGGATCTGGAAGATCTTCAGAAAATATATGAACGTCTGGATCGGAAGATCCGGTATGAAAAGCTCCGAAACAACCCTCTTTATTTTTCGCTCGATGATCAAAAAGTTGAATTCAACGTCGACGACATTGAAGCAAAATATAAAAATCGAGATTCTTCCAGCGACTATTACGACGGATATTTCTTCAGCAAGGATCGCAAACTTGCGGCCTTTGTGATCAAGCCGTACGGAGTTTCCACCGGCACCGCGTTTGCCAAGGACTTAATTGGCTGGGTTCAAGAGGGGGTGAACGATCTTCATCCGGCCCGGTATCACCCGTCGATGAAGATCAACTACATGGGCAAATTCAAGGACACGCTGGACGAATACGACCAGTTGCGGATCGACACGCTGGAAACCCTCGGGCTTTGCCTTTTGCTCGTCGCGGTAGCGATCTTTTTGTACTTCAAAAGGATTCGCATGGTCTGGCTTCCGACGGTGCCACTTTTCCTAGGAGTCGCTTGGACATTCGCGCTTACAGCTCTTCACATTGGCCATCTCAATTCCCAGACCGTCTTTTTAGGGAGCATCATTGTCGGAAACGGCGTGAACAGTGGGATCATTCTCATGGCGCGCTATTTGGAAGAGCGCCGAAAAAGGAGTTCAGTCGAAAATGCTTTAGCGGTTACGATTGATACAACATGGCTCGGTACGTTCACCGCGGCACTGACCACCAGCTGTTCCTTTGCCACGCTCGCGTTTGCCACTACGAAGGGATTTAGCGAATTTGGATTTATCGGCGGTGTCGGAATGATGCTCTGCTGGTTGGCGACCTACGCCTGCCTGCCGCCGCTTCTGGTGTTGTCCGAACGGATCGCTCCGATCGTCGAGGAAAAGCAAGACAAGGCTCAGCCGTGGGGGTTCTTTCTTCGTTCCTTGGGGCGTGTCGTCACACGTTCCGGTTTTGCCGTGAGAGTGCTCGGTCTTTTTCTCATCTTGGTCAGTCTTTTCGCGTATAGCCAATTCGTTCGAAACTCCATGGAGTACAATTTTGCGAAGCTTCGGAATCGGCCACAAGCGCACGAGGGCGAAAAAACCTTGGCCGGGCGAGTAGACGACATTTTCAAACAGGACCTTTCCCCTGTTGTCATCCTTCTACAAGACAAAGCGCAAGCCCCATACATCTGCGATGCGGTTATGCGAATGGAATCGGGTGAGTCTGAAAGTGCCAAGACCATCGATACCTGTAAGACGCTCAATAGCTATCTTCCGGAACGGCAGGAAGAAAAGCTTCTGATGATCAGAAAAGTACACCGTCTGGTGGCGGACCGTTCCTTGAATTTCATCGATTCGGATTTTCAAAAAAATCTAAAAGACCTCCGGAGCCAAACGGATCGAAAAGCATTGTCGATTTCAGATCTCCCCGTTGCCATCAAACGCAATTTTCAAGAACTCGACAACCGATTGGGAAGAATCGCCTACGTATTTCCACGCCGTTCCACCGATCTCTCGAACGGGAAAAACCTGATCCACTTTGCGGACATGCTGAGCCATTTGCGGCTTTCGGATGGAAGCGTAGCCCGCATGTCGGGAGAAGCGGCGATATTCGCCGATCTCTTGCGCGCCATCAAACACGACGGACCTTTGGCGACGATCGCTTCATTTTTGATTGTGTCCCTCATCGTGATTCTGGGGTATCGGAACCTGACATCAATTATATATATTGTAGGGGGGCTGATTGCCGGGATCATCTTCCTGTTTGGACTGCAGGCCGCCCTTGAGATCAAACTCAATTTCTTTAACTTTATCGCACTCCCTGTGACGTTCGGCATCGGCGTTGAATACGGCGTGAATTTCTGGCAGCGATATCGATTGGAAGGGGCCGGCTCAATTCCCAAAGTCCTCGAAAGTGTCGGAGGTGCTATCATCCTTTGTTCCCTGACGACCATCGTGGGGTATGCAACGCTCACCACGGCCCGAAACCAGGCGCTCGCCTCTTTTGGGTGGCTTGGACTATTGGGAGAGGTAGCTTGTCTTTTCGCGGCTCTTTTCATGATGCCCGCGGTATTGCAATTCCTCGAGATGCGAGAAGGCCGTCAGTCCAGTCGACGATAGAATACCGCGTCACCCACAGAGTCTTCCCGGCGGTAATGGGAGGACACATAGCTAGCGAACGCAGGAAAGCTTTCAATTGGAAATTTTCCGTACGATTTGATTCCTCCGGCCGCTGTGTCCAGCAACCATTTGGGCCTCTGACGTTCGAGATCCTCAAAAACCATCGGCCACGCCCATAAAAGGGCGTTGGCACGCGGATCGATGGTGTCCAATTCTTCCGAAGGGGTAGCCGGAGACAGTCCGGTCAAGTAATTGCAGAACGTAAAGCGGACACCCGGTCGACGATCGGCATAATAGTAAATTTGCGGAACATTACCCCATACCCAAATCGTATCCGATGGAGCGGTTCGGGCAGCCACGGTTCGTCCAATCAGACGAAAGTCGGGGTCGTCCGAATTCAGAATCGGCTGACTCATTTCAGGCCAAATCGCAACAACAAAACTCAGTAAAGAAGGAACTCCAAGGCACAATATCCCTCGGCGCGTTCCCAAGCGAAAGGCAAAGCCTGCAGCGAGAAGCGCCAGCGTCAGCTCAGGCTGAAGAAAATAGTGGCCAAAAAAACGGCGGCCCACACCGACCGCCATGAGTGAAGCGAGCGACCAAGCTGCAAGGAACGCCTTTTTTGTAACGAAATCGTCCATGTTTTTTCCGCGGATCAAACGAAGGAGTGAAATCAGGCCACCGGTGTAGAGCACGAAGCTGGGAAGCACAACCCCAACGAGTTGAAGACTCAATCGTTTAAGGGCCCAGGACCACGGCGGTCCTTGGGCGATATAACTTGTATTGAAACGCACGCCCCACCGAAGCGCGTCACCCAGAGCATCCCGGTGGTAAAAATAGGCTCCCATTAAAACAATCGGGGTGACAAAACCGGCACCCCACATTAGAACCGAAGAAAAAACCGTCCGAAATCGTTTTTTATTTATTTCACCCAAAAGCAACATCGGCATGGCTACGAAGAGAATCGCCGCCTGATATTTGTACAGCGTCGCAATGCCACAGAAGATTCCAGCTACCACGTCGAGAAAACGACGTCGGTCTCTTGCTTCGATCGCGCACCAGACCGCCAGCGCGATCGGCAAATTCATCAGCAGCTCGCCATTAACAGCTAACCCATCCACCGGTTGCTTGGCCGCAGAAGACAAGGCGTATAGAACGGTGGGAAAAATTGAATACGAAGGCACGAGAATGCGGCGGGCAATGGCATATAAGACGAGGCAAGAGCCAAACACGAAAATCAGGCCGCAAAAATGGACGAGGTGAATTCCCAAGTCTTTTTCCGTTCCTCCCAAAGCGCGTGCCATCCACAGTGCGGCCGCATAGGTGTATACAATTCCCGGGGGTTTGTGGTCCACGGTATCTCGGTACATCACGCCGCCAGCGTTCACTACGCGCGCCATGGCGTAATAAATTCCTTCGTCATCGGAGATCACACCGTAACGAAATGCGGGTAGCCTTGTGAGGACGCACAAAAGAACCACCAGACATAAAACTTTAAGGTTTGGATGGGAGCGCCACGAAATCATCGTAATCTCCAATGGATTCGGAATGAGTTTGGTCGCCGTCCGTCAATACGCCTATCCCGAAAGCTTTCTTTGGAGGACTGGCACCAAAGGCGGCTGTAAAATCCTTTTGAAGGTCCACCGTCTCCTCTTTCCATTCGTTCAAAGGTGGGCCGAAGCGAATAGCCAGCACGCGTGTTTTCCAGAACCAAGTTGACCCGGGCGCTGTTAGCCACTCCCCCGAGGGATGCGCCAAACACCAGACGTATTTGATGACCCGCTTTTTTAGCCCGCTTTCAAAATAGATGTAAACACTTGCAGCGGTATCGTTTGGGCCGCTCGACCCCTCCTGCGGGTTGTTGGGGAACTTTTCCACTTTCCAGCGCCATCGGAGAAGGGGGGTTTCGTGAAGGTTAATATTGAACTTGAGGTAGGCAATGTTCCCTTCACGACCGGGAATGGGAGCCGCGTGGAGGTAATGATTGTTTGTCTCCTGCGAAATGATGTATTCCGGATGTTCTTTGAGCATCGGATGACGGGTTTCCCAGTGGAAACCTGTTCCTTCGAAATTCTCAATGGAAACGGTCCGGTTAGCAGAGTCGTTTGAAAGCAACGCCCTCGGGGTGAAGGCACACAGGAGAATAAAAATATCTATCCGGAATGCTCGAGTCATAGCCCCCCAATACTATAAGAGCTTTTCCCACAGCTACTCAATTGAGCTACCGCTTTCGCCACTAATCTTCGCCTGAAAAGTTCCATTCCCAGGCAAACACAATCTGCCAGGACAGGTCGTGTCTAATAATTCCCCCTTCTTCAAATTTCAAATACCGATTGATGTGTTCGGCGAAACCAACCAGCGCCTCAAACCCCGTTTCGCCTGATCCGGGGCTCCCTAACCCGGGCGTACCTTGAATTCCGCCCGATCCTATCGTGCCGACTCCTTCTGTTTCCAAAACCAAAAAGTGATTGAGGTCCTTTTCGGCGCCCAAAGAGATCTCAATCGTGTCACCAGATCCTCCTACGAATGTGTAAAGAACGTTGAAATCAAGATCGACGACGACCAAGTCCTTACTGAAAATGAGTCCAATCGTATAGTCGTACTTTCCCGAGCCTAGTGTAGTGTCGCTTGCCGTGGGCCACTTCACGGTCGCTTCGGTTGAGAGCGCTGGGCGATATCTCCGTTCCGGGATGAACTCGTACTCGACGGACGTTTCGAGTTCTCCAAAACCAGATGCGGACTTGATATCTGGAGTCTTTGAATTAACGATGGCAAAGTTCGGTTCGACGATGAATTTCAGATTTTCCAACAAGTTGTATTCAGCTAGAACAGGAAAATCGTAATCGGTCTCCTCAGCGTCTGTTTCGAACTCAAAACCTGAACCGACGGTGAGGGGCAAAGTCGACCAATAGGACGATACGGAAGGTCGCGTCTTGCGAATTCTCGCAAATGCTGAAGGAGTCCCTACAAGTGTGGCGATAACAATCCACAACCCATAGCGAGCGATACGTTTCAAGGTCGAGTGATCGACACCAACTGAGCGACCTCTCCATCGGTCGCCTCGGTTCGGACGATGCCTATACCTCTTGCATACCACTTCTTTTCGGAGCCAGATTCCAACATCGACCATTCCTTCGTTCGGATGCACCCATCGAAGGTTCCTGCGGGAACCGTGATTTTGTCACCCAGTGCGATGATCTGAGCCATGTCCTCCGCTTCACCGGCGTAATACTCTTGATAATAAGGATCGCCCGGTTTTGGCTCCGCTGTCATAATGATTCCCGGCTGAGCGCCTTTGACCTGTGCTTCCCACGATCCTTTGGTACTCACCTTACCGTTCGGTAAGTATTCTTTTGTGTCTTCACCGAAATACCAGACGGTCCCTTGCTTGTCCTGGGCAAACCAGTCAAAGGTGTCCTCTTTGAGCTTGCCATCCTCCAGCACAGTATCGTGGACGACAACACACTTCACGCCGGCAATGGTCCGAGTGTCGTTTGTCATCTCGATGAGATTTTCTCTCGTCTCTCTCCCCGCTTTCTCGATGTATTTGAGTTTCGTACCGGGTACGAGCGGGTAAAATGGATTGTCAACGGTGGTTTGAAAGTTCGCCGGATCAATTTTTGGTTGGTAGGGATCTTTACGAAATCCAAGGGCGGCACAGCCTATGCCGATGAACCCAACGATCATCCCTAGCGAGATTAAAGAAAATCTATGTATACGCATTTTCACCTCTTTTCATTTTTAGAACCTCTATATAACTCATGTGGATTTAAATCCAGATCGACAAGAAAATTGAGAACGGCTTAACTCTGCATTATCAATTGCAAAAACCTTTTGCTCGACTCGCGTCTTGGAAAGAAAATTTAGAAACCGAGTAGGGAAGGGAGTGTGTCTCCCTTCCCCCTCACCGAACCGTACGTACAGATTTCCTGTATACGGCTCTTCCACCTTACGCAACCGACAGAGTCAGTTGACGCTGTCGCAGGGAATCAGGGATGACTCGAATAGGCCGGAGTCCTTGGACCATCCATTTCCACCGTGGGCGGAGGCGCCGCCAGGACACGGGGTGACGTTGTCTGCGATATTTTCGCCGAAGGTAGCCCTTAGCGATTCCATGGAGCGAGTAGATTTCCCGATAAAAGACTCGATTGGAGTTCCCGAAGCGAAACTACTCTGCCCATCCTTCCCAGACGGATTTCATGATCGCTTTGGCGGCCATGAGGGAAAGTTGAGGTTCGAGTTTCGTTTGAAGATTCTCCCGTAGACTCTTTCGAGAAGCTTCGGCGGGTTGCCGGGCAATCCAGAATCGCTTCGGATTGTCCCGATACGCCCGCAAGTGAAATTTAAAACCCAGAAAATCAAACTTCGATTCAACTCCACGCGCACGATTGCGCAGGTCGATGAGCCGGGTTTTCTTTTCCTTCAGCTTCAATTTCGCTTCCCGCATCCAGACATACAAACAACGTCGAAGCGCGAGTAGATCCGCTTTTCGTCGGCACAAGATGACAAAGTCATCCGCGTAGCGAAGCAACAGGCTTCGCTTGTGGGATTTACTTGCCTCCAAAAATCTCACATCCAACGCATAGTGCAGGTAGAGGTTGGCCAACAGAGGAGAGAGCGGTCCTCCTTGTGGAGTTCCTTCCTCCGTGGGCGCCCAAGGCTTCTGTCCTTCCACGACCCCCGCTTTGAGAAACGCTCGAATCAAATCGAGAATCCGAGGATCCGCGATCTTTTCTTTGAGCATTCCCAATAGCTTTCGATGCGAGACATGATCGAAAAACGCTTCGATATCCGCTTCGAGAACGTGTCGATGGGAGTACGTTTGCTTGGCTACCTCGGCTGCACAGTCTACGGCTCTTTTCCCCGGCCGAAATCCGTACGAACAGGGAAGAAAAACCTGCTCATAGATCGGTTCCAGCAACAGGACTAACGCTCGTTGTACCACTCGATCCCGAATCGTCGGGATCCCCAAAGGTCGTTTCCTTCCATCCCGCTTGGGAATGTAACATCGTCGGACCGCACTTGGGCGATAGGTGCGTCTTCTCAGTTTCTCCGATAGTTTCGTTGCATATCCCCATTCGTTTCCTCGGATGTGCTCACACGTTTCGCCGTCCATGCCGGGGGAGCCGGCATTTTCAATCACGAGTCGTGTGGCGTCGTGGAGAACGAAGGGATCCATCAGCCATCGATAGAGGTCCCAATGTTTCCGACCTTCCTTGTTCCACTGCACCAGTCGACGCAAAACGTAGATCGTTTGTGGGGAAAGGGACGTGCACTTCTTTTCCCTGGACGTCGTGAGCGTCCTCATCTCGTTACCTTTGCGCGTCGATTTGTTTGGACCTGTCCTTCCCTTCGCCATGTACACGGCTTTCCCGTGCGCGGACTACTATGGAGGACTCTGACTTCTCTTAAAACTCCTGTCGCGTTATGGATTGCGCGTGGGGATGAATCCTGGATCGCCCCAAGATTCAGTTTCAAGAGATCTCGTTGGTTAAACACAGAAACCCTACACCACCCGCCCACGACCCGCGGCAAGGGAGCGCTCCCAGAGATGCTTTCCCGATTCTCTCCCTGTAAGAGTGTGGCCTTCCACCCCACCAAAGGCTTAGGCACCTTGTCTTTTTCTCCCACTTCCCAGTAACTCCCCGTACAGTCGTTCACTTCGCGTTTGGGCTGGCACTGCTGGCGTGCACACCGTATTTCGTGCTGCTTTTCACGGACAATTTCACCGACAACCTCACGGCTCATCAGCGGTCCGAGGCTTTACCCGGTGATCTCGGTTTCTTCCGGGTCTGTCTTGAGGTCACCCCGTTTTGTCCAGGGAGTAAACTCCCAAGGGCTTCCTTTCTCATCGGCAAAGGGACACTCCTTTGTTTCTTGGAACTCGATGAGTTGTTTCCGGAAAGTATTTCTTGAAACGGGATTCGAACCTTTGTGTCACCTGATTCGTGTCTTCATTCACAGCGAGGTCTCTGCTTCATCTCAACCATAATGGCGGAGAGGAGGGGATTTGAACCCCTGATACGGCTTTTACACCGTATGGCGGTTTAGCAAACCGCTGCCTTAAGCCACTCGGCCACCTCTCCAACCTTTCAACTTCGCGTGATTACAGGAAAAGCTATTTCTCGGCAAACCGGCGGCGCGTACATAAGTATGCGATGGCGAATAGAGAAAGGCCAGCAGATGTGGAGCGCGAAGATGTGCATCCAGAGTTATGTTTCGGATTTGGAGCGGGAGCCGGTGTAAAAGCTTTGGCCGCGGGTTTCGGCTTCGGAGCCTTGGGAGGAGGTTCGGTCTTGGGTTCATTCTTGGGTTGGGGTGCAGGCGCACTTGGGCCGGTCTTCGGTGCCGAAGGAGGAGGCTTTGTATCTGTATTTGGCTTACCATTTGTATCTGCGGGTGGTGCAACCGGCGAAGATTTGTCTCCCTGAGGCGAAGTCTGTGTCGTAGTGTCAGCGACGGGAGGGGGTACAGCGGGAGCTGGCGGCGCAGGTGAAGGGATTTTCTCCTTCGCGATCTGGACGGGGATTACCTTTCTTCCTGAGGCTGTGACCGGAATCTCATCCATCAGAAGAAGACTAATGTCACAACGATTTTTGTTTTCGTAATCATAGACGAATCGAATCAATCCTTTTGAGATTGAAAGAGGTGTGTTGACATTCACCGGATCGAGGCCGTCCACATAACCGCTGAAATGTTCAAAAATACTCCCATCCTTTTCCTCTTTGGATAGGACCACTTCGAGGCCTACATAATTGTTTCTCAGCTTTCGTTTGGCCACCCCCACCTTGGAGACGAAGGGAGAAGAAAGCGTAACCTTGCCATAGGTCTGCTTCGAATCGTACCAAGTGATTTTTCCCACTATTTTTCGAAATTTCCAAGCGCTTACATCTTTGGTCTCCTCAGGCGGGTTCAATAAAAGAAAATGTGAAAGAGCCTTTTGTAGCGAGTTCTGTCCAAATTGATCACAGCCACTTGAAATATCGGAATTCGAGGGAGCGGGTTGGAATTCAAATGAGATGGGAGTAAGCGCGAGTTCCTTATGAAAGGCCAATAGCTCTCCTCGAATGCTCCCGAAGGTAGTGTCAAAATTTGAATTGGAATAACTGGCCCAACCCTGAGTAGCACCGATCGCGATCAGTAATACGAAACTCCATGTGATGCCGCTGCGCATTCGAGCTGCCGATTATTTGTTTTCCTCGTTGAACAAGGTTTCTTCCCGACATCGGCCTGGGCTGAGGTACTCGAGCCCTTTGCAAAGGACTTGCCAGGAGACATCAAACTCGTATGGCTTGCTGGATGGATGCGTTATTAGGCTCGAAAGATTGCTCACCATGTCCGAAACATAGAGTAGAGACAATGTGAGATAAGTTTGACCGGCAGGAGGTACGGCAAAGGGAGAAACATCGGTTGGGGCAGATTCAAATATAGTGATTCCTTCCGGGAGTTGGTTTTGGGTAAAGTAATAAGCCGCCCCGGCAAGGAGGAGGGGTAAGCCAGCTACCTTCGTAACCGATTTCAAATAGAGGGGAGAAAACTTCGCTTCTCCCGCGACCGTTCTTCCTACACGTGCCCAGTAGGCGCGAATCGGCGCCGCGTCGACCCAGGTTTCACGTATGGGATTCCAAATTTTCCATTGGCCGGCTCGCGAGTAATACTCACGTAGGGTATTCGATAGAGAGAGCCAGGCAGGATGTTCCCACCCTACTGTCTTCTCTGCGACCTTTGCCACCGCTGTTGCTTTTTGAGGAATCTCGGCGATTGCATCAGTCTCCGGACCTAGCCCGCCCTGCCGCCAAAGATAGAGATTCCGAACTTGCTGAGCGATCAAAAAAGTTTCAAATGCCTTACCTTTGGGAATTTCATAGTACTGAGATGCCCTTTCCGTATCGAGGGCGATCTGTGTGGCGCTGATTACCACATCGTGCTTTCGTGTGGGTCCCAGAGTGATGGAATTGACGAGAAGTTTTTCGGGGTCGATGTTCGTCAGATAAGTTCTAAACTGGGGAAGATCCGTTTTCGCGAGTAGGGTGAGTTCTTCCGGGCTCTTTTGATCGAATCGGTAGGCCCCCACGTGATGAGGAAGGCAAATATTTCCGTAATTTTCGGGGCGTTCCGGATCGCGAATTTCCAAGACACAGGAAAAAACCACCATGGCGAGGTTGAGCTTCTTTGTTGTCTCTTCGGCAAGACTGTTTATGGAATCCGCTCTGATCTCTTCATGCGCGAGCCAATTTATGAAACCTTCAATAGCCGGACCCAAATTCACTGTCGTTTTGACTTCATGGGTCTTTGGATCTTCCCACATCGCCTTTTCTTGGGCGTATGCCGGGATGAGAAATAGAACGATAGCCAGGTAGATCATTGGGTGGTGACTGGCTTTTTGCTTGGTCATACGGCTCCCTCGCGGAAAAGGTGTATGGGAATTAATGCTACGAGTCAAGACTCATAATGCTTTGTGTTATTGTATTTTTAGGCGAAATTGAAAATGAGCATTTGAGCTGGGGGGTAAGATGTGTAAGATCCGCCCGGTTCGCGGTTTTGTTGATCGTCGGGTCCTGCGCAACGAATGACTCCCAATCCCGCCAGGTCCGGAAGGAAGCAACGGTACGGAGCCCTCTTCGGGTGATGTAGTTCGACCTGACGATCAATTAAATCGCGAACTATTCTAATGAGTTACGTTGTATTAGCACGGAAGTGGCGGCCACAAACCTTTACCGACTTGGTCGGGCAAGAGGCGATTACGCGGACGCTCGTCAACGCCATTAAGTTGGGACGGGTTTCTCACGCCATTCTCCTGACCGGTTCTCGTGGGGTGGGAAAAACGACGACAGCCAGAATTCTTGCCAAAGCGCTCAACTGTGAAAAGGGGATGAACCCAGAGCCCTGCGGGCTGTGTTCCAACTGCCGCGAGATTGCGGCCGGTTCCAATATCGATGTTCTCGAAATCGACGGCGCTTCCAATACACATGTGGAAGATGTTCGCGAGGTTCTAGACAATGTCCGTTACACACCGTCGAAATCAAAGCATAAGATTTATATTATTGACGAAGTTCATATGCTTTCAAAAAGCGCCTTTAACGCTCTTTTAAAAACGCTCGAAGAACCTCCCCCCAATGTGATCTTTATTTTTGCCACGACCGAACCTCATAAAATTCCTGAAACCGTTCTTTCGCGATGTCAGCGATTCGATTTCTCCCAAATCTCAGAAGAAGGAATCGCCCGGCATCTCCGGAAGATCGCGGATGCGGAAAAAATTTCAGTTTCCGATCCGGCGCTTGCTCTCATGGCCAGGCAGGCGGGAGGAAGTCTCCGCGATTCTCTCTCTTCGCTCGACCGGGTCTTGGCGTTTACGGGGGATAAAATAAAAGATGACGATGTGGCGTCAATTTTGGGTTTGACCGATCGAGCGCTGATCGCGAAAACTCTGGGCGCGTTTGTGGCTCACGATTCGATCGAAGCGCTTGCGGTTCTTCAAAGTGTTCTCTCGCAGGGATTTGATCCGAAGACATATCTCTTGGAAATTTGGGGGCGTGTGCGGGATCTTTTGGTTTTAAGAACGGGAGCTGCGGAGTCGCTGGTGAGTGCGACGAGCGACGAATTGGCAGAGCTCAAGAAATGGGCGGGTGAAGTATCTGAATTGGAATTGGAACGCTGGTTTGATCTTCTCCGCTACGCGGCGGGAGATGTATCGCGTGTGGAGTTTCCTCGCTACGTCATGGAAGTAACTTTTCTACGAATCACTCGGAATGAACCGCACTTGCCGATTCAAACTATACTGGATCGTCTCGAATCGCTCGAAAAGCGGACCGGATCTTCGACCAGCCGAGTGGCCTCTCCACCGGAACGTGCACAGGCCATGGTTTCGCCTGAACCCGTGCTGACAACGCAGAAGCCGCAAACACATTCCCCGGATTGGGAGATGCTGGTTTCACAGGTGAAACGAGAAAAACCAGCGACGGCCGCCATTCTTTTGCAAACCGCAGGTCATGAAATGATGGGAGAGACCATTGGTCTATATTATGAAGAGGGGTCCTTCTTTTTTGCCCGGGCGAAAGATCATGATTTTGAGGAGTATCTTTTGGGTGTGGCGGCCAAACTTTTTGGGAAGCGATATCGTTTGGAAGTAAAGACTCGACCGAAACAGGAAAAGAGCGGCCCTTCCCCTGTCGCCCTGGATCGCGCGCGGGAGCGAGAGGCGCTGGAAAATCCGACGATTCAAAAAGCGCTCTCCTTATTTGAAGCGAAAATTGAGGAGATCAAGACGGCCAAATGAGTTACGCGGGTCCTAAAGTATTTCGAAGCGCTGTAAGCGAGCTGGCCAAACTCCCCGGAATTGGAGAGAAAACGGCTCAGCGGCTGGTGCTTCATCTGTCCCGAAGTGAGACCGGGAAAGTGGAACGTCTTTCACAAGCGCTTCGCGAGCTGAAAGAGAAACTTATCCTTTGTTCGATTTGCATGGGCCTCACCGATGAAAACCCCTGTCCTATTTGTAACGATCGCGGGCGAGATGCCCATTTGGTCTGCGTCGTAGAAGATCCATCCGACATTTTTGCCATTGAACGAAGCGGACAATTTCGCGGGGTTTACCATGTCCTTCACGGCCGATTGGCGCCGCTGGAAGGAGTGGGACCCGACGAACTCAAAGTGAAGGAATTACTCAAGCGCGTCAAAACAGAACGACCCCGAGAGGTGGTGTTGGCTACCAATCCCGATGTAGAGGGGGAAGCCACCGCTCTTTACATCGCAAAGCTCCTTGCCGCACAGGGCGTGAAAGCAAGCCGAATTGCGATGGGGATTCCAATGGGGGGACATCTCGAATACGCCGATCACGTGACCCTCGGCAGGGCTCTGGCAGAGCGGAGAGAGTTTTCCGTTCCGTAGGGATTCTTGCCGCGCGGGGAGATTCTTGTTAGAAACCGTATACTTAGGAAATCCTGAATGTCCGGCTTGCAGATGGTGATGTATGAGGAGGAATTTCGACAGATCTCCCAGTTGATTGAAAAACTCAATCGGGAGTCAAATGCGAAAGTCTGCTATCTGGTCGATAAAAACGGACAATTGATTGCAAGTGCGGGGGAAACGAATGACATCGATTCCACGAGCCTCGCTTCACTCACGGCCGGCAATATTGCGGCGACCGGAGGGCTGGCGAAACTTTTGGGGGAGAGGGAGTTTTCGATTCTCTTTCACGAAGGAGAAAAGGATAACCTCCACATTTCGCTCATCGGCCAGCGGGTCATATTGGTTGTGATTTTTGACAGTCGGTCATCGCTGGGACTGGTTCGCCTTCGTGTACGGAAGGTGGGCCATGAGCTGGATTCCATTTTTCAAGGTTTGGTGAGAAAAACTGAAGGAGCGGGGGCCGCGAATTCCCCGTTTGCTGAAATCACGGACGCGGACATCGACAACTTGTTTAAGGATTAGCCCCCATGTCTTTTATTAACTACTCGACCCGCGAAATAAACTGCAAAATTGTCTATTACGGGCCCGGCCTTTGTGGAAAAACGACGAATCTTCAATTTATTTATAAAAAAACGAATCCCACGGCACGCGGTAAAATGATTTCGCTTGCCACGGAAACCGAGCGAACGCTGTTTTTTGATTTTCTTCCTCTCTCGCTCGGGGATATCCGTGGATTCAAAACCCGCTTCCACCTTTATACTGTTCCGGGGCAAGTCTTTTACGACGCGAGTCGAAAGCTGATTCTCAAAGGCGTCGACGGCGTGGTTTTTGTCGCCGATTCGCAAGTAGAGCGGACCGAGGCCAATATCGAATCGCTTGAAAACCTCAAAGTGAATCTCTCCGAACAGGGATATGACCTCAATCGCCTTCCCTATGTGGTTCAATACAACAAGCGCGATCTTCCCAATGTGAGCCCCATCCCTGAACTCCGCAGCGCCCTGAATCCCCAGGCTGTGCCTGATTTTGAGGGAGTGGCCTCCACCGGTGTCGGCGTCTTTGAAACCCTCAAAGCGGTCGCCCGCCTCGTCCTCGTCGAACTCAAAAAAGGAAAATAATTTTTCTAACTCACCTTTTTCCGCGAAAGGGGAACAGCTTCGTGGAGGAAGGTGACATATTGATGAAGGAGAGTTTCTCGTTCGACCCCGAGGGTGACGGCATGGATCGATCTTTTTAGATGCAGCACGCGCGTCAGCGGATTGGATAGTCGGTCCGCCAGAAATTCAGCCGATTTTGGGTTGACCAGTTCGTCGCTATCTGAGACACAGACAAAGGTCGGAGGAGCCTCAAATCGTTCCATTTTCTTGAGTCCAGCGGCCAAGGTTCGAAATTCTCCAAGCGCGTAAGAGGGGTATTCGCGATACGTAATATGGTCGGGGTGGGGCGTCGATCGTTTCTGAAAGCGTGGAAATAATTTCTGGAGGAATGGCAAACGCATTAAATCGGCGCCCCATTCGACATACCAGGGTCGCAAAAAAAGCGCCGGAGCGAAAAGTCCGAGTGACGAAATCGCATGCGGGTGATTTCTCGCCAATTGAGCGGCGAGGAGCGCTCCCATCGAAAGTCCCGCTACATGGATATGTTCGGACTTGGCGGAAACCAGAGCGAACGATTGCTCCACGGCTGAAATCCAATCCTTCCATCGGTAATGATTGAGATCATCGGGGAAGGTTCCATGGCCGGGTAAGAGCGGACCGACCGCGCGCCACTTCAACTGGTTGGAGATCGCTTCGCCCACGGGGCGCATTTCAGCCGGCGTTCCGGTAAATCCATGAATGAGAAGAACCGATTCAGGTCCTCCTGGAAAATCAAACGCATTGGCGCGAGGGTCAGTTTCAATCAGGGGCTTCGTTGGCCTCTCGCCCATACCTGTTATATTACGCTCCCTCGGGGATCCCTCAATGAAGAAGAACGCACAGCGCGCGGTATTGGTCATTTTCGACGGGTGGGGAATTCGTTTGGAAAAGAAGGATAACGCCATTGCTCAGGCCAAGACACCGCACTACCTTTCGCTTCTTCGCGATTTTCCAAATGGCGCGTTGGAGGCTTCGGGCCTTCCCGTGGGTCTCCCCGAGGGTGTGATGGGAAATTCCGAAGTGGGACATATGAATATCGGAAGTGGCCGGCGAGTGGTTCAAGATCAAGTTCGAATTCACGAAGCGATTGATTCCGGTGAATTCGGAAAAAACCGGGCGTTTTTATCCGCGTTTGATGTCGCAAGGAAGAATGGCCGCCTTCACCTTCTGGGCCTGGTTTCACAGGGCAATGTCCATAGCGCCGAACGTCACTATCTCGAGCTTATTTCTCTCTCGCGCCGTGAAGGAGTTTCGGCTGATCGGCTTTTCGTTCATGCCATTCTCGACGGGAGAGATACCCCACCCAAAAGCGCGGAGACCTATCTTTCCACACTTGAAAATCATCTGAAGAAAATGGGTGGGAGAATCGCGTCGATTTCGGGCCGATTTTTCACAATGGATCGAGATAAAAGATGGGAGCGGACCGACCAGGCCTATCGAACGATTGTCTTGGGGGATGGCTCCTCATCCGACAACGCTCTTTCCGCGCTTCGTGCCGCATACCAACGTGGTGAAACCGATGAGTTCGTGACACCGACGTTGATGTCGAGCACCCATGGCGAAATTCATTCGGGCGATGCCGTCCTGTGTTTTAACTTCCGCCCTGATCGGATGCGGCAAATCGTTCGGGCTTTAACTCACAACGATGCGCCTATTTCCTCCCTTGATGCGACTCGGAAAATTTCGGTGACCTGCATGACGACGTACGATTCGACTTTTCATCTTCCTGTGGCTTTCCCGCCGGTCAACCTCCAGCGTTGTTTGGGAGAGATCATCTCGCTTGAGAAAGATCGCCAATTTCGGACTGCGGAGACGGAAAAGTATGCTCATGTGACTTATTTTTTCAACGGAGGGAGAGAAACTCCGTTCGATGGAGAGGAGCGACTTCTCGTACCCTCGCCTAAAGTCAAGACCTATGACCTTCAGCCGGAAATGAGCTCTGTGGCTGTAACGGATGCGGTACTAAAGCACCTGGAAAAAGGAGAGGAAGCCTTAATCGTCGTTAACTTCGCCCAACCCGACATGGTGGGGCATACGGGAGTGTTTGATGCGGCGGTGGCCGCGGTGGAAGCGGGAGATCGAAGCATCGGCCAAATTCGCGAAGCGGCGTTTGATTCAGGTTTCTCACTCTATCTCACCGCTGACCATGGAAATGTCGAGATGATGCGTGATCCTAAAACGGGCCAACCTCATACCGCCCATACGCTCAACCCTGTCCCTTTCATTTGCACGGATCCCGCGTGGAAAGGGAAGGGAACCATGGCATCGGGCGGGTCTCTTCGCGACATTGCTCCCACGATTCTTCATATTCTTGGAATCGAGAAACCTGCCGAAATGGACGGAAACAATCTCCTCTTATTTTAGTCGGTAGGCGGTGACGGTGCTTTCTTTCATTTGAGGGACGATGACCAAGCCGTCCTTTGGAACAAAGCCGATATCGGCGGTGCCCTGGTGAAGGGCAATTAGATCTCGTATGCCTCCGCTGCCATCCACATGAATGATTTTTCCCGCCATCCAGTCCGAGAGAATCCAGTCGCCATGTTGATCCTTTTCCAATCCATCCAAATGTCCAAAAGGTTCCGGAGTGACGGCTTTGATCTCCTTCGTCATTAAATTCACCTTGAGTAATCTTCCCGGAGTTTCACTTGAAAAATCGGATTTGGTTTTTTTCCCCCACCCCGCGATAAGGAGGTCACCCCCCTCCACCAGCAACCCATTAGGTCCCTCCGTTTGGGGACCGGAGAGGAACTTCTTGATTTCCCCCTTTGCGCTAATCGCATAAATGACATTATTCAGCGTATCGGAAACGTAAACGGTCTCCCGAACATCTACAGCGATGTCATTGAGAAACTTTGATTTTGAAATAACAATTTTTTTGAGGATTTTTCGTTTGGCGATGTCGATCACGACGACGCGATGGATATCGCTCACGTACAATTTTCCTTTGAAGATCCGAATTCCTTTTGGTCCATCCAGGCCGCCGATCCAGAAAAGTTTTTTGACCTTCCCGTCCGGTGAAAGTGTGGAAATGAATCCATTGCCGTCTTTAGCCGTAGCATCGCCCGCGACATTCGAAAGATAAATGGTGTCGGTTTCGCTGTCATAGTAGGCGCTTTCCGGGTTCTGAAATCCGGTTAAGGTCCATACGGGGTTTGGATCAATATGACAGGCGAAAAGTGGGTGAACGCATGAGAACCCCATCACAATGGCTAAGATCGCGCTTTTCATATTAATCCTCCGTAGGCACGGCCGCGGTGGCCTGCGAGTATCTTTGGATTTTCGCCTTCTTGCGAAGAGCTTCGGTCCAGGGTTGAAGGCGTTCCGAACGACTCAACTCCTCCTCCGCCCCGTGGCGCAGGTTTTCTTTGTCGGTTTCAAATGTTTTCCAGTTGGGGTCGGTTTTGCTCTTTAAGGCGACCAAATAGTACTTGCCGTCAATAAATGCGGGCGCGGAAACGTAGGGTGATTCAGGCGTAAGTTGGAAGGCTTCGTTCATTAACGTTTCACTCTTTCCTATAACCGGAAGAATGTTTGTCGAGGCCCGCACAAAGTCCCCTGTTTCTTTTACCTCCAGTTTTTCCGCCTTGGCCGAAGCTACAAATGGCTTTTTTCCGGTCTTCCATTGGTTGAATGTCTTTTCAGCGAATGATTTCGCCGCTTCGGCGGCACGCTCTTTTGAGTAATCTCCTTTCACCTTCTCTTGAACCTGCGAAAAAGGAGGTGTGGTAGGAGCCACTATTTTGATCAGGCGCACGATATAACTGTTCTTTGACAGGAATCCTCGGATCGGGTTCCCCACCTCTTCGGGTTTGAGCTCCCAGGCCGAACGCAAGATGGCGTCGGCATCCGGAACCCCGGGAATGCTATCGCTACGAGCCCAAGCAGACGGGCCGAGGTGATGTATTCGTGGATCACTGATCGCCGATTTCAGGTCGCTTTTTCCGCCTTTGGATTTGATTCCCTCCAGCATCTGTTTCGCCGATTCGAATAGTTTGTCGCTCTGTTGTGAATCGGCTTCCTTTTTCTTCCACCGATACACAAGCTCAGGCTTCAAGCGTTCAACGGTGACGGGGCCTGCCGCAATGCGATCGAGAAGTTGGATAATGTGAACACCGAAATTTGTTTTTACCAGCCCCGAGACTTCCCCCTTTTTTAGGGCGAAGGCCGCTGCGTCAAACTCCTTCACCATCTGGCCGTGGGCGAAGTATCCCAAATCTCCCCCCTCCGCTTGGGTCGAGTCCTCACTTTCTCGGCGGGCCAAATCCGCGAAAGGAGTCCCCGCATGAAGCTTCGAAAGCAACGAACTAGCGCGTGCCATTTGTGTCGCTTCGTTATTTCCCTCTTCACTAATTTTCAAAAGAATATGAGCTGCTCGAATGCGCTCACCTGTGGCGGCCGCATCGGATTCCTTGAAGTTTTCCTTCAGCATCGCCTCCAAATCGGAGTTGGAAGGGTCCGCCAGATCTCGAACATCGATCCACGCGATTTCTACCTCCCTCTTTTCCGGAACCTTGTATTGATCCAGGTGGGCCTGATAATACTTTTCAAGGTCTGCGGCGGATCCCATTTCCGATTTGGCAAAGCGCGGCTGCCCGGGATCGATCACCGCGTAGGAAAGATTCACTTTTTCATTTCGAAGTAGATAAGTATTTCGAAGTTCCGGCTCGGTGACATACGAAGTGTCTTCAAAAAGTCGATCAAATCGATTGGCGATGAGCGATTCGCCTATGCCATCTTCGTAGTCGCCGGGAGTCGTATGAAAAAAATTTTGCAGAACCATTTTGTAACGCTCGTAATCAAAATTTCCGTTTTTGTCGGCGAAGTTTTTCACAATCATTTTCTTCACTTGTTCTTTCGATTCGACAATTCCCATGGCAGGCGCCGCGGATACCTTCACTTTCCGATCAATCATTCCCGAGAGAACATTGGCTTGAATCATCCCCATCATTTGATCGGACATATTCCCGTTTAACAGGCCGTATTGTTTGTAGGTTTGCACCATTTGCTCGAATTCGATCTGGACGTCGCGGATCCGAATCGGGTCTCCATTAACTTGCGCGGCATAGTGAACGGAATGGGAACCCTGGCCGAGCCTCCAGCCATAAAAAGAGATGAAAGAGAGAACGAGCAGAAATAGGAGAATTTTAATCGTCCAAGAAGCCGCCGATTTGCGCATTGTCTTTAGCATTTGGAAGGCCCGATGCTAGTGTTTTACCCTTAAAAATCAATGATTTTATTGCTGTTCTCGCTTCCATTGGGTTAAATAGCGGGACGTGATTATTGACTCTCTCTTGGGTTTCTTTTCCAACGATCTCGCCATCGATCTCGGTACGGCGAACACACTTGTTTATGTGAAAGGAAAGGGGATTGTTTCGAACGAACCTTCCGTTGTGGCGGTGTCCAAGGATGGCCGGGGACATCGAAAAGTGGTGGCGGTGGGAAAGGAAGCAAAAGATATGCTGGGCCGAACGCCCGGCTCCATTATCGCCGTGCGACCGATGAAAGACGGCGTGATCGCCGATTTTGAAATTACGGGAGCCATGCTTCGGCATTTTATTCAGCGCGTACACAATCGTCGAACTCTCGTCCGACCTCGAATCATCATTTGTATACCGTTCGGAATCACGGAGGTTGAAAAACGTGCCGTACGTGAATCGGCACGAGCGGCCGGCGCGCGTGAAGTATTCCTGATTGAAGAGCCCATGGCCGCAGCGATCGGCGCGGGACTTCCCATTACCGAGCCCTCCGGAAATATGATCGTGGATATCGGAGGTGGAACGACCGAAGTCGCAGTGATCTCCCTCTGTGGAATCGTCTACTCCAAATCGGTCCGTGTCGCGGGAGACAAGATGGACGAGGCCATCGCCAATTACATGAAGCGAAAATACAATTTAATGATCGGCGAGCGTTCCGCGGAATTGATTAAAATGTCGTTGGGCTCCGCTTATCCGCTCGCGCAGGAGAAACGTGTGGCGGTGAAGGGGCGGGACATGGTGGCGGGAGTTCCCAAGACCTTGGAAGTCACTTCCGAAGAAGTTCGAGAGGCGTTGGCCGAACCCATTCGGATGATCGTGGAAGCGGTGAAGATCGCTCTGGAACGAACTCCACCGGAGCTGGCCGCGGACATTGTCGACAAAGGAATTGTGTTGGCGGGCGGCGGGGCGCTGCTTCGAAATCTGGACGTGCTATTGCGTGAAGAAACCGGACTGCCGGTGATGGTGGCCGAAGATCCACTTTCGTCAGTGGTGCTGGGCTCTGGCAAAGCGCTCGATCAAGAAGCGCTATTAACTAGCGTGGCGATTTCTTGACGTGCTTCGCTATTTCAAGCCCATAGTGGCCATCGCGCTGACCGCGTATCTCGTCCTTCACCTACTTTCGAGCAATCTAAAAAACAAGGAATCCCTCACTGGGTTTCAAAAGGTGATATTGGTCGTCACTGCACCGGGACAAACTTTGTTTGACCACGTGGTGGACGCCCTGGGAGGAATTTTCAATCATTACATTCTTCTCAGCCAAACTTCCAAGACCAACGAGGCCCTGGTTCAAGAAAGAGAAAAGCTGAAGTCTGAACTCATTCGAATGTCGGATCTCGAGGCCGAAAACAATCGCCTTCGTGAAATCCTGGCCCTAAAACTCCATCCCAAAATCAAAATGCTAGCCGCCGAACGAATCGCCACGGGAGCCTCGCCTTTTGAACGAACGATGCGTGTTTCAAAAGGAATGGCCGATGGTGTGGCGGAAGGGATGGCTGTATTTCATCCATCCGGGGTTGTGGGCCAAGTCTGGAGGGTCTCCGAACATTGGTCCGATATTCTTCTTCTGGCGGATGCGGCAAGCGCGATCGATGTAATGAGTCTCCGTTCACGCGCGCGGGCTATATTGCGGGGGGGGCAATTGCGTGAACTTCACTTTGAGTACGTGTTTAAAGGCGAAGACATCAAGGTCGGGGATGAAATCATCAGTTCCGGTCTGGACGGCGTGTATCCAGCTGGATTTCCCGTGGGAGTGGTTCGTTCGATCGAACCGCAGACCAGGGGTCTTTTTTATGAAGGAACGGTGGCTCCTAAAGTCGAATTTACCCGCTTGGAAGAAGTTCTCATCGTGACGGGAGAGGAACGATGAGGACCAATCTTGTATTTTTTGTGCTTCTTCTTTTCGGCGGAATCTTGCAAACTGCGTTTTTCCCTCGGCTGTTCGGCCTTTTCGAGCATCATTCCTTTTTTTCCTTTGTCGCGGGACACACGATCGAATTTCTTTTTCTTTTTGTGGTTTATGTGGGGATGCACCGAAATCATTGGGAAACATTGATTTGGATTTTTCTTGTTTCCATGGTGGCGAACTCTCTCGGCCTTTCTTGGAGTGGAGCTTCGGTCGCGAGTTTTCTCATTTTAGGTATCCTTTGCACGCTCATCAGCCCCCACTTGCTGCTCGAAAATGGGACCATGGTTCTCATTTTTGTTGCGATCGTGGGTTTAATTGAGGCGCCGATTCATCTTCAGTTGGGGGCACTTCTCGCTCGAACCCCAGGGATTTTTCGTGGAGTATGGGGATTCCTCTTGGTTCAGGTACTTCTCAATGCGCTGGCCGCGCCGGCCATTTTTTGGGGGCTGTCGCATCTGGATCAGGACAGGGGAATGGGAAGACGTCGAAGAAAAGAGCTTCTTCTATGATTGAATTTCCCGATTCATCTGGAGACGATCTTCGCTCACGCTTTCTTTCAATGTCGGCATTCGTCGGATTTTTATTTGTGATTCTCTTCGCTCGCGCCTGGTACTTGCAAATATTTAACGGCAGAAAATTCAAGGCCTTTTCGGAGCAAAATCGAATCACCATTAAACGGATTCCGGCCATGCGAGGTAGAATCCTGGATCGAAACGGAAAGGTGATCGCCGATAGCCGCCCTTCTTTCGATCTCACGCTGACCGCAGGACATAGCAAGGGGGAAATCGAAAAGACTCTCGACGAAGTGGGAAGGTTGCTCAGCTGGAGCGAGCAAGATCGCACCGACGCCGAGGACAAAATCAACGCATCATCCGATTACGATGCCGTTGTCATCAAGCGCGATATGACACGGGATCAATTGGCTCTCATTTTGACACGACAGTACGCTCTACCGGGTATCAATGTGATTCACTCACCCGCGCGCGCCTATCCTTACGGCACGCATGGGAGCCATTTGCTTGGGTATCTGAGCGAGATCAACCGCGAGGAATTTAAGAAGCTCAAGGCATCGGGCGATCAGCTTTACGCCCTCGGAGATATGTGGGGGATCGCAGGTGTTGAAAAAAAGTACGAGAGTGTGCTGCGGGGCAAAGACGGCGCTCGGCCCTTCGTGGAAGATGCGGCGGGGCGGGAAATCGGTGAGGAACTTTCAGGGGATTTGCTTCCCGCCTTTCGCCCCCGAGATCCGGAGCCGGGAAAGGATTTGGTTCTCTCCCTCGATGTTCGTTTGCAAGAGGCGGCCGAAGAATCTTTCACGCAGGAGGGAGGTGCTGTGGTGGCACTTGACCCGGCGAACGGAGATGTCTTGGCCCTCGTGAGCAAACCGGAATATGCCCCCGAGAATTTCGTGCGCGGTGTTTCGGGGAGGTACTGGAAACAATTGGTCGAGACGCCGCGCAATCCCTTATACGATCGGGCGCTTCGGGGACTTTATCCTCCAGGCTCCACATTTAAGATGATCACGAGTGCGGCTCTTTTAGAAACGCCTGTAGCGACCCCATCCGATACCGTGTTTTGTCCGGGCAATTATCGTCTGGGACGTGAAGTGAAACATTGTTGGCAGAAGGCCGGGCACGGCTGGATGGATTTTCATCAGGCCCTTCAACATTCCTGCGATGTCTATTTTTATGAGATGGGGCGAAGGCTCGGAATCGACAAACTTGCATCGATGGCAAAGCAGTTCGGTTTCGGTCAGGCCACAGGAATCGGAATCAATCGGGAGGAAAACGGTTTGGTTCCCACGGAAGAATGGAAACAAAAAATCTATCACCAACCCTGGGTGGGGGGAGAAACACTTTCGGTTGCGATTGGACAGGGCGCCCTTCAAGTCACCCCCATACAATTGGCAGTGGCACTGAGTGCGATGGCCAATGGCGGTACGCTCTATCGCCCTCGCGTGGCGCTTCGATCACAAGACTATCAAGGGAAAAAGATGGAGGAATACAAATCGGAACTTCGTTCGAAAATCGCGATTAAGTCGTCGACCCGGAAAGTCGTTCTGGATGCCCTGGATGCCGTAGTCAACGACCCCGGTGGGACCGCGTATTGGACCGGGCGCTCAACGCTAGTTCGAATCGGTGGGAAAACGGGAACAGCCCAGGTGGTTGGTTTTCGTTCCGGCGTAAAAGTGGACGATCATGCGTGGTTTATGGCGTTCGCGCCCGTGGAAGATCCAAAGATTGTAGTGGTGGTGATCGTTGAAAACGGCGGACATGGAGGAACAACCGCCGCGCCGATTGCAAAGAAAGTCATTGAAACCTATTTAGGAGAGACCAGTTGAAAGGGCTTCTTGACCGCCGGCTTGTCGAGCATTTTGATCGCCCTCTTTTGGGCGTCATTCTCATTTTATTGGGGATGAGTCTGCTTAATCTTTTCAGTGCCACGTATAACCTTCCTGAGGCGCGCTACTTCCGTGCGCAAATCGTTTGGATTTCCATCGGAATGGTCATCATGTTGGTGACGACCATTTTTGATTATCGCATTCTCGAACGAATCTCGTACGCGATTTACGGAATCGTGTTGCTCCTTCTGGCCTATGTCATGATCGCTGGGCGGAGCGCACTCGGCGCGCAGCGCTGGGTACAAATCGGCCCCATTTCGATTCAACCTTCGGAGTTGGCGAAGATAGCCATTGTCTTTGTGCTAGCGAGATATTTTAGTCGACGGCGCGATCCCGATCCGATTTCGTTCGCAGGGCTCTTTTGGCCGGCGATGTTGACGGGAATTCCTTGCTTGCTCATTTTGAAACAGCCCGATTTAGGAACGGCGATTATTGTGGCCGCGGTGGCGGCCACTTTGATCATATTTGTGGGTCTTAAGAAAAGGGTAATCGCGACCCTCGTCATTATTGCAGCCATATCGGCGCCGCTGGCTTGGAAATTTGTTCTCCGGCCCTATCAAAAGGAACGGATATTTACCTTTCTCAACCCGGAACGAAATCCCCTGGATCAGGGCTACCAAATCATTCAGGCCAAAATAGCCATCGGTTCGGGGGAGTTGACCGGAAAGGGATATCTGAGCGGGACACAAAGCAAGCTTCAATTTTTACCGAAGCAACACACGGATTTCGTGTTTTCAAATTATGCCGAAGAATTTGGTTTCTTGGGAACGGCGGTCTTGCTAGGCCTATATGCGGTTTTTGCTTTTTTGGGTTTGAATGCGGCGTACTCTGCGAAAGATCGATTTGGCGCTCTTTTGGGCTTGGGGATTACCGCGATGGTCATCTCTCAGGCCATCATTAACTTAGGAATGGAAATGGGACTTCTTCCCGTCGTCGGCGTAACCCTTCCCCTTTTCAGTTATGGTGGGACGTCTCTTTTAACCACGCTAGCCGCCATCGGTGTTCTTCTGAACATCTCCATGCGCCGCTACATGTTTTGAGCATTGACAGAGCCGGTTTCAATTTGTATACTTTAGTTTATAAATGAGACTAGAAGAAAAGATTGAATCTCAGACGCTGAGCGTAAAGGTAAACAAGAAATTTGCGTCTCAATTTCGCAAATTCTGTGAAAGTCATTTTGTGCAAATTGGTAAATTCACCGAATATGCTCTGGCCGAAATGATGGAAGACTACCATTTCGGGTTGAAGGCGCAGGGTATTTTGTCCCGTGATGATTTAAAGCCCATTCCACACAAAAAGTATTTCAAAGAGTAAGTGCAGATCTATTACCTCCACGCTTTCGTTGAGGAGCTCGAGCGCCTGGATAAAAGCGTTCAGAAGGAAATCCGAAACAAATTGAAGGAACTTTTCCGAATGCCTTTCGAGGCATACTCTCACTTGGCCTTAAAGGGACCTCAATTCCGAGGGCTTTTCAAGTTACGAGTCGGCGATTGGCGTTTAATCTATAAAATAGTAAACAAAGAACTCTATTTCATCACCCTCGGCCACCGATCCGAAGTTTACAAAGATTAGCCATCTTCGGTAGATAGTTCGACATAGTGTGGAACTATTCTGATTCTTCTTCGTCGTGTTTCATTCGTTTCAATGGTTGTGATGATGGAGGGATCTTTCCTTTCGCCCATTCCGCGAGGGGGATCCAATGACCGCCACTGCAAGTTCGGACATTTTTCTCACTGCAAACTTCAAACTCGTACACGGGATGAATTTCCCAGAGAGTGGCGCGGGCGGGGTTTCTCGGGGCAATGGTTCCATTCTTTTCACAGGGGACATGACTTGCGTCGAAGAAGAGCTGGCCCGTGATACGAACGGATCGCTCGTTTCCAATAAGTTTTAATGAATCGACTTCCCATAATTCAGGGCGAAAGTGAGGCGTAATTTCTGCGGTGATCGTCTTACATAGCATGGCCGTTCTTTGTGGACGATTCGAAGGTCCCTTAGGAAGATTAAACGGGATTTTTGAGAGGCTCATATGAATGTCGTTGAATTCATCATCCGGGATATTGCAATTCACGCTCTCTCCATGATCCGTATCCGAGTAATGCGGCTCGTTGAGAAAGCCGGTGAGGCTAACCATTTTCCCCTCACCTACGGGAACCCCATTGGGCGCATCGATCAAGTCCTTCAACTTTGATCGTTCTTTTGGAAGATGGTCTTTTCCGAAGTCGATGCCTCTTTCTTTCACTTCAGTTTGAAGGTCCATAAAATGATGAAAATAGAGAACCGTGGCAGGATCTTGTGCACAGAAATTATTCTTGGCCAGTTCTTGCTGGTGCGTTTCTGCGTAGGTCGCTAATTCTCGTGGCTTACCGTTGATGTCGCAAATGTCATCGATCGGGTGCTTTTTCGCGATGGATTGGAAAGGAAGCTCGCAACCCGGATCAAAGGCTTTTCCATTTCCGACTGGAGGAACAGGATTGGATTGACCGAAGCCGAGGTTACATAGGCAGACGATTATTGCGATTGGAACGACGTTAAGCGGCGCTTGCGTACGCATAGGAGCCATCGTATTGCAGGCTCTGTACCAAGAACTGTTGGGAAAAATATAATTGTTTTCGTACCTTAAGCGCCTCTTTTATAAATGTGCGACAGGTCTTGATGGGACAAAGGAGCGCTCGAAATTAAATCCCTTTTTTCACTAGGGTTTCGAGGTTGGCGCGGGGCGCGACGCCGACCACTTGATCCACCACCTGGCCGTTTTTGAACAAAATTAACGTCGGAATTCCACGAATGCCGTACTGCATGGGAGTGTTGGGATTGTCATCGATATTGAGCTTTTTGAAATTTATTTTATCACCATATTGGTTGGCGAGTTCCTCCACCATGGGAGCAATCGCACGGCAGGGAGCACACCATTCCGCCCAAAAGTCGACCAGAGTCGCCTTATCGGCCTTTAACACATCCTGTTCAAAATCTTTGTCGCCCACTGCTCCTACGTTTGCCGCCATTTTTCTCTCCTCAACAAAAGTTTAGCGGACGAAGTGTAAGCACATCAAGTCGTCTGTCAAATGCCTTGAATTCATTCTTCCTTTTTCGGCCACCGAATCGAAGCCGCGATGGAAAGGGCTAAAATCATTGCGATGAGACTTAGCGCAATCCCCAATGGTATGGGATACCAATCCTGAATAATCATTTTGACACCCACAAAAGCGAGAATGGCTGCCAGGCCATAATGGAGGTGGTGGAAAAGCTGCATGACACCCGACAATGCAAAGTAAAGAGCTCGCAGACCGAGGATCGCAAATACATTGGAGCTATAAACAATGAAGGGATCTACCGTGACCGCGAGAACGGCGGGGATAGAGTCGACGGCGAAGATGAGGTCAGTGGTTTCTACCACCAGTAGAACGATGAATAGAGGTGTAGCGTAAAGTTTCGTTTCTCTGCGGACAAAAAAATGATCCCCCTCATAATCCCGCGTGACCGGAACGACCTTCCGAACGAGCTGCAGAAGAAAGTTTCGCTCCGGATGAATTTCTTTGTCTCTTTCAAATGCCATTTTGATTCCCGTAACGACCAGGAATCCCCCGAAGATGAAAAAGAGCCAGTGGAATCGATGCAACAACGTCACGCCGACGGCAATAAAGAAGGCTCTCATGATGAGGGCTCCAAGAATCCCCCAAAAGAGAACCTTGTGCTGGTGATGGGGCGAAACGCGGAAGTAGGAGAAGATCAAAAGGAAGACGAAGAGATTGTCTACGCTTAGAGACTTTTCCAAAATGTATCCCGTAAAAAACTCGAGAGAAGATTGCGGCCCCTTCCAATAATGAATGAGTCCCATAAATGCGAGCGCGAGGGTGATCCAAATGGCGCTCCAGATCATCGCCTCTTTGAGTTTGACGTGATGCGAAGTACGGTGAAAAACGCCGAGATCTAGGACAAGCATACCCACGACAAAAAGATTGAAGAAAATCCAAAGCCAAGCCTGTCCGGACATGACTTCATTTTGTTCGGTTTTCTTCCTCGCGGCAATGAATGGCGATGCGCTATACTTGAAATGTTGAATCCTTTGCAGCCTGACTTACGGCCTGAAGGTGGGGTGGCGGCGCTCCCATTCCTCCGCATTTATTTGTCGGGCACATTTCTACGGAACATGAAACTCGAAGCGGGATCTTACGTCGGAGGACGGGATCCCCATGTGGAAATCGTTCTCGAGGGACGTTTTGTCTCCCGTCGGCATTTTCAGGTTGTGTACGGAGGCGAAAACAAACTGGCCATTCAAGACCTCGGAAGTTCGAATGGAACATTCGTCAACGGCTCGCGTATCACCCGCGCTCCGCTTGCTCACGGGGATGAGATTCAGTTAGGGGAAGTAAAGATCGTCGTATCTCATCGCGCTTTTGCCGCATCGAATATCATTCCTTTCCCCGTCACGCGCACCGATCCGATGATCGCGATTCCTATTCCAGAACCTGCGGCTCCAGTGCCGGCGCCGATTCCAAAAGTAGAGCCTCGCGTAAAGATAAAAAAGAAATCGTTTCCTTTGGGGAATCTCATATTCGTCATTGCCGCAGCCGGAGGAGTCGCTTACGGAGTGAAGTATTATATGGAGAGGCCGGTTTTAGTAGCGATCATGACCCAGCCACCAAAGAGTATAGCTACCATTGCACCTTCCGCTGAACCGGTTGAAGAAGTGCCTTTGACTCCCGCCCCGGCCATTGTGGAGAAAGTAGCGCCGCCGAAATCGAAAGCTGTCAAAGAAGCCCCAGTTCCCAAGAATCGATTGGCGGAAAGTCTGAATTCATTAGAGGATCTTTCGTCGCAGGGAGATCTCGGGAAATTGAGTGATCGATTAAACAATGAGCGCGCAAAAGGAGATAACAATTTGCTGGCTCTTAAAACGCTCAAGAAGCCTTCGAACCAGGCGATGGATGTCGAAATCAAGATGCCCAGGATGGAAGAGATGACGGAGGCGATGAAGGCTTCCAGGGCTGCCGAGATGGCGAAGAAGCTCTGGGGCCCGGAAGATTTCGATCATTATCAAAAAATGCTCCGCTCACGTCTGACCGGCGTGGATGGGTGCTACGCCAGACATGGCGATGGGAGCGGCGGAAAAGTTTCCATTTCATTGACGCTGGCGAAAAGCGGGATGGTTCGATCGAGCAAAGTGGAATTGACCACATTTAAAAACAAGGCTCTAGAGGATTGCATGCTCAAACAGGTCAATTCGGCTCAAGTGGATCCCCCGCCTTGGGATGGGTTTACCGTATCGTACGGATTCCGCTTCGGCGCCCGGCAGGTCGAGTTCAGGTAATCACAGAACTACGAAGGCTACGAAGAGCGCCAAGAGCGCGTACGGCAGCGACAGAGCGCAGGCTTCATAGTCCGGATTCTGTGACAAATACCCTTCCATGCTCGTTTAGAAAGCAAGATACAGGCCCCAGGTCGTTTTCTCGTAACCATTTAAAATTACTGTATTTAATTACGCACCCAAGAAGAAAAAAGCGCAGATTTTGCGCAATCCATTAATTTTCGAATACTTTTTGCGTACTTAGAACGTGTATTTCAATCCAAAGGCGACGTTAAACATGTCGAGTGGGAGATCGATGTAAAAATAGGTCGCTTTGACATACAGCGAGTAGTGACGAAGGTACGTGTAGTACTCAAAACCGCCGCCAATCAGAATATTGAGTTTCATATTCTCATTTGCGAAGAATTCGGGGCTGCTGTAGAAAACTCCAGGCCCGATTTCGGCAAATGGGTAAAAACGGCCCAGGGGATAGGCTAATTTTGCCGCGCCATTAAAGAGAAATGTATTCACGCCGCCGGTGAGCTGGGGATCACCGGGAGCGGCTTCATTAATTCCGAGTGTGTAAACACCTTCGATGGTCAGCCATTTCAGAATGTCGTATCCGGTCGTGAAGCCGAGTTGGAAACCCGGATTGCTGGCCGATTGCCGGTTGCCCGTGAAAATATTAAAGCCGAAATCGCCGCCTACGGAAAAACCTCGTTCAATCGCATCCGGCAGACGCTGAAATTCTCCGAAGATGTTGTCGGCGAGAGCGGACGTTGAACCCACAAATAGAAAGCTGAGAAATCCAAAAACTAGAGCTTTGCTCGTTTTTTGATCCATTTAGCCCGCCACACGGAAGAGATAAGGATAAACGACTTCCACCACACCCCCGCCCGGCTTCGGAAATTGTATTCGCCGGATGACATTCGAGATGCAGTCCTCCACCGGTTTGCTCATCATCGTCGTCTGTTTGATTTTGGAGCTGGTCACCCGCCCTTCCAGGCCGATGATAAAATCTGTGACGATTTTACCACGTAAGTCAGGCTGGACCTGAACTTGCCGCTGATAGCAGAATTGTATCGCACCCTGATTGTCGCGCATGATTTTCGCGATGACTTCCTTGGGAATGTTTCCCGTGATGTACACTTCCTCTTCATCAATCGATGCTGAAACCGCTACGCCACTTCGGCCGGTTCCAAAATCTGCCAGCCCAGGCCCTTTGGCCCCGCCGCCTTTTCCTTTCGTACCCAGACCCTGTCCAATCGATGTCGAAAGACCCCCGCCTCCAGTACCAGTTCCTTGAAGTCCTTTTCCTGATCGAAGTTCCGTTTCACCCGGGAGTCCGTATCGTGCATTTCGGTTGAAAGCGCTTTCCACATTGCCTGGAACTGCGGATCCACCGACGAGATCGGAAAGGACATTACGATTTCCCCCTTTCGAAAAGAAATCCAGAACGCCGGTTCGGCCGATATCTTTACCCGACATTCTCCCCGAGCCGGGCACGCCTCGTCCGCGACGCCCTTCCTGGCCGGGGGCTCGCTCGCCTTCTCCCTCCATACCCACGGGGCCTCGTGAGAGGTTCGAAGCGGAAATTCCCGAGGTCGGAGGCGGAGTAAATTTCGCGAAACGTTTCGCATCCAGAACAATCTTTTTGACCTCTGGTGAGAGGTCCTCCAACGTCACTTCTTTGGGCGGCGTCGGCATGATTTTGACAATGAGAAGAATCATGAGGTGCGCCGCGAGAGAAATAAGAAGCCATCTTACGAAATAGGGATCTCCCAGATTTTTAAAGAGTGCGGGAGGAGGAATACGGCTGGGGGCCGCCACCTCTTCGAAATAGATAAGGACATTCCCGTGCTCGAGAACGCCGCGCGATCCGCGGGGGAGAACAATCGACCGCATGGGCTCTTTGGTGCTTCCCGCGGTAAGCGGCTCCAACTTGTTCCCAGACTGCAGAACGCCGGTAAAATGGGCATTGACCAAGAGGCGAACCGAGCCATCCGCAGTGTATTCAATCAGGGGGTGAAACTCTGGAAGGTCCTTGGTCGGGATTCGAAGAAGGTTTTTTCGGTTCGCGCCGGCGGTGATCACCGTTCCGGCGTCGAAGATTCGGTCGTCGATGACCCATCCGAAGCATTGAATGACCACACGAAGAACTTTCCCGGCAATTTCACCCGCCGGTTTTTCGCTTCGACGTGTTCGGAAGCCGACGGTCAGCTTCTTCGCATCAAAGTACAATTCAGAGTTTGAATCGCTCGGAATTTTCAGTTTTGGATTCGCCATACGTTTTTTCTCCTAAAATTCGTCCACCGACCGGGTAATCTCCGGAATAAAGCTTTCATCCAAGTCGAGGAGCCGTCGGAAACGAAATTCCGGTGGCTCCACAATCGATTGCCCTTCAGGGCGTTTCAAATTTCCCAAAATATCGACTTCATCGAAGTCATACGTCGTCTTTCCCGAACGGACCTTACGTCCCTGTGAATCGGTTTTCACTGTCTCCGACTTTTCCGTTTCCTGTGCAAAAAGAGGGGCGCTCATCGTCAACGCAATTGTAATGCAAGAATAAATAAGTTTCTTTTTCATTTTTTCCCTCCAGTTGCAGGCGCAGGGGTAGGTGTCGCGGCCGGTGTGGCAGGCGGGCTCTTTGCGGCACCTGCAGGAGCGGTCGCATTGCCCTTTGGCGGAACCGACGGCGCTCCCAAGACCGCCTTCTTTTTCGGCATGGATCGGGCCTGCGCGATGTAGTTATAGACCGGATGATTGGCCGGAAGATTTCCCTCCACTGCGATGAAGCGCTGGTAAAATTTTAGAGCCATGTCTCCTTCTTGGTATCCATTCTGGTAGAGGAGTCCAAGGTTTAAAAGCACGGCCCCGTTTTGTGAATCGAGTTCAGCCACCTTCGAAAATGCCTGCTTTGCCTCATCGAGCTTGCCCGTCGCGAAATAGGCGACACCGATATTTTGATTTGCCAAAAGATTGAGCGGTTCGATGTCGAGAACTTCTTCATAGAGGCCGATCGCCAACGGATAGTTCTGATATTTGAGGTATAAATCGGCCAAATTCATTCGCGGCGCAATAAGTTTGGAGCCCAGCTCGGCCGCTTTCCGAAATTCCGTAATTGCATTCTTGGTCAGATCCATCTTCATGTAAGTAAGGCCCAGGTTATTGTAGGTTTCAGCGGTCTGCTGATTGACCTTCTTGCCCTTTTGAAACGTCAGCTCGGCGAGGGGATAGCGTCCGGTGTCATAGTAAATCATTCCAAGATTGTTGATGACGTAGATGTTCGTTTTGTCGGCATTGAGAAGCTCGCGAATGATCTCCAATGCGCTTTCATGATCTCCCTTTTGCCGGTAAGCCACCGCCAGGTTGTTCTTAAGCATCCAATTCTTGGGATCCTTTCGTACAAGTTCCTGGTAAATAGGAACCGCTTTTGCCGCTTGATCGGATTCCGAATAAACCCGCGCCAAAGCCAGCATGGGTTCGGTCTCATTGGGGCGCACGAGGGAGGCGTTTTCATAGGCGCGCTCCGATTTCTTCAACTGATTGAGCTGATAATAGTAACTTCCCAGCTTCATGTAGGCGTCATAATCGCGGGGATTCGACTCCACATCATGCAGCGAGCCTTCCACGAGCCGGCGAAATTCGTCAGGTGTTCGCGCGGCAAGGGTGGGCTTTTCAACAAACTCCACCGCCGGGCGTGAAGGCCCCGGGGCCGGTGTTGCGGCCGTCGAGGGTGAGGAAGGGGTGGATGTGTTCGTCGCACATGCGGAGAACAGGGCAAGAGAAACCCAAGGGAGGAGTCGTTTCATCATGATCGATTCGCCTCCACGCTAGGCTTATAAGGCGCATACGGCTCGCTGACCTTCGGCACGGCCTTCATCTGGCCTCGCCGCGGGGGATATTCGGCCGGTTTGTACTGCGTCAAATTCTCGTACGCTTTCTGAGTCCAGTCGGTATAGACCTCCAGCTCAAAAGCCTTCTTTACGGCCTTCTCAAAGGCTTCGGTGGCTTTTTCTTCAATCGGTGCGGCCCGGTTCTGAAGTTCCTGCTGATAGAGTTGAACTTGCTCAGGGTTGAGTTCCTTTGGAATCGGAGCATTAAAAAGTGCCTGACTGAAATTTTGGTAGACCATGCCGATACGAGCTAGAGCGGCAACGCCCATTTCCGCATCGCCGTAGGTGATGATTTCAAGATATTGATTCTTGAGCCTCTTGAGCAATTCGGCTTTTTTCTCGATCGCATTGGCTAAGGCTCGCTGAGGCATTCGCAGTTTGATCGCTTCAAAATCCTTGTATTGAGGCTCGGTCAATTCAAATTGCGATTTGGCAGCATATTTTCCACCGATATTCGCGCTCAAGCTCGGGTCCTTGTTGTACCGACGATTGAGAACAACCGCGGTTCGATATGCTTCTTCTGCGCCCGACATTTGACGGAGCTTCACCATTGCCTGGCCCAGACGATAATAGGATTCAATTACGCGCGACTTATTTTGCGCCGCTCCACCAAACCTCCGAGGGAAGGCCTTGAATACCGCCGCAGCCTCGGTCCAATTGTGCTCCTTCTCATGAATGAGACCCATCGAGAAAAAGATCTCCGGAGCGTCTTTGGCCTGGGGATAGCGCTTTAAATAATTATCGTAATCCTCCAATGCGCGCTTGTAGTGGCGAAGATTCTCACGGTAGAGGCCTGCATTAAATAGAGCATCAGCCGCATATTGCGACTTGGGATCGCGTTCCGCGAGATATTCGTAGTATTCCGCAGCATGAACGTAATCGAGTTTGTCATCAAAATAGCTCGCGAGCGCCAACATCATCTTCGGAACCATGTTGGAGTTCGGATATTTCTTTAAAAATCGTTGTGCGGTGGTCATGGCGTTCTTAGAGTCATCGGCATTGATGTACGCGATGGCCGCATTAAACAGGGCTTTGTCGGCGTATTCCGAATCGGGGTAGAGATTGGTCAGGCGCATGTACATTTGCGCGGCGCCCGGAAAATCTTTCTTTTCTTCCATCGCTTTAGCTCTTTGAAAGATCGATCCCTGAATTAACTTAAGAAGAAACGCTTTGTTTTCCGGCGTTGCAAAGGTCTTGTCCTGCATATACTGAGCGGCGTACTTCTCGAGGTTGCCCCAATCTTTGCGGATGTTGTAGATATCGAGAATCAGGTTCCGCGCCGTATTGGAAGCGGGAGCCGTCGGAAATTTCTGGACGAGGCTGTTAAACGCGTAGAGAGCTTTGTCAAATTGGTTGTAATTGTAATAAAGCTGGCCTCGATGCAGGAGCGTATCGGGAACCTTGGGATCGGTCGGGTAATTTCGAACGTAATTCTCATCTCCTTCAATTAAGCGCTGTGCATAAGGGGACAGGGGAATCGGTTCGTAGACCTCTTTCTTTTTCACTCCCTTTTGCTCGAGATCCTTGAAATAAACTTCTTCCAGTCGGGAGAGGGAGTCGATCAAACCGATGGCCGCCGGTTTGCGGTATTTGTCCTCCTTCTTCGCGCGGCTCACTAGCTCGTATTGGGCCGCGGCATCCGTGTAGTTTTTGTTTTTAAACAGAAGCTCGGCATAGAGGAAACGCATCTGATACGCATTGCGATGGTCTCCAAACTTTTCCAAATATTTTTTGTAATAGAGATCCGCTTGACGATATTGGCGCGCGGCCTCGTCAGGATTGCTCTTGTCACTCTTCTGGGCGATCTCGTGGTACTTCTTGGCCATGAAGCGGGCGTACACTTCCGAGCGGTCATAGGCGTATTCGCGCGAATCGGTATCTGTATTTCGCGTCCACCACTGTCCCTGCTTGTCGTACGTGGCGATGAACGTTTCCATTTCATTCGTGGCGGCCGGTAAATTCTGGCTCTTTTCGTAGCACTCCACGAGGCGTGAGTGATTGCGGGGCGCATCTTCCGCGAATGGATCCGCGGCGAGAAGTCGCTTGTAAGCTTCCGTGGCTTTCGAATAACGGGCCTGGTCATAATAAATCCCCGCCAATTTTCGAAGGACTTTAAATCCATATTCCGGTTCGCCGATGGATGTAAAGTACTCCTGCGCTTCGTCAATCAGGCCCAGATCGGAATAAAACAACACCAAGTCTTTGAGCGCTTCCTCGCGGAGATCAAGTTCGCTCTTTACGCCCTTGGAATCCTTCACCACCTTTTGCATCACGCTCATGGCGGGGCGGACTTTCCCCTGGTTGTAAAGACACCACGAAACTTTATAGAGGGCGAAATTGTAGAGTTTGCTCGGTTCTCTCAGAACAATATTAAAGGAGGCGATGGCTTCATTGAAACGGCGTTTGCCGAAGTAATACTCGCCGATTTCCATGTAGGCATCGAGACGAAAGCGGCTCTTTGGATATTTAGTGACAAGCGTTTGGTAGTACTTGAAAGCCGCCTCGTCATCGCCGATTTCGCCGCTGGAATAACCGGCGCGATGGAGGACCTCATCCATTCGATCGAAATGAGGAGCTGTGGCGATGATCTCTTTAAAAATCTTAAACGAGGCTTCGCCGTTAAATTTCGGTTCCACGGGTTTCTTTTTCAGCTTCCCCTGTACGAATAGGTCCATCTGCTTGTTGTATTGATCCATTTGCCGGAAGTATTTGGCCCGATTGTCGAGCCAATAGAGTTCGGCGATTCGAAAAAGGCGGTCCGCCCGCTTGTTGGGATCGGACGTCTTTTTCACGATGCTCGAGAGAAGCCTGATTTCCTCCTGCATTTTCTGGTGGAGAGCTTCATCAACCTGATAGTCCGGAACGGAAAAGGCCTCAAATTGTCGTCCTCGAAATGCGCCTCGAGTGCTTTCCTCCCCCTTCTTTGGCGTGGGGGTAGGGGTCTCCGTCGTTTCAATGGAGGGAGCCGTGACCTGTTCTTCCGCGAACGCGGGAGAACACATCAAGGAGAGAAGAAAGAGGGAAGTCCATCCCTTCATGGTTTCTTCACCTCGGCAGTTTCTTTGCAGCGGCTCTGCACATTATAGAGGTAATAGCCCATCTCATCTTCCCAATATTCGCCGTCGTAATCCCACCAAACGAGTTCCTCACGCAGGCTGTCGGTAAATTCCGGTTTGATGAGGTCTTGGCCCGTAATCACGGGAGGAGCGAGACGAAGGGAACGCGTCTGAAGAATTTTTCGTTCGGCGCTCACGATTTCGTACCGGACAATGTCTTTTGCATTTTCAAAGTCGCCGATCAGCCGTCGGGTCAGGAGGAGTTTCTTTCCGGATAAATAACTCGCCTTCGTTTGAAGATCGTTGGCCTTTTGCGACAGGAGTTTGGATAGAAGCTCTGCGCGCGGGCTTTTTACGGTTTGCAGGATTTCCCGCTCCTGGTTGAGCTCGCGAATGTATCGATGTACGCCGAGGAAGTCGCGATTGGCGGCCGCGAGCTTGAAGAGTTCTTCATAGGCATATTTCTCGCTCCCATCCGGATTTCGCTTCTTGCTCGAAAGGAGAGGGTAATATTCCTGTGGCGATCGGGCCTGCCTTGCGAATTGGTCGATCGAAGTCTTTAGTCCTTTGAAATCACCCTCCAAGCCCGAAAGTGTTTTTACGGCGTCGTCATAGAGACAAAGCTCAAGATAAATCGCGCCCTTGAGAAGCAGCGACTTTAAGAAGTAGACCTGATCTACAAACGGGCTGTTGAGCGAATGAAGAGTGGACAACGCTTCGTTGAATTTGTTGAGCTTAAATAGGGCCCAACTCGATTCATAAAGAGCCGTGGGGAAAAATTCTCCTTCCCGGTCGATCTTCTTGTAGTACACAATGGCGAGCGGATAGTTCTTTTCTTCGTAGAAGATTCGCCCGAGCGCAAGTGCCCCAAGTTCTCGAATCTTTTTCTTCTCGTAGTAATTCACGGGCGAATGAGTATCGAGAATCTGACGGAAGTGGTTGATCGCCGTTTTCATGTCATTCTTCTTTACGGCGATCGTGCCAAGGATGTACTCCGCAGCGAGATAGAGCCGATTCCGGTGAGGAATCTGGGCGAAAAGCTCCGAGGCTTTATCCAAATTCCCCTTTTCGTACACATCTTTCGCGATGAAATATCGAAACTCTTCACGAAGGGAGAGGGGAATCTTGTCGGGCGTAATCGATGAAGCGAGATAAAGAATCAATTCGTCGTCTTTTAGCTTTTGAGCAATCGCGATGGCGCGGCGAAGGGATTCATGGGTATGAATTTTCAGCGGTTCTTTCTGAACGATGTCGGCGAAATAAAGGAGCGCGCCGTAGTCGACGCCCATCTCGTAAAGGGCGACAGCCATGTAGTACTTGGCAAATGAATATTCGGGGAAGTTGGTGTAGCGCGAGTTCTGCAAAATTCCGTCAAAACGAACAAACGCTTCATTCGGATTCCCGGCCACAAGCATAGAGCGACCGTCTTCCAGTTCTTTGACGAGGCCGGAATAAAGCGGGTTTTGCTGAACCACTTTTTGGCGGTTTTGCAGTTGTTGTTGAATGCGCGAATCAAGTTTCTCGTCGAAGTCCTCCACCCGCGAAGCCGAGCAGCCCATAAATGGAAGGGCGGACAGCGCCAGAAGAGAAAAAGCGGAAACGAAACCTAGCCTTCTCATGCTACTCCGCCGGGTGTGGGGGGAGGAAGAAAGAGACCCCCAGAGAATACATTTGATCGTTCGCAATCTTATTAAACGGCAGGCCCTGCCGAACCGTAAAGTTTCGGATATCCAACCGGACTGCAAGCCAGTCGTTTACGAACAGCTTGCCGCCGAGGCCGACATCAAACCCGAAACGATTTGGTCCCCCCTGCTTCGGCTGTCCTGCCAGATCCGTTCGAATGGTATCCGTATCCACGAGTCCCGCGCCGGCCACAATGAAGATGTCGAAGTGGTAGATCCGTTTCGAAAAGATCGAGAGTTTCCCGTAGATGGGCGACCAGAGAACATTTCCGAAATAGAGAGCCTTGTAGGCCTCCACGCCACCTTTCAGCTGAACACCGCAGTTTGTGTCTGGAATTCCGTCGCCGTTGATATCCGAGTTCGGACTGGGGCAGGGAATATTCCCCAAGTCCTGAACGATCCCCTTCACCGACTGGAAGGGGTAAATGAACATTCCTTCAAATCCAAAAGTCTCACGAAAGTGGTACGTGTATTCGATGGGCAATAACCCGTAGAAAATGAACGTGTTGCTGGGAATGACACCGCCTCCGATCGAAAGCTCATGTCTACCCCCTTTTCGGAAAACTCTGGGCTGAACGACGTCAATTCCCTCTACCCGGTGATTTCCAATGGTATCTTTCTTCTCCTCCTCGCCGCGTCCCGTACCGGGATGGGCAAGAAATAGGGCCAAAGCGAGGAAACCTAAAACCTTTGAATTGCGTATCTTTTTTTCCATGATCAAATCTTCATCCTAAAAGTGTGAGGTTGATGTTGCGAGCAAGTTTAGTGCCGCTCCTTGGGAATTCTGACAAGTGCAACCCATTAAAATAAAAGTAGTTTTTGGCCTCCGGAGAACCGTAGGTCTCCTTCTGCCTCTGCCATAATGAAATCTTTGCGATCAAGTTCGTAAACTTTTCAATATGTTGGCGTGATGAGATCAGACGACATCATCCTACCAAAACAAAAGTTCCGATACAAACAAATAGGCCAATCCTTTCGAGAACTTTATGGAGTTTCCCTCTTCTTGATTGTAAAAGCGGCATTCCATGGAGCCGCAAACTCAGATCGATGGGTCATTGCCCTCTCGCCAATCGCGGGAGATCGCGCGTGGAAAGCGACATCGTGCCCTTCGCTCGTGCGTCCGTCGGGCGCTATCTGAGAGTGGAGCGTTTGACGGCGTGCGTCGGGCGGCGATCGCTTTTTCGGGGGGCGTCGATTCGTCGGTCCTGCTTCATCTTTTGGCCGATCTTCGAAGGGAAGGGGGTCCGGAATTAGCGGCCGTCCATATTCATCATGGTCTTCGAGGTGTGGAAGCCGATCGCGATGCGGCCTCCGCCGAGCGCTTGGCGCGAAAAGAGAAAGTTGAATTCCACATCGCATATCTTCCTCGGACGGGATCCCATGTGTCGGAGCATCGTCTTCGGGAATTGCGGATGAAACGTCTCGAAGAAATCGCCTACGAACTCAGAGCCGAACGAATTGTTCTGGCGCACCATGCCGACGACCAAGCGGAAACCCTATTGCTCCGCCTTCTCCAAGGTAGCGATGCCCGCGGCTTGGGTGGAATGAGAATTTTTCGTCCTCCTCTCTGGGTTCGGCCGCTCTTGCGCGTTCGGCGGGAGGAAATTTTGAGAGAAGCGACTTCCTGTAGAATTAAATACGTCGAAGATTCCACAAATCGGTTGACCCATTACCGACGAAATTTTTTACGCAAAAATATTTTGCCGACACTCACGACCCAATTCAATCCGCGCTTGACAGAGCATTTAACTGCTCTTGCCGAATCCATGGCGCGTGTATCGGAATTCTTAGAGTTGGAATCCGAAAAACTTCTCTCGCGTGCGAAAAGAGGAGAGGGGAATTACGACGCTCGTATTCTTCAAGCCGCTCCCGAGGCTCTTCGACACTCGGCCATTCAGCAGGCCTTTCGTAAGATCGCTGGCGAAACCGCCGCCCTCCGTCGCCCCCAGCTCCACGCCATCGATCGAATGATCCTCGCGGCAGACAAGAAAACCTTCTCACTCCTCCCTCGTCACATCCGTGCCATTCGAAAAAAGGGAGAAATTTCATTTAAGAGGGTTCGTTGAGAACGCCCATTAATTCGTCGTAGATGGATTCGCGGCGGCCAATGGCGACAACGATGACGGTAATGATCTTTCGATCGACCTTATAGACGACTCGAAAACGACGTACCCGAAAGGAATAAAGCCCCGCTAGTTCGTCTCGTAACGGCTTTCCGCAGAAAGGGTCTTTTATTAGTTCACCCAGCGCCTCCCGGACATACTTCTTTGTCTGCGGGGAAAGAGTCCGAATGACATTTTGAGCTTCAGGGGCGACAACAAGGCGCCATCGCATTTAGTCGTTCCAAGAAATCTTTTCGAGCGGAATACCTTTGCCACCCCGACGCAGAAATCGGAGAGAAGTGCGAATTTGGGCCATTAGCTTCTTGTCCGCTTTAATGGCAAGGGTTTCGACAATGGACTCCCACTCGTCATATGAAATGAGAACGGCAGTTGGTTTTCCTTTTGCCGTAATGACAAGTTCATCTCCCAATCGGCTGACACGCCGAATTGCTTCCAGGGCGCGAGTGCGGAATTCAGTGACGGGAAGTATATTGAGTGTCTTCATTTTTTAATTGTAGCAGAATTCTGTACAGTTGTGGACGGAAGGGTTTTAGGCAGACTTCGATTGAATCGGCTTGCATCTATATGATACCCTTCTAAAGTGCTTCTGCGCTCGGCGGCATTCGTCCAAATCTTAGATAAGAGGTTGAATTGAAAGGAAAAAGTGTAGTTCTCTGGATTCTCCTGACGGTGATGGCCGTGATGGTTTTTCAGTCGGTCAACCAATTCGGCCATATTCGGGCCTTTTCCATCCCCTACAGCACGTTTCGCGACCAAGTTCGTCAGGGAATGGTTGCCTCTGTTCAGGTCAAGGGAGAGCGGATTCAGGGAGAGTATCGAACCACTCTTCCCAAGGAATTGGCCGACAAAAAAGAACTCTCCGACTTCGCGGGAAAATCCTTTGAAACCCTTTGGGTCGGAAATGGCGACGAGCTGACAAAATTTTTGGAAGAGCATCAAGTGATCTTCTCGGCGGTTTCCGAGGAAAACAGCGCCTTTTGGCAGCAATTTATTTTTTATGGACTGCCGTCGCTCATGGTCCTTTTTATGCTGATTGTTTTGATTCGCCAACTTCAGGCCGGCGGCGGAAAAGCACTTAGCTTCGGGAAATCGAGGGCGCGTCTTGTGGGAGATCATGGGGAAAAAATTACGTTTGTAGATGTCGCTGGTATCGAAGAGGCAAAAGAAGAGCTCGAAGAGATTATCGATTTTTTGAAGGATCCGAAGAAATTCACAAAGCTCGGGGGAAGGATTCCCCGCGGAGTGCTTTTAATCGGCGCGCCGGGAACGGGGAAAACACTTTTGGCCCGTGCCATTGCCGGTGAAGCGGGAGTCCCGTTCTTTTCCATCTCGGGTTCTGACTTTGTCGAAATGTTTGTGGGTGTGGGAGCGTCACGCGTTCGCGACCTTTTTGATCAAGGGAAGAAGAATGCCCCCTGCATTATTTTTATCGATGAGATCGACGCCGTCGGCCGCCATCGTGGAGCCGGCCTGGGAGGCGGCCATGATGAGCGTGAACAAACACTCAATCAGCTTCTAGTGGAGATGGACGGTTTTGAAGGAAATAGCGGAGTCATTCTGATCGCGGCGACGAATCGTCCCGATGTTTTGGATCCCGCGCTTTTGCGACCGGGTCGTTTCGACCGACACGTCATCGTTCCTCGGCCGGATCTCAATGGACGGCGGGGAATTCTGGATGTTCACACCAAAAAAGTTCCTCTTAGTGAAGATGTTCAGCTCGAAACTTTGGCTCGTGGAACTTCGGGGTTTGCCGGAGCCGATCTCGCCAATCTCGTAAACGAAGCGGCACTGATGGCGGCCCGATTCAACAAGAAAAAGGTTGAAATGGGAGATTTCGATAAAGCGAAGGACAAAATCATGCTCGGCAAAGAACGACGAAGCATGCTGATCTCCGATGAAGAAAAGCGTGTCACCGCATTTCACGAAGCGGGGCATACACTCGTGGCGAAAATGATTCCGGGCGCCGATCCCATCGCCAAGGTGACGATCATTCCGCGAGGAATGGCGTTGGGTTTGACGCATCAATTACCGACCGAAGACAAATACACCACGACGCAAGAGGCGGCTGAAACGATGATCGCCATCATGATGGGCGGGAGGGTCGCGGAAGAACTGGAATTCGGCCGCCGTACCAACGGAGCGGGAAACGACATTGAGCGGGCCACGGAGCTTGCTCGGAAAATGGTTTGCGAATGGGGTATGAGCGATGTTCTGGGTCCGATGACCTTCGGAAATAAAGAAGAGCAAATTTTTCTCGCAAGGGATGTCGCGCGGCAAGCGGATTATAGCGAACAAACCGCCCGGCAGATCGATGATGAAGTTCGGAAAATCGTTCGGAAGAATTTCGAACGCGCCAAGACGATCCTTTCGGAGCATCGCGATGCGCTCTCCCGACTGGCGGAAGCCTTATTGGAATATGAATCACTCGACGGCAAAGAGGTGTCAGAACTGATTGAAGGAAAAACTTTGACGCGACAAAAGCCAGTGCGAAAACCAAGCGGAACGCCCGAACCGGAAAAAGGGGGTGCCTCAGGTTCACTCATTCCGGAACCGGCACTAGGAAGAATGATGTCGCGTGGTCAAACCGAGGGAAGAGAGGAATAGGAAACGAAGTGACAGGCAAGCTTGGATTTAGCATCGTAGATATACTCGATATCGTCGTTGTGGCTTGCCTCACCTATTGGATTCTTCGATTTATTCGAGGAACGCGAGCCATTTCCATGCTGGTGGGCCTCTGCGTAGCGGTGTTTCTATATTGGTTTTCTGCGGTTGCGGAACTCTACACACTCAACTGGATTCTTTCGAATGTTTTTGGAAGTCTTCTTTTGGTCATTGTCGTCGTTTTTCAAAACGACATTCGACGAATTCTCACACAGGTCGGGCGCTCTCCGATTTTCTCCGCATTTGTTCCGACTCAGGGAGCGGAAGTCATCGAGGAACTCATCCGAACATCGGTCTCGCTGGCGAATAAGAAGCTTGGGGCGCTTATCGTCATCGAGCGGGACGGAAACGTCATGGATTACGTCGAATCGGGCGTTCCGATCGACGCCGTGGTTTCAAAAGAAATTATCACGAGCATTTTCCTGCCTGTTTCTCCCATTCACGATGGAGCCATCATCATTCAGAAGGGAAGAATCGTGAAGGCCGGATGCTTTCTTCCGCTCACGATGAATCCAAAAATCGGCGCCGAATTTGGTACACGGCACCGCGCGGCCCTCGGTTTGACAGAAGAGACGGACGCGTTTGTGATCGTCATTTCCGAAGAGAAAGGCTGGATCTCCGTCGCCCTTCAGGGGAAATTAACACAGGGCCTGGACGGACCTGGGCTTCGTCGTTTGCTCTTGGCGCATCTTCGACCCCACGTTTCGCCGCTTCGGCGGTTTTGGTATCAATTTCGCTCTCCGAGGCATGAGGTCGCATGAAGTCTTTTATTACTTCTCATCCCCTCATGAAGGTTTTTTCGGTGGCGTTTGCCGTAGGACTTTGGTTTTTCGTCCATGGGGAACAACATCTTGAGAAGCGCGCGACGGTAAATGTGGAGTATAAAAACCTCCCCAGCGATCTCGTCTTGGTGGATGAAATGGAACCAAAAATTTATTTGCTGGTCTCGGGTCCCCGGACAAGGATGAACCGCATTACCGACGGATACTTTAAACCCCTGGAAGTTGATTTGAGCGGCGCGCGTGCGGGTACGCTTGTGCGTAGAATCCTGGATGGAGAATTTGATTTGCCGCGCGGGACCACGATCAAGCGAATTTATCCCGAAGTCATTCGGGTTGAACTGGAAGCGCGAGACGAACGAAAATTGGTCGTCGAACCGACGTTTGTAGGGGACCTGGATGAAGTCGCGGAGCTCAAGCGAACCGAATCCACTCCACGTTTTGTCACGGTGAGGGGCCCACACTCCGCTCTTGAAAAGCTATCGGTGATACGGACCAAGCCCATTGATATCAGCGGGCGAAAAGCGAGTTTTGATGGAACCTTTGAATTACGAAACCCTTGTGCGCACTGTGAAATTTCACCGACGGAAGTCGGGGTAAAAATCGAAATTCTGCCTAAAGTTCTGCTAAAAAAGAATCGCCGAGAATCAAAATCCGGCGCGATCTCCCATCGCTCGGCCCTGGCCTCCTTGCGCGCGGATTGAGAAAGAACCGATTTCGGGTAGGGTAACGGCCGTGTCAAAGAGCAAGCCAAGATTATTTGGGACCGACGGAATACGAGGCACAGCAAATATCGAGCCCATGTCGGTCGATACGATTCTCCGCGTGGGTAGAGCGGCGGCATGCGTTTTTCGTCGTGCGGATGATCGCCGACACACCGTGCTGATCGGGAAAGATACTCGTCTCTCAGGCTATATGTTCGAAACGGCGCTCGCGTCTGGGCTTTGTTCCATGGGTGTCGATGTCATTTTGGTGGGGCCCATTCCTACCCCCGGGATCGCCTTTTTGACGAGCGATATGCGTGCCGACGCCGGCGTAGTCATTTCAGCGTCGCACAATTCGTACGAAGACAACGGGATCAAGTTTTTTGGACCCGATGGCTTCAAACTCGCGGATCAAGTCGAAGAAGCGATTGAAAAATTGGTTCATTCCGACGGCGAACTGGATCGACTTCGTCCTTCCTCCGACCAAGTGGGAAAAGCCACTCGTCTCGAAGATGCGCGGGGTCGTTACATCAGTTACTTAAAGCATAATTTCCCTCAAGATCTATCGTTGGACGGTCTCAAGATCGTTCTCGATTGCGCCAACGGGGCGACCTACAAAATTGCTCCGGCGGTTTTTGAGGAACTCGGAGCAACACTTACCGCGCTTTCCATACGGCCAAACGGCCGAAACATTAATGACAATTGCGGCGCCGTCCATCCGGAAAAACTGATTAAGAAGGTGAAAGAAGTGGGAGCGGATATGGGGATCGCGCTGGATGGCGATGGGGATCGCCTCTTTCTTTGCGACGGAGGCGGGCACGCATTTGACGGCGATGACATTCTTGCACTTCTGGCAAAGCCGATGAAAGAAAGAGGAGAGCTCGGCGATGGGATCGTGGGAACGGTGATGACGAATTTTGGTCTCGAGAAGATGATGAAGAAATCAAAAATTCCATTCTATCGGGCGCAAGTAGGCGATCGATATGTGGTGGAGCAAATGCGGGCTTGCGGAGCCGCGCTGGGGGGCGAGCCTTCGGGGCATATTGTTTCTCTTCATCGCAGCACGACAGGAGACGGAATACTCACCGCTCTTCTCGTTTTGGCCGAATTGCAACGTTTGAATAAGCCGCTCTCCGCTTTTCGAAAAATGTTGGAACATTTTCCACAGCAATTGCGGAATGTGAAGGTGCGCGAACGAACCCCCCTTGAAAAATTACCCATTCTTGCTCGATCGATTCGCGAGGCGGAGAATCGCCTCAATGGAACCGGTCGAGTCCTGATCCGATATTCGGGCACCGAATCAAAAGCTCGAGTGATGGTCGAGGGGGAAGACGAAACATTGGTTTCTCGATTGGCCGACGAGTTGGCTAAAGTCATCGAGAAAGAGATTGGAGCAAACTAATGGGGAGGCTGGGTGTAAATATTGATCACGTGGCGACGATTCGCCAGGCGCGAAAGGGAAAGTATCCCGATCCCGTAGCGGCCGCGCTGGAAGCGGAGCGTGCGGGAGCCGATAACATCACGGCGCATTTGCGTGAAGATCGCCGCCATATCCAGGAACGCGACATTCGATTGCTCCGAGAAATGATTCAGACGTCATTGAATTTGGAGATCGCGGCCAACGCCGACACCCTCCGGTCGGCGCTCGAAATCAAGCCGGAAGTGGTGACTCTCGTTCCGGAACGGCGCGAAGAGCTGACGACCGAGGGGGGCCTGGATTTAGCCACCCATGGGGATCAAGTCGCCAAGGCCGTCACTCTGTTACGTGAAGCGGGAATGACCGTTTCTCTATTCGTCGATCCCGATACAGATTCTGTAAAGTTGGCTCACCGGATGGGGGCACAGGCAGTGGAAATTCACACGGGTCGATACGCCAACGCCAAGCCGACCGATGCTCAGCGCGAATTGGCGCGGATTATTGAGACTTCTTCCTTTGCGGCGAAACTTCGCTTGTCGGTCCATGCCGGGCATGGACTTAATCTTCAAAACATCGGGCCACTGGCGGCAGTAGCGCAAATTGAATCATTTCAAATTGGCCACGCGATTATTTCGGATGCATTATTTGTGGGCATCGAGAAAGCGGTTCGTCAGGTGAAAAAAGCGATCACCTCGTCTTCTCGTAAGGAATAGTTTCTATGCGAATCGTCACCGCCGAGGAGATGAAACGCCTCGATCGGTACGCGATCGAAACGATCGGAATCCTCGGCGCTGTCTTGATGGAAAATGCCGGCCGGAGTCTTTTTTCGGAAATGGTTCGTCAAGAACCAACTCTTTCGAATCAAACGATTCTTGTGGCCTGTGGCGGTGGTAACAATGGCGGAGACGGTTTGGTTATCTCCCGGTATCTGCATGAGGCGGGGGTGAAAGTGACGGTGGCGATGATCGGTTGTCGGGAGCCGTCAACCCAAGATGCAAAAGAAAATTTTCAATCTCTCCGAAAAATGGGCGTTCAACCTATTGCCGTAGAATCTCTCAAAGCTCTTCCCAATCTTTCTACCTTCCACGTCATTGTCGACGCGCTCTTTGGAACCGGCCTTGAGCGGCCCCTTTCGGGTTTTTTTCTGGAATTTGTAAATGCCGTCAATGCGTCAAAGGCGAAAATTTATTCTGCTGATATTCCGTCTGGTCTTCATGCCGATACGGGAGAAATGTTGGGTGGAGCCGTTCGGGCCGATGTCACGGTGACTTTCGGATTTAAGAAACGAGGGTTCTTTTTAGGCGATGGACCCAATGTGGTTGGCGAAATCGTTGTAGCGGATATTTCTATTGAAGAAGCTTGGGCGGATAAAATTGGAGCGGCGCAACTATTTGAAACCAGTCCTAAAGAAGTCGCCTCGTTTTTTCCAAAGCGTAAATACAATGCGCATAAGGGAACTTACGGCCACGTCCTGATCGTAGGTGGGTCGGCGGAGCGCTCGGGGGCTGTGGTTTTGGCGAGTCTAGCGGCGCTTCGATCAGGTGTGGGGCTAGTGACGGCAGCGGTTCCCAAAAGCGCGCATGAAATCATTAAACAGCAGATTGTGGAGGGAATGACGGAGCTTCTTCCCGATGAGAATGGAAAACTTACCTCCGATGCACTCCCATCTCTTCTCGCAGTTGCGAAAAGCAAAGATGCCGTCGTGATCGGGCCGGGATTGATTTTACATCCGGGTCTCCAAGATCTTTTGGATTCATTTGTTTCAAAGCTGGAAATACCCATCGTTCTGGATGCGGATGGCTTGAATGCGTACGGAACGAAGATCACTTCGCGAAAATGGAAAAATACCATTTTCACGCCTCACCCGGGGGAGATGTCACGACTCATGGGAATCTCCACCAAGGAAATTGAGGCCGATCGAATCGGGTTCGCCGAATCTCTTCGCTCCCGAACGGGAGCAACCATTATTCTTAAGGGAGCCTATTCTGTCATCGCTCAATCGGGAGGGAAGACGTACCTTAACCCCACCGGAAATCCCGCAATGGCGACGGCCGGAATGGGAGATGTATTGTCGGGAATCATCGGCGCGTATCTCGCGCAGGGTTTGAGCGCCGACAACGCTGCTTTGGTTGGAGCTTATCATCACGGCCTTGCTGGCGACCGCGCCGCTGTCCGAATCGGCCCCAAGGGTCTCCTCGCCCGAGACGTCATCGAAGAGCTTCCCCATCTATCCACGTAGAAGGTTTTCCCGCCAGAATACGGCGACGAACATCATACAAATTCCCAAGAGAGTTCCCAGTCAGGGGAGTTTGGAGAATTGAAATTCATACAAAATCGTTTCTTTGCCGGCAGGAACTTCAATCAGGGGCTGGCCGCTTTTTATATCCATGTGTAAGGGGAGGTTTTTTTCCTTTAACCGAGCTAAAGAAAAGGGATCGGAGGAGCGATTCAAACGAACCCGGCTTGACTGCGGACTATCGACGGAGATCTCCCAGACCTCCGGTTCCCTTTCTATAATGGTCACTTTCATTCTTGGCTCTTCTCCCTCCACCCAATTCGCCGGCTTCGTGCGTCGCCAAAGTTTTAGAGGGGGCTGGGCATCCACGAGCTCGTAGTCATGAGTGGATTGAATTTCCATTTCCATTGCGGGATGAAGACTTAAAATGTGTGACACATTCCAAAGTTTTCCATCCGATGCTCTCCAGTTCGGAAAGGGCCAGAATCCGGTCCATCCTCCAATCAATTCCGCATGGCAAAAATCTTTGGCATAGGCCATGAAGTGAGAGGGGAGACGGAATTTTGGATCCTGAAACGCTGAATCGACCTGAAGTCTTCCTTCAGGAGGTTTCACCGAAAAATTTCGGTCACACAATATTTGTAAAGCATCAATGTGACGAGACACTTCGAGTTCCGATCGAAAATAGCCGGCTCGATAAATCGACACAATGGTCATCGTGACCGGAAGGAGTAAGCTCCAAGCGAGCCACCTTGGGATCTCGAGCCTACTTTTCGTAAAAGTGAAAAATAGGAAGGGGTAAGTAAACGCCAAAAATCGCTCACTACCGAGATAGACTCCCGGCTCTCGTAAGAGCACCCACACCGAAAGGGATAGAGGCAATAATAGAATGATACCTTCTCGATTCCAGATCATTTTCGACCGAAAAATCCAGACGATTAAGACAACGAATGGAAGAGAGCGAATGAAGAACGAAGCCCACAGATAGGGGCTGGCCACGAGGCGAATATTGTTTCCTGTTAACAAAACCAGGATGAAGTTATGCCAAACGAGATCCCAGCCTTCTGCGATGTCGGGGAGAGGAGAGATATCTGAAGTCAACCACCCATGACCCAAGATGGCTGCGTAAACTCTGGGCGACGCGATGAGGAGAGCGATCAGAATTGCAAAAAATATTTTTTCTTTTTCGTTTTTGGAGAGAACCCATTTCCATCCTACGGTAATAAATCCCACGGCGGCGGCAAAGGGGTGGGCATAGGGGAGTAAACCCAGAAGTCCCCCGCACAGACTTGCTCGGCGGAGTGAAAGCGGCGTTTCGACAAAATAAAGAGAAAAGATGAGCCAACTGAAAATCGTCCAACCCAACAAATAGGCATGCATTCCGAAAGCAGCCGATTTAATGAACGGGGGAAAGCAAAAGAGGACGGAGAACATCAAGAGATGTGTTCGAGTGACCTTCGTTTTGCGCAGGCAGAGAAGTGGAATGCTGAGGAGAAAAAAATGAGTAAGAAAAACAGTTAGGCGGTATGCGAAATCAAAGGGCAAACGGAGGATGGAACAAAAGATGCCCGTGATCCACATTTCGAGGTCATAGCCGTACATCGGAAATGGATAACCACCCATGGCTCCAGGGAAGAACGTATAAGGAGATCGAAGGTCCAAAAGCCGCTGGACAAAAAAATGGGTTTGGACCCACTGCATCGGGTGATCGCCAGCCCAGACCCTCGGCTGGAGAAAAAAGGGGAGATAGAGGATACCCAGCAGGCAAAAGATGATTCCGATGACGAAACTTTTCCGGGACACGGCGACCTTTTACGCCGGAACCTCAAAGTTCAATCCTCTGGCCGCCTTTCCGAGAAGATCATCGTGCGTTAGAAAAACGGGAGAGAACTGATTTTGCTCGCGCCATGAGATTGCGGAGGCGAGATGGATGGCATCCAATGTTCCCAGCGCCACTGGAAAACTTGAGCCGGCCCGTTCCAGAATCGCATCCGAAATCTCAATCAATTCGATTGATTCAATTGCGGAATATAATTCTTCCATGGCTTTTAGGTGTTGATTTTCGGTCATGAGATCGTTTAGGCGCAAACGTTCCAGGGCGCGAAGGCATTCCGTTTTTAACAGTTTGCTCGCGGCGGCGCGTTGAATTTTGGAAAAATGTGAAGATCGATTTTTCTGATTGAGTAGAACCCGAAGCAGAACCGAGGAGTCGAGATAGACAGTCATCGTTTTCGCCGATCCTCTAAAAGGATCTGAACGACATCCACATCACTCTTTAGTCGAACCGAGAAAGTCATGTTCGCCAGGAGCTTCGGGTCTTTCCTGGGAGGGGTGGTGGGCACATTCGGCCGCCCACCCGCGGCGGTAAGCATGGCGATCGGAACTCCTCTCTCTTGAATCTCCACACGCTCTCCTGCTTTTACCATCCGAAGGTACCTGGCCAATTTCGATTTTAGTTCGGAAACTGCGGCAATTTTCATTATGACCTCTACAGATCTATTATTGACCTATAAAGGTCATTTGTCAAAACAGCGAGGCCGCAAGAAAAGTGCCAGGAATCAGGGGTTTCTACTATGATTGGGCGATGGTGTTGGAATGCCCTTCGGTGTAGTGCAATATTCCCTCACGATTGCCGCAAGAATTGACAAAAAAGTGTGTATCGAATACGATACATTGTGGTTTTGAATGACGCCGCTGCCTATCCGACGGGAAGTATGCTCGTATGGGGCTACAGATGGATCGTGGCCATTTGAAGTTTGGTTAAGAGGTATTTCAGATGCAAAGATACGCGCCAGAATCATTGCTCGACTCCTCATGGTGGGTGAGGGCTCCTTTGGAGATTTTAAGATGCTTGATGATGGAGTCTATGAAGCAAGGATCCACTATGGAGCAGGTTGGAGACTCTATTTTGGCCTAGCTGACCGACGGGTGATTTTTTTATGGGGCGGTACGAAACAGGGCCAGGAAAGAGATATCAAAAGGGCAAGAATTTATTGGAGAGAATATGAAAGTGGGAAAGCGAAAAAAGCAAAGAAGTTTGAAGCCGTTCATTAGAGAGGAACTCCGGGATCCTGCATTCGCGGCGGAGTTTCTTATTGCGTCGATTGAGGAGGGTCTTGATCTGCGGGTAGCTTTGCGTGAACTTGTGAGGGCGGTTGGCACGAGTCAGTTTGCGGGGCTAGTGAAGGAATTAGAAAGACCCAATATCTTGCGTGCCTTACGCGAAGGCTCCAATCCCCGAATTGAAACCCTTACAAAACTGCTTACCCCCCTTGGCCTTCGACTAGGAGTAGTTCGAGAATAACGGATCAACCTGTACGAATGTTTGAGAGGAGAAGAAATTTAGGGGTATGTACTCCACAAACTGGGCATAAAATGAGCTCATTGCGACTTGACTGAAAGCAACCCTTCTTTGTAATTATCGTTAATATTCAAATGGTTAATAGCGTTGATGCCAGCGTATGATAATGGTCTTACCTATTACATTCAAAAATTTCAGAAAGATCTTGGTATTTCGCTGCGTCTCGGCGGCGATGGGATAGGTGGTCACTGCGGATTATGCTCACAAGTTGAAAACGTTTTCGACTCATTAGTGAGAATCAAAGAAGAGGGTAAATTTCTTAAATTCTCCTGTGTTTTTGTTTCTGGACCAAACACTTTGCAACGAGAATTTTCATACTCTAGTGGCTGTGTACAGATTGCTTTCAAACAAAGGGCCAGACAGTATTAAAAGTGCCAGGAATCAGGGGTTTCTACTATGATTGGACGATGGTGTTGGAATGTCGATCACTTTCGGAAACTCTCCATTTGGGTGAGCGTCTGGGGAAGATTCTCCGTGCGGGGGATGTAGTAGGGCTTAAGGGTCCACTTGGCGCGGGGAAAACCACTTTGGTGGGGGGGATTGCAAGAGGAATGGGGATAGACCCCGCTTACCGCGTGACCAGCCCCACATTCGTTTTCGCACACATTTACTCGGGGCCGATGCCCCTCTATCATATGGACCTTTACCGAGTGGAAACGGAGAAGGAATTGGAAGGAACGGGACTCAGCGAAATGATCGGCGGGGAAGGGGTGGCGATTATTGAATGGTTCGACCGCTTTCCAAAGCTCTGGGATGCCGACCGCCTGGAAATTGTGATCGAGATGAAAAACGATAAAGAGAGATCCATGGTTATGGAAGGTTTCGGACCCCGAGGGAAAGAGCTTATCTTCGAAATTCATGGGTTAGTGTCATGATTGAACTGGTTGGCCTTGCCTACGATCGCGACGTCACAAATCGGTTTTGGTCCGAAGTTCCGATTCGGATGGCGATGGATTGGATTTTGGAAGATGAATTTCGGCGAAAAGTCGATTTACGTTCACTCCTCTATCACAAGGGACAAAGTGAACTTTTTTCAGAGCTGGAGCTTTGCCTCAAACAGGGGGGAGAATCTCACACACTGATTGAATTGATTGCTCGCCGGTTTGCGGCGGGGGTGGAGGACTTTCCAACCAAACGAGGTGAATTGGCCTTTGATTTTCAGCTCATTCGCCACTTTTCCTCACTCGCGATGGTGGATGACTTTTTAGTCGCCGATCCGTTTTTACGAGAGTTGCTGCGGAAAGTCGGCTTTCTTAAAGATGGCGCCGGTTGGTCGCTTCTCGAAGTGCGTGATTTTGAAGGGATCGCCAGTGCGCTTCGTGACTTGCGTGTTCAGGATATTATTGAAGTAGCCGTGCAAATCGCGCCCGAAACTCCTCCCGCATCGCTGGGGAATCTGGTCGGGAATTACATCGAGTTTTTGAGTTACGCCAAGAATAATCGACTCGCTCCTTTCTTTTACAACAGCCAATCTGATTTTCGTCGATGGGGAGATCTAGCGGAGAGAAAGAATCAAAGGAATGAAATCATCGTGGATCTATCCCTTAAGGGAAAGAAAAAGAAACCACCATTTGTCGGATCGACGCGTGCGAAAAAATCAGTCAAGAAGGATCTCGGCGAGCGAATGCGGATTAGGCGGGAATGCGATGCCCTCCTTTTCGGTCTTTCCGACCGTGATCCGCTCATACGACAAAAGGCGGCCGAAAGTTTGGGAAAAGTGGCTACCGCCGATGTCATTCCTGAATTGATTCGTACTTTATCGGATGACCATTGGGAAGTTCGCCAAGAGATTGTTCGCGCGCTCGGAGCTGTGGAATCGAAAGCGGCCAATGCCGCGCTCCTTGAGTTGATTAAGCGGGACGAAGTGGCCAGCGTTCGTCTTACGGCGGCCCATATGCTTTGTAAGAAAGGCGTAAAAGAAATTGTTCCTCTGTTGCTCGACGCGGTGGAGGCAGGCGAATTGCATTTTGGCATATTACTTACTTTTTATAGGGGATTCTCAACCGATCGAAAAGCCGAAAAAAGACTTACGACCATGGCTCAATCCGAAAAACCGAATGTCCGGCGCGATGTGGCGTTTCTGTTGGGTCGGTTTCGCTCGGCGAGCACCGGAAAGGCTCTTTCCCGGTTAATCGAAGACGATGATGAAAATACGAGAATTAATTCTTTGTATTCCATTTACCATCGCGGCGCGAAAGAGGCGCTTCCCTTTGCGAAAAAATTAGCTCGACACTCTTCTGAAGCCACAGCCCAGGCAGGAACCATTGTGGAAGCCTGGGCGAACTCCCGGCGATAACGATGTCGTCGCCAATTATTGTTCAGAAATACGGTGGGAGTTCTGTGGCCGACCTCGATCGGATTGGTCAAATGGCCGACCGAATTGCGAGCGCCCACGGGGCGAGAAAGAAGATAGTCGCTGTCGTTTCCGCGATGGCGGGTGAGACTGACCGGCTCTTGGAATTGGCTCATCTCGTTTGTGAAAATCCCCCTCGTCGTGAAGTCGACGCTTTATTGTCTACGGGGGAATTGAGTTCGGCGGCGCTTCTAGCGATCGCTCTTTCCAAGCGAGGTGTGGAAAGTATTTCCATGTCGGGTCCCCAAATTCCGATACGAACCGATTTTCATTTTGGTCGGGCGCAAATCGCCAATATTCCGCCGCAACATTTAGAGAGGCATCTGAGCGAAGGGCGCGTGGTGGTGGTCGCGGGTTTCCAGGGCGTGACGGAATTGGGAGATATCACGACTTTGGGAAGAGGAGGATCCGATTTGACCGCCGTGGCACTGGCTGCGGCACTGAATGCGGAACGATGCGAGCTCTATAAAGACGTGGAAGGCATTTTTACCGCAGATCCGCGTCTTTGTGCGGATGCTCGACGAATAAATGAAATCAGTTATGACGAAATGCTTGAATTGGCGCATTTGGGGGCCAAAGTTCTGCAGCCTCGGTCCGTGCTGCTGGCCAAGCGTTACGCGATCCCGGTTCATGTGCTTCCGGCCTTTAAGGAAGGGCCCGGAACCTGGGTAAAAAAGGAGGAAGGTCCGATGGAAGGAAGAGTGGTTGCCGCGGTCACCTGTGACCGCAAAGAATCCAAGATTTCGGTTCGCCGATTGCCTGATCCCGTGCGATCGGCTTCGAGTCTTTTTTCTGCGCTGGCGAAAGAGGGAATCGTGGTTGATGTTATTGTTCAAGATCGAAGCGCCGACGGAAAAACAAATCTCACGTTTACAGTTCCACGAGATGAATTTTCTACCGCACTTCAAATCGCAGAGGCGATTTCCAAAAAAACATCGAAGGATTCCCAAGTTCTTTCGACCGAAAGGATCGCAAAAGTTTCCGCGGTGGGGCTTGGAATGAAAACTCGTTCGGGGGTTGCGGCGGAAGTGTTTGAAGCATTAGCGAAGGAGGAAATTGAAATCATGGCGGTGTCCACTTCCGACATTAAAGTTTCCTGTGTGATTGATGATCGATATGCGGAACTCGCGGTTCGTGTATTGCATGAAGCATTTGGTTTGGCCAAAGAGCCGAACTAAAAAAGCGGCCGCCGCGAGTGACAAACTTTGTCACCCGTGACGGCCGGGAGAAAAAATGGCTAAAAAGCCACTCTTCGATCTCATTTGGTACCACCCCGGGTCGAATGTCAAGAGGCTAAAATATGGTTAACTATATAAAATCATTAAATTTAAGACATATTTGGATTCTCTTAATTGCCGGGATAATTGGCTTTTTGCTTCTCCCTTCCGGAAATGAGATTTCTTTTTCTGGGCCGCCTTCGTCACCCCAAATAGTTGAAATTCCTAAGCTAACGGCGGGTCAGCGGCTTCTAAAGGGAGAGAAAATCGACCTAAATGCTGCGACGCCACAGGATTTAGAGGTCCTTCCTGGGATCGGGCCCAAACTTGCGGCTGCAATTGTGGCGCGAAGAGAAAAGAGGGGACGTTATCGGTCAGTCGATGAGCTCGACCTCATTCGGGGAATCGGACCCAAGAAACTAGATCGAATTCGACCGATGGTGGTTGTCACCACGGAAGCGAATCGATAGCATTCGCAGTCACCGACGTGCCATCGGAAAGTGACAGCTATTGGCTGGTACGAATCTGGATCATTCGCTTTCTCGGAATCCTATTCCTCGTCGCATTTTTAATTCTATTTAATCAGGGCATTCCACTTCTGGGAGGGCATGGCCTTTTGCCGATTCGTGATTTTTCCCGAGCGATAGCGCTTCAAGTCGGCTCCAATTGGAAAGGCTTCCTTGAGAATCCGAGTCTCTTTCAATTTTTTTATTCGGATCGTGTCCTTCACATCGTATCGATGGTGGGAATCATTTTTTCTATTCCGCTGATTCTCGGGTTTGCGAATTTTCCGATTCTCTTCTCTCTTTGGTTTTTGCATCTATCGGTCGTGAATTCAGGTCAGCTTTTTTACTCCTTCGGATGGGAGACGCAGTTGTTGGAATTCACTTTCCTATGTTTCTTTCTGTGTCCCCTTTGGCGTTTAAGTCTTTTGGATGCCCGATCTCCTCCGAAAAAAGCGGCCATCATTTTTCAACGTTGGATGCTCTTCCGGCTGATGTTGGGTGCGGGTTTGATTAAGCTTCGTGGCGATCCCTGTTGGCGGGATCTGACGTGCCTCTTCTTTCACTACGAAACTCAGCCGAATCCACACCCCATCAGCTGGTTCTATCATCAGATGCCGCTTTGGTTTCACAAGGGAGGGGCACTTTTTAATCATTTTGTCGAAGTTGTTCTTCCTTTCGGCGTCTTTGGCCCTAAAACTCTTCGTCGGACTTCGGGGGTTTTCATGGCCCTCTTTCAATGCATTCTGATTTCAAGTGGAAATCTCGCTTGGCTCAATTGGCTGACGCTGATCATGACGATTCCTTGTTTGGATGACGAGTTCATCCGATATTGCACTGGCGGATGGCTGCAACCGAAAAATCCCTATCTTTTTTCTTCGGCTCCTCCCATGAGTCGGGCCACGACAGTCACACTCACCCTTTTTACCATCGCGGGTCTAGTGTTAAGCGTTCAGCCTGCGGTCAATCTCTTTTCGTCCGAACAGGTCATGAATGGCTCTTTCAATCGGTTTCATTTCATTAATTCTTATGGCGCGTTTGGTAGTGTAACGAAGGAACGGGATGAAATTGTGATTCTTGGATCGAATGCCTCCGATTCAAACCTCCCATCGGCTTGGAAGGAATATGAATTCAAATGCAAGCCCGGCCGCGTAGATCGTCGCCCCTGTTTCATCACACCGTATCATTATCGTTTGGACTGGCAGATTTGGTTTTCGGCGATGCGCCCCGAAATTTCCGAGCCCTGGCTCGCCCGGTTCGCCAAACACTTGTTGGAAAACGATCCAGGCGCCCTCTCACTTTTGGAAAAGAACCCTTTTCCGTCTAAGCCGCCGAAATGGCTGCGGATGGATCTCTATCGCTACGAGTTCACCAAATTCGGCGAGCCGGGCTGGTGGAAGCGAAAGTACCTCCATCCCTATCTCCCGCCGGTTCAGCTCTCCACGCTCTCCACATTGGACTGAACTTCTTCCTCTTGTCAGGGGCGGGAGCGATCGGTAGCATCCGCCCGCTTTGACCCTAGAGACGAGAAAAGAAAGAGTGGTTGTCGCGATGAGTGGCGGAGTGGACAGCTCTGTGGCCGCACTTCTACTTGCTCGCCAGGGTTATGATGTCGTCGGAATCTCGATGCGTCTCTGGTCGTATGAGCGGGAAGCGACACATGGCTGTTGCACGCCCGACGATCTATACGATGCCCGAAAAGTGGCGGAGCAACTTGGTATTCCGCATTACGTGAATGATTTCGAGGAGACCTTTGAAAAAGAAGTCGTTTCCAACTTTGTTCAGAGTTACGCCAAGGGAGAAACGCCGAATCCCTGCGTTCGATGCAATCGGAATGTGAAATTCAAGGTGTTACTCAAACGTGCGCGTGAGTTGGGCGCGACTTCACTTGCTACGGGTCACTACGCCCGATCGATTTCTGAAAACGGTGTTTACCGATTATTGCGCGCGAAAGATCAGCGAAGAGATCAGTCTTATTTTCTGTTTGGCATCGGCCAGGAAGAACTGGCGATGCTTCGATTTCCTTTGGGTGACTTGCGAAAAGAAGAAGTGCGCGCGTTGGCGAAAGAGGCGGGGTTGGTCGTGGCGGGAAAGCCCGACAGTCAGGAGATTTGTTTTGTGCCGGGGGACTATGCCGATTTTGTGGAAAAGAAACTTTCTCCCGATGAAATTCGCAAGGGATTAATCGTAAATGAAAGAGGTGAAACTCTTTCAAAACATTCGGGAATTCATCGCTACACTGTGGGTCAACGAAAGGGGCTTTCGCTTCCAACTTCCTCACCTCTTTATGTTCTGGCCGTTCATCCTTCGGGAAAAGTGATGGTGGGACCCGAAGAGGAGCTGTACCGATCGACATTTGATGTCCGTGAAACCCACTGGACAAAAAATTTGCCGAAAGAGGGAGAGAAGTTTCTGGTCCAGATTCGAAGCCGATTTTCTCCGGCACCCGCACGCCTCGCACGCTTGGAAGGAAGCGATGTTCGGGTTTCATTTGAAAAACCGCAGCGGGCGATCACCCCCGGCCAAGCCGCCGTTTTTTATCAGGGAGACGAACTCATCGGCGGCGGCTGGATTTCTTCCGTAGAGGGATAAATTGGGGATATTGTTGCCAAAGACCTAAATGAATCGATTTGCCTTGCCGTCAACGCTTACCCAGGGCCCGGGCGACGTCGGAGGTGAGAAGGGAGTCGAGAGACTCACCCTGATTGAGTCGTCGGCGGATCTCTGTGCTGGAAATGTTGGGGATGGCGAAGATTTTCTTCTTGGCGCCGAATCCCGCTCGCGGAACGACGCAGACGCCGAATTCCTTTTTAATCGCAGGAAAGCGATACCACTTTTTGGTCTGCGCTAAAATATCGGAGCCGATCACCAGTAGAAATTTCGACCGCGGGGAGCGACGTTTCAATTCACGAAGGGTAAGGAGCATTCTTCCGTCACTCTCCATCGATCGCTCTATATCGGTAACACGATAATCATCTCCCATTCCTTTCAGTAGTAATTCGCAGAGTCGCTTGCGTTTCACAAAAGGCGAAAGAGGCTTTCCAAATGCATGTGTATATGCCGGAACAAACCAGATTTCATCCAGAGAGAAAACTCGTTTCGCGTATACGGCGGCAAGTAGATGTCCCAAATGAGGGGGATCGAAGCTTCCGCCAAAGACGCCGATTCGCCGAGAGCCTGAGTTAAAAGTTGGCACCTAAAGAAACTGCAGGCTCAATATAATCGTCGCCACCAAAAACAATTCCGTACGTCACTCCGACGCCCACGGAGAGGAAAAGAAGAGGTCCGATCGTCACTCCTCCTCCCAGAAGTCCCATGTAGTCCCATTGGCTCGACGTCGGAAACGAGGTGTGAATCGTTCCTGCGCCGACCGAGGCATAAGGCGTTAAAAAGGGGAAGGACCAATGATAAATCCCCTCGCCAGTGATCAAGTCTCCATCGGCACCGTTTCCCGTGGCAAAGAGGCGTGCGTAGCTAACCTCGGTTGAAAAGTTTTTCGTCCAACCGTAACCCAGCGCGGCACCGAGGGAGTACGAACTATCTCCACCGCTGATCGGAACATAGATTCCAGCCTCGGGGTTCAAGTAAAAATCAGCATGCGCCGCAGAGCTAATCAAAAGGATCGAAAGACCTGCGAGAAAGGTTTTCATAATCGCGCATTATAGCCTTTCTTCGGCTTGACTCTAGTTGAATCGTCACTTACACCGGCGCCATGTTGGCACTTCCTGCGCTACCTTCCCCGTCTACATCCCCTCGCTCGCGGGTGAAGATGTATACCTTCGGTTGCAAGGTAAATCGTTCGGACTCGGCGGCCATGGAAGCCCATCTGATTGCTACGGATCAATGCGTAATGAGTCAGGAAAATGAGTGTCCCGATGTCGTGGTGATCAACACGTGTACGGTTACTTCCTCGGCTGACCGGCAAGCGAGGCAGCTTCTCAGGAGAGTTCATCGTGAGCATCCAGACGCAAAAATTGTCGTCACAGGTTGCTATGGGGAACGAGAACCGGAACGGCTCCAGAAATTCGAAGGTGTGACGCAGGTTCTTCCCATCACGAAGCAGACCATGCTGCCTCAAGTTCTAGGATGGGAAGAAAAAGAAACTGTGCCCCCCATGATGGAACGTTTTACTTTTCAGACGCGTGCCGTTCTTAAGATGCAGGATGGCTGCAATGCCTATTGTTCATTCTGCGTTCTACCGTACGTAAGGGGGAGAAGCCGCTCACTGCCTCTTTCGGATTTAGTCCGACAGGCGAAAGGGTTTGTTCAAAGCGGACATCGGGAAATCATTGTGACGGGAACGCACCTGGGAGCTTATGGTCGTGATCTCCACCCGCGGCTTCGATTTTCGGATGCCCTGCGCTCGATTGCCGACGCTTCTCCCAATCATTTTGTTCGTATCAGCTCTTTAGAGCCGACAACGCTCACCCCCGATTTCATACGTGTCGTATCGGAGAGGCCCAACATTCGCCCGCACTTTCATATTCCACTTCAAAGTGGATCCGATAGCGTTCTTCGTCGGATGAATCGAAAATATAAAGTTCATCATTATCGCCAACGTATCGAAGCTCTTGCGAAAGTACGAGAGACTCTGGGCATTGGAGCGGACGTGATTGCCGGCTTTCCTGGCGAGACTGAAGCCGAGTTCAATGAAACTGTTTGTGTGGTACAGGAACTACCAATCACTTATCTGCATGTATTTCCCTATTCCCCTCGCTCGGGAACTCGCGCGAGCATGTGGAGTGACGATGTTCCACATGCCGTTAAAAAAGAGCGCGTGCATTGCTTGCTAGAAATCGGGCGTCGCAAACGACGCGATTTTCATTCCCGTTTTCTGGGGAAGACGGTTCCGGTCTTGGTGGAAAAAACGAGGGATATAAAAAATCGACTCACCGGATATTCACCTCATTATATGGCGGTTCGGTTGGAAGGCCCTGACCGCTTGATGGAACGAGAGGTGGCTGTTCGAATTCTTTCCTTAGAGGACGATGTGGCGGTAGGAGAGATTGAATAATGGCAGACGAACGTTGGGATGAATTCCAGGCTTGGGTGGAGCGCGTGATTGGACATCCTGTTACGGATCCCACACATCTTCGAGCGTCGATTACTCATCGATCGTATGTAAACGAGAATGTCGGCGTATCAGATGATGACAATGAGCGACTGGAGTTTCTGGGCGATGCGGTTCTTAGTTTAGTGGTAAGCGAAGCGTTAATGAATCGATATCCTGAGGAAACTGAGGGAATGCTTTCGAAATATCGTTCTTCCATCGTGAACGAACGAAGCCTGGCACGGGCGGCTCGAACCATGGAGTTGGGCCAATTTCTACGGCTTGGGAAGGGGGAGGAAATCACCAAGGGGCGTGAGAAAGATTCAATTTTGGCGAATGCCTTTGAGGCAATTGTCGCGGCGCTTTATCTCAATGGTGGGGTCAAGGACTCAAAAGCCTTTGTTCTGCATCATTTTGCCGAGACGATCGATAGAGCTGAAGAGGATGTGGAGCGACATGATTTCAAAACCACTCTTCAAGAATTCACTCAACGCGTGCTGGGGACAACACCTGTGTACCGCGTGATTTCGCAAGGGGGGCCCGATCACGAAAAGACGTTCGAATCGGCGGTGGAAGTCGCGGGGAGAATTTGCGGGCGCGGAAGAGCGGGAAGCAAAAAACACTCGGAACAGCTTGCGGCTGACGAGGCTCTCAAACTTCTTCGGAAAGAGCATTCCGAGTCAGTCGAGTCCAATACTGCCGAGTCATGAAACCAATAGTGGTGATCGTGGGTCGTCCCAATGTGGGGAAGTCGACCCTATTTAATCGTTTGGTGGGTCGACGCCGGGCCATTGTCCACGATCAGCCTGGGATTACGCGCGACCGAATTTCTTCTGATGTCGATCTCAATGGAAGAATCATTCAATTTGTCGACACTGGCGGCCTTGAGCGCGCTTCGAAGCGCTCAAGCGATATTCAGGGAGAAGTGAACGATCAAGTCGACCGGGCCATTCGGGAAGCTGACATGATTTTGGCGGTGTTTGACGCCAGGGAAGGGCTTTTAGCTGCGGATGAAGCAATGGTTTCTGAAATCCGCCGCTCGGGCAAAGCGCTGATTGCGGTTCTCAACAAAATCGATCCGGGCTCGAAGGTGTCCACAGAGGAGTTTTTTCGAATCGGTCTTAAAAACTTCGCTGAAGTTTCTGCGGAGCATGGTTCGGGAATCGAAGGTCTACGGGAAGAGATATTGAAAAATCTGCCCAGGGAAAATGAATCGGAAAAGAAAAAAAGTTCATCGGTTACCCGAGTGGCATTTCTGGGTCGCCCCAATGTTGGGAAATCTTCACTCATTAACAAGATTTTGGGTGAGCCCCGCCTCGTAGTTTCACCCTCGCCGGGTACGACACGCGATGCTGTGGATACCGACGTGACCATTGATGGAGAGCATTACATACTTCTCGATACGGCCGGAATTCGAAAACGTGGAAAGATGGAAGGAGAAATCGAAGCGGTCTCCGCCATTCGTTCTCTGCAGGCGCTTGAAAGAGCCGATGCCGTCATTTTAGTGATCGATGGCTCGGAAGGAATTACGACTCAAGATCAGCATGTGGCATCGGAAATTATGGATAAGGGAATTGGACTTGCGGTGGCCGCAAATAAGTGGGATCTCGCCGAAAAGGGGGAGGCCGCTCGGGCGAAGTTCCGCCAGGCAATATTAAATGAAGCTCCTTTCCTTCATTTTGCTCCCCTTCGTTTTGTTTCAGCCAAGACAGGAGAAGGAATGGAAGGCCTTCTCCCCCTTGCGGAACGGGTGAAGAGGAATTTTCTTCGCCGCTTTTCGCATGAAGAACTCAAGCCTCTCTTTGAGGAAATTTGTCCCTCGGGTTCCATGACCGGAAGGGAAGGGAAGGAGCTGCGTCTCTTCGGTCTCTTGCAGGCCGATATACGAATTCCGACATTTCATCTTTTTTGCAATGACCCACGGCGAGCCAAGCCCGAGAACGAACGCTTTTGGCAGCGCCAACTTACTGAAAGATTGGAATTGGATGGCGTACCGATTCGAATCGTCTTCCGCCGAAAGCGCTCACGCCGAAGGTGAGGAAGGCGAGGGGAGGGCGATAATCCACGCTTCTCCTTCGGGAGCGGCCATCTTCACAATCAATACCGTCTTACCTTCCACCGTCCCGCGGAGAATTTCGGAACCTTGCTCAGGATAGAGGGTGTCGGCATGAACATCTCCATTTCCCAGCGTAAAGAGGCCCACACGTTTTCCGTCCCGACGGACTTCAAGGCGCTCAATCTCTTCGTTGGCCTTTTTCGCCAGGGGACTTGAGGAATCTTTTGTAAAGTAAACTTCGGAGGCGACAGGCTTTACCTCTTCACTTTCACCGATTCGAAACCGAATCCAAACTCCCTTCCATGCGACGCTACCAATTTCCGCAATGGATGAGACATTCTTCAAGTCTTTTGGCACCGGCGTAACACACAGGTCTGAAGTGCGGTCTTCACTTATTCCCACTTCGCGACAGGAGGAATACACCACGGCGCGTTCGAGCGCAGATGAATTTGCGTCGCTGAGTTCCATTTTGACGAGACTGTGTGTGCCGTTGCCATTTGTTCCCTGAAGTTTTACGCCTTCGGATGTAAGGAACCCCTTCTTACCGTTCACAAGTCGTACGCTTAATGCCTCAGACCCAAGTTCGGGGGCCTTGGTTTCGGTTGGAATTCGGAGCTCCGGTCGAGTAGGGGTCGACGAATTATCCGCAACATGCACTACCGGATGTGGAACCACAGTCGGAGATTGTTGTGCTATGGATGCAGGGGCATTTTTCAAATTTTGCGCCGCAAGGAAGTTCGCTTGTGCGGTCGGATTTACATGCGGAGTATGCGGCCCTCCACAGGCCAGAAGTGCCATGGGAATTGAAAGCCACATCAAGCGCAAATGGGTATGGATTTGTGGGGCACATACCCCGCATATGTTATGGAGGCGGATCACGGGCCTACATTATATTCGACCTAATCAACGCATCGCAACAACTAGATTAACAACAATTATACAATAATATTAATATGTTATTATTTAAAGTCGAAATGAGAGCGACGAATATGTCTCTTCTCTATTCAAAATATTGGCGGGACAAGTTTGCCCATAAAATTGCTAGAAACCAGTACGAGTCTTTGGATAGAAGAAATTTACCGCCTTTGGTCAAGAAGTGGACTTTTTTGGTCGGCCCGTCAGGATGATGCGGCATGAAACGACTCCAAATTTCCATTCAGGTTCGAAATGTTTCTCCGGAGAAACTCGAAGCCGATGTTTTGATTCTCCCCGTGTTTGCGAAAAAAGATCTTCCTTCACCCACAAAAGAAATCAATCGACTTCTTGGGGGTTTCCTAGTCTCTCGAATGGAGCGAGATCATTTTGATGGAGAAAGCGAGAAGACGCTCTGGGTGGAAGTGACGGGACTTCGGGCGTCGCGGGTCCTTTTGGTGGGGCTGGGCAAGAGGAATGAATGCAATGGAGCCTCGGTTCGGAACGGATACGGCGCGGCCTATTCAGCTTTGGCGAGGCAGAAGATCAAGTGGGCCGCCCTTCCACTGTCGAACGACTCCAAATTGAAAGCGGAGAGCGAAGCAGCGCTGGAGGGATTTCTTCTAAGCTCCTATCGCTTCGACAAATATCTCAAAAATGCCGACGACAAATACATGATGGAAGGCATCGAAGTGGGCCTTTCAGGAAGCGCGGCCGGATTCCAAAAGAATCTTCCTAGAATTGGTGCGGTGGTCGAAGCGACGTTTTTAGCCCGCGATCTTGTGAACGAACCTGCCAATGTGGTGACTCCCGAAAGTATGGAGCAAAAGGCCCGGGAAATCGCGAAGACAAACAAGCTTCAACTCAAAGTTTTGCATGAAAACGATTTAAAGAAGCTCGGAATGAACCTCATTTTGGCCGTCGGAATGGGAAGTTCCATTCGGCCCCGGTTGGTGCATCTGGAATACCGTCCAAAAGGTAAGGCCAAGAAACATGTCGCGCTCGTGGGAAAGGGGGTCACGTTCGATAGCGGGGGTCTCTCACTCAAACCCCAAAACAATATGTATGGAATGAAAGGAGATATGGCGGGTTCCGCCGCGGTTCTCGCCACGATGAAGGCGATCAGCGAGCTGAAACTTCCGATTCATGTCCATGGAATTTTTCCATTGGTTGAAAATGTTCCCAGCGCACATTCCGTAAAACCTGGGGATGTCTTTATCGCAAAAAATGGAAAAAGCGTCGAAATTGAAAACACCGACGCGGAAGGAAGATTGATTCTGGCCGACTCTCTGACCTATGCAGAAAACCTTAAGGTGGATCAAATACTAGATTTAGCCACGTTAACGGGCGCGATCGTCGTAGCGCTGGGAGAAGATATCGGCGGGATGTTCACCGCAGACGACAAATTGGCGAGAGAAATTCTTTCTGCTTCGGAATCATCGGGCGAAAAATTCTGGAGGCTGCCTCTGGAGACAGAATACAAGAAGCTTCTCAAAAGCGACGTCGCCGATATGAAAAATGTCGGCGGAAAATATGGGGGATCGATCACAGCCGCCCTTTTCTTATCCGAATTTGTGGAAAAAACGCCTTGGGCCCACCTCGATATCGCGGGACCCGCGTTTATCGAGCACGACTGGTCCATCTCACGAAAAGGAGGAACCGGATTTCCGATTCGGATGCTGGTCAATTTTCTAAGTTAGGCTCTAACCAAAGTTACAGCCGAACCAAACACGAAAACCGAATTCAGTGTCCGAATGACCGCTCGTCACGGCGATATTCGGACCCAATTCGAAGAGGAACCATGGAACGATTGATTCTTTGACTTTCACTTCCACCCCGATTCGCGCATAAATGGGAATTACGAAGGCGGTATCGCCGTCGTGAACGAAGAAAACGGCCACGGGCAAATTTCCCCCCGTGATGATGTTTACCTTGGGATCGATGTCGATGGTCACCGGAACTCCCATTTCCGCTCGAAGCCCGGCCGCAAATTCATTTCCACCCGGTCCCCCATCCACCGCCGCGATCAAAACTCCGGGGTCCAACCGGAAGGCGACATCCGTGATTCCGCTCTTGCCGAGACGAAACTTCATCGGGACATTAAAAGCTCCGCCAATGTCCACTTCAGAATGTTCACCGACCCAGTCGCCGTAAACCAGTTCCCCACCGATCGCCCAATCGAAGCTCCCCCCGCCATGCCACCATTCATAGGTGAGGCTGGGCCAACCCACGCCCACCAAATGATAAGTACCCGCCGGCAGAGGCTTTCCGCCTTGGATTGAAAAGGGCCCCGCTTTCGAAGTTGTGGCGCCCACTGAAACGAAGAAAAGAGCCAATAGCAATGTTTTGAAAATTCTTTTCATGCCCCTAGTAAACATCATTGGAAAAAGAAAGAAAGATATCGATAAAGGTTGGGAAATTGAGAAATGAGAAGGGGGCCATAAGCATTGGAAATTGAATGAAAAAGAACTCCGGGAATGATCGAGCCTGTCGCCAGCGTAAGGGGCGCCGTAATAAGACCCAACAAAAGCGGTCCGATGGCGAAGCCCCCATGTCCCCCCATGAAAATAACGGCGGACAATATGACGGAAGCCCTAGCGGAGTAGGATTCTCGGAGAGCCGGGAGAAGAATTCCGCGGAAAAACATCTCTTCCGATAACGGGGCCAAAAAAAGCAGCATCATCAATGTCGGGAGATCGAAATGATTCGAAAAAGGGCCCCCCCCCAATATAGGACGCGGAAGAAAGTGAAATTTTGAATCCAACCCCATCAAAATGAGACCGATCGAGACCGTCAGCCCCGCGGGAATAAGTCCCAGAGATATTCCCAAAGAAATATCTGTAAAGAGTTTCGATCGCTTAATTCCGAGTTCTGAAAACGAGAGTTTTCGAAACGAAGCGATCACGGCGAAGGAAATAAAAAAAAGGGCTTGAGGTGAAACCAAAAGTGACAACCATCCCGATTTTGGGAAATGTGGGATGAAATAAGGATTGAAGATCAACCCGAACGCAATCAACGCGAGAAAGGGAGCTCCAAGACCGATCGGTTTTTTCATTCGGTCGGTCCGGCGCGAAGAAAATAGAGGAGAGGAAGAGGAGCGAGAAGCATCAAGACCCCGAGCACCAAGCGAAACCCGCCAATCCACTTGTTCTCTTTGCGCGATCGAAGAGCGAGCACTCCGCGAGATAGATTGAACACACCCACACCCATGAAAAAGGTGAGCGCCAAAGTCTTCGCATACGCCGAATTCATTCTTCCTCCTGATTTCTTGATTTTCGTTTGAATCGTTTCGCTTCTTTTTTGCTCATTCCCTCCACGACGACGGTGCATTCCCCTTTTGTCTTTCTATTTTGCAAGATCTCTGTCAGTTGACGGAGCGTGCCTCGCATCAGCTCCTCATGAACTTTCGTCAGTTCTCGGGCAATACAGGCTCGCCGCTCGGGGTTGAGATGCGCCAGTTGCGCCAACGTCTTTCCAATTCTTACCGGGGACTCAAAAAATACCGAAGTGTCCGGACCCTGGGCGATCGATTTCAGCGCATCCAGTCGCTCGTCTCCCTTTTTCGAAAGAAAGCCATGAAAACGAAATGGAGTCGTGAGAAATCCTGAAGCGGAAAGCGCGGTCATCACGGCCGAAGCTCCGGGCAGGGGGACCACACGAAATCCCGAGTCGACCACCCGCTGTGTGAGCCGGACCCCGGGATCGGAAACGGTGGGAGTTCCCGCATCGCTGACAAAGGCCACATCAAATCCTGCCCTCAATTTATCGAGGACCTGCATCGCCGCCCGCTCCTCGGCCATCTCATCACAGCGTACGAGGGGTTTGGAAATTTGGAGATGACTCAAGAGCTTTCGGGCCCTGCGAGTGTCTTCAGCGGCTACGAGACCCACATCCGCCAGGATTTTGGCGGCGCGCTGTGTGAGATCGGATAAATTCCCGATCGGGGTTCCGATGACGAATAGGCTGCCGGATTTCCACATTTTTTTCTATTTTGGCCTGTTCTTGTTGTGTGGCAAGAGGTTCGGATAAACTAGAGGGAATGCGAAAAGCCCTCCTTCTTGGACTTCTTCTTGTCGCCTGTACGGAAGATCCAGAGCAAATCATGGTGTCTTTGAAGACCGAAAAGGCGACCCAGACACAAATCAAGTATTTTATCTTTTTTGTTCAGTCGAAATCGGACGCAACAAAAATTGAAGGATATCCCGTCGAATGTTTACCTTCGCGTAACTGTATCAAGGCGAAGTGCGGATATTCCCCATCCGACCCCAATTTTGAACTCCCTCTGAATTTGTTTGAGAAAGGCGATGACGTTACGTTGTTTGCTTGCGGTGTGGATAATGCCGCGGGTGCGATTCAAGCCGGATCTATTCCTCTCAAAAATGTTGCCCCCGGAACAGGGCCCGATATTCAAATGACGAATGCCACGGAATGCAGCTCCACCTTTCCCATTGGTCCTTGCTGATGACTAAGGTGTGGGTCGCGATTTTCCTTTTGTTCTCCGCCATGAGCTGCGGAGAGAAGCCGGGACCTCAGATTCCTATTGATATCATGCCCTCGTCAGCACTTCTGGACTCGAATGTTTCCGATATCGTTTTCTCGATTACGAATATTCCCGACGCCAACGGAGATGGTCTGGATCAGGATGGCGACGGTCATCCGGACGCATTTTATTTCCCGACGGTATGCGGCTCTACGTTTCCTGCGGGGTGCGGGTTTCCGCGCGTAAGCGGATCAAAAATTACCGTGGGAGAGATCCCTCTCGGATTTCGATACAGAATGATCGTGCGTTTAAGGAATGCCGCGGGAACCGCGCTTTATAGCGGAACTCTCGACTTCGACAACGACCAGAACTTGGGTTCAATCTTGGTTACTGTAACGGTGCCAACGCCGTGAGAAATTTTTTGATCATAGCTTTGAGCGGGATTTTGGTGAGTTGTGGAGAGTCGCCGGTCCTAACGATCGACGTGGATCTTGCCGTCAATCCGACAACGGAGGGGAATCCGCTGAAGAAGATTGAAGCGGACCGAATCGCTGGAACATCCCTCGGAATTTATTTCCGTTTCACTCCCCTTCGCTGCCCTCCTGGAAGTATTGAAAACACCGCTGGGACCCCCATCCAATTTCCTCCCGTGAATCCAGACGGGTCGACCCAACCCGGTTTTAAAGCCACGGAGAATGAGTTCAATATCGATACCACGCTACTTAAGACGTTTACGTATTACAAAGTGGAGATGTTTTCTCAAGATGCGTTCGGAAATGTCCCCTATAAAGGGGTGAGTGATTGTCCGGTGAATTTGAGTCTCAATCCGCAGGTTCCGGTTACCATTTGTTTTGGCGAAGCGACCACGACACCTCTTTGCCCGGGTGTCACCCCCTTCTCGTTATGCACGACTACGGCCGAATTTTGTCACTAAGTTATTCGGACTCCGCCAGATCCACGGGCTCCGGAGGAACGGTGTCGTCATCTTCAATGGGAGGTGGCTCCGAGGGAGGATTAACGGCCACCGGCGTGGCGTCCCCATAACCGGTCAGACGAATTTCAAATCGCTCCTCATGAAAGCTGGCCAGATCCCGTACGACGATTCTTCGGCCCGAACGATTTTCAAGGTCGGTCAATTCCTCCATCAATTCCGTCTTTAGAATCTGTGCGACATGCGGATGGACGACAACCTCAATATTCTTATGCGTTTTACGGTGTTCAATTTCGTAAGCCAACTTGCGAAGAATCGTGTTCGAAACCGTTCGACGGGAACGATGGAACCCCTTTCCCTCGCAATTTGCGCAAGGTTCGCAGAGCGTTTGGCCGAGATTTTCCCTTGTCCGCTTTCGCGTCATTTCGATGATCCCAAGCTCCGATATTTGAAGGACGTTGGTCTTGGCCTTGTCATCCGCGAGAGCGTCTTCCAGCGCCCGATACACTTTTTCTCGATTGGATCTCCGCTCCATATCGATGAGATCGAGAACAATGAGTCCGCCGATGTTACGTAGACGAAGCTGGGCGACGATTTCTTTTACCGCTTCGAGGTTGGTTTTTAGGATGGTTTCTTCGAGATTTTTCGAACCGACGAAGCGACCTGTATTGACGTCGATGGCGGTTAACGCCTCTGTTTGATCAATAATGAGATAGCCACCCGACTTGAGCCAAACCTTGCGCGATAGAGCGCGGTCTATCTGAGGTTCAATCTTGTACGAATCAAAGATCGATTCTTTCCCCTTGTAGAGATCGACGTTGTATTTCCCTTTTGGCAAAAACTGGCCGATGAATTGTTTGATTTCGCGGTATGCATTCTTGTCGTCGACGATGAGTCGCTCAACGTCATCCGTAAAAAAATCACGGACCGTTCGCTGAATGAGCCCGAGGTCTTGATGAATCAGGGCCGGACTTTTCATTCCCTGTCTTCGGCCCAAGACTCTTTTCCAAAGCCGCTCAAGATATTGAATGTCAGCCTTGATTTTTTCATCCGACTGGCCGCCGGCCGCAGTTCTAACGATGAAGCCTCCTTCTCCCGTTTGAGTAGATTCAACGAGTTGCTTGAGTCTGCGTCGTTCAGCCTCGGTTTCTATTTTTCGTGAAACGCCAATGTGATTCACCGTTGGCATGTAGACCAAATTTCTTCCCGCCAGTGAAATGTGCGAAGTCAGTCTAGCCCCTTTGGTTCCAATGGGATCCTTAGCCACTTGGACCAGCACCTCCTGCCCTTCTTTGAGAAGATCCTGGATTTTAGCACGGGGAGCGGGGCGACGTTTTCGTTTCTCCTCTTCGACTTCATTTTTACTGAACGCGTCCTGATATTCTTCGAAGAAGTCGGTGACGTAGAGAAACGCCGCACGTTCCAGGCCGATATCGACAAAAGAGGCTTGCATCCCGGGGAGTACCCGAACGACCTTCCCCTTATAAATATTTCCGACGATTCCCCGTTCGTTAGGGCGTTCGATATAAAGTTCGGCCAGCCGGTCGTTTTCCATGACAGCCACGCGAACTTCCTGCTTCATCGCATTGACAACTAATTTTGAACCCATAAATAAAATGCCTTTCCGGCCGATTGCGCAATCGTATTGGATGAAAGAGTGAAAATTTTCTCTGAGAGAAATCAAACATCATAAATGTGAGCGCATCGCCCTTTCGTATTCAGGCGTCGGTTGGAAAAACTACCGGAGGATTTCAAAGTTCCCGCCTATGTTCTGCGGAAACTTCCAATCCACCTTAACTTCCTTCACCGTCGCACTGGGGGGCCCGTGATTACACCATTGGAGAAGTTCACGAAGTCCGTCTTCTTCTCCCTCGGCTTCAAGTTCCACCGATCCATCGGGAAGATTCCTAACAAATCCAATCAACCCCAGCGCCATGGCCTGATCACGGGCCGAAGCCCGGTAAAAAACTCCTTGTACATTCCCGACCACAATCGCGTGGAACCGCTTTACCATGGCTGCCGGTTTACCCGAGGGGTTCCTCCAAGAGGCCCCTCTTCGAATCTTTTTCGAGCGGATTAAACACCTTAGGGGCCAAAGAAGCAACCCCAAATCAGGGAAGCCCCTGGAAGGTTGAAAACTCACCCAAAAAGGTCTAGGATTTAAAAAAGGTTAGTTATTTCAAGGAGAAACGTTGTGGAATTGACGATTACAGAAAAAGCTTTGGAAAAGGTAAAAGCCTTCGCGGCAGCCGACGCTGCGGCAAAAGATAAGGGACTTCGGATCTTCGTCCAGGGGGGTGGATGCTCCGGATTTCAATATGGGTTTGCCTTTGACGAACAAAAAGACGGCGATATGGCCATGGATCGGGGGGGGATTAAGGTCATCGTGGATTCCTATAGTGCCCCCTATCTGGCGAATGCCACCGTCGACTATGTCGAAGACTTTCGAGGGTCAGGTTTTGTGGTTCAAAACCCGAATGCGAAAAGCACCTGCGGTTGTGGAAGTTCGTTTCAAGTGTAATGAATGTCGAGATCCACTTTTTTGCTTCGATTCGTGAGGCGGTGGGAACTGCAAGCCTCGAGTGGAAACCGAGAGGTCAGCTGACGGTCTCTGATCTATTCGAAGAAATTGTAAAGCAGCATCCTGCCATCGCGGCTTTCCGCTCCTCTGTGCTATTCGCCGTGAACGAGGGTTACGTCACTCCAAAATATTCTTTACAAGAGGGAGATCGAGTGGCCTTTCTTCCTCCGGTGTCGGGAGGCTAAGGATGGAACCCTACATCCGACTCACTCGAGAGAAAATAGATTTGAATGAACTTCGATCTCTCGTGGCCTCATCTCAATCGGGAGCGTTACTCGTTTTTGAAGGAGTGGTTCGGAATCATGACGAGGGGAAAAAGATCGACGCGATTGAATACGAGGCTTACGAGTCGATGGCGAAAAAGGAATTGGCCCGGATCTGGGTCGAGGCAGGGTCTGCTTGGCCTGAGGTTTCATTAGCTATCGCACATCGGATTGGCCTGCTCCATGTGGGAGAGACGAGTCTTGCAGTAGTGGCTGCTTCCCCTCATCGAGCCGATACATTTGCCTGCGTTACGCATGTGATTGATCGAACTAAACGATCGGTGCCCATTTGGAAGCAGGAACGTTTTGAGAATCAATCCTGGTGGAAAGGCCAGGGCGATATCTGGCACACCGCGCATTTTTTGCGGCCACGTGTAACCATTAGTTCCAAGGAAAAATAATATAACATATTGAAATTATTAATTTTAATTCACAATGACCAAAGTTAGCGAAAAATGTGCGGCTTTTGGTTCAGGCCGACCAAGGGGCATTTTAAAAATCAAATTATTTCAATAAGTTGTAACCTTCAAATCGGCCCTTGGTTTGCATATAAAACCACCGGCCGTGAGTATTTGGGAGGATGGAGGCTTAAAATGTTAAGGGAACTGGAAAAGTTAAATATTACCGCCTATCTAATTTTGGGAGCTGTGCTTGTCGTTGGTTGCAGTAACCAGTTTGATTTGAAAGGAAACAATCCGTTTACACGCGATAACCCGACTCCTGTACCAACTGTCATCAATAATCCCCCGCCTGCAGGCACTCATACGGACTCGTTTACTCAGTCGAGCGCTGCGGGAAAGGTCGATATTGTCTGGGTCATTGATAGTTCAGGAAGTATGAGTGAGGAGCAGACCAGCCTTTCGAATAACGCGGATGCATTTACTCAAAAACTCGTGGATGGGAATATCGATTTCCGCTTAATTGTGATTTCCACAGGCGCGGCTAATAATTCAGAGCTTGTAAGCCAGTGTAAGGCTGTATTGGGAGATTCCGATGGAATCATTACCCCCGCTACGGCGAACAAGTTTAATAACTGTGCCATGGTTGGAACGAGTGGATCGGGTTCAGAGGCCGGCCTTGAAGCGGCTCGGCGTGCGCTTGACCCAAATTATCCGGGCGGGGCGCTCAATCCGAACTTCCGGCGTGCCGATGCGAACCTTCAATTGATTTTCGTCAGCGATGAGGAAGAACAACCTGAAATGAAGAACTCCACGGAAGCCCAGAAGTGGCTTGACGCAGGATTCATGCAATCTGATCTGGATCAGGTCATTGCTGAGATGACTCCCGATCTAGGGGATAGTGGGTTGGCTTATGATGCGGGTGCCGGTTATCGTGGTTTTCTTCCCTTGGTGTCGAACTATGAATCTTATTTCGATGATCTTGTAGGCGCCGACCATGAGGTTCACGGCCATGCCATCGTTCAGGACTACGTGCTCAAGCCGGGGGATCCAAACTACGACACCGACGTTTGCCATCAACGTAATAGCGGTAGCCCGACTGAAGTGGGTCAGCGTTATATGAGTTATGCAGATGTGACTGTAGGTACGATTTCAGCCGTATGCGGTGATTGGTCGGCCACGATGAACCAAATTGGATTGGAAGCGGCGAGCTTAGGAAAATGCTTTAAACTTGCGCACGCCCCTACCGATATTTCGTCGATCGTTGGAGAAGTGAACGGTGTTGTGGAGCCCGGAAGCTACTCCGCCAAGACACAAAAATATTGTTTTTTTAAGAGTGCGCCGCCGGCGAACGCAGCGATCAGCATTACGTACAATTAAGAAGTCAGCGTTTTCGCACGCGTGCTTGCCAGAAGGCGTGAGCTGTGAGAGTACGTTCGCGGCTTGGCGAACCTTTATCTTATACGACATGGCGAAACCGAATGGAATGCCAACGGCAAAGTTATGGGGCGTTCCGATACGCCGCTCAATTCGCGTGGGAAAGCGCAAGCCGCCGCCATTGCGGAGGTCCTAAAAAAGTTTCAGGTAGATTTCGTCTATACGAGCCCCCAATTTCGCGCCCGAGAGACGGCCGAAGTCATCGCGAAAGCGAAGAATCAAAAAGTGGAAGTTGAATTTACGCTTTCAGAAGTCGATTTTCCGAGATGGATTGGAAAAACGTTGGAGGAAATTAAATCCGACCCCAGCTACGAGGCCTATCGGGGTTCACATGAACTTCCGTACCATGAGCACTTTGAAACGATCCGGCAGGTCTACGAGCGAACTTCGAAGGGTGTTGAGAAACGGATCCAAGAAAATCCCGACAAAAATCTGGTGTTCGTTTCTCACGCCGATCCACTTCGAGCCATTCTTTCCTATTTTCTTCGGTATCCTCTTTCTGAATTTCGGCGATTTCAAATCTCCAACGCATCGTTGACTTTATTGGACCGATTTCGCGATCGCTGGCAGCTTAAGCTTTTCAATTATCGAACCGATATTATTGAAGCATTGGAAGTAGGTTTTATTACGTAACGGAAAGGGTACGAAAATGGGTAAGAAGGATAATCGACGATCACGCAAGAAATTGCAGCGAAAGCGCCAGAGAAAACTTAAGGCGCGCATTCGACGTAAGAAAGCTTCGAAAAAGGGGAAGTGAATATATCTCGCGGCATGATATAGGCCGCATAATGGGCGCGTAACTCAGCGGGAGAGTGCCACCTTCACACGGTGGAAGTCGCAGGTTCGATCCCTGCCGCGCCCACCATGCACGTCCAATTTTTACAAAATTTTGATGTTGAAATGACTACGCTCTCGGCATGGACGAGTTTGCCATGTCGGGGCTGGTTGCGTTCGGGCTTTTGATCTATCTCGTTTACACGATCATCCATCCGGAGAAATTTTAATGACCTGGTCCGATGGATTCCAGATTGCTGTTTATTTTGCGTTGCTTTTGCTCCTCACTCCCATCTTGGGACATTTTTTTGCGAAGATTTTTGAAGGGGAAAAGACAATCATGGGTCACACCTTCGGGTGGGCGGAACGCGGGATCTATCGTCTTTGTAGCGTGAATGCCTCTAATGAAATGTCGTGGCGTGAATATACAGGTGCGCTGCTTACGTTTAATTTTTTTGGATTTGTCTCCGTCTTCCTCTTGCAGGTTTACCAAACGTACCTTCCCATGAATCCTCAACATTTATCCAATGTGCCATGGCCGCTCGCGTTCAATACGGCGACGAGTTTCATGACGAACACCAACTGGCAATCGTATGCCGGGGAAACGACGCTTAGCTATTTTGTTCAAATGCTCGGACTTACGGTGCAAAATTTTCTCAGCGCCGCCACCGGTATTGCGGTTTTCCTCGCGCTTTCGCGCGGTCTCGTTCGGAAAGAAACATCGCAGCTCGGAAACTTCTGGGTCGACCTCACTCGCTCCACGCTTTATATTCTATTTCCACTCTCGCTCGTTTTTGCACTCTTTCTCGTCAGCCAGGGAGTCATTCAGACTGTATCTCCCTATGTGGAAGCGATCGGGATAGAGGGAAAAAAGCAAATCATCGCCCTCGGCCCCGTAGCATCACAAATCGCAATCAAACAGTTGGGAACAAACGGTGGAGGTTTTTTCAACGCCAACAGCGCCCATCCATTTGAAAATCCGACGCCGCTTACAAATTTTTTCGAAATGCTTGCGATTCTTCTCATTCCCGCGGCTCTTGTCTATTCATTCGGCATTCTTACAAAGAGTCGAAAGCATGCGTGGGTTGTTTTTCTTACGATGCTCTTCTTCTTGGTTTTGGCCCTTGCCCTCTCGCTCTGGAGTGAAGTGGGTCACGGTGTAATGGAAGGAAAAGAGGTTCGATTTGGAACAACGAACAGCATCCTCTGGTCGGTCGCTACCACAGCCGCGTCGAATGGCTCCGTCAATGCGATGCATTCGAGTTTGACGCCGCTCTCCGGAGGGATCGCACTTTTTAATATCATGCTGGGCGAAATCATCTTTGGAGGGGTTGGCGCGGGGATGTATGGGATGATTCTTTTCATTCTTCTCACCGTATTTCTGGCCGGTCTCATGGTTGGAAGAACGCCAGAGTATTTGGGGAAGAAGATTGAAACCAAAGAGATGAAGTGGGTGTTGCTTGGGATTCTCGGCCCGAGCGTCTGCATCTTGATTGGAGCGGGAATCGCGAGCGTCATTCCGGCCGGCCTTTCCAGCCTCTCGCACAAAGGCCCCCACGGGCTTTCAGAAATTCTGTATGCCTTTTCATCGGCCGCCGGGAACAACGGGAGCGCTTTTGCGGGTCTCAATGCCAACACGACGTTTTATAACCTGGCTCTCGGAGTCACGATGATTTTAGGCCGGTTTGGTGTGATCGTACCGGCACTCGCTGTGGCGGGTTCACTGGGAAAAAAGAAATATTCCGCACCATCGCCCGGAACCTTTCCGACTGATACATTTATTTTTGGCCTGCTTTTAACCGGCGTCATATTGATCGTGGGCGCGCTCACATTTCTTCCGGCTCTGAGCCTCGGACCTCTTGTCGAACATTTCCTAATGCTAAGCGGGAGGGTTTTCTAATGAATATCGCCCTCGAAAGCCTGAAGAAATTCGACCCTACGGTCGAAGCGAAAAACCCCGTGATGTTCGTCACGTACATCGGCGCGATTCTCACGACTCTTTTCGCCTTGGCGCGGATTTTTGCGTCCGAACCGGCGGGATTTGAAATTCAGATTTCTCTTTGGCTTTGGTTTACGGTTCTCTTTGCCAATTTCGCCGAAGCGCTGGCGGAGGGGAGGGGGAAGGCTCAGGCCGAGAGCCTGACAAGGCTTCGCAAAGAAATCGTTGCCCGGCGAATAAAAGGCGGAAAAGAGGAAAAGATTCCAGCCATTCAACTTCGAAGAGGCGATCGTGTGATCTGCGAAGCGGGGGATTTGATCCCTTCCGACGGTGAAGTGGTCGAAGGTATCGCCAGCGTTGATGAATCAGCTATTACGGGCGAGTCAGCGCCTGTCATTCGAGAAAGTGGCGGAGACCGAAGTGCGGTCACCGGGGGCACACGCGTTATTAGCGATCGGATCATTGTCGAAATTACCGGCGAGCCGGGGCAGACCTTTCTGGACCGAATGATCACGTTGGTTCAAAGCGCACGCCGACAAAAAACACCGAACGAACTTGCCCTCACCGTCGTCCTATCGGGGATGACAATCGTCTTTCTATTGGCCGTCTGCACGCTTAAAAGCTTTGCCGACTATAGTGCCGCGGCCGCCGGCCAGGATCTCTCCCGTTTTGTGAGCGTGCCTGTCCTGATTGCCCTTTTGGTTTGTCTCATTCCCACAACGATCGGAGGGCTCCTAAGTGCCATTGGAATCGCCGGAATGGATCGAATGATCCGCAAGAATGTCATTGCGAAGAGCGGTCGCGCCGTCGAAGCGGCGGGAGATATTGACGTTCTTTTGCTCGACAAGACCGGAACAATCACGCTCGGCAACCGTATGGCGACCGCATTTGTGGTGGCTCCCGGAGTCGCCGAATTGGATCTGGCAAAAGCCGCCCAGCTTGCTTCGCTTTCCGATGAAACGCCCGAGGGGAGATCGATCGTCGTTTTCGCCAAAACGAAGTTTTCGATTCGAGCGGAAGACTTGCAACCCAGCCGGTCTCGTACCGTTCCCTTTTCCGCCCAGACACGGATGAGTGGAATCGATCTTCTGGATGATCAGGGACATGTCACGCGTTCGATCCGAAAGGGGGCTGTCGATGCGATTCGAAAGCTGCTCCAAAATCAAATGCCGGACGAGGCGATTCATTTGAGTGAAGAGATCGCACGGCGGGGTTCGACGCCGATTGCCGTAGCGGAGGATTCAAAAGTACTGGGATTAATCGAACTCAAAGATGTCGTCAAAGGGGGAATCCGCGAACGGTTCGCCGAGCTTCGAAAAATGGGAATTCAAACCGTGATGATTACGGGAGACAATCCATTTACCGCCGCATCCATCGCGGCCGAAGCGGGTGTGGACGACTTTCTCGCTGAGGCTACACCGGAAGCCAAACTGAAACGGATTCGCGAAGAACAACAAAAAGGGAGACTGGTGGCGATGACCGGCGACGGAACCAATGATGCTCCCGCACTAGCTCAAGCCGACGTCGGAGTTGCCATGAATACAGGCACGCAAGCGGCACGAGAAGCGGGAAACATGGTCGATCTGGACAGCAACCCGACAAAGCTTTTGGAAATTGTCGAGACGGGAAAACAAATCCTCATGACCCGTGGATCGCTCACTACGTTCAGCATTGCCAACGATGTGGCGAAGTATTTCGCGATTTTGCCGGCGCTATTTGGAACGCTATATGCCGTTGGCAATGAAACGCAGGGACCTCTCTCATCGCTCAATCTCATGCATCTTCATTCGCCCGCCAGCGCCATTTTGAGCGCCGTCATCTTTAATGCGCTCATCATCGTCGCGCTGATTCCTCTGGCTCTGAAAGGTGTGGCCTACCGTCCGCAGGGAGCGGCGATTCTCCTCCGGCGGAATCTTTTGATTTATGGCGTGGGAGGGCTCGTCGCCCCATTTGTCGGAATTAAGTTGGTCGATCTGGTTGTCGTCGCGCTAAGGATGGTCTCATGAAAACCATTTTTCGCGCCTTTCGAATGTGGATCGTACTTACGATTTTGACAGGTCTTGTTTATCCCTGGGTCGTAACTGCCATCGCTCGCTTCTATTTCTCAAAAGAGGCGGAGGGGGATCTGATCTCGCTCGATGGGAAAGTCGTTGGTTCGAAATGGATGGGTCAGACATTTGAACAAGGCAAGTATTTTTGGCCGCGTCCCTCCGCAATCTCCTATAATCCTCTGCCTTCCGGAGGCTCGAATCTTTCACCCACAAGTATCGCTTTGAAAGGAGTGGTGAAAAAGCGTGGGGTCCCCGTTGATCTACTTTACGCTTCAGGAAGTGGCCTCGATCCCGAAATCAGCCCCGAAGCGGCTTTATTTCAAATAGATCGCGTGGCCAGTGCGCGCAAATTGCGCGCAGAAGATCTTCGCCAGTTGATCCAAAAGCATGTCGAACCTCCCGATCTTTGGATTCTTGGAGAGCCGCGTGTGAACGTGCTACTCCTCAACCTCGCCCTCGATAAAATAGGCGGAAAGTGATGGAAGCTTATCGACCCAATGCAGACGCGCTCCTGGCCGCGATACAGGCGGAAGATAAGAAACGGGGCTCAGGGAAGCTGCATATCTTTTTCGGTATGGCTGCAGGCGTGGGGAAAACGTATGCGATGCTGGAAGCGGCGCGTATTAAAAAGAATGAAGGGGTCGATCTACTGATTGCATGGGTCGAAAGTCATCGGCGGTCGGAAACAGAGCGTTTACTCGAGGGCCTTCCCGTTTTGCCGCGCCGAAAGATTGAGTATCGAGGATCCGTCTTTGAAGAGATGGATCTCGATGAAATTCTCAAACGCAAACCGGAGCTGGTTCTGGTGGACGAATTGGCCCACACCAATGTCCCGGGCTCGCGCCATCCGAAACGCTGGCAAGATGTTTCGGAAATTCTCGACGCCGGAATCGATGTGTATACGACGCTCAATGTTCAGCATTTGGAAAGCCGGAAAGAAATCGTTGAAACGATCACGGAAATTTCGATTCGCGAGACCGTTCCCGATGTGGTTCTCGAACGAGCCACACAAATTGAGCTGGTGGACCTTTCGCCGCCGGATCTTTTAAAGCGGTTGAAAGAAGGCAAAGTTTACCTCGGCGATAAGGCGCAAGAGGCTCGGGAACATTTCTTCAAAGAAGATCGTCTCACCGCTCTTCGGGAACTTGCATTGCGATTCACGGCCGAAAAAGTCGATCAAGAACTCCGGATGCTCACGGCGACGAGCGGAAAAGAGGTTCCCTGGAAGGCAACGGAACGTCTGATGGTGGCTATTAGTCATAGCCCCTATTCGGAAGGGCTGATTCGAGCGACACGTCGGATCGCGTACAATCTCGAGGCTCCGTGGATCGCAACCTACATCGACACGGGGAAAATTCTCTCACCCGACGATCGGGAGACGCTGGCAAAGAACATCGCTCTTGCCAGAGACCTGGGGGGAGAAGTCGAGGTCATCGCTGATGCCGATCTTTATGGGGCTCTGAAGCGAATTGCCGTGGAGAAAAATGTCACACAAATGATCGTCGGCCGGCCGATGCGGAGATGGATTCAGGATTTTTTTGAAGGGGGAACACTTCTCGACCGGCTGATTCGGGAAAGCGGAGATCTCGATGTCCATGTCATCCGACAGGCGCATCCCAAATGGAAAGCGAATTTGCTCCAACGTTTACCGCGCTTCGAGTCCGATTTTACCCACTACGTCGTCGCGTTTTGGACGGTAGTGGGCTGTGGAATTCTAGGCGGGATTCTCCTTCCATTTACCGGGTATCGAACTACAGGGTTTCTTTTTCTTCTGGCTGTGCTCGGCGTGAGTCTGTTTGAGTCGTTCGGGCCGATTCTCTTAGCGGCCGTTTTGAGCGCTCTGGTCTGGGACTTCTTTTTCATTCCGCCCGCGGGAACCTTTCATATTTCGGAGCCGGAAGACATCATCATGTGTTTTGCGTATGCGTTTACCGCGACGGCGGCCGGAATTCTGACTCGCCGGGTTCGCGAAAGGGAAAAGATGATCCGCGAACAGGAAGATGAAACGCGGTCGCTCTATCAAATTGTGAAAGAGATCGCCCAAAGCGGTACATCGGAAAAATACTTGCCGCTCATCTTCAAACATCTGCGAACGGTATTCCCAGGAAATTTTATGGTTTTCGTTCATGATGGAAAGACACTCCAGCCGGTCCGGTTCCCATTTGAACCCGGGGGCTCAGCTGAAAAAGATCAGGCTGTCGCCACTTGGGCCTTTGATCATGGTGTGGAGGCGGGTTGGTCGACGCCCAACCTCGGCAGTGCTTCGGCGCTTTATATTCCTCTGAAGGGTCCTACACAGAAACTTGGAGTTTTCGCATTTCATCCGCACGATCGCGAGAACCTTCTTTCCATTCGCAAACATAATCTCCTTATCGCTGTTTCAGAGCAGGTCGCGCTTTCCATGGAACGCGAATGCTTGGAAAAAGATGCAAGAGATGTTCGTCAGCTTCAAGAGTCGGAGAAGCTTTATCAAACGATATTACAAAGTGTTTCGCACGAACTTCGCACGCCGCTAACGGCAATGATTGGTTCGGCGACCGCGCTCCAGCAATCCAAGGTGAAGTCATCGCAAAATGAATTGCTTGCAGAGATCGTCGATTCGGCGGAGCGCCTCAACTTGGTTGTTGCGAATCTTCTGGACATGTCCCGCTTGAGTTCCGGGCAGCTCAATCTGGTTCGAGACTGGCACGACATTGCGGATCTTTTCAGCCTGTCGATCAAGCGTGTGGAAAAATCACTCACCGGACATCATGTGGAGCGGGAGATCGAGGAAGGACTGCCTCTGGTCCGGATCGATGCGGGGCTCATGGAACATGTGGTGAACAATATTCTTTTAAATGCCGCGATTCATTCGCCGGCCGGAGGCGAAATTGAAATTTGTGCGAAGAGAGCCAATGGCTATGTGGTTTGCACGATCTCCGATCATGGGACGGGGGTGCCCAACGAATTCTTGGGTAAAATTTTTGAAAAATTTTATAGAGCACCCGGATCCCGGCCTGGGGGAACAGGGCTTGGCCTTGCCACCGCCAAAGGAATTGTGGACGCCCACGGAGGAGTGATCGGAGCGAAAAATCGAAAGGAAGGGGGTCTGGAGGTTTCCATTTACTTACCGATCGAGGCCCAACCTGAAATGCCGAAGGACGGAAATGCGTGAGCCATGCGGATTCTGATCATCGATGACGAGCCGGCCATTCGAAAATTCCTTCGTGTGGCGTTTGAAACCGAACGTTTTTCAGTCGTCGAAACGGAGACAGGAAAAGAGGGTTTGGCCGCGGCGGCTTCACAAAAGCCGGATCTGATTGTTCTCGATCTCGGTCTTCCCGATATGAACGGAATCGATGTTCTCAAGAAATTGCGAGAATGGTCTAAAGTACCGGTGATTGTTCTGACGGTTGATGATTTGGAGATATCCAAAGTGGCGCTTCTCGACGCCGGTGCCGACGATTTCATGACAAAGCCATTCGGTCTGAAAGAACTCTTGGCCCGTATTCGCGCGTCACTTCGGCATGTCGCTCAAACCGAGTCTGCTCCGATGTTTGAGAGCGGGGATCTTCAAATCGATTTTACGAATCATCAGGTGAAACTGGCGGGCCGTGAAGTAAAGTTCACCGTAACTGAATACAATCTCCTTAAACTTCTCGCCCAACATGCCGGCAAGGTCGTCACACAACGCCAGCTTCTCAAAGAGATTTGGGGACCGAATTCGGTCGAGCATTCCCATTACCTTCGCGTCTATGTCGCCCAGCTTCGGAAAAAACTCGAACACGATCCCCACAACCCCGAACTCATCGTCACCGAACCGGGGGTTGGCTATCGGTTATTGGTGGGGGAGTGAGAAAAATGCCCCACGAGGACGCCATTGACATTTTCAGTTCCCAACGTAATAATTGCTAAGTGACCTATTTCAAAAGGATTTTATCTAAAAGATTGATTGATTTATCTAGGCAATTTCCCGCCCTCGTCTTAAGCGGTGCCAGACAAGCGGGCAAGACCACCCTTTTGAAGCAGACCTTTCCGTCTTTTCATTACGTCTCACTCGACCTCCCAACTACAGCGGAAATTGCGGAAAAAGATCCTCGACTCTTTCTCCAAAAAAACAGTCCTCCCGTAATTGTTGACGAAGTCCAGTACGCGCCGCTGTTGTTCCGAAATTTGAAAGTCGTGATCGATTCAATGCGCCATCAAATGGGGCAATTTATTCTTACCGGTTCTCAGAAATTCGTTCTTATGAAGGAAATTTCGGATAGCCTTGCGGGACGCGTCGCTATTCTCAATCTTGAAAATCTATCTGCGGCCGAGCTGGCTCTTACATCCAATTCCCCCTGGTTTCAGATCTTGTCGCGAGGTTTCTTCCCCGAGCTCTGGCGATTGCCGGAATTAAGCCGCAATGACTTCTTTCAATCCTATGTTTCAACCTATTTAGAGCGAGACGTCCGTCAAATTCTCAACGTCCAAAGTTTGCGCGATTTCGAGCGATTTTTGCGCGCTTGCGCTGCGAGGTCGGCTCAGCTGCTGAACCTATCGGATTTGGCGAGGGATGTCGGGATCAAACCGCAAACCGCGAAGGATTGGCTGGGTGTTCTTGAGGCTTCAAATCAAATTAGCTTGTTGGAGCCCTATTATGAAAACGTGGGCAAACGGCTTGTCAAATCTCCTAAACTTTATTTGAACGATCCAGGAATGCTCTGTTTTCTGCTGGGAATCGATGAATCGACGCTGGCCAACTCGCCTCTGGTCGGCCCAGTTTGGGAAACGTTTGTCTATTCCGAGCTACGTAAAAAAATTGCGGCGAGCGATTCTTCAGCAACAATTTGGTACTACCGCGATGCGCAAGGCTGGGAAGTGGATTTTCTGCTCGTTGATCAGGGCAAGATTGATCTCTATGAAGCGAAGTGGACTGAATCGGCCGATAAACGCTGGGCATCGCAGATTCAAGATGCGATGACAGTATTGTCGAGAAGTAAGACGCAACGGATGGGGAACAGCTATGTAGTCTGCCGGATTCAGGAGCCGGCTGTCGTCGAGGGCGTGCGTTTCATTCATCCGCCCATTTGACCTATGGCGGTACCGCCGATTTCATGACCAAGGGTCAGGGATTGGCCGCTGGCGGGGGAGTAACTGTTGGCTTCGCAAGCCCCAATTGATTGACTTGGCTCGGCTACCTCAGCATGCGGGTATCGGTTGTTGGTGGGGACGGAATAGTTTGACGTTTAGGTCGATTTTTCCGATTCGAGGTGGAAGCGGTGAAAGAGGCGGTGGATGATGGGGGCGAAGAAGACGGCGACGGAAGTGAGAAAAACAATGCCGCTAAAAAGGGCATAGAACGAAGCGAATAATTTAGCTGCGACGGTAGGGGTGGCGTTGACGGGGCCCATGCCGGTCAAGATCATGGATGCATTTAAGAGGGCATCGATCCATGAAAGATCATCTGTAAAATGATAGCCGAGGACACCGAGAGTCAGAGAAAACGCAATCAGAGCCAGTGCAAGCCCGCCGCTTCGATACAGACGCCGAAGAAAAGCCTTTCGGCTTAAAAGAGGAGCGCTTCGATGCTCAAACATGTTTGGCGCACACTGCGCCAGGTTTAATTCCCGCCGCGTGGTCGAGGCCACTTAGGAAATTCCAAAGTGCTTTGGACGCCTCTTCGACTGCGTTGGCGGCTTCTTTTTTCTCTTCTTCCGAAAGAGAATCGATCGCATTTCGTTCTGTCGCGGAATGATGTTCATCCGCTTGTTCATGAACGGAGAAAAATTTCAGTCCCCGCTCGGAAGTGATTCCATAATTTTCTTTGAGCCCCTTGATTTTTTGCGTGGCAATCGCCGGAACTTGAGATTCATAGGCATAAAGAGCACCAAGGCCCGAGGCGAGGCTTTGATGTGTCAATCGCCGAAACGTCTCCACCAATTCTTTCGCCTTCGGAAGAGATTCGTCGCCCATAATATCTCCCCGAGTCATCCCCAGGGCTTCGCCAAAGCGAAGCCATAACTCCGGATGATTTTCGCTTCCCTGTTCTTCCTCGATCAAATTGTCGAGAAGTGCCTGGCGGAGTTTCAAATCGTCACTTTGAGAATGCACTGCCGAGACATAGGTTGGGAAAGCCATCACATGGGGATAGTACTGAGCTGCGTAACGCTGAAGCTCGTTTTTCGTAAGCGTTCCCGCTATCCAACGCTGATAAAAGGGATGTTTTAAAAGATGATAACGGTCGATGATCAAATCAAGTGGATGCATGGGCACTCCTTTAGAATTTTGTTCCCTATTTTTAAGACAGGTTGCACATTCAGGCAACCTTCATGATATCGGAGCCAATCCACAGCAAACGAGCCCTCGGACCCGTTTCTTCCCAACGGACTATTCCCGATCGAAGAAAATCACGGACGACAGGATGGAGACTTCCAGGGGTCACATGAAGTTTCCTCGAAAGTTCCCGAAGTGAGATAGCCGGTAGCAACGGGAATAGAGAGAGAAGATCACTTCGAATGGAGGCTCCATAAAGAGCGCGAAAACGAAGAATTGCGGAACGGGAAAAGACTTCTTTGGGCGATAGCAGAATCTTAGGTCGAATGAAATCGCTCTGGAGCATCTCAAAGCCATACTTAAGCATGAAAGGATCATACCGCTCCGTATTCCGCGCCCACCAATTCTGTACCTCCATAGGCATTTGACGAAAAATGAACTCCTTTTCACCCTGATATGGAGGCACCAGCAATTTCAAAAGCTTCGTTTCCTTTGTTTTTGTCATTTCGATGAGCGCTGAAAGAAGTCTTCGGGCCCGGTCGGAACGAATTTTAAGTTTCTTCGTAATCAACAAATGACCGTACCCAGAGAGCCATGTGGCCATCGCACCCAGGACACGGCTTTCGTTTTCATAGTTTTCCAGGCTATTTGTGATGAGTTGCTCCGGGTCCTCATACGGGTCGAAATGTCCCGAAACGCGAATTCCCAGGGCGCCCCAACGCTCGATAAGATCATTCATGCTAAACCTCCCTCGTAAGCTTCTTCGCGAGTTGATCGATCACCTCTTTCCACCCGGGGTTGGCGGGATAATTCCGGGCCCATTGACGCGCAAGTTCAATTTCTTGGACCGTTGGTTTCATTGCAAGTAAGTCCTTCCAGTCTTCGAAACGTTCGAGCGTAGCGATCATTTTCAGCCCGACCATTTCACGCCGACCGAGTGCAAAAACATGGAGATATTCTCCCTCAAAAATCTTGATGGCTCTCCTCTTCCAGCCCTTGGGCAGGTACTGTTTATAGTGTGCGGGCTTGGTATTCATCCAGGCTGCGCCGAGGCCATGCTTTTCTCCGATTTTTTGAATCGCCCATGCCATCTCGTCGGAAAAATGTTCCGGGAATATGACATCCACATCCTCCGTTGGCCGTGAAATCCCTTGCCAAATGAGATTTGCACCTCCGATAGCATAGACCTTAAGGGGCGTACGCAAACGCGAATCGATTTCGCCAAACAGTTGGCGCAAAACATCAATAGAATTGATCTTTGTATCGTTCATATTATACAAACACATACTAATAACACGAACAATTTACGTCAATCCCTGTACTCACTATCAAATGATTTTAATGGGTTGCACATTCAGACAACCTTCTTAAGATGCCGCCGTGAACTCCGCCACGCAAGGGCAAATTGCTCGCGCCCCTGAGTCCCCCGGTGTCTACCTTTTTCGGAATTCAGTCGGGAAGGTTCTTTATGTCGGTAAAGCCAAACGGCTTCGTGATCGCCTAAAGGCCTATCTCCACCCTGAACGGGATGAGCGGCCATCGATGGTTCTGATGGTAAGCCATGTCGAAAGTGTCGAGTGGCTTTTAACCGAGAATGAAAAAGAGGCGCTGATCTTAGAAAACAGCCTTATTAAAGAGCATCGTCCCCGCTACAACATCATGTTTCGCGACGATAAGTCGTTCGTTTCCCTTCGACTGACGAAGCATTCTTTCCCGAGACTTTTTATCACACGAAAAATCGTTCGAGATGGGAGCGAATATTTCGGTCCATATTCATCCGCCTTTGACCTCCGCCAAACGCTCAAGCTTCTCCAAAAACTGTTCATGGTGCGCGACTGTTCCGATTCCTTCTTTGCCCATCGGTCTCGCCCGTGCCTTCGCCACCAAATCAAGCGGTGCAGCGCCCCCTGTGTGAACCTGGTTTCGCCCGAAGCCTATGCGGAGCAAGTCAACCAAGTTCGGCTTTTTCTTTCAGGCGAAACTACGGCTCTTATTGAAAAACTCAACCAGCAAATGACCACCGCATCCACAGACATGCGATATGAGGATGCCGCGCGAATTCGTGACCGCCTTCGGGCCATTGATGAAACACTCCAACCCCAGCAAGTCGAATCGCGCCAAACCAGCGAAGATGCCGATGCCCTTGGTTTGGCGGGAGATCAGGAAGCCACACTTCTCAAGGTTCTCAAGATTCGAAATGGGAGGCTCGTTTCGGCCGATGAGTTTTTTGTTTCCGAGCCGATCTCCGCCGCGCCTGAAATTACGAGGGCTTTTGTTCAACAATATTATTTTGAAGATATTTCGGGGAGAGAAATCCCGCGCCAGCTCCTCCTTTCCACGCCCCTGGCCGATGCCAAAAACTTCGAATCTCTCTTGTCCGAAAAGGGGGGGGGAAAAACGAAAATCCTTTTTCCCAAACGGGGGCGCCTATCTCGTTTGCTTAAACTCGCCGATCGAAATGCGGCTACACTTCTTTCTGAACGAAAACGGCGGAGCGACGTCAACCGGCGAAATTTGGAGGATGTAGAGCGAAAACTTCATCTTCCCCGCTTTCCCCGCAGGATTGAAGGGTATGATATCTCCAATTTTCATGGGGCGCAGCCAGTGGGTTCAATGGTTGTGTTTATCGACGGCGAAGCGGACAAAAACCACTATCGCCACTATGGAATTCGAGACGTGAAGGGATCGAACGACTTTGCGATGCTTCATGAAATGTTTGATCGTCGTTTTGCGAAAATGACGAAGCAAAATAGACCCGATTTAGTGTTGGTGGATGGGGGAAAAGGGCAACTTCGCCAAGTCGTCGATGTTCTTCGTGAGTTAAACATTGTCGATGTACCGGTCGCATCATTGGCCAAAGAACGTGAACTCATTTCTCGAAGCGGCCGGAAATTTGCGCCGGAGAGAGTTTTTCTTCCCCAGCAAAAAAATCCGATCGTTTTTCCTTCTTCCTCTCCGCTACTCCATCTCTTACAGCGCGTCAGAGATGAATCGCATCGTTTTGGAATTACTCGGCATCGAAAAGCACGAAATCGGACCACGCTCGCCTCGGAGCTGACGCGAATACCGGGTGTCGGGCCGGGGAGACAAAAAATTCTTCTAAAATCGCTCGGAAGTCTGGAACAGATTCGATCCACAAGCGTGGAAGAACTGACTCAGATCAAAGGAATCTCCACACCGGTAGCCAAGGAAATTTACAACTATTTCCGGAGTCGGAAAGACGAAGAGAATGAGTAGCGAAGAACTCTTTCGCCGTTTTCCTCTTCTTCCACTGACCCTTCTTTATGTACTTCTTATATCCGTCGCTCACTTGTGCGGACATGACTTCGGCAAAAAGCCAGTCCCGCCTCTTCCCTCGGAGGCCCAAGTGTATGAAGGGACGGTCATCAGTTATCCGGAAGAAAAACTCAGCGGGGGAGGGGCGCTGGTAGCGCTCTCCGGAAATTATGGGACGGCGCGAATTGCATTTTTCAATACAGTGCTTCCCAAACGTGGAGAAATCATTCGATTTCGATCGGCGCTTCATCCTCCACGAAATTTCGGAAACGACCGAGAATGGGATTTCGAGCTCTACTGCAGAAATCGTGACATCCATTGGACGGGATCAGTATCGGGAAAGGATGGCTGGATATCGATGGCGCCTCCCGCCGGAATTCTTCGCCCCTGGCTCAATTCCCTCCGCGAACGTGCGCTCGAGAAAGCGAGTTTTTTCCTCGAGAGTTCGAGGCGTGCTCTCTACTCGAGTTTAGTTTTGGGGGATATGTCGCAAGTCTCTCCCGAGGATGTCGAAGCCTTTCGAAAAGCGGGGGTGCTTCATCTTCTCGTTGTGTCAGGTTCACATGTCGGTTTAATTGCCTTGGTTGCGGGCTGGCTTCTGGGATGGCTCCTTCGGCGCTCTTCTTGGCTCGTAGAGCGAATTCCTGTTTGGAAAGTTCAAATTGTCGGAGGATTTCTAGGTGCTCTTTTTCTCTGCTCTCTGATTGATCTTCCTCTACCGACGACGCGTGCGCTTATGGCGTTGGCATTTTTCACTCTTGGCTTACTTTTGCGCCGGCCTCGGGGAGGATGGAATTTATGGGTCGTGATTGGATTGATCATTCTTGCTCTTCGTCCAGGATATCTTTTTGATATTTCATTTCAGCTCTCCTTCGCGGCTGTGGGTGGGATCATGCTCATGGCTCCATACTTTCGAAGCCAAGGCTCGACATTTGTTCGCGCTCTGTCGGCCCTGTTTCTCAGCTCCCTCGGAGCCTTTTTGGCTACACTTCCGATTCTGATTTGGCACTTCAGTCGGCTGAGCGCCTGGTCGCTTATGGGCAATCTCATTTTGGTTCCACTTTTGGGGAGTGTCGGAATACCGGTGGGGCTAGCGGCGACATTTACAACGGGGCGACTGAGCGAATTGCTATTTGTTTTATTCGACCGGTGGCTGGAGCTTTCTCTTCCCATTCTTAAATGGGTCGCCTCGCTTCATGGAACCGATCTCTACATTCCTTCACCGCCACTGATCGGATGGATCGGCTTTGCAGGTTTATTCGCGCTTTTTTTCATCCGAAAGTTAAAGTTCTTTACTGCCGAATATCAGCGAATCGCAGGGGTCTTTTTCGCCACTCTTCTCTTGGGGTCTTTTGTTTCGAAAAAGGATCGCTCGGCGGAGGTCCACTTTATTCATGTCGGCCAGGGGGACGCGACACTCATTCAATCGGAAGAAGGCAAAACGATATTGGTAGATGCAGGTCCGGGAGGATTTCATAGTTTTGATGCCGGAGAGCGTGTGATTGTTCCCTGGTTTCGTGTGCATGGAATGGATCGGATTGATGTTCTGGCCATCACACATGGCGATTCCGACCATGCGGGGGGAGCCAACTCAATTCTTAAACATATAGAAGTAGGAGAGGTCTGGTATCCTCCGGTGGAGCGCCCCTCCGTGGTTCAGGCGACGTATGAAACGGCTTTGTCAAAGAGAATTCCATGGAAAAGTATGGATGCCTCGTTCCCGCCGCTCGTATGGAAAGGGCTGAAAGTAGAGACTCTTCATCCTTCGCCCGAGACGGTTCTTGAAAGTGATAACAATCGTGCGTTGGTGTTGATGGCCCAAATTCAAAAGATTCGACTTCTTTTGGCTTCCGATATTGAAGCCGAAGCGGAAGAGGAAATTCTCCGGAAAAATCATGGTCTGCACGCGGAGATTCTTAAAGTTCCCCACCATGGCAGCCATACTTCTTCTTCACCTGCGTTTCTTGCCGCCGTAAGTCCGTGGGAAGCGGTGATGGAAGTGGGGTGGAAAAATCGCTTCGGCCACCCGCACTTAGAGGTCCTTGAGCGTTACATGGGAAATCATATCCGCATCTGGCGGGGGGACCTGTGTGGGGAGGTCGTAGCCCGCATTCGCGAAACCGAAATGGAAATGAACGCTATTCGTTCCTGCCAAAAATCGCTATACTAAAGGACCTTAAATTTTTTCCTCTTCGCGAGTCGATTTTTCATTCTTGTCAACTATCTTTCCGCATAAACTACGCGATATAATTTTCTTATGAAGCGAAAGAACCGCATTTCCGAAGAGAGTCTTCTTAGACTTCGTCGAGCGATGTTATTGGCGGAGCGAGCGCAGACACGCGTGCAGGGAAGGCGGAAACTCGAGCGGATGGCACAGTGGCGGCACTTGCAAATCAGCCCATTGGCGCAGGCGGGGCTCGCCTCAAGCTACTACTGGGCAGGAGATTATAGCCAGGCCATCGGGTGGGCCCGTCAAACGATTCACCGATATCCGATGAGCGCCGCCGCTGTTTGGTGCTCGACGTTAATGGTTCTTGTATTCCGATCATTGGGTATGAAACGCGAGCGATTTGAGGCGGAAGGAGAGCGGTTTCGAATTATGCGCCGAATTGCGTTTCAAAGCGCGTCTGTCGCCGACCGAATGTATGCCCTTCAGGAGCTTCAAAAAGAACTCGAATCGCGAGATCTCGCTGTAGATGCTCAACGATGTGCCGAAGAGTTAAACGATCTCATCGGTCAGCGCTCTACATTCGGCGCTGAAGCAAATTAAGTTATTAAGGGGAAAGCCTCGAAATTTCCCAACTTCCTTCGTGAGACCGAGTGTAGAGAAACCGGTCATGAAGACGATTTGGTTTCCCCTGCCAAAATTCAATTATGGTAGGTTCCAGGCGGTAGCCTCCCCAATGAGGAGGACGGGGAACTTTCGTGCCGAATTGGCTTCGAAGTTCTTTCACCTTTCGCTCGAGAAAAGCGCGATCGGGAATGACATGACTCTGCATCGAGGCCCAGGCCCCGATTCGACTCCCCAGAGGCCGGCTCTGAAAATATGTGTCTGATTCGGTTGCTGAGGTCTTATGTATGTTTCCTTCGATTCGGATTTGCCGAATTAACTTATCCCAATGAAAGAGAAGAGTCGCCCGTGGGTTAGATGAAATTTCCTCTCCTTTCCGGCTTCGATAATTCGTGAAAAATACAAATCCCGCTTCGGAAAATCCCTTGAGAAGAATCGTTCGGACATTGGGCGCACCATCCCGTGTTGCCGTTGCCAAGTAAGCCGCAGTGGATTCACGGAGACGAATTTTTCCCGCATCCTCCAGCCATCGTTCCACGATGGGCCAGGGGGTCATGGGGAGCTTTTTTTCGGAAAGTGGTGATGGCATTGCGAGGAGGGCTTTAGCCGCTCTTCGTCGCTTGGTCAAAAAGAGCCTGCTCTAATTTCCCATTCGATTTTCCCGGTATCCAATTGGTGCCGCCGGAGCCTTCAAGGCCATGCTGTTTTCCGGAGAAGAGACCCTCGATTGTAGGTTGTATGATGATCTTGGCTTGCCCCGATTGATCCATGATCGTCACGTTGTACGAGTACCGGCCGCGGACGAATCGAGTCCGGTCTTCTTCTTCAAACGTGGCCGACTGAAACAGTTCCCCGGTGGTGAATTCTTTTGGCTTGGTGACCATTGATAATGACGAAGGATCGCTTCGGTCGATCTCTAGTCCCAGAGCGGTAGCCGCTTTCACCACCTGCGTATAGGCGTGGTCGGGTGTCGCATTGAGAAGAAATTCATTCGTTGGACCGACGGCTTTCTTCGTACAAGAAAAGACGCTAAAAACCACTGGCAGCACAAGATAGGGAATCGCCTTCTTCATATTTAAAAACTACTCCAATAAGACCTTGAATCAATATTTTGAAGCCTGTATCAAAGCACCGAAATGAATCTTAAAATGCCACAACTCCCATGGACAGTTTTGTTTCTCCTTGTCTCGCGCTCATTTGCGCAGGAGGCGACACCAACCCCCACTCCTACGCCGAGTGATTTAGAACGGAAGGTGGAAGTCTTGACTCAAGAAGTTGAACACCTCAAGGCGGGCGAGGAGCTTTTCCCTGAGGCCAAAGGCAGCGATTACGGGTTTGGACCAGCCGCTTCAAAAGTATATCGCACGAAAAAAGGGGTTTCGATCGGCGGATACGGTGAATTCGTTTATCAGGGATTTGCCTCGGAGGATGAAGGAGGCGCTGTCCCGCGAACGGAAGATCAGATCGATCTCCTTAAAGCGGTTTTATATACGGGGTACAAATTTAACGATCGGTTTTTATTTAACTCCGAAATCGAGTTTGAGCATGCCTCGACCGAAGGATCGGGAGAGGTTTCAGTCGAATTTGCATACATCGATTTTCTCTGGAGAAAACCGATCAATTTCCGAGCCGGGCTCATGCTTCTCCCGATGGGACTTATAAACGAGCTTCACGAACCTTCCGTCTACTTGGGGGTCCTTCATCCCGACGTCGAAGAGCGGATTATCCCCGCCACCTGGAGTGAACTTGGCGCCGGCTTATTCGGAAGTTGGAAAGATTTTACCTACCGGGCTTATTTTGTAAGCGGTCTCAATGCCACGGGTGCGGGTACGACCGGCACCGCCGGGTTCGATGCCCAAGGCATTCGCGAAGGGAGACAGGGGGGGAGTGAAGCACTCGCCAATACCTGGGCATTTGTCGGTCGAGGAGACTACACAGGGGTTCCCGATCTTTTGGTCGGAGCCTCAGGCTATATCGGCAGTGCGGGTCAAGGCGCTCATGCTCCCACAGGCGAAGATATTCGTGCCATGACATCGATTTTGGATCTGCACGCTGATTATCGGCACAAGGGGGCTCGGTTCCGGGGTCTCTTTACCTACGGAGATATCAGTGATGTGGCGCTGATCGATGCGGCCAAGGGACTTGCGGGGAGTCAATCGGTGGGAGAAAAACTTCTCGGTTACTATGTGGAATATGGCTACGACGTGCTCACTCATGCGGACACAGATCAGGAACTGATTCCATTTATGCGCCATGAATGGCTTAACACACAGCACCGGGTACCGGCGGGATTTTCAAGTGATCCCTCGACCGAAGAAAAAATTGAAACGATCGGTTTGCAGTATCAGCCGATCATGAACATCGCGTTAAAGGGCGAATACCAATTTCGGCGAACAGAGGCGAACAACGGTGTAAATCAAATGAACTTTTCCCTCGGGTATTTATTCTAAAATGCTCAGTGGTTTGTTCGCTTTCTATCTTTCGTTTGTCTGTGCGACCGTCTACTTGACAGTCCCCGATGCTCTAAAAAAGGTTTTTCCTCCTGCAGCCGTAGTAAAAGAGAAAACGAAATTTCTTTCGGAAAAAGAATTGTCGCACGCGCGCGAAGAATTAAAGGGTGTTCCCGTTGAAAGCGCGCTGGTGACTTATTATGAAGCGAAAGAAGGGGAGCGGTGGATCGGATCGGCATACTTGGATACACATCAGGTTCGAACGCTTCCTGAAACCGTTCTAATTTCGATTCATCCCGACGGGAAAATCGACCAAGTACAAATCTTGAGTTTTAAGGAGCCTCCTGATTACCTTCCACCCTCTCGATGGTTGGGGGAAATTCATGGAAAGGAACAAAAAGAATTCGGCGAAAAAGGGGCGATTCGAAGCATTACGGGCGCGACGCTCACCGCGCGCGCCATCGAGCAAGCGGTTAAACGGGTCCTGACCTTTCATGAAATTATCTACGGAAAAAAATGACGTGATCTGGTTGGGTCGATGGGTTCGATGGGCGAGTCTTCCCGTCTTTGTGACCGGAGTTGTTTATCTTTGGATGAAATATTTTATGAAAGGGGACGATCCTTATTCCGTCCTTCATCATCCCTTACAGCCATTCTTTCTTAAGGCGCATATTCTCTTTGCTCCGATTCTTCTCATCGTTCTCGGGGGGATGATTTTTATTCATGCGCTTCCCTCTGTGGCCGCGGGAAAAGGGAAGGCCAAAAAGAGCGGATGGTGGAATCTTCTTTTTGTCGGGGCGATGGTGTTTTCCGGCTATCTTCTGCAAGTGTTTACAAATGAAAAAACTCTTTCAGTGACGGCCATTGTCCATATCGTCTGTGGATTTCTTTTTGTTTTGACGCTTCTGATTCACCAATGGGCCGCTCGGAAATAAAATTAGCCCCCATTTTTTTCGCACTTCTTTTTCCTGGTTGTCGGCCGAATGAAGTTTCACCCATTGCCCGGGCATGGCCGGTCATGGGGACGATTCTAACAATTAAGACTTGGAACTCAACCACGTCCGAGACTGTGATTGAAAACGCGCGGAAAGTGGTCTTCGACATCGACGAGAAAATGAGTACGTACAAAAAAGAGAGTGAAATTTCAAAGATCAATCAACAGAGCGGAAATGGAATTTACAAATCCGTCAGTCCGGAAACCTTGGAAGTGATCAAGCGGGCATTGAAAATCGGAAAAGAGTCGGGGGGGAGATTTGATATTGCGATTGGTCCCTTGATTTCTCTTTGGAAATTTTTCACCCCCTGGCAGGGAGAAGAAGTGAATCTCCCTCCGGAGAATGAAATTAAAAAAGCACGTCAGAACTCGCGTTTGGAATATATCGAGCTCAATGGAGAGAAAATTCGATTAAATAAAATGGGCGCGATGATGGATCTTGGGGGAATCGCGAAAGGATATGCTCTTGACCAAGCCGCGGCCGTATTGGAACGGGAAAAAGCCACTTCAGCTTTGATCGATTTGGGAGGACAAGTGCGATTCGTTGGAAAAGATCCGGAAGGTGGCGATTGGCACATCGCGATTCGACATCCTCGTGAAGAAAACGAATTCATCGCCACAATTTCCGTTCCTAATGGTTCGATCTCCACATCGGGCGATAGCGATCGCTACTTCATCCATAAAGGAGTTCGTTATTCACATATTATAGATCCCACGACGGGCTATCCGGTCCAAGGAACTCTTTCGGTTACGGTCTGGGCGCCCACGGGAATCGACGCCGACGCCTGGTCGACGGCGCTTTTCGTAGCGGGCGAAACCGAAGGGAAGAAGCTGCTCTTCATCCATCCCGAAGTGGGTGCTGTTTGGGTATACGACCGGAGTGTAACGGTCGCCGGCGCGCTCCAGGGAAGAGTGAACTAAGAGGTTTTTCGCGCGAGGAGTTCGGCGCGCAGCGGGTCGATTTTTTTACCGTTCTTATGAAGTTCGAAGTGAACGTGCGGCCCGGTGGATCGCCCGGTGGAGCCGAGTAGGCCGAGGAGATCTCCCCGTTTGAGGATGTCTCCCTCCCGAACGAGTGGTTTTTCGAGGTGGCCATACAAAGTTTCATAGCCATCCCCATGCGATAAGACGACAACATTTCCATACCCGCCGCGATAACCAACGAACTTCACCTTTCCATCCAGCGCCGCTTTGATTTCCGAGCGCTTTTCTCCGGCGATATCGATTCCACCGTGAAAAGACTCCCGGTTTTTGAAGGGATCCACTCGCTCGCCGAATGTCGACGTGAGCCGATCGATCCGGGGAAGTCGAAGATCGGAGAGGGGATCATTCTTTTTTGCTATTGGACGCTGAGCGGTATGCAGATGCGTTTTCGAGTTCAACTCTTCGGCGATTTCGCTGTCATTTTCGGGGCCGCCCTGCGGGAGAGGAGGAATCTCGGGAATAATCGTAGCCTTGTCGGTCAGCGCGGGTTTTTTCTCAGGGACCGATGGGGCCGTCCTGGATCTACTGGACTGAAGAGCGAGAATGGTTAATCCGATCGTCATCGAAGTTCCCAGAAAGATGACCAATCCGAGCGCAAATTTGATCCAAGGAAATGATTTCTTTCTTTCCCCTTTCAAGGCGACATGAATTGCTTTTGGGAATGCGAGCGGTTGATCGATGAGCCGAAAGCGTTCCTTTTTTGGCGGAGGACTTTTTTGCACTTTCGTCACACGTACTGTGGGAATTCGTCCGTTGGCCACGATACTTTCCCGAGGAAGAGTGGCATCCGGACCGATCGCGGCTCGATCGGTGGGCACATCAAAAATTTCGGGGGAGGCGACCGAAAGGCGTTCGGTTACTTCATTCTTGGGGAGCGAAAGAGCGACTCCGATGGCCTCGTTTTTGCCATGGGGGGAAAGTTGGAGAATATGGCGGCAATGAGGGCAGGGGGTACGGAAACGATAGGCCACGCGAAAAACGTTCTTGCAGCGGGTATATTCGATTCGGCCTACCGAGTGGATGGGGGTTCCGAATTCCCGCTGACAATTCTCGCACTTCACGCTCAACATGGGTTTTCTCTAGAAGATGAATGGAGCAAGCCACATACCAGAGATTTAAAAGTTAAGTATTTGAAATAATTATACAAATTATGTGCACCGCCGGGCGAAAAATAAGCCCCTGCGGCATCAACGCCCGGCGTCGAAATTGAAAATGAAAGGATTTGTCCCCCCCTTTTGAGTGGTATACTAGAGGCCTGCTGCACACATCCAGAAAAATCTTATTCCCACGGAGGAGACATGGCTGATTCGATCACGTCAGACCGTCAGGAAACGGTCGCTCAACTGCTTGCCACCCACACTGAGTTTCGAAAACTTCATCGAAAACATCAGATGCTGGAATCGCGGCTTGACGAGTTTGATCGAAAAGGCTTTTTGACCCCCGATGAAGAATTGACCCGGAAACAACTTCAAAAGGAAAAACTCTTAGAAAAAGATCGTATGGAACTCATCATTCGCCAACATCATTCTTCAGGGGCTTCCGCTGCCTAGCGCGGCTCCGATTCGTGCCATCGAGCCGTCGATTCCCATTCCGCCCCGCGTTCAACGCTTCGCTGGAATTTGTCGGGATGGCTGGCCCTTTGTTTTCGCCGGCCTTTCTCTTTCGGCGCTTGGCTGGTTTCTGGTCGGCGAGTATGGAGTCCTTCTTCCGGGACTTTTTACTGTCTTTTCGATCTGGTTTTTTCGTGATCCAGAGCGAATCGTTCCGAATGATCCCAATGCCATCGTTTCTCCGGCCGATGGAACCATTCTAAGCGTTGAACGTAAGCCGTATCCGCGAGTTCTTTCGGGAGAGGCCACCCGAGTCTCCATCTTCATGTCGCCTCTCAATGTCCATGTGAACCGGTCCCCTTTTGGAGGTGTTGTTCGAGCGACTCATTACAATCCGGGGGAATATTTCGCGGCGTTTGAAGAAAAAGCTTCTTTGAAAAATGAACAATCTACGACGGTCTTGGATAGCGACCACGGTGTACCGATTCTCTTCGTTCAAATCGCAGGGTTTATTGCACGTCGGATTATCAACCGAGTAAAAGAGGGTGAACGGCTAGAGCGAGGGGAACGCTATGGACTCATACGTTTCGGCTCGCGTACCGACCTTTATTTGCCCAGTTCGCTAGAGGTAAGTGTGAAAAAAGGAGATAAAGTTCGTGGAGGCGTCACGGTGATAGGATTTTTCCGATGAGCGACCTTCGACGGGGAATTTACATCCTTCCCAATCTCTTTACGACGGCGAGTCTCTTCTGTGGATTTTACGCCATTGTCATTGCGGTGGAACGAGTGGTCGTGGGCGCGCTGAATTATCAGAAATGCGCGATTGCGATTATTTTCGCCGCCATGTTTGACGGCCTCGATGGCCGCGTGGCTCGCCGAACGAAAACAGCCACACGTTTTGGCGTCGAATACGATTCTCTTTCGGATCTTGTCTCCTTCGGTGTGGCTCCGGCCCTGGTTTTGTACTCCTGGGCACTTCGTGGCTTTGAGCGGGGGTGGCTCCCGGCGTTTCTGTATATGGCTTGCGGGGCACTTCGCTTGGCGCGGTTCAATGTGCAGGCGACCGGCGTAGAAAAGAAATATTTTCAGGGCCTGCCGATTCCCATGGCGGCGTTGATGGTCGCCGGGTCAATTTTGATTTGGGAAGGACGACCCGTAGATACAGTCGAGCTTTTTATTCCCGGGGAATATTTCTTACTTGCAATGACCTTCTTGCTGTCACTACTCATGGTCAGCACGATTCCCTATCGAAGTTTTAAAACCATTGACCTTGCTACTCGGCACCCTTTTTACAATCTCGTCATGATGGTCATTGCGGTGGTGGTATGGGCCACCAAGCCTTGGTGGATACTGTTTTTTATCGGGTGCACCTATGTCCTTTCCGGTCCGGTCGAGCGCTATATTCTGCCGCGGCCCATTCAGGCATACCGGCAAGTTCGGCGTCGGAGACGAATTCAAAAAACTCTCGATCGTATGGATGAAATTGCTTCTTCCGACAACCCTACCATTGAAGCGAACGTTCATCCGATTCGCAAACCGTGAGGATTCCGTTGCGGCTTCCTCGTGTCTCCCTTCTCTTGGTCGCACTTCTGTTTGTCACACTTGGTTCAAAGTGCGCGAGCGACCGACCGAGCAAAGTGAGTGACATTGGAGCCAAAGCTTACGATCTCACACGCACCCTGACTTTGATCGGGCCGCGCCCGCCCGGTTCGGCCGGCATAGAAAAAGTTCGGGAATGGATCGAAAGAGAAGCGAAGAAAATGGGGTTTACCTTACAGCGGGACCCATTTGTCGGGCATACCCCGATCGGCAACATCGATATGGTGAATCTTTCTTATGAGATTCGAGGAAAGGAAAATAAGGAACGAGTGATTTTGGTGGCTCACTACGACACAAAACGCTTTATTGGTTTTGATTTTGTGGGGGCTAACGACGCGGCTTCTTCTGTGGCACTTCTTCTTGTGCTTTCTCCTGAGATTTCAAAAAGGCATTTCCCCTTCACGACGGAAATTCTATTTGTCGATGGGGAAGAGTCAATCGGGACCTGGACCTCTACCGATAGTCTACATGGCAGTCGTCGCCGTGTGACACGGCCGGATGCAAAGTCAGGCGTTCGCGCAGCCATCATTGTCGATATGATTGGCGATACGGAATTAAATTTAATTGACGAATCAACCTGTGACCCGAATCTGCGAAAAAAGCTAAAAGAGGTGTTGGCGAATTTGGGTTGGGAATCTCTGTTGGAAACACACACCTCGATTGTCGAGGACGATCACCGCCCTTTTGTGGATGCCGGAATAAAAACGCTTCACCTGATGGACTTTACATTTGGCGGTCCGACAAACCCCGGCCTCTATTGGCATACAAAAGAGGACACGATTGAGAAGATTTCACCCACCAGCCTTTCTGCCGTCGGCGAAATCCTTCTTCGTTTATTAGCAAAAGTTTAATGTTCCATCGTTGACAGGAAAGCCCGAGGGCTCTAGCTTCTGCTCATGGCTCAAAAGGCAGCGAAAGATTATGGAATTACCGTGGTCGGAGCGACGGGAGCGGTCGGCCGTGAGTTCCTTCGAATCCTGGGCGAACGGGAAATTCCTGTTCGTGAATTGCGCGTCGTGGGATCGGAGCGATCCATCGGAAAGCCTGTTGAATTTCGTGACAAAGAAGTTCGGGTTCAAAAACTTTCTCCCGCTGTTTTTGAGGGATCTGAGATCGCATTCTTTACGGCTGGCGCGGAAATCAGCCGTGAATTTGGGCCGATCGCGGCGAGAGCGGGAGCGGTTGTGGTCGACAATACGAGCGCGTTTCGTCTCGACAAGGATGTTCCTCTGGTGGTTCCCGAAGTGAATCGCGAAGTTCTAGACCACTTGCCTGAACGAGGGATTATTTCGGTTCCGAATTGCGCCGCCATTCAAATGGTGGTCGCTCTCGCACCCCTTCATCGGAAGGCAAGAATCAAACGAATTGTGATGTCTTCCTATCAATCGACGTCCGGCGCGGGGAAAAAAGCGATGGATGAACTTTCCAAACAAGTGTCCGATCTCTACTGCTATCGTGAGCCCGAGACGAAAGTGTTCCCCCATCGAATTGCATTTAACGTGATTCCTCAAATTGGTCCGGCCCAGGAAGATGGATCCACGGGAGAGGAAGCAAAAATTGTCGCGGAGACAAAAAAGATATTTGGCGATGAATCCATCGGTGTCTCGGCGACGGCCGTGCGTGTGCCCACATTTCACTCCCATGCTGAATCAATCAACATCGAGATGGAAAAACCTCTTTCAGCAAGTGAAGCCCGGGAGATTCTCGGAAAAGCGGAAGGCGTTCGTGTCATTGACGATCTAAAAGATTCCATTTATCCAATGCCAGTCGATGTCGCCGGAACGAACGATGTTTTTGTGGGTAGAATTCGCAAAGACCCTTCACGTGAGAATTGCGTCAACCTTTGGGTGGTCGCCGATAACCTTCGAAAGGGCGCTGCCCTCAACGGCATTCAAATCATTGAGTCTTTGATCGATAAGAAATTGATCTAGAACGAAACACTCATCGTGCCGGAGCCGGCGCCACCTTCTTTGAAGTTCATGGCGAAGTCGGCTTGAATTTGCAACAACGATCCGTCGTTTGAAAATTCGATGGTCTGAATGTTGATGTAGTTGTCGGAGCCGGGGTCCGCTATGACGTCCACGGACTCCGATCCCGCCGAAAACGAGGCTTTAAACGTACTTGCCACTTGGTCGATTGAATATTTCCCTGTGGGAAACAGACCTGCCGCGGAAGAACCACCTGGATTTTTCGGTGCGAGAACGAAAAACATCGTGTCGCCACCCGAATTTGTAAATCCGAGGCGAAGATTTTTGTCATTCGTGCCATTCCCTGAAGATTGCGTGAAGTCACTAAAGTTAATTGTGGCAGTCACACTTTCGTTGTTTGAATTCATAGTGCTCGCATTGAGTTGAGCGATCGGACTGGAGCAAGCGAACATGAGCGAGAATAACGGGAAAATGAGGAGGGAGGCCTTTCTCATGGATCCATTATACATGGAGACAGTGTGCTAAGATGCCCCGTGTGAAACTTGCTTTCATTGCAACTATTTGCCTATGTTTCCTGGGGATCCAGAAGTGTGCGCTCGGATATCCAGATCGAATTGCAGGCTCGATTCCGCTTACACTTACACCACAAGTTTCGCGACTGGGAACCACTGGGAGATATCTTTACCTTCTGGGGACGACTTCCAGCTCTTTTTCGGTCATTGACACGCTTCTATTCAAAGAAATTCGGCGAGTTTCGTTCACAGGCTCTTCACGTGATTTGGCTATAAGCAGCGATGGAAAAACACTTTTTGTCCTGACGGACCACGCCGATCAGCTTCTTACCTTTGACTTAGCGGACCCCAGCAAACCTGTGGCATCTGATGCTATCGACATTGGAACTTCCTCTATTTCGTTCGATCAAATGGCTATCGGCCTTTCCTCGGGAAACGAAATTTTAACACTGACAAATCGGAGTAAAAAATTCATTTACGTTTACGACCGGACGACCAAAGCACTTCGAAAAAATGGGTCCGTCGATCACATCGTGAGCGACATTGATCCGATCTCCATACGGCTTCCTATAGATGGAATTCGAGTTGTTGCTCTTTCCCCCGATGGATTGTTTCGCACCTATTCCACGACGACCCTTCTTCAATTGGGAAATTCACTCGATATCGGCTCACTTTCTTCCACCAAAGCTTTCAATCATGTTCAGATCGCTCATCTGTCGGGCGGGAACTATGCGTTTGCTTCAAATGACGTATCTCCCGGCGAGATTTTTACAGTTAACATGACGCAGGGGACGTTTAATGTCTTTGTGGTAGATGCGAATCCCGATACCAGTGATCTCGATCCAATTCCCGTCAAAAATGAGCCGAGCGGATCTCTCGCGGCGGATGTTCTTCGCCCCAAGAGCGGGGAGAACACGGCGACATATCTTTTCGTCGCGAACCGAGGATCGAACTCTCTTTCCGTGATCGACTTAGCCAATGTCGGGGCCAAAATCACGCCTCTAGCAACGATCGCAAATGTGAATGACATTCCTTCGCAGGGTATGTCCGCTTCTTCATCGACCGAAGGATATCTTTTTGCGGCGGACAATGCGGGTAGCTCGGTCAATATCATTACGGATCAGCCTTTTTTGACGCTCACAGGAGTTCCGACCGGTCCAGTAGGAAGCAGTGACATCACGGTAAAAGTGAAATCGACTCGCGCGGGTAGCCTTTCGGTCCTTCATTATACCGGGGCCACGACCGATCCGATCAGTTCGACCGCGGGAGATGCCTTGGTAACGACATCTCTATCCGCTGACACCGATACGTCCGTAAAAATTCCTACGACCAGCTTGGTCGAAGGAGACAACACCATCGCCTTCTTTCTCACATCCGGAGATTTTTTGGGCCGTGTGGCATTCGCCGCGACGAAGGATACAAACCCCACCACGCCGACGAATTTTCGTCTCAATTTCGGCAACAAAAAGATTTTCGTGAATTGTGACCGCGTGGATTTATCCGATATGGATCATTATCTGATTTATTTCGGAACCGATCATGCCGCTACCTCAGGAGTTGGCGGACTATCATCTCCCATATCTATTTCTCAACCGGAGAGTGGAGGGATTTCCCATGTGCTCGATCCCGTTCCCAACGGTGTTCGGATTTACATCAAGATGATCGCTGTCGACAAGAATGGAAATCAAAGTCCTCCGACCTCCACACTTTCAGAGACGGCAGAAGAAACGATCGGAATCATTGGTCTGACCGGCGAGACGGGAGGATGCCACTCGCTGGGCATGAGATGGATTTCTTGTTTGTTCCTGCTATTCATTCTTCTTGGAAAAAGAAAGCGCGTTTTCCTTTGCCTGCTTATCTTCTTTTATTGTTCCGACGGCGTGGCGGACGAGAGAATTCTCGAAAAAGATGCTTCAGGGAGCCAGAGAACGTCCACCGAAATTCGCGTGGATTGGTGGATTCCAAAAGACGAGACGTTTAGCAAACTGTACGGGAATTCGGGGAATCAAATTTTTTCTCTCCGATTTGGGTTACCGATCGGGCCTCTCGACGTGGGAGCCGATGTCGGATTTCTCTGGGAGACCGCGCCGATGATCGGCGTGAGCACAGGACGACCCAGTGGAGAAGAATCACGAACTTTGCTGGTTCCGTTCGGTATTTCGGCGCAGTACGCGCTCCGTTTTTCAAAAAGGCAGGTTCTCGTTCCATTTGCGCAGGCAGGCTACACGGCGACTTATTTTGATCTTTCCGAAACCACCGACAATGTGAGCGGAGTGAAACAGGGTATGACTTTCGGCGGTGGGCTTCGCCTTGTACTGGATCATCTTACCGATTCGAATGATTTAGAGGACATGTTCGGAATCACTCACTTTTATATCGAAGGAGTGGGTCTGTATCGGCTTCAATTCACGGGGGGCCTTGATTTGGGAGGCTGGACGATCGGTCCGGGGCTCGGTGTTGAATTCTAAGCCGCCTGAGGGATCGATTCGAACGATTCGGATCGACATTCAATATGAAGGAACTAATTATGTCGGTTGGCAGCGCCAGCCCGACGGCGTTTCCGTTCAAAAACTGGTTGAAGAAGCGATGTCAAAAATTGCCGACGAAAAAGTGGATGTAGTAGGAACTAGCCGCACGGATTCGGGTGTTCACGCCCGACAGCAAGTAGCTTCGTTTTGTCTGAAGAAAAAGGGGCCTTCGCCCTATGGTTTTATGCGCGGGGCGAACACGCTACTGCCTTCCGACATTCGTGTGGTTCGGGCGGAAGAAATGGATCTTTCATTTCTTGCTCGAAGAGATGCAAAGGAAAAGACGTATCGTTACTACATTCAAATGGGGCCCGAGCCACTTGTATTTCTGCGAAATTTTTCATGGCATATTCGGGAACCTCTCGATCTCGATCGAATGAGGCGAGCAACAAGCGATTTGCTAGGTACGCATGATTTTTCTTCGTTTCGGTCCGCCAGCGCGCAAACACGTACGTCGGAACGGACGATTTTTCAGGCCGAGTGGAAAATTGGCGAGTTTGAAATGCTGTATTTTGAAATCACGGCGAACGGATTTCTCAAACAAATGGTCCGTACCATTGTAGGAACGCTCGTAGAAGTGGGCGAGGGAAAGCGAGCACCGGAAGAAATGAAAACCATTCTGGAGGCAAAAAACAGAACCACCGCTGGCCTAACAGCGCCACCTCACGGTCTTTTTCTCTGGCGTGTGACGTTCTGATCTGGCAAAAGAAGATTACGTATGGCTATTCGAAAACGAAAGAAAAGTCACCGAAACCGAAAAAAATCAAACCGTCTGAAGGCGAAATTTAAACGCAAAGAAAAAATGCGCAAAGCCCGCTGGCATAAGTAGAATGCGAAAAAGTTTGGGCTCCGGTCTCGGGGGTCGCCCCCTGGGCTGCGGCCCGTTAGTCCTCGCCAGGGGTTCGCCCCCTCGCCACCCAAATTTTTCGCATTATTTTTTTCGAGAGAAAGAGTTCCCCAATTCTTTCGAGCGTGTGGTGGCTCGCTCGACGGCGTTGATCAGCGTGGTTCGAAGTCCGCCTTCTTCCAGCGTATGAATTCCCGCGATCGCGGTGCCGCCAGGGGAGGTGACCATGTCTTTGAGCCGACCTGGGTGCTCTCCGGACTCAATGAGAAGCTTCGCGGCTCCCAACACAGTTTGAGAAGCCAGCGTGAGGGAAGTGTCGCGCGACAGGCCCACCTTCACGCCAGCGTCTGCGAGCGCATCGATCATGAGAAAGATATACGCCGGACCACTTCCCGATAATCCGGTTACAGCGTCGAGAAGAACTTCATCGACGACGACTGTCTTCCCGACCGCATCAAAGATCGCTCGAGCCACACTCATATCTTCTTCTGAAGCATGATCTCCACCCGAGAGAGCCGTGGCGCCTGCACCCACCAAAGCGGGCACATTAGGCATCGCACGTACAACACGTGACCGATCGGGGAGACGATTTTCAATGGCAGAAATTGGCACTCCGGCGGCAATCGTAATGATCAGTTTCTTTGGCGTGATGGTTCTGGAAATTTCATCCACGACTCTTTCCAACACCTGTGGTTTTACCGCGAGAATCACGATGTCGCTTTTTTGGCCGATATCGCGATTGTTTGTTGCTGTTTGAATTCCAAACTCCTTCGCAAAGGCCTTAGTTTTCACTTCGCCATGGTCCGAAGCGAAAAGCTGCGAGGCTTTCGCATGCTTTCCTCGAAGCAGACCGCCGACTAGTGCTCGGGCCATGTTTCCGGCGCCGATAATTCCAATTTTCCTTTCTTTCAACATTCCACGCTCCTATTTAAGGACATTCTTTCGACGCAATTCAATAAAATATTTCCACCCATATAAGAGTGGATGTCTTCGCTCCCGCTCGGTGAGTTCAATTTTAATCCCATGCGTTCGTTCAATCTTAGCAAGGAGATAGTCGACCCAATGGGATACTGTCACAATGCTTTTGGGCCAGCGGAGCTTTGCACGGAGCCGGCTTCGATGAATAAAACGCCAAAGAGAAACATGCCCATAAAAATCTCTCCAACCATTCTTGGGACGGACATATTGCCCGCTCGATTCGTGTTTCACACTCCAGGGCGGAACCGACATTTCCAAAAGAACTTTTTCATATGCTCGCTCGTAATGCACTTTCTCGGCTTCATAAAGCTTATCGATCTTATCGGGAGCCTCCACGCGAAATTCACCCTCATAGCTCAGCCCCAATGCCTTTCGGATAAAAGTCGCGAGGCTAAACTTTGGCGGAAGGCCAAAATAGGCGCGCCGGGCAATCGACCGGAGGGCAGCCGCCTGGGCATCGATAATGACTTGTTTACTCCGCGTATCCTTCGCCCAAGCGATGCCGATCCGTTTTGAAAACCGGCCGAGATGATAAACATCGCGCGCACATTCCGCTGTCACGCCTTGAAGGTCGTACTCGGAAATCACATTATACTTGGCGATCTCACCATTGACACTGAAGTGATAAATGTTCGGTGGAAGGATCCAATTCATCGCAGCGTGTAGCCAAGAAGAATAAAATGTTCGATAGCGATCGACCGTCACATAGAAATCAGGTGTGGACGTGGATGTGCGGGTCACTTCACTCATGCAGGACCCGTAGGCGATCACGGCATTGGCTCGGCCGTTGAGTTCTCGAAGAAGAGGTTCAAGAAAGGGAGCCAGAGTAGCGCGCGGAACATCATCGAGGATCGGCGCGATAATGGATTCCAATGACTCAGCTTCAGTCACGATTTCGCTCCCGCGACGGAATTACGCGTGGAGCCTTTCACCTCGTACATGGCCGCATCGGCCATTCGAATGAGATCATCCTTTGATTTCGCATCCTCGGGGAAGGTCGCCACGCCAAAACTCGCCGTAAAGTGAACTTTCAGCCCCTTGTCCTGGAGAAATTCGTTTTGCTCGATTGATTTTCGAAGTCGTTCCGCAATGAGAAGAGCACCATCTTTGTTTGTTTCCGGAAGGAGGACGACGAATTCGTCTCCCCCGTATCGAGCGGCGTAATCCGTACTCCGAATCGACTTTTGAATGATGTTGGCCGTTTCGCGAAGCAACTGCGATCCATGAATATGTCCCCACGTGTCGTTTACTTGTTTAAATTTGTCGAGGTCAAGGAAGACCATTGAGAACGCTTTCTTGTAACGCTGCGCCCGCAAAATTTCTGTATCGAGGAGAGTATGCATGTGGCGTACGTTAAATAACGTTGTCAGGTCGTCCGTAATTGTGAGTTCCTGAACACGCTGAAAATTTCTCGCGTTTTCAATCGCGATGGCGGCGTAATCGCAAATGATGGCAAGCGATGCTAGATCTTCCTCTGAAAAAGGAGTCACCGTATCGCCTTTCCGGCGTAGATCGATGACTCCAAGAATTTTTCCCTTACTTTTGAGTGGAATACACACAATCGACTTTGACCCATCATCCTGCATTTGTTCAATAGGTGCTGAATATCGTTTGTCTCTTGTAAAATCAGGCCACAGAACAGGGCGCGCATTTTGAGCCGCCCACCCAGCCACCCCTTGGCCCATCTTGATCGATTGATTTCGGTCGATCGAAGGCTCGTTAATTAAAATTTCATATTTCAGGGCCTGAGTTTTTTCGTCGAGCATCAGGAGCGACCAACTGGTGGGGTGGAGGAGGTCGGAAATCTTCTGCAGGACGACCCGCAAAACTTCCTGAATATCCAGCGTGGACGTCAATGTCTTGCCGATTTCTCCAAAAGTTTGGAGGGCATCGACCGTCTTTTTCAATTCTTCAAGGAGTTTACGGCCTTCCATTTTTACCCGACTCGGTTACAAGAGTTCTTTTGGAGTCTACACGGGATCACAGGTAATGAAAGCGGCTGGAAAAATCGTATTGGCATCGGGCTCTCCCCGGCGAAAGGAAATGTTCGGACTGTTGGGAATTGATGTAGAAGTCATACCGAGTGATATCGCCGAGGTAGGTTACGGGGGAGAGCCGCCTCACATTGCGGCGCGCATGACAAAGCAAAAGGTGAGGGCGGTACGCTCTCGGCTGGGGCCTGCATTCGAGGGATGGGTGGTGGGTGCTGATACGGTGGTGGCCCTGGACCAAGACACTTTTGGGAAACCGCGCGATGCCGAGGATGCCCGCACGATGCTCCGGCGGCTTTCGGGAAAGACACATCAAGTTTATAGCGCCTACCGCATTGAGGCGTTTGACGGGGAGGTGAAAGAAGGGGTGGTGGCGACGGATGTCACGATGGCCGAGATCCGCCTCGAAGATTTGGAATGGTACATCTCGACGGGAGAGCCGTTTGATAAAGCGGGAGGCTATGCGATTCAAGGGAAAGGGGGAGTATTTGTAACCTCCATAAAAGGTTCCTATTCGAATGTCGTCGGTCTTCCCCTTTTTGAAGTCGTTCAAGCCTTGCGTGACCTCGGCGCAATCGTATGACGATTACCGATCGTTGGAATGATATCCTTTCACAAGTGGAGAGAACTTGCGATCGGGTGAAACGTTCGCCGTCATCAGTCCGAATCATCGCTGTCACGAAAACGCAACCAATCGAAAAAATCCGTGAAGCTTACGCCGCGGGCGCAAGAATTTTTGGCGAAAATTATGTGCAGGAAGCCCTAGCAAAGATTGGGGCAATCAAGGCCGAATGGCATTTCATTGGTGCCTTGCAAAGTAATAAAACGAAGAGAGTCGTTGAGCATTTTTCTCTCATTCATTCCCTCGATCGTTGGTCGTTGGCGGAGGCATTGGAGAAAGCGAGAAAGTCGCTTGGCATACCGGTTCACGCGCTTATTGAAGTGAATGTCGCAGGAGAGAAATCGAAATCGGGTGTGGCTCCATCGGAGATTCGGCCTCTACTCGATCAAATTTCAGAGAAAACTCAAATTGAAGTCGTGGGGCTTATGACATTTCCGCCATTGGCCGAAAACCCAGAAGACTCACGACATTATTTTGCTGAAACCCGTCAGCTCGCCGAAAAAATCGCGACTTGGAAAATACCACGAGTTGAAATGAAGGAACTTTCCATGGGTGTCACGTCTGATTTTGAAGTCGCCATCGAAGAAGGTGCCACTCTCGTCCGAATCGGCGCCGCCATCTTTGGCCCACGGACTGTGATAGAATAATGGAATGAAAGGGAAAAAGCCACGCAATGGGTCAAGCCGCGTAGTGCGGGGAGGGTTCCCTGACGACGCGTTTGACGTAGAGTTTTGGGCGCAACAAACTCCTGCGGAGCGATTTATCCAAACATGGGTTCTATCCAAATTACATTGGGAAATTTCAAAACAAGGTTCAAGTGAATCAGGACTTCCTCGACATACTGCGCGAGTTATTAGAAGCCAAAGCTAGGTTTCTCGTGGTGGGGGCATTTGCTGTTTCTGTTCATGCCGAACCTAGAGCTACTGGAGATTTAGATATTTTTGTCGAACCGTCTCCAGAAAATGCAAAGAAAGTCTTTAGTGCCCTAAAAACTTTTGGGGCACCTTTAATGGACCTTACGCTTGAAGACTTATCTAAACCTGGCGTTGTTTTTCAGATGGGTCTTCCACCAAATCGTATCGATATTCTTACGGTTATTTCGGGCGTTTCTTTTGAAGAAGCATGGAAAGGATCCGTAAGTTTCGAGATCAGGAAATTACGTGTTCCGGTTATTGGTCGTGATGAATTCATCAAGAATAAGAAAGCCGCCGGCAGACCCAAAGATCTTCTGGACGTGGACTTGGTCGAGAAGCACAGAAAATAACGAGTCTATCCACCGTCCCTTGCGCCGCCATCTTTGGCCCACGGGATATCTGAGGTATAATTATCCATATGAAGCTCACGCCGCTTGACCTATTGCAGCAAAATTTTCGGACCGTGGTTCGGGGATATGACCCCAAAGGAGTCGATGGTTTTCTCGAACTCGTTCGCGCCGAATGGGAATCGCTTCTTCGGGAACGCCAAAATATGGAAGATCAGCTTCGGAAACTAGAGCAACAAGTAGCGGAGTATCGTGAAAAAGAAAGGACACTTCACGACACGCTTTTGACAGCGCAAAAGATGTCGGAAGATTTAAAGCAAAATGCGAAAAAAGAAGCCGACATCATATTAAGCCAGGCGGAACTTCAGGCCGACAAAATTATCCATCAAGCACATGGACGCCTCACTCAGATTATTGACGAAATTAATGGTCTCAAACGCCAGCGAGCCGAAGTCGAAGGGAAATTGCGCGGAATTCTCGAAACCCATATTCGACTATTGGAGTTGACGAAAGACGCCCGCGAAACCGCCCAAATCGAAAACGTCACTGTTCTCCCCCGCACATCATAAGCCGTCACTCGCCATTGACTTTGCAATTGTAAGTCGATATCGGTGCGGCGATGCCGGTAAAAAAATCGCCCCAACATTCATCGCCGACAAAATTTGTAACGGACACTAGTTTTAAGGAAGTAACCACACAGCTTCGAAAAGAAATGAGGGAACAAGGCGCAGACCTTCGCAAAGAGATGGCGGATGGATTCAAAGAGCTACGTAAGGAAATGGTTGAGGGATTCGAGGAAGTGCGCCGTCATATGAGCATCCTGACAGAGCATGTGGTTCATGAATTTAAAGCCGCAACCGAAGTTCTCCTTCCGACACGGGAAAAAGTGGATAAACACGAAGAACGTATCGAAACCCTTGAGGAAGATGTGGCGGTTTTAAAGATGGCCGCCCAAAATCGGCGTTAATCGCGGATTGTCTTTATGGAGTTTGCCGGTATGATGCCGCGCCGAAATGACCCTCCTCGACGGCAAAAAATTAGCTGAAAAAATTCATGCCGATATTAAGAGTGAAGTAGCTGAATTTGTGAAACAATTTCCCCGCCCTCCCGGCTTGGCGGCGGTGCGTGTCGGGAACAACGAAGCCTCTCGCGTGTACGTTAATAAAAAGGTCAAAACCTGCGCCGAAGTGGGCATTTATTCTCGAAAACTCGAATTTCCTGAGGACCTGTCCGAAAACTTGCTTTTGCAGGAAATCGACAAGCTGAATCGTGATTCGCAGATCCATGGAATTCTCGTTCAACTGCCGCTTCCCAAACAGATATCCACCGATCGAGTTCTTGAAGCCGTTAACGTCGACAAAGATGTGGACGGATTTCATTTGCTAAATGTCGGCCGTCTTTCCGTCGGCCAACCGGGATTGGTTCCCTGCACTCCGCTTGGAGTCATACGAATTCTGGACGAATATAAAATTCCTATTGAAGGGGTCGAAGCCATTGTTGTAGGAAGAAGCAATATTGTCGGCAAACCGGTCGCTCAGCTTCTTTTAGGGCGTCATGCCACGGTGACGATCTGCCATTCACGGACGAAAGATCTTCCGTCAGTCTGTCGGCGCGCCGATATTTTGGTCGCAGCCATCGGTAAACTTGAAATGATTCGAGGCGATTGGGTGAAAAAGGGAGCCACGGTCATCGACGTCGGGATCAATCGAAAAGAAGATGGAAAGCTGGCCGGAGATGTTGCATTCGATGAAGTTTCAAAAGTCGCCGGCGCCATCACACCCGTACCAGGTGGCGTGGGCCCTCTAACAATTGCGATGCTTCTTTCCAACACAGTTCGGGCGGCGAAACAATTGGAGCAGCGATGAGCGAAATCAAAAAAACACCTCTTCATGTCCGACATGTTGCACTGGGGGCGAAAATGGCTCCTTTCGCTGGTTACGATATGCCGATTGAATACGCAGGGATTCTTAAAGAGCATGAGGCGGTCCGGACCGCTATGGGGCTTTTTGATGTGAGCCACATGGGAGAAATAGAAATCAAAGGTGTCCGTGCCCTCGAATTTTGCCAGCGCGTTTCCATGAATGATGTTTCCAAATTAAAGCCCGGGAAAGTTCAATATTCGGCAATACTCAATGAAGAGGGTGGGATTCTCGACGACTGCACGCTCTATATGTTGGCTGACCAGCATTTTCTTTTTGTCGTTAATGCGGCCAGTCGCGAAAAAATCGTAAAATGGTTTTCCAAGCATCCGATGCAGGGGGCTGAAGTCATGGATCGAAGTGACGATTATGGTCTTCTCGCCCTTCAGGGAAAAAAGGCCGAAGCCCTCTTAAGTCGCTTAGTGAAAAGAGACTTAAGCACCGTTCTTTTTTATGAATTTGCGTGGGTCGAGTTTGTCGGTGCTGCTGCTCTTGTCTCCCGAACCGGTTACACCGGAGAAGATGGATTTGAAATTTATCTTCCGGCACAAAAAACGGTTGAAGCCTGGGATCTTCTTTTAAAGGAGGGGGCGAAAGATGGCTTGGCTCCCATCGGCCTCGGCGCGCGAGATACGCTCCGGCTGGAAATGGGTTATCTCCTGTACGGTTCCGATATGAATGAGAAAATCACGCCTCTCGAAGGGAATATTGGCTGGGCGCTTAAGTTGGACAAAGGTTTCTTCCTCGGCCGAGGTTCTCTCGCAAAGCAAAAGGAAATAGGAGTAAAACGGAAAATTCGCGGTTTGCGCGTGACAGGAAGAGGAATTCCGCGAGCGCATTACGAAGTTCGCGTCGCTGGGAAGAAAATTGGTGAAGTAACGAGCGGAACATTTTCACCTTCGCTAAAAATCGGGATTGCACTTGCCATGCTTGATGCCGACGTGAAAACGGCCGCGGATGTGAATGTGGTAATTCGCGACAAAGAAGTTCCCGCCGTCGTTGTGAAACCCCCGTTTGTGGAGGGTTCGATCAAGCGATGAAAAGGCTTGCGGCAGTGAACGTTCTATGTTTTTTACTCGCGCGAGCTGAGTTGGGGAAAGCTGAACAGAAAGGGAGTTAACGATGAATTGTCCTGAGGATTTGGTCTATACAAAAGAGCACGAATGGGCGCGGGTCGATCGGCAGAAAAAAGTAGCTACGATCGGAATCACTGAATATGCCCAGGAAAAATTGGGAGATGTGGTTTATGTCGAGCTTCCTTCTGAAGGGAAGGTCATCAAAAAAGAGAATCCTTTTGGAAGTGTCGAATCTGTAAAAGCGGTTTCGGATCTTTTTGCTCCTTTGGATGGGATGGTCCTCAAAATAAATGACGCTTTAGCCGATGCACCCGAAACGGTGAACGAAGACCCCTACGGAAAAGCGTGGATGATTGAAGTGCAGGTCACCGATATGAAGCAAGTCGACCAATTGATGAGCGCGGATGATTACAAAAAGCATATTGCCGCGTTAGAAGAGTAGTAGATGCGTTACATCCCACTGACCGACGCTGATCGGAAGGCGATGCTCGCCGCCATCGGCGTCAGCTCGACGGAAGAACTGTTTTCTTCCATTCCACGCGATATTCGCCGTCGGCAGCCGCTCGACCTTCCTCCCGCCATGACCGAAGCTGAGATTCGATCCTATTTCTCGGCTCTTTCTCGTAGGAATGAAGCAACACCGGTCAACAATTGGCATTCTTATTTGGGGGGTGGTTGTTACGAACATTTCATTCCTTCTGTCGTCGATGCCATCGCTTCACGTGGAGAATTTTCAACAGCCTATACCCCCTATCAACCCGAAGTGAGTCAGGGAACATTGCAGGCGATTTTTGAATTTCAGTCGATGGTGGCGAATTTGTTCAGCCTCGAAGTGGCAAACGCATCCATGTACGACGGTGCTTCGGCACTTTCCGAGGCAGTCATGATGGCCCTTCGGATCAAAGAGGGGAAGCAAGTTTATCTTTCCAAAGGGATTCATCCCGATTATCGAAAAGTGATTCATTCATTTCTTTCTGAAGTCGATGTGGAGCTGGTCGAACTGGATCTCGATCATGAGGGGCGAACCGATTTCTCAAAATTGGAAACTGGTAGCGCAGCTCTTGTCATGCAGCAGCCGAACTTTTATGGCGTTGTCGAATCCATTAAACCGGCAGCTTTGGCCATACATGCGGCAGGGGGACTGATGCTCGTTTCAACCATCGAGGCGATGGCATTCGGCATTCTCAAAGGGCCGGGGGCCCAGGGGGCTGACATTGTGGCGGGAGAAGGGCAATCATTTGGGAATCCCGAAAGTTTCGGCGGTCCCCATGTCGGAATGTTCGCGACAAAAAAAGAATTTGTTCGTCAAATGCCAGGGCGACTGGTGGGTCGAGCTCTCGATTCCGAAGGTAAACGAGGTTATGTTCTGACGCTTTCCACGCGCGAACAACATATTCGTCGTGAACGAGCGACATCCAACATTTGCACGAACCATTCACTCTGTGCCCTTCGAGCGTCGGTTCATATGGCGCTTCTTGGCGCACGTGGCATTCGGGAGGTGGCGATACGAAACGCATTCATGGCAAGGCAGCTTCGATCGGCGCTACTTGGAGTTAAAGGGATGGAAGCCCCTTATACGGGCCCGATCTTTAATGAATTTGTCCTTCGTTTGCCTGTGACTTCGGAGGCATTTCTAGCTTCAATGGAAAAAGAGAAAATCCTCGCCGGAATTCCACTTTCCCGATGGGAAAAAGGAAAAGATCGCGAGCTCTTGGTTTCCGTCACCGAAACCAAAAATGAAAATGATCTTCGCCGATATGTTGATGCGGCGAGGAGGTTGTTGTGAGCCAAAAGATCCCTGAAATTCAACGGGCCTATCACACGCTACCCGATCTGTGGGAAGCCAGTGATTTGGCCGCATCTAAAGGGGAAGAGAACGGATTCGTTCGGCCGGTGGATCATAAGGAACCTCTTTTTCCTGCGGCACTCACGCGCGAAACCATTGAAAATTTTCCGCAACTTTCGGAGTTTGAAATCGTTCGCCACTACACGAAACTTTCGCAACTTAATTTTTCAATCGATGGCGGTTTTTATCCCCTTGGCTCCTGCACGATGAAATACAACCCGAAGGTCAACGATAAGATCGCTGCGAAAGATGGTTTTGCCGGTCTTCATCCCGCCACGCCTGAGAAGTATGCTCAGGGAGCGCTGGAAGTGATGTTTCGATTGGAAGAGGCGTTGATCCAAATCACGGGACTTAAAGGTTGCAGCCTTCATCCGGCGGCGGGAGCTCAGGGAGAGTTGGTCGGCGTCAAAATGATCGCTGCCTATCATCGAAACCGAAAAGATTTGAAACGAAAAACCATTCTCATCCCCGATTCTGCGCACGGAACCAATCCCGCCAGCGCCGCATTCTCCGGTTTTCAGGTTAAGCAACTCAAATCGAGTGAGCGTGGAACTCTTGATGTCGAAGAAGTCGCCCGAATGATGGACGACACAGTGGCCGCCATTATGATTACAGTTCCCAATACGCTTGGAATTTTTGAAGAGAAGATCGTCGAGATCGCCAAGCTCGTGCATGAGAGGGGAGGGCTTCTCTATTGCGACGGCGCGAATCTCAATGCCCTCGTCGGGCAAGTGAATCTCGGCGCGATGGGCGTGGATGTCATGCATATCAACCTCCACAAAACGTTTTCGACCCCTCACGGCGGTGGCGGACCGGGGGCGGGTCCGGTTTGCGTGTCAGATAAATTAGTGGATTTTCTTCCTGTTCCGATCGTACGAAAGTCGGGAGAAAAATATCGCCTGGATTGGGATTTGCCCAAAAGCGTGGGGGCGTATCGGATGTGGTACGGAAATTTCGGTATACTCCTTCGGTCACTGGTTTATATTTACGCTTTCGGCAAGGAACATATTTCAGAAATCAGCGAAGTCGCAGTCTTAAAAGCGAACTACATCAAGGCGCGGTTGCGGGAGTACTACCATCTCCCGTACGAGTCGCCGACACTTCATGAAGTGGTATTTAGCGACAAGTGGCAGCAAAAAGAACATCACGTGACGACGTTGGATATCGCCAAGCGTCTTATGGATTTCGGTTTTCATCCGCCGACGGTGTATTTTCCACTTGTCGTTCGTGGGGCTCTCATGATTGAGCCGACAGAATCGGAATCCAAAGAAGAAATCGACGATTTTGTTCAGGCCATGATTCAAATCGCCGAAGAGGCGAAAACGAATTCTGAAAAAGTTACAAAGGCGCCGCACAACACAGGAATCAAGCGTCTCGACGAAACCTCCGCTGCCCGCAATCCCATCCTCACCTGGAACAAATAGTATTTAAATATGCGAAATTAGTTCTTGAATTGCTTCAGTTCCCGAACTTGTGAGATTTTTTCATAATCGGCATCTTCGTGAAGGAGAACGCCGTTATTCTCAAGCGTAAGTTGGGCGATAAAACAATCGATCGATCCAGAAAGGGTGATCCCCTTTTTTCTGCAATCAAAATAAATGCGCGCTGCAGAAAAGTAAGTTTTCCAAGAGTCTTTAGGTTGTAAACGATTTTGTGTTTCTAAATATTCTTCCAACAAGATCCATTCTTTCTCATTTTTCGCTCCTTGAAGTAGCTCTTGGCAACAGATTTCGGGAATATAAAATGGCGTGCGGCTTTCTTCTATTTTCTGAAGTTGTTTTGCTCCAGTGGTTTCTATACCGAGAAAGAAATTGATTAGAACAGACGTGTCGACAACGATCACGCTTTGCGCTCTCGCAATACCTTATAGTTATACCCCGTATCAAATTGGATCTTCCCTTTTAGTTCCAAAAGGCTTTTCCTTTTCTTGAGCTGAATAAGCGCGAGCAATGCTTCGTGTACCAGTTTTCTCTTCGTTTTGATCCCCGTCAGCTCTGAGGCTTCTTTGATTGTTTTATCGTCAATCACAATATTGGTTCTCATACACTATATTATACACATACAAATACACCATTCAAAATAAGTTCTAAGATATCGAATCTTTTACCTTTTTCCGGCTAATTCGGCTAAGCGGAGGGTTCTTTTAATTTCTTTCCCTCGAATTCCAAGCTAAATCCGGGCTTGAGATTGTAAAAATTAATCTTTTTCTTATCGAGCATTTGCATGAATGGCTCAGGATCCTGCGTGAGAACAGGAAATGTTCCGTAGTGCTGAGGGATCACCAGCTTCGCTTTTACCGCTTGGGCCGCAAGAACAGCTTGCTCCGGTTCCATTCCAAAATGTCCGCCGATATTGAGAAGAGCGAGATCGATCTGCTGACTCGCTAACTGCTCCATGTCCTTAAAATAGGCCGTATCGCCGGAATGATAAATCGTCGGTCCATCCTTGATTCTGATAATGAAACCATTCGCATTCCCGGCATATACGAGAGGTGCAGTCTTATTTCGTTCGTTGGAAGGATCGAGGCTGCTGGAATGAATCGCAGGAACAAAAAGAACCGTTACTTCGCCATTTGCGATTCGTACCTCGCCCCCGATATTACCCAGGGTATCGAAACTCATTTGGTCTGCGGGATACCCGAGAACGCGGGCCATGTTCGTGGCGAGATCAAAATTCGCGACCAATTTGGCGCGAGTGGCTTTCGCCAGCGCCACCGAATCCCCTACGTGATCCGGGTGTCCATGCGTGATCAAGATGTAGTCGAGTTTTTTTACCCCGGGAAGGGGATCATGCTCATTCTTGGTGAGAGGATTCTGAGGATTTTTCAGCCAGGGATCGATCATGATATCGGCGCCCCCCGGAGTGACGATTTCAAAGGCTGCATGACCATGCCAGGTGATTTTTGTCGAGGGAGTTTCGGCTGCTGGAAGCGAAAACGAAACGAGGAGTGAGACCAGTGCAATGTATTTGTACATAGGGGGCTCCTTAAAAGTAATTTGGAACCCTTTTAAAAGATTCCTCCCAAAGTGACAATAAAGTGCCAATTTGGGATTTGAATGTAGCCGTCGGGGCCGACCAAGGCCATGGGGGGATTCAAATAGGGGGCGCCTTTGTTTACGGCATAGAGCGCCGCGCGATCCAGCTCAATGTCACCCGAGGTCTGGGCCAGACGGGCACTTTTCACCTTTCCATCCGGTTCGAGAATAATCGTAACGACCGTGATGTATTGATTGTGCTTCAGACGCCCGGAGTAAATGATGGCCTGCGGATTCCAAAAGGCTTCCATCTGCCGTTTCATTCGGACGTAAAACGAAGCAAACACATATTCGCGCGTGTTAAGGAGCGTTTCATCACCCACTTCGATTTCTGGGAGATAGTTCGATGGAGCAAGGCTTGCGACACTACCCATCGGGCCTCCGCCCCCTCCACCGGGAATCTCAGGTTGAGGCGTGCGCAGAGGGGCTGCTTTTTCAAGAAAAGAAGAAGGAATATGGAGATCTAATTTTTTCCCCGGCTCATTTTTGGACTGAAGGGCTTTTTCAAGCGCCTTTCCAATAAGGCCTTTTCCCTCACCTGCTTGTCCTGCAGATACGGTGGGATTTGCTCCCGTAATCCGAGCCTGCGTTTCTTTGTCTACTGTCCGATTTTTTTCGCTCAAGAATCGCGCGTCAGACGGAGCTTTTTCCGTAACGTGCGACTGATCCATGACATCGACCACTCTTCCCTCCGGAGAAGTAGATTCGATAGGTTTAGGAGGATCGGCAAACCGAACGCGCATGATTTGTTCGGCGGGTGCAGCAGCAGTTGGGGAAAAGGGAGTCTCTGGCCTTAATTTCACGAGGAAGGGCGCCGAAGCGAGAAGAAGAGCATGGAGCGCCAATGAAATCAGAATCGGTGGCCCGATGGATGGCGATCTTTTTTCAACCCATTCCACGGGCGGATCTTATCACGGCGTTCATTGACCGACTCGGGGGAATCTGATTGGATCCGCCCCCGTTTCGGAAAAGAGGCGAAATGGAAGAAAAAATTACTGAAATTCTTCGGGAAATTGGCGAGAACCCCGAGCGCGAAGGGCTGCTCAAAACCCCGGGCCGCGTGGCAAAATCCCTTCGTTTTCTGACCAAGGGTTACCGCGAAGATCCAAAAACCATCATTAACGGCGCCGTGTTTAAAGAAGACCAAAAAGACATGGTGATTTTGAAGAATGTCGATTTTTTCAGCCTCTGCGAACATCACCTCCTTCCATTTTTTGGCAAGTGTCATTTAGCCTATGTGCCCAATGGCAAGATCATCGGACTTTCCAAGCTTGCACGTCTGATCGATATTTATGCGAGGCGCCTTCAGGTCCAAGAGAGGTTAACGCAACAAATTGCCGATACGATCAACGAAACCCTTAAGCCCAAGGGCGTGGCGGTGGTCATGGAGGCGCAACATCTCTGCATGCAAATGCGCGGCGTGGAGCGACAAAATTCCATTGCCGTGACCAGTTCGATGATCGGGATTTTCGATGAGAAGTACGCCACCCGCGCCGAATTTATGGCACTCATTCGTGGCCATTCGCCCGGAGCGCTCTAGCCTGCTACAATTAACTTTCCCATGCTTAAAGGGGGAATGGACGAGAAAACGAGGCTCTACGGAGATGTATCGAAACTCGTCAAAATCACCATCGAAGGAGAAACGTACCAAGTTCCGCATCAACTGGAACTCCTTCGCTGCTTTCAATACCTCGACTTTCATATCGCCTTTGAACGATTTTGTTGGAACGCCTCATGCGAAAATTGTGCGGCGATGGTCACCGAAAAAGGAAAGGCGAAAGATCGAATGCTCTGCTGCCAAATCCCTGCCGAAGAGGGGATGATCATCGACAAACTTCCCGAAGGAATCGTCAAACCGAAATAGTTTTTGTTTTCTTGCGCTGCGAATAGGGATTCCAGCGGTACCTTGAAAGATCGAGTGTACTTCTCCGAAATGCTACTCCCTCTTTTTCCAAAAGATGCTGCTGGTAGCCTTCGGGAAAACCGGGGAGGCGATCGGTCGAACACCCTCCTGAAGCATTGACCACCCGTTGCCAGGGAAGACCTTTCGGGCATTGGTGCATGAACCATCCAACTGCTCGGGGTGAAACAACATTTCCCATCAATCCCGCAATTTGGCCATACGTCATGACCCTCCCGCGCGGAATGCGAGCGACCCATTTGTAAACTCCTGAAGCAATGTTCCCACGCTTCTTCGGGAGGTCTGGGTGAACTCTGGAGAACATTTTTAGAGTTCTATGATAAATGGAAGCCAGAGACCATCGAAATGATGACTGGATGCGCAAACTATCGAGTTCGGATAGAGGGGTTTTTTGAGGCGGCGCACAACCTTCGATCGTACAAAGGCAAGCCCGAGCCCCTTCACGGCCACAGTTGGAAAGTCGAAGTCGAAATGGAAGCACCGAAACTCGATGGTGAAGGGATGGCCTTTGACTTTGTGGAGCTTGAGGATGCCCTGAAGAAATTAACGGGTCGCCTCAACTATACCTATATTAATGAAGTCCCACCTTTCATGGATATTGCTCCCAGTGCCGAAAACATCGCTCGCTGGATGCATGATGAACTTTTTTCGGTAGTTACGAAGGGCGGCTGCTCGATCGTAGAAGTCCGCGTGTGGGAAGGTCGCCACTCCTCTGCCGCCTATCGACCCCATTAATTCGGCAAAATAATACCGAAGGTTCGTTCATGGACATTGGCTACGCCATTTTCCGGATGTCCATCCAGATCCACGCCATGAATTCGGTCGTTAACAAAATTATTCGGTGATTCAACGGTGTCATGAATTTCAATTTCGAATTTCACCCGTCTGGCTTTCTTCAATTCTTCTGCCGAAGGATGATCGGAAAGAAAATGATCCTCCCCATCGTAAATGGTGAATCGAGCTCCTGCGACGTGATCCAGGCCGATTCCCTTTCCATTTGATTCCACCATTTCTAAATTTTGTTGGGGCACCGATCCCGAAAGGGTGATTCGAAAAGTCCCCCTGGCCCCTTTTCCTTCGAGAAAAGTGTCTGATGACGCGGTGAGTTCGATGGGGCCGTTTTGCTCCATCACGTCTCGTAGCCGCCCCTCAAAACCCTGCGTCGCAGCTGTTGCGGGAGCCTGTTGTTTGCGAAGGCTTTTCATGACAGCCGTGGCCAGCAGAATCACAATCACCAGAGTGAGAAGAAGCTCGATGACGGAAAAGGCGGATTGGCGCATAATATAGATCATGAAAAGGAAACGAGAACGGGGTGGAGTGGGGGGCGTAGTACTTGTCATTCTGGTGATCATATCTCTCTTTGCTGGATTTCGTATCGGCAAACTCTATTTTGATAACGAATCGATAAAGAACGAATTGGATCCCATCGGTGATAGCGCCCTCACACAACGAGATTACGACACGAAGAAGAACATTCTTAGTCTTTTGGCGTCATATGAAGTCTCCGTAAAACCCGATGATATATCCGTTGATTTTAATGAGCGGCGGGATCACGTAACGATCTCTTTCCGCTATGAGCGTTCCGCCGATCTGATCGTGATGAAGCAGCCGCTTCATTTTCATCTGAGCGTTCAGCGCGAGGCCCAAAAAGGGGTGGGCATGTTACAGGGTGTTCAGGAATCGCTCGACGGCGCGGCTCAAAACACCGGACAACGATATGAAAATGCGGTGAAACAGGGAGTAAATGCCGGCGGGGGCCTGCCTTCGACTGACCAATAGGTCGGCATTATTTCGGGGGGGGAATTCAGAGGCCGGCCCCAAGGATTCTTTAAATTATATCAAGGGCTTGCGTTTTAGACCCGCACCCAGAGCGGATCTGCGCTATAATGAAGCCATGGGATCCGCCAAGTCCACATTCTGGTTTCTCCTATTGTCCACAGCGATGATCTCTTTGCACGCGGAGGAGAATTCTTGGTTATCGGTGACCGTTGAACCCAAGGCGGAAATCATTCTCGACGGCCAAAAGCTTACGAATGGAGCACCGGTTAGGAAACACCAGGTCCAACCTGGGTCGCACGAACTTCAATTCATTTCTAAAGAACTCAAAATGACATCTAACTTCAATGTTCATATTCCCTCTTCTAGGGGAATGGAATGTGAAGCTGATCTCAATAACAGCTCATTCAATTGTAAAGCGATCAAACTAAAGCCGTAATTTGCAGAGGAAGATCTAGCGATAACTCGCGAACTGCGTAGCGGTTTCCCAGAGCTTTACCTCGGTAACAGGAAGGCCGAGTTTTACGGCGCGTTCAAAAATCACTTGGGCGATATTTTCGGCCGTAGGATTGTCGGAAAATTCGAAAAATGGTTCCTTCATCTCTTTCAGCACGGGAAGCAGAGGATCGTCCTTTCGTAGAAGCATTTGATGGTCGAGATGCTCATCGATCCAGGTCTTGAGTGCTTTCTTAATGTCAGCAAAGTCGATGACCATTCCACGTGAGTCTAGTTTTTCTGCCTCAAATGTAATTTCGGCCAAGCCGTTGTGCCCATGAGGATGCGCGCATTTCCCATCATAGTTCAACAGTCGGTGCCCATAACAAAAATGGATTTGTTGCGTAACCGCGTGATGTTTCATTCGACGAGCCTCCCTCCATCTACATAAACAACTGAGCCGGTTGCAAAATCAGTCCCCTCGACCAAGAAAAGAACAGCGTTTGCGACATCCTGAGGTGAACCTTCGCGTCGAAGGGGGGTGAGCTCCAGCACTTCGGCCCGTTCTTCCTTAGACATCTCTTCCGGAAGAAGGACGGGTCCCGGGCTGACGCCGCAGACTTGGACGTGAGGCGCAAGCGTTTTTGCCAACACTTTCGTAAGTGCGAGCAAACCCGTCTTAGAAACCGAATAGGGGATATATCCCGTATAGGGCCGTTCCGCGGCCCAATCAATGATGTTAATGATCTTCCCTTTCTTACGTTTCACCATTCCGGGGCCGAACTGCTGGGCGCAGAGAAAAGGTCCTTTCAAATTGATCGTAAGGTGGCGATCCCAATCTTCTTCGGAAATGTCGGGCCACGGGGTTTTTTCAAAAATGGATGCGCTATTGATCAGAAGGTCCACAGGTCCCAATTTTTTTTCAATTTCCGCGGCGAGTCGCACGATGTCACTCTTCTTGGAAGAGTCTGCTTGAACACCCAGGCCTTTTGTTCCCCGTTTTTCAATCTCAGCCACGGTATCTTCGGCTTCTTTTTTCGAAGTCCGATAGTTGACGGCCACGTGACATCCATGCTCGGCCAGAGTTAGCGCGACGGCGCGTCCCACACGCTTTATGCCGCCCGTGACAAGGGCCACCTTTCCCTTTAGCTCCATCGCGGCGGGGACCATACGGTTTCGATCGGCGAGGGTCAAATGTTGCTTCCTTCCTAAAGGAGGGGCAGATTTTCTGTATGCGATATTCATCGATTTTTCTTTTGCTTCTCTCACTCCCCCTTTGGGCCCAAGAACGCGAATTTAAAAAAATTGGGAAACCGGAGGACAAATCGGAAGACGCGGAGAAGGTCGAAACTTTTACGCCCACATTGGAGGGAAAAGACAAAGTGATTTTCTCCGCGATTGAACCTCCCAAGGTTTTTGCATCATGCATGACCACGAAGGAGCTGGAAGGAGATGTGGCCAAGCGATTCCAAACTGAAAAACGTGCGCCGAAACTGGGAAAGAGCGGCGATTCAACTGTTCCCACGCTCGAATTTTGGATGGAAGGAAAGAGCGATGCTCCCGATTCATTTTCGGGAATGAGCATTCCCGATGACATGTTGGCATTTGCGCTCCAAATGCGCGTTACGGAAACGGCAGATCGAAAACCCGTTACGATCCTTGAAGGGAGGTCAGTATGGTGGGGGGCTCCCGGGGAATGCGGCGGAGGAGTAAAGCAGGCCACCACAGCGCTTTTGGATCGTTTTTTTGAGGCCTACCGGGTGGCTAACCCATCGAAAGCAAAGAAATAAATCTTCTTTCTCTTGATTGTTGGGACGTGGGTGGGTAAAAGAGCGCCCCATGATTTCGCCGAAACGTGTTGGGGTACTTGTGAGCGGAGGGCTCGATAGCGCCATTTTGGTCGCCGAGGAAGCTCTCTCGGGACATGAAGTCACCCCCATTTATTGCCGCGAGGGCCTTTTTTGGGAAGAGGTCGAGATTGCGTGGCTGCACCGGTTTTTGGGGAGCATTCGTCGGGCGAATCTCCGATCACTGGTCGAGCTCCAAATGCCCCTCCTTCCCCTCGTAGGCTCGAAACACTGGAGTATTTCCGGGAAAAACACACCCATGGCCGAAACTGCGGACGGAGCCGTCTATCTTCCGGGGCGAAATCTTTTGCTTCTTTCCGCTGCGGCGACGTACGCGGCACAAAACGGAATTACGGAAATTCTTTTGGCTTCGCTGTCCGAAAATCCGTTTCCCGACGCTACGCTGGAATTTTTCGCGTCGATGTCAAAAACGGTTCAGCTGGGGCTGGGCGCGGAAATTACATTTCGGGCGCCCTACCGCGCACTTTCCAAGAAAGAACTCATCGAGCGATGGAGCGAACTTCCACTTCATCTCACCTTTTCGTGCATCCATCCCGTTCGGGGAAACCATTGTGGAAAGTGCAATAAGTGCGCGGAACGACGAAAAGCTTTCCATGAAGCGGGTGTGGCGGACCGAACGCGTTATGCGAATCTCCCGCTTGAGAGACATCTCCGTCTCCTGACATGAAGTTGGATTCCCACCAGGTCGCCGAAAAACTCGAGGAAATGGCGATGCTCCTCGAGCTTTCGGGGGCCAATCCATTCAAGATACGTGCGTTTCAAAACGGCGCCCGAACTTTGGAAGGATTGACCCAAGACTTGAATCAACTCATTTCTGAAAAACGGTTAACCGAAATCAAGGGAATCGGCGAGGGCCTTTCAAAACAAATCGAGTCGATTGCCAAAAGCGGTACATCTGCGGAGTTAAAAGAACTTCGAAAGAAATTCCCCGAATCACTTTTGGAAATTCTTCAAGTCCCTGGCTTGGGTCCCAAAAAGGCCAAAGTGCTCTATGAAAAACTGGGGATCGAGTCGCTCGGCGAGTTGGAATATGCCTGCCAGGAAAATCGCTTGTTAAAATTGGAAGGCTTTGGAGAAAAAACGCAGGAAAAGATCATCGCGGGTATCGCGTATCTCAAAGGAAATATCGGGAAATTTCTTTACGCCGATGCGATCGATGTAGCCGAAGCGTTGGCCGGCGAAATGAAGAAATGGAAGGAAGTAAAACAGCTCTCCATTGCCGGAAGTTTACGGCGATGCAAAGAAATTGTGAGGGATGTGGACCTCCTATGTTCATCCCATGAACCCAAAAAAGTGATGGATCGATTCGTATCGATGAAGGGAGTCAAAGAAATGATCGCCCACGGAGATACGAAATCGAGTGTGCGATGGGAAAACGGTCTGCAGTTCGACCTCCGTGTTGTCACAGACATGGAATTCCCCTATGCGCTCCATCATTTTACTGGAAGTAAGGAACACAACACGGCCATGCGAACCAGAGCCAAGGAGATGGGGCTCAAAATGAATGAGTATGGCCTCTTTCGCGGCGAGAAGTTGGTTCGATGCAAGAGCGAGGAGGAAATCTTTCGAGCGCTTCATCTTTCTTACATTCCTCCCGAGATGAGGGAAAATCAGGGGGAAATTGAAGAAGCGGAAAAAAGAGAAATTCCGACTCTCTTAAATCTGAGTGATCTTTGCGGCTTCTTTCATGTTCATTCCACGTATAGCGACGGTCGAAACACGCTCGAAGAGATGGTCTCGGCGGCAAGTAAATTGGGGTTGAAATATATCGGTATCTCCGACCATAGCCAAACGGCCTCCTACGCTCACGGCCTCAAGGAAGCAGATCTGATCCGGCAAAAGAAAGAAATCGATCGCCTGCAAAAGAAATTTCTGAAACTTCGGCTTTTTTGGGGAATTGAATCCGACATTCTCCCCGACGGCTCGCTCGATTATCCCGATCGAATCTTGAAAAACTTCGATTTCGTTATCGGTTCGGTTCATGCCAAATTTAAAATGACCGAGGAAGAGATGACCAAACGCTGTCTTCGCGCCATGGAGAACCCCTCGTTCACGATTCTGGGGCATCCCACGGGGAGGCTCCTCCTGACTCGCGAGGGATTTCAAATCAATCTTACCGCTATGATTGATGCCGCCGCGAAACATCGCAAGATCGTTGAGCTCAATGCCAACCCCCATCGTCTCGATCTGGATTGGAGAATTCTCGGCTACGCCAAGAAAAAAGGAGTTCCCGTTGCCATTAATCCGGACGCCCATAGTATTGAAGGCCTTTCGCACATCCGCTATGGGGTCAACATCGCGAGGAAAGCGGGACTTACGCCGAAGGATGTCTATAATGCACTCACGCTTTCTCAAATGGAAAAGTCTCTTGCCCACTAACCCACGTCCCATTCTGAATCGCCTCGCGAAAATGTATCCCGATGTCGAATGCGCTCTGGAACATCAGGATCCTCTTCAGCTTCTGGTCTCCACAATCCTCTCGGCGCAATGCACGGACGAGCGGGTGAACAAAGTCACTCCGGCACTTTTTCAGCGATGCAAGACCGCCAAAGATTATGCAACGATTCCGATCGGGGAATTGGAAGAACTCATTCGGTCGACGGGCTTTTTTCGAAGTAAGGCGAAGTCGATTCAAGAAGCTTCTCGCCAAATTTGGAAGGAGCATGGTGGAAAAGTTCCCGATACGATGGAAGAACTTACCGAGCTTCGTGGGGTAGGGCGAAAGACCGCTAATGTCATTCTCGGCACAGCCTTCGGGAAGAACGAGGGAATCGTGGTGGACACTCATGTGGGCCGTCTCAGCCGCCGGATGGGGCTTACACGCCAAAAGGACCCGGTAAAGGTCGAGAAAGATTTAATGAAGATCGTCCCACGAAAGAACTGGACGAGTTTTTCTCATCAAATGATTTGGCACGGCCGAAAACTCTGCAAAGCACGTAGTCCCCGATGTACCGATTGCTCGATAGCTCCTCTGTGCCCCTCGGCGAATCTCTAATGTCAGCCGAATATTTTGACGACCTTCCGCTTGACGCCAGAATCCTCGACGGTGTCCATGACATGGGATTTGAGCGGATGACACCTATTCAGCGAGAGGCGATTCCCATTCTTCTTCAAGGAAAAGATCTGATTGGCGCCGCTCAAACCGGAACAGGTAAAACGGCTGCATTTCTTCTGCCGACATTCCAGCGCTTGATTGAAAAGCCCCGAGGGATCACACGCGCGATTATCTTGTCACCCACGCGTGAGCTCGCTCTTCAGATCGACGAGCAGATGACGGGCCTGGCGTATCACACCGGACTCACATCGGCTTTTGTCGTGGGGGGGATGCCCTTTAATTCCCAAGAACGGGGAATTAAGGGGGGAAGTGATGTTTTGATCTGCACGCCGGGAAGGATTCTCGATCATATGAAGTACGGTTACGTGAATTTGACGAACATCGAAGTAGCCATTCTCGACGAGGCCGATCGAATGCTCGACATGGGATTTCTCCCCGATGTTCAGAGAATATTGAAAGAACTGCCGAAGAATCGTCAGACACTTCTCTTTTCCGCGACAATGGCTCCCGAGATTAAAAAACTGGCACGCGATTTCTTGACGAGCCCGGAGGAAGTAAAAATCGGGCGACAACAACCAGCCGATGCGATTCGGCAGCTGATTTACGAAATTCCGTCGCACCTCAAAGAAAAGCTACTTCTTAAATTGCTGTCCGATGAGAATTTCGATTCTGCGATCGTATTTCTTCGAACCAAAATCGGCGTTCGGCGACTTGCCTCTAAACTCGATCGCGCTGGGTTTCCCTGTGATTCTCTTCACGGAGATCGGCCTCAAAACGAACGAATGGAGGCTTTAGAAGCCTTTCGCCGTCGCGAAGTGAAATTCCTCATTGCGACCGACGTGGCTGCGCGCGGCCTCGATATTTCGGGCGTTTCCCATGTGATCAACTTCGATATTCCACATAACCCGGAAGATTACATTCATCGTGTCGGCCGCACGGCCCGAGCCGAAGCAAAGGGGGAAGCGGTGACTTTTGTCACACCGGAAGATCACGAATGGCTCGGAAAAATTGAAAAAGTTTTGGGAAACCGTATAGAGCGTGCCGAACCGATTTCATTGGGTGGGGGTGGGCATCGGCATCACCGTTCCCATCGGAGAAGAGGAAGATAGCATGTACAAGTTGATTCAGACGGTTATCGGATTGATTTTGCTAGTGGTTCTTCCTCTGATGGGAAAGCCGGGACTTCTTTTTACTTGGCCCGTCATACTTGTGGCCCTGGGGGGAGGGTTGGTTCATCTCGCGCCTCCGTACACCCCTGCGGGAGAATTATTTAAGTCCAATCCGAACGACCGAGGGAGCACTTATCTGATGATGTTTGGCGCCGCCGGATTGGCGCTTATTTCCATCCTTGATTATGCCTATGGTCGACAAGCACGGCCTCCTTTTTTAAGTCTCGCCTCGCTGGCCGGCTTTTTCTTGATCGATTTAGGGCTGTCGGTCAGGCAATGGACGATTATTACGTTGGGAGACTATTTTACGGCGCGGGTCACGCTCGAGGAAGAGCATAAAATGATCGACATCGGGCCCTACCACTATCTGAGAATCCGACATCCGGCTTATTTGGGAACGCTTCTCGTTTCGCTCGGTGTACCGATCGTGCTTCGAAGCTATCTCGGTCTTGGGTTTAATTTTCTAGTGATGGTACCCGCTTATCTATACCGAATTGCTGTGGAAGAAGGGGCGCTGGCCACGAAGCTTCAAGACAAATACGCCACTTTCACCGCCAGAACGAAGCGATTGATACCGATCCTTTATTAGCTACCAGCCGAGTACGTACGCAAAAACAAGTGGGGCGACGATGGAGGCGTCGGACTCAATGATAAACTTGGGCGTTGTTGCCTCCAGCTTTCCCCACGTGATTTTTTCGTTGGGAACCGCCCCAGAATACGAACCGTAACTGGTGGTCGAATCACTGATTTGGCAGAAGTAGGCCCAAACGGGGATATTTGTCCGCTTTAAATCCTGATGAAGCATGGGAACGACGCAAATGGGAAAATCTCCCGCGATTCCCCCTCCGATTTGGAAAAATCCGGTTTTCGTTTTGGTTCCCCCCTCGGTATACCAGTCGGCCAGGGTCGTCATGTATTCAATCCCCGTCCTAATCGTGTGAATGTTCTTTAACCTTTTTTCCATGCAGTGGGCGGCATAAATATTCCCAAGCGTGGAATCCTCCCAACCCGGGACAATGATAGGAAGGTTTACCTCAGACGCGGCCATCATCCAGCTGTCGTCGGGATTAATTTGATAATGCTTCTTGAGCGTTCCTTTTCGAAGGATCCGATAGAGAAACTCATGAGGGAAAAGGCGCTCCCCCTTCTTTTCCGAATCCAGCCATTCGTCATATACCGTTTGTTCCAGGCGGCGGATCGCTTCTTCTTCAGGAATACAGGTATCGGTGACGCGATTGTAATGATCGCGAAGCAATTGTTCTTCATCCTGCGGAGAAAGCTCACGGTAATGGGGAACCCTCTTATAATGTTCGTGGGCGACCAGGTTAAAGAGGTCTTCTTCAAGGTTGGCGCCCGTGCAACAAATGGCATGCACCCTTTTCTTGCGAATCATCTCGGCAAGGGAAACACCAAGCTCGGCCGTACTCATGGCGCCGGCCAGCGTGAGGAACATCCGCCCCCCTTGATCGAGCAGCGTTCGGTATGCCTCCGCAGCGTCGACAACGGTTGCCGCATTAAAATGACGGAAATTGTGCTTTATGAATTCTGAAATCGGACCGTTTTTCATCACTTCACCCCTCATGAGCTTCCATCGAACCCCTTGGCTTGTAACGCATTTCGTTTCATGAATCCATTGACTTCTTTAATCTCCCTGTAACGATAAGAGAAGAAAAAGAAAGGGGAACTCATGCACGAGGAAATGGATACTTGGTTGGATGCTCTAGTCAATGCAACTCAGAGCGCCGTGAACAAGGTCATTTGGTTTACTCCCAACCTGGTCGTTGCCCTTCTTCTCCTGCTTCTCGGCACAATTTTGGGTCGATGGGTGGGGAAATTTGTTGAAACGGTACTAGGAAAACTGAAGTTTTCTGATTTTGCGAAAGAGTTGAAAGCGGATCGATTCGTCACTCCATTCGGCCTCAATTCGCCCCAACAACTAATCGGCAAATTGTCTCATCTCTTTGTTTTTCTGATCACTTTGATTGCCGCCGCCGATATCCTCCATCTTCCCCAAGTAACGGGTCTCATTCAAACCGTGCTTCTCTATATTCCAAAAGCCGTCGTGGCTCTTCTGATCCTTTTTGTCGGTCTCTGGGGGACAAAGATCTCCGATGGATTTCTCAAAGGGGAATTGCTGCAGCGGGTGCCGGCACTCAAGGGGCTCATCCGTTTCCTGATTGTAACTTTCGCCCTGTTAGCCGCTTTGGACCAATTCCAGGTTTCGCCCCAAATGATTCAGATCCTTTTTGCGGGGCTGGTGTTTGCAATGGCGTTGGCGGGAGGCCTGGCCTTCGGCCTGGGTGGCAAAGAAGCCGCCCGCGATTTGTTGGATCACCTTAAATCCCGAAAACGATAAATTATTTTAGGTCTCTCGTAATGAGAACTGGGGGGGAAATGTGGCTATTGGAAAGATTCGCTAGCAAAGTGTCCACGCTCTTGCCCAAGCCGTTTTGTGGATTGTGACTAAAACAGACGAAGGAAAGATTGCTGGTATGTCGTTCTTTGCAATAATCCGTTTCCGACCCATGTTCATACGAAATCGTGGTTTTCCCTTCTTCTTTGAGAAGTTTTGCAATTTCGTCCACTTGATCGCTGGCCACCGGCAGGTAAGCTCTTAGACGCATTTCTTCGGGGAGCAGTTCGTCCACTACGTCAGGGTTGTCGAGTTCCAGGACGACTTGGTCTTTTTCTACGCTCACGTTCATGACTCTAAAATTAATGAGTCTGTGTTCTCCCATCACATCGATCGTCACGTACCGCCCCCCCGGTGCAATTGATTTGTTTTCGGGTGTCTGAAGCTCGGATAACTGCGCCCATGCGAAATGGGTCCAAGAAAAAACGGCGAAGAGTAGAAATGCTCGAGTGAACATCATGGTCTCCACGCGAGAGGAAACGCAATCGGAATGCCAGAATGGGAAAGTGGTTTTTATTTAAATTTCAAATAGATAGCACACGTAGCCTAAGTAAAATTCGCCCATAAAAGGCGCACCCTGCGGCATTTGTAGGAACTATGGTTCGATCAAGATTTTTCCGAAGGATTGGCGGGATTCCATACGAGCATGAGCGGCGGCGGCATCTTTTAATTTGAACTTTGAATCGATAATGGGGTTGAGTTTTCCCTCAAAAACCAATTTCATGACAGCCGCTAACTCATGGTCCGTTCCCATGGTTGAACCGAGGACGCGGACCTGTCGGTAAAAAATCTGTCGTAAATCCTCTTTGGGCTCAAATCCCGCCGTCGCTCCGCACGTAATTACCGTTCCGCCATTTCGCGTGGCCCGAAGAATCGGAACCCATTGATCGCCCCCAATGTGGTCGATGACCAAATCCACACCCTTTCGATTCGTAAGCGAACGAACCTCTTTATCGATCTCTTTTTTCGTATAGTTAATGACCTCATCCGCTCCCAACTTTTCTTTCGCCAACATCGTCTTTTCGTCGGTACTTGCCGTTGTAAAAACCGTCGCGCCCACATGTTTTGTGATTTGAATCGCGGCCATACTGACCCCCGAGCCTGCACCCATGACCAAGACCGTTTGACCTCGACGGAGGGCTCCCTTTGTGATCACCATGCTCCATGCCGTAACGTAAACGAGGGGAGCAGCTGCACCCTTTTCAAATGAAACACTCTCGGGAAGAGGGAGTGCATTTTTCGCAGGAATAACGGCGAACTCCGCATAGGTACCGTCGGTTTCACGCCCAATGACCCTTGCGAGGTGGCAAAGAGAATGTTCGCCTGCCAGACATCGTTCGCACGACTCACAAAAAATCGAGGGGTTCATGTAAACTCGATCGCCTACCTTGACGTTTGTTACACCGGGGCCGATCGCCTCAACAATCCCAGCGCCGTCTGATCCAGGAATATGGGGAAGATTCGTTTTTAATCCTGGGAGGCCTCTTCGAAAATGGAGGTCAAGGTGGTTCACTGCCGCGCTTTTTACCCGAAAAAGTACTTCTCCCGTCTTCGGCTCAGGAACCGGAACATCGACGTATTGGAGAACTTCAGGCCCACCCAGCCGGGAGTATCGAATTGCTTTCATTGTTTTGGATGCCATGAAGCAATTTCTACCCTATCTCCCACGTGACAGTCGAATCGCGCGACGGTAAATTCCCTCGCAAATGAAAGCGATTCGGATTCACAAACACGGGGGTCTCGAAGCGCTTTTATACGAAAGTGCACCCGAGCCGAAAATCGCTCCGGATGAAGTTCTGATCGAGGTAAAGGCCTGTGCGCTCAATCATCTCGATCTTTGGACTCGAAAAGGTCTGCCCGGAATTCGCCTTCCTCTTCCCATCATTCCCGGTTCCGATATTTCGGGCGTCGTTGCTCAAGTCGGTGATCTCGTCAAAGACGTGAAAAAGGGAGAGAAGGTGGTCCTGGCTCCCGGAGTGAGTTGCGGCAAATGCCAGGCCTGTCTCGCCGGCGAAGACAACATCTGTCCGGACTATGAAATTTTAGGATTCGATCGGGATGGAGGATGCGCTGAATTCGTAAAAGTTCCCGCCACCAATCTTGTTCCAATGCCAAAGGGGCTCACGTTCGTCGAAGCGGCCAGTTTGCCACTTGTTTTTGTGACGGCATGGCACATGCTGGTTACCTCGGCGCAGGTAAAACCAGGGGAAGATGTTCTCGTACATTCGGCCGGATCAGGTGTAGGAATTGCCGCTATCCAGGTCGCAAAACTCTTCGGCGCGCGAGTGATTGCCACAGCCAGTAATCAGGAAAAATTGGCCAAAGCGCAGGAGCTCGGTGCGGATGAAGTGATCAACTATTCCAAGAAAGATTTCTTTGTGGAAGTGATGAGGCTTACGAAGAGAAAAGGAGTGGAGGTGATCGTCGAACATGTGGGACCTGCCACGTGGGAAAAAAGCATTATGTCGCTTTCGCGCAACGGTCGACTCGTGACGTGTGGAGCAACCACCGGGCCAATTGTGAAACTGGACCTTCGATATATTTTCTCACGCCAGCTCTCCATTATCGGGTCGTACATGGGATCTAAAGCGGAGCTGGCTGAGGTGTTGAAGTATTTTTCAGACGGAAAACTTCGTCCGGTGGTAGACCGCGTGTTTGCTCTCAAAGATATTCGTCAAGCACATAAACTTCTCCAGGATCGCGCGCAATTTGGAAAAGTGGTGCTGACGCCGTCCGCCGGAGAGGGAAGGGCCTCGCCGCGCGAAAGAGCTAGGGCTTGATCTGGAGCTGTGGAAAGGGAGGGCCCGGCTTAGCGAAATAATAACCCTGACCGAAATCAATTCCGAGATCACGGATGACCTCCATGTCTTCTCGGGTTTCAATTCCCTCCGCCACCGTGCTGGCATTGATCGACTGCGCGAGCGTGTTAAGGGCCTTCAGCATTCCACGCTTCGCGGGAATGTCGTGAGCTCCCCTCGTGACCGAAGCGTCGATTTTCACGTAGGCAGGCTTGATCTCCATAATGGCTTCGAGGCTCGAGTAGCCGGCGCCCACGTCGTCAATGGCAATCGTGATTCCCACATCGGTGTAGTAGCTGATCGCTTGTTTGAAATGCTCATATTGCTCAATGGCATTTCGTTCGGTGATTTCAAAAACGACGTCGGAAATCGGCATTTCATTTTGCTCGAGGAACGACGTAAAAGACTTCGCGCCAAAATCGGGGTCGTAGATCAAGTTGGGAAGCGTATTTACAAACAGCTTCAGTCCGCGCTTCTTGCCTTTGGCATTGATGATGGCTCGTTTTCGGCAGACGCGATCGAGTTCGAAAACGAGGCCCGTTTCATCGGCGAGCGTAAAAAGAATAATAGGCGCTTCGATCTCAGAATTTTTGGGGCCGCGGCTCAGCGATTCATATCCCATAATCGACATGTCTTTGAGTTGAACGATGGGCTGGTAAACCGTGTTGATCTGCTCTTCGAGGAGAATTTTTTGAAGACGACCACGGTTCTTGAGTTCGAGCTGCGACATTTGTAGTTTTACAATTTCGCGCGATTCTTCGATCAAGCTGTAAATTGTACGCCGAGGATTAATCATCGGGTTGCGAACGATGAACGAATAGCCGACGTTGATCTTTGGAAATCCTTTGAGGTGATTGTAGAGTTCAAAAAAGAGAGTGGAGTGGAGATAACGCTGCACACGTTCGCACACCATTTCCACGTCATCTTTTGAAAGGACATGCCCGGTTCGCTCCTTCCGGGTTTCGGAAAGGAATATGATGAATGAATACCCTTGAACTTCGGTCAGCGTTACGAGGTCGTTGTTTCGAATGGTCACACCCCTCATGGCCAGAAGAACGGATCCAATTTTTTGCATGATTTGATCAAAAAGCTGGCTGCCAAACTTCTCTTCGATACTCGCCAGTCGACGGCCATCCACATATAGAAGGCCAAGGGCATTGTCTTTCTTTAGGAGCATTTCAAGCTCAGGTAGGTAAGCCAGATAACTTGGAAGATCTCGTTGATCGTCGACGAGGCGATCCTTGAGTAATTTCAAGTTGGGTTTGTTTCCATTCGGTGGGAACATAGACGGCGTGATGTTAATGACTTGTGGTGATTAGGCAACATTCATGGACACGCAAGACGAGTTTCTCTGTCAGGAGTGCGGCAAAAAAATTCAATTTGAGCGTCCTCTTTTTTGTCCCTATTGTGGTACGAAGATCGATCCCACCGTAGGCCTAGTTACTGACAAGGACGGGGAGCTAGAGCTTTATAAGTGGTCACGAATTGCGCCCGTTGCCACACAGATTCTCGTGGGCTGGCTCGTCCTGCTCCTACCCATGTGCGTAATATGGGGACGAAGCGGTTTTTTTATTCTAAGCGGTATTTTCGTTCTGACTGAAGGGATTATTCTCCTAGCCGGTTGGCTTCACTCTCGAACTAGTGCTGAATCGTAATGGGCCCCGATGTCCCATGAATTTCGTGGCATTTGTAATCGGGAACCGGCTCAGTCGAAAATGGAATAATGCTATACACACCCAGTTTGACGGAGGTTGCGGAGTTTTGAGAAAGGCGAGACTTCGCCGAAACCGTGGAGGAGTCTTTTGTGTCGGTACCCATGAATCGAGAAATGAGCTCCGATCTACCTTTTAAAACTTTAATTTCAAACACTGCATTCATCTCCGGAAATTCCGAATTCTGAACGGCCTTTGCCTCTGTTTCGTTCGGTTTGAGAAAGCAGAGATGATACGGGATATCTTTTAAGGGGTAGGGATCCAAAATTGTACCCTGCCGGCCGGTTTGAGATGGTTCGACGGAACCGAACGTTGGATGATTTACAATTACCGGACTGGTTTGGTCGGGATAATAGGGAATGATCCAGCGCCACTGAAGCTGACGAATCAAGGAGCTTCGAATTTTTTCGTCGGTTGAAACGCCAACGATGAAATGAGTGCTTCGGCAATTCATTCCGGGGATGTTTTCTCCGCAGCTTTCTCCTCCTTGTTCAAACCGAAAAAGTAGAAAGCTTGAAGAGTGAGAAATGTCGGTGACCAGCTTTGACTTTAAAACATCGTAAAATTCGGACGCAAACGAAGCAATTTGTTTATCCTGAAATGGCGGCGCGTTTGGCTCGAGATCCGCCTCTGAAAATGGAATTGTTCTATCGCCATCGGCATAAAGTTTCACAATAGCGGAGTAAGGGAAGGGGCCGCCAGGCTCCCCGGAACCCTTCTTCGCCATGTAACCCATGACATCCCTGAAATTTTCGCGAATCAAAGCTTCATGCAGTGAAATTTCCACGAGAACGGATAATTCACGATCCAAATCCCCGGCATGTATGGAGGGAGCTAGGGCGCAGGACAGAACCATGGACCCGACTATTGCCACCCACTTATTCACGATGGGCGCCTCAAATCAGACCTCGATGCCATTTGCAACACCCTTATAACGCGACGAATTAAAGCAATTTTAAAGAAGGGCGCTGAAAAAAAAGTAATACTCCCACGCAAAGCAAAAGGAAATGGAAACGAGAGGCGTATCCGCAACCGCTACTCGCTGATGTTCCATCTACAGTGGCCAGCCCATTTTGGGACGTTTGCGAGTTAAACGACACTTCGGCCGATTTCGCGCTTTCATTTCCAGAAAAATCATACGCGGTGACCGCATAATAATAGGTCGTATTGTCGTTCAAGTTGGAATCGGAATAGGCAACCACATTTCCCACGTCTTTGACCATATCGTACGAACCTGAGGCGGGACCGCGGTACACTTTGTAACCTGCCAAATCATTCTCACTGTTGGCATCCCAAGCAAGATGACTTACGGCCGCGAACGCAGTCGAAGATATGCTGCATGCGCAGAAAACATAAAAAAATAACCGAAGATACGTTCTTTTCATTTGAGGAGGATTTAATTCAATTTATACGCCAAAAAGTTCCACATTTTTTAATAATTATTTCAATATGTTATTAAAATATGTAGAATGGTCGTATAAAAATGCTATGAAATCAAAAGTAATGGGTACGCAAACCTTTCAGTTCAAAAAACGATTTTGTGACGCAAGTGCTAAGACCTTAGATGTTAGTGATGTGTACCTTCTGCTAAATGGTGGACTCTCGCGGATGAAAAATGTTGTAGAGAACGATGAAATTCGACAACGGAAGGGTCGACGCGAATGGACGATTCGTCCCAGCCGGCGAGCGTCAGGCCGTCACCGCTCCGGAGCCGACTCAACGCCACATATGCCTGGCCCGGCTCCCAAAGGCGGCGAAGGTCACAGACCATACTGTCCAGCGTTGCCCCTTGGGCCTTGTGAATCGTCGTTGCGTACGCCAGCGTGAGAGGAAAGTTGGAGGCTGTCGCAATTTCGTTCCCGTCGCCATCCAAAAGTGCGAACGAAGTTTTTGGAATCGACTCGATATGCTGATTCCTCAATCGGACATGAACGCTGTCATTGCCGATTTTGGCTACAACCCCCAGCGAACCGTTCACGTATTTGAATCCAGGGTCGTTGATTCGAATCATCACGAGCGCCGATTCCTTGATTTGCAACACGTCTGGAATGGGTGCCTGTTTTTTCAACGTTTCGATCGCGCGCGGATTTCCAGAGTAATGGGTAGAAAATTTCCGAAGCGGTTTTTGGATTCTGGCGAGGCGTTCGCGATTGACCCGCTCGGCCATCTCCCGCCGGGGAAAAAGATATGTGGTATCCGGCGGATGAAACCCATTTTCGAGATCCACTTTCCGATTCAGATAAGTTTCGACGTCGTAGTTCACCACGCCGTCCCGTACATGATTGAGGATCCGCATATAGTCTCGATCTTGCGAACGCATGATCGTTCTCAAAACGATCGAAACAAATTGCGATTGCCTCCACGATTCATCGAGAAAGGCCCACTCTTTCGTTTGGCCTCTGGGATTTACGGGCGGGAGCTGCGCGAAATCCCCCACGGCGATCACGCGGGCCCCGCCCCAAGGGGCGTGAATTTTTCGTGCCCGTCGGCAGATTTCCTCCGCCGCCCGCAACGTCGGGCCGGAGATCATCGAAATCTCATCCAACACAAACCCTTCGATCTTTCGAAGCCGTTTCACGACTCGTTTGCTTACGAGCGCCCGTTCGACCGTTTTCTCGATGCCTCCTTCCATCATTCCCAAGCCGAAAAAACTGTGAAACGTCCGGCCGCCGACCAGAACGGCGGCGGCGCCCGTACTGGCGACGATCGGAAAGGTTTTCCGTTCTTTGTCTTTGAGAAATCGTTGGATCAAGAAACTTTTGCCGCTCCCCGCAACGCCGGTGACGAAAAAATTGTTCCGGTACTCGGCGAGCTCCCACAGGGCTTTTTGTTGGCAAGGGCTTAGGTCAGGCGACATTCCGTCCCTTACGTTTTCCGGAAAGTTCCCGGTCGGCGTACGATGCCACTTCCACCAACTGTTCCAGCGGTGCTTCGAGGCGAGCGTCCTGATTGCTTTGGAGAACCACCTCCTTAGCGAAGAGCATGGCGAGGTAGCGGAGCCGCAAGCCGGGCCTCTCTTCCAGCGCGCGATATTCCGGATGTCCCGCGTTGATTTCCCAGCGTCCCTCGCTCAGGCGCGAACGCCATGGAGCCCCCGGTTGATTCACAAACTCTGGCTCGGGGATCCCTTCTCCGGAGCGGCGGCTGTATATTTCTTCCACCACTTCCAACGCGACTTCCGCGCGGACTTTGCGGTCTCCCGCTCGGGCGGAAACCGAAAGCGCCCCCCCTGCGGGACGATCGGCGGCTTTAAGAACGACTTGCCCCATCGCTCCTTCGCTAGTCTCATCCAGAATTCCCGCGCCATTTCCCGAGATCGCCCACGTGAATAAGACGGGCTCCTGAATTGCCTTTCCCTCGGAATCACAGGCCAGAGCCCGGACATTCTTTCGGTCGCCGCAAATGATCTGTACGGTAGCCGGTGAGATCCGTACCTTTTCCAGCGGTCCGGGTGGAAGAAGTGTGGGGACGGGAAGGTCGAAGGTCTCTTCTTCGCGTTCTGACGGAAGAGGTTCGGCCGCAACTGCGTCTTTCGCATCTGTCGCGCCGCTCCCTCCGGAGGCGCCAGTCAACTTGAGGTCGGCGACGGGAAGGAGCGCATATCGGGGGCGGTGCCGGTAAAAATCGCGAAACACTCGTTTGAGATCCCGGATGAGCGAGCGATCCGATTCTTTCGTCCGATGCTGCTCCAGGTTTGTGAGGATAGTGGCCAGGAGCGATTCGAATTCGCGCAATGCGTTTGCGAACGCCTCGGCCGCGGCATCCACGGTCACGCCGCGGCGGCTTCCGGGCGCGACGGTGAACGCCGGGAAGTCGACGAACCCCGTCAGACGCGCATCGGTCCAAGGGGGATGGTTGAGACCGAGCGCTCCCAATTCATGGAATCCTTGCGCGACCAAACTTCCGCTGGAATAGACACCGATCCCGCGTTGCTCGGTGTTCGCATTCTCATCGCCGGAAACGTAAATCTCCATTCGGATCTCGGAGTATCCCGGGACGGGAATCGGGCCGATTCCCGAAAGGCGTTCGCCGAGAAAGCGGGGAGGGCGAACGGGGATCGACTTTTTCGCAGTCCCGCGCGCCATTCGGTCTTCCACCACAAGCTCTACTTCTCGGGCCAGAAGTTGGCCGCGAAGCTCTGAGGCGAGGAAATCCGCCATACGTCTTCCGATGAGAGCCCCCAACGCGCCGGCGTGAAGACCGACGACAACCACTTCTGTGAACTTTTCTTCCAGCGGAAGACGCCCGCGAAGCGGTTGGATCACAAACTCCGGCCGGTCCCGATAAAGAACCAATCGATACGGAGGGCGGCCGGGGAGAAAACTTCGCATCTCCAGCATCTGGCCCAAACTCCAAAACCCGAGCAGGCCGATGCCGTATTGGCCCTGCGTCATGAGCGTGAGGCGCTCTTGAGGAGAAAGCGAACGCTTTCGGCTGTGGCCGATGTGCGTGGCGATGTAGCGCAGCGCCTCGGGACGCTCCAACTCGGGAATGACGCCCGAGCCGTCGTCAAAAACCTTGAGGCAAGGAACCCCTTTTTCGCGAACGCGAACAACACGAATCCGCCGGGCGCCCGCGTCAAGGCTGTTCTGGACCAGCTCGGCCAATGCTTTGCGAGGGTCGGGCTGGCTCAACGCCAGCCATCGGATTAGCTCAAAAGGGTCGTGCGCGCGCACACGGCCGCGCAAAACCTCGCGTTCTTTTTTCGACCGGTTTGAAGCCTTTTTTGACGGTTTTCGGCTCGGCGTTTCGGAAGCGGCTACGTCCATTCCAGCCAGCTATCATGCATGCTCGCCTCCGTCCAGGCCAGATCCTACGGCCTCACCCCCTTCCTAATTTGAAATTTCGAACCTTGACTTAGATTTTTCAAGATGCTGGAATCAATCAACATGGGAAAGTACATTCCCCGAAAAATATCGTCAGAGCTGCAGCTTCGTCTGCGAAAGAGCGCAGTGGTAGCTTTGGTCGGCCCGCGGCAAAGCGGGAAAAGCACACTGGCCCGGCTTTTGGGCGCGGACCATTATTTCGATCTTGAAAATCCCTCCGACCTCAACCGCCTGAACGACCCCTTGTTGGCCCTCGAGAGTTTGCGGGGGCGCATTGTCATCGATGAGATCCAGCGCAAACCCAATCTTTTCCCGATCCTGAGGGTATTGGTGGATCGAAGTGCCCGTCAAAGATACTTGATCCTGGGAAGCGCTTCGCGCGATTTGCTTCAACAGAGTTCCGAGACCTTGGCGGGGCGAATTTCTTATCTTTATTTGGGCGGCTTTTCTCTGGAGGAGATCCCACGCGCACAAATTGATCGGTTGTGGTTGCGCGGTGGATTGCCTCGCTCCTTCTTGGCAAAATCCGACAATGACAGCGTTCGCTGGCGCGCGGATTACGTGACGACGTACGTGGAACGGGATCTTCCCAACCTGGGCATTCGCATCCCCCCGACGTCGATGCGCCGTTTTTGGACGATGCTGGCTCATTATCACGGTCGACTCCTGAATTACGCTGAGTTAGGTCAGTCGTTCGGGCTTTCGGATGTGGCGATTCGCGGCTACGTGGAAACCTTGGCGGGCACGTTTATGATTCGGGTGATTCCGCCCTGGTTTGAGAACTTGGGCAAGCGACTCATTCGCAGACCGAAGATCTATTTTCGCGATACCGGTTTGCTTCACAGTCTTCTAGCGATTCATTCCCAGAAAGATCTACTATCGCATCCCATCCTTGGGTTTTCCTGGGAAGGTTTCACGCTCGAGAACCTCGCGTTTGAGCTCCAATTGCGGGACGAAGAAATCTATTTTTACGGCGCTCACGGCGGTGGTGAACTGGACCTGTTCTTTCTCCGTCGAGGAAAGCGATGGGGCGTTGAAATCAAGTACGCGTCCGTTCCCAAACGAACGACACAGATGGATCATATGATCACAGACTTGGGGCTCAAGAAACTTTATGTCGTCTACGCCGGACACGAACGGTTCCCTCTTTCCAAAAAAATCGAAGCCGTGCCGCTGTCTCAGCTGCAATCTTTGCGAAAGGATTTTGGCGCCGAATAAAACTTCAAGAACTCGGCTCGAACCCGGTCGTCGCCAGTCGAAAATTGAGTCTTTCTTACGCCATGGCGTAGGTCCCTGCCGCTTGCGGCAGGGGTATAAGCCATCTTTGCCA
>CAYNHQ010000009.1:0-118847 GCA_964397255.1 uncultured bacterium
TTTTTTTAAAATTGTTCCTGTGCGTTAGTTGTTGGTGTCCTTGTTGTCGACTTTCGATTTCCTCTTTCGTCGTTTTCTTCATAAAACTTGTTTTTTCTATTAATTCATTTGCGTTACCCAAGTCCGAAGCATTTGAGTTCACCTTTGGTGTATCCTGCGACCGGGCCAAAAGTGGTTTGTGCGCCATTGGAACAATACCAAAAGGAGAAAAGGTTACCGTTCTCGTTCCGAACTCGAAGAAGACCTGCGTAGGATCTGCCGGAGAACCATTTGAGGAGCCGAGCGGTGAGGGTGGTTTTTCAATGACAACCATTGAAGGCGCGGAAGCTTGTGAGAAGCCGAAAGAAACGTTTGTTCTCTTGCGCAAAGGAACTGTGAAAGAGTACTCAGGGTTTCCATTACAGGAAATCAAAGAAGACGATCTTAGAAAGAAGTTACATGCTCAGGTCGAAAAAGTTGAGCTGCGCCAAGAGATTTTGCGAAATTCCAAGAACGAAGCTCGGTATGAGATGAAGGACTTTGAAACGGCACTTCCGACCGTCTATCGCTATCCCGGAGTAAAGCCGGAAGCCCTGTTTATGCGCTATCGTCTCAAAGGGTTAAAGGGGCCCACGATTTCCGTTTTTAAGGAAAAGCTCCAGGCATTCACGGATCTCTGCTCGCCTATTCCTGAGGGATTTCAATTGAATGGACAGAATTTTCTTAAAGGTGGCGATCTTTGTTGTGAGTGCGGCTGGAATTCACTCAAGATTTACCGGGTCGAGGATACAAAGGTTTCGGAGATTTACAGTGACAGCTCTTTGTCCGACTGATGCGAATTTGGATCTGTTTCAAACACAATTTCGGCGGTGGAGCGGTCGAAGCGGATGCCAGTTTTAGGGGGAAAGGTTAATGGGTCCGTCGATCCTTTGCTTGCGATGCAAGATAATGCTGATCGAGGCTCTGGCGCAAAAGAAGCTTGATAACCGCCTGTCGGCTCACGTTCAAATTTCTCGCTGTTTGATCTAACTCGTTCAGCATTGTTCCCGTGAAATCGACATTCACCCGCTGAACTTCTTTCAAGGGGGGCATCATTTGGCCCTTTGTGAAGTACGCGTTGACATCCTTTCCTTGGACAGCCATTTCTTCAATGTCTTTCATTGAAACGTGCCCCTTTTTCTTAGTTTTCATTGTACAACTCCCTTTCCGTTCGCGTGGAACGCCAGAACGTGACCAGCCAATAGTAGGTTCCGTCTGCATCTTCCCGCTCTTCATAAATTAAAGTCATGAGATTTCCCTTCGCTCATCCGATAGCGCGCCATTGCTCGGGGTCGTCGTTCTTTTGAGACAAGTGGTATGGGTGATCAAAGATCTCCACGACGTCCACAAAGCTGACGCCGCGTTCTTTAATGAGCTTTTCATTTTTCTTTCGGCTCCATCTAATCCGCACACACGAATAGTATAACAGATATACCATAATGCAATCAACCGCTAGGCTGGACTATCTGCCCAAGCGGCCGGATATAGTTAATTCTATGGGTATGTTCGATTATTATGAGCCGGCTCCAGCGATTCACTGCCCGGCATGCAATGCTGAGTTGAAAGAGTGGCAGGGAAAAGATGGGCTATGTCTACTGATCAATGCGGTCGATGGGTGGATGCCATTGGAACGAAGGACGATCAGGGCCACTGGGTTAGCACTACGCTCGTTAATTTGGAAATCTGAAGAATTCAAATCCCATCAAGAACGAAAGACAACTTAGACTTCAAATTCAATCTCCGCGGTGGAGCGGTCGAAGCGAATCCCGGTTTCGGACAGACTCGTCGGCAATTGGCGCGAAGCGGCAATTGTGATATGGCCAGGCGTTTTGCAGATTTTCTTTCGTATATTGCTTTTCTTGGGGTTGGTAGTTGTCCTCCCACCAAAACTATTCGCACAGCACCACCTTGAAATCACACGGTATGACCTGAGCGTGTCCGTCGATTACGAGCGTGGCAATTTATCGGGTCTTGTCGAAATGACGTGGAGGAATGCTGGGCCAGAAACGCATGAAATCAATGTCGACCTCATTCGAGACTTTGTGAGGGTCCACTCCATCCGGATCGATGGGCAACCTGTTCCAAACTTCAGGCAAGAAAGCAATGTCCTTCGTTTACCGCTGCCATTTACAGCTCGGAAGCGGTCCCTAAAAATCTCCCTCGAGTTTGAATCGGTACCCAGCGCTTTTATGCAGGTGAGTCGTCCAAACGCAGATGATCGTACCGCACCCGAAATGTTCACGATCATCGATGGTCTGCGTTCAGCTTCGCATTGGTTTCCCTGTTTTGATCGCGCGAAAAAAGGGGCCGCAAAAATTAATCTTCGGGTGACCGTACCGGAGGGATCTCAAGTCATTGCGGGAGGGGTGTTTAAAGAAAATCCTATAGCCGTCGATCCGAAACGTGGAACGCAAACCTTCAGCTTTTCATTTGCCAACAAACGACCGTCCGAAATCTCGATGATTGCCGGCCATTTTCATTGGAATGTGGAAAATTATGACGGAACCCGGATCATTTTGCTTTATCCACCGGAGGACGAGCGATTTGCGAAACAATTCTTCGGGGGTGTGCGCGACATTCTTAAGGAGCAGGAGACCCAATTTCACCGTTCACAAATTCCGCTCGTCGTTGCAGAAAATTACCCGCTCGCAGGCGAATTTACTCACGATGTCGGCATATTTGACGGTGAGGTGGCTCGTTCGAATCGAATGGGACTTCTGGTCCATGAACTCAAACACCCGGAATGGCCAGCGGGCTTTCACGGCCGGGATCTCTGGATCCAAGAAGGATGGGTCGTATACGTTTCCAATCTTGCGCTAGCGCGAAGCTGGGCGCAAAAAAAAAGCCGCTCTTATCGGGACACACTTAACGATCGAATGGACAAACTCTTTGAGCAGTATCGAGAAGAAAACCGTTCGAATCCGCGGGCGCTCAAAGGACAGCCCCACAAACCGTTCGCCGAATATTATGACGATCATACCTATTCAAAAGGAGCCTTGATTTTTCGGATGCTCGACAGTCTGCTCGGAGAGGGCTTTGACGGAGCCATGAACGAGATTAAGAGGGAATGGCATGACCGGGCCATTACGACCGCAACGTTTAAAAAAAATGTCGCGGCTTACTCGGGACGACAAAGTTTGGATTGGTTCTTCGACCAGTGGTTGAACGGGAGCGATCATCCCAAGATCTCTTGGTGGTGGAAACCGGTGAAAATCGGGAATCGATTCCACGCGGAAATTCATCTCCATCAACTCAATTCCCGTTATTACGAGCTACCGATGAAATTTCGCGTTTACACTGCGGGGGGCGCACGCGAATTTAGTTACACGCCGCCAGAAAAATCTTCCATGCTTCTCTCCCCGCCATATGCCTCGGAGCCCACTCTTGTTCTAGCCGATCCGGAGCGTGAACTCCTTTGGGAAAGAAAATTCGACCGGTCGGAAAAAGAATATTGGAAACCGGAAAAATTATTTGCGATGGCGAAACAAACCTACGACGTCGTCGCGCAAAAAGAGGCGATTAACGAACTGAAGCAAAATATTCCGGACGAATGGAGAGATGATTTTTTTTCTCTTTGTAAATCGCTCGCAACAACTCCAGAAACGTTTCCTTCAGTGACGTCCGCGGCCTTGGGTGCTATGGAATGGTTCCCGGCCAGCCGTGTGGTGTCTCTTTTCCTCGAACAAATCGATTCGAGCAATTCGGAAATTCGTAACGCGGCCTTCAAAGGACTGATGAGAAAATTACCGAGCGTCCCCGCGCGGGGACGCGACGCTTTTAATGTTATTCTTCGTGCGGCGAAGAAAAACGCGACGGTGAATGCGGGACTTGCCCTTGTTTCAGCGGATCCCCGGCGCGCGGAGACGGAAATCATCCGATGGCTCGACGAAACAACGGTTCCGGCCATCAAGCGCGCGCCGTTTCTGACCGCATTGGCGAAATTGGCTGCGAGAGGGTCCACAACTTCGCTCGAGCGAATTCGTCATTATCTTTCGTCCGAGTCTCCGGCGTTTCGATTTGAGGCGGCTTCCGCTTGTGTGGAGCAGCAACTCGCCGGTTTCGAAAATGAAATGAAAAAACATTTGCTCGCCGTGGACGAACCTTCCGCATTGGTTCGCGGAAAAGCGGTTCGTTATTTCAAAGCGATAAAAAATTCTTCGGCGAATGAGTTCTTGCGCTTCGTTTCCTCAGACGATCCCGACGCTGAAATTCGAAAAGGGGCTGAAAAAGCGTTGGCTGAATTAAATAAGCTTTCGCCGACCGAAAACGCCAGCGAGGCTTCCGCAAAACCTCCGGCGAAAACCCGTGACATAACGCTCCTTTCGTTTCCGGCTTTAATTCCATCCCATGAAGTCAAGCAATGGATTCGACCGGAGAACATTTCTATCGATATGGCAAAAATTCGAGAGAATCTTCGCGTCGCATCCGAAGTGGCTGGAGAGGCAGTGAACAGCCATTTGGGAGAGGGAGCTTCCCTTGCCCTCGCTGCCCACCTTGAGAAATGGATTGAATATCTTGCGACACAGGATCCGATGCGTTGGAGAAAGCTCACACTTGCGGAAGCGATGGATGAAATGAAAAATGTGTATGCGCCGATGATGGGGGGAGGCGCAATGGGCGGAGTCGCCGCTCAGTTGATGGGGCTGGAAGGTCTTCCGGCGCTTGGTTTGTCTCTTTGGCTTTCGATTGTGGCCGCCGAAGGATGGAATGGCCAATTGCATTGGAAGAGTCAGCCGGAAACAATCGCAAAATTAGTCGTGGCAATAACGGCGGTCGATTCCTTCATACGTCTGATTCGATACGCCCGAACGGTAGGAACGGCGACATCCGAAGGCCTCAAGGTGGCTTCCGCCGCAACAGCAATAGAGGCTCCAGCAGCAGCATTATTTGGTATGACACTTCGGTCGCTTCTGGTCTTTATGTTCCTCAATGGCCTTGGCTATGCTGAAACCATAAGAGTAGAGGGGGTTGCCCGAGCGACACTGGAGCGAAACGTAGTTGAGTCGATGCTTCTTGTAGATCGTCTGCTTCTTTCCGGTGACTCGAGTACCGAACAGGGAGAGATTGCAGATGCTATTGTGGCCTCGGAAAACGCGCTGGCCCGGTATGAAGCCTATCTGGAATGGATCTCTCCAAAAGAAAAGTCCACGCGAGAATACCAAGCCGAGAGGAAAAAAATCCTCGATGATCTTCAAAAAGAAATTCAAGAATGGAACAATGTGGAGCGAGCGGGCGGCTGGAAAATGAACGAAGCTCCAAGAGTGATTGTTCGCTATGGTCCGGACGAAATCAAAAAGTTTATTTCAAATATTCATCAAAAATATGCTGAAAAATTGGATCGTCTGGACTCGAGTTATCGGGCTCGCCTAAATCAATTGGAAAAGGAGAAACTTCCGAGAGAACCCAATTTCGAGATTCCTATTCTTCCGGCAATTCTTCAACAAGATTGCCGATGGATTACATATGCCGTTTGCCCAAGCAGTCATCGGTCTATGGAAACGAGATGGAAAGAATATGTTACCGAGAAACTTTCGCGAAGTGTGAGCGGAGATCCTGAAAAAGACGCCATGGCCTTCTTCGAATCGCGCATTCTTAAAGCAGCGGAACGCTTGCAGTAAATCCGCGCAAGCTTTGCGTTCGGTTCGTGCGGCTTTCAGATCGCTATTGATACTCCATCGGGTCTTCGATCCAGCCGAGTGAAACGAACTTTGAAGTGTTTGAACTGTTTGAAACGGCCAAATAAACGTCGGTGCCGCTCAGAGCTGGAATCACCCCCTCCTGCTCATTGGTCGCATTGTTCGTCTGGATTCTTGCCTCAATTCCTGTTCCAGAAGCAACGTCTGTGGGGAATACATTTGACCAAGCATCCTGGGTCCCTCCATCCGCAATTACGTAACCATAGTGAAATTGAATGGTCGTTGGGCATGGGCTCACCGTCGCTTTTGTAGCGGAAGGCTGGAGTGTGTTGATGGCCGCACTTTCAAACATATTTTCCGCACTCCGAAAAAATCCACGGCTCGATATGAACTTTACAACATTTGATGATGCGTTCGTTGCAAACGCACCGATATAGGTCCAGTCAGTATATCCGCTGGGCCCGGTGTTCGGATCTTTGGTGTCAGCTACCAGTCCGATGCCACTTCCATCGCGGACTCCATATAAGTAGTAAATGGAACTTGCTGAAGCCGTTAATCCATCGCGAAGGCCACCGACCCCATTTTGTGAAATATTGCAGTATAGGTTTTTTTCCGAAGTAACCAAGTCGCTGCCAAATTTAAAGACGATGGGGTTTGTCGCAGTTCCGTTAATTGCGATGGTCGTGGTGGAAACCGAGCGATATCCCGGGCGATGGATACGGATCAGGGGGCTCAGGGCCGCGTCCTTCCCCGCGGGGCCGGTGATGTCGCCGGTGCAAGTGGAAAGAAAGAACGCAATTGGAAGAAGAAGGATCGCAAAAAGGTTTCTCATAGAGATCTCCTTATTTGATTTCTGCCCATAGACGCTTGCCTATATTAATGATGTGACCAGGAGAGAGAATGGGTTGCGCTTTTGAATCTTTAAGCGTGATCAATTCGCCTTCCGAAGTACCGACCCGGACAGCGCCCTGGTTGATAAGTCGAATCGCATCGCCCGCAGAAGAAACTAGCCCGGCATCTCGTAGATATTGAGGCCAGGCTTGACCCGATTTGGGGGGCGAAATCTTTTTCCGATCGTCAGGAATTTTCTTTTCGCGGAACTGTTTATTGAAGGCGTCTTCGGCCTGGGTCGCATCTTTTGCCGTGTGGTAACGCGTGATGATTTCGCGAGCCAATTTCGCCTTGGCGTCGCGCGGATGGATCGACGAAATATCAGAGCTCGCTATATCCGTGAGTAAATCGAAATAACGGGGCATGAGCGTGTCGGGAATGCTCATCACTTTTCCGAACATTTCACTCGGTGAATCGGTGATTCCAACATAATTGCCATACGACTTTGACATTTTGTTCACGCCGTCGAGACCTTCCAAAAGAGGCATCGTCAAAATGGCTTGAGGCTCTTGGCCAAGGGCTTTTTGAATCTCTCTGCCCACGAGTAAGTTGAATTTCTGGTCGTTTCCACCCAATTCGATATCGGCTTTAAGCGCCGCGGAGTCATAGCCCTGAACAATCGGGTAGAGAAATTCGCGGATCGAGATGGGTTCGTTGGCTCGATAACGCTTTTGAAAATCGTCTCGCTCGAGCATTCGGGCAACCGTGTAATGTGTTGAAAGCTCAATCAGTTCGGCTGCCGACATTTTTTCCATCCAGCGAGAGTTGAAGTCAATCTTGGTCTTCGTCTTGTCGAGAATCTTAAAAACTTGGGCCTTGTAGGTCTTGGCATTTTTCTTCACTTCTTCCCGTGTAAGTGGTTTTCGAAGTTCCGAACGTCCCGTCGGGTCGCCGATCATTCCCGTGAAGTCGCCAATGAGAAAAATGATTTTGTGGCCGAGTTGTTGAAACTGACGCATTTTTTGAAGAAGGACTGTGTGCCCCAAGTGGAGGTCGGGAGCCGTCGGATCGAAGCCGCATTTCACAATCAAAGGCTTCTTTTCCTGGATCGAGCGGGCAACTTTGGCTTCAAAATCCTTTCCAGGGAGGATCTCCACGGCCCCACGGCGAAGGATTTCAAGCTGTTCATTCAAGGGCTTCATGAAAGACCCGACCATAACATAGGAATGAAGGAACATGGCTTATTTTAGAAGTTCAGTTAAGCTCCTTCGTTCATGGCCATCGGCCGAAAGGAGACTCCTGTGATGCGTCGTTTATTCGTAGCTATTTCCCTGACCCTTATTGCATTTGCTCCCGGTATTTGTCCGGCTTCCGACACTCTGGCAACGGTGGATGGAAAACCGATTACCGAGGCCGATTTGGCCGGAAAAGGAGGGGGTGGGAAGCTCTTAAAGTCTCAAATGCAATGTTACGAGGCGAAAAAGGAAGCCACGGACGAATTCCTCTTCGACCACTTGGTCGGAGAAGAGGCGAAAAAAACGGGGACGACCTCCGACAAAGTAATCGAAAATGAAGTTACAAAAAAGATAAAGAAAGTGACCGACGCCGACATTCGAAAATTTTACGATGAATTCAAAAAACGCGGAGGTCAGAATCCGCCGCCCTTTGAGCAGGTTTCGGGTCGGATTCGGGAAAAATTGGAACAAGACGGTCAGCGAGAGCGCCAAGACGCGTACTTCGCCGAGTTAAAGAAGAAGTACAAAGTCGCCTATGCATTCACGCGACCGACGGCGAACGTGGCGACGGGCAGTTATCCGCCCAAAGGAGCGGATAAGGCCCCTGTCACCATTGTGGAATTTTCCGACTTTCAGTGCCCATTTTGTAAGCGCGCCAACGACACCATTGATGAAGTCATAGCGAAATATCGCGGCAAGGTGAAGATCTATTTCCGGGATTATCCTCTGCCATTCCATCAGAGAGCCATGCCAGCGGCCATGGCGGCAAGATGCGCACATGATCAGGGAAAGTTCTGGGCCTATTACGATAAATTGTTCGATAAGCAGCAGCTCTCCGACGAAGATTTTTCCCGCTATGCCAAGGAGTTAAGCATGGACAAAGGCAAGTTCGACGAATGCATCAAATCAGGCAAGCACAAGGCGGATGTGGAAGCCGATGCGAAAGCGGGGCAGGATGCGGGAGTGAACGGAACTCCGGCGTTTTTCATCAACGGTATTCCTCTTTCGGGTGCCGTGCCGTTTAGTGAATTTAAGTCCATTATCGACGAGCAATTGACCATGAAGGGCGTGACCGCGCAGCGAGAAGTTAAACAAGTCATGCCGTAAGGGAATTCGCGCAAAAGGGGAGGATTGGAATGAGTCCATCGGATGACGAAGAGGGAAAGATGTCGGAACAGTTGCCGGATCGGATTGCGGTCCCAGATACACTGCCGCTCCTTCCTGTAAAGGATGTCGTTCTTTTCCCGAACGTTATTTTGCCTCTCTTTGTCGGGCGAGAGAGTTCCATTCAGTCGGTCGAGGCGGCGCTTTCCAAAGATCGGCTTATCTTCCTTGCGGCTCAAAAGGATATGCACGCGGAAGCGGTGACGCCGAAAGGAATTCACGATTTCGGATGCGTCGGAATGATTATGCGGATGCATAAACTTCCGGTTCCGGATGGCCGGATCAAAATCCTCGTTCAAGGCGTGAAGCGTGGAAAAATTCAGGAGTATGTTCAGGAATCTCCCCATTATTACGTTCGGATTGAAAAATTTGATGAACCCGATGTCTCGGCTCGACGGGTGGAGCTTGAGGCGCTCATGCGAACGATTAAGGAATTGCTCGAAAAAATTGTCTCGCACGGGAAAGTTCTCTCACCTGAGATTTTGATCGTTCTGGATGATGTTTCCGAGCCGGGAAGGCTGGCGGATCTCGTCGCATCGTACCTGGGTCTCAAGGTCGACGAAGCGCAGGAAATTCTCGAGATGCTCGATCCAAAAGAGCGGCTCCAGGCGGTCATGAAGTTTTTGCAAAAAGAGCTCGAAATTCTTTCAGTGCAACAAAAAATTCAGACTCAAGCGAAAGGTGAGCTCTCGAAACTTCAGCGCGAATACTATCTCCGCGAGCAGATGCGAGCGATTAAGGCGGAGCTCGGAGACAACGATTCCAAGGGAGAGGAAGTCCGGGAGCTTCGCGACAAGATTGAAAAAGCGAAGATGCTTCCGGAAGCCGAAGAAGAAGCCATCAAGCAACTCAATCGGTTGGAGGGCATGCACCCTGACGCGGCGGAAGCCACCATCGTTCGAACATATCTGGATTGGATGATTGAACTCCCCTGGAGCAAAGCTTCCAAAGACAATATCGATTTGTCGAAGGCGAAAAAGATCTTGGACGAGGATCATTTCGACTTGGAAAAAGTTAAAGACCGAATTCTCGAATTTCTCGGCGTGACGAAGCTCAAAAAGAAACTCAAAGGTCCCATTCTCTGTTTTGCGGGTCCTCCTGGCGTGGGAAAAACATCGCTTGGGAAATCAATTGCCAAAGCGATGGGTAGGCAATTCGTTCGTATTTCGCTCGGCGGGATGCGGGACGAAGCCGAAATTCGGGGCCATCGCCGAACCTATGTGGGAGCGATGCCTGGACGAATCGTTCAGGGGATCAAGCAGGCCGGGACGAGGAATCCCGTCTTTATTTTGGATGAGGTCGATAAGTTGGGAAGCGATTTCCGCGGTGATCCTTCCTCCGCGCTATTGGAAGTTTTGGATCCGGAGCAAAACCATGCTTTCCGCGATCATTACATCAACCTCCCGTTCGATTTATCAAACGTCATGTTCATTGCGACGGCTAATTTAGTGGATCCCATTCCGCCTGCGCTTCGCGACCGGATGGAGATTATCAATATTCCCGGGTATACGCAGGAGGAAAAGATTGAGATTTGCCGAAGGTACATCATTCCGAAACAGCTCGCAGAAAATGGGATAACGGAAGAAAACGCCGACCTGACCGAATCGGGCTTAAGTCTTCTCATTGATCAATATACGAAAGAAGCGGGACTCCGAAATCTCGAGCGAGAAGTCGCATCCGTCTTTCGAAAGATCGCGCGAAAAGTGGCCGAAAGCGAAGCTGCGAAAGCTTCCATTACGGGTGAGAACCTTCACAAATATCTGGGACCTCCTCGTTTCATTCCGGAGGGAGAACGGGAAAAGAGTGAAATTGGTGTAGCCACGGGCCTTGCTTGGACAGCCGCTGGCGGCGAGGTGTTGTTTGTCGAAGCGACGTTGATGCGAGGTAAGGGAACGCTGACACTAACCGGACATCTGGGTGATGTGATGAAAGAGTCGGCGCATGCGGCTCTGTCGTATGCCCGATCGAGAGCCAAAGAACTTGGGATTAAGGATCGCCTTTTTCACCATCGAGATATCCATGTTCACGTACCCGCGGGAGCTATTCCGAAGGACGGCCCTTCGGCCGGAGTGACCATGGCCACGGCGTTGATTTCCGCCATGACACGCAAACCCATCAGTCGGAATGTGGCTATGACGGGCGAGGTTACGTTGCGCGGAAAGGTGCTTCCCATTGGTGGGGTGAAGGAAAAAGTTTTGGCAGCAAGGCGTTCGAAGATTACAACCATATTGATTCCGGAGAAAAACGAGAAAGACCTGCAAGAAATTCCGGCGCACTACCTCAAGGGACTCAAAATTATTCCCGTGGCCACGATGAAAGACGTCTTGAGCCATGCGCTCGTTACAGGGCGAGACGAGGCCGAGCGTGGCTCCACTCCTGGACGCGTGCAAAAGTCACGCGCCTCCCTTCGTGAAAGGCAGGCGACGTTTTAAATTGTGTGGGACGCCGTCACGGTTGGTAAGCTTCTCGGCCTAGCCGCATTAATTCTCGCATCCGGTTTTTTTTCTTCCTCTGAAGCCGCTTTTTTTAGCCTCGGGTTTCATCGTGTCCGGCGGCTGAAGGCCGTTGCGCACCATAGCTATCTCGCTGCCCAAAAATTGATTAAAGATCCGACCAAGCTCATTTCCACTCTTCTTACGGGAAACGAGGTGGTGAATTCTCTCATCGGTGTAGTGGGTTCCTCGCTTGTTTATCGTCAAGTTCGGAATCATGTCTTCCCGGAATATTTGCCCCTGGTGGCGGTCGCGGTGGTTCTCCCCTTTGTCCTTGTGTTTGGTGAGATCATCCCGAAGACATTTGGGATCAAATTTCCGGAACGGATGGTGACCCTCAATGCGTTGCCGCTTTACTGGTTTTCGCGCGCCATCGCTCCGCTTCGAGATGGTCTGGCCTGGATCGTGGATACGTTGGTGACGTTACTAGGAGGAAACTTCAACCGGCCCGACACGGTATCGGAAGCTGTATTTCGTTCAATGGTCGATGCCGGTACGGAGGAAGGAGTCCTCGACTTTCAGGAACGCCGGCTGATTCACAATGTCTTTGATCTCGATGACCTTCGCATCGAGCGAATCATGACACCGAAATCCAAAGTTTCTTCCCTCCGATTGAATATGACGATTGAAGAAGCGCTCAACCAAATTGCATCCGATCGCTATTCCCGGTTTCCCGTTCTCGATGAACGAGAAGAGCGTGTCGTGGGAACGCTTTACATTAAAGACCTTCTCGGACTCAGCCTCGATCAACAAAGGGGCACGATAAGCTCATACGTTCGCTCCGCCCTGCGTGTGGCTCAAGAGACCACGGCACTTCACCTCTTTGCCCAATTTCGAGCTCAACGAACTCATTTCGGAGTGGTCTGCGGAACATTCGCACATGAAATGGTTGGCGTCGTTACGCTCGAAGATGTGCTGGAGGAAATCTTTGGCGACCTTCGCGACGAAAGGGACGTAGAGGAGGCCGCATCGAAACTTTAATTCTCATATGTTTCTGCGTTCTCCTGGAGGGTTTTTTTAGCGGATCCGAAATTGCCCTTGTGTCGGTCAATCGTGCTCACCTTCGCCATCTGGTGGAAAAAGGATCGAAACGAGCCAGTTCGCTGACCAAAGTGCTGGAAAATCCGGAATGGTTTCTCGGTACGACGCTTTTGGGTCTCAATTTAGCGACAATGACCCTCAATGCCATCGCTACCCTTTATGTCATCGATGAAATAGGAGAACGGTATTCGATTCTCGCCGCGATCGTAACGGTTCCTCTGATGCTCGTTTTTGGAGAGGCCTTTCCCAAAACTCTTTTTCAGCGCTATGCCGATCGATTGGCGCTCTACGTAATCTATCCTTTGCGGATCATCTCGTGGATTCTCTCACCTCTCGTCTTAGCGGTCGCGGGAACAGCGCGCCTGGTAAATCTTTTGTTTGGCGTCAAATCGAAAAAGCGGACGCCATTTATTACAAGGGAAGAACTTGAACTCGCTTTTCAATCCTCCGCCAAGATGCGAGGTGTAAAAGATTTGGAGCGAAAAATGATCAGCCGGATATTCATGTTTTCCGATCGTCAGGCGCGCGACATCATGCTTCCCCTGGCGCAGGTGGTATCCATTTCGCAAGATGCCACGATTGCGGATGCGGCGGCCGAGATGCGCCGAAGTGGATATAGTCGATTCCCCGTTTTTGGAAACGGGGTGTTTAATATTGTCGGATGGATCAATCATTACGACGTCCTCTTTGCAAAAGAGAAAAGCGCTGCCATCCGGTCGATCATTCGGCCGATACGATTTATTCCTGCGGGAGTGGAGCTGGGTAAGCTTTTGGTCACGATGCAGCTTAGCGGAGACAGTTTATCCATTGTGGTAGACGAATATGGCGGAGCGATTGGTCTGATTACTCTCGAAGACATTATCGAAGAGGTGGTGGGCGACATCGAGGATGAATACGACTCCGAAGCACCTCTTTTTCGTAGGATCGATCCTCACTATTGTATCGTCAAGGGTAGAATCCCGATCATTCAACTCTCGGAACTTTTGCAGACGCATATTCCTCGAGGGGACTATGAGACCGTCGGTGGATTTCTGATGTCGAAGATGCAGCATATTCCAAAAAAAGGGGAAGAATTTCGGTATCGGAAGCTTCTGTTCCGCGTTCGTGAGGCGACCGATCGAAGCGTGGAAGAAATAGAAATCATGCACCCATGAAAGAATTCCGTTTCACTCCCGGGAAAGTGGTCTTTATCTTTTCGGGAACAGTTCTTTTGGTCGGAACATTGACATATCTTCGACTCGCGTTTGAGGGTGCCGATGTGAAAACGTCTATTCGCCTGGTCGAGGAAGCTAAGGCTTTCGGTGTCCCCCTTCGTCAGCGAATTAATGAAGCGCTTCCCCTCAGGCAACGATTCTGCGAAGCCCGATCTTTAGACTCATTTCAAGGACACATGGAGGTGGTTTGTCGCGATACCATTCTTCCACTTCATCTGTTAAAGTGGCAGGTCAATGTGATTGACGGGCAGGTCATTCCGGCGAATGATGCGGCGATCCGGCTCGGAAAGGGAGAAGCACCATGGGCGACAAAATGAGTGAACGAAGAAAATTTCCCCGCGTTCTGGTCCGCGTTTTGGTCGATTTTGAGAGCCCCGATACTTATCTCTACGACTATTCGAATGATCTGAGCGAAGGAGGAATTTTCATCGAGACTGAAAATCCCATGCCGATTGGGACTCCTCTTACCCTTCGCTTTACTCTCCCGGGTTTGGATCGTGTCTTTGAAGGGAAGGGGAAAGTGGCCTGGTTAAACGAAGGGCGTACCGCCACGGCCATTAAAAATTCGTTCGCTCGCGGAATGGGTGTGGAAATTTCGGCGATGGACGACGAAGATCGTCGCTTGGTCAAAGAATACATCGCGAAGAAAGTGGATACGAAGATTTAGTAGAGACCCAGTTCTTTGTAACGGGCAATTGCATTTCGGCACGTATCCGAAGTATCGGAAGGGTTTCCTGCGCACGCGGCACAGACCCCGGCCGGAATCCCAGCTTCCGAACAAGTGTCGACATTTTTTGAACCTTTTGTTTTTCCGTTCGAATTGTCTCCGGCCGCGCATCGACTATAGGGTGTGTTGACGCTCGCCTCGCCAAGTGTGGACTTGATAGCCTGTTGATTGGCGAATACGGGAGTTGCGAGAAATAGGAAAAAAAGAAGCAGCTTCATCTCCATATTATAATGACCGCGGCGCTTAGGTGTAAAGGGCCTCAGACCTCGATCGTCACGATTTTTTTGAGCCATAACCCCCCGATAAATTGGAACAATAGCATCACCGAAATCATCATCCAGCCGAGGCGTGTGGTGAAGAGCGGGAGCATAAATTCTGGATTCATCAGATAGAGAAGAACTCCGATTCCGGCCGGCATTAGAAACAAAATCAACCCCTGCATTTTTCCCTGCTGAGTCATGGCTTTGATTTTCCCGTCGACCTTTCGGCGTTCTCGAATCGTGGCGGCGATGACATCGAAAGTTTCACTCAAATCTCCTCCCGTTTCCCGTAAGATCAGAATCGAGTGAACCGCCACCGAAAGATCATCGCTGGGAATTCGCTCGAGCATTTTTTCAAGTGCTTCTTCCAAGCTCAATCCCACTTGCTGTTGCGAAAGGACTAGGCCGAATTCCTGCGAAATCGGCGGAGGCATCTCCGTGACGAGAACTTGAAGAACTTGCGAGAGATTCAGCCCCGATTTGAGGGAATTGGCCATGAGATTGAGGCCATCCACCAATTGTAGATCGAATTTGTGAATTCGTTTGTACCAGGCGAATCGAACGACCCATCTCGGAATCGACCAACCGACAAATGCAAAAAGTGCCGTAAAGAGAAGCGTAATGAAGCCAAAGCCCTGTGAAAGGAAAAATCCAAGCGACCCCATCACCAACGTGGAAGCGACAATGGCAAAGATCACTTTACGTCGTTCCAGTCGCGCAAACATCCGCTCTCGCAGGTCGATCACTTGATCGACGTATTGCACCACATAATTTTGAAGAAAGAGTTCGAGATGAGGATAAAAGAAATAACTGGGTACCAGAACCGCGACCGCGATCAAAAGAACAACTCCCAAACCAGTGAGGGAAATCATTTTGGAGTTCCCCCGCCCAATAAACCTTTGGGCATTTTAATGCCGCGCTGTTTGAATTTTTCTGCAAAGGTCGGGACGAGTCCGGTGGTGCCGAAACTTCCGATCAGCTTTCCGTTCGTATCGATTCCCTTCTGTCGATAGAGGAAGATGTCCTGAGTCTGGACGGTCTGGCCTTCCATGCCCGTGACTTCAGTGATCGCCGTAATCTTTCGTGAACCATCCTGAAGGCGAGTGAGCTGAACGATCAGATTAATGGCGCCAGCCACTTGCTCGCGAATGGCTCGGGAGGGAAGATCCAGACCCGCGAACATGACGAGCGTTTCAAGCCGGGCAATGCAATCGCGTGGCGAATTCGCATGAATCGTCGTCATGGATCCGTCGTGCCCGGTATTCATTGCCTGCAGCATATCCAGAGCTTCCGCACCACGGCACTCCCCCACAATAATTCGATCGGGTCGCATTCGCAGAGTATTGCGCACAAGCTCACGAATGGGAATCGCTCCTTCTCCTTGAAGATTCGGAGGTCGCGCCTCCAGGCGACCGACATGTTCCTGCGGAAGGTGGAGTTCCGCTGCATCTTCCACCGTGATAATTCTTTCGTCGGCCGGAATAAATCCCGCCATCACGTTGAGCAACGTTGTTTTTCCGGTGCCCGTTCCTCCTGATATTACGATATTAAGTCTTGCTTCTACGCAAGCTCGGAGAAAATCGGCCATCTCATCGTTCATGGCACCGAGTTTGACCAAATGATCAGGGCCGAGAATCGCTCCACTGAATTTTCGGATCGTAAGCATCGGTCCATCCAGCGCCAGTGGAGGGATGATCGCATGGACGCGGGAGCCGTCCCGAAGTCGGGCATCGACCATGGGTGTCTTTTCATCGATCTTTCGACCGATGGGGAAAACAATTCGCTCAATCACGCGGAGAAGTTGTTTGTCCCCTGTAAATCGCGCGCTCGCGAGTTTGAGTTTCCCCTTTTGCTCGATGTAAATTTGATTGGGTCGATTCACCATGATTTCCGTAATGCTCGGATCAGCCAATAGATCTTCCAGGGGCCCAAGAGAAATGGCTTCGTCGAGCACTTCTTTTGCGATTCGTTGTCGCTCTTCACGCGTTTTGATTTCAGGCATCTTGTCGATGATTCCGAGGATGACTTCTCGCGTTTTGGTCCGGAGCTCTTCAATGGAGCGGTTATCCTGCTTGGTTAGCTCCTCGGGAGAGAGTTGGCGAAAATCCATTACTTCGATGAGGCGTTGATGGATTCGTGTTCGAAGATCGGCTTGTCGATCGAGTTCATCATCCGAAACATGGGAGATCCTGCCTGTCTTTCGGCTGACGGTCTCCGGGCCCAGAGGAAGTGCTACGGGAGAAGGAATAACGGATGCGCTGAGCTTTAAACCGGAAGTTGACCGAAGCATGTTGTTCGTCAGAATCGCGCGGGAAAGCTCCTCCAGTACACGGCAATAGGGATCGCGTGGATGGGAGAGGTAGAGGGGAACTCCCTGGTGAACCGAGGATTCGACTTCCTTCGGCTCATCGGGAAGAAGAGCAAGCACGTCTTTTTTCAATTTTTGACGGATGATCGATTCGCTGATGACGCCATTTGAATCATGGCGATTCACAATGACTTGAGTCATCTGGCTGGGAAAAGCGAGCGACTGGAACTCCGAAAAAGATTGAAGCGAACGGCTCAGCGCCTGAATTTCGGGTGTCGTAATAAAGAGGACGAGCGATGAAATTTCAAACGCCTTGAGCGGGATCGGGTGAAGATCGCTACCACAATCGACGACGATGAAATCAAAAGTATCTCGACAAACGGTGAGAAGCTGTTCCAATTTATCTGGAGCGATCGAGGAAAGTTGCCGAAGATTTCGGACGGCCGGGAGAATGGAAAGGCCATCGGGATGTCGAAAAATTTCTTTTTCCAATGCCGTGGAAGTTAGTTTATGGGCTTGAGGAGCAAGATCGGCGATGGAGACTTTGATTTGGCTTCCCAGGAGCAGTGCCACGTCGCCACAGTCATGGGGATCCAGATCCAGGAGGAGGACTCGGCTGCGAGTCTGTCGTGCGAGAGCATGAGCAAAATTGATCGCGAAGATTGTCTTGCCGACTCCCCCCTTCGGTCCATAAACGCTGATCGTATGCGAACGCATGGCTAGTCACCGCTCGACTCTTCCGCACGGGCCTTTTGGATGTCTTCGGGGTAGACCTCGTACAGATTGAACTGGTCTTTGAGTTCGCGGTTTGAGTCCTTTGCAAACTTAAGAATTTTTGGCGTGATGAAAACCATGAATTGGCTCTTTTCTTTTCCCATGTCGTTTGACTTAAAGAGCGTGAAAAGCGAACCGAGAGGAAATGGATCCACAAACTGGCTGTTGGTTGCAGTTGGATTCAGTCCTGCATTTCCGTTAATGACTCCACTTCCGACAGGGTTAGGAGGAGGACGGTCCAGAGCCTGATGATTGGAATATCGAACGAGACCTCCGATCACCACCGATTCGCCGGAACGGACGAACTGGGAAGTTTCAACACCACTTTGTTCAATTGCGACGCCTCCGGTGACATCGGGCGATCCAAGCGAGCTGATTTTGATTTCAATCTTCATGTCGACATCGGTTCCCTGTGCGTAAGGAGTAATTTTTAAGTCAGCTCCCACATTTTGAAATTCGAGTGAGACCGCTCCGTTGGCCTGAACGACGGGAAATCCGATTCGGGTTCCGCTTTCAATCTTCGCCTCTGACCCGCTCTTGACCGAGACGGTTGGATTCTCAATGACGCGCGCAATACCGAGGGCTTTAAAATAGTTTAACTTGGGCAAGATATCGTTGATCGTTCCCGTAATCGTAGGTCCTACCGTGCTGCTGCTCCCCGAAACGGGATTGAAATTGTAACTTCCCGTGGCGGACAGTTGTGGAATTGGGTTCCAACGGAAATTAAAATTTTTAGAGAAGTTCTTTGATACTTCCACAAAATGCGCAGTCACTTGTACTGTCGGCTGGCGGCTCGGGGGTTCGGGAACTGCGCGAACTTCCAAGACGTTGATAACGGCATCGGAATAGAGTTTGGCAATCTGCTCGGCCTTTTCCTTGGCCTGTTTGGAATAAACTTCTCCTTCCAAAATAATTTTGCCTTTCAGCGACCGAACAGAAACTTCGTCCAAACCGATTTCTTTTTGAATTTTCTTCGCCAGAATCCGATTCACATCGGGGTTGAGCCGTGTCAGATCGACAATATCTTTGGAATTGGAGACGACTTTTTGAATTCGTTCCTTATCCGAAGGAAGAATGACTTCGCCGTCTATGACGATTTTTTCGTCGAGACGGGTAATGGTAATCCCTTCAACATCCAAAAGTAGCTTTCGGACTTGCTGAAGTAGTCGTTCGGGGTCGGTGGGATAAACCGTGAGTTGAATGGCATCCCGTTGCGTGCCGCGATCATCGTAGACGAGGAGCAGAGTGGTTCCGGTCGCTTTCGGAAAAAGAGTAATTCTTTTTTTTTCCCGATCCGCCTTAAAGTTGACGATGTCCGAGTTCCCAATGGTCACGTTCCCGATCGAATAGTCAAACGACTTTACGCGTGGGCTATTGAGGACAAGATACTCCGTTCCCTGTTGGCCGGTTTGAGCAAAGGCCCCGGCCACGAAAAGCAGTGTAAATATGAATACGAAGCGTCTCATTTTCTCTCCTATGGGGCGAAGACCGATTGGTCTCCCCTGGTTTCAAGCCATTTGGGTCGATGTGAAATTTCAAGCGGCGCCTGAATTCCGCTCACGCCTCCAGCCGTGCTCCGCTTTTCCTTGAGATCCGGAAAAGAATCTCCGCCGATGCGATTGGAGTTGGATCGAAGCGTGAGCGTAATCACGCCCACCTGTTGAACCACCGCCAGCTCCTGGCACTGGCGTGGCTTCAACGTGACCGTCACATTGGAAAAATTGGCCACACGAGTGTCGATATCGATGGCCTTCTTATTGGCTTCGGGGCCGAGGGAAGGAGTGTAGGAATAATTTCGGCCGACCGCGAGAATAGGGACATTTTGAAATAGGGTGACCGATTCGGCCTCGGTGGCTACGCGACTTTTTGCATCCACGGTCTTAAAGACACCGATGATATCCACATTGTCTCCTGGATAAATCAGGCCTCCGACTCCCGTCACTTCATCAACCGCAATCGTGCAAGCCCGCATATCGTGAGGGACGTCATTTGAGACTTTCAGTTCACCCGCTTTAGCGACTTTCGTTTCAACGACTTGCTCCCCTTTCTTGATGGTGGTGTTGGCCACTCCTCCGATCAATTCGATGACGCGCTCTTTTTCATAGGCCATCGGCTGAACGAAGGGTTTGGGAATACTTTTGAGTGTGAGTGCGGATTCGTCGATTCGCTCGTATCGAGCGATGTCGCGTGTGGCAACCACGACGGTGATCTCCTCATAGTCGGCTCGCAGCCGTTTTTCGATCGTCGAAATGTAGTACCAGGCAAGCATCACGGCGACAAAGCCTGAGACGATCGAGAAGAGGAGCGCGCGCCGATTTTTCACGTATTGCCTCCGAAAAAGGTGAATAAATGTCTTGGAATTTGAAGCTTTAGGATTGAACTAAGTATATAAAATAATTGACCAAATTTCAAGGGACTACTCCAATAAATAGGTTCTGAGCCGCCTCCAGAGCCGGTCCGAGCTCGACTCATTGGAAGCTTGGATCTCCGGGCGAAGGAGTTTGCGTTCCATCATTTTCTCTTGGAGCGCGAGCAAAAAAGCGGCCTGCCGCGCGGCGGCATCCCGCTCAATCCGTCTGGCGACTTCCGCCTGGTATTCCGGAGAGAGAATCTTCTTCACATATTGATCGATGGCGGCCGAAGTGTTCGGGTGTTCCAGGACCGCTTGCGAAAAGTGGGCAAAGCCCTTTCCCTTTAGGACTTCCGCAATTTGGTCGGGTCGGAACCCCTGGCTTTCAAGTATGGCTATCGTGTCAGAGGCCAATTTTCGTACGATCAGGAGTTCCACCTCTGCTCGAATGTCATCCGAGGGTCCCGCCCAAGCCGAGGCAAAAACTCCAATCAGTGTGATGAGGAAGAGGGCGTACTTCATATTTGAAGGACCTCCGAACTAATTTTTTTGGAGATGGAATCCACCGACTGAGTGTTGTTTCCGGCACTTTCCAAATTTTTGTCCACCTCTTCGGGTGAAGAACCCTGCACGACATTTTCAATCGGACCACTGGTCCGTTTGTACACATCGGGCATCAATCCTCTCGCCATCCCAATGGCGGCTCCCGCTACAGCTGCCGAAGCGGCCTCTTTTACATTTCCTCCTTCAAGTAGCGTGGCGAATGAAGCGCGGGCGGCAATATAGCCGACAGAGCTCATGGCCGCCTGGCCTTCTTTGGTTGTAAACATTTCCGCAACGGTTGTGGAATTGAATCCCCCCATAGCAGTGGATATCCCTACATTTTTAAAATTTAAGCCCCCGCCAAACACACCGGCGACCGTTCCCATGATCGCTCCTTTTGCCGCGCCGGCGAGAGCATCGTTGGGCAAACCATGAAACCATTCACCCGCCAACGGAGAATTCACCATGCTTCCCACGGCACCCGCGGCCATATTTTTCCAATCCCCTTTCGAATTCGCTCCCGCGATGAGGCCGTTCTGAAGGCTCCCTCCCCAAAAGTCTGCCCGTATTTGTTCCTGACTTGCGGGGCCATAGATAGAGCTGACGCGATGAAAATCTTCGTTCGCTTCATTCGTGGCGAGGGCTCCAGCAAGACCTCCCAGAGCCGTGGTCGTTGAATCAACGCCACCTGTCGAAATGTAAGAGTTTCCGGCAGATTTGAATGCACCTTTCGCAAAACCTTCCGCATACGTGTTGGTGGGGATCCTCGATAGGACCATGTTAAGTCCGATGGATTCGAGGGCTTTGGGACCGAAACTCTTAAGGAAGTCTCCAATACCCAAACCAGCCACAGGTGGAACCAGGTCGATGAGTCGCCCGGGAACCAACTTCACACCATCGATGACAATCGGATTCGGATTGTTCCCATGATTGAATTGCAAAAGCAGCTCGGCATGTTGTTGAATGGCATGATCGCTCGCCTCATGGTTGGTTCGAAAGCCGAGAATGACTTGGTAGAGAAGAAAAAAGAGGATGGGAAGGAGCATCGCGAATTCCAATGTCGACTGTCCCCTTCGATGTAAAAAAGTTCGCATCATCGCAATCTCAGTGGAGGTAGTCCTCCGTGAATGATTTGAACCGATCGATCAAAAAGCCGTTCCGACTTATTTTTTCGATGACTTGATCCAGGTTGATGCGATAGCCATCCAATTCTCGCGTGTCGGCGATGCCGATTAATTTGGATCCTTTAAACTCCGCACCCACGCTTCCACGATTTCCCATTCCTCCCGGCGGTTGTTGCCTGGATCCTTCCCTTGGAAACGTTCCGCCGTAGGGTTTGGCGAGAGAAAGGGCCATCATCTTCCGGTCATAGGTGCCCCCACTTGCATCGGTCATTTCTTGGCGGTCGCGAATGAGGGGGATCTTGCTGTCGGAATCAGCTTCTTTCCGGTCCCTTAGTGTAAGGCCGTAATGGACCCATTTTTTGATCGCTTCGGAATTGACGGGAGAATATTTAACCGCGGCAATATAGTTCGTCGTGAAATTTCCCTTTCGAACAATTTTGGCAAGAGAAGGTTGGGGAAGGGGATAGGCATATAAAGGCGCGCATGCTACAGGCTCTCCATAAACGTATATTGTGTTATAAACCGTGTGATCGACGGGGAAAATTCGCTCTTCAATTTTGGGTTCAAAAAGCCAGACACTGCTCACCGGGCGGATGTCATATTTTTTTTTCAGGTCTCCTCCTTTCGCATACTCCGCCTGAACGTCTCTCAAAGTCAGTTTTCGTCCGAATTTATTTTCAAGCCAACCTCGGAGCATGACCGGCATATTTTCTGGAACGAGATACGTCTCTAAAGTCACATCGAAAGCCTTTTGGTTCGCTTCCTGGAGAAGGGCGACAATTTGTCTCGCGTAATTGGTTTGAGCTGCCTGAAATTGCGCGATCCGAGCGTTTTTCATGAACGAATCAAATCCGCCGCAGCCTTTGTCGCAGACATCTCCCTTGGAATCGTTTTTCTTTGAAAAGGCGGAGAACATTTCTGCATACGCGGTTGCCACTTCATAATTTGTACACATTGCGGCCATAGAAGGCATGACATTGATCTTGAGCCATTTCTGGAGGTCCTTATATTCGTTTTCGATTCGCTGATTGAGTTCACGGATTGTATTCAGGTATCGACGCTGAACGTCCGATGCGGTGAGAGCTGCGAAATCGCTGGTTTGTTGTAACTGCATCTTCTCGCGCGTGATCAAAGAGGACTGAAAGACGAGTGAAAAAATGGCCAGCGATGCCGTAAACATGAAGGCCAACCCCAGCGCCAATTGTCCGTGATCGCGTTTCATAATTCGGTAGGTTCCCTTCCGAACTGAGCCTTTTGCACGATCGCTACACCGGAGTAATGGTGAGACATTCGGGAGTTTTTACAGGGGTATTCTTTTTTTGCCGCCGAGAAAAGAATGTCGACCATGGGAAAAACAATGGGCATGCAGTACGTCACTTCGACGCCCAGACCTGTTCGCATATTCACTCGTACGGCGCCCTGGGTGCGATCGGAGGAGACTCCGTCCCGGGCAAGATCGATTCCGTCTTCATAGGTTCGGGTTGTCGTTGGATAACTCCCTTCCGCACGGATGCGGGGATGTTCCCAAAGGAGAGATTCGAAAATTACTTTTTCCGCCGCTGCTTCGGCAATCGGTTGCTCGCGGTTTGTATAGGGAGATTCGCGTAGGTTTTTATATTGGATTTCTCCCAGCGTTCGATCGCCGTAGACTTGGTAGGCTCGCGCGGCGGCGAAGGCGGCATATTGAGTGGCGGTAGACGACTGGAGATAGATGACCACCTGAACAATGGCGAGAAGAACCGTGACTAAAAGTGGAAGTAGGAGACTGAATTCTACCGTGCTGACTCCTTCTGTTTTTTTTAATTTCTTCATCATTTTTTTCACCTCTCATTAAAGAGGGAGGGCTCGAATTGGGGGGGAAGGAGGGACCCCCCAATCCGAGCTGGGACCTTTGTCCCAATCGAACAAAAGCTGAACTTATTTTTTTGCGTCAATCGTGCCGGTTGCGCTGTCGATGGCTTCTTTCATTAAAAGACTAGCTGCACTTTTCTCATCGCCACCGAAGAGTCTTTTTCCAGCGAAAATGACTCCTACGCTGATCACACCAATCACGAGCGCATACTCAAGGGCCGTTTGACCACGATTTCTTTTCTTTCGATTTGTCCACATGTTCATTTCCTCCATTGTTCGTCCTCATCGTCTTACGGGAACGGAAGGGAGACCACTTGCTCAAGTCCCAACGCCTGATCGTTCCCAAGCTCCGGGAAATATTGCTCGATATTTCTCGGTGTATCGCTGCCGTAGAGATTTCCCTGAACGAACTCCTGATAAAAGATCCAGAGGAAGGAACCGATTCCCAGAACCACCAGGGTTTCGAGGGTGTATTCAATGACCACTTGGCCACGATTCCTCTTCGTCCAGTTGAGCCTTTTACGGCACATTTACCCCATAGGGAGCAAGGAGCGGACCAGGCCCCTCCAACGAGGTCATGAGAATAACCTATTAAAATAATTAAGTTTTAACTAACGCAACACGAAATTTGGGGATGGAAACTCTGAGCGAAAACTCAGCACTGCCGACTTTCTATTCCTGGGTGCGTTTTAGCTCATCGAGCTTGCGCTGGGCTTTTTGGTGGTATTCATTTTTGGGGTCGGGGGCGTAGCGAAGCGTTTCCTTAAATTTGCTCATGGCGGAGTCCGTGTCTTCGGCCACTTCGAGGTAGGCAATTCCTTCGGTATATGATTGCTTGGCTTTCGCGCTAAGCTTCGCCTTTGTTTCGGTGAGAAGTTTTGCCGCACGCTCCTGTTTCGGAAATTGGGTTACGATTTCTTTGAGCTCGCTCTGCGCCGCAAGTGGATCGTTCTCCATCAAACTCCGCGCGTGATTGATCCGATCGTCTAGTTTTTTGTCGGCGGCCCGGTGAATTTCATCCAGAAGCTTTTGGGCCGATGCTTGGTAAGGATGACCTTTACGGCTCGCCACTTCCGTCAGCGATACTTCCGCTCCTCCGATGTCTCCCGATTCAAATTTCATGACTCCCTCATTGTACAGACGCTGTAATTCCGCATTCGTCTTTTTTCGCGCTATGGCTTCTCGCTGTTCTTTTTCCTCTTGTTCATTGAGTGCGGCCAGGGCGGAGAGAGCCGCGCGGCTCTCTCCGTCAATGGCGAGAGCCTCTTCGTAAATGCGACGGGCTCTGTCATAGGCCTTGAGTTTTTTCTGCCGATCACCTTCGGCCAAAATATTTCGAATTTTTCGAAGTCGTTCCGCTTCCTCCGCTTTCTCCGCAGCCAGGTGCCTTTTCTCATCGGAACGATAGGCGTTTATTTCTTCGAGGAGTTGCAAGGCATCGGGTTGATTGGGCGAGATATCGCTCAAGACCTTTCGGATCCTGGCTTCTGCTTCGTCGTATTTTTTTTGTGAAATGAGTTTCGCCGCGCGCTCCAAATGGAAACGAGTCAGGCGAATGGTTTCATCATCCCCCTGTTCAATCCCTTGAGAAGGGAGTTTTCGCGATGTCGATGGCGAGAGAAGATACGTCACCCCAATTCCCAAAACGAGACCCCCGACCGCCAGGATTCGCCAATCCGCCGATAATGAGGCGAAGGGCTTTGAACGCGTTCGTTCCACCACGCGCGGAACCTCGGCCCGAGAGCGCGACGTTCCTTGAACGAATTCATATTCGGCGCGCCCCACGCGTATGACATCATGATTTTCAAGCTCCCTTTCCCGCACGGGAACACCGTCGACGAAGGTGCCCGTATTTTCTCCCTCGTTTTTAATAATGAATGAATCTTCCTTTTTTTGGATCGTCGCCTGTATCGGAAGAGGCGCCCGATCGGAGGGTGCGAGGGAAATTTCTTCTTCCATGACAATGGCTTCCCCGGCATGTTTTCCATCCAGACGTACGAGGCGAGCCTGACTCGCTTCCGAAAGCGATGGGAGTGAAGCCTCTTTCTCCGAAGACTCATCTTCCAAGAAATGCTTCAAACCTTTGAGGGCAGGATCTGATTTCTTGGACTCCATTCCCGGACGAACGGCGATGGCCTGCATAAAGTCGTCATCGGATCTGGAACCTGGAGGGAGAGTGTGTTCATCGGGTTTTAAGTCCGTGGAGGCCTCCGCAAACGTCGTATTAAAAGTTTCGTTTTCTGTTTTGGACGAGGCCAGGTCTGGGTGCGTGTTTTCTTCCTGTTCGAGCGATATGACAAAAGGACCGAGTTCAATTCGGTCTCCTTCGCGGACTTCCGCGCGCTGGATTTTCTTTCCATTTAATTTGGTTCCATTGGCACTTTTTAAATCCTCGATGAGATGAATGCCCTCTTGGACGAAGAGCTTTGCGTGTCGCCGGGAGACGTCCGCATCGGATAGCGCGATATCGTTTTCCTTGGATCTTCCGACAAAAATCGTTTGGTCTCCCCAATCCAACCATCGAAGAAGAGTGTGACCTTTTCGTGCGATGACTTTCATGGTTTTAATTTCGCTTCAGCCTCACGAATTTTTCCCTGCGCTCGTTTATACATTTCCGGATCGAAGGATTTAGAAAGTGACAGTACTTTCTGCCACTCGGTGATCGCTTCGTCGAAGTACAGTTTCTCAAATTCCCGTGCTCCACTCTCGTAGTACTCACGAATCATCGTGTGGAGGCGGGCTTCCGCCCGGTCCAGCGCCCCGCGTGCGCCCGAATCGGTAGGCCTGGCAGCCACCACCTTTCGAAGAAGGGGAATGGCGGCGAGGAAATCATCGCGCGACAGGGCGACATCCGCCTGGCTCTTCCAGGAAACGACTTCCTCATCTGATGCTTCAATATGTGCCATTTTGCGGGAGGGAGAGGGTGGGCTCGCCTTGTCAGCTATCGATTGAGACGGTCGTTTCCAAAGCGAAACAAGTCCGACAGTTAAGAGAATGAGAGCCGCAATTCCATAGAGGGCGAGGCGTTTAGACCCTACTCCTTGAATCGAATCCGCGACACGAGGCATCTTCGGAAGTTGGGCGCGAATTTTGTCGGCGACGTTCTCTTTCTCCCTTACGAATCGAAACTCGGCTTCGCCGATTCGAATGATGTCGTTTTCCTCCAATGGGGAGTCTTGAATCTGCGTGCCGTTTAGAAACGTTCCGTTTTTGCTGCCCAGATCTCGAACGATCCAGCTTCCAGCCGCGCGCAAAATCATCGTTTGCTGGCGAGAAACGTTGGGATCGGGAATTTTAATATCGTTGTCCTCGGTTCGTCCCATTCGAAGCTCGTCTCCGACGATGAGAAACTCTTTTCCCAAAAAGGCTCCCGTAACTCCCTGAAGGAGCCACTGTTCGTCCTTTCGGGGTATCACTGGTCCTCCTCGGTCAGGCGATCGACCTCATCGTAGGCCGCCTGCCACTCTTTAAAGGGAGCTTTTTCAGCCCGCGTAGGAAGATTGGATCTCCATCGCCCCAATCTTTCTCCCAATCGAAGGATCGGTTGAGAAAAACTTCGGGTGGCTGCCCAGGCCAGAAGTATGGCCGCGAGGAGCGAGGCGCAAATCAAGAGAAACATGAGTCGATGCGAATCATTCATCTCTCCGATCGCTTCATCGGGAGAAAATACAACCTTCGCCACTCCCAGAGTTTCGTAAGTACCCAAATTGTCGTTATAGGAGCGAATGGGATGCACCAAGATGTAAGAACCGTCGGGAAGCCGAGGGCTGGGAAGAATGGGGTGATCTGATTTTTGTGCGAGGGCCTCAGTGGTGAACGGATCATTTGCCATTTGGTTCAGGCGCGATACGGGAGAAAGAATTCTTCCCTTCCGGTTAATGATCTGCACTTCACGAACGCCTTTTTCTTTTCGAACGCTTTCGGAATCGAGAAGGAAGTCGTTGCCGAGACGAAGATTTTCTCGGTTCTTTTCGGCCAAATATCGCACCAGGCCGCTAGCACGATCCATCGATTCCAACCGAAGGCGCTCACGAAAAAGATTTTGGAATGACAGGGCCGTACCCAGTGTGGCGATTCCCAGTGAGACGGCGAAAACAATAAAAAAGAATTTTCTCATCGATCGTGGAGGGGAAGCAGGGTGTGAGTTCGCGGAAAGACGTGCGTGTGTGTCGATGGATTCTGGTATGTCAGAAATGTATTCGAGTTGCACTTCGCCGATTTCAATTCGATCTCCGGGGTGGAGTTCGGCCATTGTGACCTGTTTCCCGTTGAGAATCGTCCCATTTTGGCTTCCACAATCGAGTAAGCGCACCATGGATCGCTCGACGATAACTTCGGCATGTTTTCGCGAAACACTCCGGGAGTCGATCTGAATGGCCACATCTTCTCCGCGGCCAATTTCGTATTTTCCTTCGGTCAAAGGAATACTCCGCTCGGCGGCATTCCCCTGTAGAATTCGGAGTGATCGATTCATGAATTCGGCTCCAGGACGAGACGATCGCCGATTTCCACCGGTGTCGTGTGAAGTGCCCCTTCCGGCAGTTCGAGAACCACATCGGATTCGCGAACAAAGGGAGTCATTCGAAAAGGCTTAAGCGCGGAAAAGATACGAACCACCTCTCCCGATCGATTAATAAAGAGGACGTCAATCGTGAAACACATAAAGTGCGTATGAATGGCCTTGCACCGTTCGATCCACAACCCATGGCTGGGAGGAAGTGATCTTCGGCCTAGAAGGCCGCGCGTACGCTGCCAAAGCGTTCTCGCACGTTCAACCTGCTCCGCAACCACGGAACCCTTCGTTTCATTTCGAACCCGATACATTCTTAAAATAGCCCCTTTTGCAGAAACCCGATGAGCGTGGGTCCGAGGACGATGATAAAGAGTGCGGGGAAAATACAGAGGACCAAAGGAAATAGGACCAGCTGGGAAGCCCGCGCCCCCGCGGCTTCGGCGGCCTGGAAGCGGGCCGTACGGAGTTGATCCGATTGGGCCCGCAATACGGATCCGATCGAGGCGCCCAACTGGTCGGCCTGTATGAGGAGGGTGGTAAATGAAGTGATCTCTTCGATTTGAAGGCGGTCACTCATGGTGCGAAGGGCATCGGAACGAGAAGTGCCGAGTCGAATTTCCTTTAAGAGCTGATTGAATTCCGCCAGGAGAGGATTCGTTTTCGCCCGTTGAGTCAGCCGCTGAATCGCCGCAATGAAATCCAGTCCGGCCTCTACGGAAAGCGTCAGGAGGTCGAGGGTGTAGGGCATCGCGCGGATGATCGCTCGTCGCCTTGCTTGAATCTTTTGCTTTAGCCAGAGTTCGGGAAAGAAAAACCCTCCCACGACCACCGCCGGCCAGAAGGCCAGGGGAATGGGGGTTCCGATCGCCCCGCTGATGTAGCCGAGCAAAATAGGAACAAAGATCGCCATGACGATCTTAAAAGCGATGAATTCATCGGGGTTCATCTCTTCTTGGAGATTGGCCGCGATCAGTTGTTTCGATAAACGGGCGCGCTGTTGGCTAAAGTCGCGTTCGGCGATGCGTGGTGTGAGAAGGAGATAGAAGGGACGAAAAATTCGAAGAATCGTTTCGCGGCTGGTCCGGCGGCCCTCGTCCGTCATGCCGAGTCTCTTTCGAACTTCAGCATGAACCGTGTCGGGAGTGAGTTCATAGGCGAGAACAAACGCAAAAAGGAACGCTGCGCCGTAGATCAGCAATTTTAAAAAAGGGCCTGAAAATAAGATGTTAAGTATTGAATGCATGACGGTGGCAGACCCTCAACCCTATTATACACTTGCCAGCAGGTTCATTTCACCGTAAAAGCGCCCTCCCATGAGCACAGAAGCACACTGCAAAGTAGAGAAATGCAAGGGGGAAATCCGAGCGAAGAACTATTGCGACCGTCATTATCGCAAGTGGCGAAGAGGGGAATTGCCCAAGTCACGCTATCGGATCTGCAAAGCGGAAGCCTGCCGGAAACCCATGGTTGCCCAGGGCCTGTGCCAAACCCATTTTGATGCTTGGAAAGCGTCTCGTAAGAAAGTGGTTCGACTACTAAAGGAGCAAGAAAAGGTGAAGGCTCCCCCGGCAGCTGAAGCCGCTCCCGCTCCAACCCCAGCTGCGGTCCCAGAAGCTCCAGCCACGTAACACATTAGAAAGAAAACGAAAAAGTCCTGAGTTGTTGACGCTCGTAGGCTGGGCATCGATAATTATTAGATTCGCCTTCGAATCGATATGCATCCGCCACGGTCACGCCCTCTTTCCATCTTCGTTACCTTTTTCTATTTCCTCGCAACCTCCGGCGTGAATGGGGAGGAAGCCAATTCAACGGGGGTTGCCGTTTTGGGCCTTCGGACGGCGGAATCTTCGATTGAAAGGCAAATTCGTAGTTATGTGGATTCCTCCCTATCCGATGCGAAGCGGCTGCGGCTGATTCCGGAAGAAACGACGCAAAAATATCTCGATGAATTTTCCAGACAGGAAAACCACGAAGTGGATCAACAGCTGGGCGAGGCTTTCCAAGATTTCACGAAGGGCAAAAAGCTTTACGAGAATCTCTCCATCGATGAAGCGATCAAGGCGCTCAGCGATTCTGTCCGGCTATACAGCCAGAATATTGGATACCTTCATGACAATCGGCTTCTTTTATCATCGCATCTCTATCTTGGGATGGCGCTCTACATTCGCGGAAGGGTGAGCGAAGGGAAACAATTCATCCGACAAATGGTGGTGTTTGACCCGCTTCGGGCGAATCACGAACTTCCCCGAAGGGAATATCCACCCAAGATCGTTAAACTTCACAATGACCTCACGCAGGAGGTGGTGAAGGGACCGGCCGGTTCGATTACGTTTCGGACTGAACCCAAAGGAGCTTCCATTTATTTTGATGCGGTTCAGCAGCCCACCACGCCGCACGAAATGACCGGTATCCCGGTGGGGGAACATTTCGTAACGTTTGAACTCAAAGGGTACAAGCCGACCTCTCGCCAGGTAACGGTTCAAGCGGGGTCAAATAAGGTGGAGGCGACTCTTGAGGACTGGAAACCGTTTGCGCCTTATGCCTTCGAGAAACGAAAAGACATATCGACGAATGAGATGTTGGTGAGAGTTGGAAATGATCTCAATGCTCCTCTGTTGGTTTTGGCGAATGCCTCGGTGGTCTCGGTGGTCGATGAAGAGAAAGTGACGTTGACCGGGCAGATTTATGACACGCGATCGAAGGAGTTTTCCAAAATAGTCCAACGAGAAACGTCCACGAGGAAACTTAAAAAGGGAGCCCAAGATCTTGCCGCGGCCCTTATGGAAAACATCACCAATGGTGGATTGGTCGTGGCGCAAATCAGCTCAGACAAAACTTTGCCTGTGGTTGATACGAAAGCGCCGGTTACAAAACCCGCGGAGGTTTCCTCTTCTTTCGGCCCAGATTCCATTTTCCGGAAATGGTGGTTTTGGACGGCGGTAGGTGTGGTGGTGGTCGGGGTAGGGGGATACTTTGCCGCCACACAACTTAAATCACCCGCGGACTATAATTCGATCCTCGTCGACAATCCTCTCAACTAGATTCGAACTTGTCGCTTCATTAGGCGTATCGTTTTCGTCCGAGCGCGAGGCCGAGGATAGTGATCATGAAAGTAATAAACGAAAGGGTCGATGATTGGCCGCAGCCGCTTTGAACGGAGGCGTCACTATTGAGCGAATCCGTCTTGGCACTAGTCCAGTCGGCCATTTCCGCGTCCGTCATGGCGCGAACATTTCCATCCGATGCTACAAGTACGCCGATCGTCGCGCTCCCCAACGATCCCACGTTGTTCACGCGAAGCGAACACTGGGCCATATAGCGACCAGGCTGCGTATATTGATGTGTCTGTAGGATTGGTGGATGACGTGGAGGCCACGCATAATTCACGCCATCGCCATACTTCATACTTCCGATGAACGTCGTATAGACGCCGCTTGGATCCGTACCGTTGCAGACAAAATTTGCAACACTTCCACTTCCTGACACGGATAGGCTGACGTTGGGCGCAGGAGGAATGGATGCAGGCGGGGGAACACCATTAATATAGATGGCAATGATATCCGTTACGGCGCTCATTCGGCTGTCTGTCACGGTGCACTTCGCGTTGGCACTCGCATTGTACGTATGATTGGCCACAATCGGAGAGGACTGTGTGATTTCAGGGTTCCCGTCTCCGTCAAAGTCGAGAGCGTACGTGAGTGAGTTCGCATCTTGGTCGCTTCCCGAACAATTAAATTGAACCGCGAGAGGTGAAGCTCCTATCCGATTATTGACGCTAAATGATACCGCCGGAGCGTGATTGTAAAACGCAGCAGAAAGCGAAAGATCACTTAGGTTTCCGGAAGTGTCGAAAGACCTGACACGATAGCAATAGTCGGTCAAGTCAGTTGCCGTCGCGTCCGAATACGTTGTCGCTCGATCCACGGTGGCCAGGGGTGTGGCGTCCACCGCAGGTGCAAAATTCGCGCAAGTCGAGGTGGCGCGATAGATCTTATACCCCGCCACATCATTCGCGGGAGTTCCATCATAATTGGTCGTCACCGGGTCCCAGGCGAGAGGAGCCACGACAGCCCATGATGGAGTAGATGTGAATCCAAACAAGATCAGGTTAACCCATAGTGTGAAGAAACAGCGTTTCATTGGAGCACCTTCAATCCCGTCGGCGCCGCCGGGGCCGTGGTGTCTGGAGTCCCCGACACGGTGAAAGAGTTTACGTAATCCGACCACATGCCGACGGCTGTGGCGGCGGTATTGATGTTGTCCCAGGTTCGTACGCGGAAGTAGTACTTGACTCCCGATATGAGCCCGCAAGAGGTAGGGACATCCCAGAATGCGTTGGAGGATAAAACTTTGCCGCTGCTGCAAAGAGGCTTCCAGTCGCCTTTGCTATCGAATGTGTTCACGGTGTCGATCTGGGCTTCGTATGCGCTTTGCGTTTGGCCCGCCGAATTATAGATGTTGTCAGCGTCGCTGAATGTCCATGAGATTCGCGGAGTGGCGCTGACTCCCGTCCATCGTGGCTGATAGTCATAGACTCCATTCGCCGCGATATTCGCAGCATTGAATTCGAATCGACCCCGATCCACCCGCGTACTCCCCCCCATAGGGACCGCCGCCAATGCAGAGCCGAGATCGATGACATTTGTACTCGAAGAGGATGGTTTCCCCGTCGTGTTGTCCAGAAGCGGGTCAGCATGCGTGATATTCGTCTGAGTGATGCAGAGAGACCCGGCCAAGTCACCAGCACATGGACCACTACCGTCTGTCACCGTGTCACTCCCCGTTCGTGTATTATGAAACCAGGTTGAATTGTTCCAGAGAACCTTGTACTGCGTCTGCCAGTCTGCCCCCGATCCGCCGGAGAAACTGAAAACGTAGCTGTTGTCATAACAGACGTCTCCATCGACCGTGATTTGGCCGTCCGAGTCGGCGAATTTATAGCAATTGGTATTGTTGCTTGTAAACGTGTTGATCGTATTGTTTCGATATTCCGCCTCCGCACCGCGTGTAACCTCAGACGAAATGCCGCCCTGGATGTTCTTCAAAAAGTTTCGGGCGATGTACATCTTCCCGGTGCCGTAGTAGTTCCCCATCCCACCCCCGTTGGCTCCGGTCAGGTCGTGGATGTAGTTGTCCGCGATGATGAGATTTCCTTGGCCGGCCTGGTCACCGGTCTTGTGGATTCCATGTGACGAGCCCCCGGAAATATCATTCCCGCGGATGACGAGATCGGCGCCGCCGTGATGCTCCACCTGCACGCACGGGCTGCCACAACTGGACGTGATCGTGTTGTTCACGAAGTAATTCGAGACTACGCGGCCAGCGGCATTCTTGCCGATGTTCACGACAGAGGCATCGGCATCGACTGAAGAGCCGTTTCCGGTAATCGTACAATTTTTCACAATGAGGTTGGACGCGTCGTACTTGATTGCCTGTGCGGACGGATTTGCGGACGTGATTCCGTCGAGTGTCCAGTAGGCCTTCCGAAGAAAAATCGTCCCCGTGATCGTCGGAATGGCTCCGATATCTCTCTTGATCGTAATCGGTTGCGACTCCGTCCCATCCGGCATCGTGCCAGTGATATCGAGCGTCTCGTTATACGTACCGGTCCGAAGGAGGAAGAGATCTCCCGGTGCCGTGGGTGGAGTTCGGCCTGCCGTCAGCCCGATGGCATAGCCGATCGTTCCGCATGGGGTTCCGGTTGCCCCGCAGCTCGGCGTGTTGGAGGCACCCGTGCCACCCACGTAATACGTCGCGTGAGTGCTTGTGACGCCAAAGTTTTTGAATGCGCCGCCACCGGAGCCGCTGGCGACAGAGAGACTGGCCGGTGCATTCGGATAATTTTCGTACGAAAACGTCGCGGTGGGGGACCAAGTCGTGCCGCCGTCGAAGCTGACGCGCCAATAAAATTTTCTCGCGCCGAACCATAACTGCTGATTGGTATGTTGAAGATTCTGACCTGCGCATGTCCCCAACGAACCCTCGCCCGGCGCTCCACCGGGGAAGCGGATGGGCGGCGGAGTCGTTTGCACGCCAGAATCCCAAAACCACGGACAACTCGATGGGTGGAAGTTCGAGGAGGAATCCACTTGGAGTCTCCAGTTGCTACTGGATCCGGACCACTGGAAAGTTGGGAAGCGTCCGTAGGGCGCGACAGCTCCAGGATTCGTGCTGGCGTCGTTCGTCAATGCGCAATTTGTCGGATTGGTTTGAAATGCCCCATTTCCACAGTTGATCTGGAGGTTGGTCTGTCCGAAGACATTTTCCAACCCACCGAGCAAAATTAGAACCGTCGGGAGTAAATGGCGTAGTGATTTCATGGTGTAATCCTCACATTCTGGGGTGCCGCTGGCGCTGTTGAATCACCGCTCGTGAATTCATACGGGCCAATATCGGGGCCGCTACCGATCGGGCGTGTTCGTCCATCAAAATCCGTCGATGCATAGCCTGCAAGCGCCACATCAATCGCAGGCGATCCGACCTTCAGATGAAAATCATGATTGGGAAGATCGACCCAATTAAGACTGTTGCTGCTCGAAAAGGTTTGATTATTGGAAACACTGAATGAAGCGGGAGCCGTGATGCAACCTGAACTTAAGTTGTCCCCCAAGCAGTTTCCATAGGCATTTCCGGCATAAATGTTGTTTCGAATTTCGTTCACTCCGGTGAACGTTCCTTCATAAATGTAAATCGGAAATTGCGCGTTATCGTAAAGAACGTTGTTCATGATTTTGATCGTGTCGAGCGTGGCGCCCGATGCATAAAGAACAATCGACGAGCGATGAATGATTTCGCCGATCACGTTGTGCGCGATCGTAACGTGGCTAGCGATCACCCGGTTATCGGGAAAGGGTCCGGTCCCTACTTGGATGCCATATTCCTTACCGTTGCCCGTATCGGTCTTGTAAATGAGGTTATTGCGAATCGTAATCCCGTTTCCGACGACATAGACAAGATGGGATCCGGAGTCATGGAGTCGATTTCCTTCGATCAACGTATTGTTCCCATCCGTATCGACGCAGTTTTGGAATTTGCCGCCAACATTGGTGAGGCCACAATGATGAACATGATTTTTGCGAATGATCGCATTGGTCGCACCGGCCGAACTCTCGACACATTCTTGTTGTGCGTTCATAATTTCCAGGGTTTCCAAAACAATTGAATCGGCGGTGAGTTCAAATCCAACCACCGGACCGGCGTTGACGAAATCCACGATGACCGGTTCGGAGTTGTACGATTGCACATGAAGTCCCGGAATATTAAGAACGAGCGTAGCGGCGGGTTTGTACGTCGCTTTACGAAGGGCGAGCGTGTCACCGCTTGTCGCAATCGCAAGTCCTCGAGCCGGTGAGCAAATGGGAGTTGAAATATTCTGTGCGGTCGTACGATCGCGAGAATCACTGCACGATCCACCGATGCCATCCTGATCGACATAGATCGTAGCCGCTTGAACGCTGTTCCCGAAGAACATTGGCGACCCAATGAAAGCAAAAGCAATAATGGGGAAACAGTCCCATCCCATGCCTCCCCATAATTCACCGAGCATGCCACAGAGAGACCTATCAATTTTAAGTGCTTAGCTTCGTCGTTCCCTGAGCGGGAAATTAATGTTCCGGGGGTATTGAACAGTCCGGTGTGCAGCCGATGATATGTCTGGAGTCATCTTTGAGGAAAAATGGATACCTGCTCGGGTTTCCCATGTTTGGGAGTAACATCATCCACGTGAGTGCTAGAGCTTTCGCGAAAACTCGGCTTCTGGAGATGGTAAAACGTAATGGTCCGATCGTGTGGGGGGGGTCGCTGGCGATCGTTCTTTTTCTCCTTGTTATCCCGAATGCGTTGGTTGCGCTTTCTCCGATGGGGAAATCATTCGCGTTTGACTACTTTACGTGGCCCCGGTGCGGACTCGCCGTGCGTTTTGGAACCAATCCTTTTACGTCTTCACAGGACTATCCCTACTTCGGATATTTCGCGACAAGCTGGGTTTCGCATCCCATGCTGTGTGTGCTCGGCGGTCCCCTTCTGAGTTATCTACCCCCGTGGACGGGATTTTGGCTGGTCAACTCCCTATATTGTGTTCTGCATGTTTGGATTCTCGTAGCGTGCGGACGAAGAATTCCGAGACCTTGGAAACGGATCGACTACATTGCGTTTGCTGCCTTCGGTTTCTTTTTCCCCTGGTACTTGTTGTATGTACTCGGCCAGTATCACGCGGTAGTCGTTTGGGGACTCGCCCTCGTCCTCTTTTCAGAAAGATATACCACCGGGTTTCTTCTGAGCGCTTTGGGTAAACCTATTTTGGGGCCGCCCGCCCTTGTTCTTGTGGTATGTCGGAAGTGGAGAGCACTGGCTTGGATTGCGCTGGGTACCATTGCCATCTACTTACCGTTCTTCATTCTTCACTATCAGCTCGGAACGGGTCTGACCTTGGGTTGGAATCCTGATTTTCTTAAGTTCTTTCGCGATGGAAGTATGTACATGCGATTTTCTGTACTCGATTGGAATCAAGAAATGGGGTGGAGTAAGGTCTTTGATGAATTCGCACCTCCCGCGCAGCATCTTATCTTTCGATATATCTTAGCTGCCCTTTGTTGCCTCGCAGGTGGTTGGGTGGGATTTAAGGCGGGCGCAAGGAAGGGAATTCTCGTCGCCACACTCTGGTTTTTTGTGCTTATGGGGCGAGGCCACGAGTATCATTATTCACTCTACTTACCGATGCTAGCCTTTCTCTATACGGACAAGCGGTATCGGACACCATGGTTTGTTTTTCTTTGTCTGCTCGCCGCCTTGCCCACCACGTTTGGCTTGTATAGTTGGATAGGCAACATCTCTGATCCACATACCGCCAGTCAATCTGCGCTACGTAGTGCAAGCCCGTTGATATTTTATTCGTACTTACTCCAACGGCCTATCTTATTGCCCCTTCTAATCGGAACGGTGATCTGGAAGGAAAGATAGGAATATTTCATTGACCTTCGGCCTCGCACTCCCCCTGTTTTTTCTCCTTTGGTCGTACGTCTATTGGCTTTGGGGGTCGATCGCCACTCTTCCCAACGGTGTGATTCCTTCTCTGCTTTCCTGCGGAGCAGCTTTCGCGGCAATGGGATGGCTTCATCGGAAGAAATTTTTTCGTACTCGCCGATCGTTTTGGGAGGATGGTGGAGTCTTTTTGGTTTTCTTCATTGCGGGATTGTTTCTCCGCTCTTGGATGCCTGAGTTGGATCAGACCGAAAAATTTCCGGATATGGCGGTGCTTCAAGCCGTCACGCTCGACCGGCACTTTCCCCCCATCGATCGCTTCCTCGCGGGCGAACCGGTGAATTATTACTACTTCGGCTTTCTTTTCTTTTCACCTCTTCTTCAACTTTTGCACATTCCTCTCGAGTGGGGATTCAACGTTTCACTCATTCTGCTTTTCTCGATGCTTGCCGCGGGAGCGTATGCGCTTGCGCGCGAGCTCGGAGGAAATCGAGTGGCAGCATTTCTTTCCGGACTCGTGCTTACATTCGGATCCAATTGGAAATGGATCCATCAGGTGATTCAAAAGGGAAAGCCATTTTCATGGTGGGACAGTTCGCGTGTCATTCCCGGCACGATCAACGAGTTTCCGTTTTTTTCCTATCTCCTGGGCGACCTGCATGCGCATTACATAGAGATTCCGTGGCTCACGCTCTCCTTTTTTCTGCTCTGTTCTCTTCGTTGGGAATGCCAACAGGCAAGACCGGATCGAATGCGGCGATTCATTCTTGCTCTTCTTTGCTCGGTGGGAATCGGTGTTCACTATCCTCTCAACCCATGGGCAGTTCCTTTCTTGAGTCTCCTTTCCCTCCTTCTTCTGGGCAAATGGCCGCTGGTTCTTTTCTTGGTGGGAGTGGGTTCGTATCTCGTTTTTCTCCCCTATTGGATTCATTATGTGCCACCCGTTTCATCGATCGCCTGGGTGGGATGGGGAAACCAGAGCTCTCCGATTCATTTCTTCCTACATTGGGCTCCTTTTTTTGTTCCGCTCCTCTTGGCTTCCCCCCACTTGTTTCGCGAACGATTCCAGCCGCTCAAATGGAGTGTGGAGACAAGGCTATTGGCCCTCTCTCTTCTCCTGATCGCTAGTTGCGAGGTGATCTATTTGCGCGACTCTTTTGCGGGGGGAGAATTTTTTCGAATGAACACCGTGTTTAAATTCTACTTTATCTCTTGGTGGGGGCTGGCCATTTCTGTTCCTCTTCTTCTCTCTAAAACAATGAAATCAAAATTTCTTGTCGGTGTTGTTGCAGCGAGTCTGGTGTATCCGATTCTTGGAACGCGCTCCCGACTGGGAGGCAAAATTCCAACCCCGACGTTGGATGGCATGGCGTATTGGTCACAGGCTCTGCCGGGAGAACGTGAGGCTGTCCAATGGCTTCGCAGCCATACGGATCCCAGTGACGTCATTTGGGAAGCCGCTGGCCCTCCCTACGGTCACTACGGGCGGTTCGCCGCATTTAGTGGGCGACCCACGATCCTCTCCTGGTCGAATCACCAATGGCAGTGGCGACGAAACGGCCACCAAGAAACAGAGAAGCGCGAGTTGGCTATGAAATTGGCGTATTCCACTCCGACCCTGGCAGCGTTGTCAGAGGTAACTCGCAGGTATCACGTTCGATGGATCGTGATCGGCAGCTTAGAGCAAAAGGACTACCCAAGACCCTTTCTCGACCTTTTGACGCAACTTTCCGTCGCCTATCGTTCCGAAACTACGACGATTTATCGCGCCCCGCTCCCTACGGCGGAGCGTGATACAATGAATAAGTCCGAATGAATATTTCCCGCCGCATTTTCACATTCGCTGTCACCTGTGTTTTTAGTTCCTCAGCGCTAGCCGGGGCCAAGCCGACGTTGATCGTGCCCCCGATGCCGGGAATCTCCAATGGCCGGGCGCGTGAGTCGATCATTCAGGCCTTTCGAGCCAGCGGTCGGGTCGCGGTGGTGGATCAAGCGGCAGTCGACCGCTTCTTGGGCGGAAAAGAATCGGCCCAGGCGCGGAAGGGAACGGCAGAGGCCTCGGCCCTACTCGCCAAGGGGCAGGAGGTTTACAAAGAATTAAAAGTGAAAGAGGCGATTGATTTGTTCGTGAAAGCCAAACTCGAATTTCGTGACAAATTGAATGAAGAAAATGCGTTTGATGGTCTGCGGGCGTCTCAGTTTTACTTATCTATGGCGTATCTAGCGATTGGGGACGTGGGCCGGGCGCATACGGAACTCCGGGAAGTCATCATCTTGGATCCTGATCGGGACACGCGGAAGCTTTCACCCAAGCTTTACTCGCCAAAAGTTCGCGCCATGTACGACGAAGTCCGAAAAGAAATTAAGAAGAAAGAAAAGGGAAATCTCGACATTCGTTCGGATGTGGAGGGGGCGATCGCCTATGTCGATGGAAAATCGGTGGGGACGACTCCGACTCAGGCCAAAGATCTTCCGGTGGGAGAGCATTTCATTCGCTTGGTGGCCGAAGGAGCCCCGCCCGACCTTCAGACGAAATTCATTGTAGCAGGGGAAAACCGAATCGAATTTGAAGCCAAGCCAAAGCCGGTGGTGGACCCCATGGCGATGTTCTCGACGGTGAGCGACTCTTCCTCGATTGAGCAACCGCGGGCGGCTTTTTTAGATGAAATGGGCCTCGCTCTGGGAGGCGATATTTTCGTTTTTTTAAAACCCTCCGCTGCGGCCGTGGAAGCTCAACTTTACGATCAACGAAGTCAGGAAGTCTCACCCATTGAATCGGACCGGTCGCCGGAGGGATTGGTCAAAAAGCTCCTGAGGCACCTTGACGATTCCGGTTATGTAGCTCCTGCGGCAAACAAGAAATCGGCGCCACCTGAAACTGTAGCGGCGAAAAATCCACCCTCCGAAATTCCTCAGAACCTTCAGCCAAAATCCGAGGGGACACTCTCCGACCAAGCCAAACAGCCGCTCAATCGGCCGAATCCGGCCAAAGAGTCTCTCTTTTGGTTTGAAAATCCGAAAGTCTGGGCGATCATCGGCGGGGTGGTGCTGGTCGTCGGGGGATCGATCCTTTTATTTACAGATGTCGCCAAGAGTAACGCATCTTCAAGCACGTTGACGGTGACGCTGCCATGAGATTCCGTTCCTTTCTTTCCCTTTTCTTGGCGCTTCAATTGATCGGCCCCACCTTTGGACAGGAGAAAAAGGCTGGTGTCAGCCGGACATTTCCGATCGCAGTGGTCGATACATATGCTTCCCGCGAAGATTGGGAGAACAGGTCGGTGGTGACCCAGGGGCTCAATTCGGCATTTGCCCGCGACCCCCGCGTTCGCCTAGCTACACCTTCTGAACTCAATCAAGCCAAAGGGCACTTTTCAAAAAAAAATGCCGAGGCCGCGGATGATTTGAAACAGGCCAGGGACTTACTTGGAAAAGGAAAGGGCGCGTATCAAAAGCTTAAATTTGGAGAGGCCATCGTGGCACTGGAGCAGGCGCGGAAGCTCTTTATCTATAATCTCTCCGAGCTTCGATCCAATCGAGACTTAATCGACGCCCATTTGTTTTTGGGGATGGCCTACGTGGCAGTCGGAAAGAATTCGGCGGCCCAGGGTGAATTCGAAAAGGTGGTTTTGCTGGATCCTCGCCGTGAACTCTCCTCCAAGGACTACTCTCCGAAAATTATCGAGAGCTTTTCTAAAGCGCGCCAGAACGTGATGAAGAATGACCCCGTGAAGATTCGTGTGGAATCGAATCCAGAAGGGGGAGCGGTATATCTCAACGGCCGTCCGGTGGGGAAGGTGCCGCTATCGCTCACGCTTCAACCGGCGGAATACTTCTTTCTCGTGGAAAAGGATGGCTTTCGACCCTGGTACAAACCCGTGAAAGTGGAACGGGCCTTTCAAGTGGTGCGGGCCGATATGAAGGCGAAAGGAAGCGATGTCGAGTGGGCGCATCTTTTCCGCGTGCATGAGGGCGCGGACCAGGAAGATCAGGATGTTCACCAGCTCAAAGAATTTGCCACGGCGGCCAAGGTCGATTTTTTGGTTCTCGCAACGATCACTCAGGCCAGGGGCTACCGCGTCCTAACTCAATTATATGACGCACGAACGTCTGATTTTTCGACGGTGGCGGTCTCAGCGGTGAAGGGGGGAATCGAGAATTTTCCGGAAGATTCGGGCGATACGGTCGATACACTTCTCGGGTTTATTGGGCCGAATGGCTATCTTTCGCCAAAAGAGGGAGCGAATTTAACACCGCAATCCAGTATCCTTCCTGTGGCTGAGCCGATCGCTCCTGCCAATCAAATGGCGACCAGCGAAAAACCTCCCAAAGCCTGGTACGAACACTGGTGGATTTACCCGTTGATCGTCGGCGCAGGCGCGGCGATTTACCTGGGAGCCACGCAACTCGGCGGCTCCAGTGGTTCGAAGATCTCTGTGGATAATTCCGGAAACTTTTAACGCTTTGCCATCAATGAGGGGTTGATCCCATTTCCCCTGACGCGCGCGCAGCTATTTCCATCCACGTACTGAGGTGCGACCTCATAGGCTTCACTTTGGTTTACACGGGGAAGAATGCCCACAAATGGGAATTTGCTAATCAAGCCCTCATCGTTTGAAAAGCCGGAAAGAATTGACCCGGAAAGTACGGCATTCTTCAGATTTTTTCCTTCTAATGGACATGGGGCGATCGCTGGATCCGAATTCTCTTCGTAAGGCCCGGCAAAGTTGACCTTTAAATTAAGGGTGAGATCGTTGGGATGGACATTATCGGCCGGAGTCGCTTTATATTTGAAAACCCCCTGATCCAATTCGGCATCGGTCAGCGTGCGACGAGCAGTCGCGAGAATCGCTATGGGCAATCCCTTATCAAAGGCCACTTTATAATTGTTTTCGATCCGATTCCAAACGGAAGGATCAGCAGACTGGGGATTCGCGCAATGATTCCAGTTCTTCGCGTCTCCATCTTGGAGTGTATTCCACCCACAAATTGCCGTGAAGACATTGGCCGGATCATTTCGATTGTAACAAATCGCTACAGCGAAACGGTCCTTAAATTCGATGTTCTTAATTAGGTCCATAAATAAATTATATAATCCGCCACTCCCATCGGGCCAGGCTCTGGAGAGAAATGAACCGACAACCGCGACATTATAATTTTTGCAAATGTTTAGGACGCCCTGAATCCCCAGTTTTTCGGCACGATATCCCGTTGCGTATAGAGCCGGCAACACAGCCGGAGGTGGGGCTGTTTGAATAGCCGGTTCAATTTTTGGGCCTTTCGTATCGCTGACGGGTTTCGGTTGAGTCGCGGGGATTGGAACCGTCGCAGAAACTGGAGAAGTTGGAGCCGATGTCTGCGGGGGTGCTTCCTTCTTGGTTTCCACGGTCACAGGTGCAGCGGCTACTTGCGGAACAGAATCGGGAGAATGAATGAGGGACTCAATGGGGGCGGATCTCGCCTCGATAGTTCCCGCAACCGCTTCCCGATTGGGAATAATGGCAGCTAGTAAGGGTGTAGGTCCAGACACCAAAAAGCTTGCGGTTCCCGTTTCGACCGCAGTTTGTTTTGGAGCTTTCCCTACGTAGAGAGCTTCAATTTTGTATTCGCCCTTTTCAATCGAGTCGCGAATCGGGGCAGCGTTTTTAAAACGCCCTCGAAGTTCATCATCATTCATCATTCGACGATGGGCGACACGAACAGGGCAATAATCTTCGGAGCAATTGCTGGCCTGAGAATCGCTGCCGATGCGGTACCAATTTCCTGAATCGTAAATGATTCCGCTCAAATTCTCGGATTTTCCCAGACATAAAATTGCCGGATAGTGAAAACCGAAGTTCAAGTTCATTTTATGTAGCTCTTCGACTCGATCCGCATACTTCGCCATAAAGTTGAGAACGTCCGGGTTTTCCCACATGGCCGCATTCGGAGTGTACGTCACACTTCCATCGAGAATCGTTCCATAGGGCTTAGCTTCACCACACAATTCGTTCAGATCGGGAGCTTTATCCAGGGGGGGATTGGGCTTCTCCGAAGCCGAGAGGTCGGGGGCTCCCCCACTATTTCCCTTGGCCTTATCTGACTCTGCCGCGTTATTGTAGACAAATCGACTTTGAAAGGGATCCAAGTTTTGGCTGGTAAGGTTATCGTTCGTGCCTTTTCCAGGTCCCGGTGCAAAGGAACAAGCGAACAAAGTCGATGCTGTTCCAAGTATGAGTAGTTTCTTCATTCCTCTTTTCCCCATACGATTTCCCCCTCCTAAGTTACCGCAAAGGTTAAAGAATTCCAAGTTTTACCACTTCTTAAAAAATCGTAACCACATCTCCTCTTATTTTAATTTCATACATGTCGATCATTTCATCATTATCAATGTCGTCGACAGACCCCCCGTCGCTCATCGTGATTTTTGATTTGATAGGTTTTAGCGCCTCTTTTATCTCTCGAGCTCGTGCACTGATAATAATCGGCTCTCCCTCCTTTGTCGAAATTCGGATCCCCTGTCGAATGATCGTTCCCCGTACCGCCACACGCATTTCGTCCGCACGACTACTCGCCTGTGAAAACCCCGTAAGCTTGATCGTCTCCCGATCAATTACCTCTGCATTAAAACCTGCCACATTTGCAGGGGCTTCGAGCGGACTAGGGGGAATAAGATTAAAGGGCTCATTCGTCGGGAGGCCATACACCGTGACTCTCTGGCCCGAATCATCCCCCACAACCGTCACAGCGCCGGTGTAACGCCCGCCCGCCGAAAGCCCCTTTAAGGCAGGAGTAATGGCTACAGCACACATAAAACTTTCCTGCATGTGAGGCGTATCAAACGTCGATATTTTTGCGCAACTAAATAGGCCCGCAATCGCCCCCCCTAGAACGACTCCAAATATCGATTGGCGAATCCAAAGGATTCTTCCCCCCATTTCCTTCCAGACCTCCATATCAAACTCGCCGGTCGATTACCAGAAAAGGAGGGGTGCCGCAACGCGCCATCTCGAATAGGAGGGGAGCAGACAAAAACACTTAAATTCCAGCAAGTTGAAATTAAAATTTCTTCGGTTGTATCTATTAAAGATCCTCCGTATGATCCGCCCCCTATGAGCGAATACCTGATTCCTTCCCCCCCCTCTGGGAAAACCCAGTGGGATATCGCCAGTTCACAAAAATTTTGCACGGAACTCGCAGAAAAACATTATGAAAACTTCCCCGTGGGTTCTCGATGGATTCCCGCGTTTCTGCGTTCCGATGTTCACACGATTTATGCGTTCGCGCGGCTGGCCGATGATTTTGCGGATGAAGCCGAATACGAGGGGCATCGACTCGAGCGTCTCGCGCTTTGGCGCGCATTTCTTCAGGAAGCCGCGAAAGGAAGTGCGGATCATCCTATCTTCATCGCCCTTGCCGACACGATATCGCGCCATCAAATCCCCATCGAATGGCTCGATCACCTCATTCAGGCTTTTGAGTGGGATGTTCGAAAAAACCGCCACGAAAATTTCAAATCGATTCTGGACTACGCTCGCTACTCGGCCAATCCGGTGGGTCGGTTGGTTCTCTGGCTCCATGGCTATCGGGACGCCGAGCTCTTCCGTCTTTCGGACTATATTTGCACCGCTCTTCAGTTCGCCAATTTTTGGCAAGACGTAGCCGTGGATCTTCAAAAGAATCGGATCTACCTGCCCCAAGACGACATGCGTCTGTTCGGAATCACAGAACATGATCTCCTCGCGGGGACTGTGGATGATCGGTTTCGCGAGCTCATGCTTCTGGAAGTGAACCGGACCTGGGACTTATTCCGCCGGGGTCGACCCCTCTGCAATCGCGTCGGCTCCGATCTTCGCACAGAACTTCGTCTCGTTTGGTCGGGAGGAACCCGGATATTGGAGCGAATTTTTGAAAATGATTTTGATGTTTTTCGTGATCGCCCCACGCTGCGTTTGCGAGACAAAGGGGTGATGCTTTGGAGAACCGTCCGCTGGAGAAGCCGGCCAAGGGAGATTCAAGCCACGGCATGACTGCCGCGGAAATCAGAAAACGGAGTCGCTCGAATTTTGGTCTCGCGTTCCTCGGGCTTCCCCGCGACCAGCGTCATGCGTTAAACGCGCTCTATGCCTTTTGCCGAACGGTCGATGACATCGTCGACGAAGCCCGCGACAAAGATGCGGCTCGACACGAATTGAATCGCTGGCGGAATACGCTGGATCGGATCCATCGACCCTCCGTCTACGATTCTCCGTTGGCGCACGAGGTTTCCGAAGCAGTTCGTCTTTTTCCCATTCAGGTCGACGATCTTCGCTGGATCCTGGACGGGGTGGAATCCGACCTAACGCGAACGCGTTACCAAACGTTTGAAGAGCTTCTGTCCTATTGCGATAGTGTGGCCTCGGTCGTGGGGCTATGTTCCATGGCGATTTTCGGGGCCGATCGTCACCGGACGGCAAAGTATGCCTTTGCCACAGGGCGGGCGCTTCAACTGACCAACATTCTTCGGGACGTGGCCACGGACGCGAAAAGGGGAAGAATTTATCTTCCGCAAAACGACCTCGAAAAATTCGGTTACCGGGAGCGAGACCTATTGCGGGCAACCTACAGTCCCTCCTTTGTGGAATTGATGGCCTTCGAAGCCCGCCGGATTCAGGAGTTTTTCCTTCAGGCAAAATTCGCTCTTTCACCGGAGGAGCAAAGGCAATTTCCTGCGGCGGAACTGATGCGAAGAATGTACGAAGCGCTCCTGGCCAGAATTGTGGCGCGAAATTTCCAAGTCTTTCCGAAAAAGCTCAACGTACCGGCATCCAAAAAATTGGCGATTGCCATGTCGGTTTGGGTCCCCAAACTTTTCAAAGCGGCATAGATGGCTTCTCTCATACGCTGGGACTCCATCGTCATCGGCGCCGGTTGCGCGGGGCTGGCCGCCGCCACCAAATTAGCCGAGCAGGGAAAGCGAGTTCTGGTGGTGGAGAAGCGTTCGATTTTGGGAGGAAGAGCTTCGTCGTTTGTGGATTCGGCCAGTGGCGAGACGATCGATAACGGCCAACATCTGTTTTTGGGCGCTTACGAAGAAACCAAGAACTATCTAAAACGCATTGGAACCCTTCCGAAACTTCGGTTTCAGTCGAGATTTGCCACGCCGATGTTCGGGCCTCAGCGTTCGGGGGTGCTTTCAACCGCATCGCTTCCCGCGCCGTTTCACCTTGCGTGGGGAATCTTTCGGTATCGTCCCCTCACTTTTCGCGAGCGCTACGAAGCTCTGCGAGTGGCTAAGGCGCTTCGAAAAAACTCCGCCGATTTATCTACGCTATCAGTAGACGAATGGCTGCGAGGTCTCGGACAGGGACCTGCGGCCCGAGCTTCCCTTTGGACTCCCCTTACGCTTGCGACACTCAATATTTCTCCGGACGAAGCGCCCGCCAATCTTCTTGCGGTTGTGTTGCGCGACGGCTTTCTCGCCTCGCGTGAAGCCGCACGGGGGGGATTGAGCTCGGTAGGGCTTTCAGAATTGCATGGAGAACCTTCCGCCCGTTATATCGAGGAACGAAGGGGGGAAGTGAGACGAAATACGGCGGTTCGATGCCTCCTGCTTGAAGGAAAAAAGGTCTTAGGCATTCAGTGTACTTCCGGTGAAATGGAATATTCTTCGGATGTAATTCTTGCGCTGCCTCCTCCGGCGCTGAGAGAGGTGGGTGAATCTTCTGGCGAGGACCTTAGGCGTCATTTCTCGGTGACGTCGAGACTACGAGGATCTCCGATTTTGTCCCTCCACGTTTGGGTCGAGGGAAAACTCTTTGAACCCCCCTTTGTCGGACTTTGGGATCGCCCCTTCCACTGGATTTTTCGAAAGGCTGCGTTCTACAGTGATTCTTCTGTTCGGCATCTTTCGCTTGTGATTTCGGCGTCGAACGCCTTCGATCAGATGACGAAGGAGGAGATGACATCATTGGCGGAAGAAGATTTGAGGTTCGTCACAGGGAATCAGACGCTCAAAATCCGGAGGATGGTTCAAGTCAAAGAACCGGAGGCTACATGGGTTCCCCCGCTTGGCGATACATCCGCCCGACTATCCACGCGTACGCCGCTGATCAATCTATTTCTCGCGGGGGATTGGACCAATACCGGGCTACCCGCCACGATCGAAAGCGCGGTCAAAAGTGGTCACGCGGCCGCCCTCGCCGTGCTTGAAGCCAGCGGCAACTCCATTACGAGGCGACTCCAGGGGTAGAAACTTTAAGTTTTTCCTCGCGAGCGATGTTGGCCAACCGCTTATCGGACGTCACAAATCGAATATTGAGATTTGATTCTCTTAGAAAAACGGCGGATGCAAGCTGAATTCCATCCGCACCTCGCAAAGGTTGATTTGCGAATAATCTGGAAAGAATGGGCTCCAAGAATTCACTTTCCCGAACCACATGAACTTTTTTCCAGTCCTTGTTGAGAAGGGATTCCAGCTCTTTTCGGTTCGTCTCGTGAATCAGTTTTTCCATTCTCTTTCGGCCAAAAACGGCGAGACACTCGGCATACGAAATCCAGCTCAGAAAAACAGACGGGGCGCCCTCCAACAAATCGGCGAGATCATCGCTGCCTTGTTCAATGACGTAACGCTTGACCCAACTACTCGAGTCTATGAACAGATTATCCGCCACGATCTTCGCTGATTTGATCGGAAAACGGAGAACCCTCGAACTGCAACTTCCTTGAAATAGGAGAAAGAGGTCCGCTCGCCTGAGGGAGCTGCAGAGCCCCCGATTGAGCAAGACGCCGAATCACGAAGTCATCGTTTTTCGGTCCCGGTTTAAGGAGAGACCCAAATTGACTGATTTCCGCCACCGGCTTTCCCCGGTCCGTGACCACCAAGCGAATTCCCCTCCTTGCCATGGCGATGTACTCGCTCAGCTTCGCTTTTAATTCCGAGATGGCTACTTCCTTCATGACTACTTTAACTATATCAAAATTAGTCTAATAAGTCACATATTTAGTCAACATCGGAGTCTGGGTGGGTCGGCTAAGCTATCGAATTTCTTGGCGGCGACGGCGGCTTCCGTTAGTTTAGCGCGCAATGGCTGAGAAAGTGCCTTCCGCGTCGGAAATTTTTTCCGCCCTAAAAGAGTTTATCGATTTTGATGTCGACTCAGTGGTGGTGCGGGATCAGAAGCGCTTCCGCGATTTTATTCTGGATCGGCTGGTGAAGTGGGCACTGACCCATCCCGACCTGGAGGCTCGCGGGCATCTTTCCTGGCTACTTCGGACCGTGGCGCAGAATTCGGGAGTGGTTCCTTCCTCGCGGGCGGCGTTTTACACGAAAAAAGGGAAGGGAAGCTTCGATCGAATGACGATTCCCGTCTTTGAAATCAGCGGACTTACCTATGAGGGAGCCCGCCAGCTTTTCCGATCCGCCGGCGCAAACAATGCCCGGGCCTTTGTATTGTCGATTCCACGAGAGGAAGCCCAAAAATCCGCGCGCGCTGTTGATAATTTCGTCACGATTGGGTTGGCAGCCGCACTGCGGGAAGGGGTCACGGGCCCGCTCTTTTTCGAAGCCGCTCTTCCTCTTCGCAAAGGTCCATACGAAAATGATCCGTCGGGGGAGTGGAGTGCGCTTAAGACCTTGGCGAAGAACGCTGTAGCGGCGGGTGTGTTTAATTTTCGGATCGACATGTCGCCGTTGACGGAATTTTCCGGCGCCACGTTCGAAGATCAACATGCGGCCAATGCCGATCGAACCGTGGATCTGATCCGAGTGATTCGCGATGTGGAACCGAAGGAGGTGTCCATTTCCATCGCGGGAACGCTCGTAACTGCGCCACAGCGAATGCCGGGTATTGATGATTTGCGGGCCTTTCTGGATCGGGTCATTCGTGAACTGAAGGTGGAGGCTCGAAATCCAATCGGGTTGTCCCATCTTCTTTTAGGCGGTGTGAATGAGAAATTTGTCACGCCGCCGCCCTTTGTACCGGCCCCCGAAGACAAGCGGCCCGTTTGGGAAATGGAACAATGTTCCGAACTGGCTACCTCAGCGTATCACCTGGCGGGAATCTCTGTCGTGGGTGAAGAAACATGGTCGGATGCCTTCTACGAGTATTTTCCACGGGCCAATGCCGCCGAATTTGTTTGGAAACGAACTGAAACGGCGGACTTAATATCCGGCTTTCAGCGAAGCGCGGAAAGCCTTTTTAAGAAACTCGGAGCGGCGGGAAGCCTCGATCTGATTGTGGACAACGTAGAGTCTGTAAAGGTTCAGCCTCCGATGCCGGAAGCTCTCAAAACCATGGTGATACAATGACTCTCGCAGTAGAGAAAATTCAAAAGGCGATTACGGAAGAAGGGGTCGACGGCTGGCTTTTTTATGACTTTCAGGGGAGCGATGCCGTGGCAAGAAGGATCCTCCACATTCCTCCCGCTGCGCATATGACTCGGCGCTGGTTTTATTATGTCCCGAAGTCAGGGAATTCCCGAAAACTGGCTCACAAAATTGAACCCGCTGCCTTGGACCATTTGCCGGGTGATAAGAGTCTCTACGCCGGTTGGCGTGAGCTGGATCAAAACTTAAAGAAGCTCCTTTCGGGCGCGAAGAAAATCGCGATGAACTATTCACCGGGGAACGCGATTCCTTACGTGTCTCGTGTCGATGCGGGAACGGTTGAGATGGTTCGGGCGACCGGTGTGGAAGTGGTCACCGCCGCAGACCTTATTCAGCAATTCGAAGCGGTGATGAATGAAGACCAACTTCAATCTCACATTCGTGCGGCGAAAGCATTGCGCGAAATCGTCGATCTGACATTTGGCTTTGTGGCGAAGAACGTGACTTCCGCGAAGAACATATCGGAATACGATGTTCAAGAATTTATGTGGGCTGAGTTCGAGCGGCGCTCCATGGTTTCCGATTATCGTCCCATTGTGGGAATCGGACCGAATTCAGGAAATCCTCATTATGCTCCTCAAAAAAATCACGCTTCACCGGTCAAGAAAGATGAATTTCTTCTCATCGATTTGTGGGCAAAAGAAAAAACAACCGATGCGATTTACGCCGACATCACTTGGACCGGATTTATTGGAAAAACCGTACCCGATAAATATGAAAAAATCTTTCAAGTGGTCGCCGGCGGAAGAGACGCCTCCCTTCGACTTGTGGAGGAAGCCGCGGCAAAGGGCAGGGTGCTCAAAGGAAAAGAAGTCGATGACGCATCACGGAACTTCATCACTTCCAAGGGATATGGGGACTATTTTGTCCATCGAACCGGGCACAACATTGGAACGAATGTGCATGGAAATGGGGCGAATATGGATAACTTTGAAACACGCGAAGAACGAAAAATTCTTCCGAAGACCTGTTTTTCCATCGAGCCTGGAGTTTATCTTCCCGAATTCGGCGTTCGGTCTGAAATCGATGTTTACTATTCGGGAAAAGAAGCCGTGGTCTACGGCCAGCCGATTCAGACGACGGTTGTTCCAATTCTAAAATAAATTAGTGTGTGAGTTGACCGATGGCCTCCACGACAAACTGTCGATCCGCAAGATACGTGTCAATGACCGATTGGATATCTTTTCCTTCAATGCTGTAAGCCTCATTGTCCGTCTGAAGTGTGAAGAGATTTTCTATGAGTCCCTGGAAGCCGATTTCGTTGATGGTAATGAAAACTTCTTTTCCTTCTGTATAAAAGTCATTATGCGAAATAACAAAGTGACCTTTGAGTTGATCTTTTACGAATAGAGATCCATGCCGAATACTGAGTTCCAACCCAGGGGGAAGGCTAATTTTCTCTAAATAAAAATAATCGTATCGACCGATACGGTGATTTACGACTGCGACGCATCCATTTTTTTGATCGAGTTTCAAATAAAGTTTTTGATCCTTAGGTACATGAGTGGCAAATATGAGCTCCCCATTTGACGAAGAGCTGACAAGCAACGAAAGCAAAAAAAGAAAACCCAAATGTTTCATAACGCGCTGCAATATAACATGATTTGTGATTGAGGCAATGAACAATTATAACCCATATTTTCAATAAGTTATATGACAAAAATCCTGCCCCAGCATTTTTATTCTCGTTCCGCCCTCGAAGTAGCACCCGAATTGCTGGGAAAGATTCTCAGCCGCCGGTGGCAGGGAGAGACACTTTCCGGCCGGATTGTTGAAGTCGAAGCGTATCTTGGTCGAGACGATCCTGCGTCTCATGCGTACCGTGGGAAAACTCCACGAAACGAAGTGATGTTTGGACCGGCGGGAGTGAGCTATGTCTACTTCACATACGGGATGCACTTCTGCATGAATGTCGTGACGGGCAAAGTAGGCGAGGCCGGCGCTGTATTGATTCGTGCACTGGAACCTCTTTCAGGAATTGAAACCATGAAACGTTTTCGAAAGAAGACTTCACTCTATGATCTCACTTCCGGACCCGGAAAATTGACCCAGGCGCTTCACATTCGCCGCTCAGAAAACAATGCGCGATTACTTGAAGAACCTCTTTGGATTTCTTCGGACGGCTTCCAGGTTTCAAGGTGGATTCAGACCCCGCGAATTGGAATTCGCGTAGCCACCCGAAAACCTTATCGATTCATTCTTGAATCCATCCATCTCTCGCGGAGAAATTCTTAGAGCTATTCCTCCTCTCGATCCGAATTCATCTTTTGAAACGGACTGGCCTCACGGATCTTTTCGACAAGATTTCCGGGAACCTCTTTATAAGAATCAAATTCCATTACGAAGGAACCTTTTCCCCCCGTCATGGATCGAAGGTCGGGAAGATATTCCTGCACTTCCGAAAGGGGACAAGTTGCTCGGATCGCGACGTTCTGGTCGTAGGTGTCCATACCATCCACGTGGCCCCGTCGGCTGGTGATATCTCCCATGATGTCTCCGGCATTTTCCACGGGTACGACAATTTCCATCTTGTAATGAGGTTCCAGCAGGAGTAAGCCCGCTTCATTCATGGCATTCTTGAGTGCTTTCCATCCCGCCATTTGAAATGCGATATCTTTTGAATCCACAGGATGATGTTTCCCATCCTTGAGAATCACGCGAAAATCTGTCACCGGATAACCGGCGATGATTCCATGCTTTGCACACTCCCGAACTCCCTTTTCAACCGATGGAATAAATTGCCGTGGAATCGAACCGCCATAGATGTCGTTGACGAACTCAATTCCGGAATCGCGGGAGAGGGGTTCTACATCGACGACACAGACGCCGAACTGTCCTGCGCCCCCGCTCTGTTTTTTATGTTTTCCTTCCATACTCCTCACGGTCGTGGTGAAGGCTTCTCGATAAGGGATGGGAGGCAGGTCGGTCTTTACATGGACTTGAAGTTTTCGTCTCATCCGCTCGATGGCGCTTTCCAAATGTCCATGTCCCATTCCATGGAGAACCATTCGGTGTGAGACATCGTCTATAGAATAAGAAAGGGTGGGGTCTTCTTCCATTAAACGATCGATCGCGAATTTTAATTTATCGTCGTCACTCTTTGTTTCGGGTTGTAGGACATAAGAGATCATAGGTTTGGGATAGGTCATCCCTGACAAGAATCGGATCTGAGTTGGAGCGCACAGAGTATTGGAGGTATGCGTATTTTTCAGTTTCACCGCGGAAATGATGTCGCCACAGGTGACACGATCGACTTTCATCCGCTCTCTTCCTCTTAACACATATGCCGCACCCAGACGTAGTTCCTCTCCGGTATTGGCATTTCGAATATGGCCATCTGTCGGCAATTCTCCACTGAAAATTCGGATCACGGAGATTTGACCGACATGTTCATCCATTGTGGTTTGTATGACTTGGGCGAGAAAGGGATGTTCGGGATCGTGAAATGCCTCTTCGGAATTTCCTTCGGTGTCTAACGACATCAGGGTTTCGCGCTCCATGGGATTGGGAAAAGATTCCGCCACCACATCGAGGAGAGGCTGAATTCCCATATTGTGTTTCGCGGCACCGAAAAGAATCGGAACAAGGCGTCGTTGACGGACGCCGTTTAAAAATGCCGTGCGAATTTTCTCAGGAGAGATCGGTTTTTTGTCCAGATACTCTTCGAGCAGAAGATCATCGGTAGAAACAATGGCTTCCATCATCTCTTCCTCCGCGGCCATCACCTCGTCCATCCATTCCCCCGGTACGTCTTCACGAAGAGCTTTCCCCTGGCCATCTCGTTTCCATCGATAGGCTTTGCGTGAAAGCAAATCGATGACTCCTTCAAACTGATCTCCCGTACCGATGGGAACCTGAAGGACAAGAGGCTCGACATGAAGGGATTGGCCGATCCGCTTGACGAGATCTTTCCAAGGTTGAGTGGCGCGGTCCATCTTGTTGAGGAAAATGATTCGCGCGAGGCCACGCTCCACGGCGACGGCCCAGGCTCGCTTGGCCTGGAGACCAGCTCCGCTTTGAGCGCTAATGACGGCAATCACGCTATCGGTACCGAGAAGGGAATTCAGGCCATTGAGGAAAAAGTTTTGGTCTCCGGGCGTATCAATCAAATTGATTTTTCGTCCCGCGTGCTCGACCCATCCGAAATGGGAAAAAATCGATCCCCCTCGATGAACTTCCTCCGGCTCGCTGTCAAAAATGGATGTTCCGTCTTCGGTGTGCCCCAAGCGGGTGGTAGCTCCGTCGTCAAAGAGAATGGCTTCGGCGAGCGCCGTTTTCCCTGAGTGCCCATGTCCAACGATGGCGACGTTACGGATGTCTTTAGGTTCGAAACTCTTGGCGGATGTCATCGTTCCTCCTCTTTCAAGAAGTCATCTATTTCCGGCCCGTCTGTAGACGATGACGGATGTCATCTTCTACGCCACATTGCGAAACTTCCCAAAAGTTGCCCGAGTTGTAAGGGGCGTGCTACAACCCTCTGGCTACAGCTTTTGCTTTAATTTTAATAAGTTACGATATAGGGGGGATTGAATGGCCACGCGAGTAGTGATCATGGGGGCGGCCGGGCGCGATTTTCATAACTTTAATTCGGTGTACCGTGACCATCCGGAATACGAAGTGGTGGCTTTTACAGCCACACAAATCCCTGACATTGCCGGCCGAAAATATCCGATGGAACTTGCGGGTCGTCGATATCCCGATGGCATCCCCATTGTGGACGAATCGGAGCTCGGTTCACTGATTTCGAAGAAGGATGTGGATCTCGTTGTTTTTTCGTACAGCGATATTTCTCACGAAGATGTTATGCACAAAGCATCGTTGGCCCTGGCTAAAGGGGCGAGCTTTATATTTTTGGGACCCCGGGCGACAATGCTAAAGTCGAAGAAGCCGGTGGTTTCCATTACCGCCATTCGAACAGGTTGTGGCAAAAGCCCTACGAGCCGCAAGATCGCTAAAATGCTCAAGGATCAAGGAAATCGCGTGGTGGCGGTACGCCACCCCATGCCTTACGGCGATCTCACGAAACAAGTTTGCCAGCGATTTGCTTCGGTCGATGATTTAGCGAAACAAAATTGCACGATTGAAGAAATGGAGGAGTACGAGCCGCACATCAATAATGGTGTGGTGGTCTATGCCGGTATCGATTATCAAAAAATTCTAATGGAAGTGGAAAAAGAGGCGGATGTCATCGTTTGGGACGGTGGAAACAACGATATGCCTTTCTTTCGTCCCGATATGGATCTCGTGGTGACCGATCCCCACCGGCCCAATCACGAAATTCGGTATCATCCGGGTGAAACCAATTTTCGGCGGGCCGGCGTTTTGTTGATCACGAAAATGGATTCCGCCGATCCTGCGAAGCTGGCGATCCTCGAGCGAAACATCACAGAGTTTAATTCTTCCGCGGAAGTGATTCGCGCCAATCTCGCAATCAGTGTCGAAGATGAAGCGAAGATTAAGGGGGAGCGGGTGCTGGTGGTCGAGGATGGTCCTACGCTTACCCATGGTGACATGAGTTTCGGCGCGGGTGTTTTGGCCGCGAAGAAGTTCGGCGCTAAAGAACTCATCGATCCCAAACCCTTTGTGACGGGAAGAATGAAAGAGACCTTTGAACATTATCCGGCCATTCAGGGCCTGCTTCCCGCGATGGGTTACGGCGCCCAGCAGATGAAAGACCTCGAAGCCACCATTAATCGTGTGCCCTGCGATACGGTGCTTATCGCTACACCCATTGACTTACGGCGAGTCTGCAAGATCAAACACGACTCCTGTCGCGTGTTTTATGATCTCGAAGAAATTGGAAAGCCGACCGTCGAAGACCTTCTTAAGAAATTAAAGTCCCATGGCTGAGATCATTCGTTCGGTCGCCGATTTGAGGGAAAGGTCGGCAAAATCTTTTGCTCAGAGAAAAGATCCGGAAAATGCCCTTCTCTGCCCGCCGGATTCTTTCGATGTCATTGATGTCAAAAATGCTCATATGAAAGATCAAATCGGCCGAGTGAATAAAAAGAAAGCGCAGGCAGAATGGCAGGCGCTCTGCGAAGCGATCATAGCTTCAGGCCGTCAAGTGCAATTGATAGAGGCGACGAAAGGATTGGAAGATATGGTTTTTTCCGCCAATCCTGTGTTGGTGGGCGATACTCCGGAGGGAAAGAAAATTTGTCTTCTTTCAAACATGAAGCATCCGTCGCGAAAGAAGGAGGTTCCAGCGTATGAAAAATGGTTCGCTGCACGTGGATATGCAATTGCGAAGCTGAGCCGCCCCGAATGGAATTTTGAAGGCGAGGGGGATGCCCTTTGGCATCCCAATCGGAGACTTTTGTGGGGAGGATTTGGTTTTCGGACGGTGCCCGAAGTCTATAAAGAAATCTCTGAACTTTTCTCCACGCCCGTAGTCACTGTTCAATTGCTTGACGAACGCTTTTACCATTTGGATACGTGTCTTTGTCCCCTTTCCGAAACGGAAACTCTTTATTGCGCCGAAGCCTTTCAACCGGAAGGAGTCGAATTGATCCACGCACTCTTTACGAAAGCATTCGCAGTACCATTAGATGAAGCGGCCAAGGGATTTGCCTGCAATGCCCTGGTTTTAGGGAAGAAAGTTCTCATTCAAAAAGGAAATCGATTTACAAACGAAACTCTCCGGAAATGGGGCTACCAGCCGATGGAGTTGGAAACCGGTGAGTTCATGAAGTCAGGCGGCTCGGTCTTTTGTATGAAGATGATGGTGTTTGGTGAAAGTTCCTCAGGGTGATGTGAGAAATCCCCTTCGCTTCAAAATCGGTGTCATTGTCGAGATGTGTGTTCCGCCGTAAAGACCTTGGTCTGCCACAACAAGAGCACGCGCCGCGTCTTCCATCGTGGCATTTCCTCCGAGAGAAAAATGATGTTCCAAAACGAGCCTATCGACAACGACCTTGTCGGCAAGACCGATCATTAGATCCCAAAGAGTCGCGGACCAAACCATACCGGCATCGTGGATTTCACCTCTTGCGTCTTCGGGGTAGTGCAGAAATTTCCCCTGCACCACTCCGTCCCCCACACGTCCTGGCCAAAATTCATTGTGTCCATCCCACACAAAGACCCAGTTATTGTGAAAATCGGGAGAGCGGTAACGATTTGAACTCATTGCCCAATAGTCACCGAAACCTTCTCCCATCGCTCGCTCATCTTTTCCGCCCCAATCCTTATTCACCGATTGTTGAATGGCGTGACCGTATTCATGGAGAATGACGTCTGGGTCTTCGGCATCATCCACGCCTCCTTCTCCGAAACCGAGGCTATCTGTGGAAGGGAGATAAAATGAGTTGTCATCCTCCGTGGCGTGGGCATCAAAAGGAATGGCCCGCATTTGAATCCCCGGTGCATTTTTTCCGTCGAATCCAAGAGACTCGATGTATCTCTGTGAGCGATCAATATGATAATACGTATTCACTTCTTCGAATCGAGGGTCGTTCCGATGATAGCGAAATTCTGTGGGATTCGTGGCGGTGGCTAAGGGTCTTTCGGGGGTTCCAAATTCAATCGACCGCGAGAAGAGTCCCCGAAGGCGAAAGAGCCCTGTAGAGGAATCAGCCGGATCGAGGTCAAGCAAAGGCATTTCTTTCTCGGCGCTTTGGAATAAAAGGGAATCCGTGTCATTCCCGTCTTTGAGGTCGTCTCGGCGAAGGGCTGATCGCGGATCGGGGTCAAAAACTACTCCACGTCCTCTTTGGTGAAAGGCCATGCGGTTTTCCACGGAAACGACCTCACCTGTGGAGGCACTGACCCATACATAATAATCTCCTGAGAGATCCGAAGGAACGACGGTGGTACGGTAACAGAGCCAAGCTGTTTGAGCGGAAGCAAAAATTTCTCTTACGACCACTGGCTCGACAAGGAGTCCGTTCCACCAATGTTGTTTTGGCGATATTGGTTTTCCCATCTTGTCCGTGGTGAAGACTGCCCTCGATGCCGCGCCCGACTGAACAAAGGAAACAGCAATGTTTCGTGCATTGGTTTCGCCGATATCATTTCGAGTCGCGGCCAAAAGAGGGCGAGGAACCATCGCTTGATTGACAATCTCCAGTGGCTGCCCCTGGTGAGAAATGAGGACCAAAACGTCGGCGCGGTAGACGGGTATTCCGTTCATCACCTGGCGATACTTCGCGCGTCTCCCCGCGAGTGTGACGAATTCCTCTTCTTTTTGAAGTTCAGAGGTGACATCGTCGAAGCCAAGCTCGTGAGCATAGGTTTTAAGAAGCTCATCGGGGGTTTGGTGGGGGAGCGCCGCGGCTTGTGGTGAGGGTGAAAAATAAATGTAGCGTTGAGCGGCATCGGCAGAAACCAGAACGACTCCAAAATAAATAAAAACGAAGCCGCTTAGGCTTCGTGCAAAATTCATCACAATTTCCCTCCTTCAAAAGAAAATCGTTGTGAGTGTACTGAAGAGAAGCCGATGAGGCCAGAGGATTCTATTTTCGTGGCTAGATTTCGGAGATCAGATCTTCATAGGCTTGAGCCGTGGCTTCTAGAGTTAACTTTGAACGTGCCGTCTCGATCATTTCGCGCGCCCGGTTCCATTCCGTTGTCCCAATCGATTCTTTAAGACGCTTCACGTCCTCGCGAACTTTTTCTAAGTTCAAAGGGTCGCGCAGATAAAATGGGTAGTCTTTCCCGAGAAGTTCCACGCATCCCGGCTCGGCGCCGGTTAAAAACACGGCTTGAAGTGCGGCCACGTTTGCCAACTTGATTACGGATTTGGTGGGGTCCATTCGTGCCGAAAAGTGGGCATTGTAGTTTCGAATTTCCTCCCTCCAACCTGGATTTTGATGAAATGAAACCAAATGAAGCTCAGGGATTTCTCCATGAAGAAATGCGGAACTTTCCGGCTCGCCGATGTAAACCAGTCGACATTCCTTTTGTGAAACTTGGTGAGGTTTCAACTCGGGGTCGGCATGATGATAGATCGTTTTGATCGCGGTTTGCGAGGAGAGGCTCCTGCCGAGCTTCGCTCGCATCTCTTCCGTTCCCGCAATCACCGCATTCGCTGCAGCCGGAATTCCTCGAAATGCCGTGAAGTCAATCGCGTCGTAAACGATCCGATTCCCTTTCCACCGAAGCCAATGGGAAAAAAGGGGCGAGCTTTTTATACATACAATGATGGAATTTCGTAGATCACTGAGTGCGAATGGAGCGGGTCCCATACGAAAACTGGCATCATAGCCTCGTTTGGAAAGAGCTTGTGCCACCTGCATTCCCCGCATCATCGAAGAGGGGCGCCTTTTGACCGCCCAGAAAACGATCTTTTGGTTTCGATTAGTCGGCAAGAAATGTTTTCAGTTCGTCGTCCTTTTCATTTTCGAGAGGGAGAAATTTTAACGCCATTCCTTTCGCCTCTTCTTCCGTGGCTTTCTCATTCACACGGACGACTTCAGCGGCCAAATCGAAATCCTTGCCGGAAGTAGGATGAATAATGACAACTTGTATTTTAGTGCCGATCGATTTAAGCACAGGAGTGGATAGAAACATTCCTCCCTGGCTCAAATTTTTTGTCACAAACGACTCTAGATTTTTCTTTGTCTTAAATCGGACCATGAACGACGATTCCGTCCGAGGGTCTTTTCGTCTCTCTTGTTCCGGCTCATGCGTGGGTGTCGGGCAAGGTCCAGAAGTAGAAGCAGATTCCCCCGCATCAAGTTGTTCCACGAGAGAAACATACTCGATCCAACGGTCGCGATCCTTCGAGGCGAGCTCCATGAAGTGAACGCCTATTCCCTTGATGTCCTCACGACTTCCCTGCCACGTGATTCGACCGAAAATTTCGAGGGATTTGTTGTCCGGCGGGATGAAGAACCGAAGGCGAACCAAACCATTCACGGCTCGCTTCGATTCTCCACGAATAAATACGCCGTTTCGGCTGACGTTTACCGTCGTGCTTTCCGTCTTCGATTTCTCGATGAATTCAACACGAATCCGTGAGGAAATGCGTGGATGCTTTCTTCCCGACTTTTCCACTCAATTTCCCCACGATTCGGTCAATGGTTTAAAGATCTCGTGCGCGGAGAGTAGAACGCCGATTAGCCTTCGCTCTTTCCACTGCTCTGCCTACTAAATCGGCTACCGCACCGCTTAACGCTGGTAAAAACTCCGACGAGGTCATGCACTTTTTCGACTTAATTAGCGCCCGAACCTTGCTTCCAACAACCAACGCTTCTTTACCACCCTTTTTCTTTGCCATGTGATGGCCTCCTTTTATGGGCCGAATGTATAACCGGTTCACCACGCTCTGTCACGATCATCGCCTTCCGCAAGTGAGGCTGAATTCCAGTTTTCCGTTTCCTCTCTTTTTCTCTTCGCCCTCGCACATCGGAAGAAATTGCGTAATGGGAGCGATCGTCCCCTTTTGAATGAAACCACGCACCTTCCATTCCCTGTTCGAAATACAAATGGTCACCTGTGAGGCTTGAACCCACGATTGAAAACTTCCATCATGAATTCCGGAAATCGAAAGTTCGCTGATATCCATTCCGCGAAAGTCGATGTTCTCCAAAAGAGAAGGGGGTTCGGGAGTCGGGGTGGGAGGGGGACGTAGATAGGCGGGCAGATCGGGCGTCGGACGCGGGGTAGGGATACCGGCCAATTCTCTTGAACGCGCTTCGATCTTTTGAGTGATCGCATTCGGTGTGGAGGTTGATTTTGGAACTTTCGGCGGAATTTTGCGGCCTCTAGGCCAAAACGAATTCCACATTTCGGAATCATTGGGGTCAAATAAAACCTCCGCTCGAGGAATGGATAATCGTATTCCTCGCTCCGAAGAGAAAAGAGTGTTTAAAACGAGGAGGAATTTCCCCGAATTTCCTTTGGCGACTTCACGTCCATCTTTGCTCGCTAATTCGACTGTGGAAGCGGCTACGCCTGGATATGGAACCAGTACCAATTTTGTTTCACCTAATCGCAATTCGAATGGAGCGTGGGAATTGATTCTTTGAAGAACGCTCTTTCTATGCTCATCAATGGAAATGAACTGTGAGATGGCCCAAAGTACACCTCCCAGAAAGAGAAGCGCGACACCCACCTTAAGGAGGAGCAGGATAAAGTTCTTTACGAGGTACACCGGTATGGAGAATCTTAACAAAATCAGCTTCTTCGACAACTCTAAGACTACGGGGCGCCGTTCCCGAATTGGGTTAGATTTTTTCCGCGAAATCTGCAATGATGCCTCCATCTTGGGCCCTAGGGAGGAGAGCGTTATGGGAGAAAAGCGTGGTTTTGATCGACGCGATCTTCGAGCACTGGTTCGATTCGAAGGTGTAGTTGAAGGAGAAGAGTTTTCCATTTATTCCCGAGCGATGAATGTCAGTGATGGGGGCGTCTTTTTAGCTACACATTACTTGCTCGATCCTGGAACTGAGCTTCTTCTTCATATACAGGACCCCAGCGGATTGGAATCGGTGCGTGAAGCGAAAGTGGTTCGCATCGCCGCGCGCGCGGATGATGCAGATCCGTTTCATACCGGGATCGGCGTTCAGTTCGTCGTTTAAGCCCCGTCTGATATCCTTTTCCGCTTCGATATGATTGTTGAAGCGAAAGGACTTTGGAAAAAATTCGGAGATTTTGAAGCGGTACGAGGAATTGACCTCCACATCCGTCCAGGGGAGTGTTTTGGCATTTTAGGGCCCAATGGCGCCGGGAAAACGACGACCATTCGAACCATTCAGTGTGTATCCGTTCCGACGGCCGGCGAGTTAAAAGTTTTTGATCTCGAAGCCCGGACTCATCCGCGGGAAATTAAATCAAGGATCGGGGTATGCCAGCAGGAAGATTGTCTCGATCCCGACTTCACCGTACTTCAAAATCTTTTGGTCTTTGCTCGCTACTTCGGTATTCCGAAGAAAGAGGCCCGACGTCGGGCCCTCGCGCTTCTTACATTTTGGGGCCTCGAAGAAAAAGTATCTTCGACGATTCGGGAACTTTCGGGGGGACTCAAACGGCGTCTCATGATTGCTCGATCACTCATCAATCAGCCGAATCTTCTTATATTGGATGAGCCTACGACGGGGCTGGATCCTCAATCCAGGCATCAAGTCTGGGAACGAATTCGAGAACTTCGTAAAGAAGGGAAAACAATTCTTCTGACGACCCATTACATGGATGAAGCCGAAATCCTTTGCGACCGATTGATCATTATGGACCACGGCAAAATTTTGGTGGAGGGAGGCCCGGCAGAGCTTATCCGCGCGCATCTCCCGGGCGGCGGCACCCTCGAAGATCTGTTTTTAAAACTCACGGGCAGGGCTCTTCGAGAATGAAAATATTTTCAAACATCAGCCTGCTTTCATTGCGCGTATGGCAGCGAAATGTGGATGTTTACCGGATCACGTGGGCAACGAACCTCATTCCGCCATTTATGGAACCCATTCTCTATTTGGTTGCATTCGGTGCGGGCGTAGGGGCTCTCGTGAAAGAGATTAGCTACCGGGGAGACGTCGTCAGTTATACCGCCTTTATCGCTCCAGGAATGATCGCGACACAAGCCATGTTTCAAGCTTTTTATGAAACGACGTTTTCAACATTCGTTCGAATGACATTTCAAAATACGTTTGAAGGGATGATTGCCACACCCCTGTCATTAGAAGATATCATGCTGGGTGAACTCCTTTGGGGTACCACAAAGTCGTTTATTGGGTGCACCCTGATGCTGATCGCTATTTCATTTTTTGGAATCATGCGCTTCCCCGAAGCGCTGATTGTATTACCTCTTTCATTTCTCGCGGGGATGTTTTTCTCCGGGTTGGGAATGATTTTTACAAGCTGGGTTCCAAGAATCGATCTCTTTAATTTTCCCACATTTCTATTTGTCATGCCGATGTTTTTGTTCTCGGGGACTTTCTTCCCTCTGGAAGTTCTTCCACAGTGGGCGCAATGGACCGCGAAAATTCTTCCGCTCACCCATGTGGTAGATGCCATGCGGGAAGCCACCCTTGGGAAATGGTCCAGCGGCATTTGGAGTGATCTCACGTATTTGGTGATCACCACCCTCCCGGTGGACTTCGCGGCCATTTATTTCATGAAACGAAGAATGGTGAAATAATGGCATTTATCGCGGCGACTCGAAATCAACGGAGGGTCATTCCTCCTCCACATTTGGCTCCACCCCTTAAAACGGGGGGTGTGGTCCGCGTGGTGGCGCCTGCCAGCCCTTTTCTCCCGTCTCGTTTTAAGAGTGGCGTGACTTGGCTGGTTCGCCATGGCTTCCGCGTTCAGTTTGAACGAGGAATTTTTTCGCGGGCCAGTTATTTGGCAGGCAGCGACGATCGTCGTCGAGTGGAATTTCAACGAGCCTGGCGGGATCGCTCCACCTCAGCGATTTTTTCTGCGCGTGGAGGATACGGGTCCATGCGCCTTTTTGGCTCAGGCCCATTGGTTCCCGCTCATGCGAACAAGATATTTATGGGTTTGAGCGATCTGACAGTTCTGCTCAATCACGTTTCGGCCACGACGGGTTTGGTGACTATCCATGGTCCGATGTTAGCGGGGAATTCGTTTCTCGCTCTTTCCGAAAAGAGGAGAGTTCGACTCTTTCGGAGTCTTGAAAAAGGTGCGCCCAGGGAACTTCGCGCTCCCATTGACTATCGTGTTTTTTCACCGGGAGTCGCCATGGGTCGCCTTTGGGGAGGAAACCTTACGATGGTGTGCGCAACGCTGGGCACACCGCAGGAAATTCCCTTTCGCAATGCCTTTCTTTTTCTAGAGGAAGTTAACGAGCTACCTTTCCGAATCGACCGAATGTTGACGCAACTGGAGCAAAGTGGCCGACTCTCCCAAATTCGGGCGCTCATTTTGGGTGATTTTCTAGGACCCAAAGGGAATGTGTATAAACCGGAATTTGTGGGTTTGATGGCAAAGCGTGCTCTACGAGGAAGAAGAATTCCAATCTTGATCGGTGTGCGCGCCGGACATCGCAGGAACGACGTCTGGTTGCCGATCGGCGGCCCCTGTTCGATTACTGCGCGCGGTGAGCGGCTTCTTCTTTCCCCCCTCGTTTCAAACGCATGAATTGGAACAGAGTCGAAGAGATTTTAAAAAATGCAATTGCCGATGAGGTCTGCACAGCAATTGCTGCAGCAGTAGATATGCCATCTATCGGCAAAAAGACTTTTTATTCGGGTGCCGCAAATGAAGAATCTTTTTTTGATTTGGCGTCATTAACAAAAGTATTGGCGGCGACAACATTAATCGCTCAATGGGAAGATGCCCGCCAATACATTCTTGCGGAAAAAATTCCGACTCATTTGCGAAATTTCTCGTGGCGCCCTGAATGGGAGGAGGTGACGTGGGGCGATGTTCTCATCCACCGAGCAGGATTTCCAAAATGGATTGACCTAAGAAAAGGGGGCATTGGCAGTATTGCATCGCTTGCCCCCCAGTACTCTCCACGTAGCGCGACGCTATATAGCGACCTCGGATTTATTCTTTTGGGAGAACGAATAGCGCAGGTAGGTGAAGCGCCACTCGATCTTCTCGTAAAGAAAAATATCGCCAAGCCTCTCTCTCTGACATTGACTTACAACCCTTTGAAAGCGGGGATTCGTCGCGAGAAAATTGTGGCCACTGAAATCAAGCCAGAAAGAGGAGGGCGACTTCAGGGCGAAGTGGATGACGACAATTGTGACTTTATGGGAGGAGTGGCGGCCCACGCCGGCCTTTTTGGAACCCTCGCCGATGTAATGAAAATCGGATCTGCCTGGCGGGATGCACGGGAAGGAATCGGGACTTTTCTTTCTCCCGCGACAGCTCTTAAATTTACATCCGTGCGAAAAAGAGGGAAGGAAGGCATGCGACCACTGGGGTGGGATATTGCTACGCCTCCCCACTCGACGGCAGGGAAGAAAGTGTCGCCTGATGCGATCGGTCATGCCGGATTCACGGGAACGTCCCTGTGGATTGACCCGACACGAAAGGCGGTTGTTGTCCTTTTAACCAACCGAGTTTACTTTGGATCAGAAAATCGAAAAATCGACACGCTAAGACCCGCGTTTCACGATGCGGTTTGGGAAGCGATCGCTTCATGAAAAGCGTTCATTTGATGGGAATCGGCGGAACCGGAATGGTTTCTTTAGCGGGGCTCTTTACCGAGTTGGGATGGAAGGTCAGGGGTTCCGATGCCAACGTATATCCGCCTGCTTCCACAGAACTCGCTCGCCTGGGCGTCGAAGTGCGTGAAGGATACAGGCCCGAAAATTTGGAACCTCGTCCCGATCTCGTCGTTGTGGGCAACGTCATTACACGAAAAAATCCCGAGGCCGAGACACTTTTGTCCAGCGGAATCAAATACACATCGATGGCTCAGGCGCTGGCCGACTATTTCTTTGTCGATCGTCGAAGTGTGGTCGTAGCCGGGACACATGGAAAAACGACCACGACGTCGCTGCTCGCCTGGATTCTCGATCAGGCCGGTCAATCTCCGGGTCTCTTTGTCGGTGGGATTCCGCTCAACTTTGGCCAGGGTTATCGGCTGGGTTCGGGAAAACCATTTGTCGTGGAAGGCGACGAATACGACACAGCCTTTTTTGAGAAGACACCGAAATTTCTTCACTACAAACCGTGTGATTGCATTGTTACCAGCATTGAATTCGACCATGCAGATATTTATCGGGATCTTGCTCACGTGGTTGAACAATTTGAAAAGTTGATGGCGATTCTTCCGGAAAAGGGAATCTTAGTAGCGAACGGCGATTCGGAAATCGTCCGTAAAGTGGTCGAAAAGCGAAAAGGAGGAGACACTCGCTTCTATGGTTTCGGAGAGGAGAACGCTTGGCGCCCGAGCCGTATTTCAGTGATGGCGAAGGGGACTCGTTTCGATGTCGAATGCCGTGGGAAGAAGGTCTGTACGGTCGATTCGCTTATGTTGGGAAATCACAATATAGCCAACACGGTAGCAGCCATCGCGCTCATCGACGGCTTGGGAGTATCTCCTGAGGTGGCGGCTAAAGGAGTGACGACTTTCAAAGGTGTAAAGAGAAGGCAGGAGTTTGTGGGTGAAGCGCGCGGAATTCGAATTTATGATGACTTTGCCCATCACCCGACAGCTATTGCCGAGACACTGGCCGCGTTTTCTCCGATGGCCAAAGCTGCCGGAGGAAAACTGTGGGCGGTGTTTGAACCGAGATCGAATACTGTCCGCCGGAGAGTATTTCAGGATCTCCTCCCTGAAAGTTTTTCTCTGGCCCAGGAAGTCTTGCTTTCACCCGTTTACAAGAAAGCCGATTCCCTTACCGATCGTGAATTGCTGTCACCCGACGAGGTGGCACAGTCCATTACGAACAGAGGGCGAAAGGCCCGTGCGACAAAATCCAATGAGGAAATCGTGGAAATCCTTAAAAACGAGGCCCGCTCGGGGGATACAGTTCTCTTTATGTCCAACGGCTCTTTTGGCGGAATTCCAGTTAGAACTCTCGAAGCTTTCAATTCGTAAGGGCCATAAGTTTTTGAATCTCGGATCGAATTCGGTTTCTTTCTATTTCAAGTCTTACAAAGGCGGGTCGGCGAAAGAGAAATAGAAGTAGGGCGCGAACGGCACTTACAACGTGAGGCCACAGGTCCCAAAAGATCACCACGATATAGCCCAAGAGCGGCGCGATCCAAAGGAAATGAATCGAAACAAAGTAGACGAGCAAGCCCCAGGCCAATGGAAAAACGAGAAGCCCCGCGACGACCTTAATTGTGGAAAGGGTATCAGCTGCCTTCGAGGAATTCGTGGGCTTGTCAATTCCGAGTTTTTCCATCCAATAACCGTAACGTCGAACTCGATCTACAAGGGCTTGAAGCTCTTTGGGATGATCGTTGAGAAGGGCGCGGTAAGCTTCGGCAAATTTTTTCCGCTGATCGACCGATTCAAACAAGGTGCGTTCCTGATGGGAAGAGAAGATGGCTTCGGCTTTTTGCAATAGATCGAGAGCTTCGCGCTCATTGACCTGAAGCGTGACCTCCGCCAGTTTTTTCTCAATTTGGGCGGTGAGTTGTTCAACGACTTTACGGGAAGGTTCACCATCGGCATCGAGAATCGTTTCGGGAATAAAAAAAGGTTCACCAAAATGAAGAAGAGCTTCGCTTCGGAAATCTCCTTTCGCGGAATAGAAGAGGCCCGTTGGAACCATTTGAAGAGGCGCGGAACTGAGCGCGATCCGCGCAGCCCCCGTTTTGAGTGGTTTCAGTTTCGGATCACTATGGGAGGTCCCTTCAGGAAAGATGGCAATGACTCCGCCTCTTTGAAGAATCGCCCGCGCCGTTTGAAAGGTTTCCTGATTTTGAGCGGGGTTTGAGCCCTCATCTTGACGTCGATAAACCGGAATGGAATCGAAGGCTCGAACGACCGCGCCGACAATAGGCATCTTAAATAGAGGAGCCTTGGCCAAGAAGGACGGAGGCCGGGGAGAAAAACAAAGAAGGAAGAGGGGATCGATCAGTGCGTTGGGATGGTTGACGACGAACATCACCCCACCTACGGAGGGTATTTTTTCAAGACCCACCACTTCGATTCGCCGGAAAAAAATCCGCAAAACGAAGGAAAAAAGCCATTTAAAGGCGCCTCTCATATGCGTGCCTTCTTATTTTTCAGAGGAGGAGATCGGCGAATTTTTTTTGAAAGGATTTGGAGAGTGACAGGCGCGTCTTCAACGATCGAGGGCGGAAGAGGTAGTCGGAGATTGGCCATCTGCCCTGCCAGGTATTCAAGATTAAGGCCTTGGCGAGAACGAAAGATATCTTGCAGATCATCCAAATCTGAAAAGCGGCGGCCGTTTAAATCGAGAGCGAATAGTTTGGAGAGAATGAGATCTTCGGGTGTGATGCATGGGATGGGTCCGAAACCGAAATCGATTTGATTGTTTTTGGCCCTTTGAAGCGCGAGCGGTGCCCACGGAATTCTAGTGAGAATGAAGTCGATGCCGACCTTCGTTCGATCCTTTGGGTCGCGACCGACCAATATCCATTCGGGAGTGTTCTTCTTCTTGATTGCGAATAAGGGGCCTCCCCGCAAATCAGCTTCTCTCGCCCAAGCGCCCTTAAGATGGAATTTTTCGAGAATGCGATGAAGTTTCGAAAAAGAATCGGGTTCAATAGCCACAACGTAATCCAGATCATCGGTAGTTCGTTTTTGCTGGCGATAAGCGCTGGCAGCCAGTCCGCCCGCCAAGGCAAAGAGAATCTCTTCTCGGTGGAGTTCCTTAGCGACCTTTTCAAAAAGATCGAGAAGCGTCACTTCAGCTTTTCCATTTTCGAATATAGTTCGTGCGCTTCACTCGCAAACTGCAGCGCATAGGCCCCCGTTTTGTATGCTGTCGCTCGAGTCTTAAGATTAAAATCTTCGACGAGTTGAAAGATGCCCCGCCACACCTCATAGAAGGGGTGAGTACAATTCAATTGAAAAAGAATGGAATTTCGGTCTCGCGTCGACGAGAGAATTTTTTCTCTTTCAAGCTGCCGAAGCACTCTTGAAATTGCACTCACAGGAATGTTTGCGAGATCACTGATCCGTCGCACACTCAATGGCTGCTCCTGCCGCCAGAGGATTTCGAGAATTCGCGTTCGGCTTCGGGAGATTAACACGTCCGATAACTTCATTCATTTTATTGTTCACAAATTAGAACGATTTGTCAAGGTGTCGCGTGATCGCGCCAGGCGGCGAGGGTCCAGATGAGGCCGCTTAGAAAAACGGCGAAAGGGACGATTAAGACACCCATAGCGAGCGAACTTCGATCGGAGATGAAACCGATTAGAAAAGGGGAGGGAACATCACCAAAAAAATGAATGAAAAATGTGCAAGCCGCCATGGCCGCGGCCCGCATTTGCGGGGAGACGACGTTGACGATCCAGGTGTTGATCGGACCGGTGGAGACAAAGAGAAAAACTTCAGCGACAAACATGGCCGATAAATAATAAGCAGGCGTTTTGACCGTGAGGGCGATCAATAGAAATGGGATCGCCACCAAGGTCGCGATCCCCGAAACCCATAAATAAGATTGCCGGGATTTTTTTAAAAATCGATCTCCAAGCCATCCTCCGACGAAGGTTCCCAAGAATCCGGTCACCACGATGATGGAGCCGAACTGCATGGTGGCTTCGGTTTTCGGAACTCCCCGCATTCGTTCGAGGAAGGCCGGCATCCAAAAGGCGAGACCTCCCAGTGCGAACGTGTACATGGCAAGGCCCGCAATGGCCGTAATGTAGGACCGATTCGCAAACAATGTTCGATACGAACTCCATCCCCCACTTGAAGGAGTGGAATGAAAACCTTCCTCCTGAATTCCCCGGGGAGGATCACTGAGAATCAATGTGAAGACCGCAAACAGGAGTCCCGGGAGGCCGGCCACCAAGAAGGCCGTGCGCCAGCCATAATGATGATCGAACCAGCCCCCTACGACATAGCCGAGCGCCGAACCGATGGGAATGGCCGCAAAAAAGGCGGCCATGATTCTTCCACGAAGGCGAGGCGGAAAATAATCGGCCAGCAGGGTAGGGGCGATGGTGGCATAGGCCGCTTCGCCGACACCTACAGTGGCCCGTGCTAGAAAAAGAGTGACATAATTTCGTGCGAAAGCGCCGAGTGAGGTCGCAAAACTCCAGATGGCGACCCCACAGGCGATGAGTTTTGTTCTTGAAAAACGATCTCCCAGGACACCGAAAAGGGGGGAGATCAACATATAGACGATGATGAAACTACTCATGAGCGCACCCGCCTGGGCATCGGAAAGTTTCAGTTCCGAGGTTTTGAGGCTCTCGACGAGCGCTGCTACGACATATCGGTCGGTGTAATTAAGAAGATTTACCGTGGTTAAAACAAAGAGACCCCAGTTTGCGGATCTCCGCTGCACTTATCGCCGAACGAGGAGGGACTTGAGCTGATCATACTGATCCAGAATTTTTCCAGACCCCATAACAACGCAGGAAAGCGGATCATCCGCCTTTTGCACAGGAAGGCCGGTCTCCTTCGAAATCAGCTGATCGAGACCCTTTAAAAGAGCGCCCCCCCCGGTGAGGACGAGACCTCGGTCATGTATATCGGCCGCCAACTCCGGAGGGGTGCGTTCCAATGTGGATTTTACGGCATCGACGATGGCGCGAATGGGTTCGGCCAAAGCTTCGGAGATTTCCTCTGCCGTGACGGTAATGATGCGAGGAACTCCGCGAACAAGGTCGCGGCCTTTGACATCCATCGTCACGGTGGACTCGGGCTGATATGCGCTGCCAATCGCAATCTTGATTCGTTCGGCCATATTCTCGCCGATGAGGAGCGAGTATTTTTTCTTGAGATAATTGACAACCGCCTCGTCTAGTTTGTCTCCAGCTACACGCACCGATTTCGCAATTACAATCCCACCCAGAGAGATTACAGCGACTTCAGTCGTTCCACCCCCGATGTCCACCACCATATTTCCCGACGGATCCATGATTGGAAGGTCCGCGCCGATCGCCGCGGCCACCGGCTCTTCGACTAAAAAAACCTCCCGTGCGCCGGCCGACATGGCGGACTCTTCTACCGCGCGCCTCTCCACTTCGGTCACGCCCGAAGGGATACATATAATGATACGGGGATGAATCAGCGTTTTCCGGCGATGTGCCTTGGCGATGAAATACTTCAGCATGGCTTCCGTGGTGGTGAAATCGGCGATGACTCCATCCTTAATGGGCCGGATTGCAACAATCGTGTCGGGAGTTTTTCCGATCATCTCCTTGGCCTCATGGCCCACGGCGAGAACCGAGGGATTTCCTCCTCCATCTCTGGAAATGGCAACGACCGAGGGTTCGTTGATGGTGACTCCCCGCCCCTGTTGGTAGACGAGCGTATTCGCCGTTCCGAGGTCGATCGCAAGATCGGTAGAAAACATTCCTTTTAGCGTTTCAAACAAGGGCTATCCTGTTACGGGAAAGTCAGATTCTTCTCAATAAAAATCAGGCTTGAGGTTAGGGGGCGGAGGGATCCATGAGAAAGAGATCGAGAGCTTCACTGGCTTCATCTACATTAGTCGCCACCGAAGCGGCGTCGCTTGCAACTTCGCCCGGTCTGGCAATTAAGAAAGCCTTTTGATCCCGAAGATCTTCGGAATCTCGTGCGACAATTAGAACACGGTTTACTCCCGATTCGAGAGGAATACTCGAATCGAGCGTAGCTTCCGCTTCAGAGGAAGAAAAGTTCTGATAAAAAACCTTCCGATTATTGACGAACACAAAGACGTCTTTGACCGCCGACACGTCCTTGATTTTTCCATTGAGTTTCAGGAATTGCCCGGGAGATTTTAAGAACGCTAACTTTTCCGTGTCGACATCAATTTGTGGAGGAGTAAGGAGGTTCACGGATTTCGTTGCGGCCACTTTTCCTTCTGAAGGCAGCAACAATTTTTTAGTGGTGTACACACGGAAAATCGGGTCGACGAACATCAGATCGACGGCAGGAGGGGTATCCGCCTTGATCGACTGAACATCGAATAAAAAGGAAAACTTTCGCTCCTCTCCCGGAGCCAGTGTGGAGATCGGCATTCGACCTCGCCGGAACTTCAAAGATTTGCTTCCTGTTTCACGGAGGATGGCGGAGGCCTCTGAAGTGGCACTTTTTCCCACATTTTTCACGCGGATTTTTAACTCGACAGATTCTCCAGCTTCCAATTTTCCGTTTCCGTTCCCTTTTGTATCCGCGCCCGAGGCGTCATTGATTTCGTAAGAAAAAGCAAACCGCGGACCTTCCAGGGCCCGAATGGGGAGCGAAAAGGAAGTTTTAACAGGGATATTTCCTTTCGCCTCGTGGAACGTAAATGAGACGTCGGCAAGATTGGCGGGGGTTGATTTCGGAACTTCCACCTTAATGTCGCGTGTGACTTTTCCCCCGGGCGGGACTTTTCCGAAGAGAAATTCACGATCGTCAAAAAGATAGTTCTTCGAATCGGAAAGTGTCCACGATTGATACAGAGTGCAAGGTCCGGGGTTTTCAAGGGTTACCGCGAAACGCAGAGTATCACCTGCTTTAACCGGGCTCTTGTTGGAGTTGGTGGCGGTGGCCGTGGCTTTAGGAACGCCGCATCCACTGGATCCATTCTTTGGAGCCGACCAATCGATTCCCTTGGAAGAAAGTGTGTCCACAATTTTCGCCGTTTCGTCTTTGTTGAGTGATGTCGCCAATGAACCTGCGGCTGAAAGAATTTCTTTTCGACTTTTTTTATTCTCCGATGCTTTCAGAAGTGAATGAGCGGCAAAAATCTCAAAATCCTTTAGGGCGGCTTTTTGACGTTCCGCCATAGAGGCTCCGACCGTGGGAGGAGGAATTGCATCTTCCTCAGCGATTTGTTTGTCCGCCCGTTTTTCCAAGTAATGTATTTCTTCTAAAGCTTCGGCGGCAGCGGCAGGTTCGCCCGGGCGATCAAAATGCCGGTCGAGGCTGACCTCCCCGAATCGCTTTCGATTCCGAAATACGTCCATCCGGTCGGGGGAAATTACAGACGGAAGAATTTTGATATCAGGCACAATTCCGATCGTCTGGATCGAAAAATCTCCCGGTGTTAGGTATTGCGCAATGGTCAGTTTCACCGCAGCGTTTTCCGGAAGATCGAAGATCGATTGCACGGTGCCTTTTCCGAAAGTTCGTTGACCTAAAATCACCGCGCGATCGCGTCGCTGAAGCGCGCCGGCCACAATTTCAGAGGCACTCGCGCTTCCCTCATTCACCAAGACCGCCATCGGATAATTGGGTTCCGTTCCAATGCTGGTCGCTTTTTCCTCTTCGCGCACCGTATTGCTAAAACCCACTGTGGTAACAATCGGGCCATCGGAGAGGAATTTGTCGGAAACCGCGACGGCTTGGTCGAGAAGTCCTCCCGGATCATTGCGAAGATCGAGAATCAGTCCCTTGAGCGCTCCTCCCGCTTCCTTTGTCATTCGGGCCAAGTGCGTATTGAGATCCCGCGACGTGTTCCCTTGGAAGTTTTTCACCTTCACATAGCCGATATTTTCAGGAAGAAGTTGAGACTCGACACTTACAATCTTGATGATGTCGCGTGTAATGCTGAAATCTTTAGAGGTGGTCCAGCCGTCGCGCATGACGGAGATGGTGACGACTGTGCCTTTGGGTCCCCGCATTTTCTCCACCGCTTCGGTCAATGACATATTCAACGTGGATTCATCACCGATTTTTTTGATCCAATCTCCCGCGCGAAGCCCCACCTTATGGGCCGGCGTACCTTCCAACGGGGCAATAATCGTAAGCTTCGTGTCACGTAGCCCAATGACAATGCCGAGCCCTCCAAAAGTACCGGTGGTTCCCACTTTCATCTCGGTATAGAGATCTTCCGAGAGATAAACCGAATGAGGATCGAGCGTGGAGAGCACTCCGGATATCGACGCAATTTCGAGATCCTTATCAGAAATGTCGCTCTTGCGATGACTTCGAACAAACTTCAGAGCGTCAGATATCGAAGTTTGCAAGCCATAGAGAGTAGGGATGTCCGTATCAAATTCTAATCGGCTCTCATTTACGATGAGTGCGGCTTTTTTCGGGTCGGGTCGAAGTACGCGCACTTCCGGAACCGTTTGGCTGATCGATTCAAGTGCTTTGGTGAACATGACCGAGGGATCCACTCGCTTCGGATCGACATAACTCGCGCGAATTCGCTGAAGGACCTGGCTGAGCGAATCCAGGTGCTCCAGTCGATCCTGTCTTCCGAGCCAATCGGGCGTGATGGAAAAACCTTCCGAAATGACTTCGATGGGACCGAAGCCGAATCTAGTGAAGCGATCGAGTTGTCCCAGCAGAAGAGAACCGAGAAACAACATCAAAAATGTCAGAAATAATTGAGGCTTACGCATGAACTTGAATCATCATTAATATAACACGAATCCGATTTGTTGAAGGGGGTCGGAGAAGCGCTTATTGACCCGTCGCGTAGTAAGAATTCTTGACACCTCAGGGTCTCTCTTGTAGCTGAACTTCCTTTGATTTTCATACTTTAGTGCCGGGCGGGAGTAGCTCAGGGGTAGAGCATCACGTTGCCAACGTGAGGGTCGAGGGTTCAAATCCCTTCTCCCGCTCCAATTAGGCGACGTACCCAAGTGGTAAGGGAGCGGTCTGCAAAACCGCGATTCGCCGGTTCGAATCCGGCCGTCGCCTCCATATTAATCAGGGAGCTCCGCCCCCTGATAGATCCCACCCTTCGGACCGGCAAAGCCGGATCCTTTGGGCTTATTTCCCGCTACAGTTGCAGTTCTTTCATTCTTTTAGCGTTTCCGTTGCCATTTGGCTCCTGGGCCACGACCAAGACACGTCACTTTTCCAGTTTTCTGGAGATCCTTCAAAACTCGGCGGACCATGTCGTGGCTCACACCGGGACAGCTCCGTTTCAGTTCCGCCAGCGTGAACTCTTCATCAAAATCGTCGATTGCAGCCTGAAGCAGTGCTGTTTTCGCTCCACGGGGACTTCTAAAAGTAGCGGCGCGTTCCTCGAACTCCCGATACGCACGGCGGATAATCGAGAGAAAGTAATTGAGCCAGGGAAAGAGATCGTGACGCCCTTCGTGCCAGTCGGTCGAGCTTTCGTTTAAGACAGCGTAATAGTCCTCTTTGGTCTCCTCTGTTAATCGTTCGAGACTTATATATCGGCCGACTTCGTATCCATGATGGTAGAGAACCAAAAGTGTCAGCAAACGGGAAATGCGGCCGTTCCCATCACGAAAAGGATGAATGCAGAGAAAATCGAGTGTGAGGACGCCTGCAAGGACCAGCGGATGAACACGTTGTTCATTCAGAAGACGATTGTACGAAGAACATAACTCGTCCACGGCCGCGACGGTTGATTTCGCTGGAACAGTTTTGAATCGAACCACGGGAGGCCGGTTTGGACGAATTTCTACAATATCGTTGTCGACTCGCTTCCATACGCCTGCATCTCCAGCACCCTGTTGGCAAAGTCTGTGTAACCGAAGTAAGGTGTCCGCCGAGATCTTATGTTTGTGATCCTGAGTATGAATCAGGTTGAGAGCTTTGCGGTATCCTTGGATTTCCTCTTCGGATCGATCTCGCGGTCGAGCATTCGCAATGACCAAAGGGCGTAAGCGCTTCGGTTCAACTACCACCCCTTCGATACGATTCGATGATTCGACACTCTGAATGAGAGCAGCCTCGCGAAGGGCTTTGAGAAGCTGAGGTGTCTGCTTTGTGTAAAGTTCCTGTTTGCCCTTGGATTCCGCGATCTCGCTCAAAAGCCAAACTGTACCTGCGGGCAGAGCCAACTTTTCCAACAGGTTGTTTCGAAAAGACATCATTTGATTTGTCCCCTGTTTTATTACCTCTTTTATTACCTCTTTTCAAGGGTAATACCCTTTCTCTCTTTTTGGTCGTATATTGGCTAGTTAGCCGGATCCTTCGGGCTTATTTCGAAATCGAGATCCGCAGACGGGCGCCGTCGGGTTCGATCGACGCAATTTTGTTGCTCGCTCCTTTGAGATCCAAAACGACATGAAGTTCGCCTCCCCCCAATGTCAGGTGATAACCGTTTCGAATCCGAATGAGATGTGGAGTTCCGATTTCAATCGCAGTTTTCGGATAGGGTCTTTTAATTCCCAAGATTTTGATCACTTCTTTTGGAGGTTTTCCTTCCACCCGCAAATCTGAATAGCGATCTTTGGTCAGAGCACCATCCCACCAGAGTGTGAGCACCGTCTGATTCCCTTCGACTTTCCATGTGACGTTTTCGAGCGCTGTCGCAGGCGCGAGTGAGGGGGAAGCTGCCGTCGCTGAAATCATTGGAGTGGGGAAAGCGGCCGTAGCAACAATTCTAGGTGCTGCTTTGGATGGAGGAGCAACGGCTTTGGCGACCGGCGCCGGTTGAGGCATAGGTGGAGAAATCAGTCTGAGAATTTTCTCGCGATAAAAATAACCACCGCTACCCAGACCGGCGAGAACCAAAAAGAGAAATATCCATATCCATGCCGATGACTTTTTTGCGGCTGAAGGTTCATTCACCATTTTGGTTGGAATCGTCTTGGAAATCGGCTTTTTCGGGATGACCACGGGCTCGGGCGCCGTGTCGTCAATCAAAATAGCGGGTGAGGAGTTGGTTAGAAGGGAAGGAATGGGTTCAGTCGTTGCAGACAATTCAGATGTCGCTTCTCCCGCCGCAAAAAGCGCCTTAAAGTCCTCGTCGCCCGCCGAGATGCCGCTGGGTGCATCGGGTGGCGGGAGCGCGGCCGTTTCCATCAAACCGTCTTCGAGGCGAAATGGCGTGCCTCCTCGACTCACATATTGGCTCACCATGGTTTCAATCAGCTCGCGGCTCGGTGCATCGATTTCATGAAAGCGAGCTCCCATTCCCGCAGGCTTTTCGGCGCTTACATCTAATGTTCGAACCCAGGTGACCTCGCCGATTCCTTGAATCAATTTGAAATTGTCGGCGAGTTTAAATTCAAAACTAAAAACCGTGCCGACCGGTTTGGGCTCCTTGGTTTTAATAAAGATGCCGCCGACAGAAATATTGGAAGAGTATTCCGAAACAAACCCGCTAAATTTTTCAAACTCCAGGTTGACCTTGGTTTCCAAGGGAACCCGTGTGTTCATTCGGGGAGCGGAAGGATCGGGAGCGCTTTTCGTCACGAGTCGGAATTTTGCGATGAAACGATCAATCTGACAACAATCTGAACAGCCCTTGCGCGCACCGCGGCATATGGAAATAGATTAATAACCGCGCACCGAAAGTTGGTTCAGTGGGCCGGTGATTTTTAAGGCCATCGTGTCACCCGAAACCGTGACACCCATTTGACTGCCGAACGTCGAGATCAAACTTTTCAATTCCGCGGCCTTGTCGCTGAACGTGAGCTTGGCATCGAGCTGAGCTTGGCTGCGCGCAAAAAATGGATCGATACGAATCGACCCGTTTGCACTGCCCGTCAAATCGGGCCCGGAAAGCTGGGCCTGGGGGATGTCCAGTTTTCCCTTATCCAGATTTCCCTTCACCGTAATGCGATCAAAGCGAAGTTCCTTCAGCATGGGTGGATTGAGTGCGACCTGTGACAAGGTAATTGTCAGGTTTCCCGTGGCGGCGGTGAGATCGCCGTGGGTTACGGCCGCCGTCGGCCCGGAGAGCTCCACATCAAAAGCGGTTTTAGCTTTGGCTTTGAGTTCGGCCCCCACCAACATTGGATCGAAAGATCCCAGCGGGAAGCCCTGATCAATCCGAAAATCGTCATTCTTAAGTCTCATGCGGGTCTCTGTCTTTCCCATCCCAATAAAGCCGTTCCATTTTGTTTTTTCCTGATCAGCGGAAAAAGAGACCGTCATGGCTTTTCGAATCGGATAAAAAAGCACGGCGAAAGGTGAAACCGTCGCTCGGAGAGTCTTGAATTCAAAATCGACGGGCGTGGTTCCAATCGGCGGACCTTGAATGCGAGCCCCTTTCGCCACGAATCCCAGAGGTAGAGCGGGGGACAATTCATCCATGTCAAATCGGTAACCCGTACTGCGCGTAATCGTACGAGTCAGCATTTCCCGAATCCTTTCATAAGGAAAGTTCCACACGAGTCCAAACGCAAAGACCGCCGTGCCGAGTAGCAAATACTTTGCAATTCCACGAAGAGTTTCGATGCTCGGAATGTATTTCATGATCCCTCGTTCGCCTGAAAGGTGGAAACCACGAAAGTGGCGCTCAACTGAGTGGGGTCCTGAAAATTAGGCCGAACTTTCAGCGAACTGATTCGAAGAACCTGGCCGGAATTTTCAATCTCATAAAGGAATTGAATCAATACCCGGATAGTGATTTGCCGAACCGTCACTTCGACTTGCGATTCCCGATAGAGATTGTTCGGCGTCCCGGGGCGCTCTTTGATCGATTCCATTTTTACGCCGTTTTTGTTGGCCAGACCGTCCAAGTGGCTCGCCAACTGAAACCCTGGAGGAGTCCGGCGAATCATTTGATCAAGCTCATGAATTTGCCGCTCCGTTTGGGCATAGACGTATCGAAGATCGTTCATTCGTTTCAGGCTAAAACGGGCCTGTTCGATTTTCGACGACATGCTGGCCGTCGAAGCGGCCAAGATGGAATAGATGAGCAACATAAGAAACACAATTCCCGCCGCGGCCGATCCAAGAACGATGTATCGTTCGCGCTCGGACAGTCGGGCATAATATGTCCTTAAAACTTCCAATTGACCCAAAAAGTCGCGCCAACGTTCACCAAACGTCATTTTTTTCCTCCTTTCTCCGTGGTTTCCTCTCCGCCAATCGTGAAAGAGACCTGAAAGGATTTCTTTCCGTCCGGTGAATCCCGGATGTCACCCTTTTCAATTTTCCGAAACTGGGGTTGTTCATGAAGCGCCGCGACGATTTTATCTACGGATGTGAATGAATCGGTATTGGCACGCACCGTCACCATATTTCGGTCAATCGAAATCTCTTGCGTGTCGACCGGGATATTTTGGGGGATTCGCTTCGAGATATCGAGCAGAACGCCCAGAGCGGTCATTTCGTTGAGCCCCGCAGTGAGCACTTCCTGTTGATCACGGTATTTTCGAATACGCTCTTCCAGTGTCTTAAGTGCCAGAGCCGAAGTCTTAGGTTTTTGTTTTGCATCGGGGATGATTTCATTGAATGTTCTCATCACCGCATCATCCATTTTATGAAGTTGACGGGAGAAGTTTTCATACCGCATGACGATATGGACCAATGCCACCAGGAAAATGGCCGCGATCCATTGGCCGAAAAACATCGCTTTCTTTTTGAGATCGGTCATGTCCCGGGCAAAGGCGAAATCTCCCGTTCGGAAATTGAGCGAAGCCACCCGTGCGGCATTGGCGCCCCGCGCCGCCGCGCGGAGGCCCAGGCCCACGGCCTGAGCTAGAATAGCTTCCTTTCCTGCAAGTCGGCGGGAAACCTCATGTTCCGGCGGAAAGAAATGAAGCCGACTCACTTTCAGATTGGTGATCGCCGCAAAATATTCGGGCAAATTGCGCAGAAGCGATGTGCCCCCGCAGAAATAGATTTGTTCTACGGGATTCGCCGGCCCGCCCAAGTTGGCGTGCATAGCACGGTAGGCCTGAAAAGTTTGGCTGATTTCACGCGCCAAAGGATCGATCGATTTTCGAATGGCGGCTGAAAGTCGGCGAAGATCCTTGCTTTGAAGCGGATGTCCCTCCAGCTCCAGAATTCCGTGCGTGTGTTTGACTTCAAGCGCCTGGTCCCATGTTAAATCCAGTTCGTTTCGGATGGATTCCGTCACCGCCTTGCCGGCACTCATGAGCGTTCGAACGTATTGAACGCGATGATTCGCCACGATGCATACCGAAGTTTTCTGATGTCCGATATCCACGATGGCGTATGTGCCGCCTTCTTGCGAAAGGGTAAGTTGATTCAAATTATATAGAGCGATCGAATCCAGGCCGACAAAGGCCGGCTCCAAATTCGCGTTGCGAAGAATGGAGAGATGTTCTGAAATTAGGGTCTTTCGAACGGCCGCCGCCAAAACGGTGGTCTGCGCTTTATTCGAAAGGATGGTGTGATGGGCCACGAGAATATCATCGAGCTCAAAGGGGAGATCGGATTCAAGCTCAAAGGGAAGAACCTTTTCGACCTGCCTTTCGGGAAGAGGCAGGGTCAAAAGTCGCGTGGATACGTAGGTCCCCGGTATCGCCGTCACCGTGGTTTGAGGAGTAAGAGAATGTTCCTCCAAAAGGCGAAGGATGGCTTCCGTGGTGACCACGGCGCGCTCCTCCGGCGCAAGATCATCGGCCTTCAGCGGTGGTGATTCGAAGAGATCCGTGAGTTCGAATGATCGAAACGTGGTTTCAAAAAGAGCACCCTTGATCGAATACGAACCCATATCCAGACCTAGGAGTTTTTGAGGCATCAGAGCACCTTCCAGTAAAGAATGCGTGGTTTTGCGGGATCCTGTCGGGACACAACCGCCCGAATGGTTTTGTCGCTTTGATTGGCTGTTCCGGTGGCTTCCACGGAAAACGTGTTCGAATGTACGTCTAGAATTTGTCGAACGGTGGGGGAATAGGGAAGCCCTCCACCCTGCGAGGCTTGAAGACCACAGATCTGCCCGAGAGCGCCTAAAAAGCTCGGTTCGGTTCCTTCCACAGAACGAAATACGACATTCTTTCGGAATTTCACCAGTTTTTGGGCGCATTCCAGTCGATCTCGCGGCTCTGAAAGGACCTGGCGGCTCACGATCGCCGCGAGTATTTCCATCGGAGCGGTGTTGACGTTGATCCTTCCGACGGGAGAGGCGGGGGCGGTATTCATTCGAGGGAGACGGGCGTCGAAGGGGTATACAGTTACAAAAGGAAGTAGCTCCCGATAAAGGTCTTCGGTCATTGGCTTGAGCATCCGAATTTCCGCGACGGTGTAAAAAGGTGCGTTTTTGATTTGGATATCCGCATCATCTCCGCGATATTGCGCATTTTCGACGCCTCCGCCCAGATGATTGACCTCGCTGTCACCGTCCGTCCAATCGTCAATGGCCCAGAGGAGCTCACGGTGATCTTTGCCCTTAAAAAATCTTTGAAAGCGGTAGGAAAGGAGCAGATTTTCGAGAACTTCCGCAGCGCCGCTCCATCGAACGTTACCCGCCGGACCCCCCGAGCCCACATCGTTGAGATTGATTTTTGAGGACTCGTCAGTGATGGCTGATACAAAAGACCCTCCCAACTCCGCAGCCGTAGCCACGGCTTTTTTCTCTTCTTCCGATGAATCTCCATTCTGATCTTCACTACTCTTTTCATTGTCCGAAAGGGCGGCGCCCGTCAGAGGATAGGGGAGGGGCACAGCCCACTGAACCTCGGAGAGATCGTCTTTGATGCCACCGTAATTGGTGTTGGGAATCACCGGAATTTTATCGAGCAAATTGTCGAGCTGAAGTCGAAAGACCGACCAGCGAACCGCCGCGCGTGCCAGCTCATACGCTTTTTCCCCATCTCGTCGATTCACCACGACCGTCGCCGATACTTGGGACTTGTAATTGATTTCCACTACGATCGCCGAAATGAGCGTAAGTGTGATCACCACGAGAAGAATCGCTATCGAACCTCTGTTCATGGCGTCCTCACGGGAGTCGGAGAGGGTAAGGGTGTTGGTATTCCCCCCGGTATCTGCGTTGTCTGAGAAACCACGCTCAGGCCGTCTTGCATGGCGATGTCGGTAATGGTCTCGTACGTTTCCTCTCGCCCCCTCTCATCGCGAAGTTTGAGTGTGACCCTTACCAATTTGGGGAGGCGATTGAGGGTCTCCACCGCTTTGGTGTCCCAGGTATTTTTGAAATTCTGGCCATCATTATATTCGAGGGTAAAGGCGACCACTCGTTCGGCGAGAGTCACAAAATCACCTGCTCGTTCAGGACGATCGGTCAGAAATCGCGTCTCCCTTCTGCGCAAACGGAAAAGCCCCGCCTCTCCCGGCATGCTCTCGGTCATGTATGTGACAAGTGTTTGATCGGATTCTTTCGATTCCAGATTGGCGGGTGAATGGGTCATTGTGGAGAATTCCAGGCGATCCTTGTCAGCCTGATGTTCTCCTTTAAAGACCGTCAGCGTCCGAGCCGATTCAACAAAGAAGGCTTGGGTAAGATCGTCGCGGATTTTTGTGATCGAAGCGGTTCCAACTTCCTGGAGTTCCGTCCGATCATCAATCGTCTTTTGTGTTTTGAATGTGGCGAAGAGCGAACTGAAGGTCATCGTTCCAATGAGCGCAAGAATGAACGACGCGAGAAGAACTTCGATCAACGTAAATCCATTTTCCATAGAGGAACTTGCCATCACTGCTTTGTCCCTCCCTGTTGCCCTCCCAGACCCCCCACCATTCCCTGCACTTGACCGAGAGCGTCCGGAGAAATGAGATGAGTGACGAGCTCATAATTTTTTTCTCCATGCCCATCGGGCCAGGTCACTTCCACATGAAGTTCACGCAGGGCTTCTCCCCAAATTTTCCCAATTTGCTGAAGGGGCCCTTCGAAAAGAGCGGCGTTGCTCGCTGAAGTGTCCTTGTTTTCCTTATCTCCACCCACGGCTAATCCAAGTAAGCCCGCAAAATTCGGTGTCGGAACTTTTAACGTTCGATAGCGCCATTTGAATCCGGGAAATTTTTCCTGATCAAATTCCCCACCTTCCTCTTGCTTCAGCGCGGTGGGTCCCTTTTCATTGGAAACCGCGACGAGTTCATTCATTTTCTCACTCGCCAACTCCACGGCGACATCCGCCGAACGCGCCTTTCGAACGAGATCCATGGAACGCCCCTGATTGTCGAGGAGAACGATGAGCGAAGTCGTAAGTATGACGAGCGCCACCATGACCTCGATAAAGGAAAATCCCCATTTCGCCCTATACGTCATCGGGACGAATTTCTCCTTTCTCAATCGTGGATTCTCCTCCAAGAGGTTTTAATACGATGCTGAAAACATCTTCACGGTCGTTGGTTACGTAGACCACTGTTTTAGGAACAAATCCTCCCGGCGTGAATTCGATGGTGGGAGCCCCCTGATCGATAATTTTGCCCGTGCCTCCCGAGTAAACTCCCTTGAATTTGATTCCTCCCGGAAGCGATGTTGCTTTGAGCTCCCCCGCGTCCACTTTCTTGTATCGACTTTGTTCTTCTGCCAGGCGCTCTTCCAACGTAGCATCGGGCTTTTCCGCCTGTTCTTCAAATGTCTTGATGGCATCTTGAAGTTTTGTATTTTCATCCAGCAGTGGAATAGAGGGAGCCTCTTCATAGGTCTCAGCCCAATAGGTGCCTTTTGCTAAATCAAACCGGACACGAAGTCGCTCGTGACGCATGACAGCCTGTTCGTACGCTCTGCGAAGATAGCCCTTCACTTCCACGGCACTGGTTCGAAGGTTGATTCCGAACAAATTCGAAATGCGGGGCAGCGTAATAAAGGACATCAGCGCAATGATCATCACAACGAAGATCAATTCAATCAGCGTGAATCCCCGACTGCGCGATAGTGTTTTAACTTCCTGATTCACCCTGCGCGTTTCCTTCCGCTTTCCAGTTCGTGATGTCGTCCGATGTTCCTTCCTGCTCATCCGGCCCGTTCGACCAGAGATCGTATCCGGTCGTATTGTGCAGCCCGGGCGTGGCGTAGTTGTACGGTTGCTTCCAGGGGTCCAGAGGAATTTCCTTTCGGCTCAAATACCCTTCGGGCGGATACCCTTTGCAAGTGCGTCCGGAGGGAGCGTTTACGAGATCTTCCAAGGCTGCAGGATAAAACCCGCAATCGAGTCGGAAGGTTTGAATGGTTTGTTCCAACTGGGAAATTTGAGTGGCAGCCGTATTGATGCTCGCCTTTCGGATTCGAGGCATGATCGCCACCGTGGTAATTCCCACGAGCATTCCCAAGATCACCACCACGGCCATCAACTCGATGAGCGTAAATCCGTGAACTTTCTTTTTTCGTTTTAAGTATTTTTTACGATTCCACATACCTTCTCCTCATTAAAGATTTTGTCCCATTTGAACGATCGGCATCATGACGCTTACAACGACAAATCCGATCACGACGGCCATGACAACGATCATGATCGGCTCCAGCAAGGAGGTGAGCGTGGCCACCCGCGCATCCACCATGTTGTTGTAAGTTTCACTCACTTTGGAGAGCATCGACTCCACTTCCCCGGTTTTCTCTCCGATGGCAATCATATGAGTGACCAGGGGAGGAAATTCTCCCGACCGTCGAAGGGGTTCGGCGATCGAATCTCCTTCTGAAACGTTCGTTCGAACGCTATCAATGACCTCGGCGAGAACCACGTTGTTCACGACGTTCTTCACGATGTCCATCGCCTTCAAAATCGGCACACCGCTGGCGAGCAGCGTCGATAAGGTATTGGCAAAGCGGGCAATCGCCACCATCCGGAACATCGGCCCGAAAAGCGGCATCGTGAGAAGCAAATTGTGATATTTGCGAAGGCCTTTCGGAGTGCGCAAATATGACCGAAGCGAAAAGAAGGTGATCGTTCCCAAAATCGCCGGGATATACCAATACGATGTGAAGAACTTGCTTACTCCGATCATGATTTGTGTCGGGAGCGGGAGGGCCTGTTTTAAATCTTGGAAGAGCGTCACGATTCTCGGAATGACGAACATAAAAAGAAGTATGAGGGCGATCAATCCGACACAAATCATGATGGCCGGATAGGCCATGGCGGAGACAATTTTTCCGCGAAGGCGCGTTTGGTTTTCACTGAAGTCAGCCAATCGATTCAGAACCACTTCGAGCGCTCCCGAAGCTTCTCCGGCGCGAATCATATTGACGAAAAGATTCGAAAAGATTTTGGGGTGGGCATTGAGCGCATCGGCGAGACTTCCACCCTGATTCACCCGCTCGCGAACATCCGAGAGAGCTCGTTTGAGTTTTACGTTTTCGACCTGATCCACAAGCGCCGTCAACGACTCAACCAATGGAATACCCGCCGCGACAAGTGTGGCGAGCTGGCGGGTCATGATGGTCAAATCTTGCTGCGAAATTCCTCTGGAAAATTTGATGTTTCCCGGAGCCGTAGGCCCCGCATCGGCGGCCGCTTCCTTAATATCGGTAAGGTAAAGCCCCTCTTTCCGAAGGCGCGAGCGGGCTTCCGATGGGTTGGGAGCGTCGAGAACCCCTTTGACGCTTTTCCCCGCGGTGGAAACCGCTTTGTATTCGAAGACCGGCATCTTACTCCATCACCATGTCTTCCTGTGTGACGCGGAGAACTTCCTCAACCGTGGTGATTCCCTTGAGCACCTTTTCCGCTCCGTCGTCGCGAAGATTTTTTACACCTTGGGCTTGAGCCGCCTTCTTCAGAGTATTTCCGTCGGCGCTTTTCAAAATGAGACCCCGAAACATTTCGTCTACCGGGAGCACTTCATAGATTCCGGTTCGGCCGAGATATCCGGTGTTGTAGCAAGCCGCGCAGCCTTTGGGTCTAAAGATCGTCGCTCGCATGGCGAGTTCCGGACGAATATTGAGCTCCTTGAGTTCCTGAGGAGTGGGACGGTACGGCTGGCGGCAGTCTTTGCAAACCACACGAACCAGCCGTTGTGCCATGATCGCGATGATTGATGAGGAAACCAAGAAGGGCTCCACGCCCATATCCACCAATCGCGTGATGGCGCTGGCGGCGTCGTTCGTGTGTAACGTCGAGAACACCAAGTGACCGGTGAGCGAAGCCTGAATGGCGATCTCGGCCGTCTCTTGGTCACGAATTTCTCCGACCATGATGACATCGGGGTCTTGTCGCAAGATCGACCGAAGGCCGCTGGCAAACGTCAAATTTACCTTCGGGTTTACTTGAATCTGCGCAATTCCCTGCAATTGAATTTCGACCGGATCCTCCACGGTAATAATCTTGAGTTCCTTGGAGTTGATCTTCGACAGACAGGAATAGAGCGTGGTGGTTTTTCCGGAACCCGTGGGACCTGTGACGAGAAAGATGCCATGGCTCTTATTCACAATTTGATTGATCGTATGAAGCTGCTTTTCACTAAAGCCGATGTCCTCCAAATTGAGAATGACGGCTGAGGTGTCGAGGAGACGCATTACAATGCTTTCGCCGTGGGAGGTGGGCAATGTGGAAACACGAATATCGACATCGCGGCCCGCAATTTTAATTTTGATTCGCCCGTCTTGAGGAATTCGTTTTTCCGCGATATCGAGTTGCGCCATAATTTTGATTCGGGAGCTGATGGAGGCCTGCGCTTTTTTGGGCGGCTTCATAATTTCGTAGAGCACGCCGTCGATACGGAAACGGACGGAAAGATCTTTTTCGTACGGTTCCACATGGATATCACTCGCACGCTCTTTCACGGCTCGGAAGAGTAGAGAATTTACAAGGCGAATAATCGGGGCCTCGTCTTCGCTGTCCAGTAGGTCTTGTGTTTCCGGCATGTCCATTTCGCTGAGACCCTGCCCCTCAAGATCTTCGATCAGGTCTTCATGCGGTTGGGTCGCCCGGTCGTAAATTCGATTGATGGCGTCGAGAATCTCGGATTTTTTGGCGAGAACCGGTTTTACATCCGACAGAAGGATGATTCGGATATCGTCAAGAGGAGAGAGGTCGGTGGCATTGGATATGGCGACGATAACGGAATCTCCCTTTTTTCGAATCGGTACGATGCCGTGTTTCTTCGCGAAGTTAATCGGCACCTTGGTGACGAGATCGGCGTCGATATGCTCCGAGGAGAGTTTGGGCGCCACGGGAATGTTAAGCTGAAGGCTCAGGGCACTGAGCAATTCATCTTCCGTGACGAATTTTTTCCGGAGAAGAATTTCGCCTAGAAGTTCATTTTTATTCCCATCTTGCTTCCGAGAGGCAATCGCCTCGTCAAGTTGAGCCTGTGTCAGTTTCGACATTGACATGAGAATCGTGCCGATGTTGATCCCGCGAGGAGAGGTAATTTCACTAGCCTCCAATAGCTGTGTGAGGTCCGATTTCGGGTTATCCAAATGGGTCAGTGTGGCGTCGATCGCTTGACCGACGTCGCTCCACTGCTCCGTCACCTCTTCGTTCTTGATAACGACGGTTCCGTCGTCTTTATCCCAAGGATTGTGAGCCACTTATTTCCCTTCCTCTGCAGGTTTGTTGGTGGGCTTTGGAGTCGGAACTTCTATGACCTCATCGCTCTTTAAGGCCTCGCCTTCTTTCTTGGGAGGAACACGCAATTCCTTGTCGAGGTCATATTTCGCTAAACCCGGATGTTCGCCGATATTGTTTTCTTTCATGAAACGCTGACGCTGATCGTTCGCTCGAACCGACATCCGCTCCATATCCTCCGGCTCGCGAATGATGTGAGGCGTGATAAAGATGACCAGACTGGTTTTTCGCTTCTTCTTTGATTTGCTTTTGAAAAGCCATCCGAGAATGGGGATGTCACCCAGGACGGGAACTTTGGTAACCTGTATGCTCTCGACATCGGCAATGAGTCCTCCGACCGTAACGGTCTGCGAGTCTTTTACGAGCACGGTCGTTTTAGCCGACCGTTTTGTAGTTGTAGGACCGGCAACATTGCCGAGACTTGATTCGACGAGATCTTGGATTTCTTGAAAGATGTTCATTGTAATATCGTCGGATTCATTAATTTGCGGAGTCACGCGGAGCGTGATTGCCACGTCTTGGCGCTGAAACTGGGTGATCGCATTCGGTGTCCCTTGGGTCGTCGTGATTTGAGAGGTGGTGAAGGGGACCTCCTGCCCGACGATGATTTCCGCTTCGGTGTTATCGGTCGTCAAAATGTTCGGTGTAGAAAGAATGTTGACCGTTCCGCTTTGTTGAAGGGCTTGAAGCTGCGTAGCGTAAACCGGAATTTTCACGGTTTGACCTCCGGCCACCGGAATATCGATGGTGTGACCCTGGAATCCGGCGATAAGCCCTTGGGGGGGCGGTGCCGGAATAGAAAGCGAGGATATTCCTCCCAGCGTAGTGGCTCCATAGACCGTTGTGGGAGGATTGCCAAATTGGGTTCCCAAGTTTCCGGCGACGCCAAAATTCAGAGCTTTGTCGATATCGACTTCAAGAATCATGGCTTCGATGAATGCCTGCGGCCGGCGTGCATCGAGCTTATTAATGATGGGAAGAAGGGCCTGATAATCCGCGGGCGCAGCCGTAATGACCAACGCGTTGGTTGGGACGTCCGCCGTGATTAAGACCTCGCCTCCGAAAATATCGAGCGAACCTGAGACTGGCGCCGATACCGCTCCTGCATCCGGAGCCAGGGGCGGCGGAGGAGGATTACCCCCCGCGCGCGTAAACATCGAGGACGCAGTGGAAGAAGTTGTATTTCGTCGTTGTCCTCCCTTTCGGCTCGTGCCACCTCTTCCTCCTCCTGCTAGGCTTGTCAGTGTGGTCGCCAGTTCGGATGCGTCCGCGTACTGAAGGTAATGAACATGGATTTTTCCGTTTCCGATTTCCCGTTCTACCGCTTGGTCGATCTTCGCGATCACTTCACGCAAGCGTCGAAACCCGGACTTATTCGCCAGAACGATGAGGGTGTTCGTCCGATCGTCGGGGATAATTTTCGAAATCACTTCGTCTGACTTTGCATCGGCCGGATTCGGCTGTGCCGGCTGTCCCGGAGGCCGATCCTGAATATCAAAAATCTTTCGAACCTTTTCAGCGATATCGGATGCGGCCGAATATTTAAGTTTCACCACCTCTAAATTTTCTTCTGCGCTTGGCTGGTCCAACCGATCAATAATCCGCTTGAGTCTTCTGAGATTGGCGACTGTATCAGTAATAATCAGTGTGTTGGTGGCATCATACGAAATCATATCGCCATTTTTGGTGACGAGGCCTCGGAGCGACTTCACAATTTCCGAAGCTTTAATGAATTCAAGCGGCATCATTTTGGTCACGAAAATGTCGCTTGCACCGCCAGACACATCAGAATCGGTTCCGATGGGAAGCGATTTCATGTCGCGGAGTTCGACAATTTTATAAATCTTGCCGATCCGAATAATCGTGAAATTTTTCACTTCCAAGGCTGATACAAAGGCCTGGTAGGCTTCGTCCACCGTAACGGGATTGGGAGACATGATCGTAATTTTTCCACGGACCCGTTCATCCAATAGAAAATTCTTTTGGGTCAATTCCGAAATGGCTTTAGCGACATCGGAAATTTCGGCGTTGGGGAAATCGAGTTTCACCAGGCCCCTCTCGTTTTGCGTAAATGGACGTTGGTTCGCGTCGGACATCGGTGAAGGGGTCGACTCCGTTGGAGGGGGAGGAACGGGCATGGCTTGGTTCGGACGGTTCCGGTTGCGGCGGTTCGGCGTTGGTCTGACCGATGGAATGGGGGGAGGCACGACATCCGAACTCGAAAAAGGCGTGTTGACCGGGGAGGAGGGGTTTCCAGGAGTTTCTGTGGGTGTCTGGGCGAGAAGTTGTGGCGACTCAAACAGGAGTAACACCGCAAGAGCAGCACTCAGAGTGGATGGCTTTCTTTTCATAAGTCTCTCCTCATTGAACTTCAATCATTAACGTTTTTTTCTGCCCACGCCGTGTCAGATCGATCGAAATTGAACTTTCCGTCCGAGCCAGTTGCAGCATCGGTATCGCTTTTTCGACGGTATCAATGTCGGTCCCATTGATTCGATGAATGACATCGCCGTTTTGAAGCCCCAGCTCCTGAAAAATACTTCCGGGGCGAATTGCAAAAACTTTAAATCCATCGACGGTTCCCCCCTCAAAATTCGGGACCATTCGAGCTTGCTGAATAATATCGTTCAGATTTCCCAGGGTCGCGTCCACTTTTGCCCGCGAAACAATGGCCTTATCTCCAACCAATTTCACTCCCTCACCGCCGCCTGTGGGAGAGGTGGCAGGGGGTGGGGCCATATAGATCGAGGGGAGATTCTCTACTTCCAGGTATTCCCGATGTCCATTTCGAATGAAAAAGACTTTGTTTCGCTGAATTTCATACACCCGGCCTTCTCCCAAAATCAGGAGACAATTGGGATCCCCTTCTTCGCAGATGTGGTAATTTTTCGTGTCGGGTTGGCTCTTGGGAGTGATGGTCGCGAACGAACGCCGGGGATTGGTGGAGACCATAGTACCCAATAATGTCGCTCCCAAATCACTTTTGATGGGAGCACTGTTGAGATCGAGAACGACAGCCTCTCCACCGCCTGCCTCATTTTCAAGTGCGCACGGTGATCGATGCTGAGAATCAAAAATATTTCGGTCGCAAATGGGCAAATACATTTCCACGCCGGTTACGCCGCTGGGATTCATTCCAGAATCATTCATGATTGTGTTTTCAAAAGCCGGTGTGACCGGTGAAGTGGAATCAGGCAGCACAAAAGAAATCATCTGACCCACAATCGCGGAGAGAATCCATGCGATTAGAATGGTTCCCGTGACATTGGTAAACGTCCGGTATCGTTCAACGACGAACGTTAATTTGTTTAGAAACGACCAGCGCACCTATCATTAGAGAAGCGCAACCCTCATGCCATTTCTGAAAGTCTCCGCCCCCGATGGTAGACAATTAAGTTTTTGAATCCACGAGGGAAATGGGTGCTGCGGTGCTCTTCAAACGTTCTGCGAGTTAGCTTTTTTGCCAAATTGTCCGGCGCTGATCCCCAAGGGGTGCCAAATTGTCACTCGCCGAGTTCGTCGAGTTTTCGGTAAATGGTGCGGGGAGAAATGCCGAGAATTTTTGCCGCTAAGGTTTTGTCACCGCCGGCTCGTTTAAGTACCTCTTTGAGAAGAAGCGCTTCGATATCATCGAGAGGCATTCCGATCGGGATCATGATTTTATCTCCTTCCGCTGCCGGCGTTTTTCGGACCGTCTCGGGAAGATCGTCCACGCCCAGCTGAGATCCTTTTGCAAGTACCACGGCTCGCTCGACTACATTTTCGAGCTCGCGAACATTTCCCGGCCAGGCGTGGTTGGATAGAACCGTGAGCGCGACGTCTGTAAATCCAGAAACCGCCTTATGATTTTTCGCGGCATAAAGTCGTGCGAAATGATTCGCGAGAATCGGGATATCTTCCCGCCTGGATCGCAAGGGAGGAATTGTGATGATGATGACATTGAGACGATAGAAAAGGTCTTCGCGAAACACCCGTTCTTTGACCGCCGCCTGCAAATTCCGATTGGATGCCGCTACGATTCGTACATCGGCGCGTATCGTTTGCGTTCCTCCTAATCGTTCGAATTCTCCTTCTTGTAAAACCCGAAGGAGTTTCACTTGAACCGGTGGAGAAACTTCGCCGATTTCGTCGAGAAAGAGTGTTCCCCCGGAGGCCAGCTCAAAGCGTCCCTCTTTCCGCGTCAGCGCCCCGGTAAATGCGCCTTTTTCATAGCCGAAGAGTTCCGCTTCCAGAAGGGTTTCGGGAATAGCGGCGCAACTCACTTTGATGAACGGGCCCTGCGCGCGAGGGCTTTGCCGATGAATCGCTTCGGCGATCAGCTCCTTCCCCGTTCCGCTCTCACCGGAAATGAGAACCGTTGCAGAGCTGGGAGAAACTTGTGTGACCATATCGAGTACATGCCGAATCGCGCCGCTTTGTCCGATGATTTCGCTTTGCGCGTGGTAGCGCTCCAATTCTCCTCGAAGACGAACATTTTCGCGCAACAACTTTCGTTTTTCCATGACCTTATCAATCGTTCGAAGTAGAGCCGCGCGTTTAAACGGTTTCGCGATGAAATCGTAGGCTCCCTCTTTCATAGCTTCGACGGCGGTTTCAATCGTTCCGTGTGCGGTCATGAGAACCACTTCAATTTCGGGCTGAAGTACTCGAGCTGCTTTCAAAAGATCAATTCCGTCCATCCCCGGCATCTTGAGGTCGGTTAAAATAAGATCGCAGGGCTCCCGGCGGAAAAGGTCGAGCGCTTTTTGCCCATCTTCCGCCTGCCGAACTAAAAACCCTTCTTTTTCCAATATGCTGGCGACCGACGCCCGATTGGCCGCGTCGTCTTCCACTAACAGAAGAACCCCCTTAGAAACCGCCATGGCCAGAGCTTAGACCGATTCGAGCCCGAGGCAAAACGTTTCGAACCGTGATAAGAGGGGCCTTATGAAGCGACTTTACTGGAAATCGGGCGAGCTGAAATTGGATCGACCTCGGGTGATGGGAGTTTTAAACATGACACCCGATTCTTTTTCAGACGGTGGGGCCTATTTTTCTCTCGACCGAGCGGTAGCCAGGGCCTGGGAAATGGCAAACGAGGGAGCCGATTTGATCGACATCGGGGCCGAAAGCACCCGTCCCGGATCGGAAGGAATTTCGGAAGAGGAAGAACGTCGACGCCTCTGGCCATTGCTGGAGAATCTCCGCGCGAAAAGTTTTTCACTTCCCATTTCACTCGATTGCACTAAACCAGCACTTGTTGCCGATGCTCTGGATGAAGGTCTCGTACAAATTGTAAATGACGTGGAGGGACTCCGAAATCCATCGATGCGCGATGTGATTCTCGAACGGAAGGCTCCCATCATTGTAATGCATATGTTTGGAACACCTCGGACGATGCAAAATGATTTTCGCTATGACGATGTGGTGAAAGATCTCATTTCATTTTTCCGAGTACGAATGGAAGAGACGGGGCTGAAAGAAAATATCGTGATCGATCCGGGAATCGGGTTTGGAAAAAGTATAGAGCAAAATCTCTCTCTACTTCATCGCCTCGCAGAGTTTAAAGTACTCAACGCACCCATTTTGATTGGCGCTTCTCGAAAATCGTTTATTGAAAAGATCTTGGACCTCGACATGGATGAGCGGTTGGAAGGTTCACTCGCCGCCGCGGCTGTTGCGGTTTACAACGGAGCCGCGATGGTTCGCGTGCATGATGTTCAACCGACTGTCCGAATCGTACGTCTCGTCGAAGCCATTCTTCGTTCCAACTAAGCGGATACAATTTTCACATTTTGCCGATTTGTCGCTCAGGGGAACTATTGTAGACAGCTGTGGTTTCAATAAGTTACGCGGTTTTGCCCGGCGGATACCTGGATACGTTTTTGCACATGTGAAGGACTTGAAGGAACCGGTATGGGTATTCATGGAGTTTTGGCTAGATGCCGCGTGCTTCTGGCCTTCGTCATCATCTCTCTTTATTTCATTTCGATCTCTTGTTCGAAAAAAGAAAATCGTTCTCTCAATCTTCAATACGACTCATCGATCGTTGCTTCTTCGTCAGCTAAATCGGCTCTTCTTGCCGTAGTTCGCCAATCTTCGAGCGGAACTGTCGAAATTCTTCAGCATTCCGGTTTTCAGCCTCCGGATAAAATTTCACTCAATGTCGAAGTTCCAGATGCTCCAGATGCGGAAGTGGTTCTACTCACTTTTGGTTATGATTTAAATGATGCCTCGCCGACATTTTCCGAGCCGGGAAAGGCGGGTGCAGGACTCTCCCAAGCTGCGCCCCTGGGAATCTTTCATTCGCCCATGAGCGGAAGCGGAAATTTAAAAATTCTCGAGTCTTCCGATTCAGGGGCAAAACTGGTGTCCGAATTTTCTCAGATGATTTACGTCGATCAAAAATTCATTCTCCCGGACATTGTTCCCACGCCGACTCCTCCTGAAACAGTGGCTCCCACGGCACCCGCAACACTCTTTACTTTTCTCGCGCGAGATTCGATGAATGCTCCGACCGGGCGAATCAATCTCGTCTGGACGAACTCTACGGACAATGTTGGAGTCACTGACTATTACATTTATCGCCGTGATATCAGCTCGGGGGAATGGGTTTATTCGAGCAACTATCGGGGGACCGAATCGACACAGCCCCCGTTTTCCGATCCCTCGGCACGATATCAAGACAATCCCTCTCCCGACTATGAACATTATTTTTGCTATGTGGTTCGGGCGGTGGATGCCGCCGGAAATGTTTCAGCTCCATCCAACGAATCGTGCCTTGTCGCGTCAGCGGATCCTTCGGGAGTAAAACCCGCATCAGATTGTGCAGGCGTTGGAGGTCAACCGAAAATTTCCGACTGTATTGTGACGGAAGCCGAAGGAGGAATGTTTACAGGAGGCCTTACTGTCGTCTCGGATTCATCCGGTTCTCCGTCGCCCATGAGTGTGGGCGCTTCTTCATTCGGAGGACTGTCGGTCTGGGCGGGAACCATATCCAACTTTGTCGATTTCAATCCATCCCCAGGTGCAAGCGCAACGAACTTTGTCGAATATCCTGTCCCGATTGAGAACGCGGTGGATCAGTATCTCTGGATTCGATTTTGGGCGCCTGATACATCCAACGATGCGATCGTGATTCGAGTACTGGACAGTTCCCGCCAAACTCTCTTAGATTGGAACCGGATTTATCCCTATTGGGGTTCGGACACTCCTCCGCTCGACACATTTCAGTGGCGAGCCTGCAACGGGTCGGCGCAAACGTGCGGGGCCTCCAATGTCGCGATGAAATTTCATCCGTCGGCGGTGGGGCTCATTTACATTCAACTCGCGAATGCCGAACAGAATGCCCGTATGGATCGGATCTTGATCACGCCCCGATCTGGCTTCACTCCTACCCAAATCCCCTAAAAGTCTGGTATTTCAAAGCGGGGTAGGGAAGCCCCCATGAGCGGTTTTTCGGCGAGTTTACCGAAAGGGGACGGACTGGAATCTAAATGAATTCAAATAGATAGGATTTAGACATTCGGCATTCCCCTTGCTCATTTCCCCCTTGGATGAAAAAGAATCTATTGAGCCTTTTCCTCGTTGCCTCGCTTGTGTCGCCCGGGTACGCCCAACGTGGTCAAAACGCGGGTTTGGTGAGTCTCGACTTTCACGACGTCGACATTCAGGACGTGGCGAAATCGATTGCGGAAATCACAGGGAAGAATTTTATTCTCGACGACCGCGTACGTGGAAAAGTCACGGTGATTTCTCCTCAACCGGTCACCGTGGATGAAGCTTATCAGGTCTTCCGCTCGGCACTCGAAGTGAAAAATCTCTGCGCCGTCGACGTGGGCAAAGTGACCAAAATCGTTCCCCTTCGAGAGTGCAAAGGGAATCCGATTGCCACGGAAGGAACGGAAGGGAGAGCGCGGGGAGATGAAATCATAACGAAAATTATTTCCCTTCAGTATCTTTCGGCGGAAGAAATTAAAAAGCCACTCAATCCATTGGTTTCCAAAACAGGAACGATCAATGTTGGTCCGAATAATACGCTCATGCTCACGGACAATGCCGCGAACATCGAACGGATTCAAAATATCATCGCCCGCCTCGACAAACCTTCGTCTAAATCCACGGTGGAATTCATTCCGATCAAATATGGCGATGCAAACGATATCGCCCAGAAACTGACGAATATTTTTGAGAAAGGAAAAGCGTCCGCCGGCTTCCGTCGCCGAACGGATGATGTGGAGGGCGAAGCCTCGGTCAGCAAAATCATTCCGGATACACGAACAAACTCGCTTCTTGTCATGGCTACGCGCGAGGGGCTGGGAAGAATTCTCGACCTTCTCGGCGAACTTGACCAACCCCCTTCCTCGTTTGCTAAGAACGCCGGGCGAATCCATGTTCGCCCCATTCAGCATGCAAACGCGGAGGAATTGGCAAAGGTACTTTCCAGCTTACTTTCCGGTACAAGCGCTGCTCCGGGTGGAAAGAAGAAATCGACCAAAGAAGAAAATGCCGCGAAGCGAGGATTTACAAATGCCGCGCCTCTCCCTTGGGAAGAAGGAGGCGCCGCAAATCCGGAAGGGTCTTTAGGGTCTAACTCGTCGGAAAATTCGCCGGGCTCGCCCTCGGTCGCTGTTGGGGGAGGCGAGATGTTTCAAGATGAAGTCCGGATCGTGGCGGATCCCTCGACGAATTCATTAATCATCACCGCTACACCGACCGATTTTCTTGCTCTGGATTCCGTAATCACCGAGCTGGATGTCACGCGCCCTCAAGTGTTTGTCGAAGCCCTCATCATGGAAGTTGACATGGATAAGGCCGCGGAAGTCGGCGTAACGGGACATGGGGGTGGTGCCGTTGGCACGTTTAATCTCTTCGGTTCCTCAAGTCCCGGCAAAGGTCTTTCTTCCGCCGTTGTCGCGGCCAGTCCGGCAGAGATGGCAAAGGCGGCCGCTCCGGGTGGCGGGCTTATTCTCGGCGGTTTTAGTCAGCAGATGTTTAAAATTGGTGGAATCACGATTCCGATCAATGGCGCGCTATTCCACGCCTTGCAAACCAATAACGTAATCAATGTTCTTTCGGCGCCCAATATTTTAACGACCGACAACAAGAAAGCGGAAATCTCCGTCGGAAGCAAAGTCCCGATTCCAAGTAGTCAGTATACGGCGACAGGTGGAGGTGTTCCCGTCACGCAGTACAGCCGTGAAGATGTGGCTCTCAGCCTCTCCGTAACCCCTCATATTAATGAAGGAGATGAAGTCACGCTCGAAATCGAGCAGAAAATTCAGGAAATTGATACCGCCAATACAAAACTGAAAGATGGTGTTGTTACCACAAACGAACGGTCTGCCAAAACTACCGTGGTCGCTCAAAACGCGCAGACGATCGTCATCGGTGGATTGATCAAAGAAAAAGATGAAAAAGGGCATGGAAAAGTTCCGGTCTTGGGAGATATTCCGATCATCAAGTATCTTTTCCGCGATACAAAAGTCTCCAAGACAAAAATGAATCTGGTTTTATTCCTTACCCCTCACGTGATTCATTCTCCGGACGATTTAACACGTGTCTCGGTCAAGAAGAACAACGAACGGCAAAAGTTCAACAAGTCGAATGGAATTGCCGAGAGCCAGGGAATTTATGACTACGAACTCGACAAGGGACTGAACATGGCACCCCCCCCACGCGCGGACAGACGGAAGGAAACAAAACCCCATTTTGACTACGATCACCCCAGTGACACCGATGAATCCGCGACCCCCCCTTCGGATGACGATGTAGCCACAGCACGCCGCCGATCTAGCGGAGGAAAAGCTCGCCTGACTTCAGCCGATGCCGATCAAGATCTCGCATTACCTCGCCGAAAAGGGAAAAAAGGCCCGGCCGCCAGTCCCTTTAGCGATGTCCGACCTCCGTCGTCGACAAATTAAGAGATTTGGAAACCGAGTTGGGTAAGTAGCGGCCGAACCGCGCCTACCGTGTATGTGGATCCAGTCACAAGGATTCTTTGAGCGGAAGAAAGCTTTTCGCGAAGAGCCATTGCCGGATCATCAATGATGGAAACCGGAAGATCGAACCTGAAATTATTCATCACGATGTTTGGGTTCCAGGTGCGAGCGGAGTGGGGCCGGGAGAGAATCAGCGATTTGCTGATTGAAATAAGATGCGGGAGCATGGCTTCCCAATTCTTATCGTTTAAGATCCCGACAATGGTTTCCAGCGTCGGATCACGCTTAAAGAAATCAGCGAGGCCCTCCATCGCTTCTACGTTATGCGCGATATCGAGCCACACTTTTTGATTTCGATCATTTTTCCAACATTCCAGACGACCGATCAATCGAGTGGATCGCAGGCCCTTTTCAATCGCATCGTTTGAAACTTTGAAACTCATTTCTCGCAAAGCAAGAATCATGGCGACCGTCGACGCTGCGTTTTCCGACTGATGACTGCCCCGAATTCCAAGTGGAAAGGGTACTTCTTGCCCCGCCCATATCATTTTCGCGCCGATTTCTTCGCCTTGCGAGCGAAGTGCTTCCAATGCTTCGTCGGGTTGGTGGCCGATCACCGCCGGCAGGTGAGGCCGCATCACCGCTCCTTTTTCTCGCGCGATTTCGGTCAAAGTAGAGCCCAGAATGCCTTGGTGGTCATAATCGATCGACGTGATGACAACGCCGATTCGTTCCAGTGCGTTGGTTGTATCCAGTCTCCCTCCAAGGCCCACTTCAAAGATCGCAATGTCGACATTTGCGTGAGCAAAAGTCTCAGCGGCGAGAAGAGTAAGAAATTCAAAGTAAGTGATGTCGAGGTCTTCTCCTTGAGAGAGTTTTTCCCAAAGGGAAGTGGCCTCTTGGGTGAAACGTTTTTCCGAGATCGGTTTGCCGTCGAGCGCGATCCTTTCTCGAACGGTCTCAATATGGGGGGACGTATATGTGCCGACCCGATATCCCGCCTCTTTCAGAATGGAGGTCAAGTATGCGGTGACCGAACCCTTTCCATTGGTTCCAGCTACAATGATGGACCGAATCGATCGATCCGGTCGGCCGATCTTTTCCAAAAAATGTTGGCTTGGAGCCAAATGGAGACGCATTTTCGGCTCACCCCATCGATCGAGAAGAGAAAGTGTTTCATCGAAGGTCATGCAATGGGAAGATGGATCGTAAATTGAGTTCCTTCCTGTAGTGCGCTGATGCAAGAGATGGTTCCTTGCTGATCACGCACGATTTCAGCCGCGATGGCCAACCCTAGACCCGTTCCCTTTTCTTTGGTGCTAAAAAAAGGTTCAAAAATTCGAGACCGGATGTCCTCAGATATGCCGGGACCTCGGTCCCAGACTTCGATCACGATTCCTTTCTCCTCAGCTTTTGCTCGGAGTCCGAAAAGACCTCCGTGGGGTAGAGCATCCATAGCGTTTCGGACCAAATTCAACACCGCTTGCTCGAGGCGCGAAGCATTTGTTCGAATTTTGGGAAGGAATTCCGAAATTTCGGCACGGAAGTGAAGCCCTCTCTCTTCACACTCAGGCCGCGCGATGGAAACTAGATGATCCAGCATGGCGCCCACATCGGTTTCTTCGATTCCCTGGCGTGGAGAGCGCGAAAGGCTCAGATAGTTTTCGGTCACTTGGCGGAGCCGCTCGATCTCCTCCGAAATTGACTGCAGTGTTTTCTTCGCCGGCTCGGCTTTGAGTTCATCGGCGAGAAGCTCGACATTGAGGCTTAAGGCATTGAGAGGATTTCGAACTTCGTGGCTGATTTTGGAAGCCATGCGTCCCACCACCGCCATTCGTTCCGATTGAAGAAGTTGTTCTTGTTGCTGATGTAGCGCGACATCGCGCTCTTGAATGGCATCGGCCATTTTGTTGAACTCGCGGGCCAAATCACCCACTTCATCCTCGGTGTGAATTCTCGCCCTTTTTTGAAGATCACCGGCCGCAATTTCTCTTGCGACCTCCTTGAGTTGATCCAGCGGCCGAAGGCTAAAGATGGCAATCAGAACGATGAATAGACCAAAGGCAAGGGTAATGGCCGACAGAATCAGCGTGGTGAGTAGTGTGGTTTTTTCCTCCCGAACGGCGGAAGAAATGGTGCTTCGAATGCGATTATCAATTTGCCTCGAAAGAAAATCGACACGTGATCGAATCAATCGTTTCCCTTGTAGGAGTTCCTCATTGCGTGCAATGGCTTTTGCTGATTCGCCGTCCAGAATATCGCTGACCACCGAACGAAGAAGCTCGGCATAACGGCGATGTTCAAGCAAAAAGGATTCGGCCAGCTCGGTGATTCGGCCGAGCGCCTGTTGCTGAAAATCGGGGGAATGCTCGGAAAGCGCCGATCGGGCATCATTAATGGAACGTCGGAGCTCGGTTTCCAGAAGGCGGGGGTTGTGAATGGTAATCGACTCAATAAAAAGAGCGTTGTCCGAGTTGGCCATGATTTTATTCACGTCAAATGTGTCGTCGAGATGATAAAAATTAAAAAAAGAATTCACCGTTTTGACGATCGGAAGGTAACCGGTCTGCACAAGGCTCAGCGACGCCCCGATTTTTTGAACGCGGTAAAAACTGACCGCCACCACCCCGACGAAAAGAAGAACTAATAGCCCGTACGTAAAGATGATTTTCGATCGAATCGATAATTTCACGACCGTTGCTCAGTCGGCTCCGGCGGCGCCGTTTCCAAATACACCGATCCGCCGATATTTTTCATAACGCATTTCATGGCGCTTCTCCGCGGGAATTGCCTTTAGTTCCCCCAGATGGCGCGCGATGGATCTTCGCATCGCATCCGCCGCGAGAGCGAAATTCCGGTGGGCGCCCCCTTTGGGTTCGGGAATGATGTCATCGGCAATTTTAAGCGCATAAATTTCAGGCGCGGTGAGTTTGAGCGCCCGGGCGGCAAGTTCGGCTTTGGACGAATCTCGCCAGAGAATGGCAGCGCAGGACTCTGGGCTGATGACGGAGTACGTCGTGTATTCCATCATTAATATTCGGTCGGCTACGCCAATGGCCAGTGCGCCTCCTGAGCCGCCTTCACCTATTACGACGGAGAGAATCGGCACACGGAGGACCGACATCACCAAGATATTCTTGGCAATGGCTTCCGCTTGACCGCGTTCTTCCGCGCCCACACCGGGATACGCGCCGGGCGTATCGATAAATGTGAGTATGGGGAGAGAAAACCGTTCGGCCATGCTCATCAAACGCAGAGCCTTCCGGTATCCCTCTGGGCGCGGCATTCCGAAGTTTCGTCGCACCTTTTCTTTCGTCGATCTTCCCTTCTGTTGGCCGATCACCATCAGCGGCTCTCCGTTGAAGCGGGCAAGGCCACCGATAATCGCCGCATCGTCGGCATAATTTCGGTCACCGTGGAGTTCGACGAAATCGGTAAACAGTGCGTCCGCGTAGTCGAGAAAATAAGGTCGCTCGGCATGTCGGGATAATTGACAGCGTTGCCATACGGTCAACTTGGCGAAAATGTCGGTCGTTAATTTTTCTTTTTTCTGTTCGAGTTTTTTGATTTCACTTTCGATGTCGAGATTCTCTTCTTTGGAAAAATCGTTCAGCTCGGAAATTTTGCGGTCGAGCTCTACGATCGGCTTTTCAAAGTCGAGAAAAAATTTCATGTGAGTTGCTCCACATAGTAGCCGAATCGAGAAAGAACTTCATTCTCCGAAAGCCAAGGGATCCGCTTTTCCGCCCGAAACCAGGTCATCTGACGCTTGGCGTATTGGTGGCTCTTTTCTTTGGCCTGTTGGATGCCTTGAGACTGCGTCTGATTCCCTTCCAAAATGTCAATGGCTTGCCGGTATCCAATGGCGCGTTTTAACTTGGGTTTCGCGTTCGGAAATTGCGCCAGCACATCTTCGGTTTCCTTTAACAATCCGTCAGAAAACATGTGTTCGAGTCTCAAGTCGATTCGTTCGTACAACGCCTCACGCTCGCAGGCAAGCCCTACCCAGACCATACGCAGCTGCGGAGGCTGTTCGGCGGAAGCTCTTTGCAGGGAACTAGGAAGAATTCCCTGGGAGAGAAGGGAATGGGCTCGCGCAATCCGATAGCGATCGTTCGGATGAATTCGATGGGCTCCCTCCGGATCCCTTTTCTCCCACTCGGCATAGGCCTCATCCAGAGGGATTTGAAGGGGAAGAGTTTCGTTTACGTCCGATTGGGGAGGACGTTCCAATGCCCGCAGATAAAAACCATTTCCTCCGATCATCAGCGGAATCTTCTTGCGTGCGCAAATGTCTCGAATGGACGCAAGAGCTTCCCGCGCAAACCATGCCGCCGAAGAGGATTGATCAGGATTCAGGGTATCGATCATATAATGAGGAACAATCGTCCGATCGCTGGCAGTTGGTTTGGCGGTTCCGATGTCGAGGTATCGAAAGAGTTGCAGGCTGTCGGTCGATACAATTTCAATCGGGAACTCTTTGGCCAACGAAATCGAGAGGGCCGTTTTTCCCGAGGCTGTGGGCCCGGCCAAAACCAGAACGGAAGGAATCATTTCCGACAAAAAAGACGCTCCAATTGATCGAGGCCGAACGTGAGATGTGTCGGTCGACCATGGGGGCAGTTGCTGGCGAGATCCACGTTGTCCATTCGTTCCAGAAGCGATCGCACTTTTTCATTAGATAATGAATCGTGTGCGCGAACCGCACTGTGACAGGCGATTCGACTTAAGATGTCATCCAGCTTTCGATTCCACGCGGCCTCACCTTGGGGGCCCAGCTCTTCAAAGCTTAAATCCATGAGCAATGGGCGAGGATCCACATTTTGAAGAACTTCCGGGATGGCTTTGACAATGAATGATTTTGGTCCGAAGGACTCGATTTCAAAACCAAGCCGCGAGAGATACGGAAGAAGCGTTTCGAGATTTCCCGCCCGCTCGGCAGTCAATTCTAGTGTTAAAGGGAGAAGAAGAGCTTGCGAAGAGGGTTTTCCTTTTGACGCGGAAGTCTCGCGCAAATTTTCGAATTGAACCCGCTCATGGGCAGCGTGTTGATCGATGAGAACCAGCGCATTTTCTTCACGGCAAACGAGATACGTTTGATCCAACGATCCCAGATAATCTAGCGAACCAAAGCGTCCCGAAGACTTTTTTGCAAAAACAAAAGGGGAAATGACGGCACTTTCAACGGGTCTCGCTATCGAATACGACAATCCCATTTCGCCTGCCGCCAGAGGGGGAAGGGGGGCTGATGGTGAAACGGCGTAGGGCTGCCGCAGCGGGCGTGAAACGGCTTCAGATATCAGACGAAAAATCCGTTGCGGTTCGGCAAATCGCACTTCTGCTTTCGTGGGATGAACATTGACATCCACCTCCGCAGGAGGAAGCGAAACGCGAAGGATTGCCAACGGATAGCGATGATCCATTCGGGCTGTACGGTACCCTTCATAGACTGCGGCTTGGACCATACGATCGCGAAAAGGTCGGCCGTTGACGAAAAACCAAAGTTCATCGGCTTTACCAAACGTCAATTCGGGGACCGAGACAAATCCTCTTATGGATAAGGGTCCTTCACTTCCTTCGATTTCGATCAATTTTGAAGCGATCTCCCGCCCATAAAGCTGAGTGACGCGTTCCAGTAGATCTTTTGCCGCAGGGGCCTCCACTTTTATTTCACCTTCGTTCTCGAAATGGAACGATCGCCCGGTCTCTATCAACGCAATTTTTCGGACCACCGTTTCGATATGTCCGGACTCCGTGATTTTGGAACGGAGAAATTTGAGTCTCGCGGGAGTATTGAAAAAGAGATGGGAGATGGAAAGTGTGGTGCCGACCATGGTTCCGAAGGGCTCCGCACTTCGAAGCTCTCCTCCCTCCATACGTATTCTCGTGCCGATGGTTTCGTCTTCGGTTCGCGTGATCAAATCCAGATGTGAAACCGAAGAAATGCTGGCCAAGGCTTCACCCCGAAATCCAAGTGTTTGCAACGAGTGCAGGTCTTCGATCGTCTCGATTTTAGAAGTGGTATGAGGCTCAAGTGCGAGCCGAGCATCTTGGGCCGACATTCCAATTCCATCGTCGGCGACGGAAATCAATTCCTTTCCTCCGTCGGCGATTCGAATGGAAATTCGACGGCCGCCTGCATCGATGGAATTTTCGATGAGTTCCTTTACCACGGAGGCGGGTCGCTCAATGACTTCTCCTGCTGCGATTTTCAATATGACCGGCGGAGCCAGTGTACGAATAGGTCGGCGCGACATTTGCGCTTCGGTATCCGAGAACGTCAAATAAATCAAACCACCCAATGCGCTGAAATCGATCTAATATTTCACGTTTTTTCTCTCGAAATGATAAGAGGAGTCGGCTTGCCTTCGAAAAAATCAGATCCGCGTGAGCGCCGTCGATATCATCGTGTAGAACGTCGCGCCCCCGTCATTATGGAAACAGCCGGAAATCGATGGAAGGGAACGATCATTAACTTTTCAGAAATCGGAATTCTAGTTCACTCCCATCAGACCGTTCCGGCAGGAACCAAAATTTCCATTCCGATGACCAGAGGGAAAGAAGGAGATTATCGCCTTCAGGGAACCGTGGTTTGGAGTCGTCCGCCGGTTTTAACCGCGGCGGGCGAGCCCATGCCAGGCTCTATGGGGATTGAGTTGGCCGCAGTGCCTGGAGAATACCTTAAGGCAGTAGCCGACATGCGGAAATATCTCGCCTCGAATGACGTTCGTGGGCTTGAGCCTCGCTACGATGTTTACCATCGAGTTCACTTTAGCTCCGGCGAAAAATTTCACTCAGAGTACACCGAAAATTTAAGCCGAGGAGGGATGTATATCGCCACCACACGAGAAATTGCCCCGGAATCCATTTTGCAGATTCAGCTCGATATTCCAGGAGCGGAAGAACCCCTGCAGCTTGAAGGAAGGGTGATGTATCGGCTGGACCTAGAACTCGCGGAAGAGCGGGGCCGTAGTCCGGGGGTAGGTGTTCAATTCATTAACTTGAATGAAGGAACCCAACAAAAGCTCAATCATTATATAAGGCGCCTCGCGGTCCATCGCTCCACGACGGAAAAACATCTTACGGGCCCCGCGCCCGACAGTGGCTCCCTTAACGATTTCTTGGTTCCCGAATTGATTCTCAATTTTTCGGAACAACAGATCACCGGATCCCTCGAATTAATTCGCGGGGATATCCAGAAAACCCTCTATTTTCAAAAAGGAAGGCCGGTCTATGTGGAGTCGACTCTCCATAGTGAATCACTCCTTCCCTTTTTGGTGCGTCGTGGGTTGTTGCCGCTTCAAAGCATGGAGAAATGGATCGCGCTCGCCGATCTCGATGAAGTTCAAATCGGTTCGGTTCTCATCAAGGAGAAACTTGTGGACGAGCGCGACTTCCTCGATGCGGTCGTGGATAATCAAGAAGAGCGAATCACCAACACCTTCCCTTGGTTTGATGGAACCTTTCGTGTCGTACACAATGTAGGTATCGGTGGAGCGGTCCCGATTTTCCCGCTCCAAACTCATCGAATGGTGTTTACGGGAATTTCCACCTGGTACAGCGCCTCGCTCGTGAGTTCGTGGATGGGGCTCCACGAAGATAGCATTTTGCACCGTCTGTCCTTTCCGGAAAGCTCGGTTTCGCTTCCCGCCTTTGGCTACCAAATTCTTCACGCCCTTTGGGTACCCATGACCATTTCCTCGATTTCGGAAGAACTAAAAGTATCGATGGAGCAACTTCTGCCCTCCATTTTTGCGCTCATCATTTCGGAGTGGGTCAAAATCGAGTTTGATGAAAAGAAAGTTTCAATGAAAGGGCAGGCCAAGGGTACTTCCCCGCCTGGGGCGGCAAACGCGCTCGAAGAGTGGCCTGTCTGGATCAATGAGGATTTCGATCGTTTGCGTAACTTGGATTATTTCGCTCTGCTCGGCGTGAACGAGTCGGCCACTGAAGCGGAAATACTTCGGGCTTTTGTGGCCATGACGTCGAAATATTCGCTGGATCCCAACAAAGTCGACCGCGTGAACGACCAACTTCTCGTTAAAGTTTCACAAATTCTTTCGTGGATCCGTACGGCTCACGACACCCTTTTAGATCCACAGGCGCGCGCTATGTATCAGCGGGACCGCGCGACTCCTGCGGGCCAAGCCGCCAGCGGTTCATTTGAAATCGAACATGCGCTTCTGATGGCGATGTCGGCCATTCGCGATGGAAGTCCGGCACAAGCGGTTGAACTCCTCGCCCCTTTGGTACAAAAAAACCGCGATCATCCGACACTTCTGGGATGGTTTGCCTGGGCCAGGTATCGCGTGGATCCGAGTCACATAAATGAGTCGCATCAGATGCTGAATCGCGCGATCGGCATCGACCCCTGCGATCCGCACCTTTATTATTTTCTTGCCGAGATCGAGGCGGGAATGGATCAATGGAGGGAAGCGGAACTCGCCTACATTCAGACTCTTCGTCTTCAGGCAAATTTCCATGAGGCGAAAGAGGGGCTTCAGCGAGCGCGGGCCAAGCTCGCTTCCTAGGAGATTTCGTTGACTTAACCGTGCTCTCGGCGTAACGGAACGTCGCGATGGTAGAGGCTCCCAGAGGAGGTCGGATGTTGTTAACGGGACCTCGTGGCTCTATCGGGTCTCTTCTCCTTTCCTCGTTTACGCGGAAACAACTTGAAAAAACGGTGGTAGTTGACCTGGCGAAACCAAGAAAACTCGCTAGAGGGGTTGTTTTTTACAAAGTCGATGTAACCGAGCCGGCCATAGATGGGCGCATCGCCGAAATATTGGAGCGCGAAGAGGTGGATACGGTGATTCATATGGCAACGCTCTGGAGTCCCACACATCGCAGAACGTATGCCCACGAAGTGGATGTCATCGGAACCCTTCAACTTCTCAACGCCTGTCACCAACGTAACATTCAAAAGCTGATTGTCCTCAGTTCCACGGCGGTGTATGGCGCGCGAGCCACAAATCCAAATTATTTAAGCGAATCGCATCCACTCTATTCGGGTTGGTCGAATCAATACATTCGCGACAAAGTGGAAATGGAAACTGAAATTCGCAAATTTCGGACACGCCACCCTCGATCCACCGTGACGGTTTTACGCCCATGTATGGCGATCGGACCCAATATTCGGAATTTTGTGACACAAATTCTTGCTTCTCCCGTTATTCCCACCATTCTTGGATACGATCCCCTCGTTCAATTCCTGCACGAGGAAGATCTTCTTCGTGCCATTCATCTGGGTATTCGAAAAGACTTGCACGGCGAGTTTAATGTGGTGGGGCATGGGGTCATGCCGTTGAGCTACGCGATCAAATTGGCGGGTCGGGTAAATATTCCACTTGTTCAATTTGTCGCCAAACCTGTTCTGGCGGCGCTCTGGCAGGCGGACTTGATTGAAGTTCCCCCGCATATGCTCGACTATCTCCGCTATCTGTGGGTGGCGGATGGCTCCAAACTCGAAAAGGAGGCTGGATTTGTTCCGAAATATTCCTCCCGCGAAGCGCTTGAGAGTTTTTCAGGCCAGGAACGGCTGCGCCGGGTTCATTTGGCCAAAAAACATCGATTGAGAGTAGTGAACGAATGAACAACGTCACTCCACTTCGGAGAAAAGGGGATCAAAAGGATCCTTCGCTGAGAGAAGCAAAGAACATTCAAAACCGAGTCTTCGAAGCCATTCAGTTTACAGCGGACTGGTTCCATCGAGTGGATTTTCGTCAATTCCTTCAGGCGGAAGAAACCGACGACCTGGGCTACGACGATCAATTTGATGAAAAAATAAAACCCTTCTTCGATTTTTTCTACGAACGATATTGGCGGGTCGAAGTCAAAGGAGTCGACCATCTCCCCTCCAAAGGGAAAGTGATGCTCATTTCTAATCACTCCGGGGTTATTCCCTACGATGCGATGATGATCAAGTGCGCCGTCCGGAACGAACACCCTACTTCGCGCGACATCCGGTTTTTGGTCGAAGATTTCGTCTACCATTTTCCTTTTCTGGGGACGCTCATGTATCGCATTGGCGGCGTTCGGGCCTGCCCGGAAAATGCGACGCGAATTTTGGAGCGGGATGAAGCACTCGTGACGTTTCCGGAAGGGGTAAAGGGACTGGGGAAGCTTTACTCAGAGCGGTATCGACTTCAACGATTTGGTCGTGGAGGATTTATTCGAATTTGCATGATGACCGGGGCTCCCATTGTTCCTATTGCCGTGGTGGGAGCGGAGGAAATTCACCCCATGATATACCGGATGACTTCATTTGCCCGACCCTTGGGGCTCCCCTACATTCCAATTACCCCCACATTTCCACTTTTGGGGCCCTTGGGGATGATTCCGCTTCCGACCAAGTGGCACATTGAATTTGGTGAACCCATTTCGTTTGATCAATACACACCGGCTCAAATTGACAATCCGATTCTCGTCAACCGATTGGCCGAAAATGTTCGTCAGCGAATCCAAACCATGGTGGCCGAAATGCTCAAAAAACGCACGTCGATTTGGGAATAGGAGGTCTCAACAATGAAAACGGTTGGAATTGCCTTAGTTGTAGCTCTGGTGACGGTGGGTCTTTGGGTCGGTGGAGTCTATAACCGGCTCGTGACCATGAATGAAGGGGTAAATCAATCCTGGTCGCAAGTGCAGAATCAGTACCAGCGGCGTTTGGATTTGATACCTAATCTTGTGGAAACGGTGAAAGGTTACGCCGCACATGAAAAGCAGACACTCGAAAACGTGACCAACGCCCGGGCTAAAGTCGGACAAATGGTGATTTCCCCTGAAGTTCTTCAAAACCCACAATCTTTTCAAATGTTCGAGAAAGCGCAGGGAGAATTAACCGCTGCGCTCACGCGTTTAATGGCGGTGAGTGAGAACTACCCGAATCTCAAAGCCAACGAAAATTTTCTTCAGCTGCAGGCTCAACTGGAAGGAACGGAAAATAGAATTGCCGTCGAGAGGCAGCGCTTCAATGAATCCGTTCAGAATTACAATGTGATGATCCGCCGGTTTCCGACGGCGATGCTCGCAGGGATGTTTGGGTTTATGCCGAAGGCGTACTTTCAGTCGGCTGCTGGAGCCGAGAGCGCCCCCAAAGTGAAATTCTGATCTATGTCTGGGAAGTTTCGTTTCTCCGGAATTTTCCTCGCGTTATTGTTAGTGAGGGCCGGGGCTTTCGCTGCGAATGTTCCGGCAATCGACAACTATATCACCGATCTGACGGGGACGCTTAGCTATGCGGATACAGAACGACTTGCTTCCGAGCTGCGCAATTTCGATAACTCTACTTCGAATCAAGTGGTGGTCCTGATGATTCCAACGCTGAATGGCTCGGACATTCGCGCCTTTGGCCTGGATGTAGCCATGAAGAACCGGATAGGGCAGCAGAAAAAAAATAACGGCGTTCTGCTTCTGATCGCAAAAGAGGATCGCAAGATGTCCATTGAAGTAGGGTACGGACTGGAAGGGGCACTTCCGGATGCCCTGTGCGACCAAATCATTCTGAATGAAATCCGGCCTCGTTTCCGCGAAGGGGATTATACCGGGGGAATTGAAGCGGGAATTCACGCCATCTTATCGGCGACAAAGGGTGAATATAAGCGGCAGAACCATGTGTCTCGCTTCTTAACGCCCGACACCTTCGCCCTTTTCTTACCATTTGCCTTATTTTGTGGTCCCTGGATTCTATGGTTTCTTTTCTGGAGGAACCTGCCTCCCATTATTATCGATCGTAAGGGTGCTCGACGCTACCGGTATGGTCTCGGGTATGGGGGCTGGAGTGGCTGGGGTGGGGGAGGTTGGGGGGGCGGCGGATTTTCGGGAGGGGGCGGATTTTCAGGAGGCGGTGGATCTTTTGGCGGGGGAGGGGCGAGCGGAAGCTGGTGAACGGATGAAAAACATTCTATCTAAAGAAGAACTCAAGAAAATCCCCGGGCTCATACACGAAGCGGAGAAGGGCACGTACGGAAAGATATTTCTCAGCATTCACCGGCGGAAACGCTGGAGAGATCGGCGACGAACAATCGGGGAACGAGCCATTCATGAATTTCACAAGCTCAACCTCCATCGAACCGAACATCGCGCGGGGATTCTTCTCCTCATCAGCCCCAAAGAGCGTGTTTTTCATATTTTGGGAGATGAGGGGATTCATTCCAAAGTTTCCGACCCATACTGGGAAAAGTTGGCGACTGAAACTTCCAATTATTTCAAGGAGGGCCGATTCAACGATGGTATCGCGCACGCCATTGAAGAGGTTGGGAAAGTGCTGAAAAAAGAATTTCCTCTACGATGATACGCGATTGCGTCCGGCTTTCTTCGCGCGGTAGAGGGCCTGGTCGGCGTTTTCAATGAGTTTTTGAACGGTCTCCACATTGGAAGTGAGAGTGGAAACACCCATGCTGATTGTAACTCGGAGGACCTGGTCGTTGTAAGAAAAGGGAGTTCGTTCAATGAGCTTTCGGATTTTTTCGGCGAGGGTCATGGCTTTGTTGAGGGGAGTTTCGGGCAACAGAATGCCGAACTCTTCGCCGCCGTAACGTCCGATCGGATCTTCCTTTCGAAGATTGAGAAGAATTACGGAGGAGGACTGCTTTAGAACTTCGTCTCCAGCCAAATGCCCGTAGGTGTCGTTTAGTTTTTTGAAATGATCGAAGTCAAAAATGATGATCGAGAGATCTCGGCCATATCGCTTCGAACGACTAAATTCGTCCGCCACGCGCTCCAAAAAGAAGCTCTTGTTGTGAACCTGCGTAAGCCCGTCGATGGTCGCCAACCGATAGATCTCTTCATGATATCGATTCTCGACATTCGTTCCCGAAGCAAATTTTAAAATGGTGTTTCCGATCAATAGCAGATCACCGTCCTTCATCACATGTGACGTGATTTTCTTCGTGTTGATGAAGGTGCCATTCGTCGAATTGAGATCTTCAATTATTGTTTCAGGGCCATTTTTATAAATACGCGCGTGTTGGCGAGAGACATTTTCTTCGTTCACTCGAATTTGTGCATTTTCGGCACGCCCGATGATGTGTTCGCCATCGCCGATATCGAACTTTTTCCCCAAATTCATTCCATGAATCGTAATGAGGCAGGCCAAGTTGGATTCTGCAGTACGGGGCGCGATGAGTGCCTCCGCCATGGTAATTACCGTTTGCTCATCAACCTGATCTTCTTGTAAGGAGCGCCGTATACTGACTTCCTGGTAAAAGTTTTCCAGACAGCGTGAACATGCGCCTTCCTCTGGTGTCCAGGATGGATTCATCGATTTGATAACCCGAATGACCCGAACGTCTTTTAAGTAGTGACGGGTAAGGTCGGTCTCTTCCATTTCGAGACCGCATAGTGGGCAGAGGCGCATGAAGGAAAAAAAGCCTTTATTCTTAATAAGTTAGTTCTTCTAGAATACGGTTTTGAGTCCCTCATTGTCAAGTCGGCGACAATTGCTTTGCATTGCAATGCGTTATATATTTTTGGCGTGCGATTCACCCGCTGGTGGCAGGATATTCTTCTCTGGATCGTTGTGGCATTCAGTTCTGTTCGGGCCGAAACCTGCGATATCGAGGCGGCGATTCGGCGGCCGGAGCATATCGATCACGATGCGCTTCGCATGGTGACGAAAGGAATCAAGGCTCGGGCCAAGGACTTCGAATTCAAGGGGCATCCACCGGTTCAACCCCCCATTCATCCTCATGGGCAATGGGTGCCGCGCGAAGCCATGCTCGCCGCGCGACCTTTAACATGGGAAGTTCCCTACAAAGGAGATCCTATTCGTGCTCTCGCTCGGTACACCCTAGCGACAGGGTATGAGTTTTCGTTGTACCAAGAAAAACAGGGTCAAAGAATTTATACATCGGGAAGTCCTCAAGGAGTTACGAACCTTTCCTACAAAGGTAAACAGATCGCACATTCTCACGTATTCGTGGAATATCCGTCGCGGACAGGTGACCTCGTTTGGAGTGATATCCTCATACCCAGTCCCGGGGATCTTCAGCGCAACCAGGTTGTTCCTGAAGACAATACCATTGTAACGAACTCCCCCATCTTTCGTCGTCGAATTCTGGTTCACTACTCGCAAGAACGAAATCAGGATTTACAAAAAGAAATACATCTCTCATACGAAGGTCTACCGTCAGGAATCTCGTCGACCTATCTGGTCCTCGAAAAAGATCTCTTAGACCACAGTACAAACCTGTTGAATGATCTCTTACGCGTGGAATGCCAAGAGTATGAAAAGAAACATCGATAAATCCCACCTTGGTTCTCCTCTCCCAATCTGCTAGAGAGGGAGGGATGTCACGCGCGCGGCCCAATTTGAAGGCCCCTCAATCCGTCGGATCGATTCTGGAGGGTCCCATCGGAAGAAAAGGGATTCGATTGGTAGATCTTTACCGAGTTCAGAAAAATTGGATGTCCATTGTGGGAGAAGATGTGGCGCAACGAACCTTTCCGAGGTGGCTCAAAGGAACCACGTTACGAATCGCCGTGGAAAATTCCGGATGGTCGCAAAAGTTAACGATGATCGATGAAGATCTTCGCCGTAATATTCTTAAAGCGACTGGAATCGCAATTGATGAGATTCGATTTGAAAACGAACCTCATCGCGTACTTGCCTGGCGAACGCGTTATCTCGGCCGCCATCTCTCATAAATTTTCTTTCCCATTTCCGCCAAAAGCTTTGTTTCGGGAACACGCAAGAGCATAAGGCCCCCAATATAAGTCGCCGTCGAAAGAAAGATCGGAACAAACGTTTCGATCAGGCGTGCGCCAAAATGGCCGTTCGGTTGGTGCAATTTCAAATATGAAAAATGAGCAACTAGAGCCATGGCTAGGGAAGCCAGCAAAATTCGAAACACACGGTCGATCAATTCTCGCATAGGCAGACCGAGATGTTTTTTCTGAAACCAGAACATCAGCAAAAATAAATTCGTTAGAGCGGACACGGAAGTGCCGAGAGCCAGGCCGCGAAACCCGAGCGTTTTATAAAGGAGAAGATTCGACGTGATGTTCATTGTCACCGCGGTCATGCTCGCGATCATGGGTGATTTCGAATCTTTTCGGGCAAAAAAAGCTGGGGCAATCACTTTCACCGCTGCATACGCGGGAAGGCCGATAGCGAAAAAGGCCAGTCCTGCGGCTGTCGCTGTCGTGTCGGAGGCATGGAAAGCACCGTGCTGGTAAATTAGTCGGATGATGGGTTCGCTTAAAATCCAAAGCCCCAATGCCGAAGGGATCGTCAATACCCAGACGAGATTCATCGATGCGCTCAAATTTTTTCGAAAGGCATCATCGGCCGAGCTTGCGGCGTCGCGAGATACACGGGGGAGGGTCACCATCCCGATCGCGACGCCAAAAACTCCGATCGGCAGTTGCATGAGGCGAAACGAGTAATTGAGCCAAGAAGGGGCTCCTTGTTCCAAGAGAGAGGCGAGAATTGAGTTCACCAAAATATTCACTTGTGTCGCCGAAAGGCCGATGACGGAGGGAAGCATCAATCGAAAAATTTGGCGGAGCCCCTCACTCTCGCGCCAACCCTGAATTGTAGGCTTCCAGCGCCAGCCGAATCTCCAAAGTCCGGGCACTTGAATGAGACCCTGTGCGAGGCCCCCTAAAAGTGTTCCAATCGACCATCCGATGACGGCCGATCTCGGATTCATTTCCATTGTCCACAACGCAATTCCAAACACGATCGAAACAAGGTTGAACATGACGGGCGCAAACGCTGGAATCGCGAATTTTTCTTTTACGTTAAGCATCCCCATAAAGAGGGCCGAGATCGCAACGATCGGAAGAAACGGGAACATGATTCGTGTGAGAAGAACGGTCAGATCTCCTTTCCCCGGAACTGCGTCAAACCCAGGTGCAATGAGGGCCACCAGCTGTGGCGTGAAAATCATTCCGATGAGTGTAAGGGAGCCGACCACGGCCAAGAGAACGCCGATAACGAGATTCGCCAGTTTCCAAGCATCGTCAATTGACCGCTTTACTTCGTGTTCAGTGAAAGTAGGTACGAAGGCACTCGAAAGGGCCCCTTCCGCAAAAAGATCGCGAAGTAAATTCGGGATTCGAAATGCAATCACATAGGCATCGGAATAAAAGCCGGCACCCAAAAGGGCCGCAAAGAGCTGATCGCGAATCAAGCCGAAAATTCGGCTTAAAAATGTGCAAAAACTAACGATACCGGCGGCGCGTCCAACACTTCTCTTGGGGGAGCTCATGGATTTCCTGTTTACGATACCTAAAAAAAAGTCTCTTGACACACGCACGTCAAAAAAATATGAAGGAAGAGTTCTCTGAAGGGGGGAACTCATTTCATTGCTGTGGGGGAATCGGAAGGCTTGCCTTCTGGTCATGGTGTTTTGCGCGCTTTGCACGGGAAGGGCTGCGGCCCAGTCACACCTTTTCACGCCGGCGATGCCACTCGTGCATTCGGGCTATCACGGGGGCGGCGTTTATTTGTCTCTACCCGCCGAACTTAACCCCTGCCAAGTCGCAGCCAATATTCTATCGATGGCAGTCGCTCGCCACTATCGGCCGATTCGATCCAGCCGAGAATTTGCCGAGCGGTCTTCATTCGCCTACCAACGGTTGCTCTCCGCATTTCCACCGGCGGCGCAGGCGGTCATTTTGCAGAGTCACCCACCTGTGATTCCGGCTGTGGCGGATTTCAATATGAAGCAGTTCAATTTGGATTGTTCATTTGCAACGGAGATGGCGGATTTATTCAAAGGAAAGTTGGAGGCCGAGCGAGTGATCGATGTGTACATCAATCTTTTCCTTTCTACCCTCGATCCCCATTCGATGCTTACTCCCGAAGACGAGATTAAATCGATGGATGACGTAGAGTCTGCTGATTCCCCTCCCAAAATTTTCGCACGGGGTATTGAATTGGAGGGAGGAATCCTTCTCATTCAGACCACGGAGTTTGGTCTAGGTATTTCGAGACAGATTCGGGACATTCTTCTCGCCCACCCCAAGACTAAAGGAATCATTCTCGATCTTCGTGGAAATCCGGGAGGCTATCTGGATGAAGCGGTCAAAGTGATCGATCTCTTCGTTGATCAAGGATTGGTCGTCAGTGAGTGGGGAAGAAACAATACCTTGCGAGGGGTCGCTTATGCGATTGAACCGGGCGCAGTAAGCGGTGCACCGCTGGCTGTTTTGGTAAACCGATATTCTGCTTCAGCGAGCGAAATTGTGGCTCAATCTCTTTCGAGTCACGACTACCGTCGTGCAGTGCTGGTGGGGGAAACCACATGGGGCAAGGGTTCGGTGAGCATGGTGTACCGATTGGCAAATCGAAAAGTGCTCATGCTTACGGAAGCACTTTATTACACGGTAAGTGGGTTTACCCCGCATGGAGTTGGAGTAGAGCCCGATATCTATGTCAAAGATGCGTCAGCCGAGGCGAATGCCAATCAACTACGGGCCGCCGGACATCCAACGAGTGAGCACGAAATGTTTGCCCCCATAGTGGCTGTACAACATCTTACGTACAGCCAGGAATCCGAACTCAAGTCACATTTCCCCACCGTTACTTTTGTTGAAAGTTCGCCGCCCGATCGCTCTTGGGCCGATCAGCTTTTGACTAGATTCAGCACGCCCTCGCTTCCGCTGGACCCGATGGTCTACGCAGCTCGCCAGGCACTTAAGGTCGCCCCTTGCACTCCCACACCCTATCATCTATATAGGCGATCCCTTGATGCGGGGTGGAGCAGTCTGGTAGCTCGTCGGGCTCATAACCCGAAGGTCCTAGGTTCAAATCCTAGCCCCGCTACCAAATTTGGACGTATTTCAGAGGGGTTGGTGATTCAGAAAAATTGAGTCAGCAGCCCCTTTGATGTTTATCTAACAAATATCTAACAGAGAAATCGGTGTGAACTGGTCAAGCGAACTTATACCGAATCTGAGACGTGCCGGATGCTCATTTTTTAACCGAGTTCTCCGAGGGGGGTGTGACCCACTGCTGGGCGTCGGCATAGCCCTTTGATATTTCGAGTACGACTTCACCCGTTCTCAGATCTACGAAGCGGGTTGACGACGCGGATGTAAGTGTCAGCCAGTGATCATACCAGTCTACTTCTACGTCTTTGCTCTGGTCAGCGGTCCCTTGAGCACCTTTTGGAGACACTTCGTTCCGCCTCCCACTTGATTTAAGGATCCAAGTGACAGGCGGTGCAAAATGGGGCTCGTACTCTTCGCAAATTTCCGACGTGTCGTCTCCACTTTCCCCGCAAGCTTCCGTCGCAGCCTCTCTTTCGACCAGCGTAATTTCAATCAGCGAATCGGGCGCAGCAGCTGAAACAAGATGAACTTTTAGGGTTTTCGGACTTTTCGCCTTGTAATTTTTAAGGGAATTCCGCATTTGGTTGATCAAGTCCAACCCATGGTCACTGAAGGAGAGTGGATGCACCACCTCCTTCTTAATGCGATCGCGAATATTACGATGGAGCTTGCCGCAGGCGTTGGGAATATCGCAACACATCTCCTGTTGCTTTTCGATGAGCTTCCAGCGTTTGAGGTCGCGCGAAAGCTCGTAGAAATTCCCTTCGAATCGACGAGCCTTCGGATCGGACGTGGTTCCGCATTCGGTGAACGTTTCCACGAATCTCCACTGGTTCGAGTCTCGGTCAAGCCACAAGTGCTCAAAGTCTGTGTACGTGGGGAACGAGCGTTCCTTAGGGAGATCAAAATACCGTTCGAGCTTTACTCCTGATTGCCAGGGCGCACGATACATCGTCTGTCCAATCAAGAGATAAAGTGCTTTCCAGTCTCGGTCCCAAAAAGAATCGCCCAGAACAGGTCGTTGCTCAAAGCTGAAAAGGACTTTCGATTGTTTTGTCGATGGATCATAAAGGGTCAAATCCCATGCCTTGAACTGTCGGTTCTCGAGCCGGGCAAGCACCGGCTTTGAGATAGGGTTCGCCTGAGATGGGAGCGATAATTCAGGCGCAGCTCGCAGTGTGGCCGAGAGACCTACATAAACGACAGCCATCAGCTTCATACGGTCAGGAAATATACCACAGAGCGGTCGCATTATTCCGTTAGGTCTTCTTGTTTGCACGCTAGAATTTCAAGCGCTCAATGCTGTTGCGCAAATGCTCCGGCGCAAGATGCGCGTACCGCTGAACCATCTGAAGATCTGAATGGCCAAGAATTTCCTTAAGCGCTAGTAGATCTCCGCCCCTCATTACAAAATGGGACGCAAACGCGTGTCTCAAATCATGGAACCTGACATGTCGTTCGATACCTGCGTGTCGAAGGCTATTTCTAAAAACCTTTCGAATGTCCGAACGTTTGTGGAGCGCCTCCACTTTGGAGGGAAACATGTATTCACCTTCTGAATTCATGACTTCAGCTAAATAAGGATACAGCGCTGTACCGATCGGAATGTAACGTACCTTCTTACTTTTTGTTGTATTGCTGTACTCGCTTCCAATGTCGACCGTGATCATTCGGTGATTCAGATCAACTTTTGACTTCTTAAGATTGAGCAATTCTCCGTATCGCATTCCGGTGTAAATCGCGCATGCGAACAAGGGACGGTCAGCGTCAGGAGACTGTTGGAGGAGGCGTACCAATTCATTTTCTGTCAGGAAATCTACAGCTTTTCTTTGCTCATAGAGTTTCTTGAACGACTTACACGGGTTCACTTTCACATCTCCCCATTTGATTCCGTCATTCAAGATCTTCCGAAAGATCTCGATCTCCCGATTAATGGTAGCCGGAGCAACCCTGCGGTGAGTCTTTGCCGAGTTGAAGTTCATCCGGTCCGAAATGTACTTTTGGACGTCCGCGGAAGTAATGCGGTTCACGTCCTGTTCGCCAAACACCGGAAGGAGATGATTCCGAAGAACTCCCTCATCCCGTTTCATGCTCATTGGGCTTTTAAATGGACGTGAATGCTGATCGATCCATTTGTGCGCTAGCTTGGTGAAGGTGAGGCGCCGTTTTTTCTGAAATATTTCGGGAAATTCATCTCGCGCCTTGCGCGCGCGCATCTCAATATCGAAGTGATCGGCATCCTTACGTCTAGGAAACGTCTTTGTTCGTTGCTTACCATGGAGATCCCGGTAGTAAACGTCATAGACAATCCTCGACTTTGTCCTTCTGACGACGACGGACATTTATAACTCCCGAGACACGATCTCGGACACCGTTTCGGCCGATTTTCCGCTTCGGATCCATTGAACGATTTGTTCGGGGTCATAGCGAACGAGATGTCCAATTTTGATGTATGGAATACGCTGTTGATATCGGAGATCTCGGACATAGCTTTCTTTGACTTTTAAGAACCGACACACTTCTGAGGTGGTCAGTAATTGAGGGAGAAAGGAGTGCGAATTTACTGAAGGAGTGTGTGAGTCAGATTTCATTTTCGTATGTGCCCGCGTATTTAATGACATTAAATGTAATACAAACAATGTCAATAAATATTGAGGAGATTTTTGGGGAAAAAAGTCCCACTTTGTCTTCTTTTAAGTCGTTAAATCGATTTCAACGTGATACAACGTCATACGTGACGGAGAAGGCGAGAGAATCGGGCAAAAGAGGGCGTAGGAAGTTCTCATTCAGTGATGTGATGCAGACGCGCGTTCCAGGGCACGTTCGCAACCAAGTTCTACAAATCCTTGAAGAGAAGCATAAGGAGAACGAATTTATTTCAGAGAGTGATTACCTTCGGGATTTGATAATTAAGGACCTTAAATCGAAGGGGCGGTTATAATGTTGTCACGGATATTTATAATAAATTTAAATACTTACATTAGCTACAAAGGCCCATCTTTTCTAATTGAAAATATCCTGCTGGATAGGATATCCTATTGAATAGGATGTAGGTGTGTGACCAGGTTATTTCGATGGCTTGAGGTGTACGAGAGCAGAGCCCAAAAGCTTCGAATATCTGGTGAGGTAGAAAGAGCTTTTGAAGAGGAGATTCTGAAGAACCCAGAGAAGGGTGCGTTACTGAAACGTACTGCTGGTGTTCGAAAAGTGCGAGTCGGCGAAGAGGGGAGGGGCAAGAGTGGATCTTTCAGGTTTTTCTATCTTGATCTTCCTCATGTTGAACGAACCTACGTCATGTATGTGATCGCCAAAGGCGAGCAGGGCAATATTTCGCGAGATGAGGAAAAGCTTCTTAAAGCAATCGTTGAGCGAGTAAAACAAGAGGTGCGAGATGAAAAAAACTGAACTTGGCCAAGCATTGATCGAAGCGGCTAGCGAAGCTCTTGAGGTAGAGCGGGGCAAGAAAAAAGTGCGAGAGAATATGATCTCAGTTCAGCCGGCACCGGAATGGTCAAAGAGTCGAATTGTACGCCTTCGAACAGAGAAATTTGGTGTGAGTCAGGCGGTGTTTGCTCGATTGCTTAATGTTTCAAAAAAAGCCGTCGAAGCTTGGGAACAAGGTAAGAACATTCCAGGAGGTTCGTCCTCAAGGTTGCTTCAGATTTTTAGTGATGCTCCTAGAGGGGTTGTGGAGGATGTAGTAAGCGGCAAAGCAGAATCTGACGATGATGATCAAGATTCATCTAACAAATATCTAACATCGCATGTAAATACTGACTGATTTTCGCAGATTTGGACCGACATGGTCCGACGTTCAAAGTTCAATAATTTCAACTTCATTCACTGAATCTTATTTAATTCATGGGAGATGACCTTCGGGCTAAATCCCCCTCATAACCCGAAGGTCCTAGGTTCAAATCCTAGCCCCGCTACCAAAAGGGCACAACCGTAACTGCTTGTGCCCTTTTGATTTTTTGGTGTTTTGTACTTTATGTTCGTCGAACTTTGTAAATGATTTTTGCTCTCCAACGTCCACCGATCGTCCACCAACTTCCGAACTTCCCCAAACTCATCGATCATTTAACAACTCGTAGCATCGGCTTCGACATCGCTTCGCTCTCTATTTGCAGCGGTCTGACAACAGATATTCTCGCCGCCAACTGAATTTTTTCAGCGAGGAGATGCGCTAGCAAGAGAGATTGAAATGTGAGTGCGAAATGATGGCGATGCATAAGGAGCGAGAAAAATCCAAAAAAAGAATCGACTCAAAATGGGCAGGCCGCTGCAACTTGCCAAAATTGAACGATGGGCATTGAATAGGTCGATATGGTTCGGCGGCTTCTCATTGTTTGTTGTTCCCTTGCTGTGGTTTGGCAAGCGCTCCTGCCATCTTTTCATTATCTAGAGCATCGGACTAAACCGTGGGCCGAAAGTTCTTTTCGAGGAGTTCACAATGGAAGTCCTGACCCTGCGAAGCACGACGCTAACACTTGTCCCGTCTGTCAATTTATTACGCAGTCACGGCATGCTGTTATTCTCCCATCGGTTCCGTCGATCACCGGATCTCCGGAGCGGTATTCGACTTTCGTAGACTCGGTAGTCGACCGGACTGTGAACCCCGGCCTTCTCAAATCACACCCTCGCGCACCTCCAATGCAACTCCTTTAAATATTTTGGTTCCGCGTTCGTTGCGGACCCTTCGTTTTAATTTTACGTAGCATCGGGCTACCAACGGCAAAATAGGCCGCATTCAACGCCCAATGCTCGTTATGACCATTGGAGAGTTATGAAAATAAGAACCTATTTGAAAATTTTTGCAGTGGGGTTTGCTGCTCTAGGCCTGAGTGTACATTCGGTCCGGGCGCAGAGCGCGAACAGATTGGATGAAACCAAAAAACAGCAAGACGAAGCAACAAAACAGAAAGAAAAGCAGGTGGAGATGGAGCAAAAGCTGCACGATCTTCAGGCGCAGATCGAGGCGCTGAATGCGAAACTGGATGCTCTGTCGAAGAAATCGCAGACCGGTACGGGAACGCCTCCCGCTGCCCAGCCTAGCGACGAAGCCGCATTGCGAGAGCAGATCAAAGAACTAAATGAAAAAGTGGATCAATTGTAAGCGGCACATAAACCGCACCCCAGTTTAGGCGTGTCCGGCGGCGATTGTATT
>CAYNHQ010000010.1:0-117152 GCA_964397255.1 uncultured bacterium
AATACAATCGCCGCCGGACACGCCTAAACTGGGGTGCGGTTTATGTGCCGCTTACTTCTGATTCAGAGTTTAACCCTCAAATTGGCTAATATTACAAATCCTTCGGGACGCACCGGAGGCGGAGCCATAGCATTCAATGCGCTTCAGAACTTGGTGGTTGATCACATCATTGCATCAGATAATTTAGACCTTTGTGGCGGAGGTGCGATTGCCCTACAAGATTTCATAAACGTACTCATCACTCATTCCCAGTTTTTGCGAAACAGTGTCTATCATTACGTGAATGGGAATCCGCAATGCTTGGTTCCGAGATATCCATTAACAGGTGGAGCTCTGGCGTCGTTTAATGGAACGGGGCTAAAGATTATTAGCAGTACCTTCCAGGACAATCATTCGGATTCCAAGGACGGTGGCGCGGTCGCGATTTGGCATACTTCTTCGAGCATTATAGACTGGTCAAATTTCGTTGGGAACCACTCTCTTCAGGGTGGGGGGGCTTTGTCTGCCTATCCCTTTAGTCTCGATCATCAGATTTTGATCGATCACTCTAAATTCACCTCGAACTCTGCCGGAGGCGGTTGGCCGGTTTACACCGGACCCGGAGGGGCGGTTGATATCCTTGGAGTCGGGTACGCAACGGTTCAAAACAACACGTTTGATAACAATCAAGGGGATTATGGTGGGGCACTTTGCATGGCAAGTATCCAAGGCGTCCCCTTGCACTCCTATGTGGCGCATAACTCGTTCAATTCGAATTTAGCCGGCATGGGAGGCGCCGCCAGACTGGATAGACTCACAGGGACTTTTGAAGATAATACGTTGACTGCTAACAGCTGTAAGCTACCAGGCACCCAGCGCGGGGGCGCACTGGACATGGAGCTTGATCAATATACTCCGTTGCCGACAACTGGATTTACTGTAAGGTCGTCACGCTTCATCAATAATGGGCAGACAAACTGTAATCAAGGCGCAGATGTAGATCTCTGGTTCGATTCATCCTTTCAAGGAGTTTTCGACGTCACTGCGACTGTAGAACACAACAACTTCATACACGATCAAGCTCAATCGATACCTTCCTACTTCAGAATTTCTAGGCCTGCGAATGTGACGATATCGGGACATATATGGGATAATATTTTCAAAGGACCAGCATTGACCGGAAGCGCATTTTCCTGCTCGGCTCCCAAAAGTGTCCCTGAGATTGACTACAACGATATCGCACCCCCCCTGAACATTATTAATTCATCATCTCCGTGTGTCACATACCCCCGTAACATTTTCCAGGATCCGATGTTCGTAGACAATTATTACCTGGAAGTGAGGCCTAAATCTTCTGTTCTCCGAGCCGCCCATGATGGAACCAACATCGGCGTCTGGCAGATCTCGGATCAGAAATAGCTCCAGCGGAAGGATCCTGAAGCGTGACGCCTCTCGTCGCGAAAGCTGCGAAGTCTTTTTTGTCGCACGCGGCTATGCGCCAAAATATCCCAGCAGGGATGTCGCGCTCGGGCTGAGTTTCACCAGAAAGACGTAATCGTATTGCAGCTAACTTCCTAGATTCACTTATGAAACTTTTGCCACCCCTGGCACCAGGATTGCCTAACCACTGGGAAGACCAAGGATCCCAGTTGGCCAGCCGTTCACTCCACTCGAAGACAAAACGATAAGGGAAGGGGAAAAGTTCATTGCGGTAGACCTCAATGAGCTATCGATTATCAAAGCTGCCCGTCCCATGGGAAAACTTGATGTTAACGCTCATTCCATCAGCTTCGAACTCGATAACCCGATGGCAGTGGACAAAACGGTGGACCCCTTACATCGCCTGAAGATCTTCCTTCCATTGCCACTGAACGAAAATAGCGATGTCGTCGCAAAGAAAATTGATGGGGCAACGGGAAAGATTCACATTGCTTATCATGTGAAGCGCTTGGACATTGATCCAAAAGCTAAAGTTGGAAAGGATTTCTGTTTAGTGAGTGATGAAGGATCGCTCTCCTTTGATTGTTATGCGGATGAATCAAGCATCCTTGGACTAAATGTCCGAATATTATGGATGTTTATTCCAGGAAGCTTCGACTCAAAAGAAATGCTTGAAAGGCTGGTGGGGCTAACGCCAGCAAATCAACTCCTAAAGGAAATGCAGCCAAAGGCGATCAAGTTTGCAACTCCGTCTCGATTCGATCCGCTTCATGGAGAAATGATTATGACCAGACCCAAAATAGATCCGAAGAAGGTGGAAAGGATGATTGAAACGTTTCGGACCGAAAGGGCTGGAAACCAGAGAGAATAACGCTGGAACATACCAAGGGGTGACGATGCTTCGTCTCTTTGTGGCGGTAGAGCTTCCGGAAAATGCGCGGGATGAGTGGGTGGCCGCGACCACGGCTCAGGCGAAAGCTTAGTGAAAGAATAGCGAAAGAATGGTAGACTCATTTTTCAGTGCTGAAAGACTACCGGCCCGCGTTCTACCGCACCGCCAATATCGTAGACCTCATTAGCAAGATTTCGCGGCTACAGGGAGAGCTGGACACTCTCCCACATAGTTCCGCCAACGCAGCGGAAATCGAAGTGCTGGCGGCGGCCGATTCCATTCACTATTCCACCGCAATCGAGGGGAACCGCCTGACCCTGAAACAGGTCACCGACGTAATTCGGCATCCCTGGCGCCGCAACAAATCGACTCGCGATTTCAAAGAAGTACTCAACTATGCGCAAGCCAGACATGACCTCATGAAAAGAAGCGAAAACCACGAATCGCTCACGCATCAACTAATTCTCGCAGTGCATGGCCAGCTCCTGAAAGGAATCGTTCGCGGCAGGTTGAAGGGTCACTATCGAGAGAGTCAAAACGTCATTCGCGAATCCGTGTCCCGCGCCATTGTCTATCTGCCGCCAGAGGAAAAAGATGTCCGCCCGCTTATAAGCAGCCTTCTTTTGTGGACCGGAATGCAAACCGCTTCGGAGGAATCCTCCCTTATCGTAGCCCCCGTATTTCATTACCGCTTCGTTACCATTCACCCCTTTTTGGACGGCAACGGGCGAGCGGCCCGGCTCTTAACCAATTACATCCTTTTGCTGGGCGGTTTCAATGTCATGACCGTCGCCGCGATCGAAAAGCAGCATGAACTTGACCGCGCCCGCTACTATCGCGAACTACGACGGCTTCAGGCGTCCACCTTCTATGACATCCCCGAAGACATCGATGTGACGAGCTGGATCGAATACTGGCTCGGCTGTCTTCAGGCGACCTACGAGGAGGCAGTTCAGCGGCTCCAGCCTCTGCGAATGTCCGACGAGCTGCTTAACCTCCCTCCGCGACTACAAACGGCGGTCTCGCTGTTCCGAAAGTTCAAACGTCTCTCAGCGCGCGAGTATCAAGGCCTGACGGGGTTAGGGCGTACACGCGCCGTCTCCGACTTGAATCAGTTGCTCACGGGGGGATACATCCGGCGTGTCGGAAGAGGCCGCTCGCTCTTCTATGCCGTTGCGGTCGAATCCTCAACGAAATTGTCGGTAGCACGTGATATGTCCGGTGAAAATAGCAAGTGAAATGGCCGCAGCGGAGAAACTGAAGCAAGTTTTCTCATCCGCGTTCTCGGGTGATGGAGAAAGTCGCGCTTGGCACCTAAATTTTAGTTTCCGAAATGGGTCTCTAGAAACTTTACAATATCGGCCGATTCAAGCATGGGTTTGCCGTCGATGACGAGGCAGGGGACTTGTCGTTTCCCATTCATTGCAACCAACTCGTCCCGGTACTTTGGTTCCCCCAGGATGTCCCGATATTCAACATCGGGAACCTTCAATCGGTCGATCGCCTCTCGGACAATTTCGCAATAAGGGCAACTCTCAAAGTGGTAGAGGATTAATTTCATTTCTGTTAGAATTTTTCTTGTCGTTCCCTACACATATCAAAGATGAGTTGGCGAGAATACCAGTCGGGTCTGAAGACTCCAAGTAAGGGGCGCTCGAATCACATTCGGGGGTCAATTGTCTTGTTGGGTGTAACTACGGTTGTGGTTTGCACGGGTGGATATCTTTGGGCGTCTCTCGGATCTAAAAGCGAGAATTCTGACGGCACCGCAACGCTCGAAGAGGTTAAGAAGCCCGATGCAACTTCGCCCCCTTTGACTTCTCTTCCAGACAAGCTTGATCTCGCACTTCTTACTGAAGGTTCGAATGAAGTTCATATTGGTGAAGGGGAAAAGGAACGCACGATCACCTTGACGTTGGATGAAGGTCTTCAGCGGTATGCATCGCGGTCGCTTCGAAAACACAAAGTCGATTGGGGTGCGGTAGCAATGATGGACGTTGATACGGGGGAAGTTCTCGCGCTTGCATCACACTCGGAGAAAGAACCCAACGCTTCCAATCTGGCTCTGCGCGCGACGTATCCGGCGGCGTCTGTTTTTAAAATTGTGACTGCGGCGGCGGCAGTAGGGGAAGCGGGCTACCATCACGATTCGGTAGTTCCTTACAATGGCCGTCTTCTGAGCATGCGAAAAAGCGAAATCGGTCGGATGACTGGTCATGCCATGATCAGCGTGGCGAAAGCATTTGCCCATTCCGCGAATCTCATTTTTGCGAAAATCGGAGCCCATGGAGTGGGAGCAAATGTACTCACCACTTACGCAGACCATTTCGGATTTAATCAGGAAATTCCGTTTGAATTCCCGGTTCAAACAAGCCGAGTGGAAACACACGGGAATGAATCGATGGACGAGGCTCGATTGGCGGCCGGTTTCGGAAAGGTCACGTTGAGCCCGCTTCATGGTGCGCTTATTGCGGCTGCGGTCCTGAAAAACGGTACGATGATGCGGCCACAAATCGTTAAGACGATTGCGGATCCGTCGGGGAAGGTGGAATATCAGGCCATTCCAACGGTGTGGGAGGAAGCTGTGAGTCCAGCCATTGCTACTGAACTCCGCCGGATGATGGAGGAGACAATCACGTCTGGAACAGCCCGAAAAGGATTTCGCGGTCTGGAGAGAGACCGAGTTTTAGGCCGTCTCGATTTTGGCGGCAAGACAGGATCACTTACGGGGGATAATCCGAAAGGACGAACGGAGTGGTTCGTCGGCTATGCGCGAAATCATGAACGCCGAGTAGCGGTTGGAATTGTTTCGGTAAGCGAGCGAATTTGGAAGCTCAAACCATCCGGTTTTGCGCGAGACCTGTTTAAATTTTATTTTAGCCCGCGACCCATCATTGAAGCACGAGCGTCCTCGCAAGAGACTCAATATGCCCGGTAGTACAAAGCCAGGGTTTCGAACCAGACGCTACCTCGTCAATAAGAAATTCCAAATCAAATACACACTGTTGGTGATTTCGTTTTCCGCAGTTATTTATGGAATTCTCGGCTATCTTCTCTACCGCAAAGAAGTAGCCAATTCCGAAATCCTTCAAATTCAACATTTGGAGCTCAACCAAATGATTCAGTCGCAGGACTTCGGTATCCTTATTTATCTCGCCATTTTCTTTTTTCTGCAGGTAGGAAGCCTATTTATTCTGGGAATTTTAATCACTCATCGGATCGCGGGCCCTGTCTATCGTGTGCACAAATATCTAGAAGGAGTGGCCGAATCGGGGTCGATCCGCCCGATGGAGCCGGTACGCGAGCAGGATGAGTTCTCGGAATTTTTTGAATCGCTGGGTTCGGCGATTGAAAAAGTTCGTGCGCGGGACGAAGCGCGTGAACAGGGCTTACGCGAGTTGGGGGACCTACTCGATAAGGCGAAGAACGACTCCTCTCAAATTGCGCGCGCGAAAGAAGTACTAAAAAAAATCAGCTGAACCCACATTCTTGAACGAGCACGTTCTTCAATGTAGGAATGGTCCATGAAATCAAGAACCGCGCTGGCAAAAAAGGCTTGGCTAAAAGAACCCGCAGATTTTTCGATAGTCCTTGGGGGACCGCTTTTTCAGATTTGGCAGCGCGCGTATCTGTCCGATGACGTGTTGGGCCTACTCATTCGCAGAGTCGGATTCATTTCACTCTTGGCTTGGATACCACTTCTGATCCTATCGATCGCGGAAGGCACTGCCATCAACGGATCCATCCCCGTACCATTTTTGTTGGATGCAGAGGTTCATCTTCGTCTGCTGGTGGCCCTGCCTCTTCTAATTATTTCAGAACTGGTTGTTCATCAGCGCTTACGCCCTCTTGTGCGACAGTTCTGGGAGTGCGACTTCATTCCACAGGACGCAATGGCTAGCGCCGATGCAACGATCGAAGCGAGTTTGCGGTGGCGCAATTCGGCGATGGCTGAAATCGTGATGATCGCATTCGTTTACATTTTCGGTGTGATGTACGTGTGGAGGCGTTTCGTTGCTATTTCCCAAGCGTCGACTTGGTACTCGACGGCGACCGGAGGAGAACTACATCTTTCCCTGACGGGTATGTGGTACGCATTTGTGAGTTTGCCGATTTATCAATTTCTTCTTGTGCGCTGGTATTACCGAATCGCCATTTGGATACGTTTTCTCTGGAAGATGTCGCGCATCCCATTGAAGTTAGTGCCTACTCATCCGGATGGTGTCGGGGGTCTCGGTTTTCTAGCCTATACGGTGCATGCCTTCGTTCCCCTAGCCGCTTCACACGGAGCCATGCTGACTGGAATGTTGGCGAACCGGATTTTTTATCTGGGGATGGATTTACCTCAGTTTAAAGTCGAAATACTAATGGTCGTCATTTTGATGATGGCCTTGACTGTGGGTCCGCTTTTTTTCTTTTCTCCGCTCCTTGCCGAGGTGAAACGAATCGGCTTACGCGAATATGGGAAGTTGGCGGGGAGCTACGTTCGCGAATTCGACTCCAAATGGTTGCGTGAGGAAGCGCCGAAGGGTGAGCCGCTGATGGGAAGCGGCGATATTCAATCTTTGGCGGATCTCGGAAACAGCTTTGAAAAAATCGAAAAAATGCGTGTGGTTCCGATCACCCGAGACGTTTTTGCCATCGTGATTATAGCAACGTTAGCGCCCGTTCTTCCCTTAGTATTGACCATGATTTCGCCCGAGGAGTTGATTAAGAAACTATTCGGCATGGTGTTCTGATCTACTTCGCCGAGAATTCGAATTTTTCATCTTTGGGCGGGGTAAACGAGTACGTGTACTTCATCGTGACGTAGTTGATAGGCACAGTCGGGAAGTGAATTCCTTTTACGCGAGCCAAAATACAAGATTGAACAGAAGCGTCCGTCATCGTAGCATTTTCAATGCTAGCGGATTCAATGGAGCCGTTACGAAGAACTTTAAACTGAACTGTGACGGTACCGCCGAGATTTCGATTGCTTTTGAGCCCCTCCACATAGCAATGATTGACGTAACCCGCTTGATCGCGCGCGGCCTCGCGCAGCCGCTCTAAATCCCGGGCTTGGAAGGGGATGGCCGTAATTAAAACGACATTGATCTTAAAGAATTGATAGAGTTGCTCGCGATTGATGAGGTGAATAACCCTCTCTTGGCGCCGTTGCTCCGCCGTAGTTTTCGTTCGAAGCGTAGCCACGGCGACATCCACAGCCCTCGGGTTCACATTCTTTTGCGTGTAGGCGCGATAGAGTTGAGGGGTGACGGAGGCAGTTTGAAGTCCATACAAATCGAGCTTCATCGGAATTCGATGTTGCTGATTTCGAGGAAGATCTCCCCGTCGGGTGAGGTCGATGACGGCTATGCAGTTGGCAGCGGCTTTTTGAACCGAAGCATCCTCGTCACGCTCGGCCCGTCGGCAAAAAGATTTTCCCCCATCGTTTCCCATTTTGCCGATGGCCTGAACGGCGCGAACGCGAACAATGGGTGAGGCATCTTGTAATACGGATTGAAGTGCAGGGAGGTATGGAGGCCCTGCCGTTACGCCGAGAATCCAAGCAGAAAGGGCTTTTTCCGAGCGGTCGGGAGAATGAAGCAGGGTCTCTTTCCACTGATCCAAGTCAAAGGCAGTTCGATAATTCCAAAGAATTTGTTCAGTAAGACGAAGCTCCGACTCTGAGAGAAGCTCTTGCTGTGCGAGTTCAATCAAGGGCGAGATCATCCGATGATCCGGAATTTCCGCCACGGCATAAAGTATGGCCAGCCGGACCGCCGCATTATCTTCTTTCCGAAAAGCCCGAAGCATCCAATCGGCAACGGTGCCATCGGCGATCTTTCCGAGCGCGGAAGCGGCAGCGAGCCGAACTTTGTAGTCCGATGCGCCTTCGAGTCGCTGCATTAAGAACTCCACTTTCTTACTACCTTCAAGGGATTCTTCGGGTTCTCCGGAGGAAAGCGCGGCTATTCCGAGCGTCCCGCAGACGATCAGTAGAGTGATCCACGTCCGGATAAAAGAGGGCATTCGAGAATTGGGTTTAAGGTATGAATTTTACACGGTTTGCGGATCAATGTCTTGGTCGTAAATGGCCTCAAGGATTTCGATGAATTCGGGGCGTTTGGGATGTGTATGAACGATCCAGACTTCACGTGCCGGATCACTGTCGGGACGAATTTCCAGGGCGCCCATCTCGTTTTTACGGATATCGAAAACGTATGGAAGATAGGTTTCGTCTCCCTCCAGTTGAAGGATTACACGAAAGTAACCACGCACGGGCACAAGCGATCGTGAATACCGGAATTCCAATTTGGGGTCGTGCTGCCGAGCCCAACCCTTTTGAAACCGAACGATTTGAAGTTGGTGAAACGGGATTTCTTCAATTTTCGTTCGCTCTATTTTCCACACTAGAAATCCGTGAGGTTGGTGAACGTCAGGCTCAGACCCATTTGCATACATCGGAGATTGTCTCCGGGGAGGTAAATCGTTTCATAACGGAAGAAGGGTCCGAAGAAGGGACGAAGAGTCATATCTTTAAACCCAAAGAGAAGATCTCCTCCAAAACTTAGGCCAAAATGATGTGTATCGAGAGCACGAGCATAGAGACCTTCCACACTCGCGTGGCCGCGGAGATATCCGTAATCGAGATATCGGAAGATCGGTCCGGCTCCCGCTGTGTGGACCGTTTCAGTGGATCCATATCGTGAGTATGTGTAGGGGGCATAGATTCCCACCCATTTAGAAATAAAGAAGCTAACGCCAGTGCTTATCGTGAACGCATTTTTTCCAAACCCGGCGGGCCGCGTAAGTGAATGTTCCCAACCTGGACGAATAATGAGCGATACCTCATGGAATTCGTTACTACTCGGCCCATAGTCTGACTTCGGAGTGGATGTGGGTTCGGGTGTTGGCTCCGGCGTAGGTGTGGCAGTGGGTTCAGGAGTGGGGGTCGCCGTGGGTTCAGGAGTCGCAGTTGCCACTGGCGTGGGCATAACTGTCGGTTCGGTTGTGGGTGTGGCGGAAGGTTGCGCCGTCGGAGAAACATCGGGCGCGGGAGTATTGCTTGGAATCGCAGAAGGAGTGATCTCGGGAGGAATGGGTGCGATGGGAAGATCGGAAGAGGGGATGGGAGGCTCGCTGACCGCCGGAACCTGTGATAGGGAGTGCGAAGCAAAGCCGCCGATGAGACCGACCGCAAGAGCCGTAATTCCAACCAGACGCTTCATGTAAAATCAGTCTACCGAGATGTCAGGGAAATCTGAAGAATTGATTTATGAGGGCGAGAACCCACTCCGTTTGGATCGATATCTTGCGCATTCGTTCGAGGGAATTTCGCGATCGTATTTGCAGGAAATGATCGAAAAAAAATTGGTGCGAGTGAATGATCGAATCGCCAAAAAAGGAGATCTCCTTTCGAGCGGAGATCGAATATTCATCTCTCCCTTTGTTCATCCTGATGAACGACGAATCGAACCGAACGGAGACATTCGCCTCCATATCGTCCATGAAGGAAAGAATTTTGTGGTTGTGGACAAACCTCCGGGCCTGCCCACGCACCCGAACGATTTTGCGGACTGTGATACGTTCGCTAACGCGCTCTTATCTCATTATCCCGAAGTCTCTGATGTAGGAGAGGACCATTTACGCCCTGGAATTGTTCATCGGCTGGATAGCGACACTTCGGGCCTTATAATCGCGGCCAGAAATCAATCGGAGTTTGCGCGCCTTCGGGCTCTTTTTGATGAGCGGAAGATCCAAAAGACTTATTGGGCTATGGTGCTTGGAGATATCACTCAAGAGGGGGAGATTACAACACCCATTGCGCATCATCCGAAAAATCCGAGAAAAATGATGGCCGTAACCAAGCAGATGAAAATTGGTTCACGTCTTCGAGAGGCCAGGACGCTCTATCGGCCGCTCGAAAAGTTCGGTTTGGCGACATTACTCGAAGTGAAAACGCTTACCGGTAGGATGCATCAAGTAAGGGTTCATCTCTCGTCCATCGGGCATCCCTTGTTGGGGGACCGGCTGTATCAATCCCCCAAAGAGCGCGCAATGGACAGGTTTGGCCTTGATCGACATTTCTTACACGCCATCAAACTCGTCGTACCCGATAGAAAAGGGAAAAAAATCACTTTTACGAGCCAGCTTCCGCAGGATCTCCAACGCATTGTGGATAAAATGGGTCGAGAATATTCCAGATCTACTAGGCAACACACTGTAACTAAAAGAAATTAATCTTATTTCTGTGCTTGCGGGGAAGGGGAGCTCTGGTTATATTCCCGGTGCGCCAGCGGGCTGTACCTGTGGCGGTCGAAAGGAGTAGTGGATGCGCGCATTGATAAAAACCTCACCGAGTCCAGGGGTTACGCTGGCGGAGGTCGAGGTTCCCACCATTGGGCCGGAGGATGTACTTGTAAAGATTAAAGCCACGTCGGTTTGCGGAACGGATCTTCATATTTACCACTGGAATTCCTGGGCAGCCTCCCGAATGAAGACCCCCATCATTGTGGGACATGAATGTTCGGGTGAGGTCGTCGAAATAGGCAAAAATGTGAAGAACGTAAAAGTGGGGGCTCATGTTTCCATCGAAACTCACATCGCCTGCGGGAAATGCCTTCAATGCCAGACGAACCGCCAGCATCTTTGCCAAAATGTGCGTTTGGTCGGCGTTGATCGACCGGGGGCGTTTGCGGAGTTTCTTTCTCTTCCCGCGCGAAATGTGTGGGTAAACGATTCAGAGCTTCCATGGGAAATCGCATCCATCCTGGAACCTTTTGGGAATGCGGTGCATTCCATTACGGCTGTCGGAGGAGTTAAAGGAAAGAGCGTACTTGTCTCCGGGTGTGGGCCCATTGGCATTATGGGGATATCGGCCGCGCGAGCGATGGGGGCTTTGCAAATCTTTGCGACCGATGTGAATGACTATCGCCTTGACCTGGCTAAAAGAATGAAGCCTGACTCCACCATCAATGCGAAAAAGGTAAATGCCTTTGAGGCTGTCATGGAAATGACCCGGGGAAATGGAATCGACATCCTTTTGGAAATGTCTGGGGCCGCTTCGGCCATCGATATCGGCTTTCGGCTTTTAAAGAGTGGGGGATCCGCAGGACTTCTCGGCCTTCCTTCGGGACCTATTCAGGTGGATTTAACAGACCGAGTGATTTTAAAAGGTATAAAGGTTTATGGAATTTTCGGTCGGGAGATGTTCAAGACATGGGAACAAGTTCATGAATTGATCACCTCGGGCTCGGTTGATCTTTCGAAAGTGATCACGCATAAATTCAGCCTCAATGAATTCTCGAAGGCGATGGACCTTCTCGAGTCGGGCCAATCAGGAAAAGTTGTTTTTACCGTGTAATTCATGAATTCCCGATTTCAGGAGCGGATTTCAGGAGAACTCGAGAAATTCAAAACAGAAGGAGTTTACAAAAGGCTCAACACATTGGAAGGCCCCCAGGCTCCACGTGTAAAGATGAGAGGGCGGGGCGATGTCATCGTCCTATCCTCGAACAATTATCTTGGGTTTGCCAATCTCCCCGAACTCAAGTCAGTGGCCAAAGCCGCCATTGAACAGTATGGAAATGGAACGGCATCGGTTCGTTTCATCTGTGGCACGCTCGCCATTCATGAAGAACTGGAAAAAGAAACGGCTTCGTTTTTGGGGAAGGAAGGCGCCACCACGTATCTCTCCTGCTGGAACGCAAATGAAGCGTTATTCGCAACATTTTTAGGGGAGGGGGATGCGGTCATTTCGGACGAACTCAATCACGCTTCGATCATTGATGGAATCCGCCTGACGAAAAATGTCCGGAAGGAAGTATATAAGCATAACGATCTCAAAGATCTTAAGCGAATCTTAAAGGATACTCAGACCTGCCGGCACCGGATGATTGTGACTGACGGTATTTTTTCCATGGAGGGACACATCGCAGATCTTCCGGAAATCTGCTCACTCGCAAAGAGATATGACGCCATCGTCGTGATTGACGATTCACATGCCACAGGCGTCCTGGGCAAAAACGGGAAAGGAACCCCCGAGCATTTTGGTCTCTCCAGCGAGGTGGATATTATTACGGGCACCTATGGTAAAGCGTTGGGTGGCGCGGCGGGTGGGTTTATTGCGGGGCCAAAAGTCGTGGCCGATTACTGTGTCCAACGTTCCAGGCCCCAACTCTTTTCTAATGCGCTTCCTCCGGCGGTTGTGGCGACCTCGCTGGGAGCGATTCGATATCTTATGGCTCACCCGGAGCGGGTAGAGAAGCTGAGAGAAAACACACGTTACTTTCGAGCGAGAGTTTCTGAGTTAGGCTTTAAACCTCTTCCGGGAGAGACGCCGATTGTTCCCATCATTGTGGGGGAGACTTCGTTCGCGATTCAAATGAGTGAGGAACTTCTAAAAGAAGGGATTTTTGTCACAGGATTTGGATATCCCGTGGTCCCCCAAGGACATGCCCGGCTTCGAATTCAAATTTCGGCGGCACATGAAAAGGCCGATTTCGATCAAGCACTGGTGGAATTTGAGAAAGTGGGAAAAAAGTTGGGAGTGATCCAATGAATTCACGTCTGGGTTGGGACGACTACTTTATGAAAATCGCACTGGATGTTTCGAGCCGTTCGACGTGCGACCGCAAATTTGTCGGCTCCGTCATCGTTCGTGACAAAATGATCCTTTCCACTGGCTACAACGGATCAATTCGAGGCCTTCCCCACTGCTCCGATGTGGGGCACATGATGGAAAACGATCATTGTGTGGCGACGATTCATGCCGAGGCGAATGCGATTATTCAAGCCGCAAGAAACGGAGTGAACATTTCGGATGCGACGATTTATGTCACGGCAAGCCCCTGCTGGCCGTGTTTTAAAATGATCGCCAATGCGGGCATTACACGAATTTGTTATGGAGAGTTTTATCGCGATCAACGTATTTTCGAATTCGCCAAAAAGCTCAACATCGAACTTGTCAAACTCGAGCTTCCAAAGGAATGAAAGAGCCTTGCACTCCGCAAAAAAGTAAAAATTTCTGAAACAACTGTTTCCAACTGTCGTAACCTCCGTCCTTTAAGCATTGATAATTACTCGTTTTAAAAGTGGAATGTCTCATGCATACATGAACATGAGTAGGGGTAGAAATGATCCGTAGATGGCGGGAAAATGGGTTACTTCTCATCGTGTTTTTAGCGATATCCACTTTACAGCCCGGATGTAGCAGCAACGATGGCTCGAGCAGCGGGAACCCGATCATCGATCACCATGGTAATCCTCCCGATTCAAGTTCTCCGACGTTTTATCGCGATGTTCTGCCGTTGGTTCAAACACACTGCGCAGGATGCCATTATCAGGGGGGCATCGGGGGGTCGGACCTAAGCGATTACGATACGGCATTTGGGCTTCGCGATGCTATCGTTAGCAAAACGGCGGCGGGCGAAATGCCGCCCTGGCCTCCAGACCCAAACTGTCAAGCCTTTGTCGGAGCGCGATTTATTTCTTCAGCGGAAAAATCGCTGCTCAAAAAGTGGAGAGATACAGGGGCCTACTCTGGAATGAGTTCGGACGCTCCGAGCCCGATGCCGACGCCGGCACCCACACCGGCTCCAAGCGTAGTCATGCATCCCGACGCCCCCTTCTCGTACTCAGGGTCTTCCGCAGATCATGATCTCTACGAATGCTTTTGGATGGATCCGAACATCGCCGATTCCGACACAAAAATATTTACAAAAGCCTCGATTGAACCCGGCAATCAAAAAATTGTTCATCATGTCATCATGTATCGCGAGACCACTTGCAGCCAGCCCATCGGCACTCAAGCCCGATGCTCGTCGATGCCTCCGTCGGCTGAATTCATGTTCGCGTGGGTACCGGGGACCCAACCCACCCAATTCCCTGATGGGGTTGGGATGCAGCTGGGCGGCAAAGACTGTTTAATCATGCAAGTTCATTACAACAATCATAACGGGGGCGGAACAGATTTAACCAAAGCCAACATTTGGTATGACACCACCGGTAGCGTCTCTGATATCGCTCATGTCGTTTGGACCGGCACCACGGCGATCAATTTACCGCCACATTCAACGAACGACTCTGCCACAGGAACTTGTTCGATTTCTGCCGACAGCCGAGTCATTGGAACGGCGCCTCACATGCATACACTGGGTACGACTTTTGTGACGAATTTACATCATTCCGGTGCTACGTCTTGCATGATTCATATTCCACATTGGGATTTTAGCTGGCAGGGAGCATACATCTACAAATCTCCCATTTCTTTAACCGCAGGCGATACGCTTACGACGACATGCACCTGGGACAATCCGAAATCGACACCGGTCACTTTTGGCGAAGGAACGGACAACGAGATGTGTTTCAATTTTCTATATGTCGTAGGTCCTCTATCGACGTACTGTTTTTAGAGCCAAGTCTTAGAAATTTATTTGCGCGCCGCCGGAAAACCCGTTCTGAGTCACTGCAAACGTGGGTTGAAGTGAATGGAGGAAGGAAGTTTTTTTAGAGATCTTTTCATTGTGATCTTTTACGGCGTCATAGCCTCCAGCTGTATCCCACACCATGGCGCCAATAATTCCTGCGATACCGGCAACGAAAAGTATCCCTCCCAATGCAGGGTATTTAGCTTCAGATCCGTTTTCTGTGTAGATGCCTACAGCCCCCAGATAGATGCTCAGAACACTGCCCGCCGTTAACGCAAGATTCTCTGCCGCCTGGAGCGGCTCCCCCGCATAGAGTAGGCCCGCTCCGGGAATGGGAGAAAGCCCCAACAATACTGCCGCAGTCTTAGATTTTGGTTGCGGTTTTTCTGCGCGGGCCGTTAGGGGAGCGAAGGCAGATACGGCCAAAGTAAATAATGTAGCGACGATTTCCTTTTTCATATTTTTCAGTGAGGAATTGTAATTACATCCACGATCTTCTTTGACGAAAGAATGGCGAAATATCGATCGAACGAGAGAATGGGAGCCATAGCGATTGAAGAATGATACGCAATAGACACGTCTGTATAGCTTCCCAGTAGCCCTTTCCGATTCAATTCAAATCCAAACCGATGGAAATTGGCATGGAGGGATGGCTCCATCACAAAACAATGTAAAGGAGAAAGCTTTTGCTTAAGGTCGATATATTGTTTTTCTGTTCGTGCCCCGACGAGAAGTTCGTGAAGAATGACATCCGTAAGCGCAGCTTGACGTGATCGCAAAAAAGAAAATAGAGCCTCTTTGATTTCCGGTTTAAGTGCTCCGCGGAAGAAATTGATCCAAACGGATGTATCTACAATCACAAAAGGCACGGTCTATTGACGGTATTTTTTCAACGATTTTTGGGTCCACCCTAATGAAACTTTCCCATAGGACTGAATCAAATCGTCAATCCTTTTCTGTTCTAAAAAGGCCTTCATCGCTATGACCAAAGCCTCGCGCTTTGTTTTAGCGCCCGATATTTGCTGAACACGGGCGATCATTTCATTGGGAAGATCATAATTTGCTTTCGCCATAATGTACAATAATCCCACTAACTATGTACAACGTCAAGACCACAAAGATAATCATTAAAGCGCGGCGATCTTGCCGACAAGGTCGACGACGCGGTTGGAATAGCCCCATTCATTGTCATACCAGGCGATCGTCTTAACAAAATTTCCTCCCAAGACGCGCGTTAAAGGGGCGTCGAAAATCGCCGAGTGCGGATTGCCTAAAATGTCGGATGAAACGATAGGATCTTCAGAATATTGAACGATTCCTTTGTAGGCACCTTCAGCAGCCGATCGAACCGTTTGGTTAATTTCTGCAGCGGTCGTTTTCTTTCCAAGACGGGCAACCAAATCGACGACTGACCCGTCGGGAAGAGGAACGCGCATCGATGTTCCATCAAGCTTTCCCGCCAATGCAGGAAGAACTTTACCTACGGACCGTGCCGCTCCGGTAGTTGTAGGAATGATATTTTCGTTCGCTGCCCGTGCTCTTCGAAGATCTTTGTGAGGAAAATCTCCCAGCCGCTGGTCATTCGTGTACGCGTGGACAGTGGTCATAAAGCCCTGCTCGATTCCAAAGGCGTCATGAAGAATTTTCGCGATAGGCGCGAGGCAATTGGTTGTGCATGAGGCATTGGAGATCAACTTATATTCCGGTTTCAAAATCGAATCATTTACACTGATGACGACCATGGCATCGAGAGCGTCCTTTGGAGGAACTGTAAGGAGCACTCGCTTGGCGCCTGCTGCAAGATGCTTCTCGCAATCGACTCGTTTTGCAAACCGACCCGTCGCTTCAATCACGATATCTACATTGAGTTCTTTCCAAGGAAGTTTAGCCGGATCATTTTCTGTCAACATCTTCATTCGATGCGTTCCGGCCATCATCCATTCCCCATCGAGTGTTACAGGATATGCGAAGGGACCCATGACGGTGTCAAATCGAAGAAGATACGCGAGAGTTTTGTCATCGGTTACATCGTTGATCGCCACGAACTCGATATCTTTTCGTTCCGCGGCGATACGAAATACACAGCGCCCGATTCGCCCAAATCCGTTGATGGCCACACGTGTCGACATCAGGGTTTTTCCTTAAATGCCGCCATTTGACCTAGAAGTTCTACGATTCGTTGGGCGTATCCCCAACCGTTGTCGTACCAGGCAAGAACTTTCAGCATTCGATCGCCCAAAACCATGGTCGACATCGAATCAAATATGGCCGAGTGTGTGTCTCCAATTACGTCACTGGATACGATAGGATCGGTTACGTAAGAAACCAATCCACTGTACTGCGCTCCCGCCGCACTCTTCATAACTTCGTTAATTGATTCCACGGTAACCCTGTTCTTGGTTTCCGCGACGAGATCCACGTTGGAGCCATCGGGAACAGGAACATTCATCGCAAGCCCATCGATTTTTCCCGCCAACTCCGGAAGAATCTTGGCAAGAGCTTGAGGTGCCCAGGTCTCCGTCGGAATAATATTTTCGGCGGCTGCTCGTGAACGGCGTAAGTCAGTGTGGGGTACGTCGGCTAATCGTTGGTCGTTTGTGTACGCGTGAACCGTGGTTAAGAATGCCCGGTCAATTCCAAATGCCTTATTCAAAATGTCGAGAAGCAGTCCCAAACAGTTCGCCGTAATCGAAGTGGTGGACACGAGACGATCACTCACCTTGAGTGTGGAATCATTCACACCTCTCACAATGACGGCATCGATGTCATCCAGGGGAGGGGTAGTCAAAATCACACGGCGAGCACCGGCATCGAGATGTTTTTGAAGCCACTCGCGGGTCCGATATTTAGCAGTGGCTTCAATCACGACATCGATATTGAGGTCCTTCCAAGATACGGCACCGGGCTCCTTACCTTGTAAGAGGGCGATCTCCTTCCCGCGTACATAAAGAGCATTTCCTCTCGCGGAAACCGGATCAGGGAAGTGTCCATGAACTGTATCAAACTTTAACAGGTATTCGATCGCCGTGGGCTCGGCGATGTCGGCAATCGCGACGACTTCAATATCGTTGTTTCGATTGAGGATTCGAAAGATGTTTCGGCCGATTCTTCCGAACCCCATGATGCCGATTCGAAGGGACATTTTCGGCGCGGAATCAACCATAGAACCCCCCGAACTGCAAGCGAACGGCGCGTAAAACCGATGATATTCAGGAACAATTACGGAACAGTAAGTCCTCCATCAACCATGAGGTTTACTCCTGTAATGAAGGAAGCATCGTTCGAGCAGAGAAATACGACGGTTTTAGCAATTTCTTCCGGCTGACCCACACGGCCAACCGGGTGCATTTGCTCCATCTGCTTTTGCATCTGCGAATTCCCTCCCGTAAAACGCTCCCACATGTCGGTGACGACTGCAGCCGGGGAAATGGTATTGATCCGAATGCCCTCTTTTGCCACTTCTAATGCCGTCGAACGGGTGAGGCCCGCCACGGCATGCTTTGACGCGATATAAGCCGAGGCACCTGCCATCCCAATCACACTGGCGACGGAAGCGTTGTTCACGATCGCGCCACCGCCAGACTTCAAAATGGCAGGAATTTCATATTTCATCGACATCGCCACGCCGATGACGTTGATATCCAACACATTGCGGAAGTTCTCGAAGGATTGTTCCACAATCGGCCCCAGCGCGCCTTCGATTCCGGCATTGTTGAAAGCGTAGTGCAGGCGATCAAATTTCTGGACCGTGGCTTGCACCATTCGCTTGCAGTCCTCTTCTTTGGAAACATCAGCTTGAACAAATAAACCCTCGCTGCCTGCTTTTTGAATGAATGAAACGGTTTCCTTTCCTTCTTTTTCACGACGCCCCGTGATGACCACTTTTGCGCCATGTTTTGCGAATTCCACGGCGGTTGCGCGGCCAATTCCGGAGGTTCCACCTGTTACGAGAACGACCTTATCTTTCATATGCATGACTCGGCTCCTTTGCGGAAAATTAAACTTCTTTTGTGCGCGTTATACCTGACTTCGCCCGATCGACAAGGGCAAGAAATTCCCGCTTCTGCGCTTCAAGTGTTGCTTGAGATAAGCCAAGCTCCTGTTGGAGGACCTGCATCACTGCAGGAATCAGCGAGACTCCATTTGTAGGTTCGAGAAGGAGTGAAGAGGTTCTCCAGGCGAGAATGTCGGAAACCGTGAGGGCCATTTCATTCCGAATCATCGATCGAATTTCATCCGCCGAGGGGAAAATGGATGGGATAGATCCCGATAAAAGTTCGGTGGCTGTAATGCTCTTTGTTTTCGTAAATTGATCGACCAACTCTTCCGCCATACGTCGGTAGGTAGTTAGCTTGCCGCCCGCAATCGTCATCAGCCCTGGCGCATCCGAAAAAATTTGATGCTCACGCGAGACTGAGGATGGTGAATGATGTTGATCCTGAAGAAGAGGGCGCAGACCTGCCCAAGTACTCAGAATATCCGAGGAGGAGAGGTTTGCTTCAGGGAAATAGGCGTTTGCTGCTTCCAAAAGATAGGCGACATCTCTTTCGTCGGCTGTAACCGTGGAAGGATCTCCTTCAAAATCCGTATCGGTTGTGCCAATCAGCGTGTGACCCTGCCAGGGAATAAGAAACATTACACGTTGGTCACGCGGAGAAAAAAGAAGTAGCGCTCGTTCCAGCGGCAATTTTCCCCTTTGAAGCGTGACGTGAACTCCCTTCGTCAGACGCAGTTTCGAGGGTGATGTGGAAAGAAGTTGTCTGCGATAGAGATCACTCCAGGGGCCAGTTGCATTTACGATCCAGCGACCTCGAAATATGTGAGTGCTGGAGTGTATGTGATCCATCACTTCGACGCCGGTGAGGCGATCTTTTTCCCAAATGCCCTTTAGAACTCCCGCATGGTTGATGGCGATGCCACCGTGGGTTATGGCGGATTGAAGTGTTGCAATCGTCAAACGCGAGTCATGTGTGGAAGCATCATAATATAGAGCGGAACCTTTGAGGCCGCTTGATCGGAGCCCAGGCTGAAGAGCCAGTGTGGCCGATTTTCCGCGAATCTGTGGAGGTTTGCTTCGAAAAAGAGAGAGAAGTTCATAAAGCCAGACGCCTGCGGAAACCATCCACAGTCCACGACGATCACCTCGATAAACCGGAACTAAAAAGGGAAGGGAATAAACCAATGAAGGGGCATGCTTAAGAAGGATCTCTCGTTCTTGGGCGGCCTCAAAGACCAAATGAAAATTGAACGTCTCTAAATAACGAAGCCCACCATGGATCAGTTTCGAAGAGCGACTGGAAGTGGCGCTCGCAAAGTCATTTTGCTCTAAAAGAAGCGCGCGAAGGCCCCGTGAGGCGGCTTCGCGAAGGATGCCGGCGCCGGTGATCCCCCCGCCGACAATGATGACGTCAAAAAGTTCTTGGCTGGCCTGCTCCAGAAGTGAGGAACGATCCGCAGCCGAAAATGAGCTTTTCACTCAGTGAACACCACCCATGAGCTTCTTAAGAGGCTTGATAAGAAGGGCGAGGGTGAGAGCAGCTACGGTTGTTGCTACAAAAACACTACCAAAAAGTTGTTGCAAGGGGACCTGATCAAAAAATCCCGCAATCCATCCACCCAATTTATTTCCGAATGCGAGGGAAAGAAACCAAACGCCCATCATAGAACCAACGACTCTCTCAGGAGCTAGTTTTGTCACTATACTTAATCCTACAGGGCTCAAGCAGAGCTCACCGACCGTATGAAAAAAGTAACAGACGACGAGATACATCGGACTCACTTTCTCGCCGCTCAAGGAAGCGTATGCCATGACGAGAAAACCTAAACCGACGAAAAAGAGACCGTAAGCGAACTTGGCCGGGCTCGAAGGATTCCGTTTTCCAAGTGCAATCCAAAACCACGCGAACACGAGACCTAAAAGAATGACAAAAGCCGCGGGAACAGATTGAAGTTGTGTCGAAGCGTAATTCCATCCAAGAATAGTATTTTTAGTGCGTTCGAGCGCAAAAAGATTGAGGCTCGAGCCAGCTTGTTCGTAGGCTCCCCAAAAAAGTGTAGAAAAAAGAAAGAGAATTGCGATGGCTCCCATTCTCTTCCATTCCTGAGGTGTGAATGCGGCGGCGGGCGTACTCTTTTTCTCTTTTTTTCGTTCTGTTGGCGAAAGCCCAACTTTTTTCAGATGTTTTGCCCCCCAAACGTATTGAATGAGGCCCAATACCATTCCAACTCCCGCTGCAGCAAAACCATAATGCCAGTTTTTTTTCTGGCCGAGATAGCCACAGATGAGAGGGGCGACAAAGGCGCCGAGATTAATTCCTACGTAGAAGATCGAGAATCCTGAATCTCGTCGGACGTCGTCCGCCTCATATAATCCGCCTACCATGGAACTGATATTGGGCTTCAGAAGTCCGGTGCCACAGACAATCAAGCCCAAACCGGTAAAAAAGAATGCGGGATTTACGAACGCCAAACTGAAATGACCCAATGCGATTAAGATGCCGCCCACGAGAACAGATCGTCGAAGCCCCAACCACCGATCCGCGATAATACCGCCGGGAATCGCTGTTGCGTAAACGAGCGACGTATACCAGCCGTAAATCGAAGCCGCGTGCTCTTTGTCATAGCCGAATCCTCCGGCTGTTATTGGGGTTACGAGAAATACAATGAGAAGCGCTCGCATTCCGTAGTAGCTGAATCGCTCCCAGAACTCCGTGAAGAAAAGTGTAGAAAGTCCGCGGGGATGGTTTCGAAGGGTTGCCAACATGGTTCAGGAGAGAAACCAGACAGCTTGATTTTACGCAACTTTTCTCTATATTCGCGCCCGCTCAACTCAAAAGGAGAAGAAAATGAAACGAATGACGACGATGGTGGCAACTCTGGCGGTAGCAGCGTTCGCGAGTGCGGCGCTGGCCGGAACCAATGTCACCGGAAAAGTGAATTTTAAGGGGACTCCCCCAGCGGCCAAGCCGATTAAAATGAACGCCGATCCAAAATGTATGGCGCTTCATGCCAAGCCGCTTTCAACCGACTATGTGTTGGTCAACGGAAACGGCACGCTAAAGAATGTCTTTGTCTATATTAAGGACGGCCTTACTGGAAAAACCTTCACGTCACCGACGACGCCGGTGACGTTTGATCAACGGGGTTGCTTTTACTCCCCCCATGTTTTCGGAATCCAGGTTGGTCAGCCGTTCGAAATTATCAATAGCGATCCGACCATGCACAATGTGCATGCCATGCCGAAAAACAGTCCACAATTCAACGCCGGTATGCCGGTGCAGAACATGAAGATCACGAAGAAGTTCGATAAGCCGGAAATCGGCGCGAAGATCAAGTGCGATGTTCATCCTTGGATGGGCGCATGGGCCAACGTGGTCGATCATCCATATTATTCCGTAACGGGCGATGACGGCACGTTTACGATTAAGGACGTTCCCGCTGGAACCTATACGGTGGGGGCTTGGCACGAAAAGTACGGAACACAAGAAGCCAAGCTAACCGTAACCGACGGAAAACCGGCGACGGTCGACTTCACATACGAAGCCGGAAAAGAAACAACGGCGTCTCGCTAAGACTTCCTCTGTCGTGAGTCGCGCGCTTCATCGATTCGCGATCGCGGTTGCACTCGCGACGTTCGGACTAATTATCGCAGGAGCATTGGTGACCAGTACGGGTTCGGCTTTGGCCGTTCCCGACTGGCCACTCTCCTACGGTCGATTCTTTCCCCCCATGGTCGGGGGAATTCTATTCGAGCATGGACATCGGATGATTGCGGGAATCGTTGGAATCCTGACGATGGTTCTCGTTTTTTGGCTATGGAGATCGGCTCGCGGAACATTCGTCGTTAAACTCGGCTACACGGCGCTACTTACAATTTTTCTTCAAGCACTCTTGGGAGGAATCACGGTTTTATTTCTTCTGCCGCTGGCGATTTCAGTCGGCCATGCCTGCCTCGGTCAGACATTTTTTTGCTTGGTTGTTTCAATTGCATTTTTTACATCGCAGAAATGGAAGGCGATCGATCGGACGAAGAGCGACGAAACACCGGTTGTGGCTGCCGTATTTACGACCGGAGCCATTTATCTCCAGCTTCTTTTGGGGGCGCTCATGCGCCATTCTCAGAACGGGCTGGTGGCGTCGCCGATCGCACATATCGTTTGGGCAGCCGTCGTATGGAGCGGTGCGCTTTGGACCTGGATTCGGGCTCGCTCCCGACTCGCCGCACTTCTTCTCGGTTTAGTTTCGGCGCAAATTGCCCTTGGTGCTGCAACCTTTCTTACGGAGCGACCGGTTGTTTTCACCGTTGCACATGTGGCGATGGGTGCCACAATTCTTGCCTTGTCGCTCATCTTGACGTTTGTAACGATTCTACGATTCGGCTCGGCGCCACTCAGACGGGTGAGAGATAAATGTAAAGCATATTTCGAGCTGACCAAACCTCGAATTACGATGCTTGCTTCTTTCACCACGGCGGCAGGGTACTACCTGGCTTCGACCCATTTTCATTGGGGTGAGCTTCTCATTACATTGATGGCAACCTCACTTGTTGCATCGGGGGCAAGCGCGCTCAACGAGTATATGGAGCGCGATTATGACAAGCTAATGGTGCGAACAGCCAGGCGTCCGTTGCCTGAAGGAAGAATTTCTCCCCAGCGCGCCCTGATCTTCTCTTTTGTCATCACGATCATCGGTCTTTTATTTCTCCGATGGAAAACCAATTCGCTGGCAACCAGCCTGGCTTTTCTTACGCTCCTCACCTATCTTGGCCTCTACACGCCGATGAAACGCTGGAGTGCTTTCTGTACAGTCGTCGGCGCTTTGCCGGGAGCTCTTCCACCCCTCATCGGCTGGGCGGCCGCGAGTGGCCATCTGAATTATGCGGCCGGTGTTCTCTTTGCGATTCTCTTTTTATGGCAGCTTCCACACTTCTGGGCGATCGCCTGGCTGTATCGTGAAGATTATGCGCGGGCCGGTTTCCCTATGCTTCCAGTGGTTGACCCCACGGGTCGGCAAACTTCTCGGCAAACGATCTTTTCTCTTGGTGCGCTTCTGGCGGTGGCCCTTTTCCCTCTGCTTGCGGGGATGGCGGGCCTTCTTTATTCCGTGAGCGCTGCGGTACTTGGAATTCTATTTCTCATTACCGGAGTCCATTTGGCGCGAACGCGAACCAAAGAAAACGCCCGCCGTGTTCTTTTGGCTTCAGTGACCTATCTTCCACTTATTCTGATTTTAATGGCAATTGATAAGCAGTAGCATGACCGACGCGATCCGAATTCATTCTCTCTCGTATCATTACGATTCGCGTAAGGTATTGAGCGATCTCTCCCTGACGATTGAAAAGGGAGAAATTTTTGGAATTTTGGGCCCCAATGGTGGAGGAAAAACGACGCTCTTTCGAATTCTTTCCACGCTCATCCCGGTGCAGGCAGGCTCCATTGAGGTCGATTCCGTGGATCTACGAACCTATCCTGCGAAAGTTCGTGGGCTTCTGGGGGTTGTGTTTCAAAACGCGAGTCTGGATAAAAAGCTGACGGTTACGGAAAACCTTTGGCATCAGGGACATCTGTATGGTCTCCGGGGCGGAGATCTCAAAAAACGAATTGAAAAAAACCTCTCACGCCTGCGTCTCACCGAACGCCGAAATGATCTGACAGGAATTTTATCCGGAGGCCTTCAGCGGCGAGTAGAAATCGCAAAGGGTCTTCTTCATGACCCCAAGATTCTTTTACTGGACGAACCCTCTACGGGACTTGATCCGGGAGTCAGACGCGATCTTTGGAATACGCTGGATGAGCTACGAAAGGAGAGGGGAGTCACTGTTGTTTTAACGACGCATATTCTTGAAGAGGCGGAAGGTTGTGATCGAGTTGCCATTCTCGATCACGGTAAGTTGGTAGCAGTCGGAACACCAGCGGAGCTTAAAAGTGGAATTCGTGGGGATGTTATATCCCTCGAGGTTACGAGCCCTGAAGAATTCTCCCGTCGCGCAAAATCCAAATGGAGTCTTCCCATCACAGTGGTGGATTCGGAAGTTCGAATCGAACATCCCACAGCTCATCGGTTTATCAGTGACCTCTTTGAAGTGTTTCCGTCTGAAATTATGTCTGTGCGTCTCCGTAAACCGACATTAGAAGACGTGTTTGTTCATTTAACGGGGAATCGATTTGATGCATAGCCTTCTACTTCCGATGGGGACACTCATTTGGCGCGAGGTGGTTCGTTTCTATCGTCAGCGAAGCCGAATCATGAGTGCTCTTTTTTCTCCGCTTCTTCTCTGGTTTGTTCTGGGTTCGGGTGTGGGAAATCGGGGCGCGTCTCCGCTTGCACCTTCCGGCCATGGCTATCTGGAGTATTTTTATCCAGGGACGATTTTAATGGTTCTGCTATTCACCGCGATATTTTCGACGATTTCGATCATTGAAGACCGAAGAGAAGGTTTTCTTCAGTCGGTTCTTATCGCGCCCGTATCAAGGTCAAGCATTGTGTTAGGGAGAATTTTAGGTGCAACTCTTCTGGCCCTATTTCAAGGTATTCTTTTTCTTGCCATCGCACCGTTTATTGGCCTTTCCGTCAGCGTTGGAACATTCCTCTGTGCAATCGTGGTAATGGCCTTTGTGGCGTTCGGAATGTCAGCGCTTGGGTTTGTCGTAGCTTGGCGGATGAATTCTGTTCAAGGCTTTCACGCCATTATGAATTTAGCTCTCATGCCGATGTGGGTTCTTTCGGGTGCGGTATTTCCTAATACCAACGCTTCTTCCTGGGTGTCCTGGATGATGACGATTAACCCACTTACGTATGGACTTTCTCTTCTCCGTCGATCCCTCTACCTGGATTACAACTTTGATCCCGCCTCTCTTCCCTCCGTGTGTTGCTCCATTTGGGTGGTGGGTCTCTTTGGTTTTCTTCTTTTTGTCTTGGGCTGGGATCTTCTTCGGCGTCGCAAGCATGTCATTGCATGATCTTCCGCCATTAAATGCTATTCTCAATAGTCTAACGACCATTGCGCTCTTGATGGGATTTACGTTTATTCGAAAGAAAAAAGTAATCCCTCACCGAATTTGTATGGGGATAGCGGTTTTCTGCAGCGTTTGTTTTCTAACTAGCTATCTCACATACCATTTTCATTTCGGAACTACGCGATTTGCGGGGGAAGGATGGGCGCGACCAGTTTATTTCTCTATTCTATTTTCCCATACGTTACTGGCGGCTCTCACCGTTCCCCTGGTAATCCTCACACTCTCTCGAGCTCTGCGCTCTCAGTTCGACCGCCACCGCAAAATTGCCCGCTGGACACTCCCCATTTGGCTCTATGTTTCGATCACGGGTGTCGTGATTTATCTGTTCCTTTATCGTTTCTTTCCAGGCACCTAGGCGAAACAAATGGGTCGCTTTGCCGAGATTCGGCTCAGCTCTAGTCTAAATATGCTCCTACAACCATCTAATATCACACACTAATTGAATGGCAGTGTGATTGCACTAGATTCGGTTCAAATGAAGGAGTTTTTATGAACCGCGCCAATATCATCTACATCCTCCCATTCGTAATGAGTGCCTTTTCTTCAGCTGCTTTAGCTCAAAAGAGTGAAAAATCGATCATTCTTCGCGCTCAATTGCTGGATGAGGCGAAAGAGACTGCGCGCAAAAATGGCTTAGAGGTGAGTGACGTGGAGTTCGCGATAGATCAACAGAATTACAGCCAAGGGGTTCGGGACACGATTGGAGACGTCATCCGAAACACAACGGAGCTCGTAGCGGCGAATATTTCGAGATATCGTGAGCGAGCGTTAAGTGGCGAATTACTCAATCTCCTCAATCAGCGCGAAGATCTATTGGAAAAGCATCGAAAACTGTCTGGAATTCCTCAATTGACGGAAGAACAGGGCAAGGAGTTTGCGGATATATCCCAAAAACTCGGACCTATCACACATGATGTCAACTGCATGATCAATTCACTCCGCATTATTAGGGTGAGATTTCGAGTCATCAGTTCGCTGCGACCAAGTCTTTGGTTCCTTCAGGATCCCCCCCATATGATGGAACTCTTTGTGAATTCACCGGCCTATGGTAAGTCAAAATTGGAGATCAAGGAAATCCTTAATAACTCACCATTTGACGATATCGACAAGCGCAGTGAAACGCTGGAGATTCGATTGGTAAAAAGTCTCGCGGACGGAATCATCATCGATAATACCAAGCGAATCATTCATGACATTGAGCCCCTTTACGATCGACTCCTGAATGGTGCGCTAGTTAACCCCCCGACAGATCCGTTTTCTAACTATAATTCAACTAAACACGAGCATCTTTAAATCGAAAAATATTTCGCTTCAGGGTGATGGAGTACGATAGCGGAGACACTGGCCTCAGGATCCATCATAAATCCGTCCGTAAGCGATACACCCATCTCGTTCGGGCGAAGTAAATCAAAAATGACCTTTTGACCCTCTAAATCGGGCGTCGCCGGATATCCGAAAGAATAACGCTTCCCCACGTAATTGGCTTTGAAGAGTTCCATCATCGATCGATCGGGAGGATCTCCGATTCCCCATTGGCCGCGAATCTTAGAATGTAGCCATTCGGCGTATCCCTCGGCGGTCTCGAGAGCGAGTGCTGAAAGAGTATGCGATCGAAGATATTCTCCCTGTCGTTTGAGTTCGGCCGCTCGCTCGCGGACACCATGTCCAGCGGTCACAACAAACAGGCAGGAGTTATCATTTTCATTTGAAAGATAATCCGCGATACACAAAAACTCTTCCTTGGTTTGTCGAGGAAACGTCCATTCTCCGAGAGCTCTTTCCTTTGAATCGAGCCAACGAATGGTTTCTCCCTTTGCTGTCGCACGAAAAAATTGAAAAACCCCCTTAGGGGCTAGAAGACCTTCCTTTCGGCAAAGGGCCTTCACTTCCTCCACCACTTGTGCCACTTCAAAAGCCTTTCTTCCCTGCTCAGAATCGTTCAGTTCCGATTCCTTTTTCTCTTCGATCAAGCGAATGAAGGAGTTCGGAACCCCCAGATGGCGGCCCAAGAGCATTCGAGGATTGATGAAATGCCAGATTTCATCGATCGGAGTTTTATTTAGAAGGTGGCGGTCGAAATCGGGGGGTGAGGGTGGTTTTGTAAGAGGAACAATTTGACTCCGCTTCTTTTCTGTCGGCAGAGAGGGTCTCTTTGCTATCGGATCAGGGGTCTCTAATTTTTCTTTTTGTTTTGCCTCGTTGAATTTTTCTAGAGCAACGGGATCAATCACAATCTTTGCGAGCTCCAGGCCGTTCATGGCATCCGAGGCGTACATCACCGTACCTGAATAAGCTTTGGCAATTCGGCGATCGGTGAAGGTTCGGGAGAGTGCCGCTCCACCTACGAGAAGAGGAATTGAAATCCCCGCCTGCGTGAGGTCTTCCGCCGTTGTTACCATCTGCTGCGCCGATTTTACTAGAAGGCCCGAAAGTCCTACGATTTGAGGTTGATGTGTCTTGACAGCTGCAATGAGTTGTTCGGGGGGGACTTTGATACCCAAATTAATGACCTGGAATCCGTTGTTTGCGAGAATGATTTCGACCAGATTCTTCCCGATATCGTGGACATCTCCTTTGACGGTGGCCAACAATACCTTCCCACGAAGGGAACCCTCCTTTTTCTCCATAAATTTTTCTAAGTGGGCGACCGCAGTTTTCATGGCTTCCGCGCTCTGCAATACTTCGGCAACGATCAATTCATTTTGATTAAACAATCTTCCGACTTCATCCATTCCCTTCATCAAGGGGCCATTGATGATGTCGAGCGGAGAGAATTGTTTGCGGGCAAGGTCGAGATCGGTGATCAGGCCTTCTTTTGTTCCATCTACAATATATCGAGCAAGGCGTTCTTCGAGGGAAAGCTCGGATCGGGTAGTAACCACAGCTTTTTTTGTTCGGTAGAAGGAAACAAAAGAGTCAATAGGGTTGGTCCCTCGATTCCAAAGTAAATTCTCGGCGAGGGTTCGTTCCTCTTCCGGAATGGACGGATATCGTCGAAGCTGCTCGGTATTGACGATGGCCATATCCAGACCCGCGAGTGTGCAATGGTAAAGAAATACAGAATTAAGAACTTCCCGCCCAGCCTCGGGCAAACCAAAAGAAACATTGGAAATTCCCAAGATCGTTTTACATTTCGGAAATCGATCTTTTAAAAAACGAACCCCCTCGATGGTTTCAACGGCGGAACCGGTATACTGGGCATCGCCTGTAGCGGCCGGGAAGACGAGAGCGTCCCAATAAATATCCTCATCCGCAATGTCATATTTATTTCGAAGCAGATCATAGCTCCGTTCGGCAACTTCCAGTTTTCTCTTGCGCGTGATCGCCATTCCCTGTTTGGGATCATCATCGATTGCTCCCACCACGAGCGCCGTACCAAATTGCTTGGCCAAGGGAATGACTTTCGCGAAACGTTCTTCCCCATCTTCCAAATTGATTGAATTGATGATCGCCTTTCCCTGAGAATAGGTGAGAGCCTCAGCGATCACATTGGCATCGGTGGAATCAATCATGAGCGGAACACGCACCATACGGATGGCTCTTTCTAAAAAGAGCTTGATATCGGCTAATTCATTTCGATCGGGGTCGGCCAGGCAAACATCCATGACCTGAGCCCCTTTTTTGATTTGCCCTCGCGCAACTTCAGCCGCGGCCTCGAAATCTCCGCTGGTGATCAAACGCTTGAACTTCCGACTTCCGACGACATTCGTCCGCTCGCCAACAAGAATGGGACGATTGTCGGGAGCAAGTTCCAGGAAATCGATGCCGGAAAGAAATGAAAATTGCCGATGGGCGGGTGTTCGAGGGGTATGCCTTGCGGCAATACGCGAAAATTCCGCAACATGAGGGGCCGTTGTTCCACAACAACCTCCGATTAAGTTCACCCACTTTTCAGAAAGAAAACGGTCGAGAACCTTTCCCATCATGGAGGGGGTTTCGAGATAATGACCATCTTCATCAGGCAGTCCGGCATTGGGAACGGAAGCGACGTAGGTGTGAGCCAGAGATGAAAGGGAACGAATGTGATCCGTCATAAATTCAGGCCCTGTGGCGCAGTTAAGACCGATATACAGTGGATCGATATGCTGAACCGAAGCCCAAAAAGCTTCAACCGATTGACCGGCAAGCATCGTTCCCGTCGCTTCAATTGTGCAGGAGACGGCGATGGGAATCGATTCATCTGTGTGTTTGAAAACATGCGAGATCGCGATGAGTGCCGCTTTCACATTTCTTGTGTCTTGGGCGGTTTCAATCAGAAAATAATCGACGCCGCCGTCAAAAAGACCCCGGGCCTGCTCTTCATAATGACGAATGAGATCTTCGAATGTCACTCCACCCGTTACGGTGATCGCTTTGGTTGTAGGGCCCATCGCACCCGCAACAAAACGAGGTTTTTTATCGGTAGAATATTTCTTCGCCTCCCTTGCCGCGATTTCAGCGGCCGTTCGATTGATCTCATATGCCCTTTTGGAAAGGTCATATTCATTTAAGACCAGAGGTGTTCCTCCGAACGTATTCGTTTCGATAATATCCGCGCCGGCTTCGAGATAAGCGGCATGAATCGATCGAATCGCATCCGGTTTTGTGAGGTTTAAGTTTTCGTTGCAGCCCTCGAGGGCTTCTCCACCAAAATCAGCCGGAGAAAGATGCATCTGCTGAATCATTGTCCCCATGGCACCATCCAGAACTAAAATTCGGCTTTCAAGGGATTGCCGTAGAAGTTTTTCGCGGTCTTTTCGCGTCACATACCTAAGGATGCCAGAGACGGAGGGTTTACGCAGCTTCTGAGGGAGAAAGCGGCAGGGCGGCCTTTCGCCGACGTTTCGCGAACAGGGCCGCGACCAAAATGGTCACTCCTCCGACCACGATCACGGCGGTCTGCTGGAAGAGACCGGATGAATAGAAGAGCCACGGGAAAAAGCTGGCCGCTGAAGTGAGAACGATAAGCCAAAAATAAAATGGCAGATGAAAACCGGCATACCGAAAAATGATGAGACCCAGAATGAGATACGTCATCGGAGCATCCAGCTCGGATAACCAGGAGGATCCTCCTTCAGGCAAGAGAGAGAGAAGCCCGACCAGAGAGGCGACGAGTAGCGCCCACCCGGAAGCGTACTTGCGTATCGCAGAAACAATGATTGCGGCAATAATCCAAGGTAGTACGGACATCGGAATGTCCATGAGCGGGGAGAGAAAGGGTAAGCGATCGGAAAAGGCTGAGACCTCCAATGAAAATGGATCGGGATAAGGTTCGCCGGTCAATCGATCGATAATCAGACGCTGGACCATGGTGAGAAGAAGCGCAGCCAGGGCCCAACTAAATGCACCACGTCCCCCTCTCCATTTCCAGGGGGGAATTCGCAAGAATTCCCTTAGGTCCTCTTCCGAGGGTGCTCTTGGGAAAAACTGAGAAGGAAGACGCAGAAAAAGGAAGAGAAAGAAATATGTGGAAGCGATGGCAAGGAGAACCACACCGAAAGAAGTCATCGATTGACGTATTAGGTAAAGCCCCGAACTCGAAGCCGTATCATATTCATCCCAAAAGGTGGGAAGATGGTTTAAAATTTTTATGGCTGAAAGCCCCCCCACGGCGAGCGATATTTTTAACAGAATCGGTTCGTAGAAATGTTGCAGTAGCTTTCGGTCGAAAAAGGACCGGAGGAAAAAGGCCACAATGATTACAAGGAAAAGAATGCGCGTAGTTCTCTTCATTTCTGAGAAGAACGTTTTTCCTCCTTCTTCTCGAAGAAAAGCTTCAGGAACGGAAAAGTAGGACCGGAACGAGCTCACCTTGCCATCTCGGATGGTTACCGAGGTGAGTTTGCGAAGACCGTTCAAATCCGCCCCGTTATCCACCCAGAAGTGAGTGATATCCTTTCGCTTGGGGAAATCTTTTTCGGTCGCGGAGGAATAACTAGCCATGGGTGGAAGAAGATGCTGCTGCTGCAAAAAGGCCGTGGCAATACTCTTGGTTTGAGAAGTCGCCATGGTTTTTCCGGGCGCTTTTTCATCTTCTCGACAGGAGAAGGCGAGAATTTCGCCTCCTCCATTAAGATTGACATTGCATTCACGAACCTGTTCCGGTTGAAAGAATCGAACCGCCCAGTAAGGTCCCTCGGAGACATAATTCTTGAGGTAGTTCTTTCTTTCTTCTCCGTCGAGATGGCTCACAATGAAACGAATGGCATCCCGATCCCCGCCCGTATAGTTCAAAGAAGCGTAGTTCCAGTCTCCGGAAACATCGAGCCCCTGCCGCTTTAAAAAGTCGAGAGCGATGTTGATGGCCTCACTTCTGCCAATATTCAAGGACGGGAAAAAGTAAGCATCACGAAAAAGGAGAAGGAGAAGAATTGAAATAAGTGCAATCGTTAGAGGCGGGCGAAGTCGAAGGATGGGCTCTTTGTCGGCTCGGCGTCGCTCCTGAAGGACAGGAATAGCGCTCGCCACTCTTATCCATTCGAGATGATCAAAAGCAAGCCTTTCCATCAGCTTTCCTCGAAAATGTCGATAGACAGCGATAAGGAGAGGAAGGGTAAGACCGCCGATCACCAAAAGGGATGAATATTTGAGATAGGGTTGATCCGATTCCAGAAGAAGAGAAGATGAAACGGTGGCGTTGTAAATGAAATGAGCCGAGATCGTTGCAAAAATTCCATATTCCCAAAAAATAAACCCGAAGAAGATCCCTACTATCGATAATTCCAATCCACGGGCGTATATCGGCTCGACGTAATAGCTCGAATGGAGGAAACCCCAAAGAATGGCTGGAAGGAGAATGGATACCCATTTTCGCTTTGTGAAATGGAACAAAAAGGGGATGGCGAAGAGTCGGTACGTGGTTTCTTCCTTTAATGCCGGGGCGAGGCCGGTCACGAGGGGTTGGATCCAGGGCAGGGCGCTGGAGAGCACATCGTCATAGGGAACATCGAGGGGGGAATAGAAATGAAGAAAACGGCTCCCCAAAAAATAGTAGAGCACGACGAATCCCAAATGAATTCCGGCGGCACCGAATCCGACGAGAATCGCAGTAAGGAAGACCTCGCTGTTATAGAAGGGTTTCACCGCGAGCTCAGCCAAGGAATACTGCGAGCGCGGAAATGTACGCCCTACGCTGTCCGATGCCGCAAACGGAAGAATCTGCCAGATCCCAAAAAGGACGGTCATAAGAAGTGGCGTGGCAAGGGTGCTGGCCCAAAAGGCCGCCACCGTATCTTCCGTGGAATAGCCAAACCAACTCCTCGGGAGGTCATTCGCCATAGCGAGAATATTTACGACGAGCAAAATTCCGCAGACTGGAAGCATTCGTCTCCAGCGGACCCAATGCTTCTTCCAGGCAATCAGGAGAAAGATACACATGGCCACAGAGAGACCGAGATCGATATTGCCGGCGACCTGCATAAGAAAGTTGCGTTTGGAAGCAATCTTCCGTTCATTTCTCAAAAAGGAATCGGGCAGGTCGATCGTTTGGGTCACCGACGTAATTTGATCCCCCGAAAAATAAGCATTCAGTCGAATCCGGAGATCCATAGGAACCTTCTTTAAATTCCATGTGAATGAGTGATCGGTACGATGGGCAAGCGGTGTCGAAGATGTCTCCGACAGAGTATATTGCCCAAGATCCGCGGGAAAATTCTGCTTGATGAAAGCCTCAGCCTTTTGGCGTGCAGCTTCGGCCTCGATGGTGGGAAGCACCTGATTATCGAGAACGTCTTTTTTGAAACCTACGAGTTTTCCTTGGGGACTCCACCAGACGGTGAATTCTTCCTTTTGAAGGGGCTTAAAAAACCTCGTCGCCCAGCCCCATACGGGAAGCTCTTCGGAACGAAGAAGGTGGTTGGTCTCGGCTGTTCCTAAAGATTTTTCGAGATAGATGACGGGGCGTTCATTGCTCCAAAAACCGGTCGCGCGCTGGTATCCCTCCAGTTTAAATCCCAGTGCCGTTAAAAAACGCTCCGACTGAGCTTCCGCTTCCGATCGGGAGAGAGAGAGATCGAGCGCTGCCCACCGAAAAGCGCGGTGGCGAAGCGTGATATAAAAGGACGTGCCCAGAAGGCCTAAAATGAGCAGAACGAGAACTGCGCGACGCTGAGAAAAAAACCAATTCAAACCGAACGAAGGTATCATATTAGATAAAGGCATGAAGCTTCGCTATTCCGAAATTCCATTTCCTCCCTATGCGTTTCGCCCAGGGCAGAATCCCCATCCCCGCAAAGACCCCAAAGGTCACCATTATGGAAAGACGGAAGCCATATCCCCCAGGACCTCCCCCGAAGGCTGGAAAAAGACGCCTCTTTATCTTTACGGAGTCGATCTTTTTAACCACCACTATTATTGGGAAGCTCATGAAGCCTGGGAATCGCTTTGGAAGGCTCTCGATCCCCTGTCCAATCACGCTCTTTTTCTCCAAGGGCTCATTCAACTTTCCGCATCACATTTGAAAAAAGCACTGCATGAAGGAGAGGGAGAGCGCCTCTTATTTGCAGAGGCGTGGAAAAAGCTGCAACGTGTGAAGAAATCGATGGGATCTTCTGTCATGGGAATTCGCATTGACGATCTCCAGAAGGACCCGACTCAAATCATTCTAGTTGATTGACGAGAGGCGGTTTGCCGTATTTGATACGCCCACTTTTATGAACGGATTTGCATCAAAATTGAATTCGTCGTCGAACGATTTTAAAGAAAACACAAAATACCATCTTCAGTTAGCCGAAGAACTGAATCGAAATCTTGAAATGGTACGAGGCGGCGGGGGGGAGAAAGCAAAGTCCCTCCATCGCGAGCGAGAAAAGCTCTTTGTTCGAGATCGAATCAAACGACTCTTGGATCCTGAAAGCCCGTTTCTTGAACTTTCCGCTCTGGCCGCCTGGAAACTATATGACGATGGCGCGCCGGGCGCCGGAATAGTCACGGGAATCGGGCGAGTGGCGGGGCGATCCGTGATGATCGTGGCCAACGACGCCACGGTAAAGGGTGGAACGTATTTCCCCCTAACGGTGAAGAAGCACCTTCGGGCCCAAGAGATTGCGGCCGAAAATCGTCTCCCCTGTGTTTACCTTGTGGATTCGGGAGGCGCATTTCTTCCCATGCAGGCGGAAGTTTTTCCTGATCGCGATCACTTCGGCCGAATATTTTACAATCAGGCCCAAATGTCCGCCGCGGGAATTCCGCAAATTTCAGCCGTCATGGGATCGTGCACCGCGGGCGGGGCCTACATTCCGGCGATGAGCGACGAATCGGTCATCGTCAAAGGAACGGGAACGATCTTCTTGGGAGGGCCTCCGCTCGTGAAGGCGGCGACGGGAGAGGAGGTGACCGCCGAAGAATTGGGTGGAGCCGATGTCCATACACGCGTTTCCGGGGTGGCCGATCATTTTGCGGAGAATGACGATGAAGCGATTCAGAAAATACGCTCGATTGTCTCACGTCTCGGAAAAGTTCCTGGCGCGGAAGTCGCCACGCAGTCCTCTCGAGTTCCCAATTATGACCCCCAAGAAATTTACGGTCTTGTGCCGAAGGATTCGCGCCGGACCTATGACATTCGGGAATTGATTGCGCGAATTGTGGATGGAAGCGAGTTTGATGAATTTAAGGCGAAGTATGGAATCACTCTGGTCTGCGCATTTGCCCATATTCAGGGCATGCCGGTCGGCGTTCTCGCTAATAACGGCATTCTCTTTTCGGAAAGCGCCCTCAAAGCCACCCATTTCATTGAAGTGTGTTGCCAACGAAAAATTCCCCTTGTTTTTCTCCAAAATATCACCGGTTTTATGGTGGGGAAAAAATATGAGCATGGGGGCATTGCAAAAGACGGTGCTAAAATGGTCATGGCCGTCGCGAATGCACAGGTACCCAAAGTCACGGTGATTGTGGGTGGGAGTTTTGGGGCGGGTAACTATGGAATGTGCGGAAGAGCCTACCAGCCTCGCTTCCTTTATATGTGGCCGAATGCGCGGATTTCAGTAATGGGAGGCGAGCAAGCCGCGAACGTTCTTTGGACAATTAAGGAAGAGCAATTGGCGCGAGAAAAGAAGAAATCGTCCAAAGGGGAAGAAGAAGCTTTTAAAAATCCACTTCGCGAAAAGTATGAAGAGGAGGGCAGTCCCTATTTCAGCACAGCCAGACTCTGGGATGACGGAGTTATTGATCCTCTCTCCACAAGAGAAACCATCGCGCTATCTCTGATGGCGTCGCTTCAGGCCCCGATTCCAAACACCTCGTTTGGCATCTTCCGTATGTAGTTATGAGCCGACTCTCTCTCATGCAAAAGGGACCGATTGGCCAGCTTAAAATTCAGCGACCGGAAGTTCATAACGCATTAGACGCCGACTTAATCTTGGAGATCACGGAGTCTCTTCGGATTCTTTCCAGGAAGAAGGGAATCCGACTTCTCATCCTTTCCGGAGAGGGGAAAAATTTTTGTGCAGGGGCGGATCTCAATTGGATGAAATCCACGATCCGTTTTAAAGAGCGCGAAAATCGAAGGGATGCGATGCGCCTTCATCGCCTTTTTGAGGCGGTCTACCGATTTCCCCACCCTGTGATCGCTCGTGTTCAGGGTTCTACGTTCGGCGGGGGGTTGGGGTTGGTCGCGGCCAGCGACATTGCCATAGCTGAGGAAGGGTCGCTTTTTTCTCTTTCCGAAGTTCGGCTTGGATTGCTTCCCTCCATTATTGCCCCGTTTGTTGTGAGAAAAATTGGATTGGGGGCTTTCCGTGCGTACGGAATTTCAGGCAAGAAAATGACGGCGGAGGAAGCTCTGCGAATCGGTCTTATTCACGAGATCGCTCCTCGAGAAGAATTGGATCAAACGATCGAGCAATGGATAAAGTTAATTCTAGATAATGGTCCTCAAGCAATGACGGCTCTTAAGACTTTTACAGACAAATCTTTCGGTATACCCAGCCTTTCTCGCGCGGCATTAAAGACCGTTCGATCCATTGCGAAAATACGAACCGGTGAGGAAGGGCAGGAAGGAATGAAAGCCTTCCTTGAAAAGCGTTCGCCCGCCTGGCGTTCGGAGTGACACGAGATGTCCGTTCGGTGGCCGAAAAAAGTGACACTTAAGGAAGTAGGGCCCCGAGATGGCCTGCAGAACGAGAAGGGGTTCGTACCCACACACACAAAAATTGAATTTATCCGAAAACTCGTCGCTAGCGGGCTTACATATATTGAAGCAACGGCCTTTGTTCACCCATCGAAAATTCCGCAGCTTTCCGATGCAGAAGTCGTAGCGAAGGCTCTTCCGAAATCAAAGGGGCTGGTCTTTTCGGCTCTCGTGCCCAATCGTAAGGGGCTAGAACGCGCCATAGTATCCGGCTTCCAGGAAGTAGCCATATTTACGGCGGCCTCTGAAACCTTTAATCAAAAAAACATCAACGCTTCGATTGAAGAAAGCTTTTCGCGTTTTCGAGAGGTTTTTGACTTGGCTCGAAAGGAAAAGATTCGTGTGCGCGGGTATGTCTCGACAGCTTTTGTTTGCCCCTACGAGGGAGTTATTTCTCCCATAAAATCGGCTCAAGTGATCAACCGGCTTTTGGATATGGGATGCTACGAAGTTTCTGTGGGGGATACGATCGGTAAAGCAACGCCTAAAAGTGTTCGAGTTCTCTTCGAGCGCCTCTTAAAGAAATATTCCACTCGACGGTTTGCGGGGCATTTTCATGACACGTACCGATTTGCAATTGCGAACGTGATCGCCGCAATGGAACTGGGCATTACTACCTTTGACAGTTCGGCCGGAGGTCTGGGAGGTTGTCCCTACGCCCCCGGTGCGAGCGGCAATGTCGCTACCGAAGATCTCGTTCGTCTTTTCGAAAATATGGGAATCAAAACCGGCGTTTCAATTTCAAAGCTTTCGGAAGCAACTGCCTGCGTGAATCCATAGTGCATTAACAAAATCACTTGCCAATCCAGGGTGCAATGTCACCATCACATAAAGGAGGGGAATTCGTGTCACATTTGAATAGCGTAGGCTCGCTCATATGCTTTATGCTCGCGTTTCCGGGACTTCTCTTTAGCCAAGAAGAGATTCGTCGAATAAAAGTCAGTCGCGACGATGCCATCTATCTTCAGAGGGAGCTGGGCTGGATAGCCGATGAACTCGATTCTGAAAACGGGCTCTTCTCTCTTACGCCCGACGAAGTGGGTGAAATGGCCCAGACGCTTCATGAAAAAAGAGGGAGGTGTGGGGGATTTAAAGATGTCACGGATGGGGACTTTAGCTTTCCTGTTCACCCCTTCATTTCTCCATCCAAATTTGTCGACACTCTTGACCCTCGTCTGGAATTCATCCTCCAAAGCATTGGAGAGAAAAATATGGAGGACACGATTACAGCCCTCTCCGATTTTCCTACACGCCGATACGATTCTGATTACGGTAAAGAGGCCGCAGAATCCCTGGCCCAACGTTTACAGGCGCTTGCCGTAGGACGAGAGGATATTTCCGTGACTTCGTTCACGCATTCTTGGCCGATGCCCTCTGTGATTGCGCGAATACGCGGGACGGTCAGCCCTGAAGAATCGGTGATTGTGGGAGGACATCTCGATTCCATCAACAAACTTTCGTTTTCGGAGAAGGCGCCCGGCGCAGATGATGATGCAAGCGGTGTCGCGGCGGCATTCGAGGCCTTTCGAGCCATTGTTGCATCGGGAGTTAGGCCGACACGAACGCTAGAATTCATGGCTTACTCGGCGGAAGAAGTTGGACTTCGTGGGAGCCAAGAAATTGCCGAAAGTTATCAAATTCAACGCCGGCAAGTGCGGGCCGTGATGCAGCTTGATATGGTCGCTTATGCCGGAAGCGGAGATAAAATTTTTCTCATTACGGACAATATCGACCAAAATCTAAACGCGACGCTAAAAGAAATGGCGGAAAAGGAGCTGGGTTTCACCACGGGTTGGACAAAGTGCGGATATAGTTGCAGCGATCACGTTTCCTGGACGGATGCGGGTTACCCGGCTGTCATTCCTTTTGAAGCTAGAGTAGGCGAACACAACCCGAACCTTCATACCGAGAAAGATGTTTCGGAAATTTTGTCGATGGTTTATGCGAAGAAATTCGCTCAATTGGCGACACTCTTTTACTGGGACCTTGGAGTCGTTCCTTAGAGAGATTTTTCCCATTTTCCCGTTCTAGGCTAGGATGCGGGAGATGGAAAAGAAAAGGGGTACACGGATTGAATTCGATTCAATGGGAAAAATGCGAGTTCCGGCGGATGCGTACTATGGTGCGCAGACGGCACGGGCCTTAGAAAATTTCCCGATCAGTGGCATTCGTTTTGGTCGGCGCTTTATCGAGGCGTTGGGAGAGATCAAACGAGCGGCGGCGGTGGTGAATGGGAAACATGGATGGGTGGACCCAAAGGTCGCGCGGGCGATCACTCAAGCGGCAGAAGAAGTAGCCCGCGGAAAATGGGACGACCAATTTGTTCTGGATGTGTTTCAAACGGGCTCGGGAACGTCGACAAATATGAATGCGAACGAAGTCATTGCTCATCGAGCGTCGGAAATTTTGGGTATCAAACGCGGTGCCAAAAAAATTCATCCAAACGACCATGTGAACCGGGGACAGTCTTCGAACGATGTGTTTCCCACAGCCATGCATATTTCCCTGCTCTGTTCATTGGAAGGCGAACTGATCCCGGCGCTTAAGAATCTGGAAACCTCGCTTCGACGAAAAGCTTCGGGTTTCGATCAGATCGTGAAGACGGGAAGAACCCATCTTCAAGATGCGACACCGATTCGGCTCGGCCAGGTGTTCTCCGGTTATTCGGCGCAAGTTTCCGAATCGATCGAACGGCTCAAACGGGTGTCCATTCCTCTCTGCGAACTGGCGCTTGGGGGAACCGCGGTAGGTACAGGAATTAACGCGCCCGAAGGATTCGCCAAGGAGGTCATCCAAGAATTAAAGAGGAAGCTCAAACTTCCCCTTCGGGAAGCGCGAAATCATTTCGCGGCGCAGGGGGGAAAGGATGCGATCGTAGAGGCCAGTGGGGCGATTCGAACAACGGGCCTCGCGCTATTTAAGATCGCGAACGACATTCGGTGGCTCGGCTCAGGTCCTCGATGCGGAATCGGTGAAATTCGCTTACCGGAAACACAACCGGGTTCTTCCATTATGCCGGGAAAAGTGAATCCGGTAATCGCGGAATCACTCATGATGGTGGCGACACAGGTTGTGGGAAATGATGCGGCTGTGGCGATGGCCGGACACAACGGAAACTTTGAGCTCAATACGATGATGCCAGTCATGATTCATAATTTGCTTCAGTCCACCCATCTACTTTCTCGGGCGGCAGAAAATTTTCAGAAACGTTGTGTCTCGGGAATTAGAGCCGATCCTAAGCGTTGCGAAGAGTTGCTCGGGAAGAGTTTGGCGCTCGCAACTCCCCTGGCGCCACTGATTGGATACGATCAGGCGGCCAAGGTGGCGAAGAAAGCATACAAAGAAGGAAAAAGCGTGAAGGAATTAGTTGAAAAAGAAGGGCTTCTCTCGGACGAGCAGTTAGAAAAGGTATTTGACCCCTTTCGGATGACAACCTCCACAGGTGAGGCATAAAAGACCTTTTTTGAGGCCTCCTGTCGCAGGTTCTCTGCCAAAGTAGAATTATTATACTTTAATTCTAATTAGTTAGCTCTATTGAAATTGGTACATCGCTTGCGTTACTCCTGGCCCAAGGGAGTTAACAATGAAGAACTTACACCGATTGATGGTTTCTGGAGTCGCTATTCTTGCCGCCCAAATTGGTTTCGCGGCCGACGAGGAAGTGACGGAAGTACAGAAGGTCGCCACGGAGATCCGGGGCAGCATTGAATTTTGCAAAGATTTATCCAGCCATAAGTTGTCAAAAACAGAAACTTACACAGGCGTGGTCATTGGTATGGCTCAATCGCTGAAGATCGAAGAGGATAAGAAATGTGGTAATGATCCTGAACTTAAAAAATTTAGAGATTCATGGGTTACTGCATTTCAAACTCAAAAATTAAATCTTGTGATTTCTACTGAAGATGACTCCGCCCTGCTCAAGGAAGAGGCTCTCGGGAAGCCAGAGGACGAGTCAAAAGCGGCATGCGAATTGGAAATTGGAAACGCGGACAAGAAGCCGCCCATGACCGGTAGCTTTGGAAGCGATAAGAAATTTACGATTGCGGGTATTCGCACCATTCAAAAGAATACGAACCCTAATGACGCCTCTGTTCTCGCTATTGTAGCGACGCATGAAGGGACGTACAGCGTGGATGAGAAGAAGAAAACCATGCAGATTACGAGTGAGAAAAATGAATTTCGATTCATTACTTCGCTAAACGGCGCTGTAAAGGCTGACTGTAAGGTAACTGCTGTAGCGAATCCCGAAGGCGGCAAAGAGAAAGGAAAGGGAGCGCCGGGGCCAGGAACCGGGAATAATACTCAAGCTGCGGCGCCCCAAGCCGAAAAGCCAGCACCTAAAAGCAACAAAGGCTGCAGTGCAACCGGCGGTGGGGGACCTTCGCTCATGATTGTCGGAGTATTAACGGGCCTTCTCGCGTTTCGAAAGCGCTCGCTCCACCCAGTCGCGAAAGTTTTCATTAAATAAGATGCATCATCGTCTTGCGTGGCTCTTAGCGATAAGCCTGGGTTCGAGCTCTTTTGCAGGTCAAGCCACCGCTCCTCTTGAATCTCTCCCTGAAGTTGGTATTGCCCAGGCACCATCATTACCTTCATCATCTGGGAGCAATGTCGTAGATGCAACCTCGAGATTTCGCCAAAAACAAATTGCGGATGAAGCAGCTGAGGCCCTGGCAAAGAAGCTCGGGGAGGGAGCCGTCAAAGAAGAAACTGTCCAAGCTTCTGAAGGCATCCTTTCAGAGCTGGGGTATAAATTTTTAAGAGTTCTAGGAGCTGCCACCGCAGTCATTTTTGAACTCTCTCCTCTTGGAGCAGATGACATGTTGCCCGAAAGACAGGCAACCGTTCCAAAGGAAGAGCCTAAGGACCCTCAAAAAGGGCTCATTTTGACCGGTCATGAAACAATAATGGAACGGGACGAAAAAATGCGTGAGTTTCTTAACCAGCATCTTCCCGAAAGCAAAAGACCCTCCGACGCTCTTATCCCTCAAATACTAAATTCTTCTGACGGACCGAAATCCGATTCAGGTCATGGCTCACAAAGCAAAGAGAACGGAACGCACGAAAAGGAACACGAGCAAGGAGATTTGCCGGAAATTGACTTAGACTATGCCTTGTTGAGAGCTTACTCCCGCCTAATTGGAGCAGCATCACAAGTTGAACCTACCAAAGATATAGAGAAGGAACTCGACTTAGTTGAAAAACTTCTTAAAAGTTCGGGCTTGGATCAAGCGATTGAAATTCCTAGATCTGATATTCCACCTATTGAAAGCCAGTATCAATTGATGCGGCAGAGATTGCTGCGCCTAAGAAATACTTCGCTCAATCCAACGACCCTCTTAGAACCCGATCGACCCACAGCAGCCAAGATATCAGAGCGGATTCTGGGAGAATTATTTTACAATACGCTTCGTCAGTACATATCTTTGCGCTATCAGACATCTTCACCGCCTCTGTCGGCGCAAGGAGCTCAATCCTGGAAACTTGTGTTAAATGCTCTGCTGATCGCTCAAACTCTTCGAGAAAGAGTCCTTTCAAGAGTGATCCCCCTCTTGGAATACAACATTTCAGGTCATGTTTCGCTTCTCCAGGCGCACAACGCGTTAAAGCCAGAATTTGTTGGGGACGGTTCATCACGAAGCGTCGTAGAGAATTGTATGCATGAAATGTTCGAAGATTTTAGATCACTAACTAATGACAAATTGTTCGATATCCGTCATCGACTGGCGCGGTCGCTTTCCGCACGAATTGGCGTTTTATGGAAGGAACTCCAAACCTCACACAATGAGGAGACATCTGAAATATTCTCTTCCAAAGTTAGAAAGCTTGTTCAACTTCGGGTTTTGCTTGCCATGTTAGGTTATTCACAGGAGGGGGACGCTCGAGCCGCGGTAGCTCAGTTTATAAACGTGCATATGAATTCCATTTTGCGACAGGGCATAACCATCGGTCTAGCTTTGGAACAGGTTTTTTGTGTGGGTCCTCTCTTATGGGCCTATGAGCGACTAATGCGTGAATTCGCGGATGTTTCTCTCTCCGAGAGAATTGCTCTGGGGCATATCATCACGGTTCTCGGCCTTCTAATCGATATAGACACAAGACTGGAAATTCCGGACATACATGTTGCGGATCAATTTTACCAATTTGTCATGGTTGTAATCGAACGCTTCAACACTTCGTTATTATCGACGCGAGACTATCAATTACCAGTCATGGGGCCTGATATAGGGCACATGCTTGTTGGGAAAGAGATGCAGCAAATTCTTGAAGTCATGGAAAAAAATATTTTGCAGCCTGATTCAATAAGCAGGACTGAAGCTCAAGAACGTGCGGAAAACCTTCGTCGTCATTTCAGGGTTTTGCGGGGTCGTGATCCCGATTGAAGGGTATTAACCGGCCTTCTCGCGCTTCGAAAGCGCTCGCTCCACCCAGTCGCGAAAGTTTCCTGAGTAACCCACGGCCGTTTGGCGCTTACGAACTTCCGAAAGGATCAACGCTGCCTGCTCTTCCGTAACCGCATTTGCATCGTCCGCCAGCCATGTATCGAGGGTTTTCGACGTCACATCACGCGAATGCATGAGCGAAACCCTTATATTGCCCTTGCCCGTGACGGCATTTCCCAATGCATATACTCCCGGCATGCTTCGAACCTGTCCGGAATCGAGATCGGGCACGTCATAACGATCTCCCGTCCAGTTTAGGCCGGGAATCGGCTCTGGGATGCTTCCAATGGAGCTGATCACCAGTGGAGCACGCACTTCAAATTCCGAGCCCTTTACAGGCTTGGCTTTCCCATCGATGACCTCTGTTTTTACAAACTTGAGGCCGACCAAGCGTCCTCCATCCGTGATTAAAGATATCGGTAGATGCTGGTCATGAAACGCAAATTGATACTTCGTCATGTAATTATTTAGAATCTTTTTTCGAAGCACTCCCACTTTTGAACGCTGCTCTTCATTGGCTTCCGGCGCGGGCTCGGCCAGGGGCATATCCTCCGTCCGACGCCGGTAAAATAACGTCGCTCCATTGACCCCGAGATCATTCCACGTAAGAGAATGACGTTCCAAAGCTTTGGGTATTCCTTCTTTTTCGAGTGTCAGCATATCCATCTGGATTTTCTTTTTGCTCAAAGCCTTTTGTACAATCTCAAACTGACAGATCTTCATCACGTCCATCGAAGCAAGTCCGCCGCCAATGACAATTACACCGTCCGGAATGTCATACCGCAAGCCATCGTAGTCGGCCTCCGTGTAGTGGTTAAACCAATAAACCAATGGATTTTGGTAGAGAAATCCTTTGCCCACAAAAGTGTCCGCCCCTTCCACCGGTAGGGGGCGGTCTTTCCAAGCCCCGTTCGCCAGAAGAATCGCGCTGGGCTTCCATTTGTTTCGGATTTCCTCAAAGGATAGATCTTGGCCGATCTTCGTCATGGGAACGTAATGAACGAGTTTATGATCTATCCGCTCGTTGATCTTCTCTTCTTCCTTTTTTCGCTGCTCGACATGCCAACGAGGAAGGCCGTCTTCTATTTTTCCGTAGGGAAGGGGGTTCTGTTCGATGCAAATGACTTCAATACCCTTTTCGCGAAGCTGGAAAACGGCCTCACTTCCCGCCACAGCCCCGCCGATGACCACCACCAGGCGCTTCTTCGGCATCCAAAAAGTATAGTTTGATTGTCAAAAAGAGCTAGAGAACCGAACCCCCGTTCACATGGATGACGGCCCCCGTAATGTGGGTCGATAACGAAGAAGCGAGAAAAAGAACCGAGCCGGCTACATCTTCCGGAGTCGCAAATTTCTTGAGCGGGATTTCATCCAAAGCAGCTTTGCGATGCCGGGCATTGCGGAGGTAGGGGATGGTCATATCCGTCCAAACCCAGCCGGGTGCCACACAATTTACCAAGACATCGTGCGGAGCGAGTTCAACCGCCAACGATTTCGTAAGAGCGATCATTCCACCCTTCGAAGCGGCATAGTCCGCATGGCCTGCTTCTCCCCGAACCCCTGCGGTCGAAGAGATATTAATAATCCTTCCGCTTCTGCTCCGCGCCAGAAATGGAGTGGAATGATGAGACATATTGAAGGCACTCTTTAAATTTGTGCTTAACGTTTGGTCCCATGCTTCGTCCGCGCGCGGGTTCCCGATGGGGTTGGCCTTCCAAATTCCGGCATTATTGACCAAGATGTCGATTCTTCCGACCCGCTCTACGACGGCATGGACGAGTGAATCAGCTTCCAAATAATCCGATACGTCGCCGGGTATAAGAAACCCGTGGTAACGCTTTTGGTGAAATTTTCGCATAAAGGACTTGGCGCTTTTCTCATCGCGTAGATAGTTCACCGCCACCGTGGCTCCTGCAGCCGCAAAAGCCATGGAGATGGCCGCGCCAATTCCCCGACTACCGCCGGTGACGATTGCGACTTTTCCTTTCAGGTCGATATTCATAGGGAGGGGGAGGGACTTTAGCGGCCGACTTGATCTTGTCAATTGGAAGATTGACCGATTCCATCTTATTCGTCATATAATGAAAGAGTTCAAGGGGGAATTCTTTCGTTTTATGCGGGTTGTGCAAATCATTGGAATTTCTGTTGTCTTTTTCGCATCGTCTTTCTCATTCGGCGAAGAGTATCTCTATCGCTCGATTGATCCGATTGACGGTCGGTATCAGTCAGCCACCGTTCGATTTGAAAAGAAGGGGACACCACATATTTTCATAGAAACTCAGGGTCCCGTTGTATTTCCTGCGAAATCTCGTCTGACCGATCGGTTTGTCTTCCTATCGGATACCCAAGGAAATCCAGAAGCCCTCTCCAGCGTTCTTCCGATGATCAAGGAATTTCAGCCCGAAGCGATATTGCACGGCGGTGATTTAGTGAACGAATCGGATGATCTTAATGAGTGGAAGTCTTTCTTCTCGGTTTATGGGTCTTTGCTACAATTCACCCCTCTGCTGGCGGCTTTTGGAGATCATGAATTCAAACCTTCCGTGGGATATATCGAGGATCGTCTCTGGAATGTTCGTGAGTTTCAAGGAGATCTCCCCGTCAATGATGCGGCTCTTCCAGCGGCGCTATTTTCACCCCGCGCGACGAAAGAAAAGCGTTATTACGGAGCTGTTCGAATTGGATCGATCCAGATTTTTGTCCTCGATTCCAATGTGGCGCCCCATGCCGACGGAAACACGCATGCGGATCCCGAAACCGTCCCCTATCTGGTGGAGCAGACCCGTTGGCTAAGTGACGAACTCGAGCACTCCCGTCATGATCCGTCCATCCGCTATCGCATTGCTCTTTTTCATTGGCCGCCGTTTGGGTCAAATCCACTTGTGACATCTCTGATCCCGTTTACATTTCAGGACGCCTTTCGGGAAACGATTGCAACTCGAAGTTTTGATCACACGATGCGTTTTTTATTCAATCGAGTGAATCATGTAAGTCCGGCGCAAGCTTCCATCCAGCTTACTCCCGACGACTATGTCTTCCGAGATTGGGTACCCCTTTTTCAAAAGTACGATGTGAAACTCATTCTTACCGGACATCTTCATCGCTACGAGCATCTAGCTCTCGACAATATGCACGTGGTGACGGCCGGAGCGGCGGGTGGATTCATCAATTCCATACCTCAAAAATGGGCTCGGGCCCTTACCCCAATTGATTTTTCTACTCTCCGCAATCAACTTGAAAATCTTCGTCCCGACTTAAGCCGTGAGGAGATTGATCGTTACACGCGGATTCACGTGGAAACCCCGCCCACGTTAGTTCGTACGGTAACTTTCATTGAAGCCGACTCGTCGTCAATGCAGGTGTATACGATCGGCATTCATGGAAATCGAACATTTCCCCTCGATCGTTTTGAGATCGATACTCACACGAAGCCTCTCACCGCCCGCGTTGACTCTCCCGCTGAATTCATGCAAATGCGTCTCCAGTAGGAGACATATGCCCTCATTCGATGTGGTATCCGAATTAAACCTGATGGAAGTCGACAATGCCGTTGGCCAGGCCTCGAAGGAATTAATCCAGCGATTTGACTTTAAGGGCTCAGACACGAAAGTCGTGCGGGAAGATAAAGCAATTACAATTGAATCCGCTGATGAATTCAAAGTAAAGGCGGCGCTCGACGTCCTTCATTCGAAACTCGTAAAGCGAGGAGTTTCGCTCAAGAGTCTCAAGGAAGAAAAGATTGAACCATCGGCGAGAGGTAGAGCGAAACTAAGGCTCACGCTGCTTGAGGGCGTTGACAAAGAGAACGCGAAAGAAATTGTAAAACGGATTAAGGAGTCCGGACAAAAAGTTCAGGCCTCCATCCAAGATCAGCAGGTCCGTGTTTCGGGGAAAAAGCGGGATGACCTGCAAGAAGTCATGGCTCTTCTTCGTGCGGCGGATCTTCCACTTTCACTGCAATTTACTAACTTTCGAGACTAATCCAAACTAACGTGGGGTGATTCGCTCTTTGAGCGTGGTCCAAAGTCCGAGGCGGTCACGAAGAAGTCGGACCTTTTTCCCCTCCTTTTGCTTCTGCCGAAGGTCGGTGATGGGATTTACCGTTGTATCGATGGAGGTATCGAGGAATTTCTTCTTCAAACGATCGGTCTCACATTTTCCTTCAATGCCCCAATGTCCTTTGCTGCCATAGAAAGGGTGACGAGTTGCGGTTTCGGCTTCTACAAGCGCACCCACACAGACATAGGATACAAAGATTCCCTGTTCGATCTTCATCGGATACACACACAAACCGAGTTGGGTAAAGTCGCTTTTCTTCGGGTCGTAGAGCTGTAACAGCATTTCACAATCTGAAAGGGCTAGAAGGTTGATTTCGGCTTTCTTCGCCTTATCCAGAACTCCCTTGGGAAGGTTGCTTGGTAGAGGCTCGGGTGACGTTATTGCGAGATTCATAAGAATCGAAAGGAGCAAAAGAAATTTCATGCGGTTACCAATACTTAGGTTACACCTATTGAAATAATTGTCGCAGCCTTTTTTCAAACTCGCATGAGACATTAAATACTCATTAATTTCGGCAACTTAAGTGTTCAAAAACCATCCCTAAATGTGCTACTCTAGGAGTCGCATATGGGGGGAGTCAGATAGGCTATGCGAAACTTTGGTTTCCTTGTGAGTTTAGTTCTTCTTTCACTCTTCATCGGGTGTGGTTCTGCCGATGAAACCACCAGCCGGGGTGGACTGGTCGTCATTCCTGACGGACATGGGGGAACCACCCAGCTTGATTGTGGACTTGCACAAAATGTCAGGAACACCGCCTGCGGCAGCTTCGATTTTGATCAAGATGGCTTTAACAATGGCTATGAAATTATAAAGGGCACAAATCCTACGGATCCCACAAGTTTTCCCCAACCCCAAGACCTACCTCCGCAAACCTGCACCGGTCTCCATAGTATATGCAAACCCCCGATGTAGGCCGGGCTAGACTACCTCGAAATAGAGAAGTCCTAGTTTCCCAAGATAGACAATTCCTCTCAAAATCTGGATCCGAGGTAACGGAATGGTAGAAAGAATTTCATTGAGCGTCGAAAACCCGTCCACTTGCATGAGGATATAAGCTAGTTCCGGTGACAAGTGTTCTTTTGTCACATCTCTCTTCATGTCACGGCGAGGAACACGATCAAGTGATTTGATGCTGCGAAAAAATTCTTCGATCGCTATGGGAAGAGGAATCTCTTCGTCTAAAAGACGAGAGAGCCCTTTTTCTTTGTTAAGCTGAGAGGCGCCATGAAGCCGGCGCTCGATTTCCTGATTCATGACATTGATATGACGCATTTCGCGGGGAATCCCGTAATGCCGTTCAAGATAATAACGTATCTCGATTTCCGTAGCCACACGGCATTCCACTCTCAATCCGAGATTGGATTCAACTCGGCTACGAATTTTTTCATTGGAAGGATCCAGCATGGCGATCTGCACTTGATTCTCCTTTCGAGAGATCGGAAGAATGCAAAGGCGCTGCGCCGCTTGGGCTGGAATAAGAGCTAAAACATCGGGTTGAATGGCATCAAATTCCTCCGGCGTGACACGAGGTATGCCGTATTGTTGTGAAAGAAATGTTGCAAGCGTATCGCTATCGATGATTCCCATTTCAATTAGGTTGGTGCCGAGTCTTCCTCCAAAGATATGCTGAGACTGCAGCGCCTGATCAATTTGAAGGCGACTAGCTAATCCCGCCTCGACCAACATTTCTCCCAGCTTCTTTGTCTTGTCCGTCATTGCGCTACTTCCGAAATAATTCCGACGGCCCGCTCAATTTCGCTTCGCGTGACATCCAAATGGGTAACCGCTCGAACTTCAGTCGGGCGTTCGGCAAAGAGACGAACGCCTCGTTTTTCCAATTCGCTTTCAATCCAAGTGGGTGACTTCGCCCGGATGCCGAAGTAAACCAGATTGGTTTCCACATCTTCCACTCGAATATCGATGTTGGGAATTTTAGATAGAGATATTGCTAAGAATTTGGCATTTTCATGATCTTCTTTCAATCGATTATAGTGATGATCGAGAGCGTAAATACCGGCGGCAGCTAGAAGGCCCGCTTGGCGCATAGCCCCTCCTAACATCTTGCGGTATCGAGTGGCCCGATCGATTATCTTATTCGAACCGACTAGGACGGATCCCACTGGAGCTCCCAGACCTTTTGAAAGGCAGACAGAAATCGTGTCGAAGAAAGTGGCGTATTCTTTCGGAGTTCGTCCCGAAGCCACACATGCATTCCAGAGGCGCGCGCCATCCATGTGCATCGCGAGACCATGCCGGTCGGCAATCGCTCGTAATTCTCGTATTTCATCCAAAGGGTAAACGGTCCCTCCTCCTTGATTGTGCGTATTTTCAATCGCAATCAATTTTGTCGGGGGATAATGAGAATTATTGTGGCGAATTCCTGCCTCCACTTGCGCGGGGTCGAGAATCCCTCGTTTACCTGGAATCATTCGAGCTTGCACGCCGCAAACCCCACCCAAGGCTCCCGTTTCGAAAAGAAAAACGTGGGCGCTCGATTCAATAATGATTTCGTCTCCCGCTTCTGTAAGCGTTCGGACGGCCAATTGATTGGCCATGGTTCCCGAAGGAACAAAAAGGGCTGCCTCTTTGCCCAGGAGTTTTGCTACTTTTTCTTGCAGCTGATGAACGGTGGGGTCGTCGCCCAATACATCATCGCCTAATTCCGCCTCCATCATGGCTTTGCGCATGTCGGACGTCGGCCGTGTGACCGTGTCGGATCGCAAATCAATCAACTTGATGGAGGTCACGGGATGACGGCAGCTTTGAAAGGGCTGCTGTCGGCGGACTTGTGAAAATATTCCACAATATTTTCAAGCGCGACTTCACCTGTCACGAAGATATTGGGGTCGATCTTCTTTTCGGCGATTAGGCCAAGGGCCTCGGCGAAATGCTCCGGTGTATGGTGGAACACTCCTGTTACAGTGACCTCTTCGTAATGAACGCGATGGGTATCCACAGGATAAGTCGAACCTTTTGCACATCCGGCGAAGAGACACACGGTCCCGCCCTTACGAACCACACGAAACGCTTGATCCCAAGCTTCAGTACGGCCGACCGCTTCCACCACAATATCGGCGCCCAACCCATGCGGAGTACAATCCCGGATCATGTCCACCGGGCGACTGACATTTTTCACATCGATGATATCTTTCACTCCAAGCATGCGCGCATGCTTCAGTTTTTCTTCGTTCCGACCGACGGCGATCACACGAACACCATTTCGCATGGCGACTCCAGAAAAAAGAAGACCCATAATTCCACAGCCCAAAATCACTACCGTATCTTCAGCCCGGATGGGCAAACGATGAAAGGCGTGCACGGCACAAGCAAGGGGTTCCGTGAGGGCTGCTTCTCGAAATGTCAGGTGTTCCGGAATTTCGTAGAGATTGTGCTTCACAATCTGAGCGGGGATTCGGATGTACTCAGCGTACGCGCCGTTAAGTAACCGCAAATTGTCACAGAGGTTCGGCCTCCCCGCCTGGCAAAAGGAGCAGAGATCACAGGGAGCGGAATTCGCGGCCACCACGCGCATCCCTGGCTGGAAACCCGTCACTCCTGTACCGACATCGACAATAGTCCCTGCCAACTCGTGGCCGAAAGGAGCCGGATAATGATTCCCGAGGAGAACCGGATGTCCCTGTCGATACGCTTTGAAATCGGTTCCACAGGTGAGGGCCGTACCCACTTTCACCAAAACTTCGCCCGCACCAATCTTCGGAACATCGATGTTCTGGACCCGGACGTCGCCCGATCCATAATACAGTGCGGCTCTCATTTTCATAACGCCGCGACCTCCGGTCGAATAATCGCTTTTAAAATATCCCCGTTTCCGCAGGCATCAATCGCCTGGGCCAAATTTCCCAAGGGATACGAATTCGAAGAAAGGATATCCGTTCGGACATGACCTGAACGGAGATGCTCGAGCGCCTCATGAAGCTCGGTAGGCGAGGGAGAGTAGCTCGAGTAAACTGTCAACTCTCTCCCATACAGTTCATTCACGTCGTACGAAACTCGTTCACCCGGCGAGAGGCCCGCAAAAATATTGATACTCCCGCCATCTCGGACCAACGAACTTACTTCACTGTAAAGCTTTGTGCCGCCCGCTGTCAGGACAACTAAATCCACACCTCGTCCCTGGGTCATTTCGGCCACTGCGGATTCAAGCCTTTTCATGTCGCCGTCCAGAACCGCATCAAACCCCAATTTTCGACCCAGCGCTCGCCTCTCTTCTTTGAGGTCAGATCCAATTACATGTCCGGCGCGATGCTTGGCCACTTGGCCCGTAAGAAGACCCATCGAGCCTAGACCGATCACAAGGACGGTATCTCCCGGCAAAAACGTAGTTCGCTTGAAATTACGAAGAACACATGCAAGGGGCTCCATGAAGATGGCTTCATCATAGGACATCTCCGCTGGAATCTTGAATGCAGTCATTTTCACATGTGAGGCGGGAATTCGGACATATTCCGCAAATCCACCTGGATCGAGGTTTGATGTTTTGAATGTTCGACACATCGATACATTCCCATGTCGACAGTAGTGACAGGCGTGACAAGGGGTGTGATGGGCTACAACCACACGATCTCCCACACGGAAATTCGTCACTCCTTCTCCTAAAGCCGCCACATCACCGGCTACTTCATGACCTAATATGGCAGGAGCTTTCACCAGTTGGTACCGGACCTTTCGAATGTCGGTGCCGCAGACACCACATGCCCGTACACGCAAAAGGACATCTCCCGGTTTCAATTGAGGGGCTGGGGTCTCCTGGACTTCAATTCGCGCAGGCGAAATGTAAACCGCTGCTTTCACGGGCTGCCTGATAACCATAAAATAGGCGTAAAATCAACTGTTTCTAAGCACTTAGCATCCTGGGCCGCTCTGGGGCTCCATTTGCCGACGAACCGCTTCACTGTAGGAACAGGTAAAACAGACCCACTCGTCCTCACGAATCACGAGGGGAGAGAGACAGTTTGGACAGAGCTTCGAAGGTTCGTCGGGATGTTCGGGCGGAAGTTCCTGCATGAAAAGCATTCTCCTTTACAAGGGAGCGCCTCACCATTAAAAAATAATCATGGGATTCGTCATTGGGCAGGCCTGTATCGGCGTAAAAGACACCGCCTGTGTCGATGCGTGTCCGACGGACGCGATTCACTCGAAAGAGGGGGCCAACCAATATTATATTGACCCAGTCGCTTGCATCGATTGTGCAGCGTGCGAGCCGGTTTGCCCGGTAAAGGCAATTTATCCTGGGGATCAGGTACCTGAAGCTGAGAAGAAGTTCATTGCCATCAACACCGATTTCTTTAAAGGGTTTGATAAATCGACGAGCACTTCATATACACGGAAAAAGAAAGAAGGAGAGACGGCCGTGGTCCCTGCTGCTACGACGGCGGGTGCCGTGTCAGAAACTGCGGGAGCTGAATGGAAAGAAGTCGAAGGATGGGAAACCGCCTGGGCGGCACACCGAGGGGAATATGTCGACCCCACGGAAGTTCAAAAAAGATATGGCCGTGTACGTTCATTGATTGAGGAAGAAGGGCAGTACACCCTCCGTCTCTTTCTTCCCGAAAAAGTTCCCGATCATATGTTTCGCTTTAAATACGGACTTCCAGAAGAGATGTCGGGCTATGATGTCACCGGTGAAGTCGTCGACAATATCTTGATTGTGAAAGGAAAGATTTCCAATCCGGCTATCGCGCGACTGTCGGGACATGCGAATTCATTCCCTGATTGTTTTTATGTGGAATATCCATTGCCTTCCAAACTTGGCTCGGTTTCCGTCAAAAAGGTTTCGACCCATGTGGTGGACGTCATCGTAATGAAAGAAAATGAAAAGGCGGCGGCATGAGCAAACTCACTTTTGGAATTCTTGTCGGTTCTACTTTTTTGATGATTTCCTGTGGAAGTAGTTCGATCACTTTCAATGATGTTGCGGGAATCAAAAAAGGCGATGGTGTCGGAGATTCGTTAACCGGCAAGTTCGCCATGGTTCTGGATGTAGCTGGTGGAGTTTGCATCGGACTTCCGACGGCCGATGAACCTCAAAGCGGGACTTCGATACCGCTCGACGTGGATGTTGTGCAGGCCGATGGGAGCCTGGAAATATCGAAAATCTACGAAACCGTTCTTCGGGGCGCGAACAATTTCGACCACACGTATGAAGTGGGAGGAAGTTCGTTTTTGGATGCCGGAGAACAGAAGGAAAATGTTCAGCGACTCATTCGCATTACCGGCACTTTCAAAAACGCCGACTCCTTTACCGGAACAATGGAAGAGCGATTCACGGGAAGAATCGACGGGGATGCACTTGATTGTGTGCTTGTCTTTAACGTTTCGGCCAATCGGAAGTAGTGATTCATGGGCCTTTCGCCCGATGTAGCCTCTGGAAATCTAAAACAGGTCGCGTTTCCGGCGCTACTTTGGAAAATTTCAAGTCTTAAAACGACCGGAATCCTTTCCCTCAAAAGGAAAGGGGTGGAAAAGAAAATCTTCTTCGATTCGGGTCAACCGGTGCATGCCGAATCGAATCTTTTGCATGAAACCCTCGGACGGTTCTTGGTGGAGGAGGGCGCGATCACTTCGGACCAAGAACAGAAAGCCGTCGTGAAAATGATCGAGAGTCAAAAACCTCTGGGCGAAATACTGATCTCAGACGGGTCTATTGAAGCGGCAAAACTCTATGATTCGCTCAAGAAAAATATTGTCGTCAAAATCCTCGACTGTTTCGCTTGGGAAGAGGGAGAATATTCCCTTCAAGAAGAGGATGGATTTTTGGAAAGGATCGCGCCTCTCCGGATCAATGCCGGACGCATGATTCTAAAAGGTGTCGACTCCGCCCTCTCATTCGATCGTCTCGTTCAAATCAATCCATCGATATCCACGGGTGCTTTCCGCGTCGTGGCGAATGCACCTATTGATCTAGAATCGATGAGCCTCAATACCGAAGAAGTCAGATTTCTTCGTGCGATGAAGGAGGCAAAATCATCTTCTGAAATTTCCAAAGAGCTTGGAATTACACAAGAGGCGGCGGCTAAATTCCTGTATTCTCTTTCCCTCCTGGGACTTCTACAGCCCGCGACAGCGGGAGAAGGAATGTCGCTCGACGAATTGGTCAGCGCCACGCTCTTAAAATCCCTTCAGCCGAAAGATCCCGAGCCGACTCTTCCGGCAAACGACCCGGAAGCATTGGCGTTGGCGAATGAAATTGCGAAGGATCACATGCACCTCATGTCTCTTAATCACTTTGAACTTTTGGGCGTGACGGAAAGCGCAGGGGCTGTGGAAATCAGAGACAAATTTATAGAGTTCTCCGTGAAGTATGGACCTTCTCGTTTTCGGGGGCCAGCGTTGGGAGAGTTTCGCGACCGGGGAGAGGAAATTTTTCTTCGAGGCGTAAAGGCTTTCGGGACGCTTTCCGAATACGAGTCGAAAACGAAGTACCTCGACAAGCTGAAAGCCGAGCGATCCAAGGCAGGTAGTGATGGAAAGAAGAAAGCGGCCGGAGAGTCATTTAAAATTCAGACAACGCTCTTGGACGCGGATTCACAGTTTCAAAAGGGCGTGCGCGCTCTTAAAGAAAAGAAATACGACAAAGCCATTGAATTTTTTGAATACGCGAAGGACTGTGACGGCCGAAAAGGAAATTACGCCGCCTACCTGGGATGGGCGAAATATCAACAAAACCCGGAGCGTAATCGAAAAGAGGCCGAGGCAATTCTTGGCGAAGCCCAGAAGATCAGGCCGGAGAACGCCGATGCCGCCTTTCTCCTCGGAAAATTCCTCCTGGCCACGGGTTCACGAAACGATGCGCTCACCCATCTAAAGCGCGCGGTGGAACTGAATCCAAAAGATGTGGAAATGGTCCGCGAACTCCGCAATGCCGAAAAAGCAAAAGCCTAAGAAAGCTAGTCCTGAAGATAGAGCTGAAGTGCTTCTGAAATCTCGTCGAGAGATTCTTGATTCAAATGGCCGATCATTTCTTCGAGTCTGGTTTTAGATACTTGACGGATTCCCGGAATAACGGCGAATGATTTTTTCGCGGGAAGGTCTATCGCAATTCGAAGAGGCCAAATTTCTCCTGGCCGGCTCGAAATGGGCAGAATAACTACGGTTGGAAGCTCCGTATTCTGCTCTGAGTTGGAAATGATCAGGCCCGGGCGGACCTTTCCGAATTCGGGAGGAGAGATCCCCTCCAAATTGATCCAGTAGAGAGCGCCTCGTTTCATTTCGATTTCTTTTTATAGGGCTGAACAAGGTCGGCCGCTTGCCAGGCCTCCAACCACGCTCGCTCTTCGGGATTGTCTCTGAGCATTTTAGCGTAGGTTTGAGCTGCTTTCTGCAATTGTTGGCGCTGAAGCTCATGACGAATCAATTCCTTCACAAATGCCGAAAAGCTCATCGTAGAAGGTTTAGCCTTCTGAATTTCCTTCAGAATGTCCCCATCAAATCGAATAGTATTAGCCTTCATACACAATAAGTATAATTTATAATACTTATAGAATCAACTTGCGCATTAGAAAACAAATTCATTTACTTAGGATCAATTTTATACCGGCGGCGATGGTCAGAACTCCGAAGGCAACGCGGAGGGAGCGGCCGGAAATCTCTTGTGCCAAAGTCCCGCCGATATAGGCGCCGGCAAAGAGGCCTAGGGCGATAAAGAATGCCGGTTTGATAGGGAAGGGGTGGGCCTTGTAATAGGCGAGCGCGCCTAAAAGGCCTGTCGGTAGCACGAGCGCGGCAAGGGAGAGGCCCTGAGCTTGATGTTGTTGAAGCCCAAAAAGAAAGACGAGAGCTGGCACCAATACAATTCCTCCTCCCACACCAAAAAACCCGGCAAAAATTCCCGCGCCGATTCCCACAGCGAGATAGAGAAACATTCCGAAGTTCATGGCAAAATTTTAGGTGGAATCCAGGTGGATTTTACCGACTTTTCAAATGTCCCGAAAATCGTTCGACAGGAAACTGTGAGATTGACGGAAACATTTGGGGGAAGTGAAGTCTTCTTGGGCGGATTGAGGAGATCGAGTTGGTAGTTGTTGAGAAATGTATAAGCATGAAGCGATTCCTTTGATTCCCCCGCCCGAAACGATTCACTTAAATAGGAGTAGAATTGCACCACGGGCTTTCCCAGCCAAATTTCCACGGATGCGCCGTAGACTTGAACCGGGACAGGGAGGCGATTGTTTAATTTAAATTGAATTTCGAGGTGGGGAAGGGGCTGGCTACGGATATTTAAAGCCTCTTCATGCTCGCGAACGGCGACATCAATATTGCTTTTAAGCCACGCCTCATCATAAAAGCGCTGGCGAATTGAAAGGGGTAATAGCGTCGTTGCCGCCGGCACCAATACTCTCCGAAGTTCCATTAGTTCTACTCCTTATTCATTTTCACGGGAATTAGCAATTCCCAAGGGAAAAAGAAAGCGGCGAACGTAGCTGCATAAAAGAGAAAGTGATCTGCGTGTAGCATATGAAGCCCCGCAAAAACAAAAATTAAAAAATGCATTCAATTTTGAATCGTGGAGAAACCAATATTATCGGCCACGTTCAAGGTCATCAAATAGGTCTTTTATGGAATCATATGCTTTTACCCGGCCGGCTTTCCGATCTTTTTCATGTTCCTTCACAGCTTTAAAAAGTGCTCTTTCACCAGCAGGGGTAAAACCACTTTCCAATCGAAGAGGGATCGTTTTAGTGCGAACCACCTGTCGAAGAAAGAGTCGTAGTGCCGCACTCAAATCTAGTCCCATAGAACGGACAATAGCCGTAGCTTTGCGTCTTATCTCAGGGTCCTCGCGGAAAGCAATTTGGATATCTTTAGCCATTTAAAACCTATGTTAAACAGTGTATCACTGTTAATTATACAGCGTCAATCAGTGCTGTTTCCGATCTTTTAAGATCCTTAGTAGACACTACCAAGTTCCTTTGATGAGGGCGGTGCCGATTTCACGGTCGTCGAGGCTATCGAGATGTTCTCTATTCATACTAAAATCTTTGGCCGACTAATAGGGCCAACTCTGGAAATCGAGTTGGAGCATTATTCAGACCGAATCGGTTGGCACGGTACCGAGATGTCTTTGTCTACAGGACCCATATCGACATCATCATCCATCACCGAGGTAGGATCCGATAAAGACTGTTTGAAAGTCAACGAACATGCGGTTAGTTTCGCCCACCCATAATCAATCTCTAATTCAAGGATCATCTTAACATTTTGATAGGACAAAGCTCGGCCACTAACATAGTCCGTTCTGGAATCCGGCAATGGAATTGTCACAGAATACGTTTCCGTGTCTTGGATTACTTTGAAGGAGGCCCTGGGTTCAGCCGTCGGTCCAATGATCAGCTTCACGTCACTATTGTCAGGTCCAAGGACAACATTCGCCGTGGGAAAACATGCTCTCAGATCCCCTTCAGGAATCAATGGATTGCCTAAACGGAAACTAAGAACCCTTCTATTGTACTCCTTGCGATCAGGACCGAAGCACTCGCCGTCGACACCGTTCAGAGGAAGGATCGTCGCTCTCGTGCCCATTTGGGCTGCACTGAAATTCGGCACAAAAAAGCCAAGAATGGAGAAAGTCAGAATGTTCAAAGCGATGCGTACAATTGAACGTCGCATAATAAGCCTCCTAAACAAGTGCGCAGGCTAGCACATGAGATGCATCGCGTCAATTTGACAATAGATCGATACATCGGACGCGATGGATGGGAGCTGAGAGCTTTTTTACCAAGTTCCTTTGATGAGGGCGGTGCCGATTTCGCGGTCGTCGAGATAGCCGTCTTTGTTTTCGTCGAGGTTGTCGAATTGTTCTCGAACTTCCCCAAATTCATCCGGGGAGATTAGGCCGTCTCGATTTTTGTCGAATCTGCGGCGTTCGTCGCGAACCTTGATTTGGAATTGTAGGTATTCTTCCTCGGTTAACATGCCGTCATGGTCGGAGTCTAAATATTTGAAGCGATACGGAGAGCCGTCAAAGTTTTCTTCTTTGATGGGGAATCCCACTTTTGTTTTGTCAACTTTTAAGGCCCAGGCCCGACCTTTATTAATTAATTTTGAGTCACCCAACGCCTGCTTTAGAGTAGGTACAGGTGAGGGCGTGAGCGTGGCTGTCGACGTTGGACTCGGAGATTCGGTGGGCGAAATTTTTGCTTCTGGTGCGGATGTTTCGGTGGGAAGCGGGATAGGAGTGACTACTGGTTTTTTAGGAGGTTGGGGTTCCAAACGGGACTGTAGTTCATTGACTTCGCTCCAGAGATAGAACGTCGTCACGCAAAGAGCAATGATCACAAGCCAGAGCAAAAAGTGATTCTCACGGCGAACGGAAAAAATATTTCTGGGTTCTGTCATCAGGCGATTCTCGCCCAAGCGACACCGGTTTGCGTTTCCAATGAGGAAACCGCGGCCTCCGGGTCTATTTCAGCCTTCCAAACCGCATTCACACGAATTTCATAGACGCCCATCTTCGTTTTACGCAACGTGTACGTCGTCGAACAGGGCTGGTCAATTCTCGAATTCTTTTGCTCAAAGATGGAGAACGTATCGGTGACCGCGGGGGCTTGGGCGATGATTTTCTCCACATGGGCATATGAAATTCGTGAGTATTGATACGTAATTTCGTAAAGAGCATCCTCAGGCATCGACAATGTTGTAAACGAAGGGGGCGCAAAAAACTGAAAATAGAAAATGGGTGATTTTTCGCGCTGAATTTCAAAAAAAGATCGAAGGGTCGATAGTAGAGATCCGATGTCTCCTGAAGGGTGAAAAATTTCGAACGCTTGAAGAATCTCGTGACGTCCTACGGTTTCCATTCGCTCGTGGATCCGCCAGGGCGTGGGGCTCTTGCCAAATACGGAGAACTTCTTTTTGGACTCCAAAATCCTGCGATAGTGCTCAAAGAATCCGCGTGCCTTTTCAGGCGTGTCATCAAATGGGACCACAATGCGGGGGCTTTCCTTTCCGTCATAACGGAGTTCAAGCGAATGCGCATCGCCCGTCGGTTCGTTTCGAATTCGAAAGGGGATGTTCCCGGCAATCAGGGCTTCGGACTGCTGCGCTGTCGCGCGCAGAAAGTCCCCATTGGGTTCGCCGGCATAATGCCGACCAATCGAGTCGGGTTCGGGTGAAGGAGGACGAAATGTCCTCCCTGAAAATGTCAGGCGAAGGGGCTCCGCCACGATCTCGGCGGCTAGGCCGGTAAGTTCAAATAGACGGTGAAGCGCTTTCCAAGCTTCAGGGAATGTGGAGTACTCTTCGTCGATGATAAATAGAGCGTCCACGCTAGGGAATGACTTCGAGTAGTTCCCGCATGGCCTGTTCAATCGAATTCTGCTGGGGAACCGATACTTCCTCCAGAGACCATGCCAGACCTACGCCGGGCGTATTGGCGCCCGCCAAAAGCTTCGGTGGAGCATCGAGAGAATAAAACGCGTGATCGGTCACCTGTCGAATCACATGCTCACCGTAGTTGGTGACTTCCGTATCTTCATTCACCACTAAAAGGCGGCCCGTTTTCTCCACGGAGGATATAACAGCATCTAAATCAAGAGGAAAAAGCGTTTGTAAATCAATCACTTCAATACTAGCTCCACCGTTTTGCTTTAACTCATCTGCAGCACGAATACAGAGAGGAAGAGTTCGGCCATAGCTGATCACGGTGAGTTGATCTCCTTCGCGGCAGACCTTTGCTTTTCCAATGGAAATTTCAAAATCAGGGAGCTTCGGCCACTTTGGCTTCCACTTGGAACGATCTCCTAGAGGAGCATCAATCATCTTGGAGAGTTCTTTCGGATCATTCGGCTCCCCCGGAATTTTCTCTTCACTCGTGCTTCGAATCAGAGCCTTCGGATAAAGGAACATGACAGGATTTGGATCTTTGATGGCTGATATTAATAGTCCGTAGGCATCAACGGGTGTGCAAGGAAGAACGATCTTCCAGCCCTGGATATGTGTCATCATCGAATCAAACGAGTGGGAGTGATAAACGGAACCGTGAATTCCGGATCCCACGGGAGTCATGACCACCATCGGCACGGTAAACTCCCCATTGGAACTCCAGCAGGAATTGCCCGCAATCTTGAGTAAATCGATCGTATTAAAAATGTAATCGCAGAACTGAACTTCGCAGACGGGTTTCTCTCCGGCCAGGGCGAGGCCGATCGCCGATCCGATAATTCCCCGTTCATCCAGTGGCGAATTCCAGGTGGTTTCCAGACCCTGCGTACAGGTGAAAACGCCCCCCAGGGGAGGACCCACGTCTTCGCCGAAAATATCTTTCACGCCGAGACGCGTTTCCCCGACATGAAGTGCCATTCGAATGGCCTGTGCGATGCTTGCCATATTACCCAAAAATGTGGTCGTAGATCGTAGAAGGATCGGGCGCCGGCTCGTTTCGGACAATTTTGAGGACTTCCATCGCTTCACGCGCATATTCCTCACGAATCGATTCACATTCTTTTGCCGAAAAAAGTTTCTCGCTCACCAGTTGTTTTTCAAAGTCCACCAAGCAGTCCACCTCATTGGTGACGCGCGCGGCTCCCGATGCCGAGGAATGACCATAGAGACGGGATACCGTGGCCTCTAGACAAAACGGTTTTCGTTCCTTCCGCACATATTCGATCACCTCAGCGAGCTTGTTCCAAGAGGCAATAGGATCATTTCCGTTTACCGTATCCCAACGAATACCATGGGCATCCGCCCGCTTCGCAATGATTCGATCTCCATGAACCTGATTATACGGTGTGGAAATCCCGTAACGATTGTTCACGACCAATATGAGAATCGGAAGCTCCCGGCCGGGCCGGCTCGACCAATTCAGGCAGGTCGCGAAATCTCCTTCGGCGGTTCCCGCATCTCCACCGGTAACGATCGTAATTCCATCTCCCCCATGGCGCTTTTGAGCGATCGCCGTTCCCGGAGCAATGGAAAGTTGCGTTTCAATCGTGGAAGTGACCGGCATCACATTCCATTTTTTAAGAGCGAAGTGATTCGTGAAATTTCGGCCACCTGAAAAGGGATCCGTGGCCACAGACGCCATCTGGCGAATCCCGTCGATCATTTCCATTCCCATGGCGAGCATCGTGGCGGAATTTCGGTAATGAAAATGAAGAAAGTCATAATCCAGACCCTCTCCTTTCTTAATGAGAAGGCCGAGGGGAACATTAAAGGCTTCTTCGCCGGGGCCGCCGATCCAAAAAAAACCTTCGCCTCCCTTGTTCATCTTGATCATTCGCTCTTCCAGAGCGCGGGCCTTTGCCATCAAGCGATAGACCTTTTTCTTGTCTAATTTGGGCAACACTTCCTCCTCTTCCTCGTTTCGAACACGATGAAGATGACGTTTACGTGAGTTCATACTTCCTCTCCGGACGAGCGGTAGGGGTCCGATTGAGGATATGTATCGCCCGACCCAGCGCCGCTTCGGCCGATTCCATGACGGATTCCGACAGTGTGGGGTGGGGATGAACCGTCAGGGCGAGGTCTTCCACCGTGGCTCCCATTTCAATCGCGAGAGAGGCTTCGCTGATGAGATCGGAAGCGTTGGGTCCGATGATTTGAACTCCAAGCAAAAGATTGTTTTTCTTGTCACTGATGGTTTTTACAAACCCTTCCGTTTGTTCCGTCGACATGGCGCGGCCTGATACCGCAAAGGGAAATTTTCCTACCAGGATGTCTGCACCACTTTTCCGGGCTTCTTCTTCTGAAAGCCCGACGGTGGCGATTTCCGGGTCCGTGAATATTGCTCCCGGCATGGCGCGAACATCCAGTTCTTCCGGATGTCCTGCAATGATCTCGGCGGCCACCAAACCTTCCTTCGAAGCTTTGTGCGCTAAAAGAGGAGGGCCGATGACGTCCCCAATTCCATAAATATGGGAAAGATTGGTTTGAAGTTTCTTATTCACCTGAAGATTTCCCTTGGGTCCCAACTGGACACCGATCTTTTCGAGGCCGAATCCCTTCGCATTGGGAGTTCTTCCGATCGAGAGAAGAATCACATCGCAAGCCACAGTAATTTTTTCTTTCGGCGTTTGGACGGAAACGGTAAGCCCACCTTTCTTCTTTTCGTAAGAAAGAGCCTTGGACGAAAGATAAACGCTAATTTTTCTCTTCCGGCAGATTCGAGAAAGCGTTTCAGAAATTTCTCGATCCGTTCCGGGTAGAAGCTGATCCATCATCTCGATGACGGTCACTTCGGTTCCGAGCTTCTGGTAGAGCATTCCGATTTCCATACCGATGACGCCGCCGCCGATTACACAGAGACGCTTGGGAGGTGTCGTCCATTCCAGCGCATCTTTGGAATCGACCACATTTTTCCCATCCATCTCAAATCCTGGAATGGAAATGGGTAGAGAGCCGGTAGCTACAATGGCATTTTGAAATTCTATTTCGATGTCTCCGGAGTTGGCTCCTTTGACGATCAATTTTTTGGCGGTTTCAAACGAAGCCTCACCCCTGAATATTTCGACACCGCTGGCTTTGCAAAGTTGTGCAACACCCCCCGTTAATTTCTTCACAATGCCTTTTTTCCATTCCTGCGTCTTTTTCATGTCGATCGAGACTTTTCCGACGGTAATCCCGATCTCGCTGCTATTGGATATATCTTCGTAAACTTTCGCCGCATGAATCAGCGCCTTGGAAGGGATACAGCCCCAATTGAGGCAGACGCCCCCGAGGTTGTCCCGTTCAATCAGCACTACAGACTTACCGAGTTGGCCGAGACGGATAGCGGCCACATAGCCCCCCGGGCCTCCGCCGATAATCACCACGTCTTTTTTGAGTTGATGCTTTGCCACGGGCGCTCCTTTAGCTCTGAATCATAAAATTCCAAGCATTTTCGAGATAACGAATCACTCCCTGCAAGAACGTCGCTCCCAATTGACCATCCACCACACGATGGTCGAGTGAAACCGAAAGATTCGCCATTTGACGAATGACAATCTGGCCATCCCGGACGACAGGGCGGGGGGCGATCTTGTGGAAACCGACAATCCCCACTTCAGGATAATTAATGATGGGCGTGGCCATTAACCCCCCCACATGTCCCGTGGAAGTCAGTGTAAACGTGCCGCCCTTTAAGTCATCCAGCGCCAGCTTTCCGCTCCGCCCTTTTTGTGCGAGGTTTTGAATTTCTTCCGAAATCTCAATGAGCGATTTCTGATCGGCATTTTTGATCACGGGTACGACCAGATCATTGTCCTGTGTGGCCACAGCCAGGCCGATGTTAAAGTAATGCTTGATGACGATTTCATTTTTTTCTTCATCGAGCGTGGCATTCAGACGTGGATATTCTTTGAGCGCTGCGCAAATGGCTTTTACGACAAACGAGAGATAGCTCAGCTTAATTCCCTGCTTGGCCAACTCTTCATTCGAGGAGGCGCGAAAATCAACGATTTGAGTCATGTCGCATTCGTCGACATGCGTGAAGTGCGCCGCCTTATGTTTTGAAAGAGTCATGTGCTCTGCGATTTTTCGTCGAATGCCGGCCAGGGGAATCCGCTCCTCGCCGCCCTGAACAAAATTCCGTGAGGGGGCAATGTAAGGTCGCATCGGTGCACCCGCACGCGTGGCACCTCCGCGGGAATTTGTGAGATCTTCGCGTGTGACTCGTCCCAGAGGTCCACTTCCGGTGACGGCCGAGAGATCGATACCCGATTCACGGGCCAATTTTCTCGTGGCCGGCGAAGCCAGGACTCGAACCGAACCGGCAGGAGAGGGGGCTGAAGCTCTCATCGTGGCCTGAGGAGCTGGAGCTGACGGGGCTCTAGCTGGTGCATGGCTCTCTTTCGCCGGTGCAGATTTCCCTGCGGTGGCTCCGCTTTCAATTATTTCGGCTAATTTTTTTCCCACAGGAACGACATCCCCCACTTTGGCAAAAAGCTTTCCCACTTTTCCCGTTCGGGGAGCGGGGATTTCTACCGTCGCCTTGTCGGTCATGATTTCCACTATCGGCTGATCTTCCGTTACCTCTTGCCCTTCCTTTACAAGCCACTTAACGATTTCTCCTTCGGTGACCCCTTCTCCGATATCTGGAAGCTTAAATTCGAATGCCATGTCTCTCTCCTAGGTTAGGGTTTAGCAGCCTCGAAACAAAAAACTCTCCGGCCCGATACGAGCTTCGAACCAATGGTCCCGAGGCCACATATTTAAAGCCAAAGCCCAGCGCCTCTTTTTCCAATTCTTTAAATAATGTTGGGTGAATATACTCGATCACTTCAAGATGTTTCGAAGTGGGACGAAGATATTGTCCCAACGTCAAAAAGTCGACATTGGCCTGGCGCAAATCATCGAAGGCCTCGCGCAATTCATCGCGGGTTTCGCCCAGCCCTAGCATGATGGAACTTTTCGTCCACTGTCCGGGGCGAAGTTTCTTTGCGCTGCGCAAAAGTTGAAGGGATTGATCGTAGGTGGCCCGATGGTCGCGGACCGTCCGCGTGAGGCGCCGAACGGTTTCAAGATTATGCGCCAAAACGTCTGGCCGAGCTTGAAGCACCCGCTCGAGGGCTGTGGGATCTCCCTGAAAATCGGGAATCAGAGTTTCAACCCTTGTTCCCAAGGAAGTTCTGTGAATTTCTTCGACTGTGCGAGCGAAATGATCAGCGCCGCCGTCAGGAAGATCGTCGCGATTGACGGATGTAAGTACGACGTACGATAAATTCATGAGCCTCACGGTCTCGGCTGCCTTTTCCGGTTCTAGCGAATCTACGCCGACTTTGGGTTTTCCTGTCGTTACGGCGCAAAAACGGCAGCCACGCGTGCAGACATCGCCCAAGAGCATGAGTGTGGCCGTGCCCCCGCCCCAACATTCGGCGATATTGGGGCAACGGGCCTCTTCACAAACGGTATGAAGGTTTCGCTCCCTTAGCATTTGGGAGATTCGATTAAAACTCTCCCCCCCCGGCAGACGAACTCTGATCCACTCTGGTTTCGGCAACAATTTCATGCGGTTTCGGCGTTCCAATCGCCGGACGGCGTTATACCTTTGGCCCTTGGCCGAAGCAAGGAGGGAAAGGGGAATTACCAAAAACGGGCGGGGCGCTCTTTTCGGTCGTCCCAGTTCCCACGAAGAGTGCACGTGGGTCCGAAGGCATGTCCCGGCTTGGGCTTCCACTCCAGACAGGCGGCCTCATGAATTCTCGGGTTGCGGCGCACGAGATTTTCAATTCTGAAACGTCCGTTCGGATGCTCGCCGTCATCCGGCATTTGTTCTCCGCAAATTCCCTCCAAACTTTCTTGCAACGCCCTCAATTTTTCCCTCGGGCTCTTCAGAGTATGCAAGTATTGAGCAAGCGCTTCGGATCCCCAATAATCCCCGCTAATTTCTCTCATATAGTCGGTCACATGGTGGCTTAGCCCATTGGAATAACTTTCTTTCATACAAGCCTGCAATTTGCCATATGTCTGCTCGTGACCGTCGCTATCAAAGAGATGTCCTGTTTCATGTCCGAGTGTCCAAACGGATCCCGCCAGTGGGAGTTTTTCCAGAGGTAAAGTCGCATCTTCCGGTCCTAATTCAGCCACATAATCCCCGGGGCAAATGACGACGTAATCTTTTCCATCCGACTGCCACGCGAACGCGTTGTCGGCAAGGCCATCCTTTCCGCACAAGTCTATTAATTCCTTTTCATAGTTGGGGTCGCCCAAATCTCCCCGAAATCCGTCTATCGCGTTAATGAATTCCGCATTGTGGAGATGGGCGAGCATGTCATCGATTTCCGCCTTCGGAATTACCTTCGGAACGATTCGTTTTGTCTTTTCCACGGCGGCGCCGAGAAAATAGGTTCGAACCGAATCAAAATGCAGTTTCGCCGCATAAAACGAGGCACCCAAATCATTTTCCAACTGATCGGTCAGAGCCCTGAAGTAAGCACGCAGTGCTCTTTCTCCCACTCTCTTATTGAAAGGGTCCGTAGCTTGGGACAGTGCCAAAATCTTTTGAAGGTCCAATTGCTCTTTCGAAATTTGAAGGAGATAGGCGGTTTCCGGAACCTCGCGCAGAACCGCTTTCGTGGCTATCTGAGCCAGTATTTCCTTTTCGATAAGGATCTTTTGTTCGCGCTTGCTTTCGGATTCTCCCTCGTCCCCGCAGATGGAGGAATAGGGATTTTCGCAAAAATCATTCAGTGTGGCATTTGCCGGGGTAATATTTTTGGAATGCAAAGCCTCGGTCGCTGGGGCGGCTATCCCCCATAAAATTGAACCACTGAATGCGAGACCGCATAGAAGTATATCTTTCATCCTTCCCCCTGGGCGATCTTCTAGCATGTCTAAAAATCTGTTGCAACGTGCTTGCTGAGGCTCTATTTATTTCGCGCGCCTAATGGGCGATGATGGAGGCAATGAGCTGCGTGGCGAAATTGAAATGATGGCCTCCCTTCATTTTGACCACACGGGCTACATCAGGTTTGAGCTTGGGGCACAGGCTGGCGCGGTCCCTCTCACCATAAAGACAAAGACTCGGAATTCCCCTTATGTTGGAGAGCTCCGTCGAGACGGGCGGACCGGTACCGGGTTCATCGTGAATTGAGAATTCGGCTGTGCCGCTAGGCGCTAAAAGAATGACACCTTTGCTACGAGCCCGAAGATCGGGTCGAAGGCGATTAATGATGAACGGCAAAACATCGGCACCGAAGGAGTAACCAATCCAGATCATCTCCTTTTTACCCCAGAGCGAAAGGTAACAGTCGGCCAGGTTACTTAAATCGTCGGCCACCGCATTGGGTGTTCGGCGATTTTGGAAATACTCTCGTGAACTCACTCCCACCACGGGGATTCCGTCCGCGGCAATTTCTTCCGCCGTGGCCCGAGCAAAAGGCCACCATCCTCCATCTCCCGAGAGAAAAATTGCGAATTTATCTCCAGATGAATTCGGAGACGCAACGACTCTGGGTACGATGTCCGAATGTGGACAACTCCCTGCGAGCATCAAAAACAAAATGAACGGCATTTCCCCCCTGCGACAAAAGAGTATCCAAACTCTTGTCTTTGACAAGAAAGTGATGACTTATCACTCTGTCCCAAACTGAGATCTATATTTACGCGGGGTGGCGACGTCAATCGTCAAATAACTTAGACCGATTCGGTTACCCGCGTCGGAAATGATTCGACCCCAGGGATCGATCGCGAGTGAATGGCCAAACGTTCGGCGCCCATTGTCATGTTTTCCGGTCTGCGCGGGAGCCAAGACATACGCGAGGTTTTCAATTGCACGTGAGCGTAGCAACGTATGCCAATGCGCCTTTCCCGTTTCAAACGTAAATGCCGACGGAATCAGAAGCACTTCGGCTCCTTTTTTTCGAAGAGCTCGATAATGCTCCGGAAACCGGAGGTCGTAGCAAATGGAGAGTCCAATTTTCATTCCTTTCCAACGGATTATTACAGGCGATTTCCCCGGAGATATAAATTTGGACTCCGCATAAACTTCTCCATCGGGCGTAACGACATCAAAGAGATGAATTTTCTTATATTTCCCTAGGATGCGACCTCGTTCATCAATAAAAAGACTGGCATTAAAAACTTTTCCAATGCGCCTCGAGGGCATGGGGTAGCTACCTACAAGAATGGCGATCCGACCCTCCTTGGCCGCCGTTTGAAGACGGGAAGGAATGGAACGGAGCGCAATACTGGTCGAATAGAGGTGCGCAGGGTTACCTATATACAAAACATTTTCAGGAAATAAGATCAATTGAGCTTTCTGTTTGGAAGCACGATCGATGAAGGAAAGCATGGTTTGAAGATTTTCCTGCCAGTCCGATGAAGAGTTCATTTGAGCCAAAGCGACTTTCATGAGAACTTCATCCTTTCACGTGATTCCACTTCGCTCAATTCTTTGTTTTTTCCTTCTCCTTGGAAGCGGTTTAGGTGCCACCCCCAGCCCAACTCCTATTCCGGATGCTCAAATCACAAAGCAGCTCTTGCCCGTGCTTTCGCGGCTGCGAGGACTTTCGCTCAAAAATGAAGTTCCAGTGGGAAGAAAGAATTCGAAGGAAGTCGAGGCCTACATCCGAAAACGATTGGTCGAGGAATATCCTGCGGATGAAATTGAATTAGAGCGAAAAGCCCTGGTTCATTTAGGTCTCATCCCGCCAACATTTGAGTACGAAAAGTTCATCGTGGGGCTCCTTCGCGATCAAGTCGCGGGTTTTTATGATCCGGAAGAAAAGAAAATGTTTTTGAGTGAAACGATCGATCCCATGGCGCGTGAATCGGTCCTCATTCATGAACTCACCCATGCGCTTCAGGACCAACATTTCAACCTTCTTCCGATGATGAAACGAAAGGAAGGAAATGACGACCAAACCAACGCCATCAACGCTCTGATCGAAGGGGATGCGTTTGCCGTGATGATGGACTTTTCTTCCGGGGGCGTTACGGGCGGAAAACTTCCGAATTTTCGGGAAAATTTACGCCAGCTCCTCTCTCAAGAGCAAAAGCAGAAACCCGAACTTAAAGACGCACCGCCGTTTTTACTGGAAAGCCTTGTATTCCCCTATGTCGATGGGATGAATTTTGTGGACGAAGTTCGGGCCAAAAAGAAGTGGGAGGGGGTGAATTCGGCGTTTGGGTCACCTCCGGCTTCCAGTGAGGAAATTCTTCATCCCGAAAAATACCTTTCGAAATCCGATCCACCCAAAGAGATTGATTCAGCTTGGGTTTCATCGCACCTTGGAAAGGGAATGCGTATTCGATCCACGAATGTGCTGGGAGAATTCGGTGTTCGTATGGTTCTCTCGGATCGCGCGCCTGCCTCCGAGGCCACCAAAGGAGCGGAAGGTTGGGGTGGGGATCGCTATTGGCTTTTAGAGACATCTCCCGAGGGGAAAACGGGATTGCTTCTCGCCACCGTATGGGACAGCACAAAAGATGCCGATGAGTTTGAAAAGGCCTGGAAAAAGAGTGATGAAAAATCTCCGGGAACTTTATATCGCAAGAAAGAAAAGATCTTGATCGCCCTTGATTTGCCCGCCGACACTTCCAAAACCTTTCGGGATTCTTGGTTTAACGCACAGTAGGCTTGGGAGGTTCAGCGGCGCAGACAGTGTTTTTGCCCAGCTCCTTCGCGCGGTACATTGCCTGATCGGCCATACGAATGAGAAGAACTTTTCGGTCCCTTGGCGTCCCCCCGGCGGGAAGATGGTCGCGAAGCGAAGATACGCCCGCAGAGCAGGCGAGGATCCCTTTGAAGTTAATAAACGAGCCGTCCTGCTCTCCCTGATCGATCATAAAGAGCTTTCCGACAATCATCATTCGGATTCGATCGGCCGTGTCGAGTGCCCGGGTGAGATCCACCCCCGGCAGGACGATCACATACTCGTCCCCGCCGTATCGTGCGAGAGTCGCCTCGGGCGAGTCCACCGCTTCACGGATAATAAATCCAATTTCTTTTAGCGTCTGGCTCCCAACCAAATGGCCGTAACGGTCGTTCACCGATTTAAAATTGTCCAAATCGAGAAAAATTAAACATAGCGGAAGGCGTTTTTCATCGGCCCGTGCGACTTCAGCTTCGAGCTGACGATGAAAATAACGATCGTTAAACAGGCCCGTCAAATCATCCAATTTGGATAATTCCTTGCTTTTTCGCGCATCGATCGCGTTCTGGAGAGAAGTCGAAAGATATCCCGCAAAAACTTCAATGAGCTTTAGATCACGAAGCGTAAACCCCATTGAATCCTTCTTATTATAGAGAACCAAGACCCCCACGACCGCCGTTTCCACCTTGAGGGGCACGCAAATCAACGTTTCCAGCGGTCGGGAAAACTGTTGTTTATCAAATATGACCGGAGCTCCGCGCTCGGATTTTCGCACCGAAGATTTACTCAACATGTAGGCCTCGCCGACGATCCCTTGGCTCGCCGAAATTCTTTTCCCGGGCAAATGCTCCGTGCCACGCCCAAAGGCGGCGGCATAGACAAGTTCATTCTCTTTTTTTGAATCCCGCTTTCGTAGAGGATCGTCGATGAGAACCATTCCCCCCTCGCTTGGAACAAATTCACCCAATTCCGACATTACGTTTAGGATAAGGCTGTGCAGATACACTTCGTACCGGTCGATTTCGAACTTTCGAACGCGGTCAATCAACGGAATCAGTTGATCGGGGGGTAGGGAAACGATGTCCATTGAACCCCTAAGGTAGCATGAAACGTCCCCCTCACTGGAAAATTTTGCTGATCTTGCTCGGGCTATCTTTCATCGCGTTCTTCCCTGCGCTCTCCAATCCCTTTCTGTTTGATGACCTCCTCGCGATCTCACAAAATCAGTGGCTTGAATGGAAAAACATTCCGTCCTTTTTCCATTCCTTTATCCATGACTCGAACTGGAATTTTGTCGGGTACCGTCCCTGGCTCATGGCATCACTTGTGGTCAATAAGGAGTTTTTCGGAGCTAACCCTGTCAGTTTTCGAGTTACGAATCTCCTTCTTCACTGGGTCAATGCGTCGCTTCTCTATTTCTTTGCTGTAACTATTGTCGGAGATTCAAATCGTTGGGCCGCGGCTCTCGGCGCAATCATTTTCCTACTCCACCCCGTTCAAGGGAATGTCGTTCATTTGGTGTGGAAACGAAGTGATTTGTGGGCGGCGTTTGGAATCTTTGGGGCCATCTTAGCAGCTCAATATAGCCGTCTACTCTCATTGTTCCTTGCTCTGATCGCTCTAACGTCAAAAGAAACCGCGATCCTGCTTCCACTGATCTGGGGGCTCGTTATTTTCTTTTTCTATCCGAAGAAAAAAAACAAATGGGACGTCGCGCTTGGGTGCTCAATGGCGGCCCTCTCCGGACTGTTCATCTATATTATCTTTGTCATTCAGCCTGAGGTGTTGGCGCAAAGAGGATTTGTTTCGGAAACATATGTCCCTCCGTCTCTCCAGTTGGATTCATGGAAATACCTTATGACTCAGGGTGCGAACTTTATCGAGTATCTCGGCATCCTCATTCTACCCATTTCCCTCTCGGTGTATCACCACATTCCCCCGGTTCAATCGGTCGGTGATCCTCGATTTCTGTTTAGCCTATTTCTATTTCTGACACTCGTCGGAACCTCAGTTTTTCTTTTTCGTCGTCGGCCTATCATAGCGTTTGGAATTCTATGGTTTTTTCTTCTTCTTTCCCCGGGTTCAAGTGTTTTCCCTCTGAATCTTCCATTTGATGAGGATCGACTCTATCTACCGATTGCGGGTGTCGCATTAATCGCGGGAGATTTCTTTCGAAAAAAACAGCCCACACGGCTATCGTTTCTAGTCGTTGGTTTGTTTTGCGCTCTCGCCATTGCCAAAGAATGGTCGATGGCCGAAGTCTGGAGTTCGCCTCTTCGCCTGTGGAGTTCCAATGTTGAAAACGAACCGGACGACCCCAGGCCCTGGATTCAATTGGGCCGTGTCTTGGGAGATCTCGGAGAGCATGAGCGCGCGGTGAATGCCTTTTCCAAAGCACATCTATTGGAACCTCTTTATGCACTACCCTTCCTGGAAAGGGGGACGGAGAGGCTCCTCTTAGGCGAGCGAGATGGGGCGCAGGGCGATCTTATGGCCGCATATCGTTTGGATTCCTTTCGCTGGAGAAGTCTGAATGAGTTGGGTGCTTTGGAAAGTGTGGAAGGATACCCGGACCGCGCGGCAAGACGCTTCTTGCTCGCCATTGAACTCAATTCCAGGTGGAAAACTCCCTATAAAAATTTGAATAAACTCTTAGAGAAGGAAGGGAAATTAGAAAAAACGAATTAAGGAAGCTCGAACCGAAGGGTGACATTGCCAAATACGAGGTCCACTCCTTCCTCCAGCGATTTTGAGATTCCTGTTTCCAGTTTTTCATCGTTTACAAACGTTCCATTTCGAACTCCAACTTCCTCCGTCAAATAGAATTTTCCCTTTTCAAAATGAAGGCGGGCATGTCGGCGAGAGACACTGCGAGAGGTATCGATCTTCGTCAAATCGATATCGGGCAAAATCCCGGTGACAGGATCCTGCCTACCGATGATCGAGGTTTCCTGGACAATATCGAAGACGGTCGCGCTGTCTCCACCGACTAAATGGGCGATAGGGTGGGAGGAAGAAGGAGGGGGAGCCTTCTTCACAGACTCCAGAATTTTCTCAATTTCATCGTCAACCAGTTTTCGATCTTTAAGAACAGTTTCATACTTCACATTCGTCTCGCGGAGACGCGTGGCATATTTTCGTATCATTCGAACAGCAATTTCAATGTTGCTCTGAAGAAGTTTTTCAAAGTTCTTCATGTCCACGCGGAGGAGCTCCGAGTCTTCCTCAATGATGGCTGCGGCCATGCGGGGTGTTCGTTCGATAAGCGCCATTTCGCCAAAGAAATCTCCCTTTTCCATCACGGCAAGGGTTTCCATCTTATCGCCGATCTTTTTTTCAATTCTCACCCGACCGGAGTGAATAAAATACATGTCATTTCCTTCTTCCCCTTCGCTAAAAAGACGGGTCCCTTTTTTGGCGCGGACAATAAAAGAAGAGAGATCGGTGGACATGATCCTAGTCTACGCTATTCCTTCCTGGTTTGCCGGAGTAGATAGTGTTCGGCCATGACCAACAGGCGGCTGTCTACCAATGTCCGGTCGTATTTCACGGTAGATTCAAAGTAATGAGTCGCTTGATCCAGTTCTCCCAGGGCGAGGTAGATCCGCCCCAAATCATATTCCACGCGGAGGTTTTCTCCACAGAGTTCGAGTGCGCGATGCAGAGAGACCTTTGCCCCGGCGTAATCTTTCAGAGCGTACTCAATTTCTCCTTTAAGCATGTGAAGAATCCCGTTTTCAGGCCATTGCTCGAGAGATGCCATTACACGCTGCTTCGCCTCGGTGTGCCGATTGAGGTCGGCCAAAAGCCAGCAATGTTGAATCGCAACTTGCAAATGCCTCGGAAAGAGCTTCGTAGCCTGATTCATCGCGTCAAGCGCTTCCTCCTCTTTTCCGCCCCGTACAAGACGCTGCGCTTTGCGAAGAAGAGATTCCCGTTTCCACCATGCGAGGAGATTAAGCATCCCCAAAAGATTCGCGATTCGCTTCCAATCGTCCAGTTTTTTTGACATTCTTCCACCGTGGAAACCGTGTCCTCCACTCAAAGTTTCTCCAAGTCTCTTTTCGCCGGACATATTCGTGAGGAAATGGTCTTCCCATTTCCGAAAATAAAACCGGAGGAGGGGGAGATGGTCCGGCTGATTATCGAGAATTTGCGGAAGTTCGCCGATGATCACATCGACAGCGCCAAAATCGATGCCGATGGCAAGATTCCGGAAGATGTTCTGGGAGCCCTCAAAGAAATGGGTCTCTTCGGTCTTCAAATTCCGGAAAAATATGGAGGCATCGGCCTCAGCCAATTGGGTTACGGAAGAGTGTTTGAAGAAGTGGGAGCGATCGATCCTTCGATTGCTGTTACGGTAGCCGCACATCAATCCATCGGATTAAAAGGACTGCTTCTCTTTGGAACCGAGTCACAAAAAGAACGCTTCTTGCCCCAACTGGCTACAGGAAAAATGGTTGCGGCGTTCGCCCTCACGGAACCCGGTTCCGGATCGGATGCCTACAGTATTAAGACACGAGCGGTAAAACAGTCGGACGGAAGCTATATTCTCAATGGAAATAAAATTTGGATCACGAACGGCGGAATCGCCGATTTCTTCACGGTGTTCGCAAAAACCGAAATGGACACTCCCGAAGGGAAAAAAGATAAAGTCACGGCATTTCTCGTTACGCGTGACATGAAAGGGCTTTCGACCGGTAAGGAAGAGCACAAAATGGGGATACGGGGCTCGTCCACAACGGAAGTGGCTTTCACCCATGTTCCCATACCCGCCGATCATGTTCTGGGTGAGCCTGGGCGGGGTTTTAAAATCGCGATGGAAATATTGAATTCTGGAAGACTGGGTCTTGCCGCGGGCTGCGTCGGGGGCGCCAAACGTGCCATCCGATTTTCAACGGAACACGCCGTTTCACGCAAACAGTTTGGAAAATCCATTTCAGAGTTCGGCCTTATTCAAGACAAATTGGGCCGAATGACGATGGATACCTATGTTCTCGAAGCCATCACTTATCTCACGTGCGGCATGGTCGACTCGGGTGTCGGTGACTACTCCATGGAATCGGCTATATGCAAAGTTCGGGGTTCCGAAACCATTTGGTCTGTGGTGAATGAAGCGACACAAATTGCGGGGGGATCGAGTTACATGAGGGAATATCCCTATGAACAGGCGCTGCGGGACGCTCGAATCCACATGATTTTTGAAGGGACAAACGAAATTCTTCGTCTGTTTATTGCCCTGACGGGAATGCAGTCGGTGGGAGAATATTTAAAAATTGTCGGTGACGCCTTAAAAGAACCGATCAAATCCCTGGGCGTTTTGTACGACTATTTTGTGGCCGAACAGGTTTCACGTGTATTTTCCGGACCCCAAATGACAAAAGCGCATTCGGAATTCCAAAAAGAGGCGGAACTTATTGAAAATCAGGTTAAGGAACTTGTCGACGCGGTAGAGAAGGCCCTTCGAAGACACGGCAAAGAGATTTTTCAACGGCAATTCGCACAAAAAAGAATCGCCGAAATCGCGATGGATCTTTTCAGCATGGTGGCGGTTGTCTCACGCGCAACTGCTTCTTTGAATGCGAAAGGAACCAAAGAAACTGAAGCGGAGATTCTAATGACAAAAGCGTTTTGTGAAGAGGCAAGTCGTCGGTGCATTCACAACTTTCGAAGAATGGATCGCAATATCGATGAGGAATTGAAGGCCGTCGCCCGCTTTTCTTGCACCGCGACAGGCTATCCTACGCCGTTGGAGCTCTGAAGCCATGTCCGACGATACGATATGGGATACCGTTACAGGAGAAACCGAAGCCAAGTCTCCATTCGCGCTTCGCGTACTCAAGGATAATCTTCTGATTCGCACGATTCGACTGGAACCCGACGTAACGTATATCGGCCGTATGCCGGAAAACCATGTGGTGCTGGACGATCCGAAAGTATCTCGCTCTCACGCTCGAATTTTCCGTAAAGGGGAGGCACTCGTCATCGAGGATCAGGCGAGCGAAAATGGAATGTCCATCAACGGGAAAAAGGTTCCCTCTCATAAAATCGCGATCGGTGATCGAATCGCCATCGGCAGCCATATTCTCGAAGTCATCAAAGCCACGGAGAAAGCGCAAACCGTAGCAAGGGAAGAAAACCTAGAAGATGGAAAAGAGGAAAGCTGGCGAATGGACCGCACCCTGAGTATTTCGAGTGAACAAATTCAGGCGCTTCACCTCGCTCGAATGAAAACGAAGGATGTTTCTTCCAAGGCTCCAGTCATGTCGGTGAGTTTAAAAGTAGGGGAGCATACGTATTCAAAAGAAATCGTATTTGAAAAAGGAAAGAAACGAGACCCGGGACAGCCGAATCAACTTGAAGTGAAAGTGGAGGTTGGTTCATGGATTCTTGAAAAGAAGGTTCCTCTCTGAGGATTTTGCTCGCCGTATGTTCACCGACGACATTATTCGCCGTGCGCTGGAGGAAGACATCGGACACCGAGATGTCACGACCGACGCATTGGTATCGCCCTCGCTTCAAGGCAGGGGCTTGATCCGACTTCGCGAAGACGCGGTTGTTGCGGGCCTTGGCGTAGCGGGCGGTGTATTTGTCATAATCGATCCTAAGCTCTCCATCACACAACTATCGAAAGATGGTTCTTTTGAAAAGGCAGACAAAGATATTCTTGAAATAAAAGGGTCTTATGCCTCCATTCTTAAAGGAGAACGTGTGGCTCTTAATTTCCTTCAACGTCTGTGTGGAATCGCTACACTCACGCATTCATTCGTCGAAAGAACCAAGGGCACAAAAACAAAAATATTGGATACTCGCAAAACGACGCCATTGCTCCGGCACTTGGAGAAATATGCTGTGGCGATGGGAGGGGGGGCGAATCACCGATCCGGCCTTTACGATGCGATTCTAATTAAAGACAATCACATTGCCGCATTTGCTTCACCGACTGAGACCGTCAAGAAGGCGAGAGATCGAGAACCGAATATGCAACTGATTGTCGAGATCAATCGATCCAAGGATGTAGAGGGAGTGATCTCCGCCGGAGCCGATCGAGTATTACTCGACAATATGAGCGATGAAGAAATCGCGAGATCCGTAGCAATCGCCAAAGGTCGCGCCGAAACAGAAGTCTCGGGAGGAATCACGATACAACGTGTGGAGCGCCTGGCTAAAATGGGAGTTAACTTTATTTCAATTGGCGCGTTGACACATTCCGCTCGGGGAATCGATTTAAACCTTGAACTCACGCCGCTGTGAAAAAAATTGAAATAGATTGTCTCATCATTGGTACGGGAATCGCGGGATGCTCGGCTGCGCTTGAGCTCGCGAACGCGGGTCGCAATGTGATGCTTCTGACAAGGAGCGAACGTCCCTCAGAGGCGGCGACAGCCTGGGCCCAAGGAGGAGTTGTTTTTCAGGGTAAAGAAAAGGGGGGGCTCCTTGAAAAAGACATTATGGAAGCTGGCGCCGGACTTTCGAATCCAAAGGCTGTTCACCTCCTTTCTACCGAAGGGCCGGACCTTGTAAAAAGAATTTTAATCGATCAATTGAATGTTCCTTTCAGTCGGAATAGCGAAGGGAAGTTGGATCTCACGCGAGAGGCCGCACACTCGGTCGCTCGAATCCTCCATTCAGGGGATGAGACAGGGAAAACGATCGAGCAGGCTTTTCTCCAACATCTTTCGAAAAATAAAAAAATTGAAATCCGGACGCGCCATACGGCCATCGACCTCATCACGCCCGCTCACCATTCCACGAATCCCCAGGACATTTATGAACCTTCTCGTTGTATCGGGGCATACCTCTTTGATCAGGCGAAGGGGGAAGTGATTGCGGTTCTTGCGAAAGAAACGATTTTAGCCACGGGGGGTCTCGGTCAACTCTATCTTCATAGTACGAATCCACCGGGAGCGAGAGGTGACGGATTGGCGATGGCTTATCGGACCGGCGCACGCATCATGAACCTGGAATACATCCAATTCCATCCCACGGCGCTCTATTCTCGGAACCCGGAGAGGTTTTTAATTTCGGAGGCGATGCGAGGAGAGGGGGCCCGGTTAACGAATCAACGAGGAGAGGAGTTCATGTCTCGATATGATTCGCGAGGAACTCTCGCTCCGCGAGATATCGTCTGCCGAGCCATTGCCGAAGAAATGCTTCGTGAGGAATCTCGTTGGGTCTATCTCGACATTTCTCAAAAGCCGGCCGACTGGATCCGCTCTCGGTTTCCTTCGATTCACGCCCAATGTCTGCAATTGGGAATCGACATCACAACCCAACCCATTCCCGTCGTGCCAGCGGCCCACTATTCCTGTGGTGGTGTGGCCGTGGATCTCAACGGGAAGACGACGATTGAAAATCTTTGGGCCGTGGGAGAGGTGGCCTGCTCTGGCGTTCATGGAGCCAACCGCCTGGCCAGTACATCTCTTTTGGAAGGCCTGGTCTGGGGTACTCGCGCGGGGCAAGCTGCTTCCGAAAAAATTTCGAAGGATCGCCGATCGTTTCCAGCCATTCGGGATTGGGAAGGAGAGGCGGAGCCCGTGGAGATGAGTCTTCTTACCCAGGATTGGCAGACCATCAAACAGACGATGTGGAATTATGTGGGCCTTATTCGAACGCCTCGACGATTGGAGCGCGCGAAAAAAATCTTAGGCGCCCTCGCGGACGAAGTGGAGGAGTTCTACGCCCATTCAGTTTTAAGTGATGAACTCATCGGTCTTCGAAACGCCGCCGCGGCCGCCCAACTTGTTCTCACCGCCGCCCGCCGCAATCACCACAGCCTCGGCTGCCATTTTATTTCGAAAGACCTGTCATAAAAAGTGTCAGTTTTCACTATCTGACACATTTTTCGTGCTCGAAATACCTGGTATAAGCCTTGCTCTATCAAGCCGTATGATAAATATAAAACCATCAAACGTAATTTTGTTTTTAGTTTGCCTAAGGATTGTCGCTTGTAGCGGCGACAATGGAGGGGGTGGGGCAAGAACACCCAATGCCGAAGATTTTTCTAGTCCCACGGGTTCGCTTACTAATGAAAATGCAAATGAGGTAGCGCAAGTCTTATTTAATGTTTTTAGGCACGAGGCTGGAGGTTATCCCGGTGGAAATGATCTTAACGACTTAAATGATATTGCTACGAGTTCGTGCAATACAGTTATTTCCGACGGGACTACTGGTAGTCTTGATTTTAAGTGTTGGTTTAGTGCTTTTATGGCAAAAAGTGGTTGTACGGGTTCAGGAACATTAACGTACACTTCCCCATCTGCTAGTGAAACGACGTTTGAAGACCAGAACATTTCGATCCATTGTCCAGCGGGAGTTTTCACGTCTGACGCTTACGAAAAGATGGTCAACGGTGAGGTCAAAGTGAACTTTAGTATGCCGCCACCTGCCAGTTTTGGGAATGCGACCCTATGCGCCAATGTTTCGGAAACAATCAACGGAACTGTACGCGCAAGCGATTACTGTGAAGATGTTGGCAGCGCCATGGTTTCTGTAAATCAAAGTGACGGAAATATTTTGTGTACGTACACGACAAATTCAAATGTCGATTGCACAAGCGTAAGCCTTAGCTGCAAAGATGCCATGGGAGACGCCACGATCACATGCGATGCTGCGCCTTCAAGCGGAATTTCTAACTGTGTGAACCCGTTGCAAACAGCCAGTAACTGCAAGGTGACCCGGTAAAATGGAAGTGTTTTTCTCCCATAGAATGAACAAATGCTTCCAGTCATAAAAACGCTCGAAGACCTCGTCCGAGCAGGAATCATTAAGGAATACGTAATCGGCGGTGCGACAGCATTGCTCTATTTCTCGCAGCCAACCTTTACAGATGATATCGACGTCTTTGTTTATCTAGCGGAATCTGGTCCGAGGCTTCTGAATATTTCTCCAATCTATAAGTATTTGATTGAACATAGGGGAGCCACAACGAAAGAGGATCATATCCTGATCGAGGGATTCCCAATCCAATTTCTTGTTCCTTACGACGACTTGAGTGAGGAAGCTTTTAAAAAGGCCGTCATGGCAAAGATTGAAGGTGCTCAGTTCAGGGTTTTCGATTTGGAGCATCTGATGGCAATTATGATTCAGCTGGGAAAAGCCAAATATATCGAGCGACTCAGGATTTTGGTTGAGAACAAATCTTTTGACTCCAAAAAGCTTCATCGAATTTTGACTCGGTTTAAACTGTTAGGGAAATGGGATAAAATAAAAGCGGGTTGGAAGGTAACGCGTGCGTAAAACAAAATTTAAAACGCCCAAAGATCTTCTTCGAACTGTTTTGAAGGAGAAGAGGCGAATGGAACGAGAGCGGAAGAATCTTTCGTTCGAGGAAAAATTGAAAATTCTCGTCAAGCTTCAGGAAAAGGCATTCTTTATGGGCAAAACCAAGTTCCGCCCCTGGCCCGTGTCGTAAAATTAGAGAACTCTGTGTAGAGGGCTCTGGGAGCTTGTCAAAGAACCTTAAACTGACACAAACACTGTCAGTTTTTGCGGTCCTGACAACTTTTCTCATCTCAAAATCGTTGGCATGGGGGTTGCTCTATAAACCTATCGAAATGAAACCTCGCCTCTATAGACTTTTTGCAGCCTTTCCTATAGAAGCGAACACTCTTGAGAGGACGTACGATGTCAAATACAAGTAATAACAAGAAAATTACGGTAGCTCCGGCGGATGGAAAACTGGGGGTTTTAATTCCAGGCCTTGGTGCTGTTAGCACCACCTTTATCATCGGCGTGAAGGCGATTCTTCGAGGTCTCGGGGAACCCTTTGGCTCCCTGACGCAAATGGGAACCATCCGTTTGGGAAAACGAACCGAGGAACGGAATCCTCTCATCAAAGATTTTGTTTCATTAGCTCAACTTCAAAATCTCGAATTCGGAGCCTGGGATATTTTTTCCGAGAATTGTTACGAAGTGGCGATTCGGTCCAACGTCATCTTTAAAAATTTAGTTGAATCGGTTCGAGACGACATCGAGTCCATCAAACCTTGGAAGGCCGTATTCGATCCCGCATACGTCAGCCGCCTTCACGGCGACCACGTCAAGAAAGGCAAAACCAAATACGACCTCGCTCGTGAAGTTATGGATGACATTTCTCGGTTTAAAGAAGAGAAAAAGGTCGCCCGGATGGTCATGATCTGGTGTGGCTCGACCGAGGCCTTTCTAAAACCCGGACCCGCTCATCAGGACATCGAAAGTTTTGAAAAAGCTCTCAAGGCGAATGATCCGACGATTGCGCCGAGCATGATTTACGCCTACGCGGCTATTCAGTCGGGTGTTCCGTTTGCCAATGGTGCGCCCAATTTGACTGTGGATATTCCCGCGCTCGTTAAATTGGCGAATGAAAGAAAGGTTCCGATTTCGGGAAAGGATTTCAAGACCGGCCAAACATTGATGAAAACGATTCTTGCGCCTGGATTTAAAGCTCGCCTCCTGGGAATCAATGGTTGGTACTCGATGAATATTTTGGGCAATCGTGACGGTGAGGTTCTCGACGCTCCAGAAAATTTCAAGACCAAAGAAGAATCGAAATTATCAGTTCTTGAAGAAATCCTTCAGCCCGATTTATATCCGGAACTTTATAAGGATCTCTACCACAAGGTTCGGATTAACTATTACCCGCCTCGCGGCGACAACAAAGAGAGCTGGGACAACATCGACCTCTTCGGCTGGCTCAATTACAAAATGCAGCTCAAGGTTAACTTCCTCTGCAAGGATTCCATTTTGGCGGCTCCGATCGTTCTAGACTTGGTTCTCTTTTCGGACTTCGCCAAGCGATGTGGCTTTAAGGGAATTCAGGAATGGCTCTCGTTTTATTACAAGAGCCCAATGGTTGCACAAGGACTCTATCCCGAGCATGATCTCTTTGTGCAACTCATGAAACTGAAAAACACGCTTCGATACGTTCAGGGCGAAGATCTCATCACCCATCTCGGCCGTGAATATTACGACTGATCGAATTGCGATTGCCCTAGCTCTCGCTCTTTTGCCCTCCACGACATTCGCGGCAGGAAAAGCCATTCCTCGCGATGCATTGGTCCTGGAAAAACCTGTCGAGGTTCGCCAATTTCCCGACCGGAAAGGGAAGGTGGTTGCCAAACTTCGCCCCTGCGACGAACTTGTATTGATCGAAAAAGGAGGAAAAAAGCGCGGCTATGTAGAGGCCATTTTTCTCAACGAAGAGGCGCAAAAGGTAAAAAGGGGATGGGTGAAATGGGATGATTCATTGTATGTGTTCCCCGAACCCCGGCCCGCACTTCCTCGAACGGATACAACACCTGCGATTGCATTTCCTTGGGATCAAAAGGCTCCTCAACCTGGCGATCCAGACTATGCTCGGGTTACACGAAAATCGTTCCTCTTCACTTGCCTGGAACATCCCCACCCGGAAAAAGTCAGAGCCATACTAAAGCAAATTTTAGATCGCTATACAGCGGATTTGACGGCGGAAGATGTGGTGAAAATTCTCCCACTTCTTCGCTACACGGAGGATGCCGATCTTCCCCGTGTGAAGGACCTTCTGGCCAAATTTAAAACGAATCCGGACGTGGCGAAGTTCCTCGCGGCGAATCCAATTTTCGGTCCAACCATTGAAGAAAAGGAGATTGCAGCGTCCACTCCGATTCCGCATCCTACGGAAACACCTGCGCCAAACCCAGTCGGGGGCTTGCTCATGGGGCTACCCATTCAGAAAATCGCAATGGGAGTCATCGGAGGCGCAGCGATTGTTCTGATTCTCTCGCTTCTAATGCGGAGCCGCCGGAAGAAGCGCGAATCGGCGCACTATGAAGAAACTCAGTCCGGCCCCGATGGCCCGGCGATTTAGGGCTTCCTTCGGCATTTGATCGTTCGGATAAGTTTCAGCCCAACGTTGATACGCTTCCTGTGCGCGAATGGGGTCGCCCAAATGCAGCCACAATGCGCCTTCGTACTCTACGGAGCGAATTTCAGGACATACGCTTCGAAGTTTGTCGGGAGTGGTTTCGAAATGAATTACGGAAATTAATTCTTCATTGCAACGTTCAACCTTTGCTTGATCAACGGTCAAAAAGAACTGAACCGGAGTTGTTGTCAGCGTAACTAAAAAAGGTGCGGCCAAGATAGCTGCCCACGACCTGGTTTTCTCAGGCGTAAGAAAATAAAGAATCAGAAAGAGTGGCACGATCCAAAAAAGAAGGCCCCAAGAACCGACCTCGGCAAATAGATGAGCCGGCAAAGAGGGCGCCACGCCGAAATATGGTGCAATATCGTTCCAGACCGGCCATTGGGCGTAGGAAAGAACCGCGCGTTGAGCTTCCGCTTGATGCACCGTCCATTGGCCCATCCCAACCCCTCGGAAATGTGTGCTGGCGGCCATCCAATACGCCTCAACGAACCCCAAGAGCCGGCCCCAAAATGACCGAAAAAGGGGAGCCATCAAGATCGTCATCGCGGGCGGGAGCCAGAGAAATTTTCGATGATTAGATAAAAGGATGCAAAAGAATAAAACGACGAGTCCCATCCATCGAAAACCTGGAAAGGGAAGTGATCCGAGAAAAACTGCGACACCAATTGCGAGTGCGTATCGCGGTCGAAAAGCCGCAACGGCTATCCACAGAGGTGCTAAAAGGAGAGCGATTAGCTCAAGCCACATTGTAGAAAGGATGCTTAATTTGGCTGCGCCCGTCCATACGAATTACTTCTGATAAGTAATATTATGTTAAATAATAATGAGATGTAATATTTTCTACCTCTCCCCAGCTCATCTGTGCTCAATCGTATTCTACTAGTATACAAATTTGAGTATTTTCTACTTGCTTTTGCCGGGGCGACTTTCATACAGTCCCTCGTAACGTGGTGCGCTAACCATTTAACTGGGGCAAGGAGGGATCCGAGATCGCTTCGTCAATCCACACGACACCAGAGATTCGCGAAACGATTTCGGAAAATCGTAGGGGGGAGCGTTTGAGCAGGGAGGCGCGGGCAACTCGCCTCCCTGCCAAACGTTTTGCGAAGACCAAGCCGCCCTTCTCTATCCGGCCAACGATATACGCCTACAACAACTATCGCCTCTACCTTGGCGACCTTTATCATCATCTGAAGACAAAACTTCGGTCCTTTTCCTTTCGGTCCTTTTCTGAAGAAGCTGGGTTCTCGTCACCCAATTTCCTCAAACTCGTGATTGACGGGAAACGAAATGTTAGCCCGCACGGAATTGAGAAATTCGTTCATGGCCTTCATCTTGGTGGAGACGAAGCTGAATATTTTGAGAATCTCGTTTTCTTCGGCCAAGCAGAAACCTTGGCCGAAAAAAATCGATACTACGAGAGAATGAGTCGGCACCGAAGCTTTCGCCAAATTCGTGGCCTTGATCGAGATCAATTCGAATATTTTTCGAAATGGTACTACCCGGCGATACGCGAATTAATTGGCACCCGGAGATTCCGCAACGATCCCGCTTGGATTGCACAGGCCCTAAACCCACCTATTCCCGTTCAAGCAGCGACCCGGGCGATTGGCCTCCTTCTTTCCTTACGATTAATTGAACGATTGCCCGATGGAGCCCTCCGCCAAATGGATCCCATTGTGAGTTCCGGAGCGGAAATTCGTTCCTTGGTCGTTCGAAATTATCACGGAGAAATGATTCAAAAGAGCCTTCGCGCGCTTGATCTCAGCCCTGCGAATGAAAGAGATATAAGCTCCGTAACTCTCAGCATTCCCGAATCTCTAATTTCCGACTTAAAGGAACGAATTGCCTGTTTTCGTCGGGAATTGTTAACCACAATCGGGAAATCAACCACCCCTGCCGATCAGGTATATCAACTGAATATCCAACTTTTTCCACTGACACGAAAGCTAAACGAGGGGAACGCGTGATGAAGCACACGCTTTATTGGCTTTTCTCCTTTTACCTTCTTGGAGCAGGTCTTCTAAATTGCGGCGGCACTGAAGCGGGCAATCCTGAAGACACTCCCCGACCGATTGTGGCAGGCCCGCCCGCTCGGGAGCTTCACCTCAATGTCGACGTGATGGGATATTGGGACGATCTCGTAGTTGTTGAAACGCCTCCCATTATTGCCTCCTCAGCCCTGCAGGCCCCTCCCACAGATAAAATTAAATATAGTGTTGTGGTTGAAAAAGCAAAAATGAATGTGGAAAGCATACAACTCTTTTCTCCGAGCTCTAAATCACCTATCGGAAACATCCAGGGGCCCTTTTGGCTTGATCTTCTTTCCTCTGACTGGTTCTCAAAGGCGTTGTTATGGAATTTCCCCATGAATACACGCTTTCAGAAAGTAAGCGTCACCTTGGCCCCGTCGGAAAAATATCCGACATATGCGGTGATGCTTGAAGGGAACGTAGTACCCGGAAACCGCCCTATTCAAATTATCCTTACCACCCCTTTCGATTTTAATCTAAAAAGCAATCGTTCAGACGGTCTCTTTCCCCTGGATCCGAACCAAACGAATCAATTCTTCGTTGCATTTAACGTCGCTCATTGGCTGAAAAACACTGGCCTTCAAGTGGACGAGCCAGATGTGCAGATCCCGGTTGTGATTACAGAAAAAAACCATCCAGAATTAACAGACATCATTCGACAGAATATTCGTCAGTCTTGTCGTCTATTCGGCGATCCCAATCACGATGGCGTGTTGACACCTGACGAGTGGAGCAATCCGAATGAAATCCTTGCAAGGGCAGCTTCGCTTCCGACGAGACGACCATCATCTCTGTATCTCCACCCACCTATATAGCCTCCGTCAGAGATGTGCGTACTGCCGTGATGAAATAGATCGGCCTTCCCTCGACTAGATATTTAACGTGATAGTTACTCAGAATTGAACCGGTTTGTACGGAATAATCAATTCGAAGTTCCTTTCCTAAGAAGGGAGCGAGAACTTCACATATCGAATGATAGTAATCCAGATAATCCGTAGCAATATGAAGTTGACCGCCCGGTCGAAGCGTTCGGCAAATCTCTTTGATGAATTGAGGCTGAATGAATCTTCGTTTTCGATGTCTTTTTTTCGGCCAGGGGTCTGGAAAATTAATATGGTATTCAGAAACCGATGTATCCGTAACGAATCGCTCGAGAAAACCCTCTACATAAACAGGCACCACGCGAATTTGAGAAAGGCCAGCCTTTTCAAAGCGCGCTACGGCATGATGAAGCCACTTTTTCGATTTTTCGATTCCGAGATAATTTCGATCTGGAAAGGCCGTCGCCCGCTCACGAAGAAAGCGGCCCTTCCCCATCCCAATTTCGATTTCAAGAGGTCGATCCGCTCCGAAAAGGGTCACTATATCGAGCGGGGCGCTCAACTCATCCGGATTTAGAATCATCGGCGGCATCGGATGCGGGCTCCGGTTCGCCCAGCGTGGCCCGAATCTTTGCAAGCATCAATTCATTGTCGGTTCGTTCAAATGCGCGCTTGGCAAATCGAAATTTTCCCAAATCAAAAGCCTGGTAGCCCAGCTTGTTCCACACATCGTTTGAGATTTCTCCGCTGGACCTTTCGAGCGCATCCAAAAGAAAAGCATCTCCCTCACTTACAGCCAACTGTTTGATCTTCTCAAGACCTGACGAATTCTCCGCTTTCTTAAAATACCAAAGAGCATCTTGCACATATCCCTTGGAAAGAGCCGTCTCGCCCAATGAGTTGAGGGTGGAGGTTTCTGCTTGTGGAGAGGATAGGAGGCCTTGGCGTTCTTTCCAGCGGGGCAATTCGGTTTTCATGGGGCTCTCTTATCGTTCATCCCACTTTTCGTCCATGACTTTAAGATTCGCATCCACCAGTTGGCGGGTCTGATCGATGAAATATTGCGGATGTGGCGCCAAATATTCTTCGAAGGTCGCGGCCACCGAGGCTTCATACTTTTGGCCGTCTTGCCCTTCCGGAAGGGGCACCGGCATCTCTTTCGCTCGCCGCTGATGTTCCGTCAGCTTCTTCTCCATCGCGTTTAGTTTGTTCACATACGCCGTCTCGATTCGATACGTCTCCGCCGCTCGCTCCGTGGCGCTCAACGGCCCTATCCACCATCCCCCCCTCGCCCGCTTCTCCAATCGCACTGTCTCTCGCTCGTATTCCGACCTCGCTTCCTCATACGTGTGATACATGTACGCCTTTAAGCTCCCCACAAACGCCTCAAAGGAGGCCCCCCATTCTTCTCTCTTCGTTCCATACTTTTGGGGCTCCAAGACTCGGTCACTAAAGCTCACACGCTGAAAGGCGATGTACTTCTTCACCACATCTTCTCGCAACGCCGTCTGCTCCATCGGCTCAAACCATCGGTGCTCCAACACACTCATCCCATGCAAAAGCGTAAATTCCACCACCCCCGTCGCTAACATCGTTTGCCAATTCATTGACGCCAGCGATTCCGTCTCCATCGATCGCACTCCGATTCGCAATGCTTCTATTCCTTGCCGAGCCGCCCGTGCCGCTCGAATGGCTCGAATCGCATCCCGAACTCCAAGCACACTCTTCTCCGCTGCATAATGCGCCAGAAGCACATTCGGAACTCCCAACAAAGTCGTCTGCATCGTCACATGCCCTTTTCGCCGCACATCTACCAAAGCCAAGGCGATCCACAGCGCTCCCACCCGTTGGGTCAGCATTGACGTCGGTGCCAATCCCTTCATCACCGTCTCACCCATTCCTCCCGCCACCCCCATCTCCACCGCATCCAACGTCGACACTTTTGCCTCTTCTTTGAGCCAGGGGACCCCTCGCTGTGCAAACGCTCGACGCAAATCCTCAAACGATTTCCAGTCCCGATACGCCTCCCAGATCGCCTCCGATCCCACCACCACCACATCCGATAAAAACTTCTGCCCCGCAAACATCCCCGCAGAAGCTGGAAAATTACTTACACCGTCCCGAATACCTTCTTTCATGACCTCCGCATATTGGGGGGGTTGGTAGGTCCTCCAGCTTCCATACCGTTCCATATCCGCGCGAAAACGCTTCGAAGCGTTGCTAGTAAACGGTGCAATCTCCCGTTTGTTTTCGCGATCCACGCTTTCCGCAATGGCCAGTTCGGCTTTCTCGGGGAAATCCGAGAAGGTTCGTTTTACGCTTTTCGGCTCTTCCTCATAGGTCCTCTGAAGCTTTGTTAAGGCTCGCCGAGCAGCATTTCGAATGTTAAAAGTAGGATCATTTTTCGCTACGAGCGCGATTCGATCCACGGAATCATAATCTTTCAATTTTTGAAGCGCTCGAAGCGACCATTCTCGGACGAATGCTAAATTTTCACTTTTCGAGTCGATGTGCGCTCGAAGATCGTCTTCCAGTCCGGAGACTTTCCCTTCCGCAATTCCTTCCGAAGCAAGCCATCGAAAGGATTGCGAGTCGCTTTTCAGCATGCTCCGAAGCCGTTCAATGGCCGCGGGTGACTTCACGCGAGCGAGGCCATAAACGGCATAACCCCGTTCCGACGTGGAACGTTTTGGATCGTCAATCCACGATTGAAACAAGTTCTCTGCTTTTTCTGGATCGCTTGAAGCCAGAGCCCATGCTGCTTCGGCGGTCGGCTCGTGTGTAAATAGGCGCAGAATCGGTTCAAAGGCCTTGGGGGTACGATGGCTCGAAAGTGCGGTGAGCGCCGCTGAGCGAATAGGCTCATGCGGACTTTGAAGAGCATGTAGAAGATCGGGGAGGACCCTGCTGATCGGAAACGATTTCATGAATTCAATCGCCGCAGCTCGCGCGCCCACGTAATTCGAGGGATCTCGATAAACTTTTTGAAATATCGGTAATACTTGCGTTTGAGAGGACGACGCCACGTTCTTCGCAAGCTGTTTGAGGGCTTCTTCTTGCATGAGCCAGTCATAACGTTGTGTCGCCAGTCCAATCAATCGAGGAGTAGTCCAATGGTCGTAATTGTAGTATGTCGCCAAGAGACTCAAATCGGGATCCAGCAGCACTCGCGCCGGCTTTTCCGTAAGACTGAGTGAACGAAGGGTTTCGGTTCGCCCGCTTACTTGAAAGGTTTCGCGGATCCATTTTCCGTCAGCCTTTTCAAAAGCCACCTCGATAGGAAACACAAACTTCCGAATTCCCCCATTACCGTTCTGCTTTTGACGAAGATCGATTTTCACGCAATTTTCCCTGCTGTCCCATTTCCAATCCCAAGAAATAGCTGGATATCCAGAGCCATAGACCCATTGATTAAAGAAAAGGGTTAAGTCCTGTTGGGAAACTTCCTCGAAGACTTTTTGAAGATTTGCGGTTCCCACTTCCCGATCTCCGAAGTCCGCGACGAAGCGATGAAGCGCTTCACGAAAGGTTTCCTTTCCCAGGCGGGCCTCAAGCATTCGGTACACCCAGGCACCTTTTTCGTAAGAATGAGCATCGAATAATCGATCGCTGTTCCGGTTGTTTACGTCCACCAATTTCCGTGGATCATCGCGATGCCCATCGTTTACATAGGTGGAAAGAAACTCATTCATGATCCCATTAAAATTGTCTTTTCCATAAACTTCCCGAGCGAAAATAGCTTCCGCATAGGTTGCCATCCCTTCCATGATCCAAAGATCGTTCCAGCTCTTTAGGCGGAGATGATCACCAAACCAATGGTGAGCCAGCTCATGCACGCCCACATTTTTTTGCCTTGTTCGAACAATATCCAAATCAAAAGTGGTCGCGGCCGTATTTTCCAATGCAGCCGCGGGAAAATCTGGGACGACGGAAGCAGCGTAACTCTTAAAAGGATAATCAGTGCCAAAAAATGAACTAAGGATATCCATGGCTTTTGTCGTGTTTCCGAAGAAGTCACGCGCCTTATCCCGTAGTGAGGGAGGATAAAGAAATGTTAGATCTATACCCCGATGTGCCATTCGGTGCACTTCGAATTCGCCGGCGACAAGGGATACAAATGTAGGCGCAAGCCGATCTTGGTGAAATCGAAACGTTCTTCCTCCGCTTTTTGCTTTTGCGGGTTTTGAATCATTAAATTGGCCGTTGGAAAGCGCGAGAAATTCCTTTGGCACGGTCACCTGAAGGTCCACCGATGACGCACGAGATGGGTGATCATCACAGGGAAACCATTTGCGGGCCAAATCGGGTTCACTAATGGTGAAAAGTGTCCGAGGAGCGTCGGGTTCATCTTTGGTCGGCCCCGTAAAATTGACCGCATCACTTTCTGGTGCCGAATATCGAACGGTAACTTTGAACCGTTCTTCTTTATGGCCGCGTGGAAGCTTGATGACTATCGTTCGAGGTTTTAACTGATAACGAAGAAGCTGATCTCCCAATTGAACTTTTGAAATCTCGAGACCTTCGGCATCCAATACCAATTGCTGAAGCTTGGGATCTACTTTTACGATAGATAGAGTTGCGACACCGTCCAGACGCCGTTCCTCCTCCTGAACATCGAATTTTAGATGGTATGCATCGACGCGATACCCCCGTTCAAGGGCATCCATTTGCGCATAGGCAGTTCCCATCTCACCAAACAACAGACAGAAAACTACGCCGAGTTTTCTCTTTCCCCCCTTCACTTGTTCCCTCCTTCAACGAATGCTTACATTCGTTTCCCCTCCAGCTCCCACTTTTCGTCCATGACTTTAAGATTCGCATCCACCAGTTGGCGGGTCTGATCGATGAAATATTGCGGATGTGGCGCCAAATATTCTTCGAAGGTCGCGGCCACCGAGGCTTCATACTTTTGGCCGTCTTGCCCTTCCGGAAGGGGCACCGGCATCTCTTTCGCTCGCCGCTGATGTTCCGTCAGCTTCTTCTCCATCGCGTTTAGTTTGTTCACATACGCCGTCTCGATTCGATACGTCTCCGCCGCTCGCTCCGTGGCGCTCAACGGCCCTATCCACCATCCCCCCCTCGCCCGCTTCTCCAATCGCACTGTCTCTCGCTCGTATTCCGACCTCGCTTCCTCATACGTGTGATACATGTACGCCTTTAAGCTCCCCACAAACGCCTCAAAGGAGGCCCCCCATTCTTCTCTCTTCGTTCCATACTTTTGGGGCTCCAAGACTCGGTCACTAAAGCTCACACGCTGAAAGGCGATGTACTTCTTCACCACATCTTCTCGCAACGCCGTCTGCTCCATCGGCTCAAACCATCGGTGCTCCAACACACTCATCCCATGCAAAAGCGTAAATTCCACCACCCCCGTCGCTAACATCGTTTGCCAATTCATTGACGCCAGCGATTCCGTCTCCATCGATCGCACTCCGATTCGCAATGCTTCTATTCCTTGCCGAGCCGCCCGTGCCGCTCGAATGGCTCGAATCGCATCCCGAACTCCAAGCACACTCTTCTCCGCTGCATAATGCGCCAGAAGCACATTCGGAACTCCCAACAAAGTCGTCTGCATCGTCACATGCCCTTTTCGCCGCACATCTACCAAAGCCAAGGCGATCCACAGCGCTCCCACCCGTTGGGTCAGCATTGACGTCGGTGCCAATCCCTTCATCACCGTCTCACCCATTCCTCCCGCCACCCCCATCTCCACCGCATCCAACGTCGACACTTTTGCCTCTTCTTTGAGCCAGGGGACCCCTCGCTGTGCAAACGCTCGACGCAAATCCTCAAACGATTTCCAGTCCCGATACGCCTCCCAGATCGCCTCCGATCCCACCACCACCACATCCGATAAAAACTTCTGCCCCGCAAACATCCCCGCGGAAGCAGAGAAATCTTTTGTGAATTTCATTCGCGATGAAACCGGAGATGAAATTAAAGTAGGCTGAGGCGAAGTAGGAGGCATGGAATCACTTTCGACCGAAGATTTGGGAGCCGGACGACTATCACGAATTTGATGGGTCGCCTGAGTAAATTCCTTCACACGTGATTCGATTCGATCGCGAAGATCTTCTTTTCGAAGTTCCTCGGCTCGCAACAGAAATTCGAGCTGTTTCCCATATTTTGTCTTGAGTTTTTCGGGCTGGATCACTTCTTCGACGGCTTCCGGATTCCCGGCAGGTTCAATGGTGGCCTTAGTGTCCGCGGACTCCCGGGCCAGTTGTTTGGCCCGGGCTTCTGTCAGCGCGTAGGCACGAGTTCCGTTCGCAGTGACAAAAAAGCCCAAAGATTCGTATTCCACTTTCGGAACTTGCCACCAGCCCTCCCGGACTTTTTCATCATAGAGAGGGTCGTGATTGAGATTCACATTCCGGTATCGAACTTCACCCTGATTAAGAATGGGTTCAAAAAGAGTCGGCTTGCCTTGGACAAAATAAACAGGATAGAAATTGCCGTCGATCTCCATGGCAATCGGTTTTCCGTTTCCATCTCCGAGTGTTTTAAGGAGAGTTTTTGTGGCACCTCGAACGTTGACGCTAATGGTTCCACTCGCGACCTGGCTCCTTTCATAGACTTCTCCCGAAAATTGGTTTCGGTATTTAATTCGACCATCCGAACTTTTAAAGGGTTCAATGATCAGATTCCGGGCAAATCCTTCATAATAGGGAACATCTTTTGCTTCGCCTGAAGGAAGCACGAGCCGTTTGGTCCGCATGTCCCTCTTTCGCCAATTTGACTCTGCGCGAACTAGAAGATCGGCTAGAGCACTCGCAGGATCGATTTCGGCACCGGGTATGTTTTCTGGAAATTTCTTTTGGTTAGTCTCGGCATCATTTGCGATCTGAAGAGCTTGGACGAGCAGGCTATACTCGGGCTGTGAAATCTTATTTTCCGCGACCAGCGACTGATACATCTTACCCAATATGAATCGGCTCCCATAAATAGGTCGTACCTCGTTCTTTCCATACCTTGCTTCCAGACGCTCACGTACGATTCGAGCGCGAGTGGCGCTTGTAAAGAACGCCTTCCCCTCAGGAGAAATCAACCAAATATACGATGGGTTCGGCCAGCCGAGTCGGGCGTCGCCAAACGTCGCACGAAAAGGATCGTCCGTTGAAGAGGGCATATCATACTGTCGATTCACCCAACCATGTTCGGTCGAATGAAGGAGAAGAACTCCGACTCGAGCCAGGTCAGCCAAATGCTCCCTCGACAGCCCATTGGCCGCCTGCTGATCAATCGGCAAGGATTTCTCTGATTCTAGAAGCCGCTCCAATTCCTTCGCCGTACGTTGGATGCGCAACACCATTCCTCCGACGCCACGAAGTCCCATTTCCTTCAAATACGAATCTGTGGGTAGCGCCGGTATAAATTCCAAATAGTGAGGAGCAATCTCCAAGGCGCGTTGGGCCACTTCTCGTAAACGCGGATCACGAATTTGGTGTAGCGCCTCGGAAAATTCTCGGATCACCCATTCTCGTTTCGGAATTTCTGGTTGATATTCATTTGATCCAGGATCCGCGGGGACAGAGGGTTCCCATTTCGTAAAATCGCCCCCGGTCCCGTCCGGTCCTGCTTTTTCAGGAAGGAGAAACCGATAGTTCGGCATATAACGCTGATGTGCCTCACTCCAAGATTGATTCTTATAGATGGGTCGGCCGTAGGGTAGATTGTCCCCATCGATCATTCCCGCGTGAGGATTCACGGTATCGATATAATCGCCACTCTCTGTAGGAACATAAAGGGGCTTTGCGGCCCTCCAGTTATGCTGGTTGACGGAATAAAGGCGATACGTGGATGCGCTTTGAATTCCTTGCGAAGTTTCAAGCTCAACGGATTCCCCCCTGACTTCCGTCAAGTCATTCGCTCGATAGCGCTCTTCTATAAACGCCTTGTCGTAGCGATCTTTGCTTACTTCATTTTCCCAATAGATTTCATTTTTTACTGAATCATATTTCGGTCGCACGAAAACCGAGGGATGCTGCTTTCCCCGAAAGATGGGAAAGAGCTTGCCGTTAATTTCCACTTTCTCGGCCATCATCATGGCTTCGCTTCCATCCGATATATGAATGTGGTTGGTTGCGGTATCCTTGATTCCGGGATAAAGCGCTCCCGCCTCGCCCGGCGACCAGGGCCCCGCATGGTGAATCATGGCGGTCATCATCTTTTCGGTGAGATAGGGGTCGAGTTTTCCCTTCAGATCTGATTTTAAGTATTGGCGAATCATCACCGGAGGAAGAGCTTCGTGAGAGGTTCCATATCCGACTTGGGGAAACGGAGGGTCGACGGGATATCCCGCGATCGTGTTTACCCAGCGCGTATGCTCCCCATACGCATTTCTTGAAGATGGAACATCCAGTTGATGACTCACCCAACCATTTTTGAATTCATCGTGGAGAAATATTCCTAAAATCTCATACGATCGGAGTGCCTGTAGAGTCGATTCGACGCCCCGCACCTCCGCCATCGATCGAAGATAGGGGTCGGAAACGATTTCTTGGAGCAATCTTCCTCGGTGTTCCGATGTCCTTTGTTTTTCCATGAGATCTATCGCCGCCCGTGCGACGTGCTCGGCATTCCCACCTAATTTCTTTTGATCAGGATCATGAAAGTCCCCGCTCGAGGAGGGAGGCATCTGCCAGGCGTATCTCGGCTGTCGGGAAATAAGGAAATAGGCCGCCTCCCGCACTTCCGGTGAGGGAATTCGTTGGATGATGCTGTCATAATAGAAATTCGTTTTTGAGCGGCCCACAGATTCTGTAAATTTGGGATCGGCTTCATAATGGTCCCCTGCGCGTAAATCTCCCGCGATTTTCATTCTCTGATCGCGCCATTCCCATCGCTTGAGATTGAGTTGCGGTAATAACTGGTCGAGTTCTCGCCGCATCTGGTTAAGATCGTCCACGCAGCGACTCAGATGTGGACAACTGGCAGGATCTTGAAGGCGGCTTCCTTGCTCCGCAATTTTTACGCGCAATCTTTCTACGGATCGAATGAGATTGGCCTTTTGTAACCCGATGAGCTTAAGAACTTTTGAAAATTTTTTGATGTCATATGCATCTACGCTTTGAAGTGGATCCTCTCCACGTTTCACGGCCTTATCCACCGATCGTTTGAGCAAGGGCTTGGTAACCTTGCGCGCTTCAGCGTGCCGTTCTACGTAGTGATCACGTGCGCCGTCCATCTCTCTAAGCGCATTCGAAGCATACCGAAGCAATTCATCCGATAGAATCAAGTAACCCTCCAGAACGGATTCACGTGATTTCCGCTGGTAGTCCCATAGGAGAATCTCCGTTGTGGGGATCTTACTTCTTTCTGCGGTGACGACTTTCTCCACCGGCTTCGGAAAGGCGGGAATTTCGGGAATGGGCGCAATCCGCTCCACGTAATTCTCGAGAGCCACTTCGCCATCGATGAGCGGAACTTCTCGTTTAAGATAAGAAGGATGTCGTAGAATTTGGGCGGCGATATACCCCGACGTCGCCACTCGAAATACGTGTTGCTTGGGAAGCGACTCTCCGCGAAAGCGCAAATGTAGGGATGTTTTTCCTTCTCCGTCTTCTTCGGAAACCACGGAGAGAGGTGAGCGAAGCGCGAATCGGGTCAGCGGATCGCTCGAAAAGACCTTTGCAAACGCCGCGTCCAACTCCTCCCCCGTCAATGAGAGAATGGGATAGTCGGGATACTCCGAACTGGCGGGTCGAACCTCGAGCAAATCTTTCCGTGTGACGATACCCGCAGGAATGGAATTTCGAATTCCCCCTCCGTTAATGAGCGCGATATCAACATTTCGGCCCGCTTGTTGGTTCTCCAGAATGGCGGCAGCCACTAAATCGGCGAGATTTGTAAGGTTTACTTTCCCTCGAAGCTGATCGGTAAATTCCCTGTCCGCCACGGCTGCTACTTGAAGTTTTGCAACCGGACGAAAGAGATCATATTTTTCTTCCAGTTCCGATCGATATTGATCGACTTCTTTGGCCAGAGTGGGTTCGACCTTCATGCCGGCTTCGATCCGGTGAAGTTTTCCTTCGTAAGCGATCACTTCAGCATTTGAGCGAGGGCGCCGAGAAACGGTGAGCGTGACATCTCCAAGGTACGTTCCCATGGCCCCCGCTTTTGCAATGGGGATTCCGTTTACGACGATCGGCTTTTCATAGGCGATGTGATCGTGACCATCGAGAATCAGTGAAACTCCTCCACGAATTTCCTTCGCGAGATTGATGACATTGTGGTGGTAGCGGGGAGTCGATCCGAGATGTGCCAGGAGAATGAAGACGTCCGCTTTTCCTCTGTATTCCTCTACGACTCGGTGAACAGCTTTGTAGGGATCTTCAAAGGAGAAACGCTCCCTCGTGACGGGAATATCGTTCCGCTGGCGGATGGTTTCGGAATAACTTTTTAGAAGCGGAAGATCGGAATACTGCTCCGGGAGAACCCCCGTCACTACCACGCGGAGGCCTTTGACTTCGAGCTCCAATGCTTCCTTCATCCAAGGAATCCCTTTTACGTTGGCGCACACCAGTGGAACTCCGGCTTTGGCAAACATTTGCTCGCGTTCGATGAATTGTTCTGGACCAAATTGAAAATCGTGATTCCCGAGTGTCCGAGCGGTTACTCGCGCGTATTTTGACCAAAGAGCGTTGATATGCCTCCCCTGGTCGAGGCTCGTTTCCCGCGCTCCTCCTTCGTCCATATCCCCCAGGTCAAAAAAGAGATCAAAAGGAAGCTGGTTTCGCAGCGTAATAAGTTCTCCCAACCCACCGGTCATTTCTCCTTTACCGTCGGAGCCGAGCACATTCCTGCCAAAAATGGTTCCATGACGATCTCCTACAAAACCGATGCGAAGATTTACCGCTTCGTTACCCGACAACGTTTCTCGGACCAATGGCTTTGGAGGCTGGGGCGATTTTTTTTCCCCCAGAATCGGATTGCTATTGCTCTCCCCGAGCTTTCGCTTTGCGGGATATATTCGGTCGGCAAGAGGGCCTGGAGAAGAGTGAACAAGGGATAGAATGGATTCAAACCGCTGATTATAAACGTTGACCGCGCGGCGCGACAGGCTGCGAATTGAAATTTCGGTATTGGAAGTGCCACCTGCTCCCGTTAAGTTCGCAGAACCATCGATCACTTCGCTCTGCGATTTCCCGTCGACTTTTCCTTCCAGAATAATGAATTTGTGGTGAAATTTGTCTCGATATCCGAGATAGGGGTCCTTTGGACTCTGAGTAAAAACCCGAACGTCCAGACGATCAGAACCGAATTCCCGAGCCATCTTTACGAAACGCTCATAACTGCTGCGCGGGTCACCGGCCGAGCCCCAGTCCAACACGACTTCCACTCGTAAATTTGGATATTTTTTCAATTGATCATAAATCGCCGACTCAATTCCCAAATGATTAAGCCAGAAGGATGCAATTCGAATCCGCTCATTGCCCATCGCTCGGATTCGCTCGGCCATGATGTTGGGAATATTGACGCCGGGAGAAGAGATGAGAATTTCAATCTTCTCGCCATTAATAACAAATTCCTTTCTTGATTCAGAAGGAAGCGATTGCCCGAATCGGCCGGCCGCGAGGAGGCGCATCCAAGGTAACATCCATTCGACAACTTCGCGGCTTCGAATCCGAACGAGTGAATTGTGATTTCCCTGGCTGATGAGTCTTCCATGGTCGTCCAAATCTCCATAGAGATCGGTTTGCGTCCAATTTCCACTCGCGATGAGCACGGTGTTCGTGCCTGTAATCAGTAGGATTTTTTCGTGATTCAATCCAGTGGAGACTTTGTTTCGTTGCCCTTTAAAGAATTCGTTTGTGACGACATTAATTCCGGCCGCGCGCATTCGATCAGCGGCTTCCATTGCTCGTCGCTGGCGGACATTGAAGCTGGCGATTTCCTTTTCATCGACCTTCCCGTCGCGATTCACATCCACTCGTTCAAATTCTTCGTCAGCCAAATACCGCTCGCCCCGGTTCGCACGGCGGATTTGTTCGGCAGTCGTCATTTTTTCATAGAGCTTTAAGTAATCGGAATCCAGGATGGCCGTGGCCGGAAGGTGTTTTGACTGATGTGCTTGGATAAAGGCATCGATGATATTTTTTTCTGACGCCTCATAGCCGGTCAGAAAGATTTCGCCACTGGCACGCGAAAGTTCATCGACCGCGATCTGACCCAAATCAATATCACCTAATGCTTCGACACCGGGGAGCGCCACACGATGATCCACAGGCTGATTGAAGTAATAGTCGACCGATTGAGCGCTCGCCGATGCGCTCAACAAAACAAAGACGAAGCTCCCCCACCTTCGCCAACCCGTTGCCATCTTCCCCCCCTTGGACGGTCACGGTATTCGATCCTTCGCGAGACGAATGTCCGCGCTTAGGACCTGATAAACGACATATGTATGTAAATCCCCCCTACTATTCCGGCCGGTAGATTGGCCGCTTGACGCGAATGGCTACCAAGGAACTATCCATGCGTCAAGAATTTTCGATACTTCCGAATACCCAAATTTTACAAATGGATCTCGGGCCAGGTGGGTTTGATCTCTGAGACTCTTTCGAGCAAACGAAAGGCGGCGCTCATCTGACAGTCATCCTCTTTGGGCGAACATGAGATGAGAGAGCTAGATTCATTTTCCAGTTTGGACAGGACAAAACTCAGAGCTTCTTTCGGGGCCTGGGGAGCTCTTTCCACATCTCGTTGAATGACGTTCGCTCCCCAATCTTCCTCTACCAGGTAAATCTTTTTTCCATCGGGTGACTTTTTATTTGCCTCCAAAAATTCAGCCAATGGGGGATCCGGTACGAAAAAATGCGGGCGAATGCCGTAAGCCTGGAAACCTGATCCATCGAAAAGCACGTTCTTATACATGGTAATCAAAAGCAGGCCGCCAAACCCATTCTTCATAGAGAGATTAAACGGCCTTTGCTCTGTCGCTTTCCCGTAGGTCCGCTCGCCGACGAGAATGGCGCGGCCTGACGCCCCGAGCGCTCCAGCCACGATCTCGGCCGCGCTCGACGTATACTGATCGGTCAAGATAACCAGCGGAAGATGTGTGATCGAGCCGGCTTGTTTGGCTTCTTGAATGGCAGATGTAAAACCCGCTTCCCGAGATAAAATTTCATCGGGAATTTTTTTCGCCGGATATCGGTAGCGTGTAAATACTCTCCCCCGATCCACGAAATGATCAATGACGGCGATGGCCTCAACGGTAAGTCCTCCAGGATTGCCTCGAAGATCGAGAAGAATCCCTTCGGCTCTTTCGCTCTTCTTTAAGAATTCCGCTAACAATTTGGAAGATCCGACGCGGAAATCCCGAAGGTGCAAATATAAAAAGGGTGTCCCATTTTCTTCCAATAACTCTTTAAACACCGGCAGGCCGGTGTACTTGTCAGGAATAATGGGCACCACGCTATGGTCGGCTAACTCCAGATCAACGGCCTTCTTACCTTCAGGCGGCAGCATGGCGAAAAGATCACTCGGTAAAAATGCAGGAAGAGGTTGGCCGTTCACTGAAATAATGTGGTCACCCGGAGAAAGTTCTTTTTTAGCTGCGGGGCCATCGGCGAAGACCTCTTCCACGACAAGTTCTTTAGGAGAGCGAAAATGATCGACCAGCTTTGTCTTAAATTCTACTCCGATGCCTACTTCCTTACTCTCGTAATTTTTGTCCTGGTATCTCGCTGCCGCCGCTGGATCCAGATACACCGTGTGAGGATCTAAAACCAACGCAAAGGATGAGAGTAAAACTCGGTAAACTTCCTCCTTCTTTAGCGGTGTTTTGTCTTCTTCTTTTTCTTTCTCACGAGCGCTTTTAAGAAAACTTTGGAGTTCTTCGACATCCCGGCAATCCCGACTACTACCATGGGCCCGAAAGCTTTCGTCGACCGCTTGGCCGATATTCTCCAGAGCCTTTCGACGAAGAGCGGCATATTCACTCGGCATTCGTGAATAATGTGCTTCCAAGACAAAATGTGAAATGGCGTCAAAGGCTTCACAAAAGGTCGGAAAGCTTCGATTAAAATAAAGCTGCGCATCTGGATCGGGATGAGCGCAGGAAAGATGGCCCAATAATAGGAGATGTCCCGACAGGAAAAGAGCGAGAAAAAGGCTTAGCCGAAAAAATCCTCTGCGCATAAGGGTGCGAAAGGGCTTTACCACGCGACCCATACTAACGCAAGGCGTTACATACCCAATATCATTGGCTTAAGCCATTTTTTCTTATTGATATTCGGACTTTTTACCACTTCTTCTAGAACTTTTCTAAGGATTTCACCCACTTCGGGGCCAGGAGGGATCTTCTTCCAATGCATGACATCCCTTCCGGAAACTCGAAGGTCCCGTAGGCTCAGGGCTTCTTTAGCGCGGCGTATCTTTGCCGCCTCATTCGAAATCCGATTGAGTACCGGCGAGATACGATGTCCTCGTCCACAGCCCAGCGTGTCTCCGCGCCGTACGGCCAAGAGAAGTTCCAATCTTTGCTCACCCACCCGCTGCATCAGTCGGCGAACGGCAGCTGGGCTTCGTGATATCGGAACATCTTCAAAGAGATGATGTTCGATGAGGGTTTCTACATCACGGGATATCTCTTTTGAAAAGCGGAGCCGACGCAGAATCTTGCGACTCATTTCCGCTCCGATTCGTTCATGTTTGTAAAAATGATACCCCAAACGATCTCTGGTGCGGGTCAGCGGTTTCGCGATGTCGTGCAGAAGAAGAGCCAACCGGACCGTTAACTGACATACCGCAAAATCAATCGCCTTCAATGTGTGGTGAAAGACATCAAATTGATGCCAGCCCCCCTGCTCCACTCCCACGCAGCCAGAAAGTTCTGGAAGAAACATCTTTAGAACTCCCGTATCCTTCATCCATAAGAGTCCTCTGGAAGGTTGAGGTGCTAGGAGTAATTTGCAGAGTTCATCCCGTATTCGCTCGGCTGAGACAAATCGAAGATCCCTATGGCAGACACGGGCGGCTTTTGTTAAAGCTGTGTCTGGACGAAGTGAAAGCTGTGAAATAAATCTTCCCGCGCGGATGAGACGGAGCGGATCCTCTTTCATCCTTTTGCCGGCTTGTCCGACCGCCCTCAACTTTTTCTTTTTAAGATCCGCGATTCCTCCAAATGGATCGAACCATTCCTTTGTAATGGGGTCGATCGCCATGGCATTGACCGTAAAATCTCTTCTCGCAAGGTCGCTCGCCAAATCCCCGACAAATTCAACCGTGGAAGGCCGACGACGGTCTCTATACCGGCCCTCTTTTCGAAAGGTCGTGACTTGAATGGGAAAGCCTCGAACACGAACGGTGACGGTACCAAAATCGATTCCCGTGGGAATACTTTTGGGAAAAAGTGCGAGAACATTTTTCGGTTGCGCGCTCGTGGCGATATCCCAGTCTTCCGGTTTTCTTCCCAATGAAAGATCACGTACCGCACCTCCGACAAGAAACGCTTGATATGAGCGTTCGCGCAGACGTCGCGCGGTCTCCATCACTTCACGCGGAATTCCGCCGATCCCTTTCAAAAACGATCCTCCTTACTTTCATGTGCGACTCGGGGTGAACGAAGGGGCGTCACAAAATCGAAGTATCTTTTTCGAGCCCCATCTTTGTCGCTCCCCGGAGACAGAAATAAAGCACGAATCTCTTTTAGTGAAACTCGGTCCGCCACCATTTCCGAATAGAGCCTGTGCGCGAGGATCTGGCCGATGGAGCTTGCAACCGCGAAGAATCGCCGTGGAGGAAGGGAATAAACTCGACGAGGAACCTTGGCCTTTTCCTCCCTTTTCATTCGTTGCCCCTCATATAGATAATGCGCCAAAATGGCGGCGGACACGGCTCTTCGATCGGAAAGGCGAGCACTCAGTTTCTTCCTCTCGCTGTAAATGAGAAAATGTTCGAAATCCTTGTATTGATCACATTTCCGTTTGGGGTTTACGATTTTGGACCCCATAAACCCAATCGCCTCCCATAGTACGAGCCGGTAAAAAACTTCTCGACGGTCATCTTTTGGCCGATAGAGCCACTCTCCCGGCGACAATTTTGCCGCGAGAAGCTGTGCGGCTTTTTCGGCCGCCCGGTTCTCCGAAAGATCACTTAAGTATAAAATCGACGGCTCCGGAAAATAGGCGGCCCGATTGTAAATAATTTCACTGCGAATGATTTCCTCAATGGGAACGTCCCTTTGGTGGGATGCGCGGCAGTAATCACGAATTTCTTTAATGATCTTTACGTCGGCTGCTGTAAGTATGCTGAATTGATCTAAGTGAGGGGGATCCACTTTCAGAAATCCAGCGATCTGCTGTCCCAGTGCTAGAACCTGATGATAATAATCGTCTACGGCCTTGGTGTCTCCGCCTTCAATATCCAGGAGTTCGCTCTGATCTTCGAGCCAGGATTGATAGCTTTGCCATTTTACCCAAGGGGCCGCACTCAAAATACAGAATTTGTTGCGGGAAATATGGACGACATCAATTTCATCGGCCAATCCTTTCTCGGCCAACTCCCAGTAAATCGACTCGCTGTTTTGAAAGAGAATTAAATACTTTCTAAAGACATTCTGCCTCTCTAACCGTAGCGAAACACGGCGAGGAATATTGCTCTCCGCGATATGCAAGTCACCATAAAGGACAAAAATCAAGGCCTCGGGCGAACGGATTGTTTCCCTCACGATGATATCTGCGGCTAAATCGTCGCGAGCCTCAAGTGGAATACGGTCACCAAATTCCGAATTAAGGCCGATGATCCGAATGCCGGCGTCCCGCGCAAAATCGTAAAGCTGTCGGTAATGGTTCCATGGAAAACCCCAACGATCCTGATAACCAATCCTGCGAAGAAATGTCTCTTCATCCACGCTCCCTTTTAAGAAGGCATCACTCACGGGCTGCATTTCGGCGGGAAGAAGTTCCAATCCTAGGGTGATCTCCTTACGTTTTCCGGTGATCGACCGAAGAATTTTGATCGGAGTGCGCTGCGCTTGGCGAAGGGTATGAAAATCGCCACAATACACCAACGACGAAGCATTCACTTGTTCGGTTAACTCGGTTTTCGAGGATAGACGGCGAAACTTCCTCACCTCCCGGTCGTAGCGTCTCTGGTAGGTCTTGAGTTCCACGCTTCCACGTTGTCGATGAGCTCGGAGGTCTTCCTGCAAACGGGCAAACGTGGCCTTTTGAAGCTCTAATAGCTGATGACGAGCCGAGAGTTCAGGCGAACTTTTCAAGGTGTTTTTGAACCGATTCCGTCAACACCCTTTTAAACGGAAGAAGGAAGAACGGAATTTCCATTTCGATGGTGATTGTGGTTTCACTTTTTCCCGACACTGAAATCGTCCCCCTGACCCCTTTCTCGTGAAACGTCCCGGTCCAGTTTTGCGCATCCCATTTCACTTCCGGTTTCAAATTGCCGACTTCCTTAAGAACCAGTTCCTTATCGCAATAATTTCGGACCTTCTTAAATATCTTGTCCGGTTCGCCTTTGGTTTCCTGACTCACTTTAACGACGGCCACATCGAATTCCTGGGACTATCGTATCACTTCTTCTTGAAGAGGCCGAGAAGGGAGCCCGACGATTTTGTCTTCTCTTCCAGACGCTTGTTAATGAGCCGAAGCTCCGCTGACGCCTGCGGATGGTTAGACTTTAACTCTAAGACTTTGGAAAAGAATTTCCCGGCCTTTTCGATATCTCCTGAAATTTTATAAAGCGTTCCAAGTTGGAAGAATGGGCGAAAATCGGCCGAGTTGAGACTCACTGCCTGACGCAGCTCTTGCTCCACGTTACTTGGTATTTCTTTCTTTTCGGCGATCGCTCGTTGCATGAGAAGTTCCGCCAATTCGATGTGATAAGAGGCATCTTGGGGCATCAATTCAATCGCTTTTCGAATTTCCTTTTCCGCTGCGTCGTAGCGTTTTCTCATGAAGTGGAGTTTCGCTTTTTGAATAGCTACTTCAGCGCCTATGGCCGGAGGTGGAACCACTTCTTGAGCCTTCTTTGCCGTGAGATCCTGCGCATATTTTTGCCTTTGTTTTTCATCCGAAAGTACGGCCAATGCTCGCGCAACCACCTCCAGCACTTTTTCCGCTAACCCCCTCTCCTTCTCCTCTTTGTAATGCTCTTCGATAGAGTCAAGATGAAGTTCTTTCACAATCGAATCGTAATTACGTTTGATTTGGGCTCGATTGGTTTGCAGCGTGACTTTGAGGAGTTCCTGGTAGGGTCGATCGAGACGTAGCGCCCAGGCATAAATGGGGTTCGTGGGTTTCGGTTCCGCCGGAATTTCCACGACTTTCCGCCCCGGATCTGACGCAGCAGCCTTAACAGATGAAGCTGGAATTGTGAATCTGGGAGGCGCTTTCTTCGGCATGGCTGTCCATTCCAAGAATTTTGCGGAACGGAGGGCATCAATTAAAGCGGGTGCATCATCAAATCCTGACATTTCAACGACTTGTGTATGATTGTTCTTGCCATCGAGGAGTCGAATCACTTTGGACTCCATCGGCTGCAGTTTGAACTTCTCAAGATAAACTTTCCCCTTGGAGTTTAGGAGTAGGGCCTGATCTTCCGGGGGAGGATCGTCACTGGGTACATAAGATGAGTAAAATGAATCGACATAAATCCTAAAAAAGTCGATCGGCAGCTCCGGAACATCCTTTAAATGCTGATCTCCGGAATCAAGAGTAATCTCGGCACCCTCCAACAGAAAGGAGTTCTCAATTTTCTTGGCTGTTTGGGCTCGAAGAGCCTCGTAAACTTCAAAACCAGTAAGATATCCTAGCTCTACGATGATTTCTCCCTGCCTTTTTCCTGTTTCCTCCATCTTTTGAATAACAGCTCGATATTGTTCCTCGTTTAAGCGCCCCTGCTCCAACAACATTTGTCCCAAGGTTTCCGTTCGGATGGACGAATCCACATAAATCGGTTCTCCCTTGCGGAAGAAAATCACTTTCATGATTCGATCTTTGACGACGGTTACACGTCCACTGAACTGATGGAGATGAAGTTCTATTAATTTTTCTTTCAAATTCGTCATAGAAAAACGAACGTGACGAACAATTAGACATCGGTTCCGATTCTTTCGTCAATAAATGTTGAACTTTTAATTACGATTCATTTATAATTCACCCATGTTGTAGTCTTCTTGTTGTAAAACCATTAATGGAGAAAAAATGGCTAAAAAGAGAAAGAAGAAAAAAGCAAAGAAAAAAAAGAAGTAACTTTTTTTCTTCTTAGTGAAGAATCAGAAACGGGCGCCTGAAGCGCCCGTTTTTGCTTTGAAGTTCTTAAAATAAACCTTGAAGCGAGTCGGATGTGAAGGCCGCCAGGGGCGCCCAGAAGAGCCCCAAGATCAAAATCGGAATGGCAAACGTGGCCGCCAAGGTTCGAAAGTAAAAAGGCATGTCGAGATGGGAAACTTCCGCGGGTTGCTCGAGGTACATCGCTTTGATAATCCGCACATAATAGAAAAGTGAAATGGCGCTGTTAATTACGGCGACGATCGCCAACCAATAAAGTCCCTTCTCAACCACCGCGGCAAAAAGAAGATATTTTCCAATAAACCCCGCAAAGGGAGGAAGACCCGTCAGGGAAAAAAGAAAAATCGAGAAAGTCAACGCCAAAACGGGGGATCTCCACCCCAGCCCTCGATACCCTTCGATTTCTTCGGTCCCTAGTCGATCGGCCACAGCTAAAACCACCATAAAGGCCCCAAAATTCATTAAAAGATAAATCACTAAGTAAAACAGAATCGCCTGAATTCCGTTGGCGGAAAGTGCAGCAAGACCCATCAGAAGATATCCCGCATGTCCGATGGACGAATAAGCCATTAGGCGCTTGAGATTGCGCTGGGGAATCGCCGCTAAATTCCCCAACGTCATCGTGATCGCGGCAATCAAAGCCAAAATCATTTGCCAATGCATAAACGCGAACATCGGTGCTGGTTCTCCGTGCAACCCAAAGGCCACGACAAAAAATCGAACGACCATTGCGAATCCAGCTGCCTTGGGCCCAACCGAAAGAAACGCCGTCACCGGTGTAGGAGCCCCCTCATAGACGTCAGGGCACCACATTTGCGTGGGAAACGTCGCAATTTTGAATCCGAATCCGGCCATTGCACAGAGAAGGCCGAAAAACGTAACCGGTACCGTCGCCATACCGGAAAACTCTTTGTAATACGCCGCGATGTCTTGAAGGCTGGTACTTCCCACCAATCCGTATAGAAAGGAAAAACCGAATATCATAATTCCCGATGCCATCGCGCCATAGAGAAGATATTTCAGCCCTGCTTCGGCCGAGGCTCGCCCATGTTTCCTCGCTCCGACTAAGATGTACGAAAGAATCGAAACCATCTCGAGAGATAGATACATCATTAAAAGATCTGTCGACGAGGCCATCATGGACATGCCCACGGTCAATACGAGCATGAAGGCCACTACTTCTGGCTTAGGCTGATCATTCATTTCTCTGGCACGAAAAGCCAGCGCCAATGTCACAAAACTCGCGATGGCGAACAGAATTTTAAAAAAGAAGCCAAAGGAGTCGATCGTAATAGCCGTCGAATACAGCGGTATGGAAGGTGCGGCAAAGAGGGACACCGCCATCCATAAATAGACCATCAGCCCCCCCATTCCGATGGCGGGGGAAATTCGGCTTCCTCCCTTTGAGAATGCAGAAAGAAGGAGAATCAAAACAGCCAGAGCGGATAAAAACAGCTCCGGTGTGACCAGAGCTAGATTCGGATGATATCGAAGCCACCAAATCATGGGCTCACCTCATCGCCACCATCGTTTTGGCCAGCTCCTGAAGACTCGACCCTACTAGATTGAGAATGGGCATCGGATAAATTCCGAGCACAATGACCAAAATCGCTAAGGGAACCAAGGTAAAGAGTTCGCGCGTATTGATTTCAGGAAGGCTCTTCCACTTTTCATTGAGAGGACCCAAAAAGACCCGTTGCATCGTCCAAAGGAGATAAGCAGCCGTTAAAATGACTCCCATCGCGGCGATAATCGTGCAAATTTTAAAAATATTCTCTCCTTTGAACATCATGATTTCGTGGACGTAGCGCTCGGTAAAAACGGCGTCCGCATTGAAGGAGCCGATCAAAACTAGTGCCTCACTGATGAATCCGGAAAGACCCGGCAGACCCATCGAGGCAAAGATCGCAAGCGTTGAAATACCCGCATAAAGCGGCATGCGCTGGGCCAAACCACCAAACTCATTGAGGTTTCGTGTGTGCGCCCGGTCGTAAATCACACCTACTAACAAGAAGAGCATGGCCGTGGCGGTTCCATGATTGAACATTTGAAGAAGAGCGCCGTTCATTCCCGTGTATGTCAGCGCTGCCAATCCAAGGAGGCAATACCCCATGTGGCTCACGGAGGAATAGGCAACCAGTTTCTTAAAATCAGTCTGGTGCATCGCACAGAGGGCCCCATAAATAATGTTAATCGCGCCGAAGATAGCGAGACAGGGTGCAAACCACGTGGCCGCTTCCGGAAGAATGGGATAGCAAATACGGAATATTCCGTACGTTCCCATCTTTAGTAAGACGCCCGCAAGGATGACACTGATCGCCGTTGGGGCTTCGACGTGTGCATCCGGCAACCAGGTATGGAATGGAAACATCGGAACTTTCACGGCAAAGCCGAAAAAGAATGCAAAGAAGACAACTTTTGCAAGGGGATAACCCAGAATACTGACCGCACTACTCGTGATTCCTCCACTTCGTGATGCCAATTCCAACATATCGAACGTGTGGGGATCTCCGCCGTAGAAATAGAGGGCCAAAATACCGAGCAACATGAAGACCGAGCCGACAAGGGTGTAGAGAAAGAACTTGATCGCCGCATACTCCTTCCTGGGTCCTCCCCAAATTCCGATGAGGAAGTACATCGGCAACAACATGACTTCCCAGAAGATATAAAAGAGGAAGAGATCCAGAGCGCAGAAGACCCCCATCATTCCCGTGACGAGGAGCAAAAAGAGCATGAAGTATCCCTTCACCGCCTTTTCAATTCCCCACGACGCGAAAATACATAGGAACGAAAGCAAAGCCGTCAGAAGAATCATCGTGACACTGATCCCATCGGTGCCCATGAAATAATTAATTTGAATATTCTCAGTTTGAATCCAGGATGTTCGCTCCACAAATTGCATCCCGGAGGCCGTTCGATCAAACGTAAAGAAGAGGCCGATGGCGAGGAGAAGTGGAAGAGCCGTGAAAATCGCTGCCGTCCATCGAATGGCATTCTTGTTCGCCGAGGGCAAAAAGAGGATGATCGCCATCCCGATCATCGGTAAAAAGGTCATCCAAGAAAGTACGTGCGACATAGACTCTGCTCCCATCAAAAGCGATAAAAGACCCAAATGACACTCGCGGTGACCAAGACCCCTGCCATGGCCCCCAAATACGCCTGAATTTGTCCGTTTTGAAAACTGCGTGCTTTCCGCCCCAGCGACACGGTCACCCCACCGACCAAATTCACCAAACCATCTACGACTAATCGATCGAAGAGACCGTAAATAAAAACGACCATTCGAAGCGCCCAGCCTAATCCATTCACGAGCCCGTCCACGACATACTTGTCAAAGAGGAAGAAGAGCCACGAAAGTTTCTTCACACCGCCCACAATTAGAAAGCCATAGATCTCGTCAACGTAATACTTGTTGTACAGAAGCTTGTAAGTTCGAGGCCAATCCAGGGCCAGCTGCTTGGACCGGTCGGGTTGAACCACGTAAAAACGCCGGGCCAAAAACCACCCGGAAAGCGCAACCATAAGAGACAACCCCGCCAGTCCCGCTTCGAGCGTGTGGCTCGCCTCATGTTCATGAACCACAACGGCGGACTCGAGCCAGCGAGGAAAGGTTTGGGCCACGGGCATGAAACTGGGCCACCAGAGCATCCCCCCCACGACCGAGAAGATTGCAAGAATCATTAGGGGCGCAAGCATATTCATCGGCGACTCATGAATGTGATGCTCCACTTCATGGGAAGCCCGGCATTCGCCATGGAAAGTCATGTAAACGAGGCGAAACATATAAAATGACGTCATCGCCGCCGCACAAATACCGACAATCCACAACACGGGGCTCCCATGGGGGCTCGAAAAGGCCTGCCAAAGAATCTCATCTTTGGAAAAAAATCCCGCGAAGGGAAAAATCCCTGCTATCGCGAGTGTGGCAGTAAAAAAAGTTCGATACGTCCACGGGATCTTATTCTTGAGCCCCCCCATCTTTCTCATATCCTGCTCTCCCGACATAGCGTGAATGACACTCCCCGCCCCGAGGAAGAGTAGCGCTTTAAAGAAAGCATGAGTCATGACGTGAAACACACCCGCAGCGTAGGCCCCGACTCCACAGGCCAGAAACATGTAACCCAACTGACTGACGGTCGAATAGGCGAGAACTTTCTTAATGTCGTTTTGAACGAGACCAATCGTCGCGGCGAAGATCGCCGTAACAGCCCCGACAATAGCAACCACATGTAGAGTCAAAGGAGCAAGATCGAAGAGAAAGCTCAGTCGGGCGATCATATAGATGCCGGCTGTTACCATTGTCGCGGCATGAATGAGAGCCGAAACCGGTGTAGGACCCGCCATCGCATCCGGCAACCAAACATAGAGTGGAATTTGCGCCGACTTTCCGCAGGCGCCCACAAACAGCAAGAGGGTGGCTAGTGTCACCGCCGTCACGCCGAATATCGGAACCGATGAAAATAAATCCGTGTTTTCCCGAAGGGCAGCGTAATCCACGCTCCAAACCCCTCGGTTCATTCCCTGAACCCAAAAGAGAATGAGAATTCCCAAAATAAATCCGAAATCGCCGATTCGGTTGACGACAAAAGCCTTCTTCGCCGCATCGGCGTTGGCTTTTTCGCCAAACCAAAATCCGATCAACAAAAAACTGCAGAGCCCCACACCTTCCCATCCGACAAACATAAGGAGAAGGGAGTCGCCCAAAACGAGAATGAGCATCATCGCCATAAAGAGATTGAGATAGGAAAAATATCGTTCGAACTCCTTCTCGTGAGACATGTAGCCGGTGGAATAGAGGTGGATGAGCGATCCCACCCCGGTGATCACCAATGTAAAGACGGCAGAAAGCGGATCGAAAAGAAATCGTGTCCAAACCTCGAAAGTTCCCACTCGGATCCAAGGATACAGCGTGTCGACGAGCTCTCTTCCTTCCCCCAGACTTTTAAGTTGAAAGAATGCACAGAGCGCAATCGCGAACGAAACGAAAACACTCCCGCACGCGAGAGCATGGACCATGCCTCGTGATAAAACCCGTCGGCCAAAGAGCCGGATAATGAGGGATGAAACGAGGGGAAGAAAGGGAATCAGCCAAATGTACGAAACCTGCATCTTCATCCCCTCAAATTTGAAATCGTCTCCACTTCCACGCTTCGGAAGAGACGGTAAATAGAAAGGATGAGCGCCAACGCCACCACCGCTTCCGCGGCCGCCAATACAATGACAAAAATCGCCACAGCTTGAGAGGCATTGGGAATTTTCTCCGGTACGAAATGACCGAAGGCGATAAAATTCATCGCCGCGGCGTTGAGAACCAACTCCACGCCCATAAGAATCTGGATTGCATTTCGACGAACGAGGATACAGGCTACACCCATCGCGAAGAGAAAACCGGAGAGGAGCAAGACCGAAGAGAGTGAAAACAACATTATCCGCCCTCCCCCATCTCCTTATGAACCAGGAGAACTGATCCAATCATGACCAACAGAAGAAGAAGAGAAATTAGCTCGAATGCCAGGACATATTTCGTCAGAAAGAGATTTCCCAGCGAAGCCGCCGTATTTGAATAGACCGTCTCCTTCGTCGGCCACTCCGTCGACTTCACCACCCACACAATGACTCCGAACAGGGCACCTGCCACACCTAATCCGGCTAGTTGAGGAAGGTTCTTCTTTTTCATTTCGACTTTTGCGCCGTAAATGCGTGACGTGAGAAAAATACCGAAAATGAGTAGGACAAGAATTCCTCCCGCATAGACAATAAGCTGTGTCACCCCCACAAAATCGGCACCCAATAAAACATAAATCGCCGCCACTCCCGACAGAGAGAAAAAGAGCGCCACACCTGCGTGAAGAAGGTTCTCGAATCGCACAACCAAGAAAGCTGAAAGTGCTGTCATAAACGCGAATGCCAGAAAGGCGACATTTGTGAGCGCATCACTCATGTGGTGGCCTTCCCTTTTTCAGCGCCGGCCCCTTCCGATTCGAGTACCTTTTGCTGTGAAATCGCCAGATCATGATCAAAGGGGCGTACATAGTGGTACGTCAATTCTGAAACATTGCTGACGGTGCCCTCAAACTTTCGTGTGTGATGGATCGCACCCGTCGGACAGGGTTCCGTACAAAGACCACAATACATACACTTGGCGATATCGATGTCGAAGCGGAGCGGATAGCGCTGTTTCGGCGTCGGCTTGCCGGTAATCTTCGACATCACCGAGCTTTTCGCTCCCTTGACATCCTCAATCACAATGCAGGCAATGGGACAGGCGGTTTCGCAAAGCCGGCAACTAATACAGATGTCCATATCCACTTGAAGAATTCCCCGATATCGCTCGGGAAGTGTCGACTCGACATTTACTTCCGGATATTCAATTGTGATCGGTTCGCGAAAGAGATGCTTGAACGTGACGAACATTCCCTTCGATGTGCTCACAACGCCTGTATAAATGTCCCCGAACCATTGGCCGACAGAACCCATTCTATCCCCCCGAAATCACCAAATAGGATGCCGTTACAAAGACGCAGACGAACGCGATCGGCACCAATTTTTTCCAACATAGCGCCATCAATTGATCGATTCGAACACGCGGCAATGTCCAGCGAATCCAAACGATCACGAAGACGAAGAAATAAACTTTCGCCACAAAAAACAAGAAGGAAACCAGCCAGAAATCGGCAATCGTCTGCATCAGCCCCACGCCCACGAGACTCAAAAGACCGACCACACAAAATCGAAATTTGTTGAACTTGATAGGCCGAACAGTTGAAAGGAGATCAAAAATCGATCGTCCTTGAAAGAGTTTGGGAACAAGCTGAAGGAGATAACTCAGACTCTTCGTCGCAAAAAAGAGTGTAAAAAATAGGGCGCCAAATCCAAACAACATATTGCTTCGGGAAGGCTGCCAGCCGCCAAGAAAGCAGGTCACGGCAATCGTGCTGATGAGAAACATGTTGGCATATTCGCCCACGAAAAAAAGCCCCCAGCGCATTCCGCTGTATTCCGTGAAATACCCCGCCACGAGTTCCGATTCCGCTTCGGGCAAATCAAACGGCGTCCGGTTCACTTCGGCCAGGGCGGCGATGAAATAGATAAAAAACGCGATGAAGGGGGCCCCATAGGCCGTGAACACAAACCAGTGCCTCATGCCTCCGGCCTGAGCGGCATTGATGTCCTGCAAGCTCATGCTCCCCGCCAAAAGAACAGGAATGAGAAGGGCGATCGCCACCGGAATTTCATAACTCACGATTTGTGCCGCCGAGCGCATGGCGCCCAAAAGCGACCACTTATTGTTGGAAGACCAGCCCGCGAGCAGGATCCCCACAACCACCAGAGACGAAACCGAAAGGAGATAAAAAAGGCCTACATTTAAATCGGCGACATAGAGAAATTTTCCGAATGGAATCGTCACGAAACTTAAAAAGGCCCCGAGAATCACCAAATAGGGAGCCAGGCGAAAAAGAACCTGATCGGCTCCGGCGGGAATCGTATCTTCTTTCATGAGAAGCTTTAGACCATCGGCCAAAAACTGAAGAAGTCCTTCGGGTCCCACACGATTGCAGCCGATTCGGGCCTGCATTCGCCCCGCGATACGGCGTTCGACGTATGTCGAGAAGCCGGCAATTGGAGCTACAAAAAGGCCGATAAGCACCGTCGCCGCAACAAACATCAGAACCAGATAAATCAGTTCGATCGGTGCCGCCGCCAGCGCATCATGTACTTGACCCACCAGTGCGGCCAACTTCGGACTCGTGGCCTGGAGGGAGGTTGCCAGTTCCCCACTCTTGGAAATCAATCGCTCGGCCACCAATTGAATCGGATTCATCGATCAATCTCCGGCGCAACCACATCAAGACTAGCCACCAAAGCCACCAAATCTGCAATCATCAGTCCTTCAGAAAGTTTTTCGATGATTGACATGGCGGCGAAGCTTCCGGTTCGAATTTTCACTCGATAGGCCTTCTTGCTTCCGTCCGACACCACGTAATAACCGAGTTCACCGCGCGCGGCTTCCACCGCCGCATACGATTCGTTCTTCGCGGGTTTTAAAATCTTAGGAACTTTTCCCATGATGGGACCTTCGGGAATTTGCTTGAAACATTGCCGAAGAATTCGAACCGATTGCCGGATTTCCCAGAGCCTGACGATGAAGCGATCGTACGTATCCCCCACCACGCCATAGGTCCCCTTCCCCACGGGAATTTCGAAATCGAGTTCGGGATAAACGGCATAGGGAATATCCTTTCGAAGATCCCACTTCACGCCAGACGCCCGAAGGTTCGGCCCCACCAGTCCATAGGCGATCGCCTCTTTGGCTGAAATGGGAACCAGGTTCGCCAGCCGATCGATGAAAATTTTGTTGTGCGTAATCAGTTCATCAAATTCATCCATGAGCGGCTCGAACTGATTGAGAAATGCCGTCACTCGCTCCCCATAACTGGTAGGCATGTCGAAGGCCACGCCACCGATGCGCACGTAGTTGTACGTCAGTCGTGCACCGCAAAGCGCTTCAATTAGATCATTTATCTTTTCACGCTCCCGTAGAGCCAAAACAAATGGCGTCACGGCTCCGACATCCATCGGGTAAGTCCCCACCGCGATCAAATGACTGGCGATTCGGCAAAGTTCGTCGGCAATCACACGAAGGTAATGGGCCCGCTTCGGGATCTCCGCAACGAGGAGGCGCTCCACCGCTCGGGCATACCCATGATTGGCGGTCATTGCGGCGACGTAATCAACTCGGTCCGTATAGGGCATGAATCCGTTGTAATCGACCATCTCTCCGATTTTCTCGATCGACCGATGAAGATAACCGATCTCTGGTACGGCTTTCCGGATAACTTCGCCGTCGGTAAAGGTTCGGAATCGAAGCACGCCGTGGGTGGAGGGATGCTGGGGGCCCATATTGACCTCCATCTCATCCTCATGAAGTTCAAACTGCGCCGGCATTAGTGTGTGGCTCCGGAGTTTGGCCCTTTCATCGAGGGATGAGTGGGAAGTTCGGGCATACCCGTTTGGTATTCCCGTGTGGTCGAAACACCGTGGTAGGAATCCTGCTCCTGATAATCCTTTCGAAGTGGATATCCGACCCAATCGTCCGGAAGTAAAATTCGGCGCAAATCGGAATTTCCCGTGAACGTTACACCCAATAGATCAAATGCCTCGCGCTCATGCCAGCCGGCTGCCGGCCATACGGCTTCCAATGAGGCCACCGTCGGATTTGTCCTGGGTAATTTCACCTTCAATTTGAAGGAATGTTGATGCGTGTACGAAAAGAGGAAATAAACTACTTCGATCGTATCAGGGGGATAATCCACACCCGCGATGGAACGAAGAAAGTCGAATGAAGTTTCCGCTTCATTTTTCAGAAATGTCGCTACGTCGACAATTTTCTCGGGAGAAACCGTCACCCATGGATCGAGCGTTTCATACACCGCTTCCAAAATAGCACTGCCGAATTTCTGCTGAAGCATTCCTCCAATTTGCTCGGGAGTCATGGGGCTTTAAGCAACCTTTCGAATCTCTCTCGTCGTGATCGGGGCACGCCTTCCCCGCTCAGACGTCGTGGAAAGATTTCGGATCCATTCGAGGTATCCCTTCTTCCAAACATAAGCCAAGCCAACAACCAACGTGCCTACGAATGCAAAAATCTCGATGAAGGCGACTTGCCCCAGGCCGGCCTTCACCCAACTTCGAAAAACGGTCGCCACCGGGTACATGAAGGCGACTTCCACATCGAAAATGAGAAAAATGAGAGCAAAGAAGTAATACCTCGAATTGAATCGAATCCAGGGCGTGCCTTCGGGCGTCTCGCCGCACTCATAGGGAATGCTTTTCTCAAACGTGGGAGCTTTCGGAGCGAGAATTTTGGCCAAAATCAGATTGGCCAAAACAAATCCGATTCCGAAGAGGAGAAAAACCGCTACGTTGGCGAAATCAAAAAGCATCTTGTTCGTGATCCGAAGGCGCGGGGGTTATACCTCAAACTGTATGAAATTCTATATCTTTCTAGCGGTCCCTCGCACTTTGCGTTACATTGTTTTAAGTGAGCTCGACGCCCGATATTCCTACTCCCACGATCAATGAAGAAAATGAGCGCCGCCGTGATCTACGTGTTCCTCTTCGCGTGCTTCGGGTGGAATCCGAGCATAATGGCGAAGTTTTTTTTGGCTATGCGGTGAACATCAGTAATACGGGCCTTTGCATTCAGACGTCCAATCCGAAAGTCACGGGAACAAAGATCCACATTTCCTTCACACTCCCGTCGCAAAAAGAAAAAATTGATTGCAATGCCGAAGTGATTTGGCACCGAAATTTTACAGGCCCGAAAGCCCCTCCTCCGGGAATGGGTCTGCGATTCATAGAACTGCCCACCGCCACGCTGGAGATGATTCAGCGCTTTATCGATCAAGAATAGACTTTTTTCGATTTACGAAGCGGATTCGCCGTTTAAGGCATCGCGCAACACTTGACTCGGTTTGAATGTCACGACCCGCCGAGCGGTAATTTCCATCGCCTGGCCGGTTTGAGGGTTACGACCAAGCCTCGACTTCTTGTTCCGAACCGTAAACGATCCAAATCCTGAGACTTTTAGATTTTCTCCCCGTTCTAGGGTTCGCTTCATCATGTCGAAGAGCAGCTCTACAACGTCGGTAGAGTCCTTTTTGGGGAGACCAATCTTTTCGCAAATGGCGTCGATGATGCTGGCTTTCGTGTAGGACATGAATCCTCCAAAATTCATAATAGATCCAACGGCTTGAAAAGGCAAGTTCACTACACGCCGACTCTGAATCGTGCAAGTTTTGATGTATCATTATATGTTAGGCACTCCATATGGAGACTTTGGCTTCACACTTTACTGAAAATGGCCTTTCTATAGCGGCATTCGCAGCGGCCTTTGTGGGCGGCCTTCTGACCGCCCTTACCCCCTGTGTTTACCCGATGATTCCCATTACGGTCGGAGTCATGGGGGCTCGCAGCGCTCGAACTCGAGGGGAGTCCATTGTCCTGTCCCTCACATTTGTTCTGGGTCTTTCCGTCGTGTACTCGATTTTGGGCTTTTTTGCCGCTTCGACCGGACAGCTGCTCGGCTCACTCACGCAAAAACCGATTGTAATTCTGCTGATTGGCATTCTTTTTCTAGGAATGGGATTAAGTCTGCTCGGTCTGTTTGAAATCACACTTCCCTATCGATTTAATCAATGGCTTGCCAAAAGAGGGGGAAATGGATTTGGAGGGACTTTCATTTTAGGGATGGTTTCGGGGCTTTTGGCCGCGCCCTGTTCGGGGCCCCTTACAGTCGCCATTTTAGCCTTTGTGGCGCAGCGCTCGACTGCTGTCGGCGGATTTCTCCTGCTTTTTACGTACAGCCTGGGAATTGGTTTTCCGTTTTTCTTGATTGGGTCGTTTTCTCAGCTTCTCAATCACATGCCCAAGTCCGGAACCTGGCTCAATTGGACGAAAAAACTCAGCGGTATCGTGTTGGTCGTCGCCGCTATCTGGCTTAGCCGACCTCTCTTTGTTCATGTTCCGAAGAATTCTTCGTCCAATCCCGTTCAGATTTCCTGGCTACCTTCGGAAGAGGCGGGAGTCCGAGCTGCCCAAGCCTCTGGAAAGCCTGTGATGGTCGATTTCTATGCGGACTGGTGTGAAGCCTGCCACGAGCTGGAGGCTCTTACGTTCAGCAATCCTGAAATCAATAACCTGATCCGAAATCAGTTTGTCGCCGTTCGAATCGATGCCACAGAAATGACCCCAGACATCACATCGATCATCCAGAAGTACGGCGTCCCTTCCCTGCCCACTGTCATTTTTCTAAGCCCCAACGGCCGGCGAATTCATGACTTGACCGTCTCCACATTTGTCTCCGCGGAAGAATTTCTCCCAATGATTAAACAGGCCGAAACCCGCGCCCACTCCTGCCCCATCCAAGCCAAATCCTGTTAAATATCTGGCCTATGGAACACGAGTTTCCAAACCCGCGGAAGAATAAGTTACATGAGTCTTTTATATTCCGCTAAGCTCTTGATTTCACTAACCCGCAGCTTTGGCATTTCCCATGCACCCCTTACCGCCCCAAGGTGTTTCTAAAGTTATTTTCTAAGGAAGGATTTTCAAATGAATAAGAATATTGTCGCCGCCGCGAGTTGGATGATTATTTCAACCGCTTCTGCCGGGGTTCAATTTAATTCATCTCAGTTTAGCCAGCTTATAAGTTCAGGCTTTGCGTTAGATGGTTTAGTGCTTTGCAAAAACTATCAGGGCAATTTTGATGCTCTATTCCGCGATTTGCGCGTACGACCAAACACAATTCCTACGAACGGTGTGAGAGAAACCTTCCTTTCGAGCTATCGAATGAGATCACTCGGTGTATTCGATCAATTTATGGGAGACAATCTACTCGAAACCATAACTGTATCGCCGATATTCGCGCCTTCGGACGCGACTTGTTTTTCCATTGTTGCTCAAGGAAACGGCGGAATTCGTCGATGGGAGAGAACCGAAGGAGATACCGGTTGGCCCAATTACACGCCAAAAGTTTTCTACAACAATGATGGCTTTGGAGGAAGAGGTGGCAGCCGCGGTTCTCCGCAACCTTACGCGGGCATGACGTTTACAATGCTCCCCGACCTCAATAACGATTATTTGATGGATGCCGTTTCCGTTAGCGGATCGGGCATCACCGTTAATCTCAATTTTACAAATAGTGCGTCGAGCGGTTCCAACGGAGATGTCGATTATTTCTATAGTACCCCCGGTATAGCTTCAGAGGCGCTGGCGGTGGCGGATTTTAAT
>CAYNHQ010000011.1:0-69737 GCA_964397255.1 uncultured bacterium
GATCGACTTATCGATTTGCGACCAGTGTGAAATTTGAAGCTGCCAAAGGAGATGTTCTCCCAAGGTCTCGAGCCGCGTGAGCGTCGACTCAAACGATGGCAGATCAGGATCCACATCTTTAAATCCACCGCCGGTTGTCGGTTCATACGATTGACTGTTGAGGTAGTTTTCCCAGTTGATGTCGTCGGTCCCTTCCCCTTTCACCGGATCCACTTCTTTCGGACCTTCATCCTTTGAGGGGGGGGCAATTTCCTCCGCCTTCTTTTCTTTAGCTTCGAGTTCTTCTTCTTCGTCAGTGCTTTCCGCGCCTTCTTCCAATATTGGATTTTCGAGCATTTCTGTCATGACATGTTCTGCGAGTTCCATTCGGTTCAATTGGAGCAGCTTAATGGCCTGCTGCAATTGAGGCGTCATGACTAATTGTTGGCTAAGTTTAAGGCTCTGCTTTAACTCGAGTGCCACGTTAGGGGGGTCCTCCTACGATTACTTACGATAACATTCGGAGGCAGGGGGTGTAAACCTTAGGTATTAGTATTAATAAATTAATACATTAATATTAATAGTTTGTATTGGCATACTTCTAATTTAGTTGAGATGAAAAATCGGCCGAATGCAAGCCTTGGGCCGATGTCAAGTCAGAAATTTGCAAGAGCGTTTACGAAAGTGCCGCTTTTAGCGATCGAAGCGTGTTTGGAAAGTTACGTGTCGAATCGGTTACGGCTGTGGGTTCATACCCGCAATGAACCATACAGTCTGCGCATTTAGGGTTTCCGCTCTTCCGGCCATAATTTTCCCATGTCGTATCCGACATGAGTTCAGCAAATGTCGGGACATGGCCGTCAGAAAGTAGGTAACAGGGTTTTTGCCACCCGAAGATCGAGTAATTGGGATTTCCCCAGGGGGTGCACTCATAATCAATCTTCCCTTCAAGAAAATCCAGGAAGAATGGGGAATGATTAAACGGCCACTTCCTCCCGCGTGCGCGACCCAATTCAAAGATCTCGTGGAAGAGTTTATTGGTTCGCTCACGTCGAAGGAAATGCTCTTGATCGGGTGCTTTTTCATAGGGATATCCGGGAGAAACCATCATTCCGTCCACACCAAGGTCGGTGAGAAAATCAAATAGGTCTGCGAGTTCTTCTGGATTTTCACCTTCAAACACAGTCGTATTGGTTGTAATTCGGAAACCTTTTTCCTTAGCGACTTTGATCGCAGCTACGGCCTTTTGAAAAACCCCTTCCCTTGCCACCAATTGATCGTGACGCTTTTCAAGGCCATCCACGTGAATGCTGAACGTCAGATAAGAAGAAGGTGTGAATTTATGCAAATTCTTTTCAAGCAAAATGGCGTTCGTGCAGAGGTAGACGAATTTTTTCCGAAAGACGAGGCCATTGGTGATTTCATCAATTTGGGGATGAATAAGTGGTTCTCCTCCTGCGATCGAAACGACTGGAGCGCCGCATTCTTCAGCGGCATTAAAGCATTGCTCGGGAGTTAGTGTCTTTTTGAGGATTTCCTCGGGATGTTGAATTTTCCCGCAGCCGACACATTCCAAATTGCAGCGATAAAGGGGCTCGAGCATGAGCACCAGGGGAAAGCGTTTGTTGCCCTTAAGCTTCTGCTTAAAGACATACCCCCCCACCTTCATCATCTGCTTTACAGGAATTGCCATCTTGCGGATCTACCATAGTAGACCTAAGAACTCAACGATTTCAGCGACTTTGTCTAGTTGCAACTAGTGTCTCGAACTCCAAGCGCCTTTAGCCAACCAGAGGCAATGGTTATCACTTTTTCGTCGTTACTAGACAATCCAGAAACCATAACACTGAAAATTTTCGCACGTACCAAAGGGTTCGATTCGAGGTTAAATCGCTCCGCGAGAATCCGATAGATCGATGGATCGTCAAATGCGGTAAGAGCTGAAACTATATTCGATCGCAGTTCCGGATTTTTTTCATTTTGGAGGCGGCCGACGATTCGCCTTCTCACTCTAGGGTCCTTACCGGATGCATAAATGATCGCTGAAAGATTGTCCGGGTTCGTTTCCTGACTCGCCTGACGCAAAAGAGTTCCGGAAACAACTTTTTCATATCTTCCCAGATAATCGATAGCGGCACCTCGATCACCTGCATCCGAGCTCCGAAGAACTTGCTGAGCCAAGGCCGTCATATCGAAAAAAGTTCCCTCGCGAATAAGGCAAACTGCGAGTTCATAGGAATTCTCATCCGCCGAACGAGCGAGACCTTGAGTCAATGTATCAATCATTTCTTGGCCTTCAGGCAGTTTCAACAAAACTCGGCCAGCGTTGCAGCGTTCAACGGGGGACAGATCGGCTTCAATGGCTATTAAAAGTAACTCTTGCCGACCTACTCGTGTGTGAAGAGCTGCACTAATAAAAGACTCGAAATAAGCGTGCTCATCGTGGCTGCGGTAAAATTCCCCCAACCTTTGAATAACAGCCGCATCACCTGGGTAAACTAAAACTAAGTGTACTGCCTGGCTCAATAGAGCCTCTCTCGACTGCGAGTCAGCTGGAGGATGGAAAAAAGAATTTAGAATTTCATCACGCGAAAGGTACGAAAAATCGGACTGAAAACTCTGCGGTGAACGGTCAAAATCAAAGGAGAACGATGGAAATGAAGTGAGAATTATCGCAAGAAAAAGCAGTTCACAAAACTTCATGCGTACGGCATATCAGCATCTAACGCATTGCGCAAGTGTTAATTCGACTTATGTTCTAGCGAGGCTTTGATGAAGGAGGCGAAAAGAGGATGGGGTATGGTGGGTTTGGACTGAAATTCGGGGTGGAATTGGCAGCCGACAAACCAGGGATGGTTTGCGAGTTCCATCATTTCGACCAACTTCCCATCGGGTGAAACACCCGTCGCGCGAAGGCCTGCTTCTTCAATTTTCGCTCGAAAGTCGTTGTTCACTTCGTATCGATGGCGGTGACGCTCGGAGATTTCCGGTTTGCCGTAAATTCTCTGAGAAATTGATCCTGAGGTTAGCTTACAGGGATAACTTCCCAGACGCATCGTCGCCCCCTTCTTCGCGATCCCCCGTTGATGCTCCATTAAATCGACGACAGGATATTGAGTCTCTTCTGTAAATTCGATCGAATTCGCCGCCTTCATTCCACAAACGTTTCGAGCGTATTCAATCACCGCGCACTGCATACCCAGACAAATCCCGAAGAACGGAAGGTACTTTTCACGTGCATACTGAATCGCCCTCACCTTCCCTTCAATTCCACGCGATCCAAATCCCCCGGGAACTAAAAGGCCGTCGCAATCTTTCAAAAATTCCGCGACATCCCCCTTTTCAATTTCTTCCGATTCGATGTGCTTTAAATGAACGCGACAATCATTCGCAATACCCCCGTCGATCAGGGCCGCATTGAGACTCTTATAAGAATCGACCAGGTGAACATATTTCCCCGCGATTCCGATTGTCACTTCCAATTTTGGTTTTTTTATCTTCTCGACAATGTTTTCCCACGTCGAAAGATCGGGCGCGCGCGTCCACATATTGAGCGCTTCCACAATTTGCTCATCCAGACCTTCATCATGGAAAACAAGGGGAACTTCATACGTCGTCTCGACATCTTTGGCCGTGATCACAGCGCTTGCTGTCAAGTTGCAAAAGAGACCAATCTTCTTCTTGATTTCAGGAGAAAGAAGTCGGTCGGTTCGGCAAAGAAGAATATCGGGCTGGATACCGATCTGCTGAAGGGCTTTGACCGAATGCTGTGTCGGCTTGGTCTTGAGCTCACCCGCAGTTGATATGAAAGGAACAAGAGTCAGATGAACATAGAGTGTGCTTTGTCTTCCCTCATCCGAACGGAACTGACGAATGGCTTCCAAAAAGGGCAGACTTTCAATGTCGCCTACGGTTCCCCCAACTTCGATGATCGCCACATCATGGCCTTCGGCGTTCTTTCGTATATTGGATTTGATCTCATCCGTAATATGAGGAATCACTTGAACAGTTGCTCCTAAGTAGTCTCCACGACGCTCTTTTTGGATCACTGAATCGTAGACTTGGCCGGTTGTGAAATTGCTTTGGCGCGTGATTTTCGTGTTTGTGTAGCGCTCGTAATGCCCTAAATCGAGATCGGTTTCGGCGCCATCCACCGTCACAAACACTTCGCCATGCTGAAAGGGAGACATCGTACCGGGGTCGACATTGATATAGGGATCGAGTTTCTGCATTGTGATCCTAAGGCCTCTTGCCTCCAGAAGTGCTCCAATTGAAGCCGCGGCGATTCCCTTCCCCAATGACGATACAACTCCACCCGTAATGAATATGTACTTCGGCTGCTTCATGTGCTTTTGATTCCCCCCGTTAAGTTATCCACAAAAGAAAAAAGGGGCAGCTGCCCCTTTTTCCCGTCAAAACGTTCTGACAGAATTCTTTTATCGCTTCGAGTATTGGAAACGCTTCCGCGCTCCAGGTTGCCCATACTTCTTTCGCTCCTTCTTTCTCGAATCTCTCGTCAACAAACCCGCCACCTTTAACTTCGGCCGATTCTCCGTATTCACCTTCAATAGCGCCCGAGCAATTCCATGACAAATGGCATCGGCCTGCCCCGCCGTGCCACCTCCCACCACACGAACATGCACATCATACTTCCCCGTCGTGCCAGTGACCTCGAATGGTTGCGCTACAACCGTCTGAAGCGTTCGTGTCGGGAAATATTCCTCCAACGCACGTTGATTCACAACAAATTTGCCCGAACCTTGGTTCATGTACACACGGGCGACTGCGGTCTTCCGCTTTCCCACACTTGAAAATTTATAAAACGCTTTAGGCATCGCTTTTCTTTACTCCTGAATCGTTAGCGTGGTCGGCTTTTGCGCATCATGCGGATGGCTGGCCCCACGATAAACTTTTAATTTTCCAATCATTTCACGCCCGAGTGGACCCTTGGGAAGCATTCCCCAAACGGCTTCTGTGATCATTTCTTCGGGATAGCTTTGGCGCATTTCTTTGGCTGTGCGGGTCTTAATTCCGCCACGATAGTTGGTGTGGTTGTGGTAGAGCTTTTTATTGAGCTTATTGCCTGTCAGTTCAATCTTTTCGGCATTGACAACGACCACGAAATCACCGCCATCGACATGAGGAGTAAATGTAGGTTTGTCTTTCCCACGAAGAACCGCTGCAACCTGGGAGGCCAAACGACCCAATACCTGACCCCTGGCATCCACAATCCGCCAATTTCGGACCACATCTTCCTTGCGCTCTTGAAACGTTTTAGGTGGCATATCTATCTGTAATTAAAGACGCGGTGTTGTAATGGGATTGCCTATCTATGTCAAGCGCGCTGTCGGAAAGACAGCGATTCCGCAACAAGACTGAGCAAGCCCAAAAATCCCTCACAGAGACGAGGAGTTTTTCGGGGGAAGGCATGGTGAGCAGCGTCGGCGGTCATTTTGCGGAGCGTCGGCTGGTTCTTCTTCCCTGGTCACGCCGCCCGGCGCAGAGAAAACTCCGCCTTCAGTCCCAATTTGGCCGCGTAGGTAATCAACGTTTCGATTCTCATCTTTCCGATTTTCCCCGTCATAAACTCGCTCACTCTAGGCTGGGGGATATCCAGAATGCGCTCCAGCTCGCGGCGGGTAAACTTTTCTCGCTTCACTCTATCAACCATCGCTTCGTAGAGAGAAATTTTCACCTCAAGGGCAGCCCGGTGCTCTGAAGAGAATTCCAGATCGTCGAGAACACTTCCTGTGGAAACATGCCCTCTCACACTTCGGTTTACATGAGATCGTTTTCTTTGTTTGGGCATTCTTTTACCTCCGTTCCTGTCGGAATCGCTCCAGCACTCTTTTGAGTCGGATTCGTGCCGTATGTAATGCTTCCTTGGGTGTCTTCCAGCTCCGTTTCTCGAACACATGAAGTACGTAAATGCGATCGTGGACCTGGGTATAATAAATCAATCGATAGCCTCCCCGTTCATCCCGATCCCTCAACTCGAAAACAGCGGAACCAATCGAGTGAATTGGTTTGGAATCGAACGGCAAAAGCCCTCTCTGCAGACGTTCGAGATTGTACCCAAGGGATTCCTTGATCCGGTCGGGAAACTTCCGAAGCACATCCAAGGAATTCCCTTCCCAGATCACGATTCGCATGGAAAGCATTCATACGTCATATTGTATACATGTCAACGAATAAAACGCAACAGGGTTTTTTCTTGATGTACACGCAACTGTCGGTTTTGTTCCAGGCTTCCTATTCGTGTTCAGCTCTGTCATTCTGATGGCCCGAAAAGGGTCTACAAGGAAGGATCACTCGATGAAGAAAATCCAGAAGATGCTTGTGGTTCAAGCCATGTCGGCTATTTGTTTCATAGGATGCGGGAGTTCATCCACAACTCCTGGTTCAGGACCTCCATTTTCATCCATCAGCCCCGCACTCACTGCGAAAGACCTCTATCTGGCAGTATCAAAGAGCACCTGTGGTACTACGCACACGAATACCAGCGGAGATACAACTTGCGCTGGAGGAGGGACCATTCACAAGGAGGAGACGGATTCTTCTTCCGCCGATTCGAGCAACTGCACCTACTCGAAATGCGTAGCTCAATATCCCATCATAGATGCTTCAGTTCAGGGCCTCCAACTTGAAGCGAATGGCGAAAGTTCGAACCAGGACGTCAAAAAAGGCGGCTCTACTACCGCCGAGTCCTTGAACCAACATATGTCTTTCAGCGGCGACTTGGGTTTTGCTGCCGATTGTGACGTACAAATCAGTACCCTATCATCTTCGGCGTCGCTTTCCGGGTCTTGCGTCTATCGCGATTCAGCAGGAGAGGAATTAACGATTACTGCGGGTGAGATACTGGATCTATTGAGCGGCGGTTTCTCGTAACCGTTGAGATGTACTATTTGAGCGGAGGAGGCAACGAATCATACTCGCGCTCTACTCTCCCCTTTATGTCAAGCCGTCCAAATGGTTTTTCAGTCGGGAAGAGGAACGAGGACTTCGATGCCGTCAGGTCCGGGATAAACAGCTTCAACGATGTAGTTGTCGATTGTGCCCGTCACTCGAAATCTTTGCACACCTATGATAGGAGCACCTCGCCCCCCTCGATGGGCAAACTTATAACTGTATGGGTATTTAATGCTTTTAGTCGCCCATTGAGCTTGTTGGCAGAGCGTGCGCGTATCGGAGATCCAGATCTCGAAGGTGCCCGGCACAATTTTACGAATCGGCAACTGCGCATTGACAATTTCGTCCACAATTTTGGGAAGCCGCGTTCTAGTACAACTGTCCATAATTTCCGAGACCTTGCCCGTAACGACTGACCATTGACTCATTCTAGTCGTGCTTCCGACGGACTCCTTAATCATCCCTTCGGTGGAAACTACAGAAGATGGAGCAAAATATGGCTTGCCGAAAGGTCCAAATCGAAAGAATTTATCCATCAAATCTACGTAAGGGACGGAGGATAAAAGGGCACAGGTAAGGTGATAACTAAACTCTTCTTCATCCTTAGCCAGTACCGTCTTTTCGAATTCGGTAACCGGAGTGATAATAAAATTTATTGTTGTACGGACTGGTTGATGAAGTAGGCCATGATAGGTTTGGCTTCGAAACTCTGGATTCTCTGGCAAATCTTTCCGGTAACCGTAAGACATTCCTTCACCCAGATCGCCAAGAAAATCAGAAAACTCGACAGCAGTATCGCTTGCAGCTCTATAAATACCTCTCCAAAAGCTAGGAGGCTCGACCAAGACATGAACGACGGGTCGCTGCTGCCCCAAGCTAAATTCTGGGTACTGCGCCTCTTTTGCCGATGCCAAATCGACCGTGCAAAGGAACATAGCCACCAGAACAAATTTGACACGCCAGTGCATTTTGACGCAACGCGTATCACACGAGAGTTCGCTTTGCAACGGGGTTTACTAGAAAGTGCCTTTTAAGGCGTCTCCGACTATCTACTCTTCGTACATATGGCCCAAATTTCATCCGACTTCTTCCTCGCCGTGGCTAGAGCCGCCTCAACCTTTCGGGAAAGTAAATCGGCTACCTCTCTGTTCTTTAGCGACGTCGTGTTGATTCTGACATTCAAATAAGCCCCTTCCGCCGGTCAACTATCGGAAAATGGCCGCGTTTAATTGCAAACGAATTTTTTCGCCGTACCTTCCGGATTCCCAAGAATTTACAACATTTTCAATATCCATTTGGACATTTGGTCTTCGGTCCCGCCTGTGTTCAAGTTTCAACGCTTGAAATGTATCGAGATCAGGAATTAGCTCTAAAGCCTGGATGATATTCCTTTTCTTATATTCATCGGTCTCGGAATGCAGTCGAGCGATCAGGCGGTCTCGAATTCGCCGATCACCGGAACGAGCCAGCGCATTGAGAATCTCGGGATCTTCTTCTAGGCTTGCTTCTCGCAATAAATTCCCGGGAATGAAGCGGGATTCCAGAAGAAATTCAATTCCCACCAGGCGATCTTGAGGATTCTTGCTCGCAACTAAAGAATGCGCCGCCTCCCAAAGATCATATTTGTCGTAATTCACCATAAGGCAGAGAGGGAACCTGGCTCCCTCCGGCGGCTTTCGAGCCACGAGATCCGTTATGTACTTGACCAGATCATGAGCTTGCGCGGACCCCCACGCCTCAAACAAAGCCCCACCCGCTTCACAACGGCCTTCATCCCAATTCATGTCCTCACGCTCAATCAGCTCTAATAGCTGCGTTCTTCCCCTCGAAGACTCAGACGAAAATTTTGCGAATTCCTCGAAGCTGTACGCTTGATTCTTCACGCGACCGTAATATTGAAAGAGCAGCCGCCTTGCCTCCTCATCTCCCTGTTGCGCAAAGTCAATTGCATCCATTACTACGCCCAATGTAGCGTAATCTCCCTCTTTCAATGCGGAAAGTGTCTCCTTCCGATTTAGGCCGAAACTCGGCTGAGAAAATGCCGCGAGCAGAAGGATTCCGAAAAAGTAGCGACGCATAAACACCCCTATTTTTAAGGTACAGGCCTAGGCTTATAGAGGGCTTGCCGCTTTGTGTCAATGTCGGCTTTGCGGTAAGCGCCTCGGCGACATCGCGGTTTAGGGTTTCTTCTTTTTGGCTAGTAGCTGCTCAAGGTATTGTCGATCCTGAACATCTTTCGGCCGGATCCCTTGTTTTGTCTTCAAAAGGCCTTCAACCGAAAGATAGGGGAGGCTGATTCCTTCCATCTTCACTTCTTCAATATATGGCTCTAAATCTGAAAAGCTTTTTCCGCACGCCTCTGACATGAGATCAACGACAATTTCCCCGGCAACCCTTACGACCGAATAGCGGGTAAAATCATCTGTACGAATCTCTTTTGAAGCCTGATCTTCCAAAATAGGGAGCGCCTCCGTTACCTTACTAATGTTCTTTGGATCCTTATCGATTAAAAAATCAATGTCAGTGGTACCGCGAATCAGTCCGTGGTGAATGACAGCAAATCCTCCGATAATCATAAATCGAGCTTTTCGCTCCTGCAGGCCCTGACAGAGACGAATAAGATCGTCTACCGTCGGGATTCGAGAGCGATCTTTTGAAGCATCTCGTTCATCCATTGGTCTGCCTCTTCAAACGTACGAAATCGATAAATCCCTTTCGGGCAAATTCCCATTTCTCCCCGTAGCTGTGCAAGCGTGGAAAGCCACTGATTGGCCGCTTTTGGAGAATTTTCTACTTCGCCACTCCGGCCGACAATCTTCATTTCTTTCACTTCCCTAGAATAACACCGATATGAGGGACCCCGCCAGTCGCGATCAACCCTTGCCATTACCAAATGGAACTCGTCTCATCAGCTATCGACGAAGGGTTTGGGAGACGTGCAAATGGCCCAAATCTCATCCGATTTCTTTTTCGCTGTGGCGAGAGCGGCTTCGGCTTTGCGGTTGAGGCTGTCGGCAACATCGCGGTTTGTGAGCGACGCGGTGTTAATTCGGACGTTCAAATAGGCACCTTCCGCCGCGGCTCGGGCCATGGACGAAGCCACCCCCGCATCGCTTTGGGAGGCTGGATTCCCCTTTTGAGCTACAACACGTACTAAATCGAAAATTGGAAGAGTGTGTTCCAATACAGAGAGAGGAACTTCAGCGGCGCCCTGAGTTGCGTCTTCAATGGCAGCGGCTCGCGCCTTTTCTTGCTCGGGTGTTCCTTTTGGAAGTTTGAACGCGTCCATGACCAAATTAAACGCTGCAGTATCGCGGTCGATCGCATTGATTAATTCGGTTTTTATTTCCTGCGCACGAACAGCCGTTTTCACCATTTCGTCATGCACAGATGCGAATTTCTTTTTTCCCTGCGTAAGGTTGGCCACCATTCCGGCAAGCGCCGCCGCAAGTGATCCGGCCAAAGCGGCTACGCTCCCACCTCCCGGAGTGGGGCTCTCGGTAATGCATTCGTCAACAAACTCATGAAGTGGCAATTTTGCTAAGCGTCCCATACGGCCCTCCAATCGATACTCAATAATTTTTTCTTTCGGAACAAACGGACCCAGCTCACGCAATCCCAGCGACTGAATGGCCGTTTCCACCAGCCACGACTCCGGCACTCCCCACGAACCATTCTGCTTCTTTAGAAAATATTTTCCGGCTTCCAACATCGCTTCGAGTGGAATAAGACCCACGAGTTCACTCCCGGTCACCAATGCGCCAAGCTTTTCAGCCTCTTCTCGACAGGTTTCGTAGGCTACATGCGGTGGTGTGATGTGAAAGTCAGTGAGGTTGATGGAAATCTGCGCCCGTTTGTATGTATCGATATACCAACCCGTAGCCTTGCAGGCCTTCAGCCTCCCCAGCTCACGGATCGGCTGGCCTTTGTCCTTTCTCAGCCGGCCACTTTCCCGAATGTTCGCGGCAATTTCATTGGCGATTTTCACGTCTCGCGTATTGAGATTCACGTTGTAGGCGATCAAAAAAGGCCGGACACCAATGACTGTAGCGCCGGCTCTCGGTTGGAATTCATTCGGCCCAAAATCGGGTTGCCAGTGAGGATCATTCATCTTCGCTGCGAGGTTTTCGTATTCTCCAGCGCGAATGTCTGAAAGATTCCGTCTGTGTGGTGCCCTCGCCGCGGCTTCATAAAGATAAACAGGAATTCGGAGTTCTTTTCCGACTTTTTCACCGAGCTGTCTCGCTAATTCCACGCATTTTTCTTCAGAGATTCCGGAAATAGGAATGAACGGGCAGACATCTGTGGCGCCCATACGTGGATGCGCACCATGGTGGATTCGCATATCGATGAGCTCTGTAGCTTTTCGAATTCCCTCGAATGCACCCTTGACGATTGCATCGGGTGTCCCGACCGCAGTTACAACGGTTCGGTTTGTGTCGGAACCTGGATCGACATCCAGAACTTGAACGCCTGGTACGGCTGCCATCGCGGCCACGATTTGGTCGATTTTTTTGCGGTCTTGCCCCTCGCTAAAATTGGGAACGCATTCAACAAGAGCTTGATCAGGAACCGGCACGCCGGAACCTTCCCAAAGGAACAACTTTTTGGCAAATCCCCCAGAGGTACGTCCGCTAGAACGAACGTGATTACGCTACCGAGAGAACTTGCCGTGGGAGCGAGCTGGCATAATGATAAATCACATCTCGGGCGTCGGAGGCGTCCCAAATGACCAAGTCGGCACGCTTGTGAGGGGCGATTTCGCCTCGGTCTTGTAGTCCTAATGCGTGCGCGGCGTTACGCGTGACGGCGATCCATATTTCTTCCGGCATCATTTTCAGTTCGAGCGCGGCAAGCGACATCATCAGAGGAAGATTTTCCGAGTAACTCGTGCCTGGATTGCAATCGGTGGAGATCGCCACATCCACTCCCGCATCGATGAGCCGACGCGCCGGAGGGTATGTTTTCTTTCCTAGAGAAAACACGGCTCCGGGAAGGAGTACCGCCACGACTCCCTTTTCTGCCAGAGCATCCACACCCGCGTGACTCACTTGTTCCAAATGATCAGCTGAAATTGCCCCTATCTCCGCTGCCAGTTCGGCTCCCCCCGTGGAATGAAGTTGATCGGCATGAATCTTGGTTTTCAGTCCCAATTTCTTCGCGCGAGAAAGAATCGTACGGGCTTCGTCGATTGTAAAAGCCCCTTCATCGCAAAAGACATCACAGATTTCCGCCAATTTCTCCTTTGCAATTTTTGGAAGCATTTTTTCGCACACTTCGTCCACATAACCTTTTCGATCTTCCTTGAATTCATCAGGGATTACATGCGCTCCTAGAAACGTGGGAACCACATCCACGCCGTGGCGAACTTTCTGAACTAAACGAAGATGTCGAATTTCCTCTTCGGTAGACAGACCATATCCACTTTTAATTTCCACGGTCGTCACACCGAAATGGAGAAATCGATCGAGGCGCTTCTCGAGAAGTCCCGACAACGTTCGGTCATCCGCGGCTCTTGTGGTGGAAACGGTTCGGCGAATTCCGCCCCCCGCGTGAGCAATATCTTCGTATGAAGTTCCCCCAAGACGAGCAAAAAATTCGTCCGCGCGAGAACCCGCAAACAGAAGATGTGTATGGCAGTCGATGAGCCCCGGCGTAACGAGCGCTCCTTCTGCATCCACTGCTTCCACATCGCCCTTAAAATCTTTGAGTCCCGACATTGGCCCTACCGATTCGATCTCTCCCTTTCGGACGACAATGGCAGCGTTTGGGATTGCGCCCCAGGCCCCCTCTCGGTCACGATCCATCGTAAGGCATAAACCAATATTGGTGATAACAAGACGGTCGGGAGATTTCATTTTGCTAAATCCACGTGGCGATCTCTGGCCGTTTGTACCGCTTCTTCATAACCTGCGTCGGCATGGCGGAAAACACCCATGGCCGGATCCGTCGTTAGAACTCGCTCCAGACGCTCTTTCAATTGAGGTGTGCCGTCGGCGACCACGACCATTCCGGCATGAATCGAATAACCGATTCCAACGCCCCCTCCGTGATGAACCGAAACCCAGGAGGCACCACTCGCCACATTCGCCAGGGCATTGAGTATTGGCCAATCGGCAATGGCATCGCTTCCATCTTTCATCGCCTCTGTTTCACGATTGGGCGAGGCAACCGATCCACAGTCGAGATGATCGCGGCCAATCACAATGGGCGCTGAAATTTTTCCTTTTGCCACTAATTCATTAAATCGCACCCCCGCTTTCGCTCTCTCGCCATACCCCAGCCAGCAAATTCTTGCGGGAAGACCCTGAAATTTCACACGTTCACGCGCTAATTCAATCCATCGTCGCAACGGCCGGTCGTCAGGAAATAGCTCCAAGATCGCTTCATCCGTAACGGCCAAATCTTTTGGATCTCCCGAGAGAGTCGCCCAACGAAAGGGGCCCTTTCCTTCACAAAAAAGTGGCCGAATGTAGGCCGGGACAAAACCCGGAAACTCGAACGCATTTTTCACACCCCCGAGTGTGGCCTGAGCGCGGATGTTGTTTCCATAATCGAAGACGATGGCACCTGCTTCTTTCATCTGAAGCATGGCGACGACTTGAACCGCCATCGATAATTGCGCTCGACGGACATATCCATTGGGATCTTTCTTTCGAAGCTCCGCTGCTTTTTCCAATGTAAGCTCTCGGGGAACATATCCGTTGAGAGGATCGTGGGCCGAAGTCTGATCGGTCACGAGGTCCGGAGTGATCTCACGCCGAACGAGTTCGGCATATACTTCTGCGGCATTCGCCACCAGACCGATTGAAAGGGGCTTCTTCGCCTTGCGAGCCGCATCGATCCGCTGAAGGGCATCATCGAGAGAGTTCGCCTTTTCATCAAGGTAGCCTGTTTGGAGACGCCGTTCGATCCGGGACGAATCCACTTCCACTCCCAGAAAAATTCCCTCGTTCATCGTTACCGCCAACGGCTGGGCTCCTCCCATGCCGCCTAGTCCCCCTGACAAAACGAATTTTCCCGCGAGCGTTCCGCCAAAATGCTTTCGCGCGGCGGCTGCAAAGGTTTCATACGTTCCCTGCAAAATTCCCTGTGTCCCGATATAAATCCATGAGCCCGCGGTCATCTGGCCATACATTGTGAGCCCCTTTCGTTCGAGCTCCCAAAAGTTTTCCCAGGTGGCCCAGGCGGGAACCAACATCGAATTGGAAATCAATACGCGGGGAGATTCAGGGCCTGTCCGCACAATGCCGACAGCCCGTCCTGATTGAACAAGCAATGTCTCGTCATTTTCAAGGCGCTCAAGAGCCCGAACAATCCGATCGAAGTCCTCCCAGGAACGTGCCGCCTTACCGGTCCCGCCATATACGATGAGATCATCGGGTCGCTCGGCGACTTCGGGATCAAGATTGTTCATGAGCATCCGAAGAGCTGCTTCCTGATGCCATCCCTTAGTTTGAAGTTTTGTTCCCCGTGGAGCGCGAATGGTTCTCATTGAATTTCTCCAACCGCTTCCCCTGCCACTCGAATTAACTTTTTGGAAACGATCAGCTCGCGAACCATTTCAATTTCCGGCGCCAGATATCTGTCTCCTTTGAGCGGGGCCACGATCTGGCGAATAGTTTTGTAAGTGGCTTCAACGGCTTTAGCTGGACGCAACGGTTTTCGGAATTCCAAGCCCTGAGCCGCCGTAATCAATTCAATTGCGATCACACGCTCTAGAGCGGTAACCACTTCCTCTCCTTTTCGTGCCGCGAATGCCCCCATGCTGACATGATCTTCTTGGTCAGCCCACGTAGGAATTGAATCCACGCTCGCGGGATGAGCCAACGTTTTGCATTCGCTAACGAGTGAGGCTGCGGTTACCTGGAGCATCATCAGACCCGAGTTAAGACCCGGTTCATTCGTCAGGCCCGGAGGAAGACCTGAGAGCTGGGGATTAAGAAGGCGAGCCGTCCGCCTTTCGCTGATCGATGCGACAGAAGTTAGCGCCACCGCCATAAGGTCAAGAGCAAGGGCCAAAGGTTGGCCGTGGAAATTTCCGGCTGAAATCGCTTCGTTGGTTTCCGGGAAAAGAATCGGGTTGTCGGTGACACTCTGAATTTCTCTTTCAAGCGCGCCTCTCACATAGACCAAGGCATCTCGAGCGGCTCCATGTACTTGCGGGGCGCAACGAATGGAGTATGCATCTTGGACCTTTTCACAATCTCGGTGCGAGTCATAGATTTCGCTATCGGAAGTGAGGCGAATCAAATTTTTTGCTGAGACCGCCTGACCTGGATGAGGTCTCAGTACATGAACTTTCGGGTCGAACGCCCGAGGTGAACCCATATCGGCTTCCAATGTCATAGCGGCAGCGATATCGGCGTGGCATACCGCATTTTCCGCGCGAAGAAGAGAGAGAATTCCAATGGCTCCTATGAATTGCGTTCCATTGACAAGCGCGAGGGCTTCCTTGGGTCCTGGAATGATCTTCTCAATTTCCGCCTCCGCTAGCGCCCGAGCCGCGCTTTCGCGTTTGCCTTTCCACGTCACATCCCCCTCTCCCATCATTCCAAGAGCAAGATGAGATAGGGGAGCGAGATCACCGCTCGCACCCACCGATCCTTGGCAGGGAATAACCGGAATAAGGTCGGCATTCAGCATGGAGATAATCATTTCGATGACTTCCGGACGAACTCCCGAATGTCCCAGGGCCAACGTCTCCGCTCGAAGAAACATCATGGCCCGAACCGTTTCGCGTGAAAGTGAATCCCCCACACCTACCGCATGGCTTCGAATAAAGTTCACTTGCAGTTCCGCCAACTGATCCGATGAAATGCGAAAATTTTTTAGGTTACCAAAACCGGTATTAATTCCGTAGTGGGCCTTGCTATGATCAGCAATCAACCTTGCTACCGTGGCGTGCCCTTTAGTTACCTTGGCCCTCGCTTGGGAGTTGAAGTCAATTTGAGACTCCCCGCTGGCAACGAGTGCTACATCCTCGAGTGTGATTTGTTTCGATCCGATCGATATCTTTTTCATGGTCCCTCACATTGAAATTGGCCGACGAATTGGGTGGTTCCTTTTTGACCGGAACCAATAATTACGACATTGGCATCTACAGGAAAAGTGAGTGCGGCCGAAGAAAGATCAAATGCGACATCTCCCTCTACTGCTCCACGCCCAGGAACAACGATGGAATCGAATTCTGTTGCGAGCATATTTGTATCTTGGGTCAGGATGGACTCCTTTTTGTTCGCATCCATGAAATTTGCGGTCAGAGAAACGAGCGTGACAGGTGTATCTAAAAGTTGAGCAACGACCGCGTGAGGATTGCAGCTTTGCGATGACGCGACGACGGGATCAGGAGTAAAAATGATCGACGCAATCGAATTTGTCGTGGATTGCCCACCACACCCGAGCACGGAAATACTCAAGATTAAACCAAATCGAATCAAAAAACCCATGATCAAAGCGATGTTATAGCTAAGGTCCGGTGAGGCAGCAATTGTCTCGACCTGGAAGATTCTATGGGTATGATCCCACCATGGCTTGGTGGACTTGGGTGGTCTTTGGACTGGCTCTCTTAGCCGGAGAAATGACAACTCCCGGTGGATTCTATCTTCTCTTTTTTGGCATTGGCGCGGTATTGGTGGGACTTACCGTAGCGACAGGAGTGGTGAGTGAACTTTGGCAGGAGTGGTTGATATTCACTCTTCTCTCAGTCATTTCGCTTCTGGTTTTTCGAAAAAAATTGCTTCATAAATTCACCCATTCCGCCGAATCAAAATCCGTGGATAGTTTCGTGGGCGACATTGCCTTGGCATCTAATGTCCTCGAACCTAATCAGGTGGGAAAAGTGGAATATCGCGGTACGACTTGGAATGCTCGAAACGTAGGGATGAGCTCCCTGCACAAAGGGCAACGGTGCGTGGTGGAAAGAGTGGACGGGCTTCAGCTGTCGGTCCGCGCGGAATAGAACGAAGGGAGAGTTATGACGGGTGGATTAATGGTAGTTCTCATGTTGGCTTTTTTTGCGATCGTGATCATCGCAAAGACTGCGGTGGTAGTGCCTCAGCAGCAGGCCTTTATCGTAGAGCGTCTCGGAAAATACAGCGGGACGCTGACCGCCGGCTTTCACATTTTAATCCCGTTCCTGGATACGATCCGTTACCGCCATTCCCTCAAAGAAGAGCCGGTCGATATCACCGAGCAAATTTGCATTACAAAAGACAACGTCCAGGTTCATATCGACGGAATTCTCTACCTGAAAGTCCTCAATCCTGAACGAGCGTCGTACGGAATCAGTGACTATGTCTTTGGTATTACGCAATTAGCTCAAACCGCCCTTCGAAGCGAAGTGGGAAAGATCGATCTGGATCGAACATTTGAAGAACGAACCCACATTAACACCATGGTGGTCAGCGAACTCGATAAGGCTAGCGAACCATGGGGCATTAAAGTGCTTCGATATGAAATCAAGAACATCACGCCCCCCCAAGATGTGCTTGCCGCGATGGAAAAACAAATGCGTGCGGAACGAGAGAAACGCGCGGTGATTCTGACATCGGAAGGTCAGCGAGACGCGGCCATCAATAGCGCTGAGGGTGAGAAGCAGCAGGTCATTAAAGCATCGGAAGCAAAGAAACAGCAGCAGATCAATGAGGCCGAAGGTCAGGCCTCGGCAATTCTTTCCGTAGCGACAGCCACAGCGGAGGGAATTCGAAAGGTGGCCGATGCGATCCAATCTCCTGGCGGAATGGAGGCAGTCCAATTACGAGTCGCCGAAGAATATGTCTCACAGTTCGGCAAATTGGCAAAAACAAACAACACGATGATCCTTCCAGCCAATTTAAGTGATGTCGGATCGATCTTGACATTGGCCCTGAATGTCATTCGACAGGGAGGAACCGGGCCTTCGGCCCCCTCGACTCCACGCAAACCTGCCGGAACGGCTTGACACAGGCGCATCGGCGAAACTAGTATCCGCTCCTCCCAGCCAGGATGTATCGGAGGATGGAATGACAAAAGCAGAATTTATCGAACGTATCTTCAAGGACAACCGCTTGCGGCGAATTCCGCGTGTCGCGATTGCGGAGATGGTGGATCATGCTTTCGATTTGTTAGTAAAGGGGGTTCGCCGGGATGGAAAGTTCACTTATCCTGGCTTTGGAGCTTTTAATTTGCGAAAGAAACGGGCACGGAACGGCCGAAACCCAATGACAGGGGAGCCGCTCGTGATATCCGCTCGAAAAACAATTTCTTTCCGGGCGGCTCCTCGTCTGAAAGACTCCCTTCGATAGGATGATCGAGCTTTCCCTCAGAAAAGAGAATGCAGAGGTGATGCGCTATCGCCTCAACAAGGAACGAACGACAATCGGCCGGGCGAGTACGAACGATATTTGTCTCCCTGATGCAAGTATTTCTCGAACCCACGTCACCATTGTCCGCACGGGTGACCGATATCTTGCCACCGATCAATCCACGAACGGTACCTATGTAAATGACGAGCGGATCTCGAGCCGTGAACTTAAACCCAACGACCTCATTCGTCTGGGTGTTTGGACCATTCACTTTGGGACAACCGAAATCCCCGAGGAAGCGCCGACTGAAATCAAAGACCGCGATCCCACGCGAATTCTTTCATTCAAACCGGAACGAAACGAAATTGTTTTTGAGCGTGCGGTCCTTGAAATATCGGGCCCTCCTCGAAAGCTTTTCCCCGTCACAAAATCCATCATTGGTATTGGAAAATCGAAATCAAACGACATTGTTTTGACGGATGATTTTGTCTCGAACTTCCACTGCAAGATTGAGAATCGAAAAGGAACGTTTTATCTCAAAGATCTCGGAAGCACGAACGGCACCCTGCTGAACGGCCAAAAAATTATCGAAACTACTTTGCCGTACGACTCCGCGATTGAGGTTGGACGAACTCGATTTCGTTTCTTTTCGTCGGAGGAAGCGCGCCCTGTGGAAAGCTCATCGGCTTCCGAATTTGAAGGAATTCATTCGGAGCATCCAAAAATGCGTGCTCTTTTTTCCCTCATTCAGCGTGTGGCTCCCTCGGATGCAACGGTGTTGGTGAATGGAGAGACAGGGACGGGAAAGGAGTTGATTGCCCGGGCTATTCACAACCAGAGTAGCCGCGCGCGAAAGCCGTTTATCGCAATTAACTGCGGCGCAATCTCGAAGGATTTAATCGAAAGTGAGCTCTTCGGTCATGAGAAGGGAGCGTTTACCTCCGCTCATCAACAGCGACAGGGAGTTTTCGAACAAGCCAATGGCGGCACACTCTTTCTGGATGAAATCGGCGAGCTCCCGTTGGATCTCCAGCCGAAACTCTTGCGAGTTTTGGAAACGGGCGAAATTCGTCGGGTGGGCGGCTCACAGTTGATCGACGTAGATGTTCGCGTCGTGGCGGCGACAAATCGGGATTTGGCCGTGGAAGTTCGAAAGGGACGATACCGCGAAGATCTCTTTTTCCGTCTGTTTGTCGTTCCCATGTCGCTTCCTCCCCTTCGCGAACGGCCGCAGGATATTCCTCTTCTAGTCCGGCATTTTCTCAAGCAGGAATTTGCCTCTGGGAAACGGGGCTCGAACAAGAACATTGATCAAAGCGCCATTGACAAGCTCATCGATCACCCCTGGCCGGGGAATATTCGGGAATTAAAGAATGTCATTAGCCGAGCGGTACTGGATTGTCAGACCGGCACGATCGGTCCGGGAGATCTCAATTTCACCCCTCTTGGAGCCCGTGACAGCACGGCCTATGATTTTGATGAAACCCTCAACGTTCCCCAAACCATGACTCGCTCGCTGAAGGATGTGGAACGGGACCGTATTCTCGCCGAACTGAAACGAAACAATTGGAACAAAGTTCAAACCGCCAAAGTTTTGGGGATCGCCAAATCGACCCTTCATGAGAAGATTAAGAAATACAACATCGTCGAAGAGTGAGGATTATCGAATGACCGGTCACAGCCGAGAATATTGGGAAGCCCGCTGGGCGGAGGAAAGGATCGGTTTTCACGCTGATCGGCCAAACACTTTGCTCTCGCGCTATTTTGAAACACTTGAGCTTTCCGAAGGCGCTCATTGCTTGGTCCCACTTTGCGGGAAAAGCTTCGACATGGTTTGGATCGCCGAACATGGTCAACTTGTTACCGGCGTGGAATTTTCGGGTTTGGCGATTCAGGCATTTTGCAAGAATCTAGGCAATTATCCCACTGCTGTGGCGATCAATGAGCATCTCATCTCCTACCGATCCTCGCCCTACCATTTAATCCAAGGAGATTTCTTTCAGCTCCAGCCTTCGCATATCCCCCCCGTCGACTGGATCTATGATCGAGCGGCTCTTATTGCTTTTCCGCCGGAGCAGCAGCAAGCCTATGCAACGCACATGGCTTCGTTTCTTCAGCAGGGGAAGAAGATCCTTCTCATCGGATTTGAATGTGAAGCGGGTGCAGTCGAAGGTCCGCCGTTCAACATAACTGAAAAGGATGTGAATCGGCTGTTTGGTAGTAGCTTTTCCGTACGTTTTCTCGAGCGCGTGGATGTCACGGCGCAAAGTCCTCACCTGGTGGAGCGCGGCGCGAAACGAGTGGCAGAGTTCGCGTACGTATTGACTCGGAACTAAGTACGATTTCGATTTAATTGAGCTCTTCTTTGATCGTGGTCGCGGGGCGGAAGAGAATCATTTTGGAGGCGCGGACGGTCATGACCTCGCCGGTTTTCGGATTATGCCCCTTCCGTTCCTTCCTTCGCCGGACAATAAATGTTCCAAAACCGGGATAATTGAATCTTCGTCCACGACGTAACGCCAAAGAAAGATTGTCAAAAAGGCTTTGAACCAAATCGGCCGCCGCCGCTTTCGACATGTCACGATGTTGATAGTCTCCCGAGATCCGTTCAATTAATTCCCGCTTTGTCATTCCCGGCTCATACCTAATCGGCAAAAGAGCTGTCAAGCCGATTGGAGAGCAGAGCCTCCTCGTGTATGATGAAGCCACATGACGAAATTTCTTGCCTCTATCGGATTCCTGGTTCTCCTGGTGTCCGGATGCACACCTAAAGAATTTAACGAGCCTGGGACCTTGCCATCCGAACACGAACCGACTCGGCGCGCGTTGCCGGGGAGTTATTCCGCTGTCTGGGATGCGACATTGGCCACTCTCCGAAATCGGAAATATCCGATTGCAACTTCTCAGCGAGATGGTGGAGTGATTATCACCGACTGGATCATGGGGAAATCGGATCGACTCTATTCGGGATACGGAGAGACCCGGATCCCATACAACATTCGTTTTAAATTCACGATTCGTTTGCACCCATCCAAAGCAGGCGTGGATGTGAATATCGTCAACGAAGAGCAATATTACTCCGATGCGGTCACCGCGGGTTCTGACTTTTCCGGATCCCTTTACCAATGGATTCCGACGCAGACTTCCACCGCCAAGGAAGCGGCCTTCTTAGACGAGGTGTCCGAAATCTTACGCGCCAACCGGCCGAAGAAATAAGCTCACCAGCGGGATGATCGCTATGAGCACGCCCGAAGAAATAAAGAATCGATTCGGAAAATATAAGTTAATCGCGCGCCTTGGAATGGGAGGAATGGCGGAAGTTTTCAAAGCCGAGCTCCTGTCCAATTCCAGCATGGTGGTGGCCATCAAACGGATCCTCCCCCAATACTCACAGGACAAAAAGCTGGTGGGGATGTTGGTCAACGAGGCGCGTCTCAGCCTCGGCCTCAACCATCCCCATATCGTGCCTGTCCTCGATTTTGGCATTGTTGACGGCAACTACTTCATGGCCATGGAGTATGTGCGAGGCAAGGATCTCAAGTCCATCATGATCCGGTGTAAAACTCGTGGAACTGAACTCCCGATTCAAATGGCAGTCTACATTATGATCAAAGTTCTTCGGGGCCTTGACCATGCGCATACCAAACGGGATCACTATGATCAACCTCTCCACATTGTTCATCGCGATATTTCTCCGCAAAACGTCATTGTCTCACTCTGGGGCGAGGTCAAAGTCCTCGATTTCGGAATTGCGAAAGCCGCCTCGCGTACGATTGATACGCAGGCCGGAATTTTAAAGGGAAAGTTTAGCTACATGTCGCCCGAACAGGCACGCGGAGACGACATTGATCACCGCACCGATATTTTTTCCGCTGGAATTGTTCTCTGGGAACTTCTTACGCTGGAAAGCTGTTTCCAGGCGGAAACCGACGTGAAACTACTCGCGCGCGTTCGCGACGGAAAAGTGAAATCGCCTTCTTCGGTAAATTCCAAAGTTCCAAAAGCGCTGGAACTCATTTTGATGAAGGCACTCGAGAAAAAACTCAAAAAACGATACCAAACAGCCGAAGATTTTGCTCACGACCTGGAAGTCTTTCAGCGCGACACGATCGGTAACGTGACCGATGCCGACCTGGCGGCGTTCGTCCGGAACCTTTTTGGAATTTCATCCCAAGAGCTTGAACCCGCACCTGCAAGGGGAAAACCCGGAGAAAACCTGATTGAAGCGGGAATTGAACGCGCATTGGCTGAGACGATCGCAGAAGACGTGAGAGTGAATCGTTCGCCGCGTCGGTCTCGTCGAGTCACGACAAATACAACAGTGATTTTTCCACCCTGGCTTTCTTCCCTTCTAACTCGTGGAGGAATCTTCATCCTTCTGTTGGGGGCGTTGATTGCGTATCCGCCGAAAATCATTTTTCAAAAGTTCGACCGACAGGTCCTTCGACTGGCCGATCGCATACACTCATGGAAGGGCTTTCACGTTAGCGCCCCTAAAGCGTTACCCGAGCTATATCTTCCCCCTATCCCGGTATCTCGATTTTCTGTTCAATGGCTTCCCGAGGTTTGGTCCGATCTCCAGCAACTTCCGTTTGAAACTTTCGAACAGGTCCGCGATCGGGGAATTGATTTAGGAAATGATCCACATCCTTCGGCCTCCCGCGTGGATCCCAAACAACCGTCCGCTTCATTTATCAACCAGGGCGGGTATCGACTTCACTACCAAGTGGATGAACAACTTCATTCGGTCACCATCGACCGTCTAGACAAAGAACGCTGACAAAAAGGGCCAACCCTACCTTGGATTGGCCCCGCTTGGACTATTTTTGGTAAACAATCTCCATGGATTTGAATTCCCTCCCTTTATCGTCCGTATCGAAATGTTCGTAATGGAATTCGTTTTTGCTCACCTTTTTCATTACGGATTTGATGCTCTTTTGAGTTCCAGTCGCCGGACACATAAAGCTGGCGGTGCTGGTGATGGTCTTTCCTTTGTCCTTTGAATCTCCTTCAAACACGTAGGAAGCAGTCGAAAAATTATCGATCCACACCGTCGTATATTTCTTTTTCATGTTGTCGTATCCGAGAAAGCCCGTTCCCTGAAACGGCTTTCCCATGAAGGAACCTTCGTAGGTTTCGCGGATAAAGCGGCCGTCATACATCGGTTCAAACATGGCTTTGCCTGTACTCTCCTCGGCCTTTGCACCTGGGGCCTGCCAAGATTTGGTATGGGTCGTCCAATCCCCGACCAAATAATCTAGGGCTTTATGGTTTTCCGATACTTTGCCCGCCTCCTCCATCGCCTTCATCATTTTTTCCTGTTCAGGGGTCATGGCGGGGGCGTTTATTTGTGATTTCGTCTCTGGCGCTGCAAAAGCAGGAATCGCCAGGAGTAATGCCATTGCAAACGTTTTCATATTTGATCTCCTCTAGCTAAATGTTCTTTCCCTTTTTATGGGGGGAGTTATTTAAGCAAAGAAGAACTCATCCGAAAAGCTGCACCGCGCTAATCGCCCCAGGAGCGCCAGCGGGCGGCGCAATCCAACCAAATGAACGGGATTAATCAATTCTGCCATTTGCTGAAAGATGACCGGGTGGTAAGACACTATTTATTCTTTGCCCATGCGCGCCAGCGGGCGGCGCAATCTTCGTTTTCGTCGGCGGGTGGTGGCATGGAAGGAAGAGCATCCGGCTTGAGCTGCGCCAGCGCCTGACAGGCATGGGATCTCAATTCCGAATCTTCGTCTTTTAATAATGCCAAAAGCGGATCCACCGCCCTCTCATCGCCGATGGCGGCGAGAGCATCCACGACATGCTCCCGCACCCATAAACTTTGCCCTCGATAAAAATTACGAGAAGCTTTTAGCTCGCTCAATAAAGCAGGCACCGAGTCTTTCTGTTTAATCGCCGCCAACGCATCAATCACGGAGGCACGAACAAACATCGCCGGATCGGCCAATGTCTCATGCAGCACCGAAATCGATTTTGGATCGCCCAATTCTCCCAACGCTTTGGCCGAAGCCATACGAACCAAGAAGAGCGGGTCTTTCAATTTCGATTCAAGGGCCAAACGGGCTGGATCGCCCTTAATTTTCCCCAGCGCCATCGCCGCCGCCCAACGGCGCTCCCAAAGCAAAGAACTATCGGTAAATGCCGCGATCAACGAGGGAACCGCTTCCCCTCCCAAATTCACGAGCAAATCGACTTCTTTTCCAAATTCCGTTCCCGCAGGAATCGCCTCAAGCACCATTCGAACTTGTTCGCTGGTGGGCACCGTCGGCGGTGGAACCACTGCCACATGCGTGGGCGTAGCGAAGGGAACCGGCGCTGGTGTCGTCGACGTTTCTGTCACGTCCTCTTCCACAAATGTCTCCGGATCGCCAAATCGGATGGTCCCCTCTCCTTCCTTTAACTCCTCGGACGGCGCAATCGTCTCGAGCTTCGTAGTGGTCTTCGATTCTTCGCCGGAAGCGGAATAAACGGATCCCAAGAGGAAAAAAACGACAATCCCTTGAAAGATCAGGGTGTTTCTGTCATGAATGCGCGCCATGATGAAAGCTTATTTAGCCCGTCCCCGTGGATTTTGTGCCGGCGTTGTTCGAGCGATCGATACAGTGGAATTGGCCCTCCAACATTTCGGCACCCCATTATATGTCCGAAAAGAGATTGTTCACAATCAGGCGGTGGTGGAAGGTTTTAAGACACGGGGCGTGGAATTTATCGAGACATTGGATGAAGCACCCGAAAATAGCCTCGTGATTTTCAGCGCGCACGGCGTTTCGCCGGAGGTTCGGAGACAGGCGGCAGAGCGTAATCTCCATGTCATCGATGCCACTTGTCCGTTAGTAACGAAAGTGCATCTGGAAGTTCATCGATTTCGAAAGCAGGGATACTCCATCGTTCTCATCGGCCACGAGGATCACGACGAAGTGGAAGGAACCATGGGCGAGGCACCCAATGACATTCAATTGGTCGAGGACGTCGAGGATATCGATTCACTCGTCATCCCAAATCCTGAAAAAATTGTGGCGTTGACACAGACCACGTTGAGCGTCGATGAAGCTTCCGAAATGATCAATGCCCTTAGAAAACGATTTCCTCACCTCACCCTACCGGCCAAAGACGATATTTGTTATGCCACACAAAACCGACAAGATGCCGTAAAGGCTTTAGTGAAACGAGGCGTAGAGCTTTTGTTGGTGGTCGGATCACAGAATAGCTCAAACTCCGTTCGCCTTTGCGAAGTGGCGCGCGCACTAGGCGTCGAAGCGCACCTCATTGATTCCGCGTCCGAGATCGATTCACAATGGCTTGATGGAAAAAGCGTGGTCGGGATCACGGCCGGCGCTTCCGCCCCCGAGAATCTCGTTCAAGATGTCGTCCAATGGCTGCAAGGCCGTGGAGCCGCTACAGAGGAACTCGACTTGATTCAAGAGGATGTCAATTTTGCTCTCCCGGATGAGCTCAAGGAACTCCTAAGATCGGAAAATTCTCCCGCACCCGCTCAAATTCAGACGTTATAACAACTGAAATGCGTGATCGAGGTCGGCGATAAGGTCGTCGACATGCTCGATTCCGACAGAAAGGCGAATGAGTCCGTCCGAAATTCCCAATTTTGCCCGGACATCGGCCGGCAAACTAGCATGCGTCATGATCGCAGGATGTTCAATCAACGATTCCACTCCTCCCAAACTTTCCGCAAGCGAAAAGACTTGAAGACTTGAAAGGAATTTTTTCGTTTGGTCCAAATTAAATTTTAATCTCGCACTGATCATTCCCCCCCCGAAACCCCTCATCTGTTTCTTAGTCAATGCGTGTTGGGGGTGATCTTTCAAACCTGGATAAAAAACCTTTTCCACTTTTGGGTGTTTTACCAAATAATCGGCAATCTTTTCTGCGTTGGTCGTGTGCCGCTCCATTCGAAGAGCCAATGTCTTTAATCCCCGGGTCGTAAGCCAAGCGTCCATCGGCCCCGGAACCGCTCCAATCGAATTTTGAAGAAAGTGAAGTGGCTCCGACAAATCCTGCCGATTCACAACCAGAGCTCCCCCCACCACATCCGAATGCCCCCCGATATATTTCGTCGTGCTGTGAAGTACGATGTCGGCTCCCAGCGCAAGCGGGTTCTGAAGAAATGGGCTCGCGAATGTATTGTCGACAACCGTTATAATATTTCTCTTGCGTGCAATTTCGCAAAGCGCCGCAATGTCGTTTAATTTCAAGAGAGGGTTCGTCGGACTTTCCAGCCACAGCATTTTCGTATTAGCCTTTAAGAGCGGCGACAGACTTTTCGCATCGGTCAAATCGGCAAATGTAAATTCAAAGGCACGATCATTCATGACACGAGAAAAAAGACGATAGGTTCCCCCATACACATCGTCGCAGGAAACGACGTGGCTTCCTGTGGGTAGAAGATGAAGAAGCGTCGTAGCCGCTCCCATTCCGGATGAAAATGCGAGTCCATATTTTCCCCCCTCCAGTGAGGCGAGACATTCCTCCAACGAAGTCCGTGTCGGATTAATCGTTCTGGAATAGTCGTATCCTCTGTGAACTCCGGGAGCCGACTGAACATATGTACTTGTCTGGTAAATCGGCGGAATCACCGCCCCCGTGGATGGGTCGGGAGACTGACCGGCGTGAATCGCTCTCGTTTCAAATTTGGATTCACGCTTCATGATTTGACCCGCTTGGAAAGAAAGTCGACTAGGTCAATCTTCGTGACGATGCCCACCACTTTGGTTTTATCTATCACGAGCGCAATCTGTCCCGAACGGAAAGCGGCCGAAAGCTCCGAAATAGGTGTTCCCAGCGTAATCGACTTGAAATTTTGATCTACAAAATTAGCGGCCGGATCATCTCCCGTCGCCTCCCCGGCCATCATCGCGCTCAAAAGATCTACTTCGGTAATGAGCCCTACCAATTTACCCGCGCGCATGACAGGCAACTGAGAAATAGAATGCTTCTTCATGGTTCCCACGACGTCTTTTACTTTCTGATCCCAATCTGCCGTGGTCACTTTTCCCATCCGGTCTCCCAAAAGATCGGACACCTGGCCCAGCGACTCGTCCATATCGAGAAATCCGTTCTCGCGCATCCAGTCGTCATCATAAAATTTGGAGAGATAGCGCGATCCGCTGTCTGGAAGAATGATGAGAAATGTTTTCCTTCCTTTGAGGGCTTTTGCGAATTTGACCGCACCGGCGACCGCGCCTCCGCATGAGCCCCCTACGAAGAGCCCTTCCCTTTTGACGAGATCTCGAGCGAATTGAAAGCACTCGCGATCGTCCACCTGAACCATTTCATCGACAATCTTAAAATTCATATTTCCGGGAAGAAAATCCTCACCAAATCCCTCCACCTTGTAGGTCGTTAAAATCTTGGGAGCCTTGCCTGTTTTAAAATACTCGTAAAAAATCGATCCGACCGGATCGACGCAAAGAATTTTAATGGATGGTTTCTTTTCTTTTAGAAACGTAGCGATACCGCTAATCGTCCCGCCTGTCCCCGACGCCACGACAAGATAGTCGAGCTTCTCTCCCATTTGGTCCCAGATTTCAGGTCCGGTCATTCGATAGTGGGCCTTGGTATTGGAAGGGTTATGATACTGGTTAGCCAAAAATGCATTGGGGATTTCCTGCGCCAAACGCCGGGCGACGGAATAATAGCTTCGAGGATCTTCGGGCTCCACAGCCGTGGGCGTCGTCACCACCCGTGCACCAAACGCACGAAGAGCTTTTATTTTTTCACTCGAAACTTTGTCGGGCATGACAAAAACACAGTGATAACCCTTCACAGCTCCCACCATGGCTAACCCCATCCCCGTATTCCCTGAGGTACATTCGATAATCGTTCCGCCGGGCTTCAGCTCACCCGACACGGCCGCATCTTCGACGATTTGAAGGGCAATTCGATCTTTGATGGAACTTCCTGGATTGAGGAACTCCAGTTTGACATAAAGATCGTGGCCGAGATCCGCACCGATGGTATTGAGTTTTACAATCGGCGTGTGGCCGATGCATTCCAAAACATTTGAAAAAACGTCTTTCATGACAAAGTTATACCGTTATTGTGCAACGATCGAAAGGTTTGCGAAGGGGTGTTGGTCCCAAATGTTGGGCTCATATCCACGGATACGGCCTGAAATCAGTATGGGTGTCGACGCATGTAGAAGCGGCACGATACCGCCCTCTCGCAGCAAAAGAGCCTCAGCTCTTCTATAAAATCCCTTTGCATTGTCCCATTTTCGCTCCGATTGCGCCGCGTCCAACAGCTCATCATAAGACTTGTTCGAAAAACCTCCGGGAGAAGTTGACCGAAATGATTCCAAAAAGGCGAATGGTTCTTCCGGAAGCGCGGCGAGTTCATCCAATGCGAGAGTATAATTTTGCCCCCGAATCGCTTTCTGATACTCGTCCTCTTTTTTTGGTTCGATCTTTATGCCTTCAAGACCAATCGTCCGTTTCCATATGGCTTCCAGAGCCAGCGCGAGTTTCCGCATTTTCGCCGAATCACGATAAATCATGGAAAGCACGGGGAGGGTTTTACATTTCGAATTCCCCTCTTCTTTCGCACAATAGCCAAGATCACGCAGGAGTTTGATCGCCCCAGGGACATTATAGAGATAGCCTCGGGGGGCGTCGTAATCCTTTACTCCATCCGGAACCAAAGAAAACGCCGACTTTTCTCCTTCCGATGAAAAACTGTCGCTCAAGAGGTTTCGATTTACCGACATGGCAAGAGCCTGCCGGAGGGACAGTGAACTCAGGGGAAGTTTCGTCGTATTCAAACGAACGAAGAAGGTCCGAAGATCAGACTGGTAAATTAGATCGGGTTTCCCCACATATTGACTCAGCGCTGAACTCGAAAGGCCGAAATCTCGATAACCGAATTGATCGACGCGATTTTCAGAATAAAGCTTCGACCCCTCCTCTCGGTTCGAGACAATAAAAATCTGAATTTCATCGAGTTCGACGGATCCCGCCAAGCGATGGTTGGGATTTTTTGCCAAAACAATTACCGAAGGTGTCTGTTTGACGAGAATGAAAGGACCATTTCCCACCCAATTCTCAGGTGTGGTCCAATCTCCTTTGATGCGATCGACAGTCTCCTGCTGCACAGGCGAAGTTACTGGCAGCGTCAATACATCGATCAGAGCGGCATTCGGTTGACGCAACTCGAGAATGAGCGTCGTATCGTCTTTTGCTTCGATCCCCAATTGCACGGGATCGATCAGGCCACTGCCGTGGTATTCCTCGGCCCCACGTATATCGAAGAGAAGTTCAGCCGCCCAAGAATCCGTGGTCGAGGAAAGAAGTCTTCGAAGAGAATAAACAAAATCCTCCGCACGAACCTTCGCGCCGTTCGACCAGCGGAGATCTTTTCGAAGAGTGATCGTGAGACGTTTTCCATCGCCCGATGTCACGACCTTTTCGGCCGACGCTCCGACCGGCATTCCTGTGCGTGGATCCTTCGCCAAGAGAGGCTCCGTTAGATTGGAAAGAAGGAGGAGTTCGGCATTTGAATCGGCCAACGCCGGATCGAGAGATTCTATCGGCCCCGCTACAACCGGCCGGAAAACTCTTTTTGCGGGTGTAGAAACGGGAGTCTGCGCGTAGACTGTACCCGCCGCAAGCCATCCTACAAGAATTAGACGTAGTAGTCCGCGAGGGATTCGAGCACCTTCCCTTCTTTTGAAACCTTCTTTGTGTCTTGCTCCAAAATAGCTACCAAATAATTATGATGATGTTCGGAAATTCGGGCAAAGACATCCGGCGGAGTATCTCGCTTCAGCTCGATGGCCTGCCAAAACACCTGATTGTCGACTGAGACTTGATGTCCAATGAGTTCGTGGCCAACTCGATAGAGAAATTCAATACCTTCGAACGGACAGGGCTGAATGACCAACCGAACATTTTTTTGCTTTCCGAGCGCCTCGATTTCTGTTCGTCGTGAATCAAAATCTTCTTCTTGAATAAATAAGACCACGCTAAAAAATTTAGAGGCGTCTTGGAAGGCGGAGAAATTCACCCGATTTTACCTCGTACAATTCCCAGCGCCGACTGCTCCGGATTGATAATTTCCTCCGCCACATGCCGAACCTGTTCGGCGTTTACACTTTCAATCCTGCGATCGTATTCGACCAGTCCCTCCAACCCACGACCCGTCATAAAGTGATAAATGAGCTCGTACGAAACCGCGCGGGTGCCTTGCATAGCAATCGCGTAACTCCCCTTGGCGTAGGCTTTCGCCGCCTTGAGCTCCGCATCGCTGGGGGCCCGTTTGGTTACTTTGACGAGTTCATTGAGAAGCAATTCCCGAGCTTCCTCTTCCTTCTCAGGACTCGTAGCGATGTATGTAAAAAACGCTCCGCCTCGAAGCAGTGCGATGTTAAAAGCCGTAACGGTATACGCGAGGGATCGCTTCTCACGAAGTTCCATAAAGAGCCTTCCCCCCATCCCGGAGAGAATGTTTCGCAGCACTTCGAGTGCAAAATATCGATCGTCGCGTAGGCTCACACCTGAAAATCCGATGACCATGCCGGTTTGTTTTCGTTCCCGCTCTTCCATTTTCTGGCGAACTCCTCGAGAAGGAATCACCGGAATAATCTGCGCTCGCTTTTCTTCATCGGAATCTCCCGAAATGGCAAACGAGCGGTGAACCAAGTCCATGGCTCTCTTCCGATCAACATCTCCCACCACGGCAACGACCATCTTTTTCCATTGATAACTTTGGTTGTACCAATCGATGAGCTGCTCACGATGCAGGGACGTAATGGTTTCTTCTGTGCCATTTCGGGGAAGCCCGTACGGATGCTGACCATACAGCGCGGAATAAAAGAGCTCGATGGGATAGGAAAACATATCATCCCGATTTCGTCGCAACGCCGCGAGAACCGCCGCGCGCTCTCTTTCGATCTCATGCTCGGGAAATTGGGGACGGGTGATAATGTCGCTTAAAAGTTCCATCGCGGGATCCAAATTTCGAGAAAGTACATTCATCGAATAGCCGAAGACATCGGCGGTGGTTTCAAAACGCACGGAACTTCCAAGAGCCTCCATCTCGAACGCGATCTCATCCGCCGTTTTTCTCTCCGTCCCTTTAAGTGATGTACGAAGAACAAATTGTGAAATTCCGCAATTCTCGGTCGTCTCGCCGAGTCGTCCCCCAGGGAAATAAACGGCAACTGTCGCAAGAGGGAGACCCTTGTTTTCGACATGAAGTAGCGAAATGCCTCCTTCCATTTGAATCCACTCGGCTCCCTTCGCAAGGGGGGTCCCTGCATCCCCCATAAAAGTAAACGAGGGAAGAGACTCGACGGTTGCAGGAGCGGGCGTGGAACCAATTTTTTCCGCCCGAGTGGCCACGCGCTTACGCAAGCTATCCAATCGCAAATCGTAGGCAGCGCCCTCGCCTACTTCGTTGGGAACATATTCGAGCAAACTCATATTCGAAAAAGTGAAATATTTCTCGGCGACCCGGACCAACTCGGCGGGGGTTACGGCCCGCATCGCATTGACATAGTCGATCATTTTTTGGTACCCGCCCAACGACTCAAAGTAGGCGAGGCTATAGGCCTGGCCCACAACGTCCTCCTTTTCGGCAAAAAAATTAGCCTCGACGATATTTCGGATCTTCTCTACTTCTTCAACCGTTGGAGGATCACGCTTTACTCGGTCGAGTTCGACCCAAATTTCCTCTTCGCTGGCTGCGATATTTTCCGGGCGGAGATCGGCTTCCACGGTAAAATAACCAGCGTCGGCCGTGGAATAGAACGACGCGCCTATGCCATCCACCAGGCCTTTCTCTTCCTTCAGCGATCGATAAAGCCTGGAGCTCCTTCCACGACCCAAAAGCGTACTAAGCGCGGTGACCGCTGCATAATCTGGATCACGGGCGGATGGCGCATGAAAACCCATTTTAACCAATGCCTGGGTCACGTCTCCAGTGATCCGCGACATTCGAGGAGCTTCTTGCGCAGGCTCCTCGAGAGAAGTCTCTCGATCGACGTTCCCACCGGGAAGAGAAGAGTAGAGCTTTTCAATGTCGGTGGTCACTCGGCCGACATCGAAGTCACCCACGATCACCAACGCTGTATTGGATGGTCGGTAGTAGCGTTGATAATAGGCCAACATCGAATCTCGTTCATACCCACGGATGTCCGATTCCCTTCCCATCCTCCATCGTCGAATCCGGTGCCGACTAAATGCCATTTCAACCAGTTTTTCCCATGCATAGGGGTCGGGGTTGTCATATTTTCGTTTCAATTCCTGAATGATGACTTCTTTTTCACGTTCCATCTCTTCCGCATCGAAGAGAGGATGGATTAGCGCGTCGGCCTGTATATCGAGCGCCTGTGAAACGGCTCCCGAAGGCACTACCGTGTAATAGTACGTATAGTCGTAGATCGTCGAAGCATTAAGATACCCACCGATGGCTTTGGTTTCCTGCGCCATCACCCCCACACCTCGACAGGCAGTCCCCTTGAAAAACATGTGTTCGAGAAAATGCGAGATCCCGATCATGGAATCGGGCTCATTTAAATACCCGACATTCACCCATGTCAGGATGCAGGTCACGGGGGATCGCCGATTCGGATGAAGTAGAACCGTTAGACCGTTTGAAAGCGTTTTTTTCTGAACCGATTCAAGCAAGAGAAAGTATCGTAACAGTTTGCATCAGCATCGCAATGTGAACAAAAGTACGGTTGGGATAAGATAGATAAAACAACCGGCAATAAACAGCCCCCATTCCCCGATCCATGCCGTGACTGCAAGATTGAATGCCAACACTCCGTAATAAAGACCGACTCCAAAGAAGTCACTTCCGGGTATTTGAAACGTTCTTCCTCTCGAAAACTTATTTTCAAGCCGCTGAAATACAAACGTGGCGACCCAGCCGACCAACCCCCATCCCAATGCATTTGAAAGTGGAACACCAAAATAATAACCGGAGTAATCGTAGTAATAGATTCTTCCGAGAAACCATCGATCGCCGCGAAGTGCCACGGGATCAATCACCGCATCAATCATCATCATGTAAAGGGAGGTGAGAAGAAGAACCTTCCAGCTCTTCCGTATAGGAGGAGTCAATGAGAAGAGCGCCATGGAATAGGAAGCAAAAAGAAGAAACGAATACGACAGGGAATCCATAAACGGCACGTTGGAAATGTAAAGCTCCTGTCCCCGTGTCAACCCGGTATAGTGATAAAAACCGTAGGGAAATCCGTTCCGCGTGGAGGAGTATTCCGAAAGAAATGCAATGAACCACGTGCCCAGCCAAAAGAGCAACGTTCGCCGCCACCCTATGGTGACCGTCCCAGCAAAAAGAAACGCCGACAAAAAAACAAAAACATAGGGCCGCAGCGCGATTGTTTTGAAGAAAAGTGTCAGGACATCCATGGGTCAATCATTTGGCGAATTGCTGCTCATTTGAGCTCAACCAGACTACCGAGTCAATTCTCTAAGCTCCGGAAATTCTGATCATTTCCTCCATACCGAACCTGGCACGGAGATTGTGATTCTATCCATGTAATGTCGACCTTTTCCTATAAATGGATCTTCGTCGCGGCGACATGCTTTTTCTTCGCTTGCGGAAAACAAATGAATTCTTCCTCGGAAGCGCCGGTGGTGGGGGTGAACAACAGTCCCTGCGACATCAGTCAATACGATCCCTCCAAAGATTCCGACGGTGATGGTGTCACCGACGATTGCGAAGCACTGGCAGGAACCAACCCAAACGCAGTGGATTCAAACAACAATGGGATTAACGACCTGATGGACGTTCCGCCGAATCAAATGTCCCCTCAAGACCAATACGCACTCGACAATTATCGTTACCAGCAGCTCGCAGATGCTCTCGGACTTGGTAGTGCCGCTACTTCGGGCCAGGCTCCTTCAGGGGCCACGGTTGCGGTTCAACGCAAAATGGCGTTCGGACCCCTCGAGAACATCGGAACAAGTACGTTTAACCCCGCCGCCAAAGATCATTGCAATCAACCGGAAACAATCTTTCTCGGATTTTACGGCACCTATGACGGTCGTCCCGCTGAACTCGAACTCTGCGGACTTCTCGATCGCACAATTCCCAATTCGACCTCCAGCATCCCGGCCGTTCTCGATGGCGCCAGTATTGTGGAGTGGACATGGGCCTATGCAAAAACACAAAAGTTTACGGGCCCTTTCAACGAAGCCTCCCTTCGTGGCGCGCAGGTGAATCAGACCTTTAAGGTCTTAACCGCCAGCTCACGAATTGACGGATGCGTCGACTATCCCATCCAAAACCTCTGCAGCAACAATGTTCACCAATACATGTATACGAGGTTAGAGCTTTCACTCGAAACGACAACGACCATAAAATTTATGAATGTGGACGGTAAGTACGATCAAAAAGTTGAAACCAAGACCTTCCAAGGACTGTACGGTCGAGTTGCAAACCCGAGCTTTGCCAGCTTCTCCCAAGGTTTCCTCGGATTCTGGTTAGGCGCCAGCCAATAGAGTAAAAGTCTCCTCATGCATGGCTTGCACCCCGAAATGGGGTTCAAAGGAGTTATATTTGCCCTGGTTCTTGAGGTCATTTTTCTCGGAATTTGTGTGGTATTCGTCGGACTCGGGGTTTCCGAAATTAAAAAGCGAGGCCAATACGAGAAAAATATCCCGTTGATTCTTCTTGGAATATGCCTGGCGGGCTTAAGTTTTTATGTCACGCAACTCCTGATCCAGGGTTGACTATGTCTCGCACATCCGCAAAGATCCGCGCCGAAAAGGAGCCCCATGGCAGAGAAGAAGTTTGAAGGAGCGCTGAAAGAACTCGAGGAGATTGTTTCCAAATTGGAATCGGAGGAGCTTCCTTTGGAAGATTCCCTCGGTCTTTTTGAAAAAGGAATTAAGCTTTCCAAGGTCTGCTCGAAGAAACTTTCCGAAGCGGAAAAGAAGGTGGATCTGCTCCTTGACGAATTGGCCAAAGAAGAAAAGAGCGATGGACGTCCAGCAGTATCTTGAGGAAGCACGGCAGGCGGTCGAAAAAGATCTTCGAGCCTACTTTGCCGCGACTCCTGTATCCAAGCGCTTAAGCGAAGCGATGGAATACAGCCTTTTTGCGGGAGGCAAGCGGATTCGTCCGGCACTCTCCATGGCTGCGTGCGAAGCACTCGGCACCAATCGAGCCAACGCCGTGCCGATTGGCAGCGCTCTGGAAATGATTCACACCTATTCCTTGATTCACGATGATCTTCCCGCAATGGACAACGATGACCTTCGCCGGGGTCGACCGACAAATCACAAGGTCTATGGCGATGGTGTGGCGATTCTCGCCGGCGATGGCCTTCTGACTGAAGCTTTCCGGCGTCTCGCGGATCCAAAATGGCCGATTCCCGCCGATCGAAAAATTGAAATTGTTCGAGTGATTGCCGATGGCGCCGGAGCTAACGGAATGGTGGGAGGCCAGGATCTCGATCTATTTTATGAGGGCAAGGAAATCGGGGAAGAGGTTCTCAAGCAAATTCATGTGAACAAAACGGGAAAACTTCTTTGGGCCTCCTCTATGGCGGGTGCGATAAGCGCTGGGGCAAATGCGGATGACCGAGAACGCATGGACCGGTATGGCCGAGCCATCGGACTTGCATTTCAAATCGCCGACGATTTGCTGGATGTCACTTCTTCCACTGCGGAACTCGGAAAAGCCACACAAAAGGACCTGGGGATGAAGAAAGCCACTTACCCCTCTATCCTCGGAATGGACGAATCGAAACGCAGAGCCGCCATTCTTCTGAAAGATGCCGTTGATGCCGTCTCTTCCTACGGCGACCGTGCCGGACCGCTTACCGATCTGGCCCGTTTTATTGTGGAACGACGTAGCTGACGGATTTGTCAAAATCTAAAAAGATTCGATTGGATCAGCGGGTTGTCGACCTGGGTCTATCCACCACAAAGTCAAAGGCGCAGGCTCTTATTCTTGCGGGAGACATCCTTGTCGATGGCGAGAATTGCGCCAAGGCCGGACATGCCGTCAGCGAGAGCGAAAAGATTACTCTTCGATCCATGGGACCCAGATATGTCAGCCGAGGGGGAATCAAACTCGCGGGCGCACTCGACCACTTTGATCTTCAAGTCGAGAACCTCACCTGCCTCGATGTCGGCGCTTCCACGGGCGGATTCACGGATGTTCTCCTTCAGCGTGGGGCAAAGCATGTATTCACGATCGACGTGGGCAAGGGACAACTCGACCCGAAATTAAGGAACGATCCACGAGTGACCTGGAGCGAGTCATTCCACGCTCGAGAATTGGATCCGGCTCAATTCAATTCACCCATCGAACTGGCAGTAGTCGATGTATCGTTCATTTCACTCAAAAAGGTATTACCGTTCGTTCTTCCCTGCATCCGCCAGAGCGGCCTATTGCTGGCTCTCATAAAGCCTCAGTTTGAAGCGGACCGAAAAGCTGTTGCCGGCACAGGGGTGGTTAAAGACGAAGTTCTGAGAAAAAAAATCGTGAAATCCATTGTCGATTACGCTTCCAATGAACTCAAACTCGGCGGAGTCATGACGACGGATTCCGTTCTTCCCGGCCCCAAGGGGAACCAAGAAACATTCGTTTTGGGCCAAAAAAGAGCTTAGCTGCCCCAGGACATCGATTCCCAGCTGCTGAAAAGCCGCCCACGTTTAAAAGTAAATTTATTCAATATTATTAATTAGTTCAGTAATTTCCGCCTGGCACAAATGTTGGACTATACGGGGGTGTGAAGATGACTTTAAACAAGGAGAACACCATGTTTCGCCAGCCGACTGCTATTATTCTTGCTCTGATTCTGCCCGCGAGCTTCTTACTTCAAGCCTGTGGAATGCAACCTGGCGTTCAGAAATCCCACGTGACGGCTACGTCTGATCCCGCTACGTACACCGGTCAAACTTGCGCCGCCCAAGGCAGCACCGATACAAATGGCGCTCTACTTTGTGACAATGTTCCCCCCGATACGGAATGCGATGCCGACCCGGTTTGCAAACAACTTCCCGAATATAAGAAGCCACATCATTTTTACCAAAGCCCATGGGTCTGGGGACCCGTAGCCGCTGGAATCATCGTATATGGGGCGCTGACGTACCATGACAACTCGGGCGACAACAAAAAACCTGGAATTTTTCGGTTACCGGGTGGCGGATGTTTAGGTAAGAACTGCAATGCTGGATCAAATTTGCCCACAGATCCAACCGGAGTTTCTCTCGGCATGTGGGGAGGAACTGCCAAGGCCCATTTTAAATCCCAGTCGGACCCTGTATCGATAAACTCGCCAGGTAGCGAACTCACAACTACTGGCGATATCGAAAACGATACAGACATCATCTCCACCAATTCCTATGGAAGAAATTTCAATCTCGGAAAACAAATTCTTTTTTGCATGCGCACGGGAGCACGCATTACCCCTGCGCAGAAGCCCTATGTGGGCTCGAATCCTTCAAACGAATCTACACTTCAGTTTTTGGGAACGTTTGATCACTCACTTCAACGCTCAGTAAAACGCCAATCTTTCTCCAAACCTGAGGAGCTATGTAACCTTGCTTCTGGCGCGGGCCTCTGGATTGCGTTCTCGAGAGACGAGAGTAACACATACCTTTATGATTCGGTTCCACCCCAGCTGATTGGATTTCGTGGCATCGGCATGTCGGGTACGTATTCTAGCGACCCAAACCGGATCATTTTTGATTCGCTTCCGGCCACACTCACGAGCGGTGGAAGCGTTCCCAAATTTTCTTTTGGGACAGTGCTTTCAACTGGAATGACATCGAGTACCCAAATGTATGATTCGGATCCGATCACAAACTCCATTTTGCTTCAGGCGTACAACAACCGATCCAGCACGGACTACTTCGGCAAGATGCAATCGCTACTTGGTTTCATAACACCTGTCGGCACGGACTCCCTTGCGGGCAAAATCGTCTGTCCCCCAGGCGAAACCTGCGTGTAACAGCGAATTAGGCCGGAATTGAAACGATTTTTCCGTTTTCCCACACAACGGTCGGAAGACCGAAACGACGATTTTCCATACGAGCATTCCTCCCGGCCCGCCGGAGAGCACGGAGCGCTGACTCCGCATGCTTGCTGATTTTTGCCGATCTCTTACGTTTTGCTTTTCGTTTCATTCGCTTTTCCTGCGCTAATTATATCAAAGAGTCTACGATTCAGCACGACAGTTGTTTGACCCCTGCGGTCCGATATCAGTCGCGCGGAGCGACCACTATTGTCAAGAAGTACAACGGAATCCGCGATTGGAGCATAAAATCGAACCAAGTTGGAAAGGCTTCGCACATACCGCCGACGAATATCCGCCTCAGGAACGGAATGTCCTCCCTTCCGAACTCGCAGAGCCACACGACGAATGGCAAGGCGTGGCGACGATATCCAGAGATACAATAGATGAATTCGATAACCTTTTCTTTTGGCGCTTCGCAGAAGTCGCAGATACGTGATTCCGCTAAGGGTGCTTTCCAATGTAAACGTTTTTCGATTCGCGATGGCTTCGTGGATTTCATGAAGAAGCAGACGTGCCGCCTTTACTGACGCCGCAAGCGGATCCAACGGTGAAAGTCCCCGCGCGATCTCATCCGCATTCATCAGTCGAAGCTGTTTGACCTCGCCTCGCAAGAAATCCCGTATAAACGTCGTCTTTCCTGCGCCATTCGAACCGCCAATTAGAAAAATAGAGGGGCGTTTTTTAGGTGTACGCACCCTCGATCGAATATCCTAGAGATCTTTGACGGACAAGTTGTACTTTTTGAGTAAGCGCTGGACGGATTTTCGGTCGATGCCGGCTTGCTTGGCGACGCTCGTTCGTTCGTTTAAAGTCAATCTGAAATGCCAACAATCGCCGTTTTTCTCGGAATGGTGATTCGTGTTTATTATGCCGATCACGATCCTCCGCATCTTCACGTGCAGTACGGCGAATTCGACGCTATCGTTGAAATACGATCTGGGCGCATATTGAACGGAACGCTTCCTCCAAGGGTAAGGCGCCTCTTTCTGGAATGGCTGTTTCTAAGAAAACGTGAAGTGTTAAAAGCATGGGGAAATGCGCAGAAAATGAAGGCCCCTGGCAAAATTAGACCGCTGGATTAGAATAGACCTATGAAAGCACTAGGGAACAAAATCGAGAAGATCCTGTCTACAGACGCGGAAACGTTTACAATTCGGCTCCGTTTCAAGGATGGAAAATCGGGAACGATTAGTCTCGAACACATTTTCTCCAAACCAAGAGGGTTATCAGCGGAACTTCTCCGAGGAAACTTATTTGATCGTTGCTTTATCGAATCGGGAGCGCTCGCTTGGCCGAATGGATTCGAATTATGTCCAGACGCAATCCGGCGCTGGATGAATTCGCAGATTAAAGAGGCCCGTTCTTATCACTAGAGATCTTTGACGGACAAGTTGTACTTTTTGAGTAAGCGCTGGACGGATTTTCGGTCGATGCCGGCTTGCTTGGCGGCTTTGGATATATTCATATTGTTCTTACGCAGACATTCCACCAAATAATCCCGCTCAAACGTCTCCACCCATTTTTCTTTGGCTTCCTTGAAAGGCAGGCCGCCATCCATCGCCGGGTGAGCTTTGGTCACAACCGATCGTTCCTGCAAATAGTCCGGCAAATGCTGAACATCGATTTGCGGACCATCGCAAAAACTAAATGCGCGATCGATCGCATTCTTTAATTCCCGTACGTTTCCGGGCCATTGATATTCCGAGAGCAGCCGAAGGGCTTCGTCCGTAATTCCGTTGATTTCGAGTTTTTGGCCCCCCGCCTCGCGCCGCGCCTGTTCGAAAAAGTTCCGGATGAGAAGAGAAATATCGTCGGAGCGCTTGCGGAGTGGCGGAAGATGGATTTGAACAACCGAAAGCCGGAAATAGAGATCTTCGCGGAACCGGGCTTTTTTTACTTCTTCTTTTAGGTTTCGATTCGTGGCCGCCACAACCCTCACATCGACCTTCTTCGATCGATCGGCGCCCACTCTTTTTACTTCACCTGTTTCAAGGGCGCGCAATAACTTTGGCTGCAACTCAAGCGAAAGCTCACCAATTTCATCGAGGAAAATCGTTCCTCCATCCGCGAGTTCAAAGGCCCCCTGACGTGTTGTCGTGGCGCCGGTGAACGAACCCCGCTCGTGACCAAACAGTTCTGATTCGATCAAGTTCTCCGCCACCGCCCCACAGTCGAAAACAATAAACGGAGATCGAGAGCGCTTTGAATGCTGGTGAATCGCTTTCGCAATGAGTTCCTTGCCTGTCCCTGTTTCTCCCATCACAACAACTGTGACATTCGTCGGAGCGACTTTCTCGAGAATTCCGAAAATCTTTCGCATTTCCAGCGACCGACCGGTCATGTCGCCAAAGCTCGACTTCTTCGAGGGATAGATTTCGAGCTGTTCATCCAGAGGCGTGAACTTAATGCGAGTCTTGCCGACTTTAATAATGGCTCCCGCGGCGAGGAATGCTTCTTTTACTTTGAGACCGCTGACGAACGTACCGTTCGTCGAACCCAGATCCCGCAATAGATATCCATCTTTCGTTTTCGAGATTTCCGCGTGCGATCGGGAAACCGTTTCATCTTTCAATTTCAAATCAGCCGTATCCCCCGTGCCGATGGTGATCGTGCCTTTGTCGACCGTGTATTCATTTGGTCCGCCATCGGCATCCAGAACAATCAGCTTGCTCTTGGGAAGCAAGAGCATGGTGGGTTGTTCGCCCGAACGAATGATTTTGGTTTCGCGTGACATGGGTGCCCCCTGAGCTCCCCATCATAGGGGCTTTGCCCCAGTGAAAGCAATCATTTTTTGCGGCAGGGGTGTCGCAGAGATCTATTTGACCCAGAAAAATGGAAACAAAAATTGCGACAGATTTTTCTTAAGCGGCCTGCCACATCGCCTGATAGTCAAGCGACATGAGGTAAAGTAGGAGATCGTCACGCAGCACTTTCGCCATGTGATCGAGCCGTTCGAAACGAACGCCTATGCCTGATTTCCCGCCTTCAAAAAAAGCATCGTGTACGCGAATCACGCGCGCAATGATTGGCGCACGAGTCACACGATTGGCCAGCTGGAATTGAAATTCGGTTCCCAACGGTAGAAGTTTCTCGGTTTCAATGTAGGCCCCGTCACGAGAGATGTCAGTGATGAAGTTAAAATTGAGCCCCTCGCTGTCAGTAGAGACAATCGCTACGCGACCATTGAATCGGCGTGCTCGTCGTCTTTCCGTATTCGAACCCACCACGCCGCGATTCTTTCACGCTCAAACAGCAATGGTCAAATCTTTTCTCTTGAGTTCAGAATAATTAGCTCCAAAACTCGAGAACAAACCTTGAAGCAGAAACTCAACGCGTTGAAACTTGAGCCTTCGCCAAAGAACCGAATACTTCCCAGGTCTTAATGTATTCTAATGCTCGTTTGGCCTGGATATCTGTATCAAAATTGATCATACCGATCTTTGTCTTCGACTTCGCCTCTGGTTTCGGAGGCATGTTGGCTTCGGGTGTCTGGGCTTCAATATGGCCCTTTAGGTCCTTTTCGCGCAGATAGTTTTCGTCGCTGGGCGCAGGTGGCGGAACATCGGAGACCACGATGTCGGGCGCAATACCCAGGGCCTGAATCGACCTCCCCTTTGGCGTGTAATAACGGGCAATCGTCAGTTTGAGTCCCGATCCATCCCCCAGATCAATGATGGTCTGAACCGAGCCTTTGCCAAATGTCTGGGTTCCAAGAATGACTGCCTTTCCATGATCCTGAAGAGCACCGGCTACAATCTCTGAAGCCGAGGCCGTGCCCTCATTTACAAGCACAATCGTCGGAACAGTCTTATGAGTTCCTTCTTTATGGGCGATTTCCACTTCTTGGAATGAGCCTTTTCGCCCAATCGTCGAGACGATGACTCCAGATTCAACAAAGAGGTCCGCCACGCGGATAGCTTGGTCCAAAAGCCCCCCGGGATTATTTCGGAGATCGAGGAGAATTCCTTTGACGCCGTCTTTCCCCGCCTTCTTATCGAGTTCGGCCAGCTGTTTTTCCAGCTCTCGACCGGTTCGCTCCTGAAAACTTTTGATGCGAAGATAGCCGTACTGATTTTCAATCAGTTCCGAGGCGACGGAGGCCAGACGAATCGTCTCTCGCCGAAGAATGACATCAAAGGAATCTTTGGTCCCTTGGCGATCCAGCGTCAGCGTACAGGTGCTACCACGTGGACCGCGAAGTTTTTTGATGGCGTCGAGAAGGCTCATCCCCTTCGTCGATGCGCCATCGATTTTTTTAATCTTATCACCCGCCTTTACTCCCGCCCGATCGGCGGGCGTATCATCGATCGGAGTAATGACGGTCAATTGATCATCCTTCATGGTGATTTCGATTCCGAGTCCCCCGAATTCTCCTTTTGTATCCACACGCATCTCCCGAAAATTTTCCGGAGGCATGTAAGCCGTGTGGGGATCCAGGTTCGCCACCAATCCTTTAATCGCGTTATCCAGAATTTCTTCCGGCTTTACCTCTTCAATATAATTCGCTTCGACATAGCTCAACACCTTCGAAAGCGTTTCCAATTTTTCGTACACTTTCGAAGCATCGGCCCAAGCGAAATGGGGAAAAAGCAAACTTCCGATGACGATCAACATTGGGCGTTTCATAACTTTTGTTCCTTTCTAATCATTTCTTTGTTCATATTAGTGCGCAAACCAGGGCCACGGATCTTCGGAAATCCCCTTGTGCCGAAGTTCGAAATAGAGATACGCCCCCTTGAGCGAGCCACTATCTCCGACGGTCGCAATCGCTTCGCCGGCACTCACCGAAGCGCCGACCGGTTTTAGAACTTTATCTACGTGAGCGTAGAGAGTGAAATACCCTCCTTGATGATCCACAATCAGAATCTTACCATACCCGACAAACCAGTCTGAAAAAGCAACCTTCCCGTCGAACACGGCACGAATGGGAGATCCTTTCTCGACCCGCAGATCAATCCCCTTGTGATAAAGTTTCGCCTGAATTTTCGGATCCACATATGGGCCGAATTTCCTCTCCAGCCGCCCGACCACCGGAAGTGAAAGTTTTCCCTTCATTTGCGCAAAGAGGCTTTCTCCTTCGGTTTCACCCTGACGTAAGGACTCGATGAGACGCTGGAGACCTTTGGCCGCTTCTTCCAGTTCGTCCACACTTTGCCGATAATAGTTCCGTTCGTTTTGAACCATGGCGAGAACCGTGGAGCGGGACTCCCGTTCCACTTCTAAATCTTCTTTACGCGAACCCAGATCCGAGATCAGAGAACGGAGAATTTGACGATCTTCTTCCAATTTTCGCCGGCGATTTGTGAGCTGTCGCACGGTTTCGGCAAATTCGTTCATGCGTTGCCGATCGTGATCAATCCAGCGCCCAACGAACCATTTTCGCTGCCTTAAATCAGCCGCGGTTTGAGACGTGAGAAGAATTTGCACCAGATTCGGAGATCCCCACTTATAAAGATCGCGCATTCGCTTTGCGATGTCGGCCCGACTCATCTGAAGTCTTTTTTCCAATTCCTCGATTTTCGCCGCCGCTTCGTCAATGCGAGCTTCTACCGATTTTCTTTCATTTCCAAGCTTCGCTGTCTCGTCATTGAGCGAGTCGATTTTTTTCGAGTACGATTGAACTTCATGCAAAAGAGAGCCCTCTTTCTTTAGCACTCCCTGGAGCCGTTTTTTTTCTTCATCGAGTTTGCGTTGGAATTCGCGAAGCTGCTCTTCCTTTTTTACAATGGGTTCCTGCGCATACCCCACCGAAAGAGCCAGTAGGGGCCATAAGAACAACCAGCGCCTCATGTTCGAAGATACCTTCCGACCGCGAAGATACTCCCCATGACTCCTACAACGGCTCCCAATAAAAGAAGCCCCACCTGACTCGAAAGAGAGAGAAACTGAATGGAAGACGGGAAAAGCACTCCCCAAGTGTCCGCAAAATAAACTTGCGCCACAGCCATCGACACGCGAAGGGTGAGGAGGGCGAAAATAGCCGCCAGCAAACCGTCAAAGAGACCTTCCAGAAAGAAGGGCGTGCGAATCATCCCATCAGTGGCTCCCACGAGGCTCAAAATTTCAATTTCGTCGCGCCGGCTATAGACAATCAATCGGATGGTATTGGCGACAATAAAGATGGTCGCAAAGGCAAGGGCCCCTCCCAAGAGAAGGGCAACTCCATCTAAAGCGGTCAAAAGTTTGATCCATCGTGTGGTCCATTCGCCACCGTCGTCCACGGCTTCCACTCCCTCCACTTTGGTGAGAGCCGCAGAAAAGGAGTTCAGCGCCATATTATTTCGAAAACTGGAGGCGATGGCGATTTCCATAGATGCGGGAAAGGGATTCTCATCCAACGCCGCTACCGCTTCTTCCAGTTCGGGGTTGTCGTGAACGAATCGGGCACGCGCAGCTTCCACCGAACGGAATTCGCATTCCCGAACAAAATCTTTCTTGCAGAAATCCTTCTCTACGACCGCCCGCCCTTTCGCATCTCCTTCCGTTCGAAAGTAAACCGATACATGCACCCCTTCCTCGCCTCCGACGATCCAGCGCTTCAGATTGGAGAAAAGCAGATACCCTCCCCCCAGAATGGTGAACGTCATCGCCAGCGTGACGATCGCGACGGCATTTAGCTTCCAGGAGGAGAGAAGACTTCGCAGGGCAGAATAGATGAGATATCGAATCACTCGAAAAACTTTCACGATTTCACCAATCTTCCAGCATGGAGGACGAGTTCTCGCTTTCCCAGGGCGCTCATTAAACGGCGATCGTGGGTTGCCAACACAATCGTCGTACCGCGAACATTGATTTCACGAAGCAAACTCATCATTTCATCGGTAAGATCTGCATCGAGATTTCCCGTCGGTTCGTCCGCCAACAAAATTTTGGGATCGTTGACGAGAGCACGGGCCAGAGCCACCCGCTGCTGCTCCCCTCCGGAAAGTTTGATCGGAAGGCTCTGCGCGCGCGCCTCCAAACCAACTAATTTGAGCATCAGCATGACCCGCCGCTCTATCACGGATTGTGGAAGTCCCAGGATCTCGAGAGTCACGGCCACATTGTCAAAAACCGTCCGCCAAGGAATCAATTTGAAATCTTGAAACACCACTCCGATGGAGCGCCGTAAAAGTGCGTTTTGTTTTCGACCCAGCCGCGAAACATTCCGGCCGTCGACAATCACCTGTCCTTCACTCGGCTCTTCGGCGCAAAAAAGGATGCGAAGTAATGTCGATTTTCCGGCTCCGCTGGCCCCCGTCAGAACCACGAACTCGCCTTTTTCGATTTTCAGGCTGATGTCAATGAGGGCCGTGATATCGCGCTGATACGCCTTGTACACATGAAACATCTGGATCATGATTTGATCTTTTCTTCGTCCTCTAGAAACTCGAGGATTAATTCATCGAGCGTCTTGTCCTTTTGCGCACTCGTATCAAGCGTTCGAGGAGTAACGGTAGCCGGTCGGATTGTGGGTCCCGGAGCGGAAGGGATTCGATAAGGCCTAGGGGCCGTATGCGGCGGAGGAACCGGTGGACGTCGGCCCAGGGGCGGTGGCGCGGCCTCCGGTGGAGTCGATGGTGGTGAAACCGAAGGTTTTGTTTCAGCCGTTTCCAGAGCTCCCTTGAATTTGCCGGCGACCAGATCTTTCATCATTTCCTTGTGTTGTTCTTTCATCATCGTTTCGACGATTTCGGTAATGTCCGTGGCCTTCACAAATTTTTCGTATGATCGGCGGCGACTCGCGATAATGTTTCCTCCAAGAAAGATATGGGTCACCACCATCGGATTGGTGATGCCGCTATCTTCCGTCTGGACGTGATAGAGAATCCCTTGATGGCGAATGTTGTGATTAAATCCCGGAAGCATGAAGTTGGGATGTTACCATCGCCCCCCGTGAATCGTTAACGGTTGACGAATATCGAAATGCCCCCAAAAAAGCTCTCGATCCACTCCGTTTCCTAAAATTTTGATTCCATCGACGTTTGAAATTTGCAACGTGAATGTCTTGACAATTGCGGCCAGAGAGAGACGTTCGAAATCGACGCTGGTAGTCACCTGGAAGGTGGGTTCCACGGGAAAATCAAGATAGAGAATTCCGCCTTCGCGAAACACGTTTCGGAGGGTCGTTCCCTCGGGAAAAACCGCGAGTGCGGATGGACTCGGCGACGTGGCCAACGCACGCACCAATGCTTTGGACCAATCGGTCAAAGAACCTCCCTTCCCCTCCACTTCCACTTGGAATGCGGCAATCCCCGACAGATCAGCCAGTGGATAATAAAGCGGGATTTCTTCCTTCGAAGCCCCACTCGTTTTTGCCGCGGTCTCAGAATCTGACATGACAGGTGTGGGCAACGGAGTAACTCGATCGCTAGAGGCGAAGCGATGCAAACCCCACAAAGCGATCGAAAACACGCCCAACGCTAAAAGAATTCCGAAGAGACCTTTTGACAGAAGAACCCCTTTTGGTACGGTTTCGATCTACCGAATATGGAACTTAATGCCCTTAAACTGATTCTACACGCTGACATTGTTGTCAAATTCGTGATGACGCTTCTTATTGCCGCCTCCATCGCCTCCTGGGCGATCATTTTTCTAAAGGTTCGTCTTCTCCGCCGTTCGCGGCGCAATTCGGAGCAGTTTGTGGATCAGTTTTGGTCGCAGCGAAACATGGAAAATGTCGTTCGCAAGGCCGACGAAATGGAATCCTGTCCGACGGCGTATGTGTTTAAGTCGGGATATTCCGAACTGATGAAGTCGCGTGATTCCGCCCGGGGAAGCAAGGGAAGTGGGTCGGCCGAAGAAGTCATGAGCATCATCGAAAACGTCGATCGCGCCCTGCGAAGAAGTGTGACGGCTCAACTCACGACATTGGAACGACGCGTCCCTTTTCTCGCGACCACCGGAAGCTCCTCTCCATTTATCGGGCTCTTCGGTACCGTTTGGGGAATCATGAATTCTTTCATGGCGATCGGATCCTCGCAGTCAGCCACCTTAGCCACGGTCGGACCGGGTATCGCGGAAGCACTCATCGCCACAGCGGTAGGTCTTTTTGCGGCCATTCCGGCGGTCATTGGATATAACTATTGTGTGTCACAAATTCGGGTGCTTCACCGTGAGATGGAGAATTTTTCCAACGATTTTCTCAACGTCATCAAGCGCCAACTCCACATGAGCTAGATTATGGCCGTCTCTCTGGGTAGCGACGGAAACGAAATGTCCGAGATCAACGTCACCCCGTTGGTCGATGTCATGCTCGTTCTGTTGGTGATCTTTATGGTGACTGCGCCGATGATTCAGCAACAGGTGGATGTGGATCTCCCGGAAACCACATCCAAGTCGGCCACAATGGTCAAGGAAAACGACGTGGTACTGACGCTCGATAAGAAGAAAAACATTTTGATTGGAAAGGTTCCTGTACCGCTCAAAGGTCTTTCTTCCAAGCTGCGCGAGATTTATCGAACAAAGTCCAAAAAAGAAATTTACATGCGTGCCGATAAGACGATTCCATACGGCTTTGTCGTCAAAGTGATGGCCGAAGTGAAAAACGGCGGAATTGACCGCATGGGAATGATTACAGAATCTGAAAGCGGAGAATGACTGATGCTTTAGACGCCGAAGCGCTGGAATTTCGGCAAATGGTGCGTGCTTCAATCGCGATGCATGTCATTTTGCTTGCTTCGATTTTTGCGTTTCAGTCTTTCTCGTCTTCTCATCCATATATCGATGCCTCCTCTCCTGGACCTATTAGCGTCATGTGGGCGCGTCCCGTGGGTGGCGCGGAAAAAACGGCCCCCAATAAATTGCCGGGACCCATCGTACCCATCACCGCCCCACCTGCGGCCAACGAAAAACCCAAGATTGTCATGCCCGAGGAGATGCCCAAGAATGCGATTCATCCCCCGCCGAAGGAACTCGATGAGGATGCGGCGCGGAAAAAAGCGATGGCCGATGCGCTCGCCAGAATCGGCCATGATGTGGATGCACGGCCCATCCCTCGGCCCGAGAATTTTCCTTCGGAAAAAACCACGGGCAAGGGAGGTTACCCCGGCGTGGGAAACGCGCAGGGTTCCGGCATTGTCGGTGCGTTGGGGGGAAATCCCTTGTTCTCGGCCTACCGGAGCCAAATTCAGCGCATCATGACGGATAACTTTTTGTGGCTACAGAAGGAACAGAAACTTCACGCGGAAGTAATGCTTCGAATCGATGCATCGGGGACAATTACGACCTCTGAACTCTCAAAAAGCTCGGGAAATCTCGCCTACGATCGAGCGGCACTGCGTGCGGTTCAAAAATCCTCTCCCCTTCCCCCTCCACCCGATTCTTTAGCGAAAGATATCGTTCGACAGGATTTCGTCATAAACTTCGTCCGTTGAAAATGTCTCGTTTCGCAGTATTCCTCATCCTTGGTTTTCTTACGTTCATTCCCTCGGCTTTCGCCGACAAAATTTATATCGATATCACGCAGGTCTCGGACCGCTCCTTTCCGATGGCCATCGTTCCCCCCACGCGCGACAGCGGAGAAGTGGACAACGAATCGGGTGCGATATTCGTCAAAGTATTGCGCGATGACCTCGAACGGGTGGGTGTTTTTCGGTTCATCGAACCTTCGGCCTTTCTCGAATCGCCCAGCAAGCCCGCATACAAAGAAAAAGATATCGATTTCGCCAGTTGGGCCGTGCTTGACACGCTCGCCTTAATCAAAGGGTGGTACCGGAGAAGCGGAGGCCGGATTACGATCGAACCTCATCTTTTTGATGTTCTGCTAAAAAAAGAAATTTCGGCCAAACACTATGAAGGCACGCTTGAGCAAATTCCCTGGATGGCTCATCGATTCGCCAACGAGGTCATGCGCGTTCTTACCGGACAGGAAGGAGTATTCGATACTCGAATCGCCTTCATCGGCGTCCGCGACCGAAATAAGGAACTTCATGTAATGGATTTCAACGGAGACCATTTGGAACGCCTCACGTTCGACAAATCGATCGTCCTGTCGCCCACATGGGCGGCGAACGGCAATGACATTTATTATACGTCTTTTGCTGGAGGAAAAACGCCTCAACTTTTCAAGTACGATCTCAAGCGGAAATCGGCCACGCGAATCACCAAATTTCCCGGGATGGTGATTGGTTCCACGCTCGATCCGTCGGGAGATTTGCTCGCCACCACGCTCACCATGGATGGCAATTCCGAGATTTACCTACTGGATCTTGATGGAAAGATTCGAAATCGTCTGACGAAAAATGCCGATATCGATGTCAGCCCGTCATTTTCGCCGGACGGAAAGCAAATCACCTTTGTATCGAACCGTGACGGCAGCCCACAAATTTATAAGATGGGTCGCGACGGAGGAAATGTACAGCGCCTCACGTTCAAGGGAATGAATAACACCGCGCCTGCCTGGTCGCCGAAAGGCGACAAAATTCTCTTTGCAGGAATGGACACCGATGGCGAGTTTGATGTCTTCTCCATGAATGTCGATGGTTCGGGAATCGTGCGGTTGACATACGACACCCGCAACAATGAGGAACCGAAATGGTCTCCCGATGGATCCATGATCCTTTTCAAATCCAACCGAACTGGACAAAATCAACTTTTCACAATGCGGCTCGATGGCTCACATCCCGTGCAGTTGACCCGAGATTCCTGGGATCATTCCATGCCTGCCTGGGGGCCTAAACCCAAGTGACCTACAAACGACGCAAAATTGCGACGCTGGATTTAGGGACAAATACACTTCTACTGTTGGTCGCCGAGCGAAACGAATCGGGAGTGGTTAAAGTTTTGGCGGATGAAAGTGCCATGCCGCGACTTGGAGAGGGATTGCGCGCAACGGGGAAAATCGCCCCCCACGTGATTAAACGAACAACGGAGGCGGTTCGAACGTTTGTGGAGAAAGCAAAATCATTAGGAGTGGATGAAATTGTTCTGACTGCAACTAGCGCAGCCCGCGAAGCCAAAAATCAGAGCGAATTCATTTCAGCTGTAGAGACGGCCAGCGGCGTTAAGCTGGAAATTATGCCACCGAATGAAGAAGCGAGACTCACGTACCTCTCGGTCACGATGGAATCGCCGGGCGAAACGAAAACCATGGTCGTGGACATCGGCGGAGGATCTACCGAAGTGACTTGGGGCCTTGGACCTCGATTTGACGGCGGACGCAGTCTCAATCTAGGTACGATTAAACTGATCGAAGGACCCTTACTCCATTTTTGCCCGTCCTCTTCAGATCTTGAACAGGCACGAAAAGAAATCGATCAACAATTGGCCCGCATCACTCCGCTGGGAGAATTTGATCGTTGGGCGGGTACGGCGGGCAGCTTTACACACCTCGCCTCCATTGATTTGGGGCTTTCAAACTATCATCCCAATCATGTAGCCGGTCACAGACTCACACGCTCGAAAGTCGACGAATGGGTGCAAAGGCTTTCTAAGATGTCGCGCGAAGAAGTCCTAGGCCTGCCAGGAATCGATCCTCGCCGAGCGGATGTCATTCTCGCGGGGGCCGTCATTATCGAACGGCTTTTCCACAAATTTAAAAATAATGCGTTTGAAGTGATGGATCGTGGCGTTCGTTTTGGAAAGCTCTTTGATCGCCTGCATAATTTTGTCCCGCCGGTTCGGTTCGCATGACGTCGTTTTATGCCTTTTTTGCACTTTTAATCGGCGGCGCCGTAGCTACCCAAGCGATTCTTAATTCTGCCCTCCGGGGGCGCACTGATTTAATCACTACACTTTTTGCAAACGCGATCCCGATCATATTGATTTCCACCCTTTGGATTTCCACGACTAAAAATGCTTTCTCCCGTTTGCCTGGAGGAGGTTCCGCAGCTCCCTGGTGGATGTACGGAGGAGGAATTCTGGGAACGTTCATCGTGGCTGTTTCGATGGTCGTTCTTCCTAAATTGGGGGCGAGCTGGGCGCTTCTCCTTATTGTATTGGGACAACTTCTCATCGGCCTCTTGGCCGATCACTTCGGCTGGCTCGGTCTGGTGCAGGTCCCCATCAATAAGGAGCGAATCCTTGGAACCATTCTGGTCCTCGTCGGTTGCTGGCTCTTTAATCGTTCGAATTGAGAAACGGGCTTTTCAACATTGCAGCCGCCCAAACAGGCTGAAATCAATCACTCATTTTATTTGGTTATATTATTATGGAACTATGTTATTATATAATATATACCGTGGATGCATAAATGAGCCGCGGCTCGATACGAGAATTTTTGGAAGACGGGAGCTTTATAGAACTCTCGCTTTTCCCGATCCGCAGGGACCGATGGCGTCCGCATGGCGTGCGGTATCGTATGGCTTGGGTCCAAAATGGTGTGTGCCGTGTGTTGTTTGATAATCATCATGGGAAGGAGGACCACGTGCACATTGATGGTGGTGAAAGGAAATACCTGTTCACCAGCGTGGCAAAGCTTCGCAAGGATTTTGAGCGGGAGGTGAGAAAAATGGGAGGTAAAATATGAAAACCCGAAAATTCAAGATTCTCATTCAGCCGGTGAAAAAAACCCTTGATGACTTTGAAAAGACGTGGAAGCGCGTCTCCAAGCGGCGGTCGGGAGGTACAACGGAGATCATTCTCTGTTTCCGTGATCTTTCGATGGTGTCCAAAGTGCTGAGCCCCGAACGACTTCGCTTATTGCAGACCGTTCGAGAAAGAAGGCCCATTTCAGTGAATCAATTGTCACTGTTTTTGGGGCGCACCCAGGCAAACGTCCATAAGGACGTCCATTTTCTTTCGAAATTGGGAATTCTGGAGTTGGCCCGCCACAAAAAAGGGCGGAGTAAAATCTCCCTCGAACCCCAGTTTAAGTGGGATGGTTTTGATATCGCGGTATAGTCGCCATCTAGCGTACCAAACAAATGCTGCTAACGCGTCTTGCATAACGCGGAAAATCAGCTCGGCCTATGGCTTTTTTGTTCCCTGGACGGATCGAGCTTTGGTAAGAAATTCCTTGTCACTCATGATGATTGCCCAATAGGCGTCTGAGCCGAGGGAGGGTGGGAGATGAAAATACTCCCAGGTTTCACCTGTTTTCGTGTCGATACGAAACAATCCATCTTGCGTAACGCAATCGCCATAGGTTTCCCCTCTGCATTTCAAAACCTTTGCCGACAGTAATTGATAACGTCCGCCTTCCTGTGATTGCGCCAAGCCCGCGATAGGCAATACCAAAGCTAAAAGCGACAGCAATAATTTCACGTCGTCTCCTTTTTGTAAGTTACTCCATAGAGCCACACCGAGATGTGTCGGTCAAACGCGTTCCTTTATTGCTTCCTCAAATGCCCGTCAGAGCTGGATTTCATTTTCCTGGATCAATCATTGCCTGCGCTTCCATGGTGGTTCTTCCTAAATTGGGGGCGAGCTGGGCGCTTCTCCTTATTGTATTGGGACAACTTCTCATCGGCCTCTTGGCCGATCACTTCGGCTGGCTCGGTCTGGTGCAGGTCCCCATCAATAAGGAGCGAATCCTTGGAACCATTCTGGTCCTCGTCGGTTGCTGGCTCTTTAATCGTTCGAATTAAGGGACAGTGAAGTCACCAATTCACCGGCGGAATATTCGGTGAAATCGCGCTCTAAAATCAAAAGAGCGTTGGCGGGAGCAAGCGACGTCAAACGATGCGACCCCTGTTTCCCTGTTGTTCGAATAAATAGTTGCGCGCGCTCTTCGCGGAGAATGCCCAACACAAAATGTGTCAGTTCCGGCCGCTTCGCGATTCTCTCTTCCAATCTTGCTTGAACTTGCAGATGTTCCACGTTTGGACAACCCAAGAGTGCACGAAGCGCGGGGCGAACAAAGACTTCGTATGTAACCGCCGTGGAAACGGGATTGCCGGGAAGACCAAAGATGAGACAGGGGCGCTCTCGCTTGGCCACACCAAAAAGAATGGGTTTCCCCGGTTTGATCGCTAGTTTATGAAAAATGATTTCAATTCCAAGACGCTCAAATTCTTCCGGAACATAGTCAAACGAACCCATGGATACTCCTCCCGTCGTGATCAGTAGATCGGACCCGAGACCTTTTTCAATGGCGGCTTGAAGTTCATCACGTTGATCTCGAACGATCGGAAATCGGCAAGCCTTTCCTCCGTCACGCGTGACAAAGGATTCAAGGAGATGAGCATTCGAATTGTAAACGGCGCCGTCGGCCGAATCGGCTCCGACTTCTCTCAGCTCATCTCCCGTCGGAAGGATTGCGATTTTTGGCATTCGTCGAACGGGAAGAGAAGCAAAACCGAATGACGCCGCAATTCCAATGCGCGCTGGCGTGAGTTCCGTACCCGCGTTAAATAACGAAGCTCCTTCTTCAATTTCATCCGCACGAGCGCGGACATTTTCACCGGGATCCACCGCTCGCAAAAGTTTGATGTCCTCTCCATCGATTAATACCTGCTCAATGGGAATCACAGCGTCGGCACCGGAAGGAATTCTTCCGCCCGTCATGATTCGAACGGCCTGTCTCTGCAATACTCGGGGTGGATCACCGTACCCCGCAGGTTGGATTCCAATCACTCGGAGCTTGGCGCCGGCACCAGAATCGGAAGAACGGATGGCGAAGCCATCCATCGCACTATTATCGAACGCCGGAAGATCGAAACGCGCGACAAGTGGTTGGGCCAAGAATCTACCGAACGCGGAGCGAAGCTCGACCATTTCCGATTCCAGGACGGAACATCGCGATAAAATATCTGTGATTCCCTCGCGCCAATGCTTCATTGCGCGATTCTCGCGGAAAGAGATATAATTTTCAAAGAAGTTTGACTTTAGGGAAAGGAAGAATGGTGATCAAATCCCGCGGATTAACCTTAATTGAGCTCATGGTCACGCTGACCATTGTCGCGATCGTTCTTTCGTTGGGCCTCATTACCATGAGAGGTTATCTACCCAAGCAGCGCCTCTCCGCCTCCGCATCTTTGCTGGAAGGGCTCCTTCAGAGAGCTCAAAGCGAAGCTTCGGCCAGAAGCTATTGGACATGTATCAAATTTGACGGGAACACCGCGCCCATCACCGCTTCATTATGGACGGACAAGAGTGGAAACCATGGCTCAGCGGGAGGCGATTGCGGCGATGGGGCCGATGAACAAATTTCGTCAGTGCAATTTAAGAGGGATATTGTTTTAGCAACTTGTGGGGGTACAAATCAGATGGTTCCGGGATGCGAAGTTTGGTTCGATACGACAGGTGCCCCTAAGCTTTGCGCCAATTCCGGTTGTTCGCAATTCTCTGGAATCATGCCAGGTACCGGTTGTATCAGTGTCGATTTCAGCTTCGTTTTATCCAACCCAAAATTGGATGCGGGAGCGAGAGGAAAAGAAATTGAAGCCCTCTCTGGCGGCCTCGTAAATAATGTGAAAGCTGGAGACAAGGGCCTTGAGACCAGCGTGTGGGCGAAATATGCTTCGTTCTCGGGTATAGGGGAGTGCGAATAAGAGAAGTCGACAAAAGAACTCCACTATGATTTTATAGTGTGAGTCAATGGGTTTCGGCCTCGAAAAAGCAAAATTAACGGCGAAGTACTACCGGAATGTTTTCCAAAAGCGCCCTGTTTCCGTCAACTTGGAAGTCACGAAGCGATGTAATGCGAAGTGTGATTTCTGTGACTACTGGAAGACGACCAAAGAAAACGCCATCGACGACTACGGTCCGATCGTAAAGAAAATCGACCCGATGATGTGCACGATTACGGGAGGCGAGCCCCTTCTACGGCCAAACCTGCCGGAGATCATTCAAAACATTAAAAAAGCGGTACCGGTGTGCTACATGGCCATGGTCACCAACGGCGCCCTTTTGACTCTCGAAAAAGCAAAAGCCCTCCAAGAAGCTGGGATGAATCAAATTTCAATTTCGGTCGATTATATTGATAACCGCCATGACACAAGCCGGGGTATTCCAGGTCTTTGGAAACATATTTCCGACATTCTTCCGAAACTACCGGCTCTCGGGTTCGATCAGGTCAATATGAACTGGATCATCATGGAGGACAATTTCGATCAAACCAAGGCCGTAGCTGAACTTGCACGCGATTGGGGTATTTCCGTCAGCTACTCGTCATATTCGGATTTGAAGAATATGAATAATTCGCATTTTCTCTCAGAAGAGAAGATGGAGAATTTTCCCGGTTTGATTGAGGAGCTCATCCACTTTAAACGACGTTATCGATCGATCCGATCGTCGGAATGGTTCCTTTCGATGATGCCGAGATATTATGGGCACGAGCAAATCGAAGGATGCCCGGCGGGGCTCCGATGGATTCAAATCACGCCGGAGGGATGGTATAAACCTTGTTCAGAACTGCCCGCGGTGACTCATTGGAAAGAATACGATCATCAAACCAGCTTCAAACCGCAGGAATGTACCCTTTGCTGGTACAGCTGCCGGGGCGAAGCCCAAACGCCGATCAACTTAAAACGTATCGTCGAACTCGCCCGATAGTTTTTTCCATTCTTTTTTCTCTCTTTCTTACCTCTTGCTCCGACGACCCCTATGATCGATTTGCGGTTGTCGATGCTCGGGGCGGAACAGGAGAATTAGAGATTCCCGCTGTCGGGCATGATCGTACGATGATGTTCCTCCCCTTTTCAGGGCCTCCCAACGAGACCTCTGGATCCACATCGTATAAAATGACCCTTTCCACTGTTAACTCTTCCAGCTCATCGACAAGAAAGAATATAGCTGCTCTCATTTCACCGCGCGCGCTGGAGATTTCTCAACGAATCCAGGAAGAAACGGCAAGAAATATTCGTTCATTCGGCCAGTGGGAGGAGGCGCGAGACCGAATTCGGCGAGAACCCTCTCTTTTGAGACGATTTGCCCCTCGCTCGATTTCTCGTAGCGAACCCTCTCCCACTCTTTCGATTCACTCTCCCTTCGACATGGAAGAAAACCAGTCGATCAAGGGAATTTTACGTGGGAGCGCGACCAATGCTTCGATATATGTCGACTCCAGAATCAATGCATCCACCGATGACGCGGCACTGACTTCGCTTCTTCAGTTTTATGATACGATTTCGCTTCCCCGAATTCGAACGCTTTTCGGCCATGAATCGGACGTCAATCAAGATGGCCGCATCACTATTTTTTTCGCCTCTAAAGATAAGGTGGGAGTTCAAAACGTCGGATTTTTTCGTCTGGCCGATCTCTTGCCGGATGGATCGATCATTGGGATCCGAAGCAACGAGCGCGAAATTATTTACGTTCGCGCCCCTGATTCAACGACACCCATTGAGGTGCTTCATGCCACGCTCGCGCACGAGACCTTTCATCTCGTAAATTTCGCGATCAAAAATCTGGCTCGAATTCAGCAGATGGGAGGAGCCATCAGTAGTCCGGAGAGTCTTTTCTTAAACGAGGGTCTGGCGCACCTGACGGAAGACTTAGTGGGATGGGGAGCGGATAGCGCGCTCGTCACAAAAATTTATCTGGATTGCTTTTCTCAGACGTCTCTAGCCGGCTCAGGGATTCCGACGGGAGAAGCGAATCCCCTGAATTGCGGCATTGTCGCTGGAGGGGAAGATAGCCTTCCTCGACGAGGGGGAATGATGCTCTTTCTTCTTTATCTCTTTCAACAACATGGAGGAGCCGTCTACTCTGAAGACTCGCCCGGCGATATATCAGGCCGAGGGATTGATTTTCTCCACGAAATGAATTCCTCCAACCTGTATGGAATTGCGAATATCGAAAAGAGTTCCGGGAGTTCCTTCTTCAATATTTATGGACATTTTCTCGGAGCGATCTCTCTCGATCACACTCCCGCAGCTTTTGACAGCTCGTTGCAATTCGCTCCGGAAGTCACCGATCCATTCACTCACATGAAACGAAATGTTCGGACACATATGACCCGAATCGATATCGACGGTTCAAAGCTAGTCCTCGATGGTCCTAAAATTTCAGCGATTCTTGGCGAGGGGAATCCCTTCGACGGTACAATTTTTCTTTCAGGAGCAGATGCCCTCCCATTCCCCCTCCCTGCGGGAAAAAATCTTCACGTCAAAATCACCGGCGACTCCAGCGCCTCCCTCGGGATCTCCGTCGCCACAGTGGAATAACCCAACCCTGCCCCACTTCCTCAATGTCGCATCGTAAGTATTTGAATTTATTATATTTTATTTCCAGCGCTTCTGGTACGGGGTTTGAAGCAATGGGAAAAGATGAAAGCAGAACTCGAAAAGATCTTAGAGGAATTAGCCGCCGAGCTGAGCGAAGCCGTCCGGAAACATCACGATGATGTCGATGGGGTGCTTCGCGAGTTTGAAGAGAAAATCGACGTCGAAACGGCGACCGTTCACTAAACGGAACTCTTTGCTTCGTTCCAGAGCTGATCCAGCTCTTTGGCGGAGTAAGTTGAAAGTTCTCTATCATTCTTTTGGGCAACTTGTTCCATCCAACGAAATCTTCGATCAAATTTTTCCGTCGCGAGACGAAGGGCGGTCTCGGCATCCACTTTCGCATGCCTTGCATAACTAGTCAGAGCAAAGAGCAAGTCTCCCAATTCTTCCTCGACCCTTTCGGAATCGTTTCCCGCTTCTCTTAATTCCTCTAGTTCCTCAGAAACTTTTTTCGATACTTCTTCGCGACTCTTCCAATCAAAACCGATGCTCCCCGCTTTTTCCCCCATTCGAGTGGCACGTAAAAGAGCGGGCAGGGCGCTCGGAATTCCATCCAGAAGATGTTTACGTCCCTCGTCTTTCTTGATCTTCGACCATTTTTCCAAGACCTCCTCGGCCGAATCCACAAGATCTCCTTCCTCGCGACGAAATACATGGGGGTGGCGGCGAATGAGTTTTGAATGGATCGAATCGATGACGTCGTCAATAGAAAATGTCGACTCTTCCACAGCCAACTGCGCGTGAAAAAGAACCTGCAGCAAAAGATCCCCCAACTCATCGCAAAGTTTTTTTCGGTCTCCTTCGTCGATCGCCTCGACCACTTCATAGGCTTCTTCCAAACAATAGGGGCGAATCGACTCATGGGTTTGCTTTCGATCCCAGGGACAGCCGTCGGGGCTTCGAAGCCGCCGCATCACTTCAACCAACTGCTCAAATCGCTCACCCGTTTTCACGAAAAATCTCCTCTCGAAATCGCTGGCTTTTCAATTCGCGCCCGAGGGTGTGGCGTACAAAGGCATCGACCACTCTTACTATCTCCTGCGATTCACCCTGTGCAAGCGGATTGCCCTCTTTTAATCGATCCACCGTCAACGTGGAAAGCCACATTCCATCCCCTCGAGCCCGGCATCGGCTGCAAGCGACCCCGCCCCGGTCGAAGGAGAAAAAGAGTTTCTCGCCGGAGGGTACTTTCCCGCAATCAAAACAGACATTCCAGCGGGGCGCGTAACCGCAAAGCGCCAGAAGTTCGAGATCAAATCGAGCGATTTGGTTACATAGTGCAACGTCGGATGCTATTTTCGGCAAAAGAGACTTCCACCAATCAAATAACGAGCGTTGAGGATCCCCCTCTCCTCCTAACGCCCAAAGGCATTCGGCCAAATATCCCGCAAGAGCCAAACGCTTTACATCTTTTCGAAGATCGATGTGTGGATCAATGAGTTCGATCGACTCCAGCCTCCATAGGCCTTCTCTGTCATTTCGCGGGGGGCGAAGCCTCGCCTGAAGATGAGCGAATAAATCGAGCCCCGGAAAACGCCGCTGGCTTTTGCGCGCCGAAGGAGCAAAAGCGGATAATTTCCCATGATCGGCCGTCAAAAACCCGACGATGCGATCACTTTCCCCGTAATCAACCGCCCGAACCACGATCGCTTCCATTTCGATCAACGTTTTCATGACCACAGCTTCTTTCGTCGCCGCTCATTAAAATGAAATACTTTTAGCATTGGACCAGTGGCACTGATCTCCACGCGTGCCCCAATCGGCAATGGATAGGAAAGATGAGGCCCATCCAAAAAGACTTTGCCCGCGCGCATTTTCGACTGAAGGACCGCTTTCTCCCCAGGATTTAAAAATCCGCTATCCAGACGAAGATGGTGTCCTGGCTGCTGATAGAGTTCGCGAACTTTGTACTGCACTTTCCGAGAGGCAATCAGCTGAAATTTTCCGCCCGCCCCGAGAATGGCCGCTGTCGAGCCGGCCGCCGGTGCAAACCAGATCCCTGAAGATTTGTGCTCTTCCCTTCTCCGATGAACTTGAATGAAATATCGGGAAGTCGCCGCTGGGTTCGCGTGTGTTACCAGCACATCGTTAAGGATCGGCACCGAAATCTTTCGGCGCTCAATTCGAACCCGAAGGCGTGTCATGAACGTGAGTTTCGCCCTGCCGGCTTCAATACGGTCGAGTTGATCGTGTAGCGTTTCGATGGTCGCCCCACAAAAATTCCCGACACTATCTGCGGGGTTGGAGTTGAGGCCCAAAAGGGGCCTGTGAAACACGTAGTGGGATGCCTCGAGAAAGGTGCCGTCTCCCCCCACGGAGAGTATGAGGTCGTATCTCATTTCATTGAAAGCTCGGGCCCGGTAAATAAACTTTGCTTCAATATCTCGACTACGCAAAATTCTCCGAACCCACGTGAGGGCACTCACGTGCGTGACATGGCTGCGAACGAAACGGTCTGCCACGGCATGGCGCTTTTGAAGGAGCCGAAGAAAATGCGGATCTTGTCGTTCACTTCCATAGACCTGAAAAGCGCTCTTTTTGTAAACGACCAGAACACGGTGAAGTTTCATGCGCTCCCTCGCGCAATCGGCATTCTCCTACCGATCCCAAACGCTTTTGCAGAAAGTCGAAGCCCAGGGGCAGCCTGTTTTCGTTTGAATTCGTTTCGATCCACCATACGAATTACTTCCGTCACGGTTTTTCGGTCAAATCCCGCAGCCACAATGCTCTCGATTCCTTTCATTTCTTCAATGTAAAGCCGAAGGATCGGATCGAGCTTTGGATAAGGTGGGAGCGTGTCGTCATCGCGTTGGTTCGGACGAAGCTCAGCCGTGGGGGGACGGGTAAAGACTCGTTGTGGAATCGCCTTCCATTTCTGATTGAGGTGATAAGCCATTTTGTACACCCCTTCTTTCGGCAGATCGGAAATGGCGGCAAGCCCTCCCACCATATCGCCATATTGTGTGCAATACCCCACAGCAATTTCCGATTTGTTTCCCGTACTCAAAACAAGTGAGCCAAATTTATTGGAAAGAGCCATCAAAAGGACTCCTCGAACCCGCGCTTGGATATTTTCTTCCGTCACATCTTTCGATTTTCCTTCGAAGGCCAGGGCCAATGCATTCTCATAAGCGTCTGTAATAGGATCGATGGCGATGGTCTGAAATTTAATTTTTAGCGCCCGGGCAAGAGCTTCGGCGTCTTCCCGGCTCGCGGCACTCGTAAACCGGGAAGGCATCGACACCCCCAAAACATTTTCCGCGCCCAATGCCTCGACCGCCAATAGGGCCACCAATGACGAATCAATTCCTCCCGAAAGGCCGATGACCGCTTTTTGAAATCCATTTTTCTTGGCGTAGTCTCGAACGCCCATCACAAGCGCCCGCGACCGCCATTCTTCTTCGTCTTTCGGCCATTCCCTTAAGTCGCCTTCCTTGGATGGAAAGTCGACCATTGCGAGGTCTTCACGAAAGACTTCCGCACGAGCGATCATCTTACCGTTGGCATCCACCGCAAAGCTCCCTCCATCGAAAAGAAGTTCGTCGTTTCCGCCCACGAGGTTGACGTAGAGCAGGGGTAAATGAAATTCCTCCACCAGTTTTTCGACCAAGTTCACTCGAATCTTTTCTTTGCCGTCGTGATACGGCGACGCGGAAATATTAATGACGGAATTCACCTGGGCCCGTACCAAATCCTTCATCGGCACTTCGGAATAAAGGTTCCGTCCAAAAAGTTCGGGATCGGTCCAAATATCTTCGCAAATGGTCAAACCCATTTTCGAACCCAGAAATGAAATCGGCATGGAAGATGGGCCGGGATCAAAATAGCGAACTTCATCAAATACGTCGTACGAGGGCAACAGGCGCTTGGCCTGCGTCGCTACAACTTTTCCACCCGTAACAAACGCCGCGCTGTTAAAAAGTCCCTTTCCTTTTGAATTGGATGCAGCCTCGGGAATGCCAATAATAAATGAGTCGTTTGAATGATCGCTCGCCAAGCGATCGAGAACCTCCAGGCTTTCGGCAACGAAGCCTTCCTGCAAGAGAAGATCTTTGGGCGGGTAGCCAATAAGGGCAAGCTCAGGAAAAACCGTGAGTTCGGCCCCCTTCTTTCTCGATTCAATCAAAAATCGGTGCGCTCGTTCGGCATTGGCTCGAATCGCCCCCATGGAAACGTTGATCTGAGCAAGTCCAATCCGCATGGCGGCGGAATGTACCATCAAAGCTGGCAAGAGACACCTTGCCAGAGGTCGGGTACGATTCCGTCAAAATGTTTCATCGAATTCTCATTGTGGCGTTTCTTATGCTGTTCACGCGGGTTTGGGCGGATGAAACATTTCCTTTTCCTATCGTGATTGATCCAGGTCATGGAGGAGAGGACATCGGAATCAGTCGGGAAGGTTTGGTGGAGAAAGATCTGACATTTTCGCTGGCGAATCGAATTCAGAATCTCACCACAAGCCGGAAAGACATTGTCGTGACACTCACACGCACGACAGACCAGGCCATTTCATTTGATGAGCGACGAAAAATCGCCAACCGGGCGGAGGGAGGGATTTATATTTCACTTCATTTTTCTTCGATTCCCGATCCTGCTCGAACCGGCGCGCGAATTTTTACGCTTGCCCCTCCCCCACCTGCGAAACCTGAATTTATTCTTCCCATCGAGCGCGCTCACGTATCTTCCTCCTATCATTCGACACAATTGGCCGCGGTCTTTCTCGAAACTTTCGAGGCCGACTCCATTTCGGCTTCCTCGGAAGCTGTTGTCTTGCCTCTGGCGCCTCTTTTAGGGATCGAGGTCCCTGCCATTTTGATCGAATTGGAAAATCTCGCTTCAAACGGAGCCTCCCAATGGAAAAACCCTGCGACACTGGAGGCTTCTGCCACAAGAATCATCAATGCTATTGACCGATTCCGAGCGGGAGGAAAGAATCCCTCTCCATGAGATCCTCCCGAACTCCCGAAGGCCTACGTCCCCTCGAATTTGTTCCAAACTTCATCGCGTACCCAGCCGGTTCCTGTCTTGTGAAAATGGGAAATACCTGGGTGATTTGCACGGCATCAATTGAAGAGAGCGTCCCAAAATTTTTAGAGAAGAAAGGCCGCGGCTGGATTACGGCCGAGTATTCCATGCTCCCAGGATCGACGCATACACGAACGAGGCGTGAAACCTCGACCGGAAAACCGAATGGGAGAGCGCAAGAAATTCAGCGTTTGATTGGCCGCACACTGCGTGCCGCCGTAAATATGGAAGCATTGGGTGAGCGCTCCATTTTGATCGACTGTGATGTGATACAGGCCGATGGCGGTACACGAACGGCCTCCATCAACGGCGGCTTTGTCGCGCTTGCGATGGCTGTGAATTCGCTTCAAAAGAAAGGGATCATTGCCACCAGTCCCATTAAATCATCCGTTGCGGCGGTCAGTATTGGGATGAAAAATGGAGAGATCCTGGTCGATCTGGACTACGGAGAAGACTCTTCCTGCGATGTCGATATGAATTTTGTCATGCTCGAAGGGGATCGAATCGTCGAAATGCAGGGCACGGCGGAAGGAACCTCCTTCTCGGCTGAGGATTCACAAAAGATGTTAGGCGCGGCCACGAAGGCCATTCGAATGATCATGGAGCTTCAGAAAAAGGTGTTACAGGCCAAAAGTGGCTGAACTCCTGATCGCCACTCGAAACGAAGGGAAGGTTCGAGAGATCGGAGATTTTCTTCATCGCGATCATCCTCGGCTGATTCTTCGATCTCTTTCTGATTTTCCAAACGCTCCTAAAATTACAGAGGATGGTTCGAGTTTTGTCGAAAATGCTCGAAAGAAAGCGACGCTGGTGGCTACGTTTTTGAAAATTCCGACATTGGCGGATGATTCCGGGCTGGAGGTTTCAGCGCTGGGAGGAAGGCCGGGAATTCTCTCGGCACGGTTTGCCGGCCCTGATGCGACCGACGAAGAAAACAATCGAAAGCTTTTGAGTAAACTGGAGGGCCTTCCGCCTGAAGCTCGCGCGGCCAGGTTCCGCTGCGCCATGATTCTGGCTTCCCCCAATGGAAAAACTTTCACGGCCACGGGGGAGTTGGAGGGGCAAATCCTCGATGCACCCCGGGGTGTGGGCGGCTTTGGTTATGACCCCCTTTTTTTATTGCCGGACCTGGGTCGGACGATGGCGGAGATGACCCTCGCCGAGAAAAACAAGATCAGCCACCGCGCCAAGGCCCTAGCCAAAATCTCCTCCGCCCTCTCTGACTTTCTTGCAGGAAACTGACACTTTTCGTGTCAGGTTTAGGCATTTTGACAGTCTTTAGTGCTCAAATATAGCGGCATGCCCTTTGCTCCCTTTTCATTCACTATGAAAGTGAACATGGGATTCGGCCTCGTAATCTTGTTGGGAACAGCTCTTCTCTTCAAAGATGCAAGAGCGCAGGAGGCAATTTCAGAGTCCAAATCAGTTGCGCTTGGTTGGGTACTAGGCCTCGACCCCATTCCCGGCGATGCCCTCGCCTACGCGGGAAAAAGCGCAAAGGGCGATGTGAAACTAGCCATCGGTGGAATCGGCGCTGCGGCAGTCGGCGGATTACTCTACCTTGCCGATTACTACTTCTGTTCTGAGCCAGCCGAAACTTTCAAAAGCCCCTATACATGCTCCGGAAATTGGCTTGCAGTAACCGGTATCTCCGTTGTGGGGATAGGAGCCGGAATGTATTTAGGTTCATTGATTTGGGACGGCATCGGCGGCATACGCGGCGTCTACAAACATAACGACCAGGTACAGAAATCTCAGGCATCCATTTGGACCTCCTTTCAGCCTACTTTTGCGGTGACCAACGAAGGCCTCTTCGCCGGTGCCGCTCTTAAATTTTAAGGAAAAGAGTGGAGTTACTTCGCAACGTGAGCGAGAACCATTTTCATCGGAAGAAGCTCGCGACTCAAAGGATTCAGCATTAATCCGAGAACTTCAAGAGTCACAGCGCCGAGCAGTAAAGAATCCTTCGGACCGCCCAATACAACTGGTGATGTACCCATTCTTCCGGTCGTTTCGAAGGTGCATTCGGCAACACCTCTTTCAATGACGGTCCCATCTGCTAACGTAAACTCTACGGTTCTCTGAGACTTTAGTCCGAGTTTCCTCCAAACGCCTTCAGGCAAAACTGAATATACAGCTCCCGAGTCGACCAAAAAGCGAACCGATACTTTCTTTCCGCTTCTCCCTGGAGCTGTAAGTTTCGCTTTAATAAAACTCAAACCCATAATCGCAATATATCATACGTTTCGAACGGCTTTCACTCTGATCGTTGGCAAGGTATGGTGGTACGGATTGGTCAACGGGGTGTAGCTCAGCCTGGCTAGAGCACTTGCTTTGGGAGCAAGGGGTCGTAGGTTCGAATCCTATCACCCCGACCAGTTTTCATTTTTTCGCGCGCGCGCGAGGATCCCCCACGGATTTTGATAATTAAATCGCAGCGTTTTGGCGCCCAGCCGAACGTTCGACCCGAGTTTTTGGAAGAATTCTTTCTTGGCAAAAAGATTGTCGTCGTTCGCCACCGATTCCGCGTGGTGAGCCGCGATGAGCAGATTTTTTGTCGGTTCGAGCCAGCCCATTCGGGTTTCTTCTAGCTTGCATAGACGCTCTTCGAGACGAACCTTTTCATTAAGGAGCAGCTCTTTTTTGGAGAGGTAGTCAGTTCGCTCAACCGTCCCGTCGAGATGGGCGTCGAGCAAGCGGTCCAACTTTTTCGAAAGATTGGCGACAGTTGTTCTCGTATCGGCTTTCATTCGTACGTTGGGCTGGCTCGACTCTTCCTGTTCCTTGGCCAAGGTTTCCATCAATTTCTGAAAAGGGTCTTCCGGTATAGCTACAGATGCGATGGCGCGTTGAATTTGATCGGCCAAGAGTTCTTCGCGTGTGTAGGGCTCAAGGCATTTCCCACGTTTCTTAGAACACCGATAGTAGTGGTGGCCCCTCTGCCTTTCGGCCGTGATTGCGCCATCGCAGGTAAGGCATTTTGCCAGGCCAAGGAAAGGAAAGTGATGCTTTCGCGTGATATGCGTCCGGCCGCGCTGATGAAGAACCGATTGCACTTGGTCGAATAATTCTTTTGAAATGAGTGGCTCGTGAGTGCCCTGATACGTTTCGCCTGCGTGTCTTAATAGACCACAGTAGAAAGCATTCGATAGAAGGTTATGAATATGAGAACGATGGAGCGGCTTACCCGTTCGACTTTTCATTCCCCACTCACGAGCCTGATCTCGCAATTCATTGAGTGGTGCGCGGCCGGAGGCATAAATTTCAAAGATGCGGCGAACCCGCGGGCCTTCAATCGGGTCGACGACAATCTTTCGAGAGTTTTTGTCGTTGAGATAACCGATCGGCGCCCAGCCCGGCCACTCTCCCCGTCGGAGTTTCTGACGGATGCCACGTCTGACATTCTCCGACAAACTATCGACGTAGAGCTTGCTCTGGCCGAAGGCGAGACTCATCATAAATTTACCCTGCGGAGTATTTTCAAACCAGAACGTGGGGAATTTCAGTGACTGCAATTTCCGCGTATCGAGCAGGTACACAATACGGCCGCCATCGATACTGTTTCTTGCCAAGCGATCGGGATGCCAAGAAACGATGCCTTGAGCTTCTCCCTTTTCAATTCGAGAGATCATTTGATTAAAGATGGGGCGGCCGGGCATCTTCGCGGTCATGCTTTCGGTAAATTCGGAAACCACATGGAGGCCATCCTTTTCCGCAAGAGCGCGAACCTCAGCCAGTTGCGCTTCAATTGAGAGCATTTGACGCTCTTCGGAATCTGTAGACTTTCTCACGTACAGAAAGAATTTCATGACCGCGAGGAAGATACTCGCCTTCGGCCATGCCACGAAAGAATTCTTCGAGAAAATCGGGTCGCATGCACGAGCATGCAGAAGTGTGAAGGGATCGAGAAAAATCCCGTGCAGTTCAGAACGTTCGGCTGGGCGCCAAAACGCTGCGTTTTAATTATCAAAATCCCTGGGACGCGGTCGCGAAAAATCGAAAAACAGAAAACTGGTCGGGGCTATTAGACGAAGTTAGAACTTTTTTTCAAGAAAATTGGATGAAATCGTGATGCCGTGCTCGCACGTTTATGCGCCACTCGCTTCGCGAGTGTCACAAAACGTGCATTCGTGCGAATGCCTCGAAAATTTCCGCTGCTTAGCCGTTCGAAGGCCCGCAAACCCTACGGCCTTCGGCCGAAATGGATCGCCTAAATCAATTTCTTTCGATTAGGGCGCGGCCGACGATGGGGTGTGGGGCAAGAGGAGGCCGCGCTGATCTCCCTGCAATCCAGAACGCACCTCTATATAATGCGCAGCGCTATGTTTTTTGGGTCCAAAAGTTTGGAGTGGGCACCTGCTGTTCTGACTTTCATGGTGGCCGCATGCGGCGGAAGCAATTCAAAAGTCATCGGCACGAACCAGCCGAGGCCAATACCTCCGGTTTTGACCTCTGTTGAATCGCAGGTCGCTATTACCGAGTTGGTCGTGCGGGATATCTTGGGACCCCGAATATCGACTTCGCTCCGCTCGGTCTGTCTCGCATTGGAAGCAGAGACCCTCTACCCATCCGTGCATGAGAAATTCGAAAGAGAACCGTTTGAAATCAAGCCTGAAAAGGGTTGTTCCAAGAACGAGACCGGAATCACCGAAGACGTAGAAACCGGCAAACCTGCGGTTCTGATTTACGTGTCGCAAATCAGATCTTCCTCCAAAAGTAAGGCGACCGTTAGTGTGGAATACGTATATGGGCCACTTGGCGCGGGAAAATATGAATATTCATTTGTCCTATTGGACAGCAATTGGAAAATTCAAGAACGCAAACCGCGTTGGATTTCCTAAGTTGAAAATGGCCCGCTCGAAGTGGACCAGGGAGGCTTTTTATCATGCAGGAGACAATAGAATCCGTAGAGCGGAACAAGGGGTCGCATCCGGGATCTAACCTACCCTCAACAATCGGTGTAATTCACCGGATTAATCTATAACTCATTGTAATTATTACTAAAATTCGGAGATCTGTAGACTGTCACTGGCACTCATCTTGCTTTAACGTTCAGGACAGAGGTATTAGCTGCCGGTGAAAACTAATTATCATCGTGAAACGGAGAGTACTTATGAAGGTTTCAAGGAATAGGTTTTCAAAACGCATATTAACGGTTGCAGCCGTAATTGTTGCCTGTATTTTTCTTTTTGCTCGTAAGAGCTATTCCAATTCTTCTGGGGTTTCTTGGTCGGCCGATGGCTCTGTCATCTTCACCACGAATCCCTCTGCCAACGAAGTACTGGTAACTCCCGTTTTCCAGTCGAAGGAAGACCAGTCTCCTGGAAAACCTGAGCCCATTCTCGGCACTCCTTATCGGATCAAAGTTGGTACGGAACCACATGTAGGAGCGCGCGGGCGAGGGTCAAGCAATCATTTATTTGTCATCTCTGTTGTTGACGGATTAGAAATGTTGGAACTCAAAGGAGTTCAAAAAGCAGCGGATTCATCTCAACAAGATGTACCAGTCTGGGGTAGTTCTGCCGTCCACATTTCAACTTCGCCTAGGCCACAGTCGATTGAATTTTCCCCCGATGGAAAAATGTTGTTCGTTGCGGTGAGTGGAAAAATCTACCTTTGCGATGTCGACAAGATCATTCAGCTAAAAGGCACGAAAGCCAATATTCAAGCGTTATGTGAAAGCAATTAGATCTGAAAAAAAACGTCCGACCTCTTACGAGATCGGTCGTTTCATTGAATGTCGCAGCGACCTACTCTCCCACAAAGCTTCCCTTGCAGTACCATCGGCTCTGGCGGGCTTAACGGCCGTGTGCGGACCACCTGCGGTCAACATTGCTCCGCTGAATATTCACTACACAGTGATTCGGGAAAGAAGAAAGATGCGGTTCTGGATTGCAGGGAGATCAGCGCGGCCTCCTCTTGCCCCACACCCCATCGTCGGCCGCGCCCTAATCGAAAGAAATTGATTTAGGCGATCCATTTCGGCCGAAGGCCGTAGGGTTTGCGGGCCTTCGAACGGCTAAGCAGCGGAAATTTTCGAGGCATTCGCACGAATGCACGTTTTGTGACACTCGCGAAGCGAGTGGCGCATAAACGTGCGAGCACGGCATCACGATTTCATCCAATTTTCTTGAAAAAAAGTTCTAACTTCGTCTAATAGCCCCGACCAATTGGTTCTTTCCGGGGACATCGTTAACAGTTCATTCTGGCGGACCACTAATTGTTAACGGTTGCTTAGCAGGAATATTGTCTAGCGTGAACAAAACACGAGATCGTATTACCTATTATTACGTTGATGTAACAACTCCTTGACTTTTCTTTTTGCCGACCAATTCTCTTTTAAGCCGCGATCTGGAACAGAATATTCTCGCAGAGCAAAGCCGGTCTCTTTTGCTTACGGCCATGCTTCGTCTCCTTAATTCCCAGGATGCCGATTTCAGCTAAAAATACGACGTCTTCATAAACGTTCTTAAAATCTCTTTTTAAAAGTTTTGCTAACTCATAAATTGACCTTGGAAACTTATTTTTCACGGTCTGTATGATGCGAAGCCGACTTTCGGTAAAAATTGCCCTCGCTGTCTCCGGATCGGCTACATAAGTTGTTTTCTTTGATCCGACTTTCCGTCTCTTCTCCACTTGATGGGCAACCCGAACAAACTCATCGAGAGCACGATCTAATGATTTAATCTGAATTTTTATCCGCTTAATTTTCATGAAAGCCCCTCCTTCCCAAGCTGGTTTTCCAAGTCTGCTTTAAAATCGTTCCTCAAATTCTCAATCGTGCTGAAATGATACGAAAGTTCTTGGTTCTCAATATGCCTATGATGGCCCTTCGGATGATGATTATCGTAACCCACTAAAACTCGACCATTGTAGACAGCATATAATGAATATTTATATCCTTGCGGATACTGATCTCCTTTTGGGATCTTCCAAATCTTCATTTCCACGATCACTCCGTTATGCAGCACTACTTTCGTCTGCAAAATACTCTTTGCGCGCCGCATGTAATCTATGGCCATTTATACCATATATTAAAGAATTGTGTCAAAATGTTTCCCAGGCATTTCAGTCAGCTCAGCTTTCATGCTTGTTCTGGTCTAATAAAGAGATGGGGTGGCGCGGCCGACGATGGGGAGCGGGGCCATGAGGAAGGCCGCACCGTGCACCTTACAATTGTTTGGAAAAACGGAAAATGGCCAATCTAGGACAGTAGTTTCCATGATCAAACTTTATTATGCTAAGCTTTCGTTGTGAGCAATACATCCTTAATTCTTCTCAATGCTTTTTCGCTGATACTGCTTTTGGTCACTATTACATACCTTGTAAAATATCGTCGGATTTCGGGCGCTAGGTTACAGAAACAGAATATTGGAGTGCGGGCGGGAAACTGGAGTCGCAGGAGCTTAGCTGAGTGGGCGTGAC
>CAYNHQ010000012.1:0-64088 GCA_964397255.1 uncultured bacterium
GACTGCATTTCCGCTATTATCTTTCTGAATTTCGATCCCGTAGGCATTTGCCCCCGGCCCCGGCGAATCCAAATTCGTAATTATGCATGATTCATTTTGAAGTTGCGTCGTGGCCGGCCAAACCGGGCGCCAAAGTTTTTCCAGGATCCGGGGATGACTCCCGTCGGAGAAACGTTCGATGGTCAGGCCGACATCCGCATCATTTTCGGTCGGCTCCGCCGTCGACTCCCTCACAACGAACATCGGCGGAGTGATTGGAATTCGAAGATTTGGGTCGATTTGAAAAGGAGGTTTCACTCTCGTCATCAGAGGCACACGCAGGGTTAACCCTGTTCCTGTCTCGAATTTCCCCAGAGGCGGGCCCCCCATGAAGAGATCGCGTGACGGTTCTAATTGGAATTGAATCGCGAAATCTTTCGATTCGACTGCTACCTCAATATGTGCATTGGCCAGGTCACCGTCCACCAGCTGTGCTGGAGGAACGATTGAGATTCCACTTTTCTCTTTGTCATCGGCCCACAAAGACACAAATGTGGAACCGAGACGATTTGGCACGTGAAAGGAGGATCGGATCCACAAAGGGATGGACGACACTTTCGGAGTCGTCCCGTCCGATTTAGCCGCCGAACCACCCGAATTGTTCCCGGATGAGCCGGGTTTGTTCTCTTCTTGGATGTGTTCCGTTTTTCCTTCCGGTGAGGTCGTTGAATGCTGCTCTTGATCCGATTTAGATGTTTTGGTCTTTTCTCTGCTAGTCGCGCTTGTTAATGAGTCGGCAACGGACGGATTTGTTTTCGCCCCGTTTGAGCAAGCGGCCATCGAGAGGAAGACTAAGTAAACGAGGCCAAAAATATGGATTTTGCCCTTCATACCAACTCAAAGGCCTCTACACGCAAGAAGAATGCCCCTGATTAATTTATAAATTTCAATGGGTTGCGTGTTCCCTACCGGCCAGGAATTGGGTCATTTTTCCTCCCGAGTCTCATTCCAGCGTCCCCGCCCAAAAATCAGGCCACCTTAGGACACGCGAGCTAAAGGAAATACCTTCGGCCACGACGGTCCCCTTTTCGTTTGATTCCAGGAAAACTAATCAAATCTCGATGCGCCGTTTGCCGAGAGACGCTGTTGCCGACGGCTTTGCGATATTCGGGAAGGCTCACATACTTCTTTTCATGCAGGAGCCTCGCAATGACGTAATGACGACGCTGAAGAGACGGGGCATATCCTCGTCGCGGTTTTCTCAATTCTTTTGAGATGGGCGGTTCGTTCGAAAAATATCCCCAGCGAAAAAAAGGATCGGCTGTCATCGATAGAACTTTTTTCGACTCTTTGGGACGAGGCCGGCGCAGCGGATTAAAGTAAAGCTGAAAAGGCGCCGGCTGGAGTTGATCCGTAATGATGCTGAAAAATGATTTACGATCCTTTTTCTCACTGAGAAGAGCGCAGTAGTCGGCGATCACACCCCAGACTTGTGGCGAGCGAAAGTTTCGGGAAGCGCTCCGAATGCGAAACGGGTGGAACTTTATATAATGAGTCGAGAGAAATTCGACTAATATATAAAGCAGTCGGTAGTCAAAACGCGATTCCTCCGCCGCAACAGCCAGGACTTCTTCATCAGTGAGAAAGGAAAAATGAGCATCTCCATCGCGCTGAAAAACTCTCGCCCCCAAGAGGGATAGGCGCGCATATAGGGAAGCTCGCTCGCCCAACGCCAGAGGAAAAGTGATTTCCTCAATTCTCATTTCTTCTCCATGGCGAAATCACTTCGGGCATCGTCAAATCGGGCCATCGCTTCGCCGGCGTTCGGATATTTTTCCTTTACGAGTTTCTCGAGATGATTTTCCACAAAATTCAAATCCACTCCTTTAATTCGAAAGAGAGCACGAACATGGGACTCATCTTTTTGACGGCCCGCAAAAAGTTTCATGATAAGGAGGTCCTCCGGGCCCAACGCGATACAGCGGAGCTTTGTTCCCTCGTACACCGGGCGAGTACGCGAAAGATAGTCACTTGGAGATTATGTAAATAAAACATGTATAGATACATAAATTATATAACTATTTTAATTTATTGTAATTTATGCAACTTGCCGAGTCGCAGTAGTTCCATTTCGAGCCATCGAAACGAGACGCAGTTTTCGGTCGAACAAAAGCTGAAACAAATCCGATTTTCGGATAGCCGCTTCACGCTCAATGTCGACATTTCGAGTTGAAATCAGCGCCATCTGAACTCGCGTGTCGGAAACTCGGCATCGAACCTCTCGAATCCCCTGAGAATGACGCCGGTCAAGTGCGTCGGCAATGCGGAGAATTGCTGCCAATTTTCCGACAATTTCCCGGTCTTCTTGTGAAAGAGCTTTCCACGACGCATGTTTCTTTCGGGGAAGGGATCCCCGATGATAGCGGGTCACCTGTCCAATGAGGTCGCGTTCACGGGGGGTAAATCCTTCCAAAGGCGCATGAGCGATTAAATGATAGGAATTCTTATGGTGATCTCTGTACCCCACGGCATAACCCACATCGTGCAGGACCGCTGCCGACTCCAATAGATCCCGCCAATCGGGATCCAGGTCCAATGGATCTGCAAGTTCATCAAAGAGAGAAAGCGAAATTTTCCGGACATGCTCCGAATGAGGTTGTTCGTATCCCATCGCCCTTCCAAACGCTTCGACAATTTCAATTCGTTTTCGGCCCGTAATCGGAATCTTTTTCCCATGCATTCGGTCGATCATTCGCTGAAGAAGGGCTCGACGAATTCCGCCCGAATTCACACGCAATGTGTTCACTTTCAAAAAGACCATGAATTCAAAAAGTATCGCCGCGCCAGCAACGATAATATCGGCGCGCTCCGGTGAAAGACCGGACATCTTTTTTCTCTCTTCCGTAGTTCGACGAAGTAGTGCTTCCAGAAGATGTCGAATATCCGCCTGTGTCATTTCAAACCCTTGGGCAGGTCTTCCCGACATTCCGCTTCGGGCCATTGCCAATTGGGCCAGCGCATTCGCTGTGCCTCCCGATGCAATCATGATTTCCGGAGGGACGGAAAGGTCGATGTCGGAGGATTTGAGTTCTTTCCGAATCGACTTCGACAATTTTCGAAATTCTTCTTTCTTGACCGGATCGGTGGTGAGAAACCGTTCCGTAAAAACGACGGAACCGATCGGGAGAGTATGAATATCTTTGATAATGTTCTTTACGGAAAGGACGACTTCCGTGCTACCCCCTCCCACATCTACAACGGCGCAGCGCTGAGCTGTTAAATTAAAATTTCTTGCGGCACTTTCAAACGCTAATCGCGCTTCTTCCTGTCCCGAAATTACACGCACTCGCAATCCCGAGAATGTCCGGACTTGATCGACGAAATCTTGTCGATTCCTCGCATTTCGAATCGCGCTCGTGGCAACCACCGAGCGTCGAACAACTCCCCGCGCCCGAAAAATATCGGCGATTTTTCGAAGCGCTTCGAGCGCCCGAACCATACTGGCCTTGGAAAGTGTTCCCTGCTTGGTCATCCCCGCCGCCAATCGGATCGGAGCGCGCTCATCATCGAGAATGCGATACGTTCCATCGGGCAAGGGTTCGACAATCATGGCTCGGATAGCGTTGGAGCCTATATCGATGACTCCGATCGGCCGTCGACTCATATGCGAATCATAACTCCGCTATAAGATTTAAACGACCCAAATATGGTAGGAGAGGAAAGCGGAAGTGCGAGGGGCCTGGTGACTTCCCTGGTCTTCAAAACCAGTGTGCGCCTCTAAGGGGTGCAGGTCGGTTCGATTCCGATGCACTTCCGCCAACTATTCCCGAATATGGAAATCCCATACGGCTTGAGTTAAGGTCCCGCGCCATGATCGATTTTAGTCTGACGGATGAGCAAAAGGCCCTTCAACAGCTAGCCAGGGATTTCGCTCAAAAAGAGATGGCGCCGAAGGCGGCACATCACGACAAAACGGGTGAATTTCCTCTCGATACACTCAAAAAAGCCTGGGAACTGGGGTTAATGAACACACATATTCCCCAGGCATTTGGCGGGCTCGGGCTATCAGTTCTCGAGGGTTGTTTAATTGCGGAAGAAACGGGTGCCGCATGTACGGGAATGGCCACAGCGATGGAAGCCAATATGCTGGCCGAAGCGCCCGTCATTGTCGGAGGAAACGACGACCAAAAGAAACGATTCCTCACACCTCTGACCGAAGCACTAAAATTTGCAGCGTACTGTGTCACCGAACCCGCAGCCGGCTCCGATGTTCAGGGAATTAAGACGAAAGCGAAGAAAGTCGGAAATGACTACGTCCTCAATGGCGAAAAAATGTGGATTACGTCCGCATCGGTCGCCGATTGGTATTTTGTTCTCGCCTACACAGATCCAGATAAAAAATTTAAGGGAATGAGCTGCTTTGTAGTCCCGCGTTCGAGCGACGGAGTGGTGGTGGGGAAAAAAGAAATCAATATGGGCCAGCGCTGTTCCGACACGAGAGCCGTGAAATTTAATGATGTAAAAGTTCCCGAAGCGAACCGTCTCGGAAAAGAAGGAGACGGCTTTTTAATCGCCATGTCGGCTTTCGATCACAGTCGACCTGTGGTCGCTGCCGCCGGCGTCGGATTGGCTCGCGCCGCGATGGAACATGCGATTCGATACGCCGGTGAACGACAAACCTTCGGCGTTCCGATCGCGAAACATCAGGCGGTAGCATTTATGATCGCCGATATGGCCAAAGATATAGAAGCCGCCCGAATGCTCACCTGGCTTGCCGCTTGGACTGTAGACCAAGGGAAACGAAACACACTCCAAGCCGCTTACGCGAAAGCCTTTGCTGCCGATACGGCCATGCGTGTGGCCACCGATGCTGTGCAGGTATTCGGCGGATACGGTTTCAATACGGAATATCCCGTCGAGAAACTGATGCGAGACGCAAAAATTCTTCAGATTTACGAAGGAACCTCACAAATTCAACGACTGATTATTGCGAAGGAAATATTCGATCGGAAAGGAAGCTGAGATGGCTGTTACACGTGATCAAATTGATAAATGCATTCGAGATCAGAAAGATGTTTTCCTAAAGGACTATAAGAAAATTGTGGAAATCCCCTCAGTGAGTTCTCAGCCCGATCATAAAAACGATATGCAAAAATGTGCCGAGCTTGCCCTGAGCTACCTTAAATTGGCTGGCGCTGACGCTCAGATTTTCCAAACCAATGGCCATCCAGGTGTGTTTGGACATATTGAAAACAAACCGGGAGCGCCAACGGTTGCGATTTACAATCACCTCGACGTTCAACCAGCAGAAAAGGGAAAAGATGGTTGGACGATGGATCCCTTCGTCTTTACCGAAAAAGCTGGCCGTTTTTACGGCCGAGGAACCACTGACGACAAAGGCCCAGCCATGACCGCGTTATGGGCCGCAAAGATTACGCGCGAGCTCCGCATTCCGATCAACATCGAGTTTATTTGGGAACTAGAGGAGGAGATCGGTTGCATTCATTTCGAAGAGTTTCTTGCAAAAGCAAAAACACATGTACGAGCCCACTCAATTGCCGTTTCCGATACACAATGGATCGCCGCCGGAAAACCGGCGATAGGCAAAGGATTGCGGGGAATCGTCACGTTTGAACTCACACTTCGAACAGCGAAGCACGACATGCATTCGGGCGTGGTAGGCGGAATCGCAAGAAATCCCGTCGCTGAACTTCTCTGGACGCTGAACCAATGTGTCGATGGCCGAACGGGTGAAATCAAGATTCCCGGTCTGGACAAAACTTGGGACCCCCCCACAAAAAGTGAAATCGAAGAGCTGGTGGAAACTGGATTTTCTGTCTCCAAATTCAAGAGTGATGTCGGAATGGAAAAAATGCGGAACGAGGAAGTTCACGAAGTTCTTAAACGAATTTGGCTCAGTCCCACCTTCGAGGTTCATAGTGTTGTGGGAGGTTATCAGGGTCCGGGAGTTAAGACAGCGATCGCTCCCGAGGCAAGAGCCAAATGCAGCATGCGACTCGTGGGTCATCAGGATCCGAAAGCAATTTTCGAATTGGTCAAGGCGCATATCCAAAAAATCAATCCAGACATTGAAATTGAACTCGAAGGAATGATGCATCCCTACACCGCTCCGAAGAAGATCCCCCATTTCGCTTTTGCCGAAGAAGCCATTCAATTCGGGTTCGGGCCCAAACCCGCGTACTCCCGTGAAGGGGGTTCTATAGGTGCGGTGGTACTCATGAGCCGAATGATTCAGGTTCCCATCCTTCTGTTAGGGTTAAGTCTTCCTCAAGACAATTATCATGGCCCCGACGAATCCTTTGCTTGGGAGCAAATCGAGGGGGGCGTACGAACCTTTGTGAAGTATTTCGAACTTTTGTCTTCGTCGAAATAGTTCTATCCCCTCTATGCCCCAACTGCTGAGCACTACCCACCCAGCCACTAAGGATTAGCGGATTAAGGGTTTAATATTAATAAATTATTTTTGATCCTCTTTGGCATGTCGGTTGCGGAATGCCCTTTCGTTGACGCAAGGCACAAAAAAGCCTATAAGGCAAAAAAATTCGGAGGTTCGTCGATGAAAGTCAGGATTTCGATTGGAGTTCTTTTCACGTTTCTTCTCTCTTCCTCTTCGGCGTTCCAGAAACCTGACATTCAAAAGACGATTAAACTTCATACTCCCCCTCGCCCTCCGACTCTTTCGGAAACCAAGAGAGTTCAATTGGAGGATCATAAAGGAATTGCATTAAACGGTCGTGTCAAAAACTCCCGTGATCTAGAAACATTTTTGCGCTCGTATATTGATATGAATTCATCCCCATTAGGCGGTCTTCGTTCATCTGACTTTCGACTGGATTATATCAATGTAGTCCCCGGGAAATTGGGATCAGCCGACATCGGGTACGCCAACTTCATTCAACGTTTTGGAGACCTTGATGTAGATGGCGGATTGATCACTTTTACGGTCAAGATTCTTTCCAATAAAACGAAGGTGGTTTCGGCCCGGGCAAATGCTTACCCGGAAGCACGAACTTCGGGACTTCTTTCCCTCGATCAAAGATCCGCCAAGGAAAATGTGAAGAAACACTTACGGTCGATGAATGTCGAATCCGATCTCGTGCCCATGGGCAGAAAAATACGATTCATCGATGGAAAATGGAGAACGTTGGAAGACTTCGCGGTCACTGCCCGAGGGCTTTGCTCTGCCGTGGATCTGGAAACGGGTGAGACCTTCTTATGGGATGGAAGAGTCTTTCTCGATGTCACCGGATCGGTCAATGGTCGAGGAGTTCTCTTTGATCCGCTCGCTACAGGAACCAACCTGAATCAGATTCCTCTTTCCGATCTTAAAGTAAATTTGGCCGGGGGATCTTCGGCATTTTCGGATTTTGCGGGCAATTTTACCCTTCCCAACAGCGGGACCACCGCGGTTGGAATTTCGGCCGAATTGCTTGGAAGTTGGTCGGATGTGGCGGATCAAAATTTAACGGATCTAACTTACAACGGCACGGCTACGCCGGGCACACCTGTAAATATTCTCTTCAATCCTTCCGGATCTCTCGAAACGGATGTCGCGCAAGTCAACGGTTACTACCATGCGACACGAGTCCACAACTGGGCCGTTTCGAAAGGTGCCAATCCCACGGGAATCAACATTCCGATCCCAACAAACGTTAATCTTTCCAGCACGTGTAACGCGTATTACACGCCCGGCTCCCCCAGCATTAATTTTTATAAGAGCGGTGGCGGTTGCATTAACACTGCATTCGATACGGTCATCTACCATGAGTATGGACATTTTGTGGATGACATGATCGGAGGAATTTCCTATGTCGATGGATTAAGCGAGGGCTGGGGAGACACCCTAGCGGTATATATCAGTGGACAGCCTCTGATCGGTGAAGGATTTTGGGGAACCGCCGGTTCCACCGTTCGCACCGCCGACAACAGCTATATTTACAACGCTTCCGACGAGGTTCACACCAGCGGCCAAGCATGGGCAGGATTCAATTGGAACCTCCGCAACAATTTAATCGCCTCTCAAGGAGCGGCCAATGGAATTGCCATGGCCGAAAACTTGGTGATTCCCGTTTATTGGGCCAACTCTCCAGATATTCCTTCTGCGGTACGAGAAGTGGCTTTACGCGATGATCCGGACGACGACTTAAACAACGGCTATCCTCACCAAGCTGAAATCATAGCGGCTGCCAATGCGCATGGTTTGGGCTATGTCATTACTCCCGATTCCACTCCACCCACGATAGATATTGTCGCTCCCTCCGATGGAGCCACAGTAGCCGGAACGGTTACAGTCAACACCAACGCTACGGACAACGTGAAATTGGTGCGTGTAGAGTTTTATATCGACGGAACTCTTCAATACACCGATACCACGGCCCCATTTGGTTGGACATTCAGTTCATGCAATTATGCGAATGGATCTCATTCGCTTATGGCGAAGGCATTTGACTATGCGGGTAATTCAGCTTCCGACACGATCTCTATAACCATCCAGAACGACGTTATTTCACCGGTCATAACGGCTCCCGTGTCCGGAAGCACCGTTAATAATACAGTGCCCGTTGCAGCTACAGCTTCTTCATGTGCTTCGCAAGTGAGCTTGTACGTCGATAATTCACTTGTTGGATCGGACTCCACCACACCTTACTCGTGGCAGTGGGATTCGAATTCCGTATCGAACGGCGCCCATTCCATGGTGGCTCGCGCTTATGTAAACGGCAACCCCACAGACAGCACACCCGTGAACGTCACCGTCGCAAATACCGTTCCTGTCAATGTGGCCACATATGACTCCACCCGAATGGCACCCCGTTGCGCAAACAGCGGTAATTCATGCGATTCAGGAGCGTATCTTTTAAACGGCCGAGGAACGATCAGCGGAGGTGTGGAATCAAACCAACCCAACACACTACAAGCCTCTTGCCCCGATGGTATGGTCGGAAGTTATCATGTGGATGAGTCGATCGATCGAGTAACGATCTCGACACTGGATGGAACTCTCTTGGCACCTGGAAAATCTGTGAGGGTCGATACAAAAGTATGGGCCTGGTCTATTTCGGATCATCTTGACCTTTACTACGCCACTGATGCAAATGCCCCGAGCTGGACCTTCATTACCACACTCGATCCCACGACATCCGGACCTCAAACATTAACCACTACATACACTCTCCCAAGCGGACCTCTTCAAGCCGTACGTGCTCGCTTCCGATATTTAGGGACCGTCGGGCCTTGTTCTGCGTCCAGTAGTTACGACGATCATGACGACCTGGCTTTTCCCGTCGGCCTTCCCGACACTCTTCCACCGTCGGTCGTATTCCTTTCACCCATTAGCGGAAGCTCCGTTAGTGGAACCATCTCCATCAACGTCGATGCGACCGACAATGTCGGTGTAACGACGGTGAAGTTTTTCAAAGATGGAATCCCTATCGGCGAAGACACGACGGCTCCCTACTCCCTATCTTGGAATACAGCGAATGATCCTAATGGCTATCATACGTTGGTCGCGCAAGCATTTGATGGGGTTGGTCTTCAAAATTCCGCCTCTTCGACGGTAACGGTGAATAATATTCCTCCGCCCGATAACACGCCGCCCAATGTGGCGTTTACTTACCCCACGAACGGTTCGTCTGTAGCGGGAACAATCACGGTGACCGTAAATGCGTCGGACAACGTGGCTGTTTCAAAAGTGGAGTTATATAAAGATAATGTTTTATTCGGCACCGATACGACAAGCCCCTACTCATTTTCTTGGAACACGACGGGAACAGCCAACGGTGCACACTCATTAAAAGCGATCGCATACGACACAGCGAATTTGACTGGCAGTCAGACCATTACCGTGACGGTCAACAATAACTTCCCGCCAACGGTTTCCCTGAGTGCATCGCCAACCAGCGGCAAGGCCCCTCTCCGAGTTAATTTTACGGCGAGCGCTTCGGATCCCAATTCCGATCCTCTGACATACGATTGGGTGTTCGGCGACGGAAGCATTAAAAACAATGGTGGCTCATTACAAACTCATACGTATTACAAAGGTACATTCTCCGCCTGTGTGACGGTAAGGGACGGGCGAGGCGGAGTGGCTTCATCCTGCAAGACCATCACTGTTACCGGCAGACCAGGCTTCAATGCTACGGGCACTTCAAGCATCAATAGCCTTTCCAGTTCCAGCTCTTGCGCTCCGATAGATTTCACACTTGTGGATATGACGTCCGGTGCACTTGAAGAGCTGGATCCAGAAATACTCTCGACGACCACCATTCAAATGGATGGAAAGGAAATCGCCGGCGGAATGGTTTCAATCTGCCTGGCCCAAGGGGAATTGCACACGATCTGCGCATACCCGAATGCTGAAATCGACGACTGTTGGACATTTAAGATGACAAACGCCGAACTGGCGCTGGAAAAGGGCGACCCTTCTCGTTTTCTTTTAGATGAATCAACCTCATTGAAATCGGAGAATTCAACATCCGCTGGAGGATGCAAAGCAACCTCGGGACGAGGTTTCCTCTTCTTTGCTCTCGGAATGCTCTTCCTTCTGATCCGCCGATCACGTCTGTCGCTCTCGAAGTAATTCGAGCATTGGAGTAAGATCCGCGCGGATGGCGCTGGAACTAAACTATATTCAACCGATTCCGAAGATCGATCCCACGGCGAAGCCACGGATAGATGAACTCGTTCGCGAAATCAACGACCTTAAGAAAAAAGATCGGGCGATTGTCCTTTGTCATAATTATCAGCGCCCGGAAGTTCATCGTGTGGCCGATTTCGTGGGTGACTCGTATGGCCTTTCGGTTGCCGCGAAAAAGGCGGATTGCGACATTATTGTGTTCGCCGGCGTCCGTTTCATGGCCGAAACCGCCTACATTTTAAACCCATCTAAGACCGTTTTGCTCCCCGAGGAAATGGCCGGATGCGCTCTCGCCGACACGATTACTGCTGACAATGTTCGAGAAATGAAAAAGAAGCACTCTGGAGCGCCTGTCGTCATGTACATCAACTGCACGGCCGAAGTAAAAGCGGAGGCCGATGCGATCTGTACCAGTTCGAATGCCCTTCACATCGTCAATTCAATCGAAGGGGATCCGGTTCTCTTCGGCCCTGATGCAAATCTTGCGGCATTTGTGAAAGCCCGCGCGAAGAAAAACGTTATCGCCTGGGAGGGATACTGTCCCGTTCACAAAGCCGTCACACGCGAGATGTTGGAACAAACCATTTCTCTCTTTCCCGATGCGGTTGTGATTGTCCACCCCGAGTGTAATCCTGACGTCGTTGAACTGGCGGACGAAGTCTTAAGTACAAGCCAAATACTAGAAGTGATCAAAAAACGTCCTGAAAAGAAGTTTGTCGTGGGAACCGAAATCGGCCTGATTCAGAAGGCACAGCTGGATAACCCAGGAAAAGAGATCCACCCTATTTATCGCCATAAAAGCTGTGACGAATCCTGTGCCTGCCCTTTTATGAAAGTGACTACATTAGAGAGCATCCACCGATCTCTGATCGAAAAAACGGTTCGAATTACCGTTCCGGAGCCAATACGGTTGAGGGCTCTAAAATCGGTAGAAAAGATGCTCGAGTTAGGTCTCCCAAAGATATCCTAAGTTATTGAAAATACAAATTAACAATAAAAACGTTTGACGATCGTTTTTTCGAGCGGTAAACAACGCGCCGTGTTAGTTGGAACGCATCGATATTTCGGTCGCATCACTGCAATTCTATCGGCCCTTTCGATTGGCCTCCCCTCTCCTCTTTATGCCCGAACACGAAGGGCTAGTCCCCAACCCGACTTACCGCGCTGCCTCGTCGAAGAAAAGACTTATGCTTCTCAGGCTGATTTTGATCGCTGCTTTCGAGACGTCACGGGCGAATTTATGCCCGAAGGAGACGGCCCTTTTTACCTCGCAAGATTTCCGCAGCCTCGTGATTTGAATAATCTCCGCCAAAAGCTTCTTACAGAACTTGCACCTCAACTCGCGAAAATGGGTTCTTGGCCGGGCAGCGGCGGTACAAAAGATGATTATCAAACCCTGATGGATCCGCGCACAGCCACACAGGCTATGAAAAACTTTGACATCAAAATGTTGGGTAAGAATCTTGAAATCACTTACGATTCTCTAACTCCTCAAATCGGAAAAATTACAAAATATGATGTCTCCCATGCAGATCATACTGCCATTACGCGGGAAGAGGCGAAGGAGCTTCTTTCGAAACTACCCCCGGACGCAATTAAGAATTGGAAAGGCTCCGTTCATGGCCAACTGATCGTTCAGGGGCTCCAAGCTTTGACTACGGCGCTAAATCCGAAAGAAGCAAAGCGAAAGCGGCTTGAGCATCTTCGCGACGTCATTGCCGCAAATATCGAGTTTTCGGAAAACTGGGCAAATGAGGAAGACTTAAGAGAGCAAAAACGTTCGCTTGCCGTAGTCAACAAAGCCCTGTCCGGCGACGTAACAGACATTGACTGGAAAGAGATTCGAATTCGAAATAATAATATTCAACAAAGTTATGACGCCGAAATTCGAAATGCGGAAATGGCGTACGCATTTGCAGAAGGTGTCCATGCGGCATCGGTCGGCGCGATAGCAGTTTATGCGACAGTTACGACCGGAGGAATGGCTGCCGGTGTTCTGGCTGGTACAACCCTGGGTGCTGTTGGTAACGTGATGAGGGGGATCGAGGAATTCGGAGACTTACGGCACCCCATCGGTCAGGTCGCCAGGGATGTAGCGTTAAATACCTTGAATGATGCAGGAACAGCGGCCTTAGCGGCTGTTGGGACTTCTGTGGCCACAAAAGTCCTAGCTAGACAAGCATCTGGAGCGATCAGCCTGGCGGAGAGAGTGAGATTCGGATTACTTGGCGGAACGGAAGTTGGGGCAAAGACACTTCCCATTGTGATCGCTCAAGACATCGCGCACCATGAAACTCCCTCACAGATCGTAGCGTCTTCATTGGTTCATGTTGGGGTATCGGCCGCGACTTTTGGCACAAGCTCAGGGCTTACAACCATTCGAGAAGGATTAGAAAGCGCAGTCAAGCGATTTCTTGTTCGGATTACAGATGTCGCTGCAGCAACTGGTTATGGATTGCTCGGAGCTGGTATTCAGTCCGGTGGGCATTTTTCTGACAATTTGGTTCAGCAGGTGCCGAATCTCCTTGTGAACGAAGTAGCTGGTAATCGCGTATCAGCGCCCAAAGAGTCTTTAAAAACAAAGCTCATATCCACTGAATACAGAGATTTTTCCTCATGGTCGAAACCCTATTTAAAGAGCGCAAAAGAATTCTTTCAGTCCAAACTTAATCCCACAGTTCAAGTGCCAGAATTAACAAAATCTGTCACGACAACCGAAGCATCTGTCGATGCCCCTCCCCAACCCGCTCCTTTGGAAGAGGTACAACCCATTTCGCCGGCGCCTGAGTTAGCTGAGGCCCCTTCCCAACCGACGGCAGATATTGTGCTGGCAACCTCACACAGTCCCGAAAGCAATATCAAACTTAATGCCCTGATCGAACGAACCACGGTTGCTGCAAACTTCCACGGCATAAAAGCACATGAGAAAGTCCTTTACGAAAATTTGACGGGCGCGCTGTCCATGAAGAGCCCTATTAATCCACCAAAACCTGGTGCTTCGCCCAGACAAATGCGCAAATATTTAGAGCACAGCGCTGAATTTCATGCGGAGCGCGCTAAGCGTATTGAGGCTGCAATCAAAGAGCTCAACAAAATTAAATCTTACCAAGTGACTGTGGCATCCCTAAGAAAGACCCACGAGAGCATCATTGGAGAAACCACGGGGCAGGCACTTCCATATGCAAGACAAGCGGCGGAGGACGCTCAAAAGGCGGTCGCTGATTTCACGACTCGCTCAGTGCCTAAGGAGGAGATTGTCGAGGAACAACCTCCTGCGGTACCGGCTCCAAAGGCTATTTCGGACGAGGAATTTCACAGTCAATTTCGTCGTCTCAAAAATGTCGCTAATTCAAGATTAGGTCATCAAAGGAAGTTTGAATATCAACTTGCTCATTTGCGGGCGATCGATCCGGCGGAACTGAATACACCAGAAATGGTTGCACAACACCAGGCACGTCTCGACGCTCTCGAAAAAGAGAAGATCCCCATCGCGAGGGCAAGTGCCGAAGAGGCTAAAGCGGCCGCTGAGCGATTTTTCATGGAAGTTAAAGGTGATCGTGTCAGACAACTTGAAGGTCGGATCGCCGAACATAGAGAGGCAATTTCCCAAGCGCGACAAAAACTCGATGCGCTAAACGCAGTAAACAGACCCAATCTCCCAACGGCTGAATTACGTAAACACATCGCGAACGTGAGCGAAGCCAAAGATGCGCTGGCACGAGCCGAGAGAAACTTGCGGGCGGATCAGTCTACCCTGGATCTGCTCCTCCAACCCCTTCAACTCAAAACATTAAAAGTTGAACCCGCTAACGCGCTTACTACTCCCTTCGACTTCGAAATGCACCAAAGGAAAATCCGAGAACTCGAAAGGGAACGTGATATCAAGAACAAAGAAATCGATCGTTTAGCCGTGCATGATCCGAGAAAAGAGAACTTGAAAAAGGAGTTAAGCGAGATTCAAGCCAAATTGCGTGACGCAAGAAGAGTTCATCGGGAAGAGAGAGAAAAACAGACATCCGGAGGAAGTGATGAAAGCGACCCAGAGGCGTCCCTAGCACCCGAAAACCCCCCGACGCGGCCACCGCGACTCCGAACTTTTAGTGGAAAACCTCTCGGCGAACGGCTTGGGTTCGGTCCGCACGGTACGGAAATATATCGCGATGGCAGTAACAAATCGCTTGCTGTCATTCTTTTCCCCGAAATGGATCATGCCGCAAAAACTGTTCAGTTCCGACGGGACTATGAATCACTACGCAAAGACATCAACGGCCATACGCCGATCTCTCTACCATTGAATGGATTCGGCACGAGTGGCAAATCCATTCGATTTCCGGCCCAGCTCTTAGATCAAACCCCCGTCGTATATTATAGAAAGGGTTTTGGATGGGTGGGAGAAGCTCCGAAGTCCCTTGCCGAAATACATACCAGTATCCTGGAAAGAATTGTCGATCTTGAATCTATGGACGGACAATCCATCGGATTCGTGAAAAAGGAAGGCGGTTATATCCCTGTTCCGGGTCGCCAAGGAATTCATGAGCCTCCGGCCCAGACGTCCCATTATGTAACTGGTGCCGCCGAGGGAGCCACAGATGTTATTAAGTCGGAGGGACTTACGGCTTTCGCCGCTAAATCCAACGGAACTAACAAAGCGGCCTCGGGAACCGTTGCGATCGTGGACAAACCCGAAGTTGTCGCCTCGATCACGACTTCACCAGATACCACCTCTCGCACTTCAGCGAGAGCGGCTGAAATCGTTGCGGCGTCGATCCATCGTGAATTAAAAAACAATAAAGTTCTAAAAACCAATGTGAGGACCCTTTTGCGGCGGGGCATTGATCGTGGCATTGTTGAAATGAAGGCGGCTGGAATTCCTCCTTCGGTTAACGTAAGCGCGGGTGCTTCGCTTCGCTTTCCTGACGGAAAGTTCTTAACAGCCAAAGTCGGACCTTTGGATTTCTATCGTGTCGATAGTCGAAGACTGAGTATGGACGCCGTGAAATCTATTGGGAAGAACTCGCGAAACCCGAAGGTTGCCGCGCGACGAGCCTCGACCCACCCAAAGACGAAATCGACGATGACTACGACCTGGGGAAGACTTAACTCGGGGGATCGCATTGTTCAAATCTCCCGGACACGCACCAAGGGACCAACTCCTGAAAGTAGAGATCTTCTTGATCACGTCGTGAATATCCGACGAATGGCCAACGCAGCGTCGCCAACTGAGCTACATCAGACCATATCCCATAAAGATAATGGAGCTGTAACCGCAGGCGTCATTTCCCATTTTGGCAATGATTTAAACTAATTACGTTTCTCCGAAAAACTGGAAGAATGGCTCTCCCCTCGCTATGTTATTTCTCCATTTTTTGACGCACTCATGACGACTACGGAACCTACCACTTTCCCTCCGCAAAGCGCGCTGTCAGACGATGACCAGCCTCTGGGATACAGTAAATCCCCTTCGCTGAATGCCGCGCTTTTTCAGCGAATTGTCGGCTGGATTTTTCTGATTCCGGTCGGGTTAATCATCGTCTTTTTAATGCGGCACTTTCGAGGATATCGAGTCAAAGATGTCGAAAAGATTCGGGCCCAATATCGGGAAATCGCGCGCGACCCTCGCCCGCTCCTCATTTGCGCCAATCATCTGACGTTTATCGATTCGGCTATTCTGATTTGGGCCCTCGCCCGAATCCGATGGTATTTTTTCCACTTTAATTATTTTTCTTGGAATCTCCCGGCCGGAGACTTTTTTCGAAAGACATTTATTTTTCGAGTGGTCGCTTATCCCACCAAATGCATATTCATTCATCGGGATGGGACAAAACGGCATCGAAGCGCAATCCTGGATTTATGTCGGGATCTCATTGAACGAGGCGAAACGGTCACGATCTTCCCTGAAGGACAGCGAAGCCGGACAGGAAAATTTGATACCAGTAAATTGGCTTTTGGGGTTGGGAAAATCGTCACCCATATCCCGAACTGCCGTGTCATGTGTGCGTACATTCGCAGCGATAAACAAGTGACGTTTTCGAATTGGCCACCCAAGGATTCCAATTTCCACATCGACCTTCAAGTGATCAGCCCCGCGACGACGTTAAAAGGAAGAGAAGCCTATCGAGATTTGACTCAGCAAATCGTAAGCACCATATCTAAAATGGAAGAGAATTACTTTTCCTCACAGCCCTAATGAACTCTTCAAATAAGCTTTGGGCCTTAGTTACAGGCGCCTCTATGGGAATCGGCCGAGCCATCGCCATTGAATTTGCCGCTCGCGGTTACTCGATTGTCGCCGTGTCACGAGATCAGGATGCACTTGAGTCGCTCGCCAAAGAGTGCCGCGAGCGCTACCAAGTAGAAGTAGATCCGATTGTTCTCGACCTTGCCGAAACTTCGGCTGGAGAAAACCTCATAAAACGTATTCGAAGCAAAGGCCATGAGATCGATGTTTTAGTAAATAATGCCGGGTTTGGAGTGCATGGAGAATTTCTTTCGACCGATCTCTCCAAAGAATTGGAGATGGTGCATATTCAGGCCGATCTCACGATAGAGCTGACGAAAACATTTCTCCCTGAAATGGTGAAGCGTAGACGTGGAGGAATACTCAATGTTGGATCCGTTTATTCCTTTTCTCCCGTTCCCTATCAAGCGATTTACGGCGCAACCAAGGCGTTTCTCCTTTCGTTTGCCGAAGCGATTCGAAGCGAGATCACCGGTAGCGGTGTAACAATATCGTCGCTCTGCCCTGGGATTACCCAAACAGAGTTTCGAAAACGCGCCGGAATGCGGGACAGGAAAAAGATGGCCGGCTGGACGGCCGAAGCTGTAGCAAAATATGGCGTAAATGCCTTTTTTAGGGGAAAAGCGATTGCGGTACCCCGATGGCAAAACAAGCTCTTCGTCATTCTCGCCCGCCATCTCCCCCAAACAACAGTTCCCTGGGCAGTCCGCGCCGTGAATCGAGTTCGAGGCGTGGCGCCCAAATGACGATGGAAACAAAACGGATCGTTCCCAAACCCATAGTCATTCCTCCGGAGGACGAAGAAAGTCTCGATGTCTGGGGATTTAAAGACACGTCGTTTCACATCAACGAACGAAACCATGTGATTCTCTCCGGATCTCGATACAGCCTTAGCGGAGAAGAACTCCCTACACTTCTCCCTTGGGTCCAAGACATTTTAAAAATTAACATTGATCCCAAGGATATTTACCCATCGAACTATCCTCCCCAGATCCCGGAGAGCCGAATGACCGATCAACTTCGGTCGGCACTTCTTCGAATCATCACTAAGGATCAAATCTCCGAGGATTCCAAACTTCGTCTTCGACATAGCCATGGTCATACCCAAGAAGAGATGTATGGAATTAAATATGACTCGGTCAAACGAATCCCCGATGCCATTGTTTATCCAACTTCGGAGAATGAAATCCTTCGCCTCGTTCAATCGGCAAAGGAGAACCATTTCACATTGATTCCATATGGCGGTGGAACTTCGGTCACACACGCACTCAAATGCCCCGAGAATGAGACTCGCCCCATTCTTTCCGTCGATATGAAGCGGATGAACCGGATACTCTGGATCGACCCTGTGAATCGGATGGCCTGCATTGAAGCGGGCGCCGTCGGCCGCCACATTACTGATCAACTCGCACGCCATGGTTTTACGATGGGGCACGAGCCAGATTCGGTGGAATTCTCTACGCTCGGGGGGTGGATTGCGACGAATGCGAGCGGCATGAAGAAAAATAAGTACGGAAATATTGAAGATCTTATACTCGATGTTCATGTGGTAACCGCCCATGGAAAGCTGGAGCGCTCGTCGATTTACCCGAGAGAATCGGTAGGAATTGATCCCCGTCTCTCGCTCTTCGGTTCGGAAGGAACGTTAGGAATCATTACCAGTGCGATTGTGAAACTTTTCCCTCTTCCGGAAGTGAAACATTACGGATCGATCCTCTTCCCCAATTTTCAAAGTGGCGTCGATTTCATGTATGAGCTTGCGCAAGAGTCTGACTGGCCCGCCAGCGTGAGACTGGTAGACAACCTCCAATTTCAATTTAGTCTTGCCTTGAAGCCAAAGTCGACGGGACTTCATGCGATCAAGAGCAAGATCGAGAAATTCTTCGTCACCAGGATCAAAGCTTTTAATCCCCAAGAAATGGTGGCTTGTACGCTGGTATTTGAGGGAACACGTGAAGAAGTCGCCGAGCAAGAAGCCAATGTTTATGCCATCGGTGCCAAGCATGGGGGCATGAAAGCGGGGTCAAAAAACGGTGAGCGGGGTTATCAACTGACATTTGGAATCGCCTACATCCGGGACTTTGTCATGCGCCACTACATTCTCGCCGAGTCCTTTGAAACCTCCGTTCCGTGGAGCGGTGTGATCTCACTTTCCGAAAATGTAAAACGCCGAATTTATGACGAACATCGAAAACGAAATTTGCCCGGTACTTCATTCGTCACTTGTCGTGTGACACAAATTTATGAAACCGGCGCCTGCATTTATTTTTATTTCGGATTCTATTTTAAAGGTGTGAAAAATCCTTCCCACGTTTTTCATGAAATTGAGGAAGCCGCGCGCGAGGAAATCCTTAAGTCGGGAGGCTCGTTATCGCACCATCACGGCGTTGGAAAGCTTCGAAGGCGCTTTCTAAAAGACATTAAATCCGAGGCGACGCTCGATTGGATCGCGCGAACGAAAGGCGCTCTCGACCCCGACAATATCTTCGGCGCTGGGAATCAAGCGTAAGCTTTGAGAAGTTCAGCCTGCCCTTCAGGTGTCGGGAAATAACCGTTTCGGATTCCCGCGTCGATGTAGGTTTGAATAAGACTTAAGTCGATCTTTGGGCAGTTGACACTTCCGTCTTCGAGAATTTGGGCCGTATAACGGCAGTCGGTAATCGCACTTTCCATAAAACTGAAATTCTCTCTCATAAACCACCATCGAAAAGCTTTGGTCGTAACGCTCTTGTATTCGCCATTGGTTCCGACAAATTTCTTTTCAAAGATGAGCTTGCGATATTTCTCCTGGCTCACCATTTCGATGTCGTAGCCGAGCTCTTGGACCATCTCAATAATCTCAATGTAATTCCGGATGTCGGGATTTGTTAAATGGTACGTCTCGTAATGAACGGGGCGTTTGGTTGCAAGATATACGATTGCGTTGCTGACATAATCCACCGGCGTGATGTCAAAATGATTCTTAGATTTGATTGCAACTCCTGTTTCGATAACGGTCTTGAAAATGTCGTAAAAGAGTTGGCTGACGTTCGCCTGTCCCTGCGGATAATAGCCCGTCATCGACTCTCCAAATATCTGGCCAGGGCGATAGATATTCCAGACCAGTCCATCTTCTTTCGCCGCATGAACCAAATTCTCAGCCAAAAATTTGGTGTGTTGGTAGGTCATATGCTCGAAATCTTGACCCACGTTCAAATGCTGTTCCTTGAACGTGAATGTGGGGTCAAAAATTTTGTCCCCCATCACGGTGTAAGTCGAGACATAGTTCAAAAATTTTTGGTCGGTCTCGAGCACGAATTGAATGACATTTTTTGTTCCGCCGACATTGATGGGTTCGATTCTTCTGTAATTTGCGAAGAGATTCGTGTTCGCTGCCGCATGGATAGTGAAATCAATTAATTTCGTTAATTTCTGGTAGCTCTTTTTATCTAAACCGAAATATTCCTGCCCTACATCTCCCAAAACGGGATGGACACGCTTCTCGAATAAATCCATAAGCTCGTCTTTCGGATCGTAGACTCGCATTGCACTGAGAATTCGCTCTTTTCCTTCTTTGTCCGACCGAGCTCGAACGAGGCAATAGAGATTCGAATCCGTTTCTCGGAGAAGGGTTTTAACGAGATGAGCGCCCAGAACACCTGTAACCCCCGTTAAAAGGAGATGATCCGAACGAAAGAGCCTACCCGCAACCGGTTTCATAGAGACTTAGAAGCTTTTAATCGACCTATACCGATTTGCCAAGCGCAAGGGGCGGGGGCTGCGTAGATAGGCAAACCGGACCCGTTTGGCCGAAAAACGAGCGCAGGAGGGGTTTCGGTCCGTCGCCGAATTTCTTGTCCTGATTGAAGATGCCCTTCGGATCAAAGGCCTTCTTAACGGCCCGCATGATGGGGAGAGACTCTTTCCACTGTCTTTGCGCAAGCGCGCGGCGCAGAAGGCCGTCGCCATGCTCTCCCGAAATCGATCCTCCCAATTTCTCAATCAAGTGGTACCAATCTTCCATAAGTCGTTCGACAAATTCCCAGAGGTTTGGCCGGGTAACATCAATCATCGGATTGACATGAATATGCCCGTCACCCGCATGGCCGAAAATGGCCCCGTCCGAATCGTACGAAAGAAGAAGCTCATGAAGTTCCTCGATATACTCAAAAAGGCGATGGATCGGCACCACCCCATCTTCAATGCACCGAAGCGGCTTTCGAGACTCTTCCTTTTCCTGAAGTCTTTTGGAAGCCTTCGATCGAAGTTGCCAAAGCCTTTGCTGTTGCCCGGGGTCCAAAATGACATGCGATGCCTTTTGCGATAATGCTCGGGCCTCTCCTTCCCATTCCACCCAAAGCGAAGCTTTGTTGTTCGCTCTGTCGCCAAAATCTTCCATAGCGGCAAGAAGATGTTCATCGATGAGTTCAATTGCGACGGGTCGGCTGGCGCGTATCACATCCAATTCTTTCATGGCATCCGACATGGTTTCGAATGAAAAAATCGCCGTCGTTGGTCTGCGTGGCAATGAAATGGTATCGAGTTCGATCTCCGTTACCATGGCAAGGGTTCCCTCTGAACCGACAATGAGGGAAGTTAAGTCCCTCTTCCCATCGCGAATACCGGAGAGGTCATAGCCACTCGAATTTTTGCGAAGATTCTCCTTTGGTTTCCAATTTCCTACCGCAGGAATGGAAACAACATCCGCGAGGGAGTTGCTGTTCGCTTTTCGTCCATTCGCCAGAACCAATTTGAGCGAGTGGGTCGCCCTCCGCGTATCGCCATATCGAAATGAATGTGGACCGGACGCGTTGTTCGCGACCATCCCCCCGATCGTGCACCAGGCGCGACTCGATGGATCCGGCGCGATTCTTCTCCCTTTCGCGGCGAGCATACGATTGAGATCGTCGAGCACAACTCCCGGTTCCACAATGCATTTGTCCGCCGACAAATCAAGGACACGAGTAAAATACTTGGAAAAGTCCGCAATGATTCCCGGGCCAATCGCTTGTCCCGCCGTGCTCGTTCCCCCTCCGCGACTCGTAATGGAAGCCCGATGTCGCGAAGCGATCTCGACAAGAGTCACGACGTCATCGACATCCCGAGGACGGACAACGACCTCCGGTTGAACTTCAAAGATGGATTCATCGTGCGAATAGACTTCAAGATCGATCGTTCGATGGATGACATCCCCGCGAATATTCTTCCGAAGCTCACGAACGAGAGCCATCTTAGGAACCTACAACATTTAACGATCGGGATTTCTTTTTCGCCTCCACGGAACCGACGAGTGGAACCCGTGGCTTATCCCCCCGATTAATCAGTCGAAGAAATTCATCTTGAATTTTCGTCTCGAGCTCGTGGACTTCCCATGGCTCCATCCCACGAGCTTGGATTCTGCCGCCAGCAATCAGGCCATGCCCCCCTCCTGTACCGCGCCCCTTCACCAATCGCTTCATCAGTTTGCCCGCGTTCATATGATGATTTGTCGTGCGGATAGAGAGATAAATTCCTTCTTCATAAGCTCCAATGCAAAAAGTCCAAACCATCCCTTCGGTGCGCAGAAGCAGATCGGCGATTTCAGGAATCATGTCCGGCGTATCAACTCTTCCCAATCGCGACACAATGGCATTCCCGGCAATTTCCGCATTTTGAATGGCTGAGAGGAGCCACTGAAAATAACTTTGATGGACGCGTGAATTGACGATTTTCGCCAGAAGCTTTTTGTTGGCCAAAGGAAAGAGCTTCAAATAGGCGTCGATATCCACTTCTTTCGCCTCTCGCCCCAGATCCTGAGTTTCCGATTTGATTCCATAGAGTAGAGCCGTTCCCAGATTACGGTCGATATCCAGACCGAAATGGAAAAGATACTCCACGAGAATCGAGGCGGTCGCCCCGTATTCTGTTCGGATATCGGCGAAGGGGACCATCTTGGTCGGCGAGATCATAGGATGATGATCGATGACGATATCGGGAATTCGGCGACGAGGAAGTGAGTTGTTTCCTGTCCGAGGCTGCGTATCCACCAACGCCACTGCGGAGAAATTTTCGACTTTCACTCGATCAATCGGCTTGAGATCGAGCTTTAAATATTTCACCATATGAGAATTTTCAGAGCGGCCAATAATTCCGCCGTACGCCACAGTTGTTTTCGCATTCCCCAGGACGCGCGCGATTTCCCGCAATGCCGCCGCGCTCGAAATAGAGTCGGGGTCGGGGTGATCGTGTGTCAATATGAGAAGCGAATCACCTCGGGTGAAATGATCGAAGAATCGATCCAAAACAGTCTTTTCGTTTCTATCGGGTTCCATCGGGCTTTTGACGAAGAAGAGGCCTAGGCTTCCTCTTTCGATACTTTCTGTCAACCGAAGAAGAATTTGTGTAGCATTCTCGCAACGTGGCGGATTCAGAACGAGAAACTCTTGAAGTCGATGTCCTTTTTGTGGGCGCGGGCCCCTCCTCCTTAGCCGGAGCCATTCAACTGATGAAGTTGGCTCAAACTCATAATCCACTTCTCCCTCCTCCCAACATCGCTATTGTCGAAAAAGGAATTGAAGTGGGGGCTCATCAAATTTCAGGTGCGGTCTTAAATCCAAAGCCATTATATGAGCTTATTCCTGATTTTCTAGAAAAAGGATGTCCTATTGAATCCGAGGTTACAAGCGAGGCGGTCTACTTTCTGACAAAAAAAGGAGGGCTCAAGTTCCCTATTCTGCCTCCTCAATTTCACAATCACGGGAACTATGTGGTTTCTCTCTCCAAAGTCACACGTTGGCTGGGCGAACAAGCAACGGGAATGGGAATCAACATTTTTACCGGATTTGCCGCTACGGAAGTTCTTTATGAAGGCGATCGAGTGGTGGGAGTTGCTACGGGTGACAAAGGAATTGATAGCAAGGGAAATCGCAAGGTAAATTTTGAACCTGGTATCAATATCAAAGCGAAATGCACCGTCTTCGGCGAGGGGGTTCGGGGCTTCTTAACGAAGACACTAATTCCAAGACTCAAACTCGATGAGGGAAAACAGGACGAGATTTTTGAAACAGGCGTGAAGGAAGTATGGGAGTGTAAACCTGGATCTTTCCAGCCGGGTCTCGTCATTCACACGATGGGATATCCACTGCCGAACGACACGGTAGGAGGAAGTTTCATTTATGGGATGAAGAATAACCTTCTCGTTTTGGGCATGGTCGTCAGCCTCGATTATGCCGATCCGTTTATGGAGCCTTATCTTGAAATGCAGAAATTAAAACAGCATCCCCTCGTCGCCAAAATGATCGATGGCGGGAAGCAAGTCGCCTATGGGGCCAAAGCGATATCCGCGGGCGGGTATTATTCGATGCCTCGGCTCTATTTCGATGGCGGCTGCATTATCGGTGAGGCGGGACAACTCCTGGACATGAGTCGGTTGAAAGGAATTCACGTCGGAATGCGCTCCGGCATGCTCGCCGCCCAGACCATTTTTGAAAATCTGCGGGACGGGAAATCATTTACCAAAGAAGATCTCAGTCCCTACGAAACCGCATTTCGAAATAGTGATTCCGGAAAAGACCTTTATCAGGCTCGAAATTTTCATCAGGCTCTCGAAAAGGGAATTCCTCTCTGTTTCCTTCATCTTGGCTTTCAACAAATTACCGGCGGTCGAGGCCTCATCGATCCGATGCCCGTTCGGTTGGATCGAAAGCATTACCAGACGGTGGCCGAGCGGTATGGCCGAAAGGATGCTCCCATTCCGGCACTGGAGACCAAGACCTATAGCGTGGATAAATTAACTTCCGTTTTCAACGCAGGAACTCTCCATGATGAGAATCAGCCATGCCATCTTAAGATTCGCGATTTCAATACTTGTTACGACAAATGTCACGACACGTATCGCGAACCCTGCAATCGTTTTTGCCCGGCGAAGGTGTATGAAACTCTCAATGAAGGTGGAAAACTCCGCCTTCAAATCAATTTTACAAACTGTGTTCATTGCCAAACCTGTGACATCAAGTGTCCGGAGGACAATATCCTGTGGACACCCCCTGAAGGTGGCGGTGGACCACGATATTCCATACTTTGAGGTAAGGCTGCCCCGTTCGCAATTGAAAACTACATGTTAATTCATTGAAATAATTACATAAATTAATTGGTCCTTCTGGCGTATCGCTTGCAAATCTCCGCGATATGATCATGGGTCGAAAGGTAGCTATCACCTTTCTCTTTCTCACTGCCTTATTGCCGAACAAGAATTTCGCTGCAATGGGCGCTAATTTCTGGCCTGTCCCAAAGGATATCGCCGCTGAGGCGAGGGAAAAGAAATGCGTTCGTGAGAGTGCTCCAGAAAATATGCAAATTGGAGATCTCGTTCCTCCCTACGCAGTGGTCGATACGCCAGATTCTGAAGGAAAACGAACTTATCAACCCCTCCCCAGATGCGCCGTCATTTGGATCAAGCTGATCGACTATTACCAGGAACAGCAGAATGAACCGTGCGCCGGTCTGATCGAGCGTTTGAGTAGAATCAAAAAATCCGTCACAGAAGCGTACTATCGCACAAAAACGCTGTTATCCGCGGGGGCCTATTCTGTTTTCTTGTTGCGTGATCAGTCGCCGACCGAACCCATCAACAACGCCCAAGACGAGATCGGTAAGATTTTCACATACAACCTGAATCCTCTGCCTCCTCTTCGAGAGGATGTGGATCCCGTAACTGGACACGCGGGCCTCGCACCCCACCGTCTTGCGGCGCTCATTACATTTGAGATCCCCGATGAACTTAAAGATGTCGTGCCGAAGAATGTATCCAATCGTGGTGCCTGGCTCTTTGAGCATATCGTTACACCGATTGCGTATTCCTCCGATGTAACGCTGGCCATGAGTAATCCGACGACGGAAGCCGGGCATGTTCTTCTCCATCCTTTCCACACATACGACAATTATAGGCGCTCCATAGAAACTCTTCAGGCTGAAAACACATCGCCGCTCTTTAAGGCGATTCGGAATGATCCATTTGTTTCACATATCCGAAAATCAATTATTGATGTTTACCAAACCACATCAGCCCGCCCGCGTGAGGATTTGAATGACAGTGGAAAGATCGCCTTCTTTCTTCTTCAGTTCGTATTTTGGCAAGCTTTGTCTTCCGTGAAAACACTTGATCTGTTCCTGGTCAACGAGGCGGTGAACCAATATTTTTTCCGTCAGCAATATGAGATGGATAGGCTCCAATATCCCTACGCTAGCGATCGTCGAATCTTTTGGAAGGTTCAAACTGAGATCGCAATAGTATCCGTAGCGCTGGTAGCCCTCCCTGGGCTTTGGTCGGGCGAAAACAAGCTCTCCGCTCTCTTCCTTCGTCTTTTTCGCCGTGGAGCTGAAATACCAGAAATATCAACCCCTTCTACGCCAGGAACTCCGATGGAGGTGGAGCCATAATGCATTATAGGCAAACAAAGAAGGGCCTATTGACGCGTCGCACTATTTTGGGTTATAAGGCCCCAAAATTCGAAGAAAGAATAGAGGTAGTTTTATGAAACGATTGTCTCTAGTTAAGAAATTCTTCGCCCTTGGGCTGGTGCTTAGTCTAATTCCTTCCGGTTCACTTCACGCGGCGGCGTTTTCGGAGAACGACGCCTTAAAAGAATTGGAAGCCTATCTCGACATCACTGCGCAAAAAGCGCTGGACGAAGAGGCAAAGAAAGGCACGATCTACTATTCTCAAATTCATTTTGAACGCGGTCCCAGCGAAGAAGAAGTTAGATCGGCGGTCGACATTTTGAACAATCAAAATACGAACACCTATCACTCAACTAATACTGGCAAGCTCGTTGGAACTTATGTCGCAACCATTTCCACAGGGGGTTTCATCTACTTTGGCTTCATTAAAGGCCGCAAAGTGATTAAACCGGCTCACGAAATTCCTTCTGATTCTCCCTCCCCAGCAGTTGATTCACCGGCGCCTGTGGGCGATGCCATCAGCCCAGTGGCTTCGCAACCCTCGGCCTCCCCTTTTCAAGAGAGCGAAGTAAGAATTGCGGCATATAAAAAACTTATCGAAGAAAATGCCACCGATCCGAAGTTTACAAAATTTTATACTGCCCGGATTGCAGATGAGATCGCCTCTCAGCAGAACATGATTCGATCTGTAGCTTCGGAGGCGATCGTCGCGAAAGTTTCAAGAATTGCTAAGTACGCGGTAGCCCGTGGTGTAAATATACCAACCGCTTGTGAGAACCTGGGCGTCTCAGATGAGCTTCTCACCGATTCTCTCGCCGGCGCCAAATATACGGTAGGAACCACAAGCAATGGCGTAAAAGAATCAATCAACGTTACATTTCGCGTTCCGACAAGGACGACTCCGGGACGAAAGGTTTCGATGTCACTCGAAGAATTTCGCCAGGCCCTAAAAAATTTCGCCGAGAATCCCGAAGCAATACCCGCTTCGAAACATCCGCCTCTTGCCGATTATCTCAAACACCTCTCAGAGCTAGCCATTCAAAAGAATGAGATTCAGGCGGGACGGCTGATGCCAGTTCAAACTCCAGTGGAGGTCGCAGAGCCTATGCTGAACGCTATCGACAAGGGCCTGGTTGCGCAAGCAGCCACAATTCATACAAGAGGAACGCAAGGATCTTTAGGCGCATTGTCTCGAGTGGAAGGAAGTGTTGTTGCGACGGCAGCAGAAGAACAGGCGGACCTGGAAGCAGCTCTCTTACAAGGAGCTGAGAGTGGCCCGGTTCGGAACGGATACATACTTCCTTCGTTCGGAAAAACGGCGGCGGGTGTGGTTATTGGTTTGGTAGTTTTGGGCGGACTTCCACCTCTCTTGGCGAAGGCTTTTTACGGCGCTCCTCCACCGCCCGCGCGTCCGATTGAAGCGTTAAACAAAATCAATAAACAACTAAGCCCCTGGACGAATGAAGGAAAACCCAACCCCGAATATTTTACATCGGGTCTTATTGCAGGCCTCAAGAAATATCACGACGAAAACGAAATCGAGCGAAAAGTAGCCATCCGAGCAGACATGGCTTTTGAGCAATCGTGTGGAACCGAACAAACGCCTTGCCCAATGACGATTGGAATAGACCCCAAACTTCTCGAAGATGTGATCAATTTACGACAAGAAACGAGAGGTGGAAAATGAGGACAAAAAGAATTCTTGCATTGAGCATAACATCCATCTTTTTCATCTACGGATCTGTTTTAGCGACCACGATGAAGGGTCCTCCAAAGCCCGCGATCGCCGTCCCCAAAACAGACCCAGGTGCTAAACCAGCAGAAACACCCGGCCAAAATAAAAAGGCCAAGAAGCCTCACCAGCCAGTCGCAATCGTAAAAGCGGCCGAGACGATGGCCCAACTGCAAAAGCAGATAGAAGATTTAAAGAAGAATATTGGAGAAGGAGCGAAATCCTGGAATATCAGCGGCTCGATCGAATCGAAGCATCAGGAAGTGACGAAGGCTTGCCAGGGTTTGGAAAAAGATGCGGATAAGGCTTCTCTTCAGCAATATCTGATAACAGGCGAATCGAATGTGAAGGCGCCCAAAGAGTGGGCTTATCGTCCAATTGAAGGGAAACTCACGTTAAGCGCGGATCAAAGTGTTGGAGTCGTTGAACTCAGTTCGCCATTTCCTACCGATAAGGGAATCGTCGTACTTCGCGCTGACAAGAAATCCTATGATCTGTTCGCGGCGGCCAATCTAAAAGACGACAAAAATCAAAATCATTTTGCCCGATTGAAAGGAAAGCTTTCGGGAGTTGATGTAAATACCAAAACCGCCGTGGTATCTTCCGCTGAAATCATTCTCCAACCCAATATTGGAGAAGAAAAGGACCCACAGAAAATATGTCAGGTGGCGGCGACATCGATAAAGAATGTGGCTTTGAAGCTGGCGGATGTAGTTGCGCCAGCTCCTCCAGCATCACCCCCATCAGCGCCGGCAACAGAAACCAAACCCGTAGAACCTCAGCCTAGCCCTGAGGATCAAAAGAAAATAGAGGACCAAAAAAAGGCAGATGAGCAAAAGAAGATCGATGACCAGAAAAAAGCAGACGAACAGAAAAAAATAGAGGACCAGAAAAAGGCAGATGAAAAGAAGAAAGCGGCGGGTGATACTGCGGCTAAAAAGAAAGTCCAGGGAGCTGCGGCGCCAGCGGGCCCTAAGCCCAAAACCAATAACGGTTGCTCGTCTACGCAAAGCTCTGGGTTATTGATAGGGTCGATGCTCATGACGATCCTATTTATTCGGCGCCAAATATCTTTGCATCGAAGTTGATTTAAGGAATAATCTCGCGCGGCATGGCCGAGGGAAAAGCGGAAAAAAGCGAAGTAAGACCGGGATTGGAAGGTGTACCGGTCTGCCAATCCAGCGTCGGATTTATCGACGGCATTGTCGGAATTCTTGAATACCGCGGAATTCGGATTGAGGAACTGGCCAAGCACTCCACATTTGAGGAAACCGCCTATCTTCTCCTCAAGGGGAAACTCCCCACAGCCGACGAACTCAACCAATTTGATTGGGATCTACGTCGCCACAGGCGGGCCAAATTTCAAGTGATCGACATCCTCAAGTGCCTGCCTGAAGACGGTCACCCTATGGATGCTTTACATACCTGCGTGGCAGCGCAAGGGATGTTTTATCCATCTAAGGATGTGCTTAACGCCGAACATATGTGGCATGCCGTTCTTCGTTTAATAGCGAAGGCTCCCACGATCATTGCCGCCTACCATCGAATTCGATCGGGGAAGGAACCGATTCTTCCCGACGACAATCTAAACCATGCAGCGAATTTTCTTTACATGCTACGGGGAGAAAAGCCCTCGGAACGCGATGCGCGGATGCTTGATATCTGTTTTATCCTTCACGCGGAGCACACCCTCAACGCCTCTACATTCAGCGCACGAGTGACCGGATCCACGTTAGCCGACCCGTATTCCGTCGTCTGCTCGGCGATTGGAACACTTACCGGACCCTTGCATGGGGGAGCCAATGAGGCGGTGATTGCCATGCTCCACCAAATCGGTTCGGTGGATCGTGTTCGTCCGTGGTTGGAAGACAAAATTCAGAAGAAAGAAAAAATCATGGGCCTGGGTCACCGCGTTTACAAGACCAAGGATCCTCGAGCCATCATTCTTCAGAAGCTCGCCCACGAACTATTTGCTGACAAGGGTGCGAGCAACCAGGATTTTGCGATCGCGGAAGAGTTGGAGAAGGTGGCTCTGGAGAAATTGTCATCAAAGGGAATTTATCCTAACGTCGATTTCTATTCAGGTCTCGTGTACTACAACCTTGGAATTCCGGACGATCTATACATTGGACTCTTTGGAATATCGCGACTGGCCGGCTGGCTTGCCCATTGGCTCGAGCAACTTGAAGACAACCGGCTTTACCGGCCCACTCAGGTCTACACAGGGAGCCATGAAGCGCCCTATATTCCGATCGATCGACGCAAGTAACTCACGTGCTATACTTTTGACCGCTCGCCAACGGGCGCTCAAATGTTTTCCATTTTCCGAAAATACGCCGATTGGCTCCATCTCCAATGGCCGGCAGGTCGCGTGGAGTCTTTTCCTGAGTTGGAAGAAGATGGAACTACCGCGGTCCCGAATTTTTATGTCGTGGGAGACCTGACAGGAATCCCTCTGATCAAATTTGCCGCCGACTCAGGGGCGAAGGTGATTGAAAAAATTGCTTCGCAGAAATCCACTTCAGCGGATGCGGACGACGTCATCATTATCGGAGCAGGCGTTTCGGGAGTCTCCGCCGGACTCGAAGCAAAGAAAAGGGGTCTTCGATTTACGTTAATCGATGCCAACGGACCCTTTTCTACCATTTCCGATTTTCCCACAGGAAAACCGATCTTCCTCAATCCGGAAGGAATGAAACCAGCGGGTTCGCTTCAATTTTCAGATCTGTCGAATGTAAAGGAAGGCCTCCAGAAGGAGTTGGACAAACAGTATCGAGATGGCCAGCTCTCGATTCTTCTGAAAAATGTAGATCATGTGGAACGAAAAGGGGACTTTCTTTCCGTGGTCTTTACCGATGGCGGTTCGCGCGAGGCAAAGTCCGTGGTTGCGGCGCTCGGTAGAACCGGAAGCTACCGCCGACTCGGAGTGCCGGGAGAAACTCTCCCCAAAGTCTTTCATCGTCTCCATGATCCGGCCACATTTTCAGACAAAAATGTCGTCGTAGTGGGAGGGGGAGAGAGTGCTGTGGAAAGCGGGATTCTCCTCGCTAAGGCGAAAGCGCATGTCACTCTCGTTCATGCAGGGTCATCTTTTTCCCGTGTGAAGGAACGAATGCTTCGTGATCTCCAGAGCTTTCACATTGACACTCAACTGGAAACCGAAGTCACAAAAATCGATTCGCAAAGTATCACGATCCGGAAAGCCTCTGGAGAAACAAAAACCCTCGATAACGACATCGTTTTTACCATGATTGGAAGAGAGCCGCCTCTCGACTTCTTTCGCAAATCTGGAATTTCTGCGAGGGGGGATTGGACTCTTCGAACCTGGTTGGGGTTGTCCCTATTTCTTCTCTTTTGCGTTTTCCTCTTTCACTGGAAGACGAGTGATCTGCTTTTTCCCTTTGATATGGCTCGATCCATCTCTGAGCGAGGAACCCTTTTACAAACCATTTCGCAATCAGCCGAGCACCCCAATTTTTATTACGGGCTGGTCTATTCCATCGTCGTGGTTTGGTTCGGGATTCGTCGAATTCAAAAACGCAAATCACCCTATGTGTTTTGGCAAACGATGACTTTGATTGCCATTCAACTTTTCCCTCTGTTTATTCTTCCTGAAATTTTACTTCCGTGGGCAGGAAATAATGGCTGGTTCGAAATAGGAACCCTGGGTGGAAAAATCGCTGATCTTTTTTTTGAACCTTTTGATTCAGTTGGCCATATCCGCGCCTATTGGAGAGCCTATGGTCTGATACTGGCCTGGCCCCTTTTTATTTGGAATGTATTTACGCTCAAACCCATGTGGGCCTGGTTGGTTGTAGCGATCGCCCAAACTTTTGTTCTCATTCCTTGGTTGGTTTGGCGCTATGGGAAAGGAGCCTATTGCGGCTGGATTTGTTCGTGCGGCGCTCTGGCGGAAACTCTTGGAGACCAGCATCGAAGAAAAATGCTTCATGGACCGTTTTGGAACAAGCTAAACTTTCTGGGACAGGCCATTCTCGCCGTGGCTTTTGGTCTTTTTATTCTTCGAGTCGCGGGGTGGTTCTTTCCCGAGTCCCGGGCGACGGAAATATTCTACTATTTGCTCCAGAAAATACCGGTGGTTCACTACACTTGGTTCGTCGATCTTTTTCTTTCAGGAATCTTAGGTGTGGGTTTGTATTTCTGGTTCAGCGGCCGGACTTGGTGCCGCTTCGCCTGCCCTCTCGCGGCGCTCATGAATATCTACGGGCGCTTTTCTCGATTTCGAATTTTCGCCCAAAAAGAAAAATGCATTAGCTGCAATGAATGTACAGCGATCTGCCACCAGGGCGTTGACGTCATGGGCTTTGCCAACAAGGGTCTTCCGATGTCGGATCCACAGTGCGTGCGTTGCAGTGCCTGCATTCAGATTTGCCCGACGGATGTTCTCCGTTTCGGTCAACTGGATCCCAAAACCCGCCTCCCTCGTTACGATTCTTTGTCGGCTCGACAGCCGAATTAGAAATTAAACCCGGCGGACAGAAGAGTCGTGTAAATCACGCCGAGAGGGTAGGAGATGTTTTCACCGGCTCACTATGGGCGGACAATTTGAGATGTCAAAAAGATCGTTTTCAATTCCAAATCCGTTGGCAGTCATATTTATCGAAAGCTTCATCCCCACTAATGACCGAGAGACCTTCTGCGATAGCCTGCCCGATCAATAGCCGATCGAATGGATCCCTGTGATGAAATGGGAGCATAACGGCACGATCGATATGATCTGAATCTATCGGTAGCTCTTTCAGGCCAGCTCTCTTAACAAGTAAGTTTCGATATTCGGAGATGGTCCGCTCAAATTTAAGCTTCTTAAGGGACACTTTTATTCCGATTTCCCAGAGGCTGGCGACACTAAAGAAAACTTCATTATCGCTATCTGCGTACGCAACTTTTGCCAGCTTTGGAAGGCGGTTGTTCCCAGCCAAAATGAGTGCCTGCGTATCCAGCAGATATTTCATACGTACTCGTCGAAATCCTTTGGAATTTCGTTGAATCCCTTGAGCATCTTAATGCCTTTCGCAAAACCGAGTCGCCGAACTTTATTCGCCTTTCGAAATGGAACGACCCTTGCGACAGGTTCCCCCCGATTCATCAATATAACTTCCATCCCCTCTCGCGCCCTTGCGACGATTTCGGAAAGATTCGTCTTTGCTTCGTACATATTGTATTCAGTTCGCGATTTCGCCTTCATAACCCTATAAGACTAGACCAACTAGACCAATATTTCAAGTGAACACAATTCACCAATTTCAAGGTCTTTTCGAGTACTTAGATTTCACCCCGAGAGCGATTCCCTAACTCCCTTGTCGCAATCGCTGCTGACGGTAGCGTTCGCCCATGTGGGGATCGAAGGGTTTGAACTCGGGTGAACGCTCAAATCTTCGAAAGGTGCTACTGCAGCCGTAGCAGACGAGGACGTCAGGTAGAATTCGATACAAAATGAAATCCACCAGAGCAATGAGCACGAGAGCCGCCATTCCGGCAACCCAATTTCTCGAAAGAAGATAGAGTGCACCTACGAGATAAATGAGGAGTAGCCCAAGTAGAGCGTTTCGCGGAACTGCCTTTCGAAGATAGGCATCGGGAGCCTGACAGTGCGGGCATTCATTCCATCGAATTTCATTCATCCGGAGATTGCCGTATGGAGTGTGATGAATAGCGCCGACGCCTCGCCAACAAGAACCAGAGCGAAGAGCGCATACAAAATTCCCGTTGCCGACTGCGTGGATTCCAGTTTCACCGTTTCCCAGGTCATGAGTGTGAGAAAGAATGGACCAATGAGGCCAAATAGAATTCGAACCAAGCCGATGGCAATAAGCGAAATCTCTTCCATCCGAAAGAATCGGGATAAATCGCTCGAGGCCTCGGGAAAGAGAACAATCAAGACTGGAATTGAAACCACTAGATAGGCCCCGCGTAATACAATGACGGCCCCAATGGCTTTTGTGGCGCGCCGAAGAGGCGCCATCGATTGCTTCTGGGCCGATAAATAGGAGTGACCAATATTCATCGCCACCAAGCCAAGGCCCATTAGGAGACCCCCTGCCAGGGTTCCCATCCAATCCCCAAAATGCCAAATGGTTTGCCGATCATAGGTATTTAGCAATCGTGAGATTTCAAAGCTTCCCAAAAGTACCGCCAATATGAGCATCGCCCGATCGATTAAGTGGGGAAGCCAACGCACACATCCGGCATAAATCATCACCACCGCTATTAGCGTACACTCCGTCCAGTCGGGCGGCCGTTTCAAATATTCCCCGATGACCAAAAGTACTGCCGCTATCATCGCATTCAGTCTGAAAAAATTCGCGGCAATTTCGTTTCTATTCACGAATAAAAGAGAGCCGATAATTCCAACGGCGAAACTAAAACAAAAAAGTGTAGCAACTCCCCCCATTATCGGCTTTCGGGAATTCGAACGGTGACATCGTCCATTAATCGAGCCTGACAGGAAAGACGATGAGAGTTAGAGAGATCCTGCCGTTCAAGATGCGCTCTTTCTCCATCATGAATGGGTGTGAGGTTCTTCGCACCCTCCACCACGTCCACGAAGCAGGTTCCACATGTACAGAGTGAATCGCACTCAAAATAAATTCGGACGTTGTTGTCTTTCGCGACATCGAGGATGGATTTTCCTCTTCTTGCCTCATAAACTTTTCCACTCGGCAAAAACGTCACTCGTACGGCATTGGAATCCATAAATGATTAAAGTGTCACAGATTCAGCGGCGATGAATCCCTTTTTGGACTCGGCCACGCGAGTGGCCGCCACTTTGGGATCATGCTCGTAAAAGATGATCCAATTTTCCTTTACGGCCGGCTGCAGAAGTTCTTCCTTTTCTTTGAGCATCGTCAATGGGTGTAGGTCATATCCCATGATCCAGGCGAGAGGAATGTGGGCTGACATCGGAAGAATGTCCCCGCCATAAAAGAGGGTTGTCTTTCCATCGGAGACTTTGAGGTGTTGCTGCGCTTCCGTATGACCATACGACACCCAGACCTCGGTGTTCGGAAAGAGAGGGCCAGGTCCATCCAAAGTCTTGAGTCGCTTTTCACTTTCGAGGGCCTGAAATATCTCGGGGAGATAACTCGCTTTTTCACGCGCATTCGGGCGCTTCGCTAATTCCAAATTTCTTTTTTGAACATAGTAGGTCGCATTGGGGAATGTCGCGCGATATGTGCCATCCGCTTGAAGCGTTGTAGCTCCGCCCGCATGATCAAAATGAAGATGGGTTAAAAAAGCGTCCGTGATGTCTTCCCGTTTGAGCCCGTGAGCAGCCAGGGAGCGATCGAGGTTTTTTGTTTCGTTATCCACATAAAATAGTTCCTTGAATTTTTCTCCCCCCTTCCCTCCCACACCGCAATCCACAAGAATCTTTTTGCTTTCTCCCACCAAGAGAAGAGCGCGCATTGCAAGTTCGATTCGATGCTTGGAGTCGGGAGGATTCGATTTTTCCCAAAGCACACGGGGGACGGTCCCGAACATAGCCCCACCATCCAGCCAAATGGTCCCTGTCTCAACGGCGGAAACTTCGTAGGGTCCGATCTTCATTGGATCGGCATCCGGCCGGCAAAACCTTCTTCGTATCCATGAAAATATTCGATGTCCTCTTCGTTGTATCGCCAGCAGTAATAGCCACTCCCCGAGTCAAAATCGACCAGCCAAAGACCTTTGGCCACCAAACCCAGCTTTTGTAAATCGTCGGTCCATTGTTTGAGACGCTTCTCCAATAATCCCTGAATTTTCGTACGCTCCATTTCTTCCAGTCGACCCGTGTTGAGATCCGTGATCCAACCCTGTGTCGCCTCAATTGCCCCTTCTGTAATCTCGCGGACCTGAGGCAGAAGAGCCCTCGCCTCACCCAAAGAAAAGCGTTTCGGCTTGTTCATGTATAGGACCTTGGGCTCTCCAGTCATGGGCGCATCGTCTCAATGCTATGGTAGTCATCGAGAAGGAGGTTTTTTCGAAATACCAACGTTTCCCGCGAGGCGGACGACATGATGTGTGTATCCGAAAGAACAATGGCGTCTTTCGGACAGGCTTCTTCACAGAGGCCACAGACAATACAGCGGCCCATATCGATAATGAATTCGGCTGGAATTCTTTCTCGCTTGTCCTGCTGAGGATATTCACCGATGTTAATCGTGATCGCAGTCGGGGGACAGACAACCTCACACAACTTACAAGCTACGCATTTCTCGATGCCATTGTCTCCCATAACGAGTTTGGGGTAGCCCCTGTACTTCCAGGGAAATTTCCATCGGGATTCCGGAAACGCCAATGTCACTTTCTTCCGAAAAATGTGAGACAGGGTGATGAGAAGTCCACGCGCAATCGCCGGAAAATAGAGCCGATCCCACCACGTAAGAGCCGGACGAGGCGCCACTTTTACCGCCATAGCGCCCTCTCATAATGCTGATACGTCTCTTTTGACTCGGGAATGGCTTCAGAACTTTTCGGATAATGGCCGATTTGCTGGGCGACTTCACGATAAATATGCTCCCAATCCGAAACCACGTTTTCACCTAAAGCCGCGGCAATAGCGGCCAAGACAGAACCCAACTCATAGCCTTTTGAAACGATTCTTGTGGAGCGGCGAAGGGTTTGAACCTTCCCGAATGTATTCGTGTAGGTTCCCGTCTTCTCGAAGAAAGTTTCCCTCGGTAAAATCCAACGGGCGCGAGGGTGAGCATCTTCTTTGCGTGAAACAAATTGAGCGAACATCCGCATTCCCCGAGCATACTCGCTAAAAATTTCGCGTGCCGGAGCCTGCCCGTACCAAAGGATTCCCTCCACACGTCCGCGCTGAATTTCGGTTTCGAGTTCCGCGATCGATCGAACGGTTTCATCCCACTGATCGAGCATTCCACGATCGTTGGCCCCACCGACCAGAAGCCCTATTTTCACATCTTTCCGGTCGGCAAGCTTCTTCAGCCACGAAAGAATACTGTTCTGCGTGTCTTCGTTGAGCCAGCGATCGGAAAGAAAAATCGCGGCGCCCGGCCCCACTTTCTCTCCGTTTTTGTTTAGAAATGTCTTTATGTCGTCGGAATCACTTACGGGATCATTGTGATTTACGATATCATTAAAGCCGAGATCGCCCTTTCCAGCGGTGAAAAGTTCGATTTTTCGCATGTGAACCATTTTTCGAAGACGAAGGGCAAGAACTGGATGATCTTCTTCCAACCGTTCGCCCAAAACGAATACGGACTGGGAGGTCTCCAGATCTATCGGAAATTTAAGTTCGAGTCCAAGCTCCTGAATATTTTTGAGCGCCTCACGAAGCGCAGGAGTCGGAGGAACAAAAATTCGACCTCCCACTTTCTTTGCCAACTGCTTGGCCGTGAAAAACTCTTCGTTCGTCAATGAAGAGTCGGCGACAAACGCAAAGGCACCCCGGGGAACACTGCGCAATTCCGCGGCCAAAGCCTTAGCCACACCCTCGGGCGCCGAAAGATCTACGCCATTTGCGGCCTTGGTCGGGAGAGTTATCCGTTCACCCGAAAGCCGTGGCTTCACGCTGTACCGGCCCCTATCGCAGAGCCACCATTCATTGACCTGAGGTTCCACTCGCGGAGTCATCCGAAGAACTTCATTTTTCTTTCTCCACGTCTGAACACTGCAGCCCAGGCTGCACTCGCCGCAGGTGGTATCGATTGTCGTCGTTTCCCAGGGCCGAGCCTTGAATCGATATTCACGCGACGTCAGCGCTCCTACCGGACACATATCCGCGAGATTGCCCGTAAATCCGCTCGTCAACATGGTGCCCTCCGGTACGAAGATCTCGGAATGGGCTCCACGATTTTTGATTTGAAGTTCCTCACGGCCTGTGAAATCGCGCGAGAAACGCACACAGCGATTGCAAAGCACGCATCGTTCTTTATCCAGAACGATATGCTCACCGATGACACGATGTTTTTCCTTATGGATTTTCTCAAACCCCAGACGACTTTCCGCCTGACCGGCGTCGAGCGAATAATTTTGAAGTGGGCATTCCCCTCCCTTGTCGCAAATCGGGCAATCCAGCGGATGGTTTAAAAGAAAAAATTCCAGAACTCCCTTGCGCGCTTTTTTGACGGGCTCCGAAACAGAACTCACGACAAGCCCTTCTTTTACGGGAACGGTGCAAGAAGTCTGAAGTTTCGGCATGCCGGCGATTTCAACGAGACAGAGTCGGCAACTTCCCTCCACGCCGATGGCGGGGTGATAGCAAAAATGTGGCACCTCGATTTTGGCTTCAATCGCCGCTTGCAAAAGAGGCACACCCGGAGCGGCTTCGATTTCTTTTCCGTTAAATGTGAATTTGGTCTTCCCGCTCATCGATCGCACTCGCCCATCACAGGGTCCATACTCGCCACAATCGTCACCACATCGGCGATCTTATTTCTTGGAAGGATGTCGCCCAGAATCTGAAGGTTCGTAAAGGAAGGTGACTTAATCCGCATTCTCCAGGCACGTGGCCCCCCATCGGATACCACATAAAACCCAAGTTCACCTTTGGGTGACTCGATACTCGAATAAATTTCCCCCACTGGAGGACGAAATCCGTCTCCGATGATTTTGAAGTGATAAATCAACTCCTCCATTTTCGTCAGAACCTTCTCCCGTTCCGGGAGAACCACTCCCGGGACATCGGAAGAAATGGGACCCTCGGGTAAATTTTTCGCCGCCTGCCGCAGGATTTTGATCGATTCGCGCATTTCCATTACGCGAACCATGTATCGATCGAATGAATCTCCTTTGGATCCCACGGCGATATCGAAATCCAGTTCAGAGTAGACAAGATAGGGATTCGCCTTCCGAAGGTCAAAAGGCACTCCCGCCGCTCGCAGAATGGGCCCGGTGATTCCGTATTCCATCGCATGATCCTTCGAGATAACGCCGATATCTTGAAGTCGATTGACCCAGATCGGATTTCGGTTGAGGAGTTTTTCCACTTCGTCGAGAACTTTTTCAAGTCCCGTCAAAAATTCGAGCATTTGGGCCAGCCAACCCTCGGGAAGATCGCGGGCCAAACTTCCCACACGGGTGTAGCTGGTTGTCATTCGAGTGCCGGTCAGCATTTCCTGAAGGTTATAAATGTATTCCCTCTGTTGAAACGTATGAAAGAAGATCGACATGGCGCCGATGTCCATCGCGAATGTTCCTAGACTCAACAAGTGCCCCGAAAGTCGGGCCATTTCGCAACAAATCACGCGGATATATTGGTTTCGTTTTGTGATCTCGATTCCCAGAAGCTTTTCGATCGCCATTGCATACGCCACATTGTTTGAGAGAGGGGCGAGATAATCCAACCGATCCGTGTACGGAATGTACTGATGATAATTTCGATGTTCCCCCAATTTTTCATAGCCTCGGTGCAGATAGCCCACATGAGGGTAGGCCTTGATGATGTCTTCTCCTTCAATTTCAAGAACGAGTCGAAGAACCCCATGGGTGCTGGGATGTTGCGGGCCCATGTTGAGAATCATGGTTCGTTCTTTGGTGGGCTGCTCGTCCGTCGGTACTGTGCCAATAGGCACTTGAGGAACAAACGTCTCCGAAGCCGAAACCGGGTTAATTTTTTTCGAGTCTTGAACTTTTTTTTGAATTTGCATCAGCGCCCAGATCACCGATTCCGGTCGTGGGGGACAGCCTGGAACATACACGTCGACAGGAATGACATGGTCGAGGCCCTGGACGACGGGGTAACTATCGAACATGCCACCCGTTATGAGACAGGCTCCCATGGCGATCACCCATTTCGGTTCAGGCATTTGATCGTAAACTCGCCGAACGACCGGAGCCATTTTGTGCGTAAGCGTCCCGGCGACGATCATCAAATCGGCCTGCCGGGGAGAAAAGCGCATCGCCTCGGATCCGAAACGAGCGACATCAAAGCGAGATGCAGCCATCGCCATCATTTCAATGGCACAGCAGGAAATTCCCATCGGCATCGGCCAGAGCGAGTTTTTCCTCGCCCAATTGATCGCGTCGGCAAGCGTCGTCGTAATGACGTCTACCCCCCCTCCTTTTTCAGTCGGCGAGGCAGTGGGCAAAGTTTGAAGCTCGGTCGTCACGGCGGCCTTATACGTCACTTCGAAGAAAGTCGCAACTTATTGACATCACAGGGAAAACCATGACCCGGGTAAATCGTCGATCCCGCGGGGATATTTTTAATCACGGGCGTTGAATCGCCCACAAAAAAGCCATTTCCAAATTGATAAGTGAGACTTCCTTCGCTATGACTCGGCGTCTCCCAAACGCACCCATCCAGTAATTCAAGACGATTACCCTCTTTTAGAAACTGCACGACTTGCGGAGATTTTACGCCGCAAATTCCTCGCATTTCTCCAATGGCAGGCAGGCGCTGAAGATTTGGAAGCTCCGCGGAATGGGCCCTGAGTCCGATTCCGAATTTGGCGCAAAGATCCCAAGCTCGTGCCGCGTGAGCGATGTGAGCATGTGTCAAAAGGACTGCGATGGGAATCCATTCCCTACGAAAGAGAACTTCTTCAATTTCAAGGAGCCGGATGCCTGGATCAATCACATAGGCCTTCTTTAGCTGGGACTCCCCGACGATATACGTCACAGCGCTGGAGGCCTGGCCAAGCGCCTCGATCTCAATCATCGGGCTTGAAGCGAAGCCACAGGCGTGATTTGTGAGGGAGCGAACGTGAGATCTTGAAGTGTCTGTTTGGAAAGCATGCCGACAAATTGTTCATGCAATGACTTCCACGTCGTGATTTGCGTGCAGCGCTCGTAGATCCCGCAGCCAGGATCATCGTGGATGCACTCTTGCAAAATGATGGGCCCCTCGACCGCCTCGATGACTTGTTTGAGCGTAATTGCCTTTGGAGAGCCTGCTAGTGCATACCCTCCTCCAGGACCATGAAAAGAACGCGCGAGCTGATTCGCCACTAACTCCTTCATAATCTTCTGGAGAAAGCGCATCGGAATATGTTGAATTTCCGCAATTTCCCTGGCGAGGGCGACTTTCCCTTCCGGCAGGGTGGAGAGATACGTCAATGCGCGAAGGGCATAATCCAACTTCCGACTCACCAAATACATGGTCTCTACTTCTATTCGCGCGAAGGTCGAGGGTCAAGGTCTCGATCGACGAGCTTTCGAAGACGGTCGGGAAAATCGCTGAACATTCCGTCGACGCCCCAATCCATGAGTCTTTTCATCGCCGCCTCCTCATTGACCGTATAGACACGAATCGGAATACCTTCACTTCGAGCAAGCTCAATAATTTCAGGTTTAAGTCCTTGTAATGGCAAATGAATCGCATCTGCTTTTATCCGATCGGCTACCTTTCTCGGATCTCTTTTTAGAGGTCGAGCTAAGAGCAATGCCGTGCTCTGATTCGGATCAAGGCGCTTGATCCTCCGAAGTGCGACAGGAAAGAACGAAGAAACCACTGTCTCCTTTTGAATGCCATGCGAATGAATCGCCTCGAGCACTTTTTCCTCCACTCCTTTCCGAACACGGGCGGTAACCGCTTCCATTTTGATTTCAATATTGAACGCCACCTTCCCCGCTGTCAGAAGAAGAACTTCGTCTAGCATGGGGATTTTTTCTCCGGCAAATTCGGAGGAGAACCACGAACCCGCGTCCATGTTTTTGACACTCTTCCATCGCAGCTTTCTAAGGCGTCCCTCTCCTGTGGTAGTTCGGTTGAGCGTTCGATCGTGAAGAATGATCGGCACACGATCCCGGGTCATCGACACATCAAACTCCACCATATCCACGCCCACATCAATTGCCTTCTGAAAAGACGCGAGCGTGTTTTCGGGAGCGACTGAAGGGAATCCCCGATGCCCAATCACCCAGACTCCCCGCCGCAGCGGACGAAGAGGTTTGGGTTGAATCCGGCTAAGCTTTTCGTCGCGCGAGGTCGTTGATTTCATGGATGAGGTCGATGTTCTTGAAGATGTAAAGGCTTTCGAGGGTCGCGACATGAACATGAAGCAATATGGCCGCGTACGCGAGGCCTTGATGGAACGATCGTGAAATGAGCCGGGCGTCGTAGGCCCCGCCCGAAAGAAAGGCCGCCATGAGAACGATGCAAACTCCCATCATCCACGGAAAAAGTTTACGCTTCATCACGATGGTCCGCGCGCGATATTCTTCCCGGATTTCCGTTTCCCAATTTACCATAAACTCTTTGATCTTTTTCGCCGAGCCGATGAAATAGAACATCGTCATCGTGTGCGCGAAGAGTGCGAGAGTAACGCCGCTTAACGCAGCCACGACATGATTCCCCAGAGGATTCTCGTTTCCCCAGAAATGGAGACCCGCCGCGGCCGTCGCAAAAAGCCCGAGAGCTGAGATCCAAAGTGTACTGAGAAGCGCGTAAGGCACTAGTAGCGGGGCATGGCAGGATCGACGTCTTCCGACCAGGCATCAATCCCTCCCTGCAAGTTGGCTACTTTTGAAAAACCCTGTTGACGAAGAAACCCGGCCGCTCGTTCCGAGCGCCCGCCGTGATGGCAATAAACCACCATTTCCTCGTTTGGACTGAGTTCCTTGAAACGCGTGGGAACCTCCCGCAATGGAATAAGTTTGGCTCCCTCGATGTGACAAATGTCCCATTCGGTCTGTTCGCGAACATCCAGAAGAACAAAATTCTCCTTCCGATCCATTTTCCCTTTAAGCTCTTCGGCCGTGATTTGCATCCTATTCTCCTCTTTCTAGTGGTGATGCTCGAGCCAACGCTGGCAATCCATCGCGGCCATGCAACCCGAACCTGCCGCCGTAACGGCCTGGCGGTACACATGATCTTGAACGTCTCCCGAAGCAAACACTCCTTCCACACTGGTCTTCGATCCGTCATGTGTGACGATATAACCGTTCTCATCGAGTTGAATCTGTCCCTCGAAAAGGGATGTGTTCGGACGATGGCCGATGGCCACGAAAAAGCCTTGGCATTCGAATTCACTCGTTTTCCCGGTTTTTACATTTCTCAATTTTGCGCTTTTGACATCGTTTTCTCCAACCACATCTTCCACGACGGTGTCATAGAGAACCTCGATCTTTGGATTCTTCAGCGCCTTTTCCACCATGATCGGCGAAGCACGGAATTTATCGCGCCGGTGAATAAGAGTTACTTTCGAGGCGTATCGAGTCAGAAATGTCGCTTCCTCCATCGCCGTATCTCCCCCCCCGACCACAATCACTTTTGAGTTTTTAAAAAAAGCTCCATCGCAAGTGGCGCACGTGGAAACTCCACGGCCCATCAAACGAGTCTCATTCTTGAGACCCAAAAGCTTCGCCGTGGCTCCTGTTGATAGGATGATGGACTCGGCTTCAAACTTTTCCGCTCCGACTTCAACCTTAAATGGACGTTTGGAAAAATCGACTTTTGTTACATCTTTGGTCACCAGGCGTGTCCCAAATCGTTCCGCCTGGGCTCGAAATTCCTTCATCAAATCGGGCCCCATGATTCCCTTGGGAAACCCGGGATAGTTTTCCACATCGGTGGTGGTCATTAGCTGGCCCCCTGCCTGATATCCCTCAAACGTGAGGGGGTTTAAAAGAGCGCGTGATGTATAGATGGCCGCGGTTAACCCGGCTGGACCTGAACCGATAATGATCACCTTTTCCATGGGGGCGTGAATGTAAACACAACTCCCCCTCTCGACAAGCTTCCCAATCCAAGTGATCGTGATACCTTATGAAAATGGCGCTTGATGACGATAAGCGAGCCCCAGGGGGAACCCGAGCGAAAGTGGAGTTCGATGTCGACTTGGGATCCTACGAAAAGTATTACCTGAGTAAGTTTGAGAATATTTCCAGTGGCGGCGCCTTCGTCCGGACCCGCGAACTTCAAGCCGTGGGAACTATGGTGGACCTCCGATTTAAACTTCCCAATGACCGGAATTTGATCCAGGCCAAAGCCGAAGTCATCTGGACCTACAATCAGGCCGGCCAAGGTGAGCCGAATTCGAGTGGAATGGGCGTTAAATTCATCGAAATTGAAGAGAAGGATCGGCACAAAATCGCCAATTTTGTCGCTCAGTTCGTTCGCGATTAGTTCTTTTGAAGTTCCCGTATAAACGGGAGATCGGCTTCCAAAAAATCATAGTCCGACATCTCTTTCGGTGTCACCCAGGCGATGGCTTGGTGGTCACGGCAAGAGGCCTGTGCGCCCGGCTCAATTCGACAGCGATAGAATCGAACATGAACAAATAAATCTCCATAGTCATGAATGACTTCCGAAAGGTATTTCTCCACAATGGCCTGAACTCCGTGCTCTTCTTGAATTTCTCTTATGAGTGCCGCTTCTTCTGATTCGCCCGGCCGGACTTTTCCCCCCGGGAATTCCCATTTTCCCTTCCGTGCCCCCGGCTCCTTCCGCTGGCCAATGAGAATTTTACCTTCCCTCTCAATTACCGCCGCCACGACCCTAACTGTTCGGGATTTGCTCAAGTACACTCATCCATTCTTTGTTTAACCTGAGCGCTTCAATTCTGTTTAGTAACTCTTTGGAACTTGTGATCTCCGGCATTTTTCGAAGAACGCCTACAATATCTCGCACGTGCTTTTCACTTCTCCCTTCGCGAAAATATTCTAGTTTGCGCGCAATCACATATTCTGGCGGAGCAATGGCTATTGAACTTTCACCTACTTTCACTGATCTTGCGTGCGCTAGGCCCCATTTCTGAAATGCATCTCGACCCACTAAATAGACATCGGCTTTAAATCCTGTCTCGTGGTGGATAATATTAAACGACCCCCGCTCCGTTCGTTGGATGCTAATCAGAAGTAATTCTTTCGGAGGAACGTAAAAAAGATCATCCGGGAAAACCTTCCTAAGAGCATCTATTTGATTAGGATTGATTTCCACAACAAGATCAACGTCGTGCGTGAGTCTCGGTTCCCCATAAATCACGCAGGCGATGCTCCCAGTGATGATGTAAGGAATACCTGCTTCTTGAAAACGGGCGGTATAGAGGCGAACTAAATCAATCGTTTGCATAAAGAAAAATATCGCGAACCTTCTTTTGAATTTCCTCTTCGCTCGCTTCCGGGAACTGTTGCCGCAGTCCGGCTGCCTTAAGCTCACGTGCTGTCCAATAGAGATTCAAGAAGGCCTGAAGTTTCTCTTCCGGAGTCATTCGATTAAGCCTCTCCCAATAGACACGATCGCCCTCCTGATTTATCGGCTCGGCCATGATTCGATCCTATAACATAGACATCCACGGGGAAATAGAACCTGAAAACTCACTTTCTTGTTCATTGGAGGGAGCGAACTTACAATGGTTTGTCTCTATGTCCAGCCGGCCGTTGATTGGAATTTCGCCTTACGTCCTCCAAAACAAGAAGGGAAGAGAAATGGTCGCGACTTACCGCAGCTACATTCGGGCTTTAGAAAGCGCGGGTGCGGATGTCATTCTCCTTACTCCTCGCGTGACGCTCATTCCCCGCTATCTCAAACTTTTGGACGGCCTGCTTCTGACCGGGGGTGACGATATTCACCCGAAATATTTCGGTCGGCGGGTTGGAGACACGAAATTGGTGGTTTCCCACGACGATCGAACTCGATTTGAACTAAAATTGGCAAAAGCTTTTCTCCGAACGAAAAAACCGCTGTTGGGGATATGCCTAGGTTGCCAGACCTTGAATGTCGCGAAGGGAGGGACACTCCTCCTCGATATTCAATCGGAGCTTCCCAGGACTCGAGATCATCGGGAGGGAGAACATACCGTCTCTTTGACCGAACATTCCCTTCTCAGGCGAATCTTTCGCAAGTCCATGATTCGCGTGAATTCGCGCCACCATCAGGCGATACACAAAGTGGGACGCGGACTCTGCACCACGGCGCGATCCACCGACGGCATTGTGGAAGCCATTGAAGTCCCCCGCGCGCGTTTTGCTCTGGGCGTTCAATGGCATCCTGAAGAAATTGCCTCGCGCACCGAATCCAAAAAACTCTTCCGCGCCTTCGTCCGTAGCTGCGCCTTATAAAAGTCACATCGGCTGATTTTGGCACAAGTTATCGCTGCCCCTTGGCAATAAAAACCCTATATTTCCCGCTGTTTAATTCATCAGACTCAGGCACCAAAATTGCTTAATTGCAGGTCATGAGCAAAAAATACGTTGGTTTTGTCCTTTTTTTACTGATGGTACCCAGTTCCCTATTTTGTTTCGAAAATGTGACCGCCCGTCTCTCACGCGAAATCGTATATCGGAATGGAACGGCTAGTGGCGACAAGAAGGTCATCGACTGTGAAATCACTCGAGGCGCTGAGGATGCTGCCGACATATCGGAGGCAATCAAGAACGCGCGCGCCGCAAATCGCTCGCATCTAGATGTTAATTCCGAACCGACGATCGAAGGTGCATCTTCTGTGAACTATTATGCTCACGAAGGAGATTCAAAATTCCCGATCCTCACTATTCTCTATCAGTCCAGTGCGCCGGTACTGGGCACGTTTAAAGAGGGCACGAGTGAATTGATTGATCTTATCAACCGCGAATGCGGCACACTTAAATAGTCATTCCTCTAAATATTTTCAAGATAATCCAGATTCTTGCCGAAGGTTTCGGAAAGTTGAGAAAGCGAATAGAAGGCCACGAAAAGAGTAGTCATACCTACAACAAGAGCACTTTGGACTACTCCGATATGCGGCCTTAATCCTTGAAAGGCGAGCGAGACTGGAACAAGGGATCCCCGGACAAAATTCGGGACGGACGTCGTTACTGTTGCTCTCATATTCGTTCCAAATTGTTCTGAAGCATTCGTCACAAAGACCGCCCAATACCCCACGGCGAAACCGAGAGCCACGCAATAGCCATAAAATATTTTCGGATCCGTATTACTCGAAAAGAAATATACAAGAATCAAAACGCCTGTGAGAGAAAGAAAGCGAGAAATCACTTTCCGACGACTTTTCAAATACTGGCTCAATAATCCGCTTGAAATATCTCCCAATGCGAGTCCCAAATAGGCAAAAAGAATCGCGGAACCCGCCTTAATATTTCCTACCACACCCAGCGTTTTGGCCAATTCCGGTGAAAACGTCACCAAGATCCCAATCACGAACCAGATTGGCACGCCGATCAAAACACAGTGAAGAAATTTTAAGAAGCGCTCGCATGATGTGAAGAGGGCCAAAAATTGTCCGCGAGAAACCGTGGCCGATTCCAATTTCTTATAAAAACCAGATTCCAGCATTTTAAAACGAAGGACGAGAAGGCCAATTCCGAGGATGCCCCCCAGGATATACGCTTGTTGCCACGTGAAGACCTCAGCCACAATCGCCGCAAAGATGGCACCCAATAAGCCGAGGCTCGCTATGATCGCCGTTCCGATTCCCCTCTTATGTGCCGACATAACCTCCGAAACCAGCGTAATGGCCGCGCCTAGTTCTCCCGCCAGGCCAATGCCAGCCACAAATCGCAAAACACCGTAGCTTTCCACATTCCAAACAAATGCGTTCGCGATATTCGCCAGGGAATAGAGAAGAATAGAACCGAATAAAACAGACACCCTTCCCTTCTTGTCTCCCAACACTCCCCAGAGAATTCCACCCGTTAACAGTCCCGCCATTTGGCAATTCAGGAGAAAGACCCCCTTTTCCAGCAATTCGCCTCCGAGATAACCAAGAGTCTCGAGGCTCTTTTGTCGAACGATCCCAAATAAAAGTAGATCGTAAATATCGACAAAATAACCAAGAGCGGACACGACGACGGTAAAATTAAAAATTCGCTCCTGCTTCACCCCATCTCTCCTGTTACCCAGTCTCCCCGATGTATTGTTTTCTCCAACTTTTTCGTCTCGGATTTTCGTGGATCGAGGCGAACCACAATTTTCTGACCGGGCGCGCAGAGATTAAGATGAAGCGCATGATTCCATTCCATCCAATCACTTACCACACGATGCCCTTCAAAGGGTTTCTCGAGCCGTTTGGGTCGAATTACTAAATAGGAATATTTGAGCCAACCGGAAGCATGGTCGAGAGATTTCTCAATTCTTCGCCGAATGGGAGGTGGAGACCACTTCGTTTCGAAATGGCACCAGTCACGCGGTTCCCGATTCAGAGGGCATTCACCGTCATGCCCGCAAGGAAAGGGAAAGCCGCATTCCATACGCTCCCGAAGGTGATCTCGAAGCATCGTCAGTTGGCGGGACGTCGATTGAAGCGCCGGTTCAATAAGGACTAGCAGCCCCCTCTCCACGAGGCCAAACTGAAGAAGGCCTTGGAAAAACGAGATCCTATGATTTTCAGGAACACGATTCAGTTCATTGAGCATATTGGAGCAAACAATCAGATCAAAACGCTCTTTCCAATGAATTCTTCCCCGTCCAATGTCAACTACGGCGGTTTCAAGCAGAGGCAGAGTCGAATCCAATGTTTCCCAAAGCATCTTTGCATCTGAGAGAATTTTTCGCTCTCGATCCCACGCCACGGCTTTTGTGATGTGCTGATTCGACTCCTTGGTCATCAAGGCCGCCGCCCAAAGAGAGGGGGCCGATCCGGCGCCGATGTCCAGCACCTTAATATTTCCCTTTGGCCACCCTCCTCCGCGTTTGATCTCTTCGAACGCTGCCAGGGTCCTCGCAGCGTTCGCCAAATGAAAATAGAGAAGATACGCCGAGCGGGATTCTTTGAGATGCAAATAACCTTCACGAAGATTTTTTCGATTCGATGTAAATGAATCGGAGAGCCGAGCGGCATTCGCCGCAATCGATTTAAATAAATAAGGAGGAATCCGTCCCGTCCACTTCTCTTTCAAATAGTTTTCAAACACAAATCGGAGAAGCAACTCTTCCCATTTGGAGTAATTCACATTCACTTAACGACTTTACCGTGTGAGGCAAGGATCCGCTTGGCCAAGCGTGATACGCCATCGCGAACGCCGTCGCTTTTCGCAATTGTCGTAAGCTCCGTATCATTCAGAGATCCCATATGTTTTTGAACGATCGGCATCGGAGTCTTTGGGTTTTTCAGAATCGCCATCCTCACCCCATGGTTTCCCATCCATTCCGACGTACCGGCAATCGTCAAAATCATATCCGCCGTAATCGACGGCATGCGTGATATGGTAGCCACTTCTTCGATGGTGATTCGAGGATTTTTTAGAACGTAAGGATGAACCATATAGTGGGTGTCTTTCATCAGCACACGCCGTTCTTCTCGATTTCCCTTTACGGCAAGCTGAACTTTCTCCGGTGTCGTCATTTTTGATATGGTGTGGAAAACACTTTCAGAATCCATCCCCCATTTGCCATTTTTGCGGTCTTCCACAAACTTCTCGAAGGCTGTTTTAAGCGTTGGAAACCAATCCCCTTGAAGCTGAAGTCCCACTTGGAAGCCGGTGGGGGTGGGAGCGGAGTAGACTACTTCCCCCTTCAACTCAACAATCGAAATTCCTTCGGCCGTAACAGCGATTTCGGCGGCCGATCGAGCGGGCGGGTCAGTGGGCACAAAGATCATCATCCCCCCCGTTTTGAGCGTTTCCCCTACAGCAACTTCAAAAGCATCTGCGGAAGCAAAATCGGCTTTCAGTTTCATCGGGTAAAGTCTACCTCACTTGAAGTATGATAAAAGGCCCCATGCGGCTTTTTCTTATTGATGGCTCCGCCCTCGCCTATCGAAGTCACTTTGCTTTCTCGGCGAATCCCTTAACGAACAGAAAAGGAATGCAGACCAGCGCTGTGTACGGTTTCACGACGGCTCTCCTTCGACTGATTGACAAGGAAAAGCCCGATCTCCTGGCGGTTGTTTTCGACGGCCCGGAAAGGACGTTTCGGCATGAACGTTATCCCGATTACAAAGCCACACGGGAAAAAATGCCAGACGAAATGGCGGATCAGCTTCCCTATATTCGAAAGATTGTGGAGGCGATGAAAATTCCCTATTTGGTCGAACCCGGCTACGAGGCGGATGACATTATCGGAACGCTCGCCGTTCAGGCCGACAAAAAGAAGATGGAAGCGTTTCTAGTCACGGGGGACAAAGATTTTATGCAACTCTTAAGCCCCCGCGTAAAAATGTACGCCACAAAGAAAGGAGGCGAGGCTGAAATTATTGGCATTGAAGCGCCGGAATTAAAATGGAATGTTCCCGTCAACCATGTCGTCGATCTTCTGGCTCTTATGGGGGATAGCAGCGACAATGTCCCGGGAGTCCATGGCGTCGGAGAAAAAACGGCGGCCAAATTAATTCATCAGTTTGGAACGATCGAAAATCTCTACAAGCATCTTCCCGATGTCACGCCTCTCCGCCTTCGTGAAATGCTTACGAACCATAAAGAAGAGGCATTCTTATCCAAGGAACTCGTCACTATTCATACGGAACTTCCTCTTCCTTTGTCACCGGAAGAATTAAAGCAGGGAGCCCCCGACTATGTCCGACTGCAAGAACTTTATTCCGAGCTGGATTTCACCTCTCTACTGAATTCCATCTCCTCAATGACGTCGACGCGAACCGATCTAAAAAAAGAGCAGTATCATATGATCCGCTCGGAAAAAGAGCTGGACAGTTTGATCGACAAACTAAAAAGGGCCCAATCGTTCGCTGTTGATACGGAGACGACGAGCCTTCATTTTGTCGATGCTCTGCCGATTGGGATTTCGTTATCAGTTAAAGCAAGCGAAGCTTTTTATGTTCCCCTTCGCACTCCGCACTTAAGCGAGAGCACAGCCCTGGCAAAGCTCAAGCCCATTTTCGAAGACCCATCGATTTTCAAGGGAGGACAAAACGTAAAATATGATCGAGCGGTTTTCCAGAATGTCGAAATTGACCTCGCGGGGATCGCCTACGATACGATGATAGAATCGTACCTTCTTTCGCCCGATTCCCGACAGCATGGAATTGATGCCCTGGCCCGTGAACATTTGGGAATTGAAAAGATCCGAACAACGGAGCTCATCGGTAAGGGCAAAGATCAAATCTCCATGTTGGATGTCGATCTTGAGAAAATTTCACACTACGCCTGCGAAGACGTCGATATGACCGTCCGTCTTCATGAACTCTTTGCTCCCCAAATCGCCCATCATGAGCTTGAAAATCTTTATCAAAATGTAGAGCTCCCCCTCATTTCTGTGTTGGGAGACATGGAGAAGAGAGGAATTGCTGTAGACGCTACCAAATTGAAAGCGCTTTCTATTCAAGTCAGCAAACGTCTCGGAGATCTAACACACGAAATACACTCGTTGGCGGGAGGAGAATTTAATATCAATTCACCCAAGCAGCTGGGTCCGATTCTTTATGAGAAGCTTCGGATTCAAGACCAAGTCAAAGGAAAGCGAGTGAAAAAAACAAAGACGGGCTATTCCACCGATCAAGATACATTGGAGGAATATTCGGATCACCCGGTGGTAGCCCATCTGCTGGAATTTCGAAATTTATCCAAACTCTTGTCGACATACATCGAATCGCTCCCGGAATTGATTCATCCGAAAACAAAGCGAATTCATACGTCGTTCAACCAAACCGTGGCGGCGACGGGACGCCTTTCGAGCTCTGATCCCAATCTTCAAAATATTCCGATTCGAACCGATCTTGGGAAGGAAATTCGAAAAGCCTTCGTTCCCGGTGAACCTGGATGGAAACTTCTCTCGGCGGATTATTCGCAGATTGAGCTTCGAATCCTCGCCCATCTATCCGAAGATGCAACGTTAATAGATACATTTAATAAGAACGAAGATATTCATCGACGTACTGCTTCTGTCATTTTTGGAATTCCTTTAAATGAAGTGAGCTCCGAGCTTCGCTCTCGAGCAAAAGCAATTAACTTTGGCGTCATTTATGGCATGGGCGCTCAGCGCCTTTCCCACGAAACCGGAATTTCCATGGCGAAGGCCAAGGAATTTATAGAAGCCTACTTTGAAAAATATGCCGCCGTTCGGCGCTATCTCGATCGGCAGGTGGAGATGGCACGCGAGAAAGGGTTTGTCACCACGATCCTGGGCCGCCGGCGGCTGATATCGGAAATTAATAGTACCAATCCTCGCCTATCTTCCAATGCCGAGCGAATTGCTACGAACACACCCATTCAAGGAAGCGCGGCGGATCTCATCAAAGTTGCAATGGTGAATATCCACCGGGAGATTGCAAAAAGGAAACTCAAATCCAGGATGCTCCTCCAAGTTCATGATGAATTGGTATTTGAAGTTCATCCCAATGAAACCGAGCTGATGAAGAAGATGGTAAAGGATGGAATGGAGAAAGCCATTGCTCTGTCCGTTCCCGTTGCTGTCGAAATGGGTTTGGGCGACAATTGGGCCGAAGCCCACTGATTTTTGGACGATTCGAAAAAAACTGCGGAGAGTGCAAAAAATTCAGTCTCTTTGATACTGGTTCATCGTTAAAATTCAATGATTTACGCTCCATCTTGCTGGGCATAAAGATTGCTTTTTATGAACCTCTCTTTATGCGAATCCTCCTCACAAAGTTCGTCCAGGCCTTCGGCCGGATTTGCCAATTGATGAGACGATCCCTAGATTCCTTCCGTCAATGGCTGAAATCTCATGAACTGTTCCAACTCTGGTTTAAGGAATCGAAAAATCTCTTTATTGAAGTCATTGCATTTAATCTTTTCGCATTTTTAATCGTAAATCCGGTTCTTCGGCGGATGTTTCCTCCACTGAGTGGATGGGAGAAGTTCAAAGAAGTTTTCACCGGATCGGCTCGTCTCACCTATATGGAAATCGCTCCCATTACCGCCAAAGTGATCTGGATTATCGGAAACGGCTTTTTACTTGCCATGATCCATCGACGGCTCTCGAGAAAGAAATTTTCCCCGTCCGCCGAAGCTCACTAATTCCTCTGCACCTTCAAATTAATTTCTTTTCCATTTACAACGCTCACAGGCCATTTTGGAAGAAACTCCGGTACAAGATCTTCGTGTTTCCGAGACCATCGACCCTTTTTCGCAAAATATCGCCTCTCCGCCATCACGACTTGAAACGATGAGATCTTATCAATCATGGAATCGGTCTTTTCGACATATTTCCGCACCGAAGCCTGGCTCAGACTCGCCAAAATACGGCCTTCGGGGTTATGCATCAGAGAAATTAAAAAGGGCCAGCCTTCCTCGTAATACTCGGAAGAAAAATACTTCGATCTCAATTCTTTGCTCTTTAATTGCTGGTTCAATTTGACGAATTCTTCCGAAATTAGTCCGAGCGTATGTTTTTGATCGTATATGCCAAGAAAGGAAGCGAGACGTTGCTTCTTCATGTTCTGTTCCGAATAACGAGGAGTTTTTTCTCCATTTACAAAATCCATGGATAATTCACGAACAATAAAATTCTCTTGCAGAAGCCATTCTCCACCGATGGCAAGTTCCATGTTCTTCACCAACTCTTCGGGTGCAGGCAAAAACGTTTCAAAGGGATACTTCACGCTTTCGGCTGGGGGTATTGAATTTACGACCGCATTTAGAGCGATCCTCAGATTTGCGTAGCTAATCACTTCGCTCACTAAATTCGCGAAACGACCGACAAATCTCGAGACATCAATGGCCGCCTCCCAGTTTCGAAGCACCTCGTTTTGATTTTGGGCCTGAATCGCGGTGTACATCCGGAGAATGAGAAGTTTTACGAGCTTGATATAGCGAATATACGGTGGAGGCTCTTCCAAGAGCGTTAGTTGAAGAGGTCGACGGCTATGGCGATCCAGCGCGGGTGAGGGTTTCAAACCATATTTAGAAGTCGATGCAAGCCACTGATCAAACTTTTTCAGGGGTTTCGAAAACCTTTGCAGCAGCGCCTCGCATTCTTTTTTGGGCAAATTTCCGTATCTTAAACACGTTTCCAGCGTCTGATTTGCTTTCTCATCAAAATCGAAATGCAGGTTTTCGATTACTGTTGCGGCATGGTCTTCAGGTAGCGGAGGAAGCGGTGTAAGAAGTTCCGAGCCCCGTTCCCCCGCTACGGGAATGATCAACCTCGTAATTTGCAATATGAGCAAAGGAGCTAAAGCAAGGCTCAGTGAGACGTAGAGAAGAATTTTTAGACATTTTTTCAAGTTTAGAAACTCCAAGCTAGACCGGAGCGAATCCATTCTATGGCAAGTGGATTAGGACCATCAACATAAAACTGTTTGGCGCCTGATTCCGCAAAGAACCGAAGATTGTCCAGTTCTGTCAGCTTTTTAAGATTCACTTCCACTCCAAGGCTAGCCCTCCACCCAATGTCTTTTGCCGGCGTGAATGAATAAAGGAAAAGAGCGGATACGTAAGGATTGGCCATCTTTTCGCGAAAAAGAAAGAGCCTTGGCCCCAGACCCGAATTCACACGTTGCTCTCCCTCAAGACCGAAGTCCCAGTCGAGAATGGCCGACCAAAACTCATCCATAAAAAAGGAAATATCAATCGTATAGAGAAAATTTCCTCGTTTTGTGGTCGGTTCAACGGTTGTCGGCACCGCGACACCCGTTCCAACGGCCCCATAGCGTTCAATCGCAAACCCATTCGAAGAAAAGAGAACAAGGAATGTGATCCATGCCCATTTATGCATCTGTGAAACAGAGTACCATTCCTTTACTTCCCTGCCCACCGTCGTTACAAACATACGCCCATGTTTTTCATGACCAATAAAGTCATTCTCATCACCGGCGGGGGAAGAGGAATCGGTCGTGCAATCGGTGAGCGATTCGCAAAAGAGGGAGTCCGGATCGTTCTTGTGGATCTCGATGAAAAAAACCTGTCTGCCGCCGCTTCGAGCATCACCTCTTTGGGAGCAAAAGTTCTCACGATTGCCGCGAATGTAGCGATATCCGAGGATGTATCTCGTGTGGTTAAAGAGACTGTTACCGCCTTTGGAGCGATAGATGTTCTGGTAAACAATGCCGGTATCGTTCGCGATGCAACACTCCTAAAGATGACCGAGGAGGCCTGGGACGCGGTTATCGATGTCAATTTGAAAGGAGTGTTTCTTTGCGGCCAGGCCGTGGCTAAGGTCATGGCCGAAAAGAAATCGGGGAGGATCATCAATATCTCTTCGCTGGCACGGCGTGGGCTATTTGGTCAGTCAAATTATAGTGCGTCCAAAGCGGGGGTGGTTGGTCTTACAAAAACCTGGGCCCTGGAGCTTTCAAAATATGGAATTTTGGTAAACGCCATTGCTCCGGGACTCATTTCGACCGATATGACCGCATCGATTCCCCCGGAAGTTCGAGCGAATATGTTGGGTAAGATTCCCCTTGGCCGTGAAGGGAATCCGAGCGATATTGCAGAACTCGCTTATTTTTTGGCTTCGGAAGGAAGTTCATACATTCAGGGAGAGGTCATCCCGATTAACGGTGGATTAGAAATCTAAGGAGAAGGAAAATGAATCACAAGGTCGCAAATGCATCCCTCGCGCCAGCGGGATTAAAAAAGATTGCTTGGGCTGAAAGTCGTATGCCGGTTTTGATGGCTTTGAGGGATAAATTTCAGACTTCAAAACCGTTTAAAGGCTTTCGAATCGCCGGTTGTCTTCATGTTACAAAAGAAACCGCTGTCCTCGTTCGAACGCTCATTGCAGCTGGTGCAGAAGTTTCTTGGAGCGGCTGCAATCCTCTCTCTACACAAGACGAAATCGCCGCTGCCCTCGCCTCCGAGGGGACTTCAATTTATGCATGGTATGGAATGGGAAAAGATGAATTCTACCAGTGCATCGAGAGCACACTTCAATTGAAGCCCAATCTGACGCTAGACGACGGCGCCGATTTGGTCTTCACCGTTCATTCCAAACGGAAGGACCTTCTTCCGCAAATTATAGGAGGAACGGAAGAAACCACGACGGGCGTTCACCGTCTCCGTGCGATGGCGAACGACAATATGCTTCAATACCCGATTTATGCCGTGAACGACTCGGCCACCAAGTGGGAGTTCGATAACGTTTACGGAACGGGCCAGTCTTCGTTGGACGGAATTCTTCAGGCAACTTCGATCTTGATCGCAGGCAAAGTTTTTGTTGTAGCCGGTTACGGCCACTGTGGCCGAGGGGTTGCTCTGCGCGCGCAAGGTCTTGGTGCTCAAACAGTCGTCACGGAGGTAGATCCCGTCGCTGCGCTTCGAGCCACGCTCGAGGGGCATCGAGTCATGAGCATGAATGAAGCAGCGGCTCTGGGTGATATTTTCATTACGGCCACTGGGATGAAGGACATTATTGTGAAGCGCCACTTTGAGAAAATGAAAGACGGCGCCGTGGTATGCAACACAGGCCATTACGATTGTGAATTGAATCTCGTAGACCTCAAGAGTATTTCAACGAGTGTGACTGAGATTCGGCCACACAATGAGGAATACAAACTCAAAAATGGCAAACGAGTTTACGTTTTGGCTCAGGGACGATTGGTCAATCTCGTGGCGGCTGAAGGCCATCCTTCGGAAGTCATGGATATGTCGTTTGCCAATCAATTTTTGGCTCTACTTCACCTTTCGAGGGAGGGGAAGAACCTTCAGAAAAAAGTCTATGTTCTTCCGGCAGAGCAAGATCTCGAAATTGCGAAATTGAAATTGCAAACGATGGGAATCGAAATCGACCAACTCACAAAAGAACAACAGGCTTATGCCAGCGACTATTCCGCTGGGACATAGATCTCTAGTGAACCTTCTTATACCACTCGAACGCTTGTAGTAACCCATCGGTCAGTGAGGTGCGAGCCTCGAAACCCAGCTGGTCCTTCGCAAGACGAATATCCGCAAGGGAGTGGCGAATTTCGCCCCGCCTTTCCGGACCATGCTTCGGCTTAATCGAAGATCCGGTGATGGCAGCGATTTCTTTCGCGAGTTGATTCACGGTAATCGCTTTCCCGCTCGCAATGTTAAAAACCTCGCCTTTGGAACCGGATCGGTCGGCAGCCCGCAGATTCGCATCCACAACATCCTTTACGTAAATGAAGTCGCGGGTCTGTTCGCCATCGCCGTAAATCGTCGGGGGCTGGCCAAGCAAATAGAAATCAAAAAATCTGGGGACCACGGCCGCGTATTCTGACTTGGGGTCTTGCCGCGGACCATAAACATTAAAATACCGAAGGGATATGGTTTCCATTCCATACGAGGCGGAGAACGCCCGGCAATAGAGTTCTTGGCCCATCTTCGTCGCAGCATACGGGGATAGGGGATTGGGAGGCATTCCCTCATTCTTCGGCAGTTCAGGCGAATCTTCATATATGGCTGTCGAGGCCGCATTCACAAAACGGCTCACCTTTGCCTCCTTCGACGCGATAAGCATCTGAAGCGTCCCTGTCGCGTTCGAAGTGTGAGATTTCAGCGGCTCGGCGATGGACTGGGAAACGGAGCCCATGGCCGCTTCGTGAAAAACAACTTCAATTCCCTTTACAGCCGAAGCCGCAGCTTTTGGATCAGAAACATCTCCCTCAATCAAGTGGAGATGTTTGGAGGATGGAAGATTTCCCCTTTTTCCCGATGAAAAATTATCCAGAATCGTAACCTCATCTCCTCGGGCTAGAAGCGCCTCCACAATATGTGAGCCAATGAATCCCGCCCCCCCAGTCACAAGACATTTAGCCATATCTGACCGATCTTATCAGTGCGGCCCAGCGTTGACAGCCGAAAATAGAACCGTATCATCCGCGCCCATGCCAGGCGCTAAACAAATCAAAGTCGGAAATGTGATCCTCCATGAAGGAGGCTTATTTCGAGTCCTCTCTTCCCAAATCATTGCTCCGGGAAATTGGCGATCATTTGTGCAAATGAAGCTTCGTAATATTGTCAGTGGCGGCCAAACGGAGGTTCGGTTTCGATCGGAAGACAATATTGAACGTGCCATTCTTGATAACAAACATGTGGAGTTCCTCTATAAGGATGGCGATCACTACCATTTTATGGATACTGACAGCTACGAACAATTTCATCTGCTTGAAGAAATGTTGGGCGACGCCATAAAGTTTCTCACGCCGAATTTGAAGATGGAAGTGCAATTCCATGAAACTAAACCGGTGGGACTGGAGCTACCACAAACGGTGACGTTAAAAGTGGTGGAGACCTCTCCTTTTATTAAGACAGCGACGGTGACGAATTCATTTAAAGCAGCCAAGATGGAAACCGGCTATACGTTTCAAGTCCCTGGTTTTATTACTGAGGGAGATTCGGTGGATATCGATACCGCTACGGGTGACTATGTCGGCCGGGCCAAACAGTGATAAAATAGAATCATGAGGAAACATCTTTTAATTCTCGTCCTATTCCTTGTTCCCCAGTTTTCATCCGCAGAAGATGTCTGCTGCGTTTTAGGCAAAACGAAGGATCAGAGCGCCGAAACACAGGCGGTGGTACGTGCGGCTTCGGAATGCGCCTCCGGCCAAAAAGATGGGGAGATGAAAGTCTGTGCTTCCTTTAAGGATGACCAAAACACGTGCCCTACTCTTTCCGCCGAAGATCAGTGCAAGAAATGTGGCTACCATTGGGCAGGATCATCTTGCCTTTCCGAGGATCCGGTAGCGAAAGCGAAAAAAGAGCTGGAAGAAAAAGCTAAGAAAGAGAAAGAAGCGGCTGCGAAGGCCGCTACTCCGACACCGACTCCAACACCAAAAAAATAGTGAGTGGGCCTATAAGCCGAGTTCTGTTCGCGGTTTTCACCGCGTGGCGATCATTCCTCTAGGCCGACAATTGCTTGCCGGCTCAAGCGACCTACCCGGAGACATCGAATGGGCCATCCGAAAACGTCTCCCTATTTGGTCTTGCACCGAATGGGGTTTACCGCACGGCCGCTTGCACGGCTCGTGGGGGAGCTCTTACCTCCCCGTTTCACCCTTACCCGAACCCTTCTTACACCTCCGGAGAAACGTAAGCTTGGGTTGAGGCGGTTTGCTTTCTGTTGCACTTTCCGACGATTTCTCGTCCTGGGCGTTACCCAGCATTCTGCCCGCTGGAGCTCGGACTTTCCTCCCCGAGGTTTCCCTCGCGGCGATCACCCGGCCCACTCACCGACTAAAGAGGTATCTTATCCAGGGCCTGGTTGGCAAGTTCGTCCGCGCGGGCATTCTCCTCGCGGGGGACATGGTGGATGGCAAATGATTCAAATGATTTGGAGAGCTCTTGGGCTTCGACCCAAAGAGCGCGAAGCTTTGGATGTTTTACTTTGTATTTTCCCGACATCTGACGAACCACCAATTCCGAATCCGCCCGAATTTCAACGGTTTTTGCTTTCTTTTTTTTCGCGAGTTGAAGGGCCGCAATCAGAGCGCGATACTCCGCTTCGTTATTTGTCGTGTTCCCAATTCGTTCAGAAACAAAGTCGACTTCTTCTCCCCCATCATTCTGTAAGGACACACCAATCGAAGCGGGGCCGGGGTTACCTCTGGACGCTCCATCGACATATGCGACACAAATCATCACGCGTTGGGTTCAGCCGGAACGTAAATCAGGCGAAAACAATGAGGACAGTTTTCGATCCTCTTGTTTCGCATCATTTCATGCACCATTTGCGGAGGAACGTTCATAAAACATCCCTGGCAGGAGTAGGCCTCGACTCGCGTGAACGCGTCCTTATGTTGCCGAACGCGGATTCGCCGATAACGGTTGAGAATGACCTTATCCATCTCTTTTTCAAGAACGGATCGTTCTCGATACTTGGTTTCCAATAGCGCGCCAAATTCAGCTGATTTCCCCTCGGCTTCCGGCCGAGCGGCCTCCAATTCTTCCGATATTGTTTTCCATTCGGTTTCGATTTGCTCGACAGCTTTTTTGGCCGTTTCAATTTCTTCGGCCTTCTTTTTCATATTCTCTTCTAACTCGGCGTTGCTTCTTCGAGTGAGTTCAATCTCCCGGGTCATGGCTCGAATCTCGTAATCTTTTTTAAGCTCTCCGAGTTTCTTTTTGCTCTTTTTAAGCCGCTCTTCCTCGAGTTTGAGCGTGCCATCCATATCCCGACGCTCGACCTCCAATTGGTTGAGTCGGTCCCGAGCTAGAGCTAGGGCCTTTTTTTTTGTCTCCTCTCGGCTCCGGATCTCTTTAAGTTTGTCCGGAAAAACCTTGGCTTCCCCTTCCATCGCATCTATTTCGAGATCCAACCGCTGCAGGAGGAGAAGCTGATCGATAATCATAACGTCCTTTCGAATTTGGTGGGCCCTCCAGGATTCGAACCTGGGACCAACCGGTTATGAGCCGGCGGCTCTAACCGCTGAGCTAAGGGCCCCCAACACCCATTCTGTTCTTCTTCATCCATCTCTTTAACTCTCAATAAAACTTTTTAGCTTCTTCGCCCGGCTCGGATGGCGAAGCTTCCGAAGCGCCTTCGCTTCAATCTGCCGAATTCGTTCGCGCGTGACCTGAAAATCCTGTCCTACTTCTTCCAACGTATGGTCGGATTTCTCGCCGATGCCAAATCGCATGCGAAGGACCTTTTCTTCGCGTGGAGTAAGCGATGCTAGAACTTTTCTCGTTTGTTCCGAGAGGTCCATATTGATGACGGCATCCTGCGGATTGACGGCGTTCTTGTCTTCGATGAAATCTCCTAAATGCGAATCCTCCTCATCTCCAATCGGAGTTTCGAGAGAGATCGGCTCTTTCGCGATTTTAAGAACTTTACGGACTTTATCGACGGGAAGTTCCATCTTCTCAGCGATCTCCTCCGGCTGTGGTTCGCGCCCCAACTCCTGAACAAGATAGCGGGAGGTCCGAACCAACTTATTGATCGTTTCGATCATGTGAACCGGAATACGAATGGTTCGAGCCTGGTCGGCAATGGCACGCGTGATCGCCTGGCGGATCCACCATGTCGCATACGTCGAGAACTTATAGCCTCGACGATATTCAAATTTATCCACCGCCTTCATCAGACCGATATTCCCCTCCTGAATCAGATCGAGAAATTGAAGACCCCGGTTCGTGTATTTCTTGGCAATCGAGACGACGAGACGAAGGTTTGCTTCGATGAGCTCCGTCTTGGCCTTGTCTGCCATGACTTCGCCATGGTGCAAACGGCGATAGGTCTCTTTGAGCTGGCCGGCACTCATTCCCGCTTCTTCTTCAATCTTGTGAATTTGCTTTTCGGCAAATTTCACCATCTTTTCGACATCGACCAATTCTTCGAGCGAAATTTTCTTCAGTTTCTTTTGAACGAGTTTGGATTCGACTCGTCCTTTTTTCACATCACGGAAAAGCTTTCGAAGTTCAGCCATCGGCTTCCCGGTTCGGCTTTCCGCGTCTCGGAATGTCCGTTCGGCGCGCTCGATTTTCAGAATCATGCTCTTGAGCCGGGAAACGATTCGGTTGATCCATTTCCGGTTGAAATTGATCTCTTTGAGCGTATCGAACATTTTCTTGTGATTCCGCTCAATCTTGTCTTTTTGCTGCCGCTTCTTGAGATTCGACTTCGCGACGATTTTTCGATTGTCGAACATCGTCCGGTTTTGCCGGTCGAGCCGACGAATTTTGTCGATTAATTTGAGAACCGTTTCGGTGAGCGCCTTTTCGTCAAAATTTTCGTCTTCCTCGTCGATCCCTCGCACCAAATCTCGAACACGAACGGTTCCTTTTTTGAGCTTGTCGCCAATGAGTAGAATTTCACGAACGCCGACCTGCGAACGCAGAAGAATTTCAAGAACCTCGTTTTCCCCTTCTTCAATCCGCTTGGCGATTTCCACTTCGCCTTCACGAGTGAGCAAGGAAACCGCCCCCATCTTTTTGAGATACATCCGAACCGGATCATTCGACCGGACGGCGGCATCTTCTTTGGGTTCAAATTCTTCCGAATCTCCTCCTGCCCCGGCCTTTTGTCGTTCCCGGACGGCCTGGCCCTCTTTTTCATTATCTACGATGGCGATGTCCATCTCGTTGAACATGATCATGATGTCATCGAGCTGCTCGCTCTCGACAATGTTCGAAGGAAGAACCTCGTTTACTTCTTCGTAGGTGAGGAATCCTTTTTCTTTACCCGTTTCGATCAGCTGCTTTACGCTGACGAGATCTTTGTCTTCACTCATGCGATCCTCCCTTGGGTCGACTCCAATTTCTTCAATTCCAACAACTGCTGCTGCAATGCCTCTACGGTGCCCGAGTCGCCGGAGCGCTCAGCGTTTTCGACCGCTTCTCGAAGGCGTTTGACCTGACGCTGGCGGATTTTCTTCACACAGTCATTCCACACTCGCTGCCAAGCTAAAGATTCATCGGGGAGTGCTTCCATAAAAGCCGCCGCTAATTGGGAACGTGTGGCCTCGTCCTCCCATTCACCGACGAAAGTCGCTACATTTGCCCCCGCTTCCTGTTGTTCGGTGATACGTTCAATCCAATGCCGTGCGGCATCGACAAATTTCGAATTCGAGAAAAATTGAAAAAGGTTTTCTCGAATGAGCTGCTCGCGAGCCTCGGGCCTCTCAGCGGACAGACGAATCAACACCAATTCTTCTTTGGGAAGTTTAGATGCCTCTATTCGCTTTTCTACGGGGATACTCGCCATTGAACGTACCGGAGAAATTCTCTTCTCTCCTTGAAGAATGGCGCGATCGAGTTCTGTCAGCCTTACCGTCTCAGCCACGATGGCCTCTCGCAAATAAACGTTCGATGTGGAAGCAATCAAGGCGGCCAGCTCGGAAATCGCTTCGGCCTTTCTTGAAACGTCGCTCTCTTTCTTAAAAAATTTCTCAACGAAAAATAGAAGTAAATCGGAGGCCTCTGCCACTAATGTTTCAAAAGCTTTCTTTCCTTTTTGTTGGATGAACGTGTCGGGATCCATTCCTTCGGGAAGAGTGGCAACCCGAGCTCGAAGACCCTGGCTCAAAAGAGGCCGAAGGGATCGCCGAGCCGCGCGAAGGCCAGCCGCATCACCATCAAAAACCACAACCACTTCGTCCGTAAACTTTCGAAGAAGCTTCGCATGGTCATCTGTAAGCGCGGTTCCAAGTGTGGCTACTGAATAAACCAGCCCCGCTTCACGAAGAGCAAGTCGGTCCATGTACCCTTCCACAATAATGACTTTCTTTTCATGGGCGATGGCCTCCTGCGCATCATAGAGGCCGTAAAGCATTTTCCCCTTATTGAAGAGAAGCGTTTGAGGTGAATTGAGATATTTCGGCGATCCTTCGCCTAAAATCCTGCCTCCAAAACCAACTGTTTCGCCCCTTACATTCTCAATTGGAAAGAGAAGGCGATTTCGGAATAGGTCATAATGACCCTCCCGTTTCTCGCCAATGAGTCCCGCCGCCACAGCATCCGTCAGTGACTTTTGATCGCGTTGGAGTGCCTGAACCAGTGTGTCCCATGAACCGGGGGCAAACCCGAGCTTAAGACGTTTGGCGAGTTCACCCGTGATCCCACGAGACTTTGCATATTCGCGGGCATCCTTCGCAGCATCCGATTCCATGAGCGCCCGGTGGTAGACATCTCGAGCATACTGAACGATGGATAACAGTTTCTTCTCTTGCGCCTTCCGAGCCGCAATATCAGCTCCGCCCTTTTGATATTGGGCCAGATCGATTCCGGCAAAAGGAGCGAGACGTTCGAGAACTTCGGGGAATGTGAGGTGGTGAAATTTCATCATGAAATCAAAAATCGTTCCTCCCTCGCCACAACCGAAACAGTGAAAAAGCTGCTTCTGATCACTGACGGTAAAAGAGGGGGTTTTCTCCCGATGGAAGGGGCAGAGCCCGGAGTAATTCCTTCCCACCTTTTTAAGAGGAAGGGCCTCGCCAATGAGGCGAACAATATCGACCCGGTTTCGGATCTCCTCAATCACTTCACGAGGTACCAACGGCGCCACCTTCGTGCATGCTCTTCGAACGAATGGGGCCGAAACAATTAATAGCGTTCCGGCCGAGGCTTCTTTTGGGATCGTTTTCTCGCCTGAAGAGACTTTCGCTTTCGGCGAACACTTGGTTTTTCGTAGTGTTCCCGTTTACGAAGTTCCGCCAAAATGCCTGCTTTCTCGCAGAGCTTTTTGAAGCGACGGAGGGCGCTTTCAAAGCTTTCCCCCTCCTTGATCCGCACTGACGTCGTTCCCATTCACTCTCCACACGCGATAGTTTTCAAAAAACCCAATATTTCTCGTGATTTACGCTTCCCGAGAAAACGCGGCAAGATACCCCTCTCGCCGCCCCCCGTCAAGCGTTTGGTGGATGAAAGTACCCCATCAGAATTGAGGTAAAAGAAGTCTCGTGACAGCCGCGAGG
>CAYNHQ010000013.1:0-36718 GCA_964397255.1 uncultured bacterium
CTGTGTTCATCGCCAACGGACCTTTTTGTCCTCATTTCTAATGGGGTACTTTCATCTTTATTGCCGCGGTGCGGTATTTTTGATATAGAGCCTGGCTAAATTGTAGAGAACGAGATGAACGGACTTTCCATAAAAATAACTCTATTCCCGGGCATGCTTGGAGCGGCCATTTTATTTGGCGTGGCACACGGCCAAACCCTCACTCCCGTGAACGAGTATCCCGACTATATTGAGGTGTCGAATGGCGCTCCAGCCTTGAAAAAAGGAAAGGGGAACGAAAAAGCATTCAGCAGTGTGCTCGCTCATGACTGTAAAATGCTTCAAATCTCATTTTCTAACGGTTTTACCGGGTCTTCAGGTGAATGGAATAGTATTCAGGTACAGTGCAATGGTCGCGACATTGTCGTGGGGAATGGCGAATCGTTAACTTATCGCGAGCCTGACGAGCATGAATTCAGTGCGGAAAAAAGAAAGCATGAAACTTCAGGCCTGGTTCGTAATTTTCGCCAAGAGTTAACGGGGATGTTGACCGGCAATCGTTTTGTGAAGGTATCGACCCGCCATGTGGAAGAATCCACGGACTATGATGAAACCACAGAAACCTGGCGGGTAGAATAGGCGGGTGTTTATGAACAAAGTTCTCTCTTATATGGGCATCGCGGCGTCAATCTCTACAGGTCTTTTTTATAATGAGGCATTCGCGGTTACGCTTCTCCCACGCGCAAAGGAAACATGCGTTAAAGACGCTGTCATCGCCTTTTTAAACTCACCATCTGAGGCCATCAGTGGAAAAACCTATTCGAAAACGGGCGAACGTTCTGATCCTGGTCATCAAACAATAACGGAATGGGCATTCTTGACTCCCGAACCCATTAGAACGAGGCAAAATCACGAAAGAGTCCTTGTAGCCTTTACGTCACGAGGAAAACCCCGTGAAGAGGAGCCTAGTCAATTTTTTTATGGAACGATGTTTGTACTCATTGAAAAGTCGGACGACGACAATTTCTCATGCAGGCTCGATCCCTATCTCGGTGCAAATGATTTCTCCCGAAAGAAATTCGAGTTAAAGAATTCTCTAGGTCAGCCAGTTTATAGCGTGACACGGTATTTTAGTGGCGGTTGCTAAGGGAAAAAATAGAGACTTATTTTTAAAACTCAAGATCACTTCCGATTGTAGTGAACGCTGTATTCATTGCGACTACTCGAGGCTCTACTCCACTACAAAAGATTACCTGTCTTCATCGTTGGTCGATCAAATCTTGGTTGAAATTCAAGACTGGACTTTCGATGGAAAACTCTTTGTATTGATCACAGGGGGCGAACCTGCGAATCACCCCGACTGTATTCAAATTCTCAAGCGTTTATCGCAGGCACAGCCAGCTCATTCACAATTTGCCACGAATGGTCTGCGTTTAAGTCGCGACACAAAATTCTTCAAAGAGGTCATGAAGTTTCCTCCTCTAGAGTTTTTGTTTTCGATTGAAAGTTCTCTAGAACAACACAAACAACTCAGGGGCTCAGTTGAAAGTTTTCACGCCTCTTTTCAATTGGCTGAAAGACTCTCCAAATGGAATCCCAAACCTTTGGTGTCGGCGACGATGCTTGTTTACAAGAATAACCAAACCGAGATTTGGCCGGCCATCTCAAATCTGAAAAAAGAAAAAGTGGATCTTCTACGCCTGATTCGTTTCGACCCTTTCTCAGCCATCTCCAATCATCAAATTCTTTCGAGGATTGAAAACGACCAATGGGAGTCTCTGAAACAACAGGTAATGAGACACAATCAGGAGCTATCTCGATCTGAACACCCTCTACCGATTGTTTGCTTGACTCGGAATGATGCACCGACCGACGGAATAGACTTTATTGAAATCGATCCTTTGGGTCACGTCTACGTTCGTGAATCAGAAGCGATAAAGCCCCTCATAGAAAGATTAGCTCGGCATAACAAGATGAAATTGGCCTATCGCGTAACGTAGGTATACTTAGAACAGTGCATCCGATCATCCTTTCCATTTCTGTACTTCTTCTCGGCGCTAATTCCGCTCCTGCTCCAAAAGCAACGGGCGGAGCGGTTTATCATCCCGATATCGATCTTTCTAAGGCGCCCGCGGACTACCGGAAACGAGTCACCGAATTTCGGAATATTCTTCGAAAAGAACCGGATCGGAAAGCCAAAGTTGAAAAAGCGATTGCTCTGGCCAACCATAAAAAATCTCCCTATCGGAGAGATGCCATCGATTTCCTCGGCGAAGTCAGGGCGCGCGAAGCCATTCCCGCTCTTTCTGCCCTCTACAAAGAAGAGGATTTGCGAGATGGGGTCATCTACAGCCTCGGCCGAACGGGAAGCCTCAATGCCGTCCCGACCTTAATCAAGGGGCTCTATGATACGAATGAAAATGTCCGAGGAAATTCCCAGCATGCGATTGAGAAGATCGTAAGAACGAACTTTGCGTACAATTATTTCGATCCTGTAAAAAAGCGAAATGCCGACGCCGAGCAGATTCGCAAGTGGTGGAATGAGAATCGAAAGACCCTTCGCATTACGGAACCGACCGAAGAGGAAAAGGTAGCTGCGGAGGAAGCATGGGAGAAATACGGCAAAGACTATCTCAATCGATAGACGAACTCCGGCGCTCTCTCCAAAAGCTTTACCGCGAATTCGGCCCCGAATTTCTTGAAACAGATCCCCTTAAATTTCCTCATCGCTACTCGAGTCCGCAAGATCGCGAAGTCGTCGCGTTTCTCGCCGCCACACTCGCGTTTGGAAATGTTCAGGCGATTTTTTCTACGGTTGAGCGATTGCTTGTTCTTCTCGGCGATTCTCCTTATCGATGCATTTTGAACTGGCCTGATCGAAAACCCAGGGAACTATCAGGTCTTTACCATCGCTGGATCAGCGCGAATGATTTCCACGCGCTTCTGTCTTTTCTGCGAGACACCTATCGCAGGATGGATTCGCTGGAGAAATTTTTTGTCGGCAGAAATGTGGAAGAAGGGCTGCATGAAATTTCAATCGCGTTTTCTCCGCATCGAAAAACACGCGGAACTATGTTTATGATCCCTTCTCCCAGACAGGGTAGTACCTGCAAACGGATGAACCTTTTTCTGCGTTGGATGGTGCGAACTCACCCCCCCGATTTTGGATGCTGGAAAAGGGTGTCCCCGGCACACCTTTACCTTCCTATCGATACCCATTTGGCCCGTCTGGTTCGACGGATCGGTTTGACGGACCGAGCTTCTCCCGGGTGGAAAATGGTCAAAGAGGTGACCGAACGCCTCCGGGAGCTGGATCCGGGGGACCCTATTCGGTTCGACTTTTCATTATCTCGCCTGGGGATTCTTAAAAAAGACCCCCTTGATTATTTTAACGCAGTGGGCTAAATGGGGATCCGTAATGGCCAATCCCTTCCACAGCCGTGGCTTTAATGTCGCAAAATGGGCTTGGGTTCCCCGCCTGAAAATCGACAAAATTTCAATCATTTCAACCTTTCTGCTCACGAAGTTCATGGCATATGTCTTGCTGAAAACCCTGGGAGAAGGGTGAAAATATGATGTCAAAATACATACGTTTACTACCTATTCTGGCGTTGGCACTTCTAATCCATGGTTGCGGTGGAGGACAATCAGCCACGGCCGTGATCAATGGTCAGGCATATCAGCTTGAAGTCAGCGGCACCGACTGTGTGGTGCCCCCGAGTTATGACGGATTCAGCGCTCCGCTGGTTTGCAGCGTCTTTTTCCGAACCGCTGGTTTTTTCAGCGACGTTCTTCAAATTTCAGTCACCGATGTGCGACCCATATATGATCAATTGGGTTACTGGCAGAAAATGAAAGGCGGATTGGTGGACGGCTTTTTAACCCTCCAGGGACAGGAGCAGTCGATCTATGACGGACAAGTGATGTTTACCGACATCAGCAATGTAGCTGGAAACCGAGTTTGCGCGAAATATCAGATTGTGACCGGTGACGGCCAAGTCGAAGGCGATTTCTGCGGACGAGTGAGGGTAGGGTACTAAGAATGAAGTTTGAGCGAAACATTCTTTTGATCTCGGTCGCAGCGCTCGTGTCCGCTTGCAGTGGACAGGGCCAGCAAAAGATCATTTCTCCGCAACCGGTGGCGAATGTGTTGGCCCAACAAGCGCAACAAGCGGCGGATACTTCCAACCCGCAAAACAATACTTCCTCGTCAACCTCAGCCACTCTCAAGCCTTCTTATGCCGACGCTCTTTTCTGTCCCACGGTCAAACAGTGCGACGATCAATGCGCGGGTAAGGATTTGAAAGAGGCTCCGGCCTGGTGTCCCAAGTGCAATGGATTAATTGTGTCATCCGACAATCAAACGACCTGTTCCGATCAATTTGCGGGACTTGAGATGGGGAGTGACGGCCTGCCAGCTATCGTCTCACCGTATGGACTCTCAACGCGTACCTCCATGGGGACCTATCCCGGTTGGAGAACTCCCAACCAATTGCAACCGGGTGGATTTCGAAATCCTATGGGTCCAGGGTTTGCTTCCATGTCCAACGGCTATACTTACCCAGGCTTTTGCCACCAAAACATCGGTGTCGGATGTGACGCAGGCCCAAATATGACAATGTTTATTCCAACCCGTCGAGTTATCACATGCCTCACCAATGCAGCGAACGCTCCGACTCCAGTAGCGGCAAAAGACGCGTTTTATCAACTCCGAAAGGAAGATATTCAAGCGCTTCCTCCGGAGGCGCAGCAATCAGTCGCGCAGGTGGGAAGAAGCATTGGTCTCAAAGATGAGCTAAAATCCATGGGATTTGGCGCCCTAGATACTCTTATCGGAGCCGGACTTTCGGTGGTCTCCGCCCCCATCACCAGGGCGAATAGCTATGTCAATTTCCAAAATGGAATTAACAAGGCTCAAATGATTACGACGCAGAATCAACTTGACGCGATTAGTCTTATGCCCCAGGGAATAACGGTTCAACAGGTCTGTTCCGGACAGGCGGGAGTCAATTCTCAGTATCAACAGGCCGCCTGCCCACCGCCCTGCTGCACATATTAATAATAAAACATCTTAAATTTCATAACCTTAGATAGATATCTCTTAAGTATTGCATCCTGTTGAAAAAAGGGGGTTGCAAGATTTCGTTCTGCGGTATTACTATCCCGTCAGAAGAAAAAGGTGTGCTGCGAAATAAGAGGGGCAGGGTTGAACTTGTCCCGTCAGGACGGTCGGTTGGAGTGGGGAGCAAGCGACGCAGACCTGAAGGTTACCAAAGAGGGTCGTATCGGGGGGGAGTAAGAAAGCCTTCTGGTTACAGCACGTTGTAGGAGTTGAACCTCGGAGTGGCGAGGCATCGTTTGTGCAAACACTCCGATAGAGACTGCATCATGTTGATGCAGTTTAGCTCACAGGGAGGCGTGACAATGACGTTTCATGAACTAACAAGAATGATGCTCACCAGCATGGATTTCTTCGAATTGCGCCGGACGGCGGGAAGATACAATGTGCCGTTTCAAGGAGTCCGACGCCAAAAGCTTATTCGAGATATCGAACGCAAAATTTTGCTTAAGTCTTTGCCGACAACGGGTGCGATGCCAATGAATGTCGCGGTAACAACTGTGGCGGCGCAGTCGCCTGAAGGTGCGGTATCCGCCCGACCGAAGATTACGCCAGACGTGAAACGTTCTGGGATTAACACGTTTTCCGCCCGTTCGACGATCAGCCGGGCTGAAAGTGTGAAATAAGCAGAGTTTTAGTTCCTGTGGGAAGGCCATGGCCTTCCTGCAGGAGACTTTCAGTGTTAACTAACGCAATGCCAGTGCTAACCGCACTGGCATTTGTGTTTTTTCTGTTGGTTTCGTAACGATCTATCTGCGCGTGGAAAACTCTTCAAATAACGCAAATTGGAACACCACCGGCTGGATTGAAGATCCGATGGAATTTCAATAAAGCATTGAACCAATTTTCTTGCGATACACAAAAAGCGATAGGATCGTGAGAAAACTAATACTTAGACCTACATAAAACGCCCGCGGATAATAGTTCAAGTGTACTGTATATTCACCCGGCTCACTAAGCTCCAAGCCTAATAGCCCATCATGATCCACCAATCGCCCTCGGTCCGAGTACCAGTCACGATGATAGTTTTGATTAATCACCACCAGACCCGGAACTTTTACGCTGACCGGTACAAGAATTGAGTTGGGTCGAAATTCCGGTGAAGTAGGAAGCAAATCGGAATCGCTTCCATTGAGAAAATACGCCTCGCCACGATAATTTGGATTTTTCTCATATCGATTATCGAGCCCCACAAAATATTTCGGTACCGCGTGGGCAGGTAACGGAACGCCATTATACCAGTCAATCGTTCCGATGTTGCGCCGCAAATTATAATAGGCCAGTGAATTTGACGGACGAAAGCGGTTTCGTTTTAGACCGTTACTTGCAACATTGAAAAAGCCTTCGGGCGGTCTTGCTTCGAGTGGAGAGGGATTCGATATGTACGTCTCCGCCGAAATGCCATGTACATGCGTATAGAGAAAACCGGCACCGGTGAGAATAAGAGCGATTGCGATGATTCTTTCCGCCGCACGTGATTTCAATCGATGAAGCAAAGTGAAGGACTGTCCAGATATAATCGCGAGCGCAAAAACGATTTGAAAAGTAAAGTACTTGTTCGGCCGAGATATCGTTTCAAAAATCGGCAAGTGCCAAAGATTTTTAAATAGATCAATATATGCGTGGTGTGCCATTGCGAGCCACGCAAAAAATAGAAGGCTCAGCACCCAGACGAACATCTTCTGCCAAAAGCAGATCAAAGCGACGACGCTGAGGATCATCGGGATCCAACCGATCGTGACGAATCCAATACGATCTTTCCAAGAAACCGCTTCCTGACAAAGTTGGCCAAACGTATACGCCACAATGCTCGCTGGCTTGTACACCTTAGGATGCGAGGCAATTAAATTCCTTCCTCCATAGTAGTGGAATAATTCTTCTACAGGCAGTATGCGAACCATGTCGACCAAAAGAGTCAGCACCGCAGCCAAAACGAAAAGCTTTAACGGCAAACTATTAAATCGGGGAGTCGAGGATTCTTTGGTAAGAGATCCAAATGGACTAAATTTTGGTTGCAGACTGATCACGCAAATCACGCCGATATAAAACATCGCCATCAGACAAGTTGCCTTGCCATCGGAGAGCATGGTGGAAAAGAGAAACGGTAGGATGAATATGGCTTTCTTCTCTCCTCGACACGCTTGACCGAGCAAAAGGAAACATAATGGAAGAAACGCCGCATATATTTCATTGGGATTTCCGTCCAAAAGTCGTAAGGGAACAAACAAATTTAAACCGAAAATCAATCCGGAAAAAAGCGCCCCATACACACTATATCCGAGAATAGACTTCGCAAATTCGTACGTTGCGATTCCTCCTACCAGCATGGCCGCGACACCAATGAGCTTCAAACCTTTCACAGCACCTAACGATATTGACAACAACACGAAAGGATTAAGAGCCGGATCTTCGGGATCGGCGATCGTAGGATAGCCTCCACCAAACCAATACGAGCGTAACGGAAATGAGTGGAGGCGAAGAACGCTCTCCCGTACTGCCTCATGTTTTGCAAGAAACAGGAAATAATCGCCGTTAAGTAGAATCTTGTTGGCAGAGAGTAATACCGGCAGCGCGGCGCACGTAATGACTACTGAGATAATTACATAAGGAAGAAGTGTGCGGATGCGTCTGGACACTGTTTATTGCACTTATAACGGAGTCGAGAGAGTATCCATAAATTAGTGGCGAGCGTTTATAATCTTTCAGTGTTAACTAACGCAATGCCAGTGCTAACCATACTGGCATTTGTGTTTATTCTGCTGGTTTGGTGGAACCTTGTTGCCCTGCGGCGGGAAGTGGCTGAACTCGCAAAAAGAGTCGCAAAAGGGGCGGCAAAGCCCGAGAAGGAAGAAACGACCCACGGTGAATCCAGGCCAAAGGACTTCGCCAAGAAAGAGATCCCGGTTCCATCGTTTTCAGTGCCTTCGACCCAGCCTGAGATAGAAGTGGAAGCGATGGATTTTCTCCCTCGCGCGAAACTCGCAGAACCGACCAAAGTTAATTTGCCGAAAAAGGAAGTAGTCCCGCCACCCGCAGTGGTTTCTACCCCCGATCTTCCGATTGACGAGTTTAAGTTAAAGCGCCTCGATTTTGATTCCGTCCTGGCTCACCCGTCAGATGTGGGGCTTTCTTCACTGGCCGACAAGACTGAAATTTTCTCGACGGTGCCCATAGCTAGCGTGGAGGGAAAAATCGATTTGGTCTTTGATGGCTTTGGTGACTTTGTGGCGGAATGCGGTGCGGATCTCTCGCGGGACGGAATGTTTGTGAAGTCGGATCGACCCTTATCGATTGGTGAGAAAATTCAGGTGGAAGTGCGCCTAAGGGATGGTCTTAAATTGATGGAAGGCAAAGGGGAGGTGACTCGCCGGGAATCGGGCACTGAGCCGGGCGTGGAAATTCGGTTTACCGAAATCGATGAAGATGGAAGGCGCTTGATTGAAAAAATCGTCGCCCAGCGCGAGCGAGCGTAGTGCCTTACTTGAATTCCCCCGACATCAATTTCCACTGATAAATTTTCTCATTAATTTCGCGCAGTCGCTGGCTCAGAATCCGACACAAAATGGTCAGAAACTGATAGGCCGAGTCGGTATCGATCGAAAGGATCTCGCGCAGAGCTTCTTTTGTGATGGCAAGTACCGTGGTTCCCTGTTCCTGGGCCTTGGCATCGGCGGATCGGTAATGCTGGCCAAGTAGCGCCATCTCCCCAAAAAAATCTCCCTTTTTCAGGATGGCCAACGCCTCCTCACCTGTTCCTGCGATGTGTTTACTGATTCGAATCGAACCCTCGAGAACGATATAGAGGCGATCACCCAAATCTCCCTCGCGAAAGATCGTTTCTCCCCGATTGTAGACTTCCGCATTGCTAAATTTCGTTAGAAGGGTGAGGTCCTTCGGCGAAAGTCCTTTTGCCTGTAACACCTCCAATTTTTTGTCGATTTCCACATTCGCGGGACGTCCGGATGCGGATGGAGCCGCAAATCGTTCGGCAGCCTCCTGGGGACCGGCGAAAAAACTGGTCATTCGGTCATTGGCTTCTCGAATTTGCCGGCTGAGAGAGGTCCAAAAGTACCAAAGGAAATGAATGGCGATCGACCTTTCGCGCGCGAAAATATTCGCCAGGCCCGCCTTGTCGATAAAGAGAATTTCGCTGTCTTGAATCGATAGTGCACTAGTGTACCTCTCCCTGCCACTGAGGAGGTTGTCATCGCCAAAGAAACTTCCTTTCTCAAAGGCGGTAAATATGATCGGGCCGTAGGGTGTGGCTTTTTGGATCTCCACCTTGCCTCGACTGAGCAAATAGAGGCCGTAGACCGGATCTCCTTCCTGATAAACATATTCCGACTGTCGAACGTCCATCGGAGAAGTGAACTGCGCCACCTTCCGTATCGCTGCTTCTTCCATATTTCGGAAAATCAAATGTTTTCGAAGCGCCACCACCATTTCATCCAGCGGAGAAGCGGCCTCCGGTGGGGGAGGCCCAGGGTCGGAAATTGTGACCTCGGTTGGCTCGCCGGTCGCAGTTTGGTCGGTCGTCGTTGACGGGGAAGTCGACGGGATGGGAGCGGTCGAAGTGTAACGATTGAGTTGACCTTCCAGTTCCTCATATAGAAGTTGAATTCGATTTCGCCTTTCTCGAATTCGGTCGTTTCGCGCGCGGGTGGTGTAGCTGGGAAGTTTTTCAATGTACGTCTTAATTTTCGCGCTGTAGGGACCCTTTCCCCCTTTTTTGTTCGCCTCTCCCGATAATACGAACGCATCGATAGCTAAATCGAGCGCTTCCTTGTAGTCACGATTCTGGAAACGCGCGGTTGCCAGGAGGTCAGCAACTTCTTCATTGAATGGATTTAGGGAGATCGCTCGTTCCAGCTCTGCAATCGCATGCTCCAATTCGTTCATTTCGAGATAGAGCTTTCCGAGATTGAGGTAGGGAAGATAAAATTTTACGTTACTCGCCTTCGACATCTCGAATATTCGACGCGCCTCTTCTCGTCGCCCATTCTTCAGAAAAATTTCGCCCAGGCCCTGAAAGCGGTTGGCCCAGATTTCGTCGTCTTCATGGCTGGGACGACTCGAAATAATGTCCTTAGGGGAATCGAGTGCTTGATTTCGCAGACTTCGAATTCTTCCAAGGCTGATCTTAATGGCCAAATTTTCGGGATAGAGTTTGGAGGCTCGCTCGTAAATTTGAATGGCGCGTTCAAACTCCCCCTGTTCGGAGAAGCTGTTCGCAAGATAACAGAAATCTTCCACCGATAAGGGCGATAACGCTTCGGTAGACAACATTTCGGGTGGAGACATTCGTCTCAGAGCTAACCTCCCGGATTCCTTTTGTAAAGATTACGTTCCGCTTGCCACCCTTGCGAAGGAACGGTTCAATGATGTCAACCGCATGGAAACCTCAAAGTATTTTGCGCCGACCATGCTTCGCTTAAGCGGCACTCCATTTGAAATGGGTCGCGCCCATGGCGCCGCGGCGAAGACGGCTAACGCGCTGCATGCCATCGAGTTTTATGGCAATTTCATGGATTCCGTCTTTCAGTTTCAAGTGGAGTCATCGTCTCGCTGGCTTCGCAATCGAGCTCGGAGTTTTATTCGGCAGTTTGTCGAGCGGCCCTACATCGAGAGAATTCCAAATTATTTTCGCGAAACAATCACGGGATTTTCGGAGGGAAGCGGTCTTCCGGTCGAACTTCTATTGCGCGCTTTTGTAATGCCCGATGTGTATTCGTATCTCCTGGCCCGTCAGCAGCGAATGCTTAAGACTCTCACACTGAAGCCCATGGCTATGGGTTGTACGGCATTTTCTATTCTGGGAGATCGCGGGAAAGGGGTTCCTTTTCTTCATGCGCGTAATCTCGATTTTCCGGGAGGAGAAGCCTGGTACTTACATCCCACCGTCGTCGAATATGTTCCCAAAGAGGGGATGCGTTATGTCTCAGTAACGACCCTAGGGATCGACACCGCGGGAATTACCTCCATGAATGAAGCGGGAATCACGCTTTCACTCAACATGAATTATTCTACGTCGTCGACGACGGGCGCAACGCCGATTGTGGCCATCGGCCAAGACATTATTCGTCGAGCTCGAAGCCTCAAGGAAGCGGGCGAGGTGCTTCGTGAATTTCGATTCGGCGCGGGGTGGTCATTTTTGATTGCCTCACAAAAAGAAAATAATGCGATGGTGGTTGAAGGAGACTCGAACGAGGTTTCGTATCGAGGAGTGAAGGGCGGTTGGTTGGTCTGCACGAATCACTACCATGACGCGGCAATGGCGGAAAGAGAGTACTGGATAACGGACGGAAGGAAGGTGGATACGCGGGCGCGCTACGATCGAGCGGCCTCACTACTTTCCAAAAATACCAAGGGGATCCAGGTCGAAGACGCCGTTTCGATTTTGTCGGATTCATTCGATCTTGTGTGGGGAAAGGAGCGGGCTTTTGGCTCCACGATCTCTCAGGCACATACGGTCTTAAGCGTGGTGTTTGAGGCCGAAAATCGACGCCTTTACATGGCCACGGGGAGGGCGCCCGTTTCAAAAAGTTCGTTTGCGGAAGTGGAATGTTTTTCGGGTCCGATTCTGCGCGATCGTCGACTCGGAGGAGCCACCGATGAACGGGCCCGCGCCTCCTATGTGGCTGCTTACGAATATTATTTTCCGTCGGGCGATCTCGTTCGGTCGGAACAATGTCTCAATGAAGCCGTCACGCTTAGCCCGAATGAACCGCTCTACCATCTTATGTTGGGCCTTATTTTAATGAAGCGTTCCCAACCGCTTCAAGCCAGAAACGAATTTGAACAGGTGATCCGATGCGGGGAAACTCCCCTTCGTGAACTCCAGGCGACTCTTTATCTCGGATGGGCGAACGATCTCGCTGGCGATCGGGAAGGGGCGCTGAAAGCGTATGAAAAGGTGTCTGCGGATGTTCGATTCAAATCGCGAGCCAAGCGGGCGATACATCATCCGTTTCAGCCTCGCGATGCTCGAAAGCTCGTTTTGGATTTTACGTTGGGCGAGCCGATTTTGACCTAAAATAAAATCCGGCAATTCGCTTTCCGGCGGCTGCACGAAGAGCTTGCGCAACTTCTTTCTGCGTGGTCGATTCTTCAGTAACGACCAGGACCAGGGGCTGGTCGGATTTTGCCGTGATCTCGCCGACGCGGCCATCCGGGAGCAGTTGGGCGAGAACGACATGCTCGGAGAGGGATGCTTCGATACCTTTCTTGGATGCCGAAGGTTCTTCCGCACGTAACCGGAGTGCACCCGAACGCCAGGAAAATAGCTCGAGAATTCGTTCGGCGTGGAGAGAGCGCATGGCTTCCGTTAAAGAAGCTTCTTTGAGGACATCTTCCGATCGAATCAGATCCCGAAGGCGGGATTCTGTGTTCTCTAACTTCCGTTCCAGGCCCTCAAGGGTCTTAAGTGGCAGATAATTCCATCGGCGCAGCACAACGAGCAAAGTTTCCGAGGGATCGCTGGAAGCGATCGAAGTGATCATGCCTCGTTTCAATTGCAAAAGCTTTCGCGATTCCCTTCGTTCGACAAAGACTCTTCCCGAGAATCGCTTACGTGTCAGTCCCGCCAGAACCGGGGCAAGTCCATCGTCCGGTATGGAGGAGGTTTCGGGCGCATCAACGTGGGTGATTAGAGCCTCTTTCCCGTGGAATATCATTTCATCAATGCGCGTAAGAAGTACGGAGCAAGGGTACGCATGCTCCTGCGGAGTAACATGTGTGGGTACCAATATATAAGTGCCGTGAAAGGCACCCGAAATTTGTAATAGTTGTCGCTCAATAAGAGTCGAAGAAGAGCCTGTGGCGATTCCCTCGAGCAATTCAATGTCGATTTTCCGTCCATGCGACTGCACCAGAAATTTTCCTGTGAAACGATTCTCAGCGGACCAGCTCAAAAGAGAATAGCCTGGAATCGTAAAGAGATCTCCCGTCAACGGAGGATCGATGGGAGTACGACGAAGAACCGATCTCTCTTCGTTCTTCGTTGACTTCTCCATCACCCTTTCTAATATGAAATTGGTGAAATCTCATTTAATTCTTTCGTTCGCTGTATTGGGTCTCGTTGCCTGCGGTAGTAGCACGAATCTCAACAATCCACCTCCAGGAGGGGGTGGCGGAACTCCCACACCAGCGCCTACACCCACTCCTCCGGGTGGATCGGGCACCGAGGTGATCGGCCAGCCGGGCCTATGTACTCCAGGCGACGTAGCCCGCGTCGATTTCGATGACGCAGGGAAAACCCGATTCTCCCTCAAGATAGATGACGATCCAAAGATCCCCTGTGCCGCCGCGAAGGATAATCGCTTAGAGGAATACACATTGATTGTCTATAATACGTCGGGCAGCCCAATTTCATTCCGCATCGACTCGCCCATCAATTCCAGTCCTATTACAAGTTTGACTACCACTCTTCGAGCGCAGGGAAGGGATCCAATCAACGACCCTGTGAATCCTCCGCAATCCACGGGTCATTACGAAACCGGTGTTACCGAAGTGGATCGGCAGGCCCAAAACGTCAACACCTCTTATCGCCTGGCCAAGAGACAGAAAGTGTATGGAACTCATGGAGGTCTGCGGGGGATGTCTTCATCCATATCGATTAATGATGAAGCGGAATTTCGGGTTCGTTGTGACCGCTCGGATCCGGACATCTTTTGTACAACCTCGGCCATTCTTTTGGCCCAGGACACTCATATTAATATTTTTGTGGATCGTGATGCTCTGTCGGGAAACATTGATACGTTGACTTCAGGCCAGCTCGCCACAGTGGTGGCGAATTATGAGGGCAACATTCGCCCGCTGGCAAAAAAAATATTGGCTGATGAATCCGATGTGGATGGAGATGGACGAGTTTCCGTTTTGGTCACACCGATCCTCAATCGGGAACTCACGGGCTTCGGCAAGAATTTTGGAGTCGAATCCTACACGGATTCTCGCGACCTTCTTCCATTTAATCCAGTGTCGAATGCGGGATCGAATGAAGGTGAAATTATCTATGTAGCGGCGCCCGATTCATTGGGGAACTACAACTTGGGTGGAAATGGAATAGATGCGGCCACCTTTGTAACGAAGCGTCTCAATGCGTGGATCGCCTTTCAATTGACGCATCTCATCAGTTTCAACCAGCATGTATTTGTAAGTGGAGGAAGCGCGGAAGATGACTGGATTAATGATGGCATGGGAGCCGTGTTCGCCGATCTATGTGGGTTCAATATTTTTCGAAGCGCAGCACAATTTTTCTTATCCAACCCTCAGACCGATGATCTTCGCAAAGCGGAAGATCTTGATCTAGACGATTTCGAAGGGGCCGAATATCTCTTCATGCTTTACCTGATGCAGTCGCAGACAAACAGCACGGACGCGAATGGGGACAATATCGCGGATGGCCTCCGTGTGTTTCACTCGATTTTGACGACGGGTCTCACGAGTACGGATGGCATAGAGGCTGCTATTAAGTATTCCTTCGATGAAAGCGTGGAGACCGAATTTCAGGCCCTATTTAAGGATTGGACGATCGCCATCGTCACCAGTGGAACCGATCGATCTGATCTTCAGCAATCAGGCGTTACGGCCCTCAAATATTTCTTCAAAATCAACCCCACGGTGCTCGGTTCAGCGATACTCGATGCTTCAGGATCCGTCCGGACAGGGGCTGTCGGAAATTCGGTGGGGTTTGATTTGAACAAGTATTCGACGGAAGATTTTGTGTTGGTCGAGAATGCCGATGAGCATGTGTATGCACCGGGAAATTCATTTTTCGGCTATGTGGATCCTTTTGCCGCGATGTATGTTCGGTTAGGAGGGCTATTTGCGTCGAAACAGAACATAAGTATCAAGGGATCATCCGCAAATATCCGAGCATTCCTCGTTCGTCGAAGCAACCTCGATTACATCACGGGATCGGCCTACCCGAAAGTCTATAGCGAAAGTCTTACGGGATCCGTTGAGCAGCATGCGGAAGACCTGGATGCGCAAGGACCCAATCCGTATTGGCCGACGAGACTGGATTTAACTTCACTCATTACGAGTTCAGGAGTGGTCACAGGAGAAATTTCAAAAGAATGGCTCACGGTCATCGGCCGAATCGACACGGCTAACCCTGTTCTCGTCTGCGACTCGACCGGCACCATAGCGGGTTGCAAAGACACCTCGGTTCCCGACACCGACAAGTACATTTTTACCGTTCCGGACTTGGGTCGGGGTGACGAAGGGGATTTGGCGATTTCGGTTCGGCGACAGTTTGATAACGGGAAGGATACCTCCGCGCTGGCACCGATGTTGGCGATTGTTTCATCCAAGGATGTTCCTTACCCGTATACGCCGCATCCGATCCGTTCTGCCGCCGTGGGAGGAAACGGGACGAGACAGCAATATCGTTGGATGACTTCGCAACTCCTTTGTGGAGATACGGAAGCGAATCTCGTCACGAATACCTCTGATGCTTGCAACCCGGGCCAGGCGGAAGATTCGATACGTGTTGTCGTAAGCAACACTAGCAGTGGTCTGGTAGAAAATACGGGAAGCATCCCGATGATTGGAGGCACATGGGATGGCGATATTCATTCCCATACACATGCGGCTGGCGGCGAATGTGAAGATCCTCCAGATCAGAAATTATTCGATGTTCCACCGCTTGGCGTAAACACGTCGGGGTATGCGGGCGAGGCAAGCACGGCCGTGACTGCACAAGAAGTCTCTCCTTCCAGTATGGGGCAGTACGGGTGGTCGGACAGTTTTATGACCATGTCCTATAGTGGGCAGGCTTGGCCTGATGTTCTTTACACACGCGAATTTCTGAATCCTACGACCGGATATCCTTCCACCGATCCACAATCCGTGATTTATGACCCGAGAGCCCTTAATGGTTTGACCATGAATTGCCATGTTGACACGGGGGGTACAACACCCGATGAAACGGCGGATTCGCCGGATGACTTTCTGGAACCGAGTGAATTGACGTCGCCTGGATCTTTGGCGGAACAAATCTTGGTCGAGATGTCCCGTGGGAGGCAGACGGAGGGCTTGCTTCCAGCCCAATACCAGGACAACGATGTGTTTGCGATTGACGGAGATAGCCGGGATGACGATGTGGAATGTCATACCGTGGACGTTGGGAATAACATCAATACGTTTACCACTCGAACCGGTGAAGGAGGGTTAATCTGGAATAGCTATAGTTGGTTGGAACCCCATATCTCCGGGAATCTTTCCAATTCCGCCATTTCGACCACCATCGATCCCTCACAGGGCATTTATCAAAATGGCGGCCAATTCTATGTAAAGCTGACACCCGGAAAGAGTTATACGATCATCGTGGGTGGTACGGGAAGCTCTGTAGGGAATTATGAGCTGCGGATCCGAAAGATAAATTTGGGAAAAATTCTTCCCAACCTGTTTATCACTCCCGGCAATAGTGATCACTGCGATTTCCTTCTTTGAAGTCATTGGATCATATTGGAATTGCCGTTAAGGACCTAAATGCGGGGTTGCGGGCCTATGTCGATCAATTGGGCATGCGGCTTATGGAAACGGAAGAAGTACCCACAGAAAACGTGAAAGTGGCGATCCTCTTTTCGGGGGAAACGAGGGTGGAGCTCTTGGAGCCGACATCGGAAAAATCGCCAATCTCGGGATTTCTGAAAAAGCGAGGAGAAGGAATCCATCATCTCGCTTTTTCAGTCGACCGTATTGACGACGAGGTGACCCGCCTTCGTGGCAGCAAAGGGGTTCAGCTCATCGAACCGGCTCCCCGACCTGGTGCGCAGGGATCTAAGGTGGCGTTTATTCATCCAAAATCGGCCGGCGGCGTTCTGATTGAACTGGTCGAGCGACCTAAGCGATAATAGCTTTCATGCGGCTCCCCCTCCTTTTCCCCCTTCTGGCAGGCGGCCTTTTGGTTTCCTGTGGGGGCGGGAGCAAAGTCACGCTTCAAGGATTTCTTAATCCCGCGGGAAGCCCTTCAACACAGACCGTGCCGATCAACCCGAGCGTAACGATCCTGGGTAGAGATCCGAGTGAATTTTCTGTGAGTTTTGCCGGCCAAGCTACCCCCGCTTGGCCGCTGCAATTTAGCATCGGCGGAATTCCAAAGGAGGAATGGGTGATCTTTCAAGTCAAAGGCGGTGACCTGTATGGTGCGGCTTCATTTCCTATTTGGTCCGATCCGAATCAACTCATCAATCTCGGCGCCCTGACCACTAACGCTGTCACAGCGATTAAAACGCAGGTGGGGCCATTGGCGGGTGGAATCAGTACAAATACGGGGATTATTGTGGGAATTGTCGCCCCTTCAGGTGGGAATCCATTTAGTCGTGTGAGTCTCGTCAACCGAATTGACGGCAAAACCACGACGGCAAAGGGTCCTTACTATTTTAATGACAGCGACACGGTAGTTTACCCTGCGAGTGGTTTTCAAGATCAGATCGGAACCTATGTTTTTGTCAACGTCCCTCCGGGGGATTACCTTGTAAAGTTCATTGGAACCCAACAAGTGGAAGCGGAGGTCATCGTCATTCGGGATCAAGTTAGTTTTGGGTATGAAATTCCCTAGAGGAACCCTTGAACGCTCTTTGTCCCAACTGCCAAACCTCTTACGAAATTGATCTCGCGAAACTCCCTGCGCCGAAAATCCGGCTGAAATGCACTCGTTGCGAATTTATTTTTCCGTTTGAACAGGAAATTCCTGAGGAATCGACTGCTCCGCCCGCGTCTGACTTCCCTTCGCTGGAAGAGCGCACACCGCCTTTGACAGCCGAAGAGAAGGAACCCATGGGAGCCGTCATTAATGTCGATGAAGTAAGCGAAGAAGTCTCGATCAACCGGTTTGATGTGGATGATCGAACCGAGCGGGAAAAACTCCCGGTTACGATGGGCAAATGGGTCTTAATCACGGGAATTTCTGCGGTGTTGGCAATCTCGCTTCTGACGTACATGCATTCGCTGGAGAAGAAGTGGAATAGTCCCAAAACTCCCACGGTGGCGAAAGCCGAAGTTCCTCCGGAATCGACGCCCGTCGTGACTGAAACACCCGACACAAATTCGAAGGAACTTCTCGACAGATTACAGGAAGCACATGTGGCCAAGCCGCCCGAGAAAAAAGAGGTGGCCTCCCCCCCTGTAGCTCGACTTACGTCACCAGCCCCGGTGAAGGAAGTGAACCTGGCACCCTACCAAAAACTTTATCAGGACTGGACTCCCACTTCGTTTGGGAAACTTCGAGAGATGTTGGCGGCAGAACTCAAGAGCGGCACTCCGAGCGACCAGCTGATTTTAATGGCAGCGAATGTTTATTCGTATCTGGGGATGCGGAGCGAGCAGAAAAGCTGGCTTTCGTATGGCTATCAGGCGGCGTACCGTTTCAAGAGTCGGCATGAAACCGATCTTTTGGGGAGCCGAGCCCTTGCGTTTGCCTATGCAGCGAGCGGCCAAGTGGGAAAGGCCCTGTCCATTGCCAAAGAAGTGGTTGTTCTGCGTCCCGATGATCCCGTCGCACTTTATGTCTATGCTCTGGCCATGCGGGGGGACAAGGGCGACAAAGAAGGACTTCGATACCTCGAAGACATTTACTCTCGGTTTCCGAAATCATTTCCCATCAGCGAAGCATTGGCCTCCGGATATCTGGCACGTGAACAGTATGCCAAGGCGCGCGAGACAGCGCTCCCGTTGATACGTCGCGAACTCAATGATCCGAAACTCGAAGAGATTTTGGCCATGGCCTATGAGGGGGAAGGAAAATGGACCGAAACGGCAGCGTTGTTGGAAGATTTGTCCAAACAGACCGATCGATGGTCCATTCGGCTTTCGCTGGCGCGAGCTCAACGAAAACTGGGAAAGGTGGATGAGGCACGGCGCGCGCTAGATTCTGTCTTGCAGACCAGCGCAACGTCCAAAATGTCGATGGCCGATCGGGCGCTGGTGACGCTGGAAAGAGGAAAAGTGGATTTCGATCAAAATAAATTTGGCGAGAGCATCGTCTATTTTAAGGAGTCGTACCGACTCAACCCCTCGGATCTCTCCGCATCGCAATACTTGGCGGGCGCTCTATATCGCGAAAAGCGATATGTGGAGGCGGCGGCAGCCTATGAACGAGTAGCCAAGGCTAAACCGGATGATTCATCCGTAAAGCGTTACCTGGGTATGTCGAAATTGGAAGCGGGTGACTACGACGGCGCGGAGAAAGCTCTACGTGAGGTTATTCGCATGGGAGAAGAAGATCCTTCTCTGGATTACCATTTGGCGAGGATTCGCGAAGCCAAAGGAGATAAATCGGGGGCCATCGCCTTCCTGGAGCGGGCCCTTCAAAAAGATCCCAACTACACGAACGCCCAGATTCGTCTTCAAAAGTTAACCGCTAAATAGTCCGTCGCTCGCGGGTCCTGTCACCTCTGGGGCCTGGGACCCATCTCGCGAAAAGACTCGGTTGGGAACCCCCCATCGGTGCCACCCGCACGACGAAGAATCGTCGCCCGTATAGTCATGGTTCGAAGCGTTTATGAAACCAGCTTTGGAAATTTCAGCCGTCAGGATTGAGTATTCTCGGTCTTCCTTAACTCCTCTTTTTTGCCATTCGTCCGTAAGCTCTTCACGAATAGCAATTCCACGCATCCTTTTTTCAATCCAGTCTTCGGGGTAACCCTTCGCTTTGTATAAAGCGCGGGTGCGCTTTGTAGCCAATTCAGGATCTTCGATCTCCTGGACTCTTTCATAACCAACACGCGCCAACCATCGCTTAAAAGGTTCAGCCTTGGGGGAGGGGATTGATTGAATAATACGAAAAAGTGTCTCAGCGTTAGCCGTATCGGTTTCATATTTTTTGCCATCCGACGATTCCAGTTTCAGTTGTACGATTTTCTCGTACAACTGAGAAAAACCCTCTTCTTCCGATAGTTTACGTTTGAGATCCGACCAATAGCGGCGGGGATTGTCACTGTCCGTCAAGGCGCCAACGACGTCGACAACAGAAAAGAACCATTCGTTACCATAAAGGCTCCGGCGAATATTTTTTCCCCTAAAAACAACCAATTTATTTTCGTCCATCATTTTAAGAGTGCCAAGTTATACAACCCCTGTTCGTATCAAGCGACTTTTATGACTTAGGCATGGATACGCCTGGCTGCACACGCCCCCTACGAGGATCCGTTCGCGCCCTTATCGAGGGGGAGGATCGAAGAGGCTGTAGGCGATGATTTTATGGACAAGTTTGGCGACGGTGAAGTCGGCATATCGGGCGGGGCCGGGACAAAGTTCGTTCACATCCGCGCCGATGATCTGATGCTTCGCCCGAATCGCCCGGAGGAGTTCGAGCGTTTCTTCCCAATAAAGTCCGCCCGGCTCCGGCGTTCCAACGGATGGGATCACAGACGGATCAAAGCCGTCCACATCGACAGTCAAATAGACATCTCGGGTTGGAATGGCGCCCACAACGTCGTCAATCCACTTGGGGTTTCGGCGGATCTCGTGTGCGTAAAAAAGGCGAAACCCGCCATTTTTGACCGCCGCCACTTCCTCCGGATCGATGCTTCGGATGCCCACGGAAACAATCGGAACCCGGCCTAAAATTCTTCGCATCACGCAGGCATGGCTATAGGGAGAATTCTGGTATTGATCCTTTAAATCGGCGTGGGCGTCGATCTGAACCACCGTGAAATTCTTTCCAAAACGCTCGATATAGGGGTCAATCAAACCCACGGTGATCGTATGCTCACCCCCGAGGGCTAGGACAAACTTCTTGGCTTCGAGGAGTTTGCGAGTTTTGGTTCGAATTCGGTCCAGCAGAGTCTCCATCGGCAACTCATTGGAGGAGGGATCGCCGAGCTCCCAATCGGTATGAATTCCGATTGTACAGGGCTCTAAATCCATTTCCGGATCATAAAGCTCCACTTGCGTACTCGCCTCGACAATCGCTCGGGGAGCTTTGGCGGTCCCCTTCATGTACGAAGTCGTTTTCTCAAGTGGCAAGGGCAGAATGACCACCTTGGATCGAACAGGATCGGTAAACGAATCGCCCGGATTTAAAAATTGGAGTGGAGTTGAGGGATCAATTTCCATAAAATCGGGGGGAAGGTATCAAAAAAGTGGGCTTCCCGCTTCATTTTCTCATTGTAAGGACACTCGCAATTCATATAATGCGCGCCACATTGGAGGCTTGAGGATGGAGAGAGTACCGAGCGAAGAAACAGCCAACGTCTATGGAATTGATTCCTGGGGGGCTGGTTACTTTTGGGCGGGGGAGGAAGGACACCTGGAAGTTACGCCGACCCGCAATCCGGCCCAGCGTGTGGATGTGCTCAAAGTCGTCGAGGATCTCAAAAAGAGCCGAATGAAAACCCCGCTTCTCCTTCGTTTCCCTCAAATTCTCGAAAGCCAAGTCAGTGCTCTTTGCTCGGCGTTCGAAAATGCGATCAAGGAGTTCAACTACCAACAGAAATATTATCCTGTCTTCCCGATTAAGGTGAATCAACAGCGGGCCGTAGTAGAGGAGCTACTTCGAGCCGGCTACAACCACAATTTGGGTATAGAAGTGGGGAGCAAGCCGGAGTTGATGGGGGCCCTCGCGCTTTCCAACGCCCCTGAAGCGCTTACCATCTGCAATGGATTTAAGGACAAGGAATATCTGACCGCTGCGTCCATGGGAATAAAGATGGGGCGACAGGTCATCGCCGTGATTGAAAAGCCGTTCGAGCTTGCGCTTTTGCTTGAACTAGCGGCTTCGGGAGAGCAGCTTCCCTGGATTGGATTTCGAATCAAATTGAACGCAAAAGGGTCGGGACTTTGGGAGAAGTCGGGAGGAGAAGCGAGCAAATTCGGGCTGTCCACGTACCAAGTTCTGCAGGCCATCGAAAAGCTTCGCGAAAATAACCTTTTGGATCGTTTGAAGATGTTTCACTTCCATATCGGCTCACAAATCACAGAAATTCGGCGGATCAAGGAAGCCATTAAAGAGGCCGCGCGCGTCTACGCGAAAGTTCGCAAGATGGGAGTATCGATCGATTATCTAAATGTCGGGGGTGGGGTGGGAATCGATTACGATGGAAGCAAAACTTCATCGGATGCCTCGGTAAACTATTCCGCATCCGAATATGCCAACGACGTGGTCTACAATGTCGCCGATGTCTGTGAAAGCGAGCATGTGCCCCATCCGAAGCTGGTCTCTGAAAGCGGGAGACTCCTTGTAGCTTACCATTCCATGCTGATTGTCGATGTCCGAAGCCAAATTAACGGCTCGGGTGACTTCAAACCCAAATTTACGGGCAAGGAACCACGAGTAGTGGAGGATTTGCTCTATATTCGGAAAAATATCGGCGTGAAAAATTATCGCGAGTTTTACCACGACGCCGTGGAAAAGAGGGATGAAGTGCAGTCCCTCTTCAATCTCGGGATGCTGGACTTGGAAGACCGGGCGAAAGGCGAATGGCTTTATTGGGATATCGCTCGCCAGGGGGTCAAATATAGCAAGTCCGCCAAGTTTATGGCCGACGAATTTGCCGAACTCGAAAACAAGCTCTATGAAAAATACATCTGCAATTTTTCGGTGTTTCAATCCATCCCCGACCACTGGGCGCTGGACCAGCTTTTTCCGATCGTTCCCATCCACCGGCTGAACGAAAAACCGATGCATCGGGCGACCCTGGTCGACATTACGTGCGATTCAGACGGCGAAGTCGAAAAGTTCGTGGACCTCAAAGATATTAAGGCGGCATTGGAAGTTCACGAGCTTATCTCAGGTGAGCCTTACTACCTCGCGTTTCTATTGATTGGCGCCTATCAAGATACAATGGGGGACCTTCACAACCTTTTCGGCGCCGTCAACGAAGCCCAGGTGATCGCGGACGATACAGGAAAAACGGTGATCCAAAATGCTCGAAAGGGAGATCTCATCAAGAAGGCGCTCGAGATTTACGGTTACGATACGGAGAAGCTCGTTCGCTCGGTGAAAGCCATGCTTCAAGAAAAGGTCAACGAAGGTAAAATGGACGCCTCGTCCGCGTCAAAACTGGCCGAGGAATATAAAAAGCGCTTCGAAACCTATCCCTATTTGGTCTAATCACATCCGGTCGTAAGGAATGACGTCGACCGAGTCGGCGTGAAGTTCCTTTCCAATTTTTTCGCGGAAGTCTTTGGCAGTGCAAAGAATGACAATCTCGAGATTCTTCGTATTGAGGCGTTTTTTCGCTACCGCGCGAGCCTGAGCCACGGTGACTTTCTTCATTTGGTCGACGTATGTGTCGAGATAATTATCGGGGTGGCCGAGAAACCGATCATATATTTTCTCCGTCATGACTTTATCCGGCGTATCCACGATGAATGGAAAGGCCCGAGAAAGATTAGTTCGCGCAAACTCAATTTGGGCGTCGGTGAGACCATTTCCATTTACGGCATTCTCGAGAAGTTCCAGACTTAGCTTGAGAGCCGGAAGCGTGTCTTTCACGGCGGGGTAGGTATAAAGCATCGTTAATCCCCCATCTCTTCGTGCATCGACCGATGCGGAGGCGCCATAGGCCCAACCTCGTTTTACTCGAATTTCCTGCATATATTGCGCTTGAAACATTCCGCCACCGAAGGCCATGAGAAATACGCGCAGGGGTAGATAATCAGGATCGGTGGCATTGACTCCGGGCTGGGCGATAAAGAACTGTGTTTGAGTTCGCTCCGGTTTGTCGATGAGAACCACATGCCTCCCTTTCAACGCACTTCGAAAGGGTTCCGACTTTACGTTAGTCTCTCCGCTGGGAAGCTTTGAAACGATGGATTGAACCATCTTCTCAAAAGAGGGCGTATCCAAATCTCCCGCGGCAGCGATCATAAGTCCTCCGCGATGAATATTCGTTTTGTAAAACTGCTCCACGTCGGATCGAGTAATCGCATTCAGTGTAGCCACCTTGCCGAGCACATCGCGGCCATAGGGATGGTTCGAATAAAGAGCTTCATGCATAAAAGTTCTTGCAAGCGAGGCGTCTTCTTCCAGACGCATGTGCAATTGGGCAATGAGCTCATCCTTCAGCTTTTTCACTTCCATTTCGGGGAATGAAGGGGAGGAGAGAATTTCCAGCGTCAGTTCCAATAGACGATCAAAGTTCTTTCTAAGAACCTGTCCATCCAGTTGGAGGCTGTGGTAACCCGACTCGACTTCGAGCGTCGCTCCTAGATGGTCCAGTTCGGTTTCAATTTCCTCCCGCGATTTTGTTTTTGTCCCTCGAAGAAGCATTTCGCTCGTAAAATTCGCCAATCCTCCCTTTGCAGAAGGTTCCGAGTACGCGCCGGCTGGAAAGGCGATTGAAAATTGCACCATGGGAATGTCATGCTTCTCGACCAAGAGTGTTTGTACACCGGCGATCGGTTTCCAGGGTGGAAGTGTGAGTTCAGATTTAGTCTTTGTTGCGGCAGTTGCCATAGAGCCTCCAGTAAAAAGTAGTGTGAAAAAAAGAATGGAAGAAATGTTGCGCACGAGAGTTCGGTTTAAGAAGTTTTCTTGGAAGGATGCGCGACAATCACGGTTCGATGGTTTGTTTGAAAATAAGTATTGGCTACCCTGCGGACATCGGCGGCGGACACCTTTTGATACTTATCTACGTCTTGAAAGTAGCGTCGATAGTCCTTGACGACGGTCTCATGGTATCCGAGGGCCTGAGCCTTTTGATCCACATTTCGAAAATTTTCCCAAAAGCTGGTTTCCAGCCGATTCTTCACTTTCTCTAACTCATCGTTAGGAACATCCGTGGTCTGAAGACGCGTAAGCTCTTCGTCGATATTTTTTTCCGCCTCGGCGGCTGTGCGACCCTCTCGCATGGTGACATCGATGACATAGAGGCTGGGGTCCTTCGCCTGATCCACCCATCCCCCGGTTTCCGCGGCGATTTCTTTGTCGGTCACGAGCTTCCGATAAAGGCGTGAGCTCTTTCCTTCGAAGAGCAGGGCATTGGCGACCTCCAGCACAGGAGCGTCCGGATGAAGCGAGTTGCCAATCTTGTAGCCGATGACCAACTTGTCGGCCGGGATGGGTTGATCAATCGCCTCCCTTCGCTCCTTCTCCTGAGGAGGCTCAACGGGTAATGCGTCGGGAGGAATCATGGACGAAGGAATCGCACCATACGCTTCATTGATTTCTCGAAGAGCGGTTTCGGTGTCGATGTCTCCCACAACGACGACGGTGGCGTTATTCGGCGCGTAGTAGGTATGATGGAAATCAATGCAGTCTTTCGTCGTGATCGATTGAATGTCCTTCATCCATCCGATGACAGGCCAGTGATAGGGATGCTTTGTAAAGGCGGTCTTGTTTAACAGTTCAAACATCGTCCCGCTGGGAGAATTATCCGTACGGAATCGACGCTCATTGGCGACGACCTCGCGCTCAGCGTTGACCTGCGCATCGTTTAGGATCATGTTTTGCATCCGATCCGCTTCCAACTTTGGAATCAAATGGAATGCCTCTTTAGGAAGGCTTTCGCGATAAAAAGTCCAGTCCGTGTATGTCGAGGCGTTGATTCGGCCCCCTTGTTCCTCGAGAATTCGGTCAAACTCACCGTCCTTGAGGTTTTTCGTTTCTTTGAACATGAGGTGCTCAAAGAGATGGGCGATTCCCGTGATTCCTTCTCGCTCATTTCGAGAACCAACATTGAACCAGGTGTGATAGGCAAATACGGGAGCTGAATGATCCTCCATAATGATGACCTTGAGGCCGTTGGTCAGCCGATATTTTTCGACTTTGATGGCTTTGCCAAACGAAAAAGAATCCACGGCGAAAACCTGCGACTTTCCATTTGAAATATTCTCCACGGTATTGGCCCTCCAACGATCAGTTGAGCATTGTGAAACAAAAAATATGAAAAATAAGGCGAGCGAACTTCGAAACATAAGGCCGGCACTGTAACAAGCAGTCAGTCCGCGCTCAAGTTTACGGGTGCGGAAAAGGAGCGGCGAATTTGATCGAAGGTCCTTTGAAGGTCTCCCTCTCGTTCCTCACGGCAAACGAACGTAACCACATACTGGATGTCATCGGTCATCGCGAGAATCGTTCGCACGATTCGCGATCCTTCGAGCGCATGGACTCTTCCACGGAGTTCGATCGCAGGAAAGTTCCCAAGTCGACTCGGGGCGTTCGAAAGAAGTTGGTATTCGTTGAGTGCGAACGAAAGTTGCTTTGCGGCAACGGTAGAAAGCTTGTCCAGCGTCATTCCCGGAGCTCGACGTTGTGCGACCACATTTACGTTCGCTCGAAAAAGTTTGTCCTCTTTGGATTCTAGAAAAACGACATCAGCTCCGCCCAAGCCATCCCGTTTTAATTCCCATGTTCGAGGGGCCGAAATGCGGAAGCGGTAGGTGGGATGAACAAATGTCTGCCAGAAACCTGGAATTCGTGAAAAATCACATCCTGTTGAAGTCAGAATGAGGGGAATGAGGAAAATCGCTCGAATGACGTTGCGTGGGAAAGACAATCAGTCTTTCGGCAATACTTCTGGATTGAGAAATTTGAACTCCACTCGCCGGTTTTTAGCCCGACCTTCCTTGGTCTTGTTGCTCGCAATCGGACGCGCCGGGCCATAACCCCGGATTTCAATCCGGTTTTGGACGATGCCTTTGTGGGCGAAATATTCTTTCACGCTCTGCGCCCTCTGATACGCCAGGTATTTATTGCGGGAAGCCGTGCCGGTGCTATCCGTGTGCCCCTCAATTCGAAGTCGGAGTGCGGGGACTTTGTTGAGGAAGGCGACGGCACGATCCAGAAGAGTGTACGAGCTTTCTTCAATGATGGGTGCGCCTGACTGAAAGTGAATACCGTCCATGACACCTTGAAATTCATCCGCCTCATGATCCGGACAGCCATCATCGTCCTTGTAGCCGTTCACGGTTTCGGGTTCATCCGGACAGAGGTCCTTGTCATCAGGAATTCCGTCGTGGTCCCTGTCGGGAAATGGAGTTTGTGTGGCTTGGCGGGCCGGTGTCGGGGTCGGAGTGAGTACGGGTGTGGAGACAGCAGGCACGACCTCGACTCGCCTTGGAGTGGGAGTTTCTTTGGGCCGATTCGCCTCGGGTGAGATTTGGGCGTAGTATGTAAAATTGAGGCTCATGAGGAAAGCGGTGTGCGTATTTCCAAACGAAGTCAGGCCGCGAAAATCGGGGCGCAGAGCCAAATTTCTGGCGATGAATGTTTTAAATCCTGCACCGTAATTGATCTGAAAGTCGTAGTCGGTAGATGTTAAATCATCGTCAAAGATGATTTCTCCTATTCCGAAAGTCCCATATGGAACGAAATAACGATTTACAAAATAATTGCCGACTCCGTTGACCCCCCAATACGTCACATCTTGATCGGATGTTGAGGTGCGGGTCGGAACGTAACCGTATATTCCTTCCACCTCAATCTGGTTAGTAATCGAATAGCCCAATCGAATACCCGGATTCCAAATTTTGCGCGCCTTATCCGATGTTCCGACAAGATCCTGCTTGTATCCGAAGAGATAGGTTCCGATGAAAGGGGTGAAAGTAATGGCATTTTTTTTGGGCCCAAAGGCATCCCCTTTGTAGCCAAAAATGGGTGTATCCGCGTCGGCAGCAAAGACCCGCTGAAAGATCAGAAAAATAGCATAGGCCGAGAGGAGGAAGGGTTTCACGCTTTTCATCTTGACTTCGAGCTGCACTTTAGATTCCTTGGGGGAAAGCTCCTAGCAAAAAGAAGAATTATGGTCAATCGGCAAGAGTTGGAACAGCGGGAAAAAGAGCGCCTGGCTCCCTATGCCACATTATCTGCCGAATCGCGAGGGAGAAAGTACGAGGAAGAGAAGCCGAAATTTCGAACCGATTATCAACGGGACAGAGATCGAATTATACATTCCGCCGCGTTTCGAAGAATGGAATACAAGACTCAGGTTTTTGTGAATCATGAAGGAGATCATTATCGGACGCGACTGACCCATAGCTTGGAGGTGTCCCAAATTGGTCGAACCGTGGCCCGAGCACTGGGACTCAACGAGGATTTCATTGAGGCACTGGTTTTGTCACACGACGTGGGGCATACACCGTTTGGGCATTCAGGTGAACGGGCGATGGCGGCTCTCATGAAAGAGCATGGAGGGTTTGAGCACAACCAGCAAAGCCTGCGTGTGGTCGAATTCCTTGAGCGGCGATATCCCACATTCAATGGACTGAATCTGACATTTGAGTTGAGGGAAGGAATTGCCAAACATTCGGCCCATTGGGATCCGTCCAAAGTACCGGCTGAACTTTTGCCCCATGAACAACCGGGCCTGGAAGCTCAATTGGGCGATCTAGTGGATGAGATTGCGTATAACAATCATGACGTCGACGATGGTCTCGCGTCCGGCATGCTCGATCCCCAAGAGCTTGCCAAAGTCGATCTCTGGGCGCGCGCTTCCTCACTGGCGAAGAAGAAATATCCCAATTGCGGAGTGGCTGAAATCAAGGATGCCACGATTTCGATCATGATTTCTCTCATGGTGGAGGATCTCATTGAGGAGACCACCCGAAATGTAGAGAAGGTGTCTATTCGAACGGTCGCGGATATTCGAAATCAAAAAAATACGCTGGCCTCGTTTTCACCGGAAATGTCAAAAATGAATCAGGAACTGAAACGCTTCCTCTGGAAGAACCTGTATACACACTATCGGGTCGTCCGGATGGAGGAGAAAGCCAAGCGGATCTTAACCGATTTATTTCATGCCTACATGGCTCGTCCTGAGCAGCTTCCCTCCGAGTTCGTCGTTCGAATGAAGGATGAAACTCCCGCTCGGATCATTTGTGATTATATTGCCGGAATGACCGATCGATTCGCATTGGATGAACATCAGAAGCTGTTTGATCCTCATACGAAAGTTTAACGATGCCTCGAAAACATGGCGAACTGGATCCGAAGCAACTTTCTTTTTTTGTTCTGACTATTTCAGACACGCGTACGAGAAAAAACGACGACAGCGGCCGGACGATGGTGGAACGAATGGAAGGGGCAGGGCATCGGTTGGTGGGATACGACATCGAAAAAGACAACCCCGATCGAGTTCGTTCGGTCATCGAGCGAGCGTTGGAGAGGGTTCGCCCCGACGTCGTACTGATCAATGGAGGAACAGGAATATCCTCTCGAGATCAAACCTATGAGGCGCTTTCAAAAATGCTCGATAAAAGACTTCCAGGCTTCGGTGAATTCTTTCGATCGCTCAGCGTGAAGGAAATTGGTCCTCGTACCATTCTCAGTCGTGCCATCGCCGGCGTGATGGAAGACACGCTCGTTTTTTCCGTTCCCGGTTCCACAAGCGCCGTAAAGCTCGCCATGGATAAGATTATTCTTCCCGTCGTCAGCCACGCTGTGGGTGAGCTGCGGCGGTGATAGGAGTGAGATCGAAAACCTGATGCTCAGGAGAGATTTCTTCAGTGTCCATTTGGGCGAGCTGGAGGCGGCCCGAAAGTTCATCATTGGCCGCCTGCCATTGCGTGTACGCATCAATCACCCATACCCCTGATTCGCGTGTTCCATTTCCGGAAGATTTAAAGCCGCCGAACGGAAGGTGGGCTTCCGCTCCGGTGGTGGAATTGTTAATGGAGATCATTCCCGCTTCGACTTCCGTCTTAAATCGGTAAGCATTGAGACGATCCTGTGTGTAAATCGCGGCTGAGAGACCATATTTGGTTCCATTTGCAGCAGCGATGGCCTCGTCAATGTCGCTCACTTCAATAATGGAAATGGCGGGGCCGAAGACTTCCTCCTGCGCAATCCACTGGTCAATGGAAACGTCTTCCCAAATCGTCGGCCAAACAAAAAATCCCACTTCCGGATCGCCGACAAAATGGGCCGGTTTGTCTTTCTTTGTGACTCTGCCTTTTCCCATAACAAGGCGTGCGCCCCCTTTTTCGGCTTCACCAAAATGATTCATGAAGCGGTCGAAATGGGCTTCTGAAATCATGGGTCCGTACAAAGCGTCCTTATCCAATAAAGGGTTTCCGATTCGAATATTTCGAGCTTGAGAATAAAAGTGTTCCTTAAACAGCCTTGAGACCGATCGCTGAACAATGATATTTCCGGCCGAAGTGCAACGTTGGCCCGCCGTTCCAAAGGAAGCCCAAATGGCTCCCTCCACCGCTAGATCAATATTGGCATCCTCCATCACCACAAGGGGATTTTTTCCCCCCAATTCAAGAGATGGAATCTGAATATTTCGCCCGCATATTTCACCTACTTTTCGTCCGACGGCTGTCGAACCCGTGAAGGACACCTTTTGGACCATTCCCTTTTCCACAAGTCCCACGAGAGCTTCACCTGTTTTCCCGTTTCCATGGACAAGATTAAGAACTCCCGGCGGGAGACCCGCTGCGATTAAAAGTCTGGCAAAGGCGTAGGAAATTGCAGGAGATTCCGGCGGGGATTTCCAGACGACCGTATTGCCGGTCAAAAGTGCCGGAATGATCTTCCATGAAGGAACTGCAATCGGAAAATTGGAGGGAGTAATGACAGCCACCACACCGTAAGGGCGACGATACGTAAACAGCTCTTTGTGGCGCATTTCCGACGGGACCGTCATGCCATAGAGACGGCGTCCTTCCGACTGAAAGAATTCGCAGGTGTCGATCGCCTCCTGAACCGAGCCTCCCGACTCCTTGAGTGTCTTACCGATTTCACGCGTGATCAAATAGGAGAGTTTTTCCTTATTCTCCCGAAGGAGCTCGCCCACGCGACCTATAATTTTGGCACGAACGGGGGCGGGGGTTTCCTTCCATCGACGGAATGCCTTTTTCGCAGCCCGCGCGGCGGATTCCACATCCTCGACCCCTGAACGTGGAAATGTTCCAACCAAATCGTTCCGATCGCTGGCATTCGTGGACTCGAAGCGCTTCGATGATTCGGCGTCCCGATCTTGATTATCAATCAGGTTGTAGCCAATCATCGTTCGGCCATAGGTTTTCGAGAGTTTTCCGTTTTCCTGGAATTCCATATCTAGCTCAACTCTCGTTCCGATTTCGCAAAAATCTTCATCGCGGCATCGACATTGGCTTTTGTGAAATCGAGATGAGGGCGGATTCGAATACTCTTGGGTCCGCATGCAAGAATGACGGCTCCATTTTCCCAAATCCGCTTTCGCATCTGATCCCTCATGGCCGAATCGGCAAGATCAAACGCGATCATGAGGCCTCTTCCTCGAACATTCGTAATTCGGGGAGCCTCTTTCGCCCATGCTTGAAGTTGGCCGAGAAAATAGGCGCCGACCATCGCGGCGGAGTCGATCAAGTGATCTTCTTCCATGATCTCCAGAACCCGACGACAGCGAATCATGTCGATCAAATTCCCGCCCCACGTCGAATTGATTCGGCTCGGAACATGGAACACATTCTCTTTCACTTCATCCACTCGCGTGCTGGCCGCGCAGCCCGCAATTTGAGCCTTCTTTCCAAACGATATGAGGTCCGGTTTGACGCCGAAGTGATCATGGCACCACATTTTTCCCGTCAGGCCGAAACCCGTTTGAACCTCATCAAAGATGAGAAGAAATTCATTTTCATCGGCGAGGGATCTAAGTTCCCGCAGAAACTCCCCGCGAAAATGGTGATCTCCCCCTTCGGCCTGAATCGGCTCAATAATGCATGTGGCGATTTCATTGGGGTATTTAGAAAGCGCGGCTTTAATTTCGGCGATGGCCTGTTTTTCCGCCGTGATCGTTTCAGATAAAACTTCATCTGTGATGGGGAACCGAAGTTTCGGGTTTGAGATTCGAGGCCAGTCAAAATGGGCGAAATATTTGTATTTGTTCGGGTCGTACGTGTTCGTCAATGAAAGGGTGTAGCCGGACCGGCCGTGAAACGCTTCGCGAAAATGAATGACCCGAGTTCCGATTTCACCGCGACCGGCGGCGATATTTTTTCGAACTTTCCAGTCAAACGCTACTTTGAGGGCATTTTCCACGCCGAGGGTTCCTCCCTCGACGAAGTAAAAATATCGAAAGTGATTTTGAGAGGCCATTCGAGCAAACGTGTCGACGAATTTTCCATATTCCACGGTGTAGACATCGGAAAGAGTGGGGCGATGAATGGCTTCTTTCCCCAGGAGGGCCCGCATTTCATCGTTGGCCAGTTTTGGGTGGTTGTATCCAAGAGGCTGTGTGGCAAAGAATGAGAATAGATCGAGCACCTTCCGATTCGTTCGAAGGTCGTACATATAGGCCGCCTCGCTCCGGGTAGGGTCAAAGACGGGGTCGAGGCCGTCGGCCAAAATATGTTTGGAAAGAACTTCGTGAAGGTTCTGAGGTGTAATCGCCGACATGGGCGGTTGTTATAGCCGTGAGTGTCAGTTCGATCAAAATCTGACAGTTTTTTTGTCAGAAATCCTGACAGATTGAAGCGCTTGATTGAGTAAATTCAATAGGTTGGCTTTTGGCGCCATTATTTGGAGAGAACCGAGGAGGGTTTTCTTCGGGTATTGTAAAGGCCGTTTTTCGTGTGACGACTTCAGGACGTCTCGACAATATTCGGATTGCATCTAGGTTTCACCGACCGCAACCCAAACTTGAATCCTGCGTCCGCGAGCGCCTCGAAAGAATCGCTCTGGAAGAAGAGATTCAGCAAGAAAAGATGATCCGCTACACATTCCACTTCGGCGGTCCTAGTCGCCTTGAATTTTGACAAATGACTCATAGGTTGATGCAACAGGGATATGCCGACGGCCAAAGGGATAGCCACGCAGTATGGTGAGCTGGCTCAAAAAATTCGAGAGCATGATTACCGATATTATGTCCTAGACTCCCCCACGATCTCCGACCGGGAATATGACCGCCTTTATAAAGAACTCCTCGATTTAGAATCCAAGCACCCGGATCTTCGCACGAATGATTCCCCCTCCCAGCGGATTGGGGGAAAACCCCTCGATGAATTTAAAAAGGTCGTCCGAAAAGAGAAAATGATGTCGCTCGACAATACGTATAACGAAGGTGAACTTCGTGAGTTCTACGAGCGGGTTGTGGATGGATTAGGCACGGAGAAAATTGAGTTTGTGATTGAACCAAAAATCGATGGACTCGGAATTGAATGCACGTATGAGGGTGGGCTTTTTGTTCTGGGTGCAACGCGAGGGGATGGCCTCATTGGCGAGGATGTCACCGAAAATTTAAAAACGATTCGATCTATTCCTCTACGCCTTCAAAAAGGCGCACCTTCGAAAACGATAGTGATACGCGGCGAAGTGTATATGGAGCGAAAGGAACTGGAGCGGATCAATGAAGAGAGAATCAGTGAGGGGCTCCCAGAATATAAAAATCCGAGAAACTTTGCCGCAGGCTCTGTCAGATTGCTGGATCCTACGCTGACCGCCAAACGTTCCCTTCGGGCTCTCTTTTATCATTTACTCAGCGGCACAGAATGGGATGAACGTCAGAGCGATTCCATGGCCCGACTTCGAGCGTGGGGACTTCCGACACATAGAGAAATTCAGGTCGCAAAAGGAATGGATGAACTCTTATCCCTATGTGAATCGTGGCGTAAACGTCGACATGACCTTGCGTACGACATCGACGGCCTCGTCATTAAAGTGGATCGATATGCCCAACAGCGCTCCCTTGGAAGCACATCGAAATATCCACGGTGGGCGATCGCTTTTAAATACGAAGCTGAACAGGCGACGACTCGTATCAATGCCATTCGCGTCCAAGTCGGACGAACAGGGGTTCTAACGCCTGTAGCTGATTTGGAACCCGTTCAACTCGCGGGAACCACTGTTTCACACGCGAGCCTTCACAATGCGGAAGAAATTGAACGGAAAGACATTCGGATCGGAGATATAGCCCGAATTGAAAAAGCGGGAGAAATTATTCCGCAAGTCATCGAGGTTTTAAAAGAAAGACGAAGCGGAAAGGAAAAACGATTCTCTATGCCGAATCGATGTCCGGTCTGTGGCGGGCCTGTTGGAAAAGTTTCGGAAGAGGAGGTGGCCATTCGTTGTCTTAACGGACTTTCCTGTCCGGCTCAGCTCAAGGAATCCATTCGCTATTTTGCGACACGAAAGGCGATGAATATTGACGGCCTTGGCCCGGCCATCATCGATCAGCTCGTCAACAATAGGCTGGTGAAGGATGTCGCGGATCTCTTCGATCTATCACTGAACCAGCTCGCACCCCTGGAACGGATGGCAAAAAAATCGGCTCAAAATTTAGTGGATGCGGTGGCCAAGGCGAAGAAAGAGGTAACGCTTCCGCGCCTTCTGACGGCGCTTGGAATACCTCAAGTCGGAGAGGTGGCGGCCGGCCAACTTGCGGAGCATTTCGGATCTGTCGATTCATTTCTCGGTGTTTCGGCCGAAAAACTTCGTGCCGCCTTGGAAGAGATTCATGGAGTCGGACCCAAAATGGCCGAGGTCATTTCCGATTTTTTTGGAGATGCGAAAAATAGAAAAGTCATTGAAAAACTTCAGAAAAGAGGAATCTCGCCCCGATTTGAAAAACGAAGTCGAAAGGGGCCCCTGACCGGGTTGAGCTTTTGTATTACAGGCACGCTGAGCCGCTCGCGCGACGAAATAAAAGAAGAAATCATCCGTGCGGGAGGCGAATGGAACAGTGCCGTGACGAAAAATACGACCTATCTCGTAGCCGGCGAAAACACAGGTGCAAGCAAAATTGCCGATGCGAAAAAGAAAAACGTAACCATAATCGACGAAAAAAAACTGCATGAATTGATGACCCGCTAATCCGCGCAGATTATGGCACTCCCTTTGCTATCTCGGTAAAAGATGGGGTTTAAACGAGTCTGGCTATTTTATCTGGCTACTCTTTGCGTATTGAGCTGCAAAGGTTTCGTAGATATTACGGGGAAAGAAAACCCTCCTCTGACCGACGAACAAATCGCCGCAGCGGAAGCGGCCCATGGAAAGAAAAGAACCCCCGCTCCCACGCCTTCGCCTTCTCCTACGGCGACACCTACGGCAAGCCCCACCGCATCACCGACGGCAACGTCTACGCCCACGGCATCACCGACACCTACGGCGGGATTGGATGAATTTGGAATCCGTGAAATTTATCCTACGGCATCAGGGTCAGGCAATCGGTGGAATTCTCTCCATTGGGCAAATGGAATACCTCGGTCGTTAACCGGATATCATTCGCGCGACTCGTACGATCCGTTTAAGAATTCAAGTGGCGAGGGAATCACAATGCATCATGGAAGCGGTTGGGTCGAAATCGACGGCAACGGCATCATGAAATTGAAGGGCACCGATGCCAGCAACAAGGAGCCTCGTTTTTATCTCTACGACAAGAACTGGCAAAACGTTGAAGTCACCGTTTATTACCGTCGAATTACCGATGACAATGTCTCTTATGCGGGCTTAGTGATCGGCGCACGGGGAGGCAAGGATGGTCACGATCCCGATATCGTTCCCACGGTCTATTGCACGGCTCGAACCTACTATACAGCGATGCAAAATGATGGGCGAGAGGTCTTCGATAAAGAACTGGAACATCCCACGTCCGGAGGAAAATCCATTTCAGATCCGACGGGGCTCGGCGTTCCTCCATTTAACCAATGGATCGGAATGAAATTTATCGTCTACAACGTGAGCAACGGTGTCAGGCTGGAACAGTGGCGGGACATGACCGATGGAGCGAGCGGCGGAAACTGGGTGAAGATTGGAAGCTACACCGATACTGGAGGTTGGGCACCTCCAAGCAATTGTGGCTATCCCGTCGACGATCTCATCCGAGAAGCGGGAACCGTTTTCATTCGTAACACGGGAACCGACAACACCGGCGTCACACTCGAAGCCCAATACAAACGTCTCGTCGTAAGAGAAATCGTTCCCCCCTCTTAGCTGTCGCGGTGATTGCTGCTAGTTTGTAGAGGGTGTTACTATCATGAGTTTCTTGGACGAACCGGAACTCATGCCGCCGGATGTGGAGCCACCAGAGGTCGGCGGAGGAGGGGGTGTGGAAACATTTATAAATGTCATAAGTCCTTTCTGTACTAAATTATCTGAGGGCACTCCACCACTCCCAATGGGCGTACCTCCAAGCAACACAATGTCAGAATTCCCATCGTTATTGAGGTCCATTACACCCATGCTGTTCGGCCAATAATTGTAGGAGCCGATTCGGAGGACATCGAGATGAGGAGTAGCAGCGAATGTTCCATCCCCATTTCCACGAAATACCGCTAGATATTTTGTATAATTAGACGCGGCATCTAAATATATTCCGACGAAATCCAGTATGCCGTCGCGATCGATATCGACCATAGAGAAGTTCTTATCGTCAAGACGATATCCCGCTCCGATTGCGGACCGGTAGCTAAAATGACCTGTGCCGTCTCCCAAATAGACTCTTACGTTTCTCGCCGTTGTATCGTAAGTAGTAACGATGATATCCATAAGTCCATCCCCATTCGCGTCAGCTGAGAGGAGTCGCTGGGAATATCCATATGTCATGTCACCGCCACCGAACGCCGAATCGCCGATACGCGTATGTGTGCCCAAGCAGCTGCAAGTTGATCCTGAACACTGCTTGTTACCCAAGAGGACAAAGAGTTGAGATGACCCGCCAGCGGGTGCGCCCCAACGACCGTCCTGAATAACAACCGCCCCAGCCAGACCGCCCCAAACGACACACGGGTGAAATTTAGAAAATCCACAGA
>CAYNHQ010000014.1:0-17033 GCA_964397255.1 uncultured bacterium
ATGACCGTACCGAAAAGTATGCCTCAAAAATAGATGCGGTTGATGTGCCGCTTACAATCAGAACATTTGACGAAGTCACGTTGACGATACCCATGTCCTGGTTCAAGGGATAAATCGAAGTCTTGTTCGCTTCTATATCTCCAACCAAATTGATTGATTTGTTTATATTCAATTGATGTGTAAGGCCCCAGTTTCCTGGGCCCACAAAGACGGTATCACCGGCACTGGCAACATTAATAGCATCCTGAATGGGATCGCTTCCGGGAAGCGAGTCTGCATTTGTTACGCAAATCGCCCCAGGTTTTCCACATAGATCCGGATTAAAGGTGACGGAGTAACCGTTGTCAGAATTCGCGGATGCGACGACTGAACGATCAACACCCACCAGCTGCACAACAAGGCTACGTGGGCCAATAGGTGCAAGTATCTTAGGAGAGAGAGTGCATTGAATCTTATAATTGCCCTCTTGGGAGACTGGAACCGGGAAGGTACACTCCTCTTGCGTGATACCACTCACCTGGAAAAGGAGGTGACCTGAATTCGAATTAAAGTTTTTATTAACTCCTATTGACACTTCCGCGACTACTGCACCAGCTCCTTGTTCAACAATATCGGGAGTGTAGGTGATTGACTTGATCTCTAATGTACTGGCGTCAAGTCCTGAAATCTCCGCGATCTGATCTGTAGCAGCCAAATCTGTTTGAGCTAAAAAACTCGCGCGGAGGGATCCCGTTTTCTCGCTTCCATCGTTACTAGGATCGACGAGTCGGTTGGCCCGAGAGTCTGAACAAGCAGAGAAAGTAAAGATATTCACGAAGAACAAAAGAACTGAAACGTTTTTCATGTACGGAGCTGTAAGCAAGTTCTGCTCCAGTTTTCCAAAAAACTATATTTTCTCTAGATCATAAATAGTTATGCCATACCATTCTCCCCATTTCTCTTGAACTCAGCTGATTACGGAAACTTAAGTTCGGATTTAGCGCAACTAAAGTTCAAGTCGACTGCCGAAGGGTTTCTCATCCGCTACGCTCCACAACAAAAAGAACTTTTCGGGGTTTTGCGCATTTATAGTGGCTGGTAGCCGCGTGCGACAAAAAAGACTTCGCGGCTTTCGCGACGAGAGGCTGATGGCTTTTGCGATTTTACGTCCTTAAAATGCGAGTTCAGTTTTTCTAGAAAGGCCTTGCTGTCCTCTCCCTGGTACATCTTGCACACGAAGTCTCCACTTGGACGCAAAACTCGCAAAACAACGTCTAAGGCAAACTCGCAAAGTCCGATAGATTTTAGGTGATCGCCGATCCGGTTTCCCGTCGTCTTGGGTGCCATGTCGCTAAGGACAACATCAAAACTCGCATGAGTAGAAGAATCCCAATGTACGATATCGGTTCGGACGAAATGGGCATGCGGTGGCAGTGGAATGTGAAGGGGGTCGAGATCGATTCCCAGGACTTCCCCCTCCTCCCCTACTTCCTTAGCCACATATTGAAGCCATGATCCGGGGGCAGAGCCAAGGTCCAAAACTCGCATGCCGGGTCGAATAAGCCGGAATTTCTCATTCAATTCTTCGAGTTTGAAAATAGACCGGGCTGCGAAACCTCTCTTTTTCGCTTTTGCATAATAATGATCAGGACGTTTCACCAGTCGTACCCAAGCCAGAACCCAAAACTCTTCTCGCCGGCGAATCCTTGGTTAAAGCGAAAGACCAGTCCAAATATGGTCGGGATATTTACGAAATAACCGATAGAGTAGAGCACATCGATCGCATCTCCGTTGTACCATGCGGAACCGACATCGCCGTAGATTCCGCCTCGAACATCAAAGTAGCGAGTAAAAAACCCCAGGACCTGATCGAGCGGGTCAAAAAATTTGGCTCCGATGAAATCAAACACCGGAACGCGCATGTCTTCACTGAAGACCCAGTAATTTTGTCCTTCGAGAGCATCGAAGTCGACCCCACGGAACGAAATGTTCCCTCCCATCAAGAAAACGTTGGGGAGATCTCCCTGACTGGTCCCTGCGACCAATCGATGGGCGAATCCAAATCGGGGAAGAATTCTGTTGTAGAGACGATAGTCGAGGTTGGCGTCGAGATTGGCCAGCCTTGCATTACCGGCATCGAATCCACCTTCCCCCTTGAGATAAAGGCGGCTTCCCGTCACCGGACCATGCCGGTCCCAGAGAGTAACGTCATATCCGTAAGCCACACCCGTTTTGAGAAGATAAAAACTTCGCAGCTGCACGTCGGGAGTTACAAACCGAATAGTGTCGGGGGTTGGGAGACCGTAATCCTGCCATTCAAAGTCGCTGTACCAAGTTACTTGCCGATACCGATCCAGAAGAAAATCTTTGGCGAAATCTACACCCAGGTTCGTCACATTGTCCCTTGAGTTATAAAAGAAGGAGTAACTTCTTCCGTTTGTTAAATCGCTGAATCCGATCGTAGCGTATTGAGAATCCTGGAGAAACACGGAATTGATGAATAGGCCTTTGTCGCTGAACAAATTTTCTGCAAACGCGCTGATAAAGTAGCGAATATCTTTTCCGTCATAAGCGGCGGCCGCGGTTAAGGATTGCAATCGGAACTGTGTCCGAGCGGGAGACCCTCGAATGGTCTGCGGGGAAGTCTCGGGGTCGCTCTTCGTACGGGGCTCATATGGAGGAGGCTCGGGTTGAGGGTAAGCATGGGCAATCGCGCTATTGGATTCTCGTTCAGGCCGAACCACATCGTAGCCAGGCAGTTCGAGATTCTCGATCTCTTTGGAGTTTTCGAGTTTCATCCGCCGCAACTCCCATCCCTTGTCCGTCCGTCCGCTCCAAACCACATTGTCGCCCTCAATAGCAGGTTGAATCGCTGATTCTCGGCCGGATGTAAGGGGGCGCGTCGTTTCCCGATCTCGATCGAATTCCTGCAATTGAAATCGTCCGTCGTCTTCCGCGCTAAAGAAAATTTTTGAAGGCGTCACGGTGTATCCCGCCACTTCACCTGTAATGAGAGTCGCATCTTTCTTCTTCGGATCATAAAGAGACAATTCCCGATCGGTTTCAATCAAGAATTCACCGCTGGAAAGTTTTTCGCCCGAACGCCAGTCGCCGGCCAGTGAGCGCGCATCGTCTCGAAAAAAGAGCTCTCGGGGCCTTGTGCTACCTGACTCATACGTCAAAACCGACAACCAACCCTGACGAAACAAGGGTCGTTCAAAATGTACTCCGGGGAGAGAAAGAGGATGAATCTCGGCATCGCCCCATTTCCATAAGGCTAGGCTTTCCGGAGCTTCCGCGGAATCGGTGCGAAGGTGCAAGAGAAAATCTCCGCTTTCCCGGTCAATCGCCCCTCCCATCCCTCGGATTTCCTTGGAAACTGGAATCTTCTTTTCTTCCGCTCGAATCGCCCGGGGAGGAATTCGCCACGCCTTCCAATTCTTGGAATCGGCCAGAAGAACGCGGAGTTCACCCCCTTTTAAAAAATCAAACGCGATCAACGATGAGGCATACAGGCGAAGTCCCGAAATATCCCGGGAGTCCCTTTCCTTCACTCCTTGTCGGGTGAGAGTCCCATCTTTCTTCCAAACCAATTCATCCTGTTCGTCTGAAATGCGAAAGGCTTCCACATGATAATCGAGTTCGACATATTTTTTGGTAAGTGGGTCAAACCAGTAAAGGGTAAACGGGCCCTCCCGTGAATCACCCGAAGCAAAAAAGATTTTCCCATCAGAGAGAAAAGAAATCCACATCACGCGCTCGGCAATGTTCGCCAGGGGACCTTCCGGCAGTTCCTCGATCTTCCCGTTTGCGATGGTATAAAGAAGAACAGCTACTTCATCCTTCTTGCGGTATTTTTCAGGGTCTTCCGCAACCCGGTTGTTCACCAATACCAGCACTTGATCGTTTTTCTGGCTTGTCCAACCGTCGATCCATGCTCTTCCCCCCAGCTGAGACTCTATTTTCTTTCGCACAGCGAGGTCCACGTCTTTTTGCGCAACCATCGTAGAAGCCAGCGATATCAGTTCATTCCCATGCAAATAGAAATAGTGAGATTGATCGTCCACCTCCACCTTTTTGGATTCCGACTCGCCGTGCTTAGTCACCAGGATGAGACCCTCTCCTCTTCGAGCTACGGCGGTTACACCATAGCTTTCGCCATTCCATTGCACGTGCGCTTTTTCGTCCGCAATTGTGAACGTCTCCGAGGAAGGAGTAGGCGACACCGTGGGGGTCGCCGTGGGCTCCGGGAGCAAGACAAAGCGATCTTTTTCCAGTCGGGCATGATTCGGACTCCCTTGTGGAAGTTGTACATCGAGCATCTCCCTACCCGTTGGAATTTTTGAACGATAAATGGACGGCAACAATTTCTCGTACCCATTGAAAAGGATCGTATTCTGATCGGACCACTGCGGGTGAAGAGCCCCCACCCGCATTCGCGTAATTCTCTCTCGATCTTCCGTGTGAAAATCGTAACGGAAGAGATCGAAGGTTCCCTCCTCATCCGCTACATAGAGGAGAAAACGCCCGTCGGGTGAAAAACGCGGCTGGATTTCATGGATCATCAGAGTATCGGTGAGCTGCTTTACTTTCTTGGTCCCAAGGTGGAGGGTGTAAAGATTACGGTCGTACTGGGTTCGCGCGGGAGTGGGACCGTCTTCCTCTGAGTATGCCAATTCGTTTCGGGCTGCCGAATAATCCAGATCGGAGTAGTGGTGCGCGGTTCCCTCCGTCAACGGAAGTAATTTCGATGTCGAAATGTCATAAAGATAAATGTTCGAAAATCCTCCGCAATATCCGACAAAGGCAAACCGATGTTCATCCACCAGGACCGGGTCCGCGAGGCTCTCAATTTCCGGCCAGGAGTATTCCTTGGAAGAACCAAGTTTAAATTTCTTTTTCTTGGAGTTGAATTCATAGGGAACGATTCGGACGACATCACGCGCGGATCGTTTAATCGCGTAAATGATGCGGTAATCGTCCAGGGAAGCCCCACGGCGGAAATAATCGAGGGACTCATTTTTATAACGCCGGTCCTGCACAATTTCCTCACGTGTGACCTTTCCCGCCGGGGATACATAATTAATATAGAGCGCATTTCGCGGACCTGTGTCTCCGCCGGAGAGGTAAAAAGGGCCTCTGGCGCTCAATAGACTTTTCTCGGAGTCTATTTTTTCAGATGTGTTTAGAAGATCCTTGGTGTTTAAGAAGGACCCGTACTTCTTTGCCAGTGCGGCAAATACTTTCGCGTCTAGCTGGTCAGGAGTGAGCTGAAGCGAATCTTTAATATTATCTTCGAAATTCTTCGTTGTGGCTCCTTCAAATATTTTTCGATATCCCTCCTCACCGTACTCATCCCAAATGAGATTGGTGATGAAGTTGCCCTGTTTGTACATGAGCCAGGTCCCTTCAATTTGCCAGAGGTCGTCGAGGTGGAAAAAGAACCCATGAATAAACGCATCTCGGATCGCCATTTCGGCCTGCGCGTCCCACTTCATTGATAGAGTTTCAGCCGAGCCTTCAATGAACCACAGTGGCAGACGCCTCGATCCTTTTGCGATTTGATAAATATGCGTCCCTTCATGACGCGCGACATGCTCAAGGAGTTGTCGCTCTCCCTCAAAAGGAAATGTCACCCGCTTCCACGCGAGTAATTCCGTCACGCCTCCGAGACCTTCCGGAATAACTCCCTGAATGATGTGCGTCTGCTCAAAATCGCGCCGGGTTTGATAGAAAATGACCGGAATTTTTCTCGTGAATCGATTGTCCACACCGAAAATTCGATTTTTCCACTCATGATCCTCCTCTAAATAGCGAACCACTTCAGGTAAAAGTATTTCACCCGTCGGATAAGTATAAAAATCAAAATGCCTTGAGCTGAATCTTTCCCATTTAAAGTCAGTATATTGAGGTTTCTTGGGGCCCCAATAGGGAAGCGGGAGAAAGGCAGTCCTCTTCTCCCTCCCCGAAATGGGAAAAATTACGCGTATGAACTGCTCCAGAAGATCGCCTCCTTCGCCTTGAGCGTACATCTTGGGTCCGCGGCCCGCGTCGTCGTAACGGAGAGCGTCAAGGGGAACACCGATCAATCGCTCAGAACGAATTAAATCATCAAAGGAGAGCGATGTTTTGGCCGCCCCAAACACGGCAACCGCTGAAATCGAAAAAAAAAGAAATAAGAGAGCTGGTTTCACGTGGATAGCGTGGTTCTCCGTTTTCGCGCCGCTTCAATTAGGCGGTCAACGTTCCATTCCACCGGAAGCCACACCAATTCATCGCGATTTTCGTATCGAACCTTGCCCTCTTTCACGCCGTACTCAAAGAGCCTTCGAGTCACATCCACGTCTTGCTTGCAATATTCTACAATCAAATCATACCGACCCTGCTTCACCCAAGCCAGCGACTGCATTCCATCCGCGCTCTTGCCTTCCCCGAGGGTCGCCGACGCCAGTGATTGAAGCTTCAGTCGATGATTAAGGAGTCGCGTGACATCGATCAGAATATCGAAATTGGGAAGGGCATTGTAGTTCTCGCTGACATAGCCGGAGAGAACCTCGTAGTCGAATCGGATATGATTAAATCCGACGATGAGATCTGCTCGTTTGAGATCTTCTACGAGCTTTGTGACATCGGCTTCTCGATATGTCCGGAATTCCTGATCTAGGGAATCGTAGACCACCCCACAGGCCATCCCCATGTGTCGAATGTTGCTCCATCCTCCCACTTCCCCCGCCGATCGAAGGGTTTCAAGGTCAAACGTCAGCACCCGCCTCTTTGGAGGAGCAAAAAATGAAATTTGCTCGGGCATACTGCCCGGACTTTAACAGAGTTCCATTCAGTGGTCTTGCGAGGACTGGAGTCGGGCCAGACCTTCTCTGGCGCGAGCATTCGATCCGTCTAATTTGAGCGCCGATTCATACCATCGAACAGCGTCGGCTATTTTAGTTTGCTTTTCTGAGATCACACCTTGGTAGGCAATGGCATCTGCTTTCCAGTTCGACAAATTGACAAACAAGTCGCCCGCGCGCGCGAAAAGGGAAAAGGCTTCGGAATGACGATTGGCCCTAAACCGAGTGACACCCAGATAATAATAAGCAAACGGATTGGCTGAATCGATTTCGATCCCCCTAGAAAATTGCTGTGCAGCCCGCTCCCAGCGTTCGTGCACCATCTCTTTTCGGCCCTCCTCCACAAATTTCATTGAGGCTGCCCGCCGAGGGTCGCTTTCCTGCTGAACCATTTCCTCCAAAGGCACTTTGGTCGGCTCCACCGCCGGAGGAGGTACTTTCGCCACACATCCGATGAAGAGAAGGAGCAGGAGTAGAATTACGGGCATCGCGGCGGCTCAGTACCGTCTAAGAAGGCTTCTTTCAACTTTTCAGCCCCTCCGATACATCCCTTTTTCGCATCGACCTCCACAAAATGAATGCCCGATGGAGAAACAAACTCTTCAGAGGGGAGGCGCGCCAGCGCCCCTCGCATAAATCGGATCCACACCTGAAGCGCACCGGAAGCACCCGTCAGCCCCGTGGTGCTTTCCTGATCGAAGCCCAGCCACACCACCGTCAAAAGATTTGGGCTATAACCGACAAACCAGGAATCGCGGTTGTCCTGCGTCGTTCCTGTTTTTCCTGCCAACGCCCCGATGATTCCCAATTTTCCCACACTTCGTGCCGTTCCTCTTTCGATCACCCCTTTTAGAATATGCGTGACAAGAAAAGCGACTCGGGGATCAATGACGGTTTTGACCTCCATCGAACGCTGTTCCAACCTTTCGCCATTCGAATTGATGACCGAAACAATTCCATGAGGCTCTGTCCGAATTCCCCCGTTTGCAAAAACCGTGTAGGCGCGTGCCAGCTCGATGGGTGACGCCTCTAGTGCCCCAAGAACCACGGCCGGTACGGCGGAAAAGCTCTTAAAACCAAACTCTTCAAGAGACTGGCTGATTCGTGTGAGTCCCACCTTTGCTGCCAAATTGACTGTGGCGACATTGAGAGAGAATTCTATGGCGCCCCGAAGGGTCGTTTCGCCGAAATAAGTGTCCTCATAATTTTTCGGCGACCAGTCCCGTCCTGAAAAGGCAAATGTGCTGGGCCGATCTTCCAATAGGGTACTGGGTATCGCCACGGGCAGATCCTTCTCAGATAAAGGTGAAAGAGCTACCGCCGCAACGAAAGGCTTGACGGAGGAACCAATTTGCCGTCGGGCCTGCACCGCACGATTGAATTGCGAACTCGCATATTCCCTCCCTCCCACCATTGCTTTAACCGCACCCGTTTGGGGCACAACGGCAATGAGTGCCGCCTCGAGAGGCTGGGTTTTTTTCAATTTGGGATACGTCGCGATCGCTTTGAGACCCTCATTTACCGCGCGAAGGGCTTCTTCCTGAAGAAATGGATCCAATGTCGTGTGTATTTCATAACCGTCTTTTTCAAGGGAGGCCTGGGAGAATTGTTCGGAAATCTCACTCTTCACAAAGTCAACATAAAAGGGAGCAATGTTCTCGCTGGATCCCTTCCCTCTCGGTTCGATCGGTTCGCGATCCGCAAGGCTAAATTGATTTTCATTAATAATTTTTGCCTCAAGAAGTCTCTGCAAAACAAGTCTTCGTTGTTTCTTCGCCTCATCCGGATGCTCATACGGAGAAAACTTCCCGGGCGAACGAATCAAGGAAGCCAGGATGGCTTGTTCACCCAGCGTCAACGTCCCGATCTCTTTTGAGAAATAAAATTGAGCCGCTTCACCAAAACCATGGATGGATGTCGACTTTCGCTGGCCCAAATAGATTTCATTAATATAGGCCTCGAAGATTTCATCCTTGGAATAGAGTCGCTCGGTCACCAGCGTCATTACGAGCTCCCGAATTTTTCGACGGAATGTTCTATCGGGGGAAAGAAAGAAGTTCTTCATCAATTGTTGGGTCAGCGTACTCCCCCCTTCGGTCACCTTGCCTCCTCGAATATTCCGAAAAAAGGCGCGGGCCATCCCGCGAAAGCTGATTCCAAAATGAGAATAAAAATGCTGGTCTTCCATCACCAAGATCGCTTGTCGAAGGGTTTCTGGCACATCTTTGAGCCGGACGATCGTTCGATCTTCGCGCTTGGAAGGATAGATCTCACCAATGAGTCGGGGTTCAAGCGTCACAGTTGAATCTTCGCCCGCCCCGGAATCTGAATGAACCAAGTCCAGTTGCCTTCCTGTAAAAGCGACTTCAATTCTTGTCGAAGCATGCTTTCCGATTACGTCCTGAAAAGGCCGAGTCCTCCATTCGTATCCCCTTCCCTTGCGTCGCCACTGTCCTACTTGAATACTTCCGCCTTTCGCCTCGCGATATCCTAATTGAGAAAAGTATTCCTTCAGGTCGGATTCCACCATCGTAGCGCCAGGATAAAGAATGATCGGAGCGGAATAAACGCGGGACGGAAGATCCCATTTCAGTTCGCTCATGCGTTCGGTCACTAATTTGCCCGCGTAAATGGCGTACACAGCTAGAAAAACAAAAAAACCAAACAAGACGAGGGCCAGGAAATGAAGACCTCGCCTTTTCGTTTTCTTCGGGCCAAACATCGCCAAAGACGATAACGTATCGCACCGGCAGATCAAATGATCTCAACAACGGCTACCACAAAGGTTTTTCGGGCCTATCATTTAACAGAAGGGTTAAAGCTCACTTCCATCCTCCCCCTCTTCTCTGAAAAGCCTTTTCGCGCCTCCGGGACGGAGCTGGTTTACAGACTCGAGGAGGATCGATTTTTTATTATTTATAATTTCGGTTCTGTGGTTTTTTTTGACATGGAAGCGCAGCGAGAGGAGTCCGTTCTAGCAACACTTCGGGGGTTCGTTTCTCCCAAGGATAACATCGTTACCAGCGAGGAATTTTTGCTGGACCGGGGAGAAAAGCAAGAAGTCGATTTTCGTAATGTCATTGTCAAAAAGATCTCGCCCGAGAATATTTCAATTATAGCTCTCGTATTAGCGCAATCTACGGCCCTCGATTATTTCGAAACCGTTGTGGACAAAACTCTTCAGCAATCGGGCACCATTTCTGAATCCCTGGAGCTAAAGGGGAAAATGAATCGCAGAGAAAAGGATCTGGCTAAGTTCATCGGCTTTTGTCTCAACACGAAGCAAAAGGTCATCGGATCCACCTATCTCCTAGATAGTCCTGAACCCACTTGGGAGAGTCCCACTCTTGAAAATCTTCACCGTAGCATGGTGGACATGTTTGAGCTGCGAGAGCGTTATCGAGTACTTGAATACAAATTGCGAATGGTTCAAGACACCCTCGAAGTCCTGGTGGATTTATCGCAATCACGTCGACGAGAAGTTGTAGATGTTTCCATTCTCGTTCTGATTTTGGTGGAAGTCATTATATTCATCATCGACATTATGCATCGATAATATCTCACTTTCTGGGTCGTAATTCTGTAGGAACTTTGGATTCCGTGGCCACTTTAAAAAGCAATTTCGGAAAGAACTGAATGGGAAAGGAATCGTATTCCACCCCGCCGGAAAACAAGGGGCCATCCGCCAGAAAAAGCGCACTTCGATGATGCTGTGTATGACTGAGAATGCCATGATCCGAAATTACAAATAGCGTGTCCTCTTTTCCCAGACGCTGTCGAATTCTCCCGATGGATTCGTCAAGGTATTGATAAAACAGTTCTAAGAATAGATTTCCGTTACTCGGTTTTGCACTATTTTCGAAAAAATAATGCGAAAGAATGTCCGAATTGGGAAGGCGAAAAAGGATGATTTCCGGACTATTGTTTGCGACCAATATGTTCAGTGCGGTCTGAAGCTTTTTTTCCGCATCGTCCCACTGATTGGAAAGCATCCATTTCCCATATAGATTCTCATTCCCAAATAGTCCGTCCAATGTCGCTGCAGAGACAAACTTTCGTGAGATGCTATTCGAATCCAGCGTCACATGAAGCGGATCAAATTGATATTTGATATGATCGTCCTGTTTAAATCCATATTCAGAAGAAACGTCGTCAGGATCTTCGATGTATGGGTCGTTGAACGTCAAGTCGACGAATGTCAGATTCCGCTTTCTGAGCGCTGTGCCAAGCATCTTCCGAGCTGAGATGAATTTGGGAATGAAGCGATCGACGAATTGCAAACCCTTCAGCTCAAGAAGTGCCAAATCCAGGAACGAGGGGGGACCGGTGTCCAGCGTCGTCAATCGTTTAATGGCGATGGCGGTAAAAGGAGGAGTGGACATCATTTCCGCGTAGGCTCCGTTGTGAATGAGGTCTGCAAAGTTCGGAAGAAGACCTCTTTCCACTTCGGAGCGAATAAACCACCAGGACCCGCCGTCAATCCAGAATATAAAAATATGTTTCTTTGGATGCAGACTCTCTTTTGCTCTACGCGAGAGTCTCGAAATATATCTTCCGACATCGCCATTGGGTAAATTGCTCCAGTCAAGTCGTAAGGTTTGGAAATTGCCTTTGACCTCCGAGAAATCGAATACCCCATGGAACAGAGGCACACCAAGGGAGTCTTTAATTACAGCCCGATAAGGTAGGTCAGGAAATGGAAGGAGCTGTAGCTTAATATCGAATGTGTCTTTCGACATCTGGTGAAGCGGACGAAACTGATATCCATACACATCATTTTGCCTTCCTCCAGATAGCCAGTTCCCACCTACCATTAGCGGCCGTTTAGCGCTGGACGGAACATCTAATTGGAAAACCAATCGGGCGTTCGCATTCGCGGGAAAGGCACTTTGACTGGCTCGGCGTTCCAAAATCGGAAGCAACTCCCTCGTTTCGGCCCTGACATAATGAGGGTATTTGCGTGCAAAGCGTCGTAGCGTCTCTAATGCGAGTCTTGTCTTCCCTATTTCTGCATAACATATGGCGAGGTTGCCGAGTACCGAGGGTTCGTAACGTGCGTCGGTTTTCAGCGTTAAGTCGTACCAGACCGCAGCACGAAAGTACCGATGAGATTTAAAATAAAGGTGGGCCAAAGATCGATAAAGCAGCGGCTGTATCGTTTCAGCCTTAAATATTCCCAGATAAAGATTGTGTTGTGCCTCGGCAACGTGACCTTGCTGTATAAGTGTCTGAGCCCTCTCATAATAAGTTAACGCCTGAGCATCATCCTTAATGAGGGCAGCAAAAGACCTGTAGGTCAAAAAAATTACGAAAGGAGTAAATACAAAGATAAAAAAAACTCCCTCGATGGAAAACGAATTCTTGACCCGCATTCAGTTCCCCAAGATTATTCCTGAGATGGCCGCCGAAGCAAATACGAAAGAACGCCACGAATGGGGTTTTTGGAAGAAGCTAAATCGAAGAAAGTGGTATCGCTATCCCTTCCTTCAACCGGGTTTACAGACACGCATTGGCGTTTTAACGGTTTCCATCGGCCTTTTTAACTCGTTGGTGATCCTCTTTCTCTTTTATATGTATTCCTGGCTGGCCTTTTCGGACTTTGCACAATGGCTCCCTGATCAGGTGGTCGTGGACGACTACATGGCGGAGGTCAGCCATTTATGGCTCAAGGTATCTATCTTTTTTATAACGGTGGAGAGCGTGGCCGTGTATCTCTTTTCTCTGCTATTTAGTCACCGTATCGCCGGACCCCTTTACGCAACAAGTTTGCGACTCCGACAACTCAGGGATGGCATTGTTCCAGAAGCCATCATCATCCGTAGAGAGGACTCCTTCATGAGGGATTTTGTAAATGATATGAACCAAACACTGGAATCACTGCGTTCGGTGGAATTAAAGCGGAGGGAGGCCTTAAATCGAGCCATCGATGAAATTCGCGACGAACATAAGGAGGCAGCGATTCTTCGTCTAGAAGCAATTAAAGAAGAAGGCTTGAAGTCTTGAGAATATAACATAGCGCGTTATTTTTCTTTACAATGAATTAACATCCCGCACCTTGACGTTGGGTGCTGTGGCCGCTTAGGTTACCGCGCCGTGGAAGTACTTGCCTTAGCCGCATCGGGGGGTACGGCTTCGTCGTCTACTGTTCGAACCGCCAAGACCGAAGCCAAACGCTCCCCTCGCAAAGTCCGACGAAAAGGAAAGTTGATCGTCGTAGAGGGGATCGATGGGTCTGGAAAAAGCACTCAAATCAAGCTTCTTCAAAAATGGCTTGAGTCGCGGGGGCATCCTGTTTTCTTTACGGAGTGGAACTCTTCGGACCTTGTTCGACAAGCGACGCGACGGGGGAAGAAAAAGAATCTCCTGACACCCACCACATTTAGCATCATTCACGCAACCGATTTCGCCGATCGCCTCACGTATCATATTATTCCCTACCTAAAGGCCGGAATGACGGTTCTCGCTGATCGCTACATTTATACTGCCTTTGCTCGAGATGTCGCTCGGGGGGTAGATCCCAGGTGGGTCCGAGATCTTTACGCTTTCGCCCCCAAACCCGACCTGGCGATTTATTTTTCCGTTCCGATTAACACGGCTGTCAGCCGGCTCTTAAGCGCGCGAGCAAAAATAAAATTCTATGAGGCGGGTATGGATTTGGGCCTTCACACCGAACCGGTCGAAAGTTTTCGGAAATTTCAAGGCCGCGTCGTGGGTGAATATGACAAGATGGCTGGCGAGTTTGGATTCTCGGTGATCGACGCCACGAAGAGCATCGATTCACAGCAGCATCATGTCAGAGATTCAGCCGCGAAACTATTTGATGGTCGAAAAAATGCGGAGGCGAGATGACCAAACGTTGGTATGGACATGGCCTTCCCTATCAGGCGCTTGATGACTTAAGTGGAACGCTGATCACGATTGAAGGAACCGACGGTGTGGGTCGATCGACACAGGTCGCCCAGCTCAAAGCCTGGCTGGAAGTCCAAGGTTATGGCGTCATTGAAACCGGTTGGACTCGATCCGAACTGATGGCCGATACTATCGGTGCCGCCAAAGCTGGGAATTCGCTCAATTCCCTTACGTTCAGTCTTCTCTACGCAACAGATTTTGCGGACCGATTGGAAAAAGTAGTGATTCCGGCTCTCCGATCGGGATTTGTCGTGTTGGCTGACAGGTATGTTTATACGGCGTTTGCTCGAGCGATTGTCCGAGGCGCCAATCCGAAATGGGTCCGCGATATGTTCGGATTCGCCATCGTTCCCGATCTGACGGTCTATATGAAGACGGATGTGGAGTCGCTGATTACCCGTGTTTTCGGCAGAGGTCAGAAAATCGACTTTTGGGAAGCAGGAATGGATATGCACTTGGAAACCGATCTTTATGAATCGTTTCGAAAGTACCAGTCTCGTTTAATTCGGGAGTACAACAAACTCTCAAAAGAGTTTGGTTTCGTCACGGTGGATGCCACAAAAAGTGTGGATTCCATCCAAAATAGAATTCGAAAAGAAATTCAGACGTTGATTCAGAAGAAGCAGATCCGTCCCGTGGAAACACCTATTACAGAACAACCCCAGGCGGCCGTATAGCCATGGAAATTTACCTTCTTCGACACGCCATTGCTGGAGAGAGAGATTCGAAAAAGTATCCAGATGATCGTCTTCGGCCTCTGACTTCTTCAGGAAAGAGAAAAATGGAACGTGCGGCCTGTGGTATGCGCGCAGCCCATTTTCGTTTTGATGTCATTCTCACGAGCCCACTTACACGGGCGAAAGAAACCGCGGAAATCGTTCGCAAGACCCTTCGCTATAAAACTCCCCTCCGAACCACTGAATCGCTCGCCTCGGGAGCTACTACAGCGGCCGTTCTAAAGGAAATCCCGGTGAACTCGAAGCGCGCACTTCTAGTGGGCCATGAACCTGATCTCAGTATGCTTGCCGCAGAGCTCTTGATGCATACACGCATGCCTTTTCCCCTGGAATTTCGAAAGGGCGGAATTTGCCGAATTGATATGGACGGTGTTCCCAAGCCCGGCCTGGGCCAGCTGGTCTACCATTTGACACCGAAACTTCTCAGGCAACTTGCCGAGTCACGGTAGGGCGATTTCAATCTTTAGTTCACTATCGCTTCGCGAAGAGGGCTGCGATTTCCGCGCCGGATAGCGCTCGGTTATAAACGTAGACTTCATCCAAGACTCCGTTCAAGTTGGGGTCTGGGCTCACGTATGCACTTTTGCCAAGCCAATAGGCGGAAAGACTTAGATCCGAGCGTTTCAGTGTGAATGTGCTGGACGCCACAGAGACGCCGTTCACATAGAGAGTTCCGACATTGGCCGACATCGTCACAGCGATGTGCGTCCAGCTGCCGACCGGCAACGGGTTGGGGTCCATAAGATTTTGGCTGTTACTATACCCTGCGATGGTCATGGAGAAATTTGGCGTGCCGCTCCCAGTAGCGGGCGAAAGGTACATGTAGCGCCCCGTAGAAGCGGTGGCCACCGTTCCAATAGACCCAGGTTGCAAATGTAAAATCGTTGGTCGGCACACCGCTTCCATCGTCGAAAACACCGGCCGGACATGCGATGTAATCCCCCGCGCCGTCGAGCTGATACGCCTGTTGAATCATGCCCGTCACGACCGTTGGTGAGTTCAACGGGGTATTGGCCGGAAAGAAGGCGTCATGTCCAAGGCCAGACATGTCCGCGGGAGAACCATCGAAGGGATAATATGACGTCAATCCCACGGGCCGACAAAGAGCTGTAAAAAATCCCAACCGGCACAACCGCACGAAACCCAGATTTGGAATCTGCCGGATTCAAAAACACGGGGGCCAGCGGTTCCAGGCTTTCGGAAAAAGTGAGAAGCACGACTTCGGTACCCTGATGAAAAGGAATATCGGCAGCGATCGTGAGATTCTTTACATCCTGAAACAGGCTGGAGTACAAGACGTCCGGCAGGCCGTTCGATGACGAACGAATCGCGCTGACCAACGCGGAGGAAGCGCCGGTCGCCACGTCGGATGGATCAAATCCGATTGAAATAATTTTGTTTTTTCTGTTGGTGGTCTACGGGGGTGGTACCAAAAGGTACGCAAGATGTATCGTACGTGCCTACATACGTGCCTGAGGATGTGTCTGAGGATGTGAGGATGTCTTTAGTTCACCGTTTCGATCACCGTATTGAGCCTACTATTGTCTTCGAAACGGGATGTCGCTTCGTACTCGAGAAGGACATTTCCTTCTGTACGAAGTTGCGGTTTCTTCATCACACCGCGACATTCAGTGCTGACTCGAGTATGGGGATCATCGGCTTCCTTTTTCAGGGCTTGCAAACCTTTTTCGGTCAATTTTAGGTTTTCCCCGTCTACCGTCACCTCAAGCTCCGCCTTCCCTAAATATTCAGGGCGGGTGAAGACCAAATAGCAGGACGCTGAAGTAAATGGGGAGATCCCTTTGACCGCCCCCATTTCGATTTTATTTATTTTGCCGGTGATTTTCGCATCGCCCGATTTATGCCTTGAAATGACTAGATCGTCTTCCGCAGGCAATACGAGGATTGGAGGGGTCGGAAATTTCATGTCCGGTGGAATAAAAAACTCTTTTTTCAGATTTGAATCCTTTGTTGTCACTAAAATAAGTGCATTGGACGGAGTCATTCTGTCGTGCAAAGATAAATTCCCTACTAGGGGCCGGGTGAAAGACGTTAAATATTCGGGATGGAGGCCGATCGTTATCGTCTTCGGGTCGGCCAGCAAACGAAAGGAAACAAAGGGTCCTTCCTTGTCCTCTGCCATCTTGTCTGGATCTACGTCATTGAATACGCTGTCTTCTCCCATTCGTACGCGATAGGTTACATCGTACATTTCGTCAACATTTTTGGTTCGATAAGAGATGCGCGTGACCACGCGTGTAAAGGATAGTTTAGCAATGAAGCGACGATCTGGGGGGCGATCCTGTTTCGTAACGCTAGTTTGCGCCGGAATTTCGATCCCCTTTGTCGTGGATGTGATCGTTCGAATCGTCACGCCTCGCCGAATGGTTGACGACGAATCCGAAGAATAGGCGATCGGAATTCCACCCGCCGTTTTCAAATCGGAAACCGAGCTCTTACATGCAATAAATGAATTCGCCGTAAAGCCGTCCTGAACTTTGGCGAGCTTCTGAAGTTCGCTTTCAGTAATGACTTAATTTCCGCTATTTTTTTTCTGGAT
>CAYNHQ010000015.1:0-14591 GCA_964397255.1 uncultured bacterium
CCTCGCGGCTGTCACGAGACTTCTTTTACCTCAATTCTGATGGGGTACTTTCATCAATAAAGGCATTGACAAATATAATGCCTTGTGTCATAAGCCTGCAAAACTTTTTAAGGGAGACTCTTTATGCGAATTTCGTACGTACTCATTTCCACCTTACTTCTTTCCCCGGCCTATGTCCGGACGGAACCCCTGTGGCACACGTCCATCGAGTGGCAAGACGCTGCAAAGTGCCGCACTGATTTAAAGGCTAAGATGCAGAACGAATTTGCATCCTCAGGTGTCACGATTGATTTTCCCTTGCTTTCGGATTTTTTTCCAAACGTGTGTCGAGAGACGTCGGAAGCATTCGAAATCGTTGTACGAAAGGAATTGACGAATTACCTGACGACACAGGAGTCATCCCTTCATGACATTCAAATCTTACGTAGCAAGATGGAAACCCTCGATTCTTCTGAGTCTCTCGTACGTAGAGCAATCGAGGATGAGATCGTGAAACTGACGGAAGACCAGGGATTGATACATGTCTTGTCTGTAGCTTCCGAAATTTCTCCCTACCCTCTACGAAAGGGCACGAAGTCGGTTTACGTTCCTTACTTCTTTGGATACAGGTTAGCCCAATGGACGGAATGACGTTAGTCGATCGTTCGCTGCCACCACTTAAATGAAAATCGGAACCTTCAAAAACCATCGTGGTGCTTAAAAGATGTAAAACTGAAATTTGAGAAACGCGAATTATCTGAGTGGTGATCCCGCGAGGAATCGAGGGGTTTCGCACTCGCCAGGCGATCCGCTGCGCTCGCGTTGAGAATCCTGAATACAGAATTCCGTATTCCGAATACCGTATTCAGATTACGGTGGTGCCCCCGCGAGGAATCGAACCTCGATTTAGGGATTAGGAATCCCTCGTTCTATCCATTGAACTACGAGGGCGATCAAACTGAAATCAGCACGTGGGATTCGACATCCAACCTCTTTCGACCCTCCAGCGCCGCAATTTCCAAAACGAACGCCGCACCGATCACATCGGCTCCCGCTCGGCGAAGCAATCGAAGCGTCGCTTCCGCCGTGCCACCCGTCGCGAGAACATCGTCGATCATCAATACTCGTTGTCCTTTCTTGATGGCGTCGTGATGAATCTCAAGAGCATCCGTTCCATATTCGAGATTGTATTCTTCCTTGATTGTTTTCGAGGGAAGTTTTCCCGGTTTGCGCACCGGAATAAATCCCGCGCCTAAGTCGCTCGCCAGTGCCGAGCCAAAAATAAATCCGCGGGATTCCATCGAGCAAACCAATTCCACTTTTTTCCGCTCAAATGGTTCCGCCAATGACTCCAAAATATGAGCAAAAGTAATCGGATCTCGCATCACAGGGGTGAGATCGTAAAAAAGGATCCCCTTCTTTGGAAAATCAGGAACTTTTCGAATCTTTTCGCGAACTAACTCCATAGGGTTTCTTCCTTTCACGTAGGGGCCCCAAATAAGAGGGGCCCGGGTTTATGTCAACGAAAACTCTCCTTAGGCGACGGCCTGCCCGGTGCTCTTCTCGGGCCTGGACCCAACGGCGGCCTTCTGATGAATTCGAACGGAAACCGTCCTGGAAACCCCCGGCTCTTCCATCGTAACCCCGTACAAATTGTCCGCGACCTCCATCGAAGCCTTATTATGAGTGATCAGGACAAATTGGGTGGTTGCCGACATCTCACGCACCAGAGCGAGGAAACGATGAACGTTCGCATCGTCCAAAGGCGCGTCAACCTCGTCCAACAGACAAAACGGAGGCGCTTTATGTTGGAAAATCGCGAAAATGAGCGCGATGGCCGTAAGCGCTTTCTCTCCCCCCGAAAGGAGATTCATATTTTGAAGCCGTTTCCCGGGAGGCTGTGCCGCGATGTCGACGCCCGTTTCGAGAAGATTATCCGGATCGGTAAGCATTAATTTCGCCTTCCCTCCTCGGAAGAGGCGGGGAAAGACGTTTTGAAATTTTGCATCCACCGCCTCGAACGTCTCAATAAACCTCTCTTTGGTTGTCACATTGATTTTCTTGATCGCCGAATCAAGTGAATCGAGAGTCTTTTCCAGGTCCTCTTTCTGCGTGGAGAGAAATAGCTCCCGTTCCTTGAGTTCACGCACTTCCTCGATCGCGGCTAAATTTACATCTCCAATCGAAGCCATTTTTGACCGGAGGGCTTCTAGCGTGCTCCGCTCCGCCTCCACCTGGTCCTCAGGAATCAACGCAAATTCCGTCCCTCCGACCAAATCGGTAAGAACCACGCCGTATCGTTCTTGGATTTGCGTCGAAAGATGATCGCTTCGCATCCGCTCCTCGCCCGATACGAGACGAACCCGATTAAGTTCATCACTCGCCTGAGCCACTCCTTCGCGAGCCACCTTGAGTTCCCCTTCTCTCTCCAGAATCTGCTGTTGCCTGGCCTCATGTTCGGTACGAAAAGCGCTGTTTTTCTCGCGAGCCGCATCATGATCCAGGACGGCTTGGTCTCGAAGCCGCGCTAGTTCCTTTTCTTTCGTTCGTCGTTCCTCGGCTTCCTGCTCATGCGTAAGCACAGTCGCCTTAAGCTGCTCAATTTCCTCCGCCCCTCGATCGCGCCGGTATGTAGCGAGATCTCGCTCGCGAATATGCGCGTCGATTCGTTCCGTGACGGAAGCCTTGCGAACTTGCTGTGCGGTGAGTGATTCCGCGTGTGACTTCATCTCCACACGCATAGTCGCGACTTTCTCGCTGGCTCCATTGATTTTATTTTCCAGTTCCAAACGAGTGGTTTCGGCCGCCTCCATTTTCTGTGTCGCCGTGAACAACATCTCTTCGACGACTTTTCGATCGTGGGTCACTCGCAATCGCTCTTGCTCAATCACATCGAGGCTTTGGCGGCACCGACGAAGGGCCTCTTCCAATCGCTCAAAATCTTTTTCGTGATCTACCGCTTTACGCGATTCTCGATCAAGGGCTTCGGCCACTTCGGTCAGTTCCAACTCTGTAGCTACCGCTTCACGCCCAGTTTCCTTCAAACGCCTTTCAATGTTCTCCAGAGCGACATTTCGGTTCTGAACCATCTCCCGAAGCTCTTCACTCTCCCGGTGAACTTCCAGCACACCTCGCTCTTGCTCCCAGGATCCTCCCACCACAATTCCTTCTCGGCTGACCAGATCCCCGTCAAGCGTAACAAACGTAAATTCGATCCCCTCTTCCCAGAGAGCTGTAGCGCGCGAGAGGTTTTCAACGAGAAGAACATCGTTCAAAAGGGTTTCCACACTGGCCCTGCAACTTTCATCCAGGGAAACAAAGTCGAGAATGGAACCCAGAATTCCATCCGCTTTGGGCGTCTTTCGCCGTCCGGCTGAGCTCCGAAGGTACCGCGGAAGAAAGACTCCCCTTCCCTTCTTTTCCTCACGAAGAAAGGAGATGGCCGCCACCGCCTCCCTTGGATGCTCTACGACGAGGCATTCAATTTTTTCCGCCAGTGCTGCTTGCAACGCTCGTTCATAGCCCCGTTTCGGTTTCACCATTTCGCCCAAAAGGCCCTTGATTTTTGGGCCGCTTCCCGATCGACGTTCCATGACCGCCCGAACTCCCTCACGGTACCCCTGATAGGTTCGTTCAAATTCTTCCAGCGTGTGAAGGCGGGATTTTTCTCCTTCGATTTTTCGCGAGAGCGTCAAACGCTCTTCTTCCAGCCGAACTCGCTCGGCACGTAACTCCTCGAGGCGAAACTTTTTCTTCTCCCGTTCCTGTTCGAAGCCAAATCTAAGCTGAACCACCGCTCCCAATTCTTTCTGGCGCGCCTGGTATGACTTTTCGAGCGCGCTTAGCTCCGTTTCTGTCCGTTCGAATTCCTTGCTACGAACTTCTTTTTGGCGATCGAGTTCAGCCAGCCGCTCCTTCGCCGTTGTGCAGTCATTCCGAGATGCAGCCAAGTCGGAAACTTTTAATAGCAGAAGATTTTTCGATTCTTCGAGCTCCCCTTCCATCGTCTCCAAACGCGCCGTGAATTGACTCTCCTCCATTTGGGCTCGGGTCAATTCCCCTTCAATTTTGACTCGCTCCTCTTCCAAGGCTGCGACTACGTCGCGAAGAGAGGTGAGATCTTGATCCGCCTGTGAAACCTCATGGCGAAGAAGTTCAGAACGCTGGCGCTCACCGGCCGCCATTTCCACCAGACGTTCGGCCTCGCGCGCCGCTTCGGCTACCTGTGTTTCAAATTGAGAAATCGCTGAGGCGCGGCGGAATAGATTGGCCTGTGATTCTTCGAGAGTTTTGGATTCATCTAACAGTTCTAGGCGTTGCCGCTCCAAAGAAGCTTCAGCCCCACGAATTTCGGTTTGATTCGACGTGACCTGGTCTTGAAGCTCTCTTTCGCTCCGAAGAAGCTCGGAGATCTTCTGCTGAATTCCCAGAAAATCCCGGGCGGAAAGAGCGAGATCAATGGTCCGTGCCTGATCCCGAATTTCACGAAACTTTTCCGCTTTTCGCGCCGCTCGTTCCAGCGATCCGACTTGGCGCTTAAGCTCCACCAAAACATCGCTCACACGCAGAAGGTTTTGCCGTGTGTATTCCATTTTTCGTTGCGCCGCCTGCTTCCGATGCTTGTACTTTGTAATTCCAGCTGCCTCTTCAATGATGAGTCGGCGATCTTCCGGCTTGCTCGAAACGATCATGCCGACTCGACCCTGCTCGATGATGGAATAGGAAGATCGGCCAATGCCGGTGTCTAAGAAGAGATCGATAATGTCATGCAGGCGACAGGGAATCTTATTGATGAAAAACTCGCTCGAACCGTCGCGAAAGATACGGCGAAGAACTGAAATTTCAGAAAACTCATTGTATTCGGTCGGCGCCAAGTGGTCGGAGTTGTCGAGGAGTAGAGAGACTTCCGCCATCCCTGTGGGGGGGCGTTGCTCGCTGCCTGCAAAAATCAAATCTTCCATGGAGCGCCCACGGAGCTCTTTGAAACTAAGTTCTCCGGTTACCCACTTTATGGCATCGACAATATTGCTTTTTCCGCAACCATTGGGTCCGACGACGCCGGTCACAGGAGTGTTAAATTGAAAAGAGGCTCGTTCGAGAAAGGATTTAAAACCAGCTATTTCCAACTTCTTGAGGTGCACAGAAAAGAATTATCAAAGTCGAAGAAAGATCGAAAGCAAAATCTAATGTAGTGTAGTGAGCATATGTGACGATATGTTGATCGCGAAATTCATTATCGAATGGATCTTCGATATTCAAGCGTCGTTAAATTGAAAGAGGAGAGGTCACCTGTGCCCTTTTCAGTTACGTAGGCTGTCAAGGTCTCATCATTTGGCCGATTGAGAATCACGAGTGAGGTAGCTAGCTTGTCACTTGCCGGTCGGAGAGAATTAATACCGTCCACCGCCAGAAACGTGAAGTAGTCTCCCTTTGTCGTCGGTTCACCTCTCGACCCTCGGACCGTCAGCGACATCGAGCCGTCATCACTGGTGTATGGCGTACCCTCAAATGCCCTGCCCGTTTGAATTCCCGAAATCGAACCACTCACAATGTAGTTATCTACGTCAAATGTCAGCTGCCATCGTTCCGTCTTGGCCCTTCCGTCGACCAAGTTGACGGAAATCAATTCCGGCGCCGAAGGAGGACCCTGATCTTCAAAATCAATGCCGATGGCTTGGGATTCCGGTTGTTGGCCCGTAATCTGTGTGTCGATTCTCTTTCGCTTGGATAGATCGATAATCTCCAAACTTCCCGCCGACGTACCAATCGCCGCGTACAATATTCCATTGCTCTTATAAGGCTGGAACGACATTCCGAAGTCGGCAAGACGAATCTTGGCAAGAGCTTTTCCGCCCGCAATTTCCCAGGGAATGATTTCTCTGGATTTATCCGGGATGAGATAGAGCAGACCATGGGCTGAATCAAACCCAGCGGCGCGCGCCTCCACTCCAGTTGCAATGACCGAAGCGGTGAGCGCATTGAGATCGACATCGAAAACATTGCTCGAAGCGCGGTTGGGGACATAGAGATGATCGCCGTTAATCGCCCCAGGACCGATTTGAGCCGCTTTGCCGGAGCCATCATCCAATGTGATCGTCGAGTCGATGACGAGCGTATCCAAATTAAAGACCAGCACCTCGGAAGGATCTTCCGTCACGATGATTAATTTTTTATCCGTGGTCAGAAGATCCACCGGACGCCCAGTTAGCGCCAAAGGATTCGCAATCGAGACGGCAAATCGAAAAATGTCATCTTGATCAGTAGGTTCCGCCCCGGAGACGACCTTAAATGAAACCGCCCCATCGTCCGTCTTGTATGTCGATCCTTCACTGGCACGGCCCTTTTGTTCGCCCGACTTCGATCCGGTCACAATATATTTGGAGCCGTCAAACGCGACCTTCCATTGCTCTGTGGATGCCTTCGTCGGATCGGCCGAGAGATTCATCATCACCGGTGACGAATGTCTCCCTTGGTCACGAAAAATCGGAAGGGAAATACGAGCCTCCTTTGCCCCTCCCAACGAAACTGGGCGATACTTTACAACATTGTACGTTGGATCGGTCGGAGGCAAAGCATCGAAAGCCAAGAGCTTTCTTCCGAGTTCATCGACGACGTAAATTCGAGGGTTACTTCCTTCGACGACCGCAAGGGCCGAGGGTTCACCTCCGACAGCGATAAAACTGTCGTGCCACTCATCTCCACCGTCAGTATCCACAAAGTTTTCGGTCTCTTGATCTACGACCGCAATGCTCCCCCCTCGCTGATTCGCCACATACATGAATCGCGAGCTTCTTCCGTCATATTTGATATCTGTCGAAGAAGCGCGCACGGCGATTGGCCGTTGAAAAATTAGAAATCCGCTTCCGCTCCCTCCTCCGCAACCCCACCCCGCGATCAAAAGAAAAATGAAAATAAGCCATCGAGTCATTTAATCGTCTCCAGAAGGGCGCCGGTAGTTTCGTCCAATACGTCAATACTGTTGGAAAGAAAATTAAGAACGTAAAAAACCCCGCGCGCCGAATCAAGGATTATTTCGCCGGGGGAACGTCCGCTCACGGTCACATGATCCAATATTCGTCTCGACGCGGTATCAATAATCGTCACTTTGTTTTCTCCAAGATCGGAGACAAAAAGTCTTTTTTGATCGGTTGTCAGAGCCACCCCTTCCGGCTGCCTCCCCGTAGGAATGAGATCGATAAACCGTGCATCGACCACGTTAAACTCAATGCCGTCGTCAACCACGTTGGAGACATCCAAAACCAAAATGCCTCCAAGACTTCGTGAAACCAGATAGGCGATTTCATTGTTGTCGATCGCCAACCCGCGCATTCCTCCCGTAGGAGAAATTTCCGAAAGATCGAGCATGGCCTCAACCGTTTGATTCATGGGATTTAGAACGAAAAGATTATTCGAGATCGTGGATGTGATGAAAAGAAGCCCCGTCGTCGGTGAAGGAACGATTAGGTTAGCTCCCTCGCCGGGAGGATGGCCACTGTCTTTTTGCCGAAAATTCGCGGCAGAAATGAGAGGTATCCCTCGAAGCTTCTCTTTGTCGATTTGATAATCGATCGGAGTGAGGTTTTCGAGCTTAATGACCGACACCGTCCCGGATTCCGCGTTCGTTGTATAGGCAACGTCGCCATGGGATGTTCCCAGCTGAAGCATGACATCGTACGGCCCCTTGTCGGTCTTTATTCCATTGGGAGTTCGCTCCGCCGGATCCGTCACATTGACGGCTTTGAATGAAATTGCTGTCCCTCCGGCTCCTGGTACAGCGTAGGAATAGACGAGCAATGAATCATCCCCTCGGTCGGCAATGAGAAGATGTTTACGAGCCACATCAAAGGCCATTCGTCCTGAAAAATTTCGGAGCGAAATTTTTGTATCCGTCAGTATCTTTCTTGCGTCGAGATCCACTGCCACAAGAGATCCTTCTTCTTCGGAAAGATTGACGTTAGCATTCGCGATTACACCGAGATTCGTCCCCGGAACAAACGCAAACGTCACCGGCGCATTCAGCGTGTCTGGATTCTGGTCAGTGATCAGAGGCGCTTCGGTGCAACCCCAAACCAGGGAGAGAATGAAAAAGAAGTGGAGGGGGAATCGATTCATGGAACCCGGATTAGTCGCTCGAAAGTGCTCCGCCGCCAATCGCCGCCTGTGCCGCCGCCAAGCGCGCGACCGGAACCCGAAAAGGAGAACAACTGACATAATTGAGGCCCAGGGAATGAAAATGGGCGATCGATGCGGGATCTCCTCCATGTTCACCACAAACTCCGACTTTTAACTTCTCATTCGTTTGTTTTCCCCGTTCTGTTCCAAGTTTAACGAGTTCTAAGACGCCCAATGGATCGAGGGAGGCAAAGGGATCTTCATGAAGGATTCCCTTCTCCACATAAACGGGGAGAAAACGGGAGGAGTCGTCTCTACTTAGGCCAAACGTGGTTTGCGTGAGATCGTTTGTTCCGAATGAAAAGAAATCGGCATGCTTCGCAATTGAGTTGGCCAAAAGAGCGGCCCGAGGTAGTTCAATCATGGTACCGACGAAGTAGCGAAGATTCTTCTTTCGTGATTTCAAAATATCTTCGGCCACATTCACAATTTGCTCCCGGAGAACACGAAGCTCCACCGGATCGGCCACCAGTGGAACCATGATTTCAGGGAGAATCGCTTCTTCCACTTCATCCGACACATCACATGCGGCGTGAATAATGGCCCGAACTTGCATTTCATAAATCTCGGGAAAAGTGATGGCCAGGCGGCAACCCCGATGTCCCAACATCGGATTAAACTCACTCAACTTCTCAATTCGTTGGGCGAGTTGTACCGGATCCACTTCAATTCGGCCGGCAAAGTCTTCAATTTCTTGTTCAGTGCGAGGCAAAAATTCATGAAGAGGAGGATCGAGTAAGCGAATCGTTACAGGCAGGCCACGCATTTCTTTAAAAATTTCCCGAAAATCCTCCAACTGCATTGGAAGGATCTTATCGAGATGTCGTTTTCGCTCGTCGACCGTTTCAGCCAAAATCATCTGGCGAACGATATCGATTCGCTTCCGATCGAAAAACATGTGTTCCGTCCGGCAGAGGCCAATTCCCTGGGCACCAAACTGCCGAGCTACTTTGCAATCGGCGGGCGTATCGGCATTCGCCCGGACTTTCAGGCGGCGAATCTCGTCAGCCCAGGACATAAACGTTTCAAAAACTTTCCCCGGTTTCGGCTGAACCAGCGCCAATTCTCCCCGAAGAACTTCACCCGTGGATCCGTCGAGGCTGATCATCGTTCCCTCGCCAAAAACCTCGCCCTTAGCTGTTCGAAGCTCTTTCTTCTGAAGATCCATTGAAATGTCTGAACAGCCCACGACACAGCATTTGCCCATACCACGCGCCACCACGGCCGCATGCGACGTCATTCCTCCACGACTGGTTAGAATCCCTTCGGAAACATGCATTCCATGAATGTCTTCTGGAGATGTTTCGGAGCGAACCAAAATGACTTTTTCTCCCGCGGTTACTCGTCGTTCCGCTTCGTCCGCCGTGAAATAAATTTTCCCCGTAGCGGCGCCAGGAGAAGCGGGCAAACCAACGGCTAAAACATTTCGTTTGGCTTCGGGATCAAAAATCGGATGAAGAACTTGATCGAGGTCGCGGGAACGCACGCGGCGCAGCGCCGTTTGACGATCCATGATTCGCTCATCCACCATTTCCACGGCTATTCGGATCGCCGCCGGTGAAGTCCGTTTTCCCGAACGGGTCTGCAAAATCCAGAGTTTCCCCTCCTCTACTGTGAACTCGATATCCTGCATATCGGAATAATGCTTCTCGAGTGCATCCGCCGTTTGGCGGAGTTCTTTGTATATTTCCGGGAAAGCCATTTCTAATGAATCGATCAGGTTAGGCGTTCGAATGCCAGCCACCACATCTTCCCCCTGAGCATTCGGGAGATACTCTCCCAATAATTTCTTTTCTCCTGTCGAAGGATTTCGGGTGAGCAAAACTCCACTTAAAGACTTCTCTCCCCGATTTCCAAATACCATCGCCTGAACCGTGACGGCCGTCCCTAATTTTTCGGAGATCCCATGGATTTGGCGATATTTCACCGCTCGAGGCGTCATCCAAGATCGAAAGACCGCTTCGATAGCGAGGCGAAGTTGGTCGTGGGCATCTTCCGGAAACGGCTGAACTGTATGTTCTTTTACAATGTGCTCAAACCGGGTTGCGACATGTTCCAGAACTTTTTCATCCAACTGCGCATCTGTTGCGGCATTCGTTTCTTTTCGGACTTGGCTCAACAGGGCTTCGAATTTTTCCGAGGGAACTCCCAAAATGACATCGCCAAACATCTGAATCAATCGGCGATACGTGTCCCACGCAAATCGAGGATTTCCGGACTTCTCCGCCAAAAATGGAACCTTCGCACGAGAAAAACCGAGGTTGAGAATCGTATCCATCATTCCGGGCATGCTGACCATCGCGCCCGATCGGACCGAGACGAGAAGTGGATCTTTGCTGTTTCCAAATTCTCGACCCACGATTTCTTCGAGTCTTTTAATGGCCTGTGTGACTTCCTTCCAAAAGGCAGCCGGAAGAGAACGGTTAAATTTGTAGTAGTCGTTGCATACTTTGGTCGTGATGGTGAATCCGGGAGGAACTGCAATACCCAGGCGGCTCATTTCAGCCAGGTTGGCCCCTTTTCCTCCGAGCAATGGCGAAAGAGATTTGTCTCCTTCGGCGACTCCCGCTCCAAATGAATAAATCCGTTTTCGCATGTCTAACTCTTGGGATGCGCAAGGTAGCGAAAAGAGATCATCTCCTCAAGGAATCTTGAGCCTTTCATCGCTCACCGTTGACTACCGCGGCTTCTTCCGTACACTTCGCCCCCGAATTTGAGGATCACACTAATATAGAGGAGAAAGACAATGATTAGACTCGGCCAACCGGCCCCAGAATTTAAGGCTCAGGCATATGTAAACGGCACTTTCAAAGAGGTCTCTTTGAAGGAATATCGAGGAAAATGGGTGGTCTTTTTCTTCTACCCCCTTGATTTCACGTTTGTTTGTCCGACAGAGCTGCGCGCTTTTGCGAAAATGGAGAAAGATTTCAAGGATAAGGGCGCCACACTCATCGCCTGCAGTACGGACAGTGCGTACTCGCATAAAGCTTGGTTCGAGAAAGATTTAAAGGAAGTTCAGTATCCAATTCTTGCCGACATGACGAAGAACATCAGCCGTGCATACGACGTTCTCAATGAGGAAAAAGGCTTTGCAAACCGGGGAACGTTTATCATCGACCCGGAGGGAATTGTCCGCTGGGCAATCGTGAGCGACAGCTCCGTCGGCCGAAGCACGGAAGAGACGCTTCGAGCCGTGATTGCCCTTCAATCCGGCGAGCTCTGCCCTGCGGACTGGAAACCGGGCCAGCCCACATTAAAGAAATAAGCGCTTCGAACGAAGGCCATCCTAGCTCAGTTGGTAGAGCAGCTGATTCGTAATCAGCAGGTCGCCGGTTCAAATCCGGCGGATGGCTCCATGTTTTTCAGTATTCGGAATACGGTATTCTGAATTCAGTATTCAGAATGTAAACGCGACGCCCAGGAGGGTTGAAATGGGAACTGCGACTTTGGAAGAGCCGAACATGAGAATGTCGGCGCCGGCATTTAAGAGAAAAAGTGCGCTTCCCATTCGCATGAGCCAGACATTCATTCCAAGCGAAAAGCCGCCTCGCCCATTCGTTCCCCCTGCATTGCTCGAAACGACGTAACCTCTCGCTCCGGCGAACGGCACAAAATGAACGCCCCCAAAAACAGGCCAGGGAAGGACATAGGTGATGGTTGGACCGAAAGCGACCGTAAACTGTTCGCGTGCCGCGATTTCAAGCGTCCCCCCTGCTTCCACGCCCGGCCAAACACCGCTTAAAATATCTACCCCCCCTCGATATTGGCTGGGAAAATCCTTCGCCCCATACGAAAATCCGAGTTTCGGAACCACTCGCAGCGATGACGGCTTTTTGCCCTCCGACCGTGATTCTCGCATCACAGGTGCCTGTTCTGGAACCGGAGTCTCCGTAGACTTAGAAGGAACCGGTGGAGACGCAGTCTTCACGGGCCCAAGAACTTTGACGGCGCTGCTGGGAACCCACCCTACAAAAAGTCCCTGCGAGTTTGAAAAATCGACTTGAAACCATTCCCCCTGCCTTCCCCGCACCACCACCTCATCGGTTGCGCGAAGCATGATTACAGGAGATGAAGAGGCATCGGGGCTTTTTTGAATGGGGCTGGGGCGTAAGAGCTCACCCCTTAATGGAACAGTCGCCCTTTCATATCGCGCTTGACCATATGTGGGCGCGGCCGCCCCAGCTAAAATAAGCAGGAAAAGGGCTCCAGATCGCATTAAACGGGGGAGAACCAAGTCAGATTCCCTCTGAAAGAAAAGTTTCACGCTACAATTCTTGAAAATAATTGAAGAATCCCTCTAGGTCACACAAATTCTACCCGTATAGGGCCGTTTCTTGCTCACCCCATCCGCCCAGGTTTCTGGATCGACTCATATCTCCAACCACTTAACATTGTTTAGAAAAACCCTAAAAACCGACCGAATGGCATACCTCCTGCGTTTATACCCCCCAATGAAGGGAAGATTGACCAGGCGGCCGAGAGTTGATAACTCAGGGCGCAATCCAAAACAGGTGATGTCTAAGAAGCGTCGACCATGGCTCCCTTATGTGACTCTGTTGGCGGTTTATCCGGCGACCCTCTTCGTCACGTATGCTCCTTTCAAATCGAATATAAAGTCTCCCCAGGAAGTCGTTCAGGTTCCCCAGATTTCTCCCTATGACAGCATCATTAAGAAATATGCACATACACAGGGAATCGACTGGCGACTGATTGCTTCCATCATCTATACGGAATCTTCATTCCGCCAAAATGCGGTCAGTCCCAAGGGGGCTCGAGGTCTCATGCAGATTATGCCTATTGTCGCCCGTGAACAGGGGGTTCAGGGTGTCCATCTTCCCGAAGAGAATATCCGGGCGGGCGTGAACCATCTCAATCGAAAGCTGCATTTACTTCGTGGTGCGACTAAGGAAGATCAACTCCAATTGTCCCTTGCAGCCTATAATTCGGGCCTAGGCCATCTCCGAGATGCCCAAATTCTGGCTATGCAACTCGGCAAAAGCTCACGCCGATGGAGCGATGTGAAAGAAGCTCTACTCCTTTTGGAACAACCGGAATACTCGCAGAACGCAAAGTATGGCTACTGCCGAGGAAGCGAAACAGTGGAATATGTGCACCGGGTGCTTCGCCAGTACGCGCATTATCAAAAGAATTATCCCCTGGGCGTCCAAGTCACTTGGGCCATGCCTAACGCCCGTCCCGATTCTCGGGTTTAAGCCCGTTACTTGCGAGATCAATAAGCACTAACATTCCGCTGCAGAAACTAGCGATGTGATCGTCATCGATCCAGGCCATATCCATCCTCCCATCGCTACAAGTCTCAAAAGCAGGCCGGTTGTCTGCAATGAGGGTGGACGTGTGACGGCCCTTCGCATCGATTGGACCCTGATGAAAATAAGAGATCCGCTTTCCCGTGGGTGAAAACGTCGGCCACTGAAATTCTCCCCATCGTCCGCATTCGGTAAGAGTCTCAATATTCTGATCGGGAGGATTTGCAACCGAGATTTCGACGACTTGATGCGAGCAATTCGGCAAATTTGGGCAGCTCCGGACAGCAAGAATATGTTTCCCCGAAGAATCCGCATATGGCTGGCCGTATTGGCAATCGTCGCGTGTGATCACTTCCAGTTCGCCTTTGCCGAGCGAAAAATTCCACAGTGAACCTATGGATATTGTTGGTTTGGGGCCTGAGATGAATCCGCGGTTTCCCATCCACCCATAGAGGCCTACCGAAGAAGGCAAAGATACAGGGCTTACCTTTCCCGAAGCGCGGTCGAGAATGAAAAACCCGCCGGACTCAGGCATGATTCCCTCGTCGTCATTGGGAGGCGGGGCCCAGTGATTCTCGCGCAAAAGAACTCTTCGGCTATCGGGCGCCCACGCGACGATCACGAACTCCCTTCCCGGGCTTGTTTCCGTCGCCACGGAGGCAATCGCCGTTGCCTTTTCACTCTTTCCATTCTTCACATCGTGAATCCAAATGTCCCCCTCTCGAGCGAAGGCTAGCCAATGCCCGTCAGGCGATGCAATTATATCTCCTCCCGCCAATCGCATCTTTCCGAATTCAGCTCCGATTCGCTCCATTCGACCTGACGGCCAAATTTTCCAGACTTCGGGTATGGAATCTTGGTTGATCGATTGCTCACGATAAAAAATAAATATTGACGCCTTTTCTTCTGCCGCTTCCGCCGAAATTGAAACGCCCAACAAAATTACCAAAGCCGAACGTAAGAATCCACCGAACATGGATATGCAAAACCTACCCGTTTAGCGGCTACTGTCTAGGCACATGCGCTCTCCCGCAATCGACTCCATAAAAAGGTTCTGATACATAGCGAGCAATAAATTCATCAGGGGCCGTAGTTCAGCTGCCAGGGCGGAGCCCAAATCTAATGCACCTTAGAAGATCCCCGGACGTCAGTCCGGGGGTGAATCGGGCTCCC
>CAYNHQ010000016.1:0-6785 GCA_964397255.1 uncultured bacterium
GAAGAGGCTACGCCCTTGCTTCTTTCATCGACCATCTTTCCAATTTACCGGGGTCTATTATATCCGGGGGCTTGAGGTGCCCTCATCGAACGGCGGCCAGAGGCTTGTCCCACATCCGGTCTAGAAGTGGCGGCCACCATGAAAATTGGTAAGAATGAGCAGACCCACTATCCGACTTAAAGAATTTAACCTTCACCTATTGGGGGCGGCGTGTTTGGGCAGAAGGAAGTGAATCAAAATTTTGCGATGGCTCTAGGTGAGTTGATGGAAAGACTTGGCTTAATAAAGGACGGCACCTCCAATCCAAGGACGGGGCCAATGCTTTCTGACTGGGTGGTTATTGAATTTGCTCCAGACATCGAAAAAATTTTTAAGGGATTGTTTATTCAAAGATTGAGAGATCAATCTTATGGGGAATTAACGGACCTTTTGAAAAAGAAATATAAGATTGAACTTAGCAACGAGTTCAATAAATGGCCTTACAAAATCGAATGTTTCAGATCCCCACTTTTACCCGTCGACATTATCGTTGATCACGTTACTGGTGAGTCTACAAGTGCTTTCCGCTTTAATAATAGCATCCCAATATTCTCAAGGAATGGCGCCTCGATTGTAGAAGCCGAAGCACTTAATGAAATTGAAGAACTTTGGGGCTGCTCTCGGTTTTATTATGGGTCCCATGGTTGCGGATATGACTTTGAGCACTATGATCTTCCTCGCCCTCGGCGGGAGGGAGCGCCTGAAAACGCAAATTCTCAAATCCATTTTCAATGGGGTCCCGGGTTCTCGTGGACCGGATCTGAGGATGAGTTGGGAGATTTTTTACGAGCCGTATATTGGAACTTCAATCGGGGTAATTATCCAGCAACTATCCATCTTCCAATGCGTGAAATTCTACAATTTCCAAAACGGATACAGGAGGCAATGGACAAGCATGGAACTAAATATAGGTTTTCTTGCGTCGACGGGTCTTCAGAATCAGATGGAGTATCTCAAGAACTCCCGGATAACACAGACCTGTTGAATGCCTTTCCCGTCAAGAAACAAACTTACGCTGATTGGAAGGCGAGGACGGGTGCTCGCCTAGGTATTGAAGAAGGAGATGAAGGTTGGAGGCATGTCTTTTATAACGATTGGGGTGAAATTCGCCTTTCTCTAATCCCGCTCGGCGCTCGTTTGGTTTCAAATTACCTGTGATCCCTTTCTATAACATATTGAATTAAATATATAAAAAAGTACTGTACCGCACGCGTAATATTGCATATATAGCATACATGTCAAACCTGATTGTGCCGGCAACGCTTAAGGCAATTCGCGCCTCGCTCAATCTTACCCAGCAACAGTTGGCGGAGAGGCTAGGGGTGTCCTTCACAACCATCAACCGGTGGGAAGGGGGCAAAACTAAGCCTCAAAGAGCTGCCCGAAATATTATTGCGGAAATGGCATCGACCGCAGACCTAAAAGGGTACGAAGAACCACTCCAATCTGACAAAGCGGTACTTCACAGACGAAGAACAAAAACGGAACCGAAAATCTCGTCATCTCAAGTAACCAAAAAAAATGGGGGGGTCGCTACGAAAAATGAAGACACTTATCCCGTTTCTGGAATCGCTGAACATTTTCCCCTCCTCACGATGGAGTTTGTGCGACGAGTCCCCTGGCGCACTCTCCTGAAAGGGTCGGCTTCTTCGTATCACAATCTAGAAACCTTCTTTCGAGAGCGTTCAAGGGAGCATGGAAATCGGAAAGACGAGCCTTCTGCGCAGCTATATTCAATGATCTCCCAAATCTGTTCATTTCATATGCGGTTAGATCGTGCAGATGAACCATTCGGCCCGCTCGTAGAGATGAGCACAGGTAGGTCGATGGTCCCAGGTGACTTGACCGAGGCCAATCTGGCTGTAATAGAAGCTTTCCGATCGGAAGTCTCCGAGCCTCTCTTGGGCGCCCGCTTAGCGGACGTTTTGTGGTTAAGAAAGCGTGACCGCTTGCAAGCACAGTGGGCGATTGACCAATATCTCAAGCTCGCGAAAGAGCGCCTTCTTGATACAGACAGGGAAACCGGTGCATGGCTCGATGGCCACAAATTTTTAAAGCGCGCCTCGCAGCTATGGATGCAACTTGGTTGTGATCAAGCTACCAAAACAACGCTTTTTGATCTTGCTCTAAGGGCATCTCGTTTGACGGAACCTGAGCCTAGAGATTTCTATCGGGTATTGACCTTACAGGTCGTTGCAGCGTTCTGCCTCTGTGACGACCCATTACAGTGGGAAGAGAAAACTCGGGAGTTCGCAACCGCGATGCGCAGCGAAAACAATTTTAGGAAAGAGCGCGAATATATTGCCTTAGCCATTGAATTTGCAAAGTACGCCAAGAATAATATTGGGGTTAAGGAATTGCGTGAAATGGACACCGATTCATACGTTGATGAAGCACGTACCGCAAAGAATCAAGGTGGCAGTGCATTAGCTGCTTGCAATCTTTTCGCAACCGCCATTGAAGCTTGTCGAAGATTGGGCGGGCGCCGGTCACAAGTTGACGAACTCCACTCGGAAATGAACGAACTTCAAGTACTGGCAATGAAAGAGATGAAATCGCATGTATTCAGAATCGATCTTTCCGAGCCAGCGGAACTGGCTAGACAAGCGGTCGCAAAAGTTAACGCGTTTGAAGCGATTGATGTTATCGCATCCATGGCTAAACCTAGATCTTCGGCTGTTCTTTATGCAGAGGCCGAGGCCAACGCAAAAAAGTTTGTCTTCCAGTCAATCATTTCCTCTGTCGCTTTTGATGAAAAGGGCCGAGTTGTTACGCGAACGCCACCGGTACTTGCCGAAGAAGCTGATAGCAAAAACGTCGCCCTAAAAGCCGCCGTTGTGAAGTCCGTCGTAATGGAGCAATCCCTTAAGAGCTTAAGTATGATCGAAGCTGCGAGAGCGGAGCTGCAGCAGAAATGGACCGGCAACTCGGAACTATTCAAAGACCATGTTCACCTGAATCGATTTGTGCCAGATGGTAGGGAGAGAATTTTTGAGCGAGGACTGTACGCAGGCCTCCAAGGAGACTGGCTCACATGTTGTCATGTTTTAATACCTCAAGTTGAAAATTCTCTTCGACATCTGGTCGAGCAGGCGGGGCTTCTTGTCACACATCTTTCAACTAAGATGACACAGACAGAACACGATTTGAATACGCTCCTGTACAACGTGGACGGAGTGAAGGAGTTTTTTGGCGAAGACTTAACGCTTTCGCTGCAGGTGCTCCTCGTTGAACCCCATGGAAAAAACCTTCGAAATCGACTGTGCCATGGGAGACTTCCAGAAACCGCTTTCGACAGCCCTGATCCAGCGAATTTTTTGTGGGCGATGACACTGTATCTCTGTCAGTTGGGACGCGCTTCGACAAGCATGTGGGTTGATAGAAAGGGGGAGGTCAAGGGATGAACGGAGTTCTCTGGCTTGCTCGGAATTACAATCTTCTTTCGGATTTTGCTGGAAGGAGAAAGACTCCTTAATGTTCGATTGGGCTCAAAAGATTATTTTAGATCGAGTAGTGAAGCTTCCCTCAGCGATTCAATTTTTTATAGCCATAATAGTGGTGACTGCAGCGGCTGCCTTAGCTCTTAGAAAAATAGTTCCCAAGAATTGGAGAGAATTAATCAGATTACGAAGCGGCAAACATCAACCTGAGAGTGGAAAATTGCATATTGACTCGATTAATAAGCCATCGAAATCAGCTATTTTCATTGAGGAGGATGAAGCCACCATCGCTATTAGAGATTACAACAAGGTAAGAAGACTGCGTGAGGCCGAAGTTAATCGCAAAGCTAAAGACCTCCCGGAAGGAGTATACGGGTTTGCAACTGAATGGGATGTTGACCAGCACATAAATCATGAACGATTTGACGATGAGCGATCCATCGGATTTTGGGAGCCACTTCATTTGCAGAGGGATAAGGATGAGCATCATTGTTATGAAATTCATAAAAAACTCGATGGAACTCTTTGGTTGACTGGCTTTGCGACAAGAGAAGATGTTCAAAAATGCAAGGAACGGAACCCGGGAACTCATATTCGTATTGCTCCAAGAAAATTAGAAGGTGCCCCAAGTTTTGTTGAACTACGGGTTGATAGAATTAAAAATTGTGAAATTAGAAAAGTAATGGATCTATCAGTTCTAGATCTGGAGCTGTTTCCAGAAACGAAGAAGGGTGCCCTGCTGGGTAACAACCAAGAAGCACCAATTGATTCTAGGGCGGGAAATGCCAAAAAGCTTTTGAAAGAGTTCATCGTTGAACTGAATTCGCTAGCGGTTCTCCTCAGGAATGGGGACCGACCTTTATTTAGAAAAAAAATGGAAAGATGGAAAGAACGATTAGTAAGGGGCATAAAAGACGGCATTTCCGATGTCGAAGCGAAGAAAATCGCCGAAATAGAATGCGCCCCCTCGTATCCAACTTATTTTAATATGCCTTCTGCGGAATCCATATGGGTTCGCGACCTTCAAGGGCATCTTGAATGCCTTTTGGAGGAGCTTGAAAAGCGCCCACAAGATTTATTCTTAAACACTTGAGGAGGTAATGATTATTGAATTCTTAAACCTGGAGAGGTGGCTCGGGCTCCTTTTGTCCCCCGGACCCCCAAAAGGAGCCCTCGCCACATTTTCTGGGTGGGCTCCGATCCGTTCGGGCCGTAGGCCCGCAGGTGCAACCGGCGTGACGGGCGCCGAGGCTTTTTCGAGGCGACTGGCGCGACGGTTGCCCATCAACGGCAACGCGCGCAGAGTGGCAATCCATTTCAGACGAGCAGTGCGAACTGCAAGCCGGGTGACAACGGCTTTATCGTTGGCGACCGGCTTGCGGCCTCACGATTTCTTCACTAGATTCTCAAAATAGGTTCGAAGTTTGTTCGATTTGGACCACCAATTCATACTTTGCGATTTTCGAGCCACGATGGACCACGGTAAGTTGTAAGAAAAACTCAATTTTCGATTCGAGATGGACGGGTTCGAGCCAACTTTTTTGAAAATTTCGGAAAGTGCAGTTGGATTTTCGTGTGTGTCGCGCAGACCCGCCTGGTGGGCCGATTCCAGAAAGGCATTTTTGAATTTGTCTGTCGACTTGCGGTCGGACATATTTACGTCCTATGTCGCTTCGCTATTTTCTGTACGCCCGCAAGTCCACAGACAGCGAAGAGAAACAGGTGCTTTCGATAGAGGCTCAGCTCTTCGAGCTTCGCCTCTACGCCGAACGAGAGCGGCTCCAAATTGCAGAAGAATTTATCGAGGCGCGAACGGCTAAGGTCCCGGGCCGGCCGGTCTTCGATAACTTAATCGCTCGCCTCGAAAGAGGTGAGGCAGACGGAATCGTCGCATGGCATCCCGATCGGCTCGCTCGAAATTCGGTGGACGGTGGCAAAATTGTTTATCTCCTCGATACCGGCCGACTCCGGTCCCTTAAATTCCCGACGTTCTGGTTCGAGTCTTCGCCCCAAGGGAAGTTCATGTTGGGCATTTCGTTCGCGCAATCCAAACATTTCAGCGACAACCTTTCCGAAAACATTAAACGGGGGATGCGCCACAAATGTAGGCGGGGAGATTGGCCAAATATTCCGGCACTGGGCTACGTCAAAGAAGAGAAAAACGGAAAGGTTGTCGCTGATCCAGAAAAGGCCATTCTCGTTCGTCGAATGTTCGAAGAGTTCGCCGCAGGCAAACATAGCCTTGCATCGCTCAAGCGAGCGGTAGGGGGGTGGGGGCTTAAGAGTCGTCGTGGCCGGCCCGTAGGTTCGTCCATGGTTCGCAGTATCTTGGACGACACATTTTATTTCGGTCTCATGCATTGGGCCGGCGAAACTTTCGAGGGAAACCACGAGCCCCTCATTTCCAAAGAGCTTTTTGACCGCGTGCAAAAACGCCTGCGGCGAACCAACAAACCGAAACAAATTCGAAAGCACCTTTTTCCGTTCCTTGGCCTGGCCGTTTGTGGCAACTGCGGTTGTTCGATTACGGCAGAGCGACAGAAGGGACACAATTATTATCGCTGCAGCAAGAAGCGAGGCGTTTGCAAAGAACCTTACCTTCGCGAGGAGTCTCTTTCCGAACAAATGGCTGCAGCTCTTCAGAAGGTCGCTCTGCCTACTGAAACCAGACACAAAATTTTAAACAAATGGGCCAAGGAACGAGACGATGCTCGCCACCAAATGGCTGACCTACAAAAGAGTCTCGCCTCCTCGCTTGCCGACGTTGCCGGCAAGCTCGATCGGCTACTCGACGCCCACTTAAACAACGCCATCGACAGGTCCGAGTATCTCGCCAAAAAGGAGTCTTTGCTGAATCGGAAGCTCGAAATTGAAGGAAAACTGGCGTCCCTGAACCGGTCAGCCATTTCGTGGCTCGAACCAGCTAAGGAGTTTCTCGAATCGGCCCACCAGGCGGGTCAGCGCGCGACCCACGAAAATCCAAATGCACTTTTCGAAATTTTCAAAAAAGTTGGCTCGAACCCGTCCATCTCGAATCGAAAATTGAGTTTTTCTTACAACTTACCGTGGTCCATCGTGGCTCGAAAATCGCAAAGTATGAATTGGTGGAGCCGAACGGGATCGAACCGTCGACCTCATCGTTGCGAACGATGCGCTCTCCCAGCTGAGCTACGGCCCCTGATGAATTTATTGCTCGCTATGTATCAGAACCTTTTTATGGAGTCGATTGCGGGAGAGCGCATGATGCGATCACTAGATATCCACGGGCTTACGCCCGTGGGCCTCTTCAAATTGCAAGCTTCGCTT
>CAYNHQ010000017.1:0-6279 GCA_964397255.1 uncultured bacterium
TGAGATGATTATCGGAAACGTTGATGACGACGGCTACCTTCGTGCCCCCGTCGAAGAAATCGCCCAGAAACAGAAATGTTCCGCCGAAGAGGTGGCGCGTGTACTATCTCGCATTCAAGAATTTGATCCGTTAGGTGTTGCTGCTCGGGACCTCAAGGAATGTCTTTTGATTCAATCAAGGCAGATTCCGGACAATGTTTTAATCCGAAGTATTCTAGAAAATCACTTAAAAGATCTTGAGAGGAAAACCTATCCGGCCATCGCACGGGATTGCGGAGTATCGGTGGAAGAGGTAATTGCCGCTGTAAAGCGAATTTCGGCCTTGGAACCGAAGCCCGGAAGACGCTTCTATGATGAGAGCGCCCAATACATTACGCCCGACATCTATATCTATAAGTCGGGAAATGAGTTCATTATCGTTCAAAACGAAGACGGGCTTCCAAAACTGAGAATTTCCAATTTCTACCAAAACATGCTGCGGGCCAACACCAATGGCGCAACTCACAATGGTGTGACGAAAGAATATGTGAACGAAAAAATGCGTTCTGCGGTTTGGCTCATGCGTTCGATTTACCAGCGCCAGAGAACGATTTTAAAAGTGACCGAATCGATAGTGAAGTTGCAGCGGGAGTTTTTTGAACATGGAATCTCGCGCCTTCGGCCGATGGTCCTTCGGGATGTGGCTGAAGACATCGGTATGCATGAATCCACGGTGAGCCGTGTGACATCCAATAAATATGTTCACACGCCGCAGGGAATTTTTGAGCTTAAGTTTTTCTTTAATTCGAGTATTAAGAGAGTGGAAGGCTCCGATGTTGCTTCTGAGGCAGTCAAAGAGAAGATCAAGAACATTATCCAGGGAGAGGATGTCAAACGTCCCTTCAGCGATCAAGAAATTGTGGAACTGCTTCGGCAAGTTAATATCGATATCGCTCGGCGAACTGTCGCAAAATATCGCGAAATGCTCGGAATTCTTTCATCTTCCAAACGGAAGAGATTTTTCTAAGGAGATTTTTGAATGAAAACGACGATTACGTTTCGGCATATGAAAGCCAGTGACGCGGTGAAAGGTTTTGTAGACGAGAAATTAGGTAAACTTGACCGGTATGACCGAAAAGCGAAAGAAGCGCATGTAATCCTTTCGGCGGAGAAAAATCATACCGAAGCGGAAGTAATCATTTCCGCCAAGGGCCTTCGCGCCACGGGGAAGGCCTCCACCACGGATATGTACGCTTCCATTGAACAGGCCATCGTGAAAGTCGAACACGCGCTAAAAAAATATCACGATAAGAAAGTCAAATCGAAGCGCCATGCCGGCGCAAATGACGCGCTCCTCGGTTAGCCGTTTCCTTCAATATGATTTCGCGATACATTTTGGCGTGTGAGAATCGTCGTCATGTCCGGTCTTTCGGGCGCCGGTAAATCGTCCGCGGTGAAAATCCTTGAGGATCTGGAGTTTTACTGCGTGGATAATCTACCTGTTCGATTGTTGCATCCGTTCCTCGATCTCTCTACGCAATCGGCTGAAGGGATTGCCAAGCTCGCGTTGGTGATCGACGCTCGTGATACAAAGAATATCGGCCGCTTACCCGAGGTTCTTAAAACCGTCACCAGCGACAGCCGAACGCTCGAATTGGTTTTCCTGGAAGCTTCGGACGACGTTCTGGCACGGCGATTTAGCGAAACGAGGCATCGGCATCCCTTGGCCAAGAGCGGTTCGCCTCTGGATGGAATTCGAGAAGAAAGGGAACTCCTGGCTCCTCTTCGAAAGCAAGCCGATCATGTCATTGATACATCGACGTTGACTACGAAAGATCTCCGACGGCAACTGCTTCGAATTTTTGGTTCGGCCAAGGACAAGCCTACGCTTTCGGTTCAAATTGGTTCGTTTGGCTTTAAGTACGGCCTTCCCGCGCAAGCGGATATGGTTCTGGATGTTCGCTTTTTGCCGAATCCTTTTTTTCGTGAGGAGTTGAAGGCAAAGCCGGGAACTGATTCCAAAGTGATTGATTTTGTCATGCAGCAAAAGGACACGCATGAGCTTTTGACGGAGTATGAAAGGCTATTAAAATTTCTGCTCCCTCGCTTTGATCGAGAGGGAAAGAGCTTTCTCCATATTGCGATTGGTTGTACCGGCGGAAGACATCGCTCCGTCGTAATTGCGGAGGAACTTGCAAAAGTGATCGAAGGAATGGGACATTCGACATCTGTCGTGCACCGCGATTTGGAGCGAGATCCAGCTCTTTTGGGTTGACGACGAAAGGGACTAAGGTTAGAGACGATGCCTTCAAAAAAGAGGAGAAACACCATGGCTTCGAAGAATTTTCTATTTACATCCGAATCTGTCACTGAAGGACATCCGGACAAGCTTTGCGATCAGGTTTCGGATGCCGTCCTGGATGCCCTTTTAACAAAGGATCCCCACAGCCGCGTCGCATGCGAAACAATGGCGGGAACCGGCTTTGTTCACGTGGCAGGCGAGATTACGACGGACGCGACCATTGATTTTGAAGCCATCACTCGCGGAGTGGTTACCGACATCGGCTACACGGATTCCTCCATTGGTTTTGATGCCCATACTTGTGCCGTGATGCTCTCGGTCGGCAAGCAGTCGCCCGATATTTCTCAGGGTGTGACGGAAGGAGAGGGGCTTTTCAAAGAGCAGGGAGCGGGGGACCAGGGTCTCATGTTTGGTTATGCGTGCAATGAAAACGACGAATTCATGCCTTCGCCGATTTATTATGCTCACAAATTAACGCGCCGATTGGCGGAAGTTCGAAAAGCGCAAACGCTACGCTTTCTCCGTCCGGATGGAAAAAGCCAGGTAACCGTAGAATATGAGAACTTTAAACCCACGCGAATCGACACCGTCGTGATTTCCACTCAACATTCTCCTGACGTATCGTATGAGCAGATTCGAGACGGTGTAATTGATCAGGTCATTAAACCCTCGTTGCCGGCGAATCTTCTGGATAAGAACACGAAGTATCACATCAATCCGACCGGCCGATTTGTCATCGGCGGCCCCAAGGGGGACTGTGGACTTACCGGGCGAAAGATCATTGTCGATACGTATGGTGGTTGGGGACGTCATGGTGGCGGGGCCTTTTCAGGAAAGGATCCTTCCAAAGTCGATCGAAGTGCGGCCTATGTGGCACGCTATATTGCGAAAAATATCGTAGCGGCGGGACTCGCGGAACGTTGCGAGGTGCAGTTTGCCTACGCGATTGGAATCGCCGAACCGGTTTCAATCATGGTCGATTCATTTGGAACGGGAAAAATCGGGGATGATAAATTGAGCGCCTTGGTTCGTGATTACTTTCCCGTGAAGCCCAAGGCAATCATTGAAAAGTTTAAGCTTCTCCGACCCATCTACCGGAAAACCGCATCCTACGGTCATTTTGGCCGAGGTCGCGATGGATTTCCCTGGGAAGCCATTGACACGGCTGATCAACTGAAGAAGGCCGCCGGCTAATTTCAGTGGCGCTCAACCGCGCTGACATCATCGATAAAAATTTTCGGCGATTCGTCGCTGAATCCAACATTTCATCTTCGCCCCGTGAGATTTCGCTTTCAAAGAAAGAGGCGATCGATTTATTTCATTCGCAACTTCTCTCTCGCCATATGGACCTCGAATCCAGGCGGCTTAAAGCCAAAAACCTTGGTTTTTATACGATCGGCAGTTACGGCCATGAGGGGAATGCCATTTTTGGAAGACTGCTACGCATTACGGATCCGGCCCTTCTTCATTATCGTTCGGGAGCATTTATGGTCGAACGGTCCAAGCAGGGAAAGGAAGATGTCGTTCAAAACACGATGCTTTCGTTTTGTGCATCTTCTGAAGATCCGATCTCGGGTGGTAGACATAAGGTCTGGGGGAGCAAAAAGCTTTGGGTTCCACCCCAGACGAGCACGATCGCTTCCCACTTGCCTAAGGCTGTGGGAATGGCGATCGCTCTCGATCGCGCTAAAAAATTAAAAATCCCTTTGCCGATTCCTGAAGATTCTATCATCTACTGCTCGTTTGGAGATGCATCCACGAATCATTCGACGGCGCTAGGTGCATTCAATGCCGCACAATGGACACATTTTCAAAATGTTCCTGTCCCGATTCTTTTGGTATGCGAGGACAATGGGATCGGAATTTCTGTACATACGCCGCAAAATTGGATCGCGACCAGCTTTTCCAATCGTCCGGGGATCAAATATTTTTACGCCAATGGTCTGGATTTTACGGAAAGCTTCGATGTCGCAAGAGAAGCTATGGAATATTGCCGAACTCGGCGGGCTCCTGTTTTCTTTCACTTGGAAACAGTTCGTCTTCTAGGCCACGCGGGAAGCGACGTGGAAACCGAATATTTAACAACCGAAGAAATCGAGGCGTTCGAAGCCCGTGACCCACTACTCACGAGTGCGCAACGCATGATGGAGTTGGGGTTCATGAATTCCGACGAAATTCTTTCGATGTATGAATCCTGCCACAAGGAAGTGGAAAAAACTTCAGTTGTGGCTGCGAAGGCACCCAAACTTTCATCAGCGGAAGAAGTCATGGCCCCTCTCGCACCATATCACTCCAAAGAAGTTGAACACGAAGCGAAGCGAACCAATTACAAATCGAAAGCGGAAATAGAATCGAAGCCCCGCCACATGGCAATGCTCATTAACTGGGGACTCGCGGACCTTCTCTCCAAATATCCGGAGATGATGATTTTTGGTGAAGATGTAGCGAAGAAGGGCGGCGTTTATCATGTAACGACGGGGCTTATGGAGAAATTTGGTTTGGGCCGCGTCTTTAATACGCTTCTCGATGAGCAGACGATTCTAGGTCTTGGAATCGGTGCGGCTCATCTCGGCTTTCTACCTGTGCCTGAAATTCAGTACCTCGCCTACTATCACAATGCCGAGGATCAGATTCGAGGCGAGGCGGGTTCGCTCCCATTTTTCTCCAAAGGCCAATTTCGAAACCCGATGGTCGTTCGAATTGCTTCTCTGGGTTACCAGAAGGGTTTTGGGGGGCACTTTCATAATGACAATTCGATTGCGGCTCTTCGGGATGTTCCGGGAATTGTCGTGGCGGTTCCTTCACGCGGAGATGATGCCGTGGAGATGATGCGAACGGCGATGGCGTTGGCGAAAGTTGATGGGAGAGTCGTTCTCTTTTTGGAACCGATTGCGCTCTATATGACGAAAGATTTGTATGAAGCAGGAGATGGAAAATGGAATTTTGAATTTCCGTCTGCAGGAAAGTCCGTATCGCTAGGGGAGGGGAGGCTCTATCATTCGGATGGAAAAGATTTAACGATTCTGACGTACGGGAATGGCCTTTATCTTTCTCTTCGCGCAGCGAAAGCGCTTAAAGAAAAACATAAAATATCGGCGCGTATTCTCGACCTTCGTTGGCTGAATCCTCTTCCCGAGAAACAAATTCGTGAAGAGGCGAAGAAAACGGGAAAAGTGTTGGTTGTGGATGAATGTCGTCGAACCGGCGGAATCGCCGAAGCGATTTTGGCTCTTCTGTCCGATCAGCGGGACCTGGTTGTCGATCGTCTCAACGCCGAAGATACATATATTCCCCTCGGCCCTGCCTGGGAAACTGTCCTCCCCAGCGAATCCCAAATCATCAAAATGGCGCAGCGTCTCGCAAAAATTAAAATTTGAATTGCGCGCCAATAAACGCGCTCTTGTCGGTGACGGCGAGTGTCGGCTGGAATGTATTTAAGAATGATGTCTTCCTTTGTTCGATTTTCGCATTGTGTTTCCTAACACCATCTAATCCACCGATTCCGTCCCAAATGAGTGCCGGGATGTAGAACATTAGGCCAGGGAAAATAAGTACTCCACCCATGCAGTAGGAATCTGGACCTTCTTTACACGTTGCCATGGAGTAGAGGCCCACCGATAACATGAATATGCCTCCGCCTCCGATGATTGAATTGATACTCCCCTGCACAGGCCTGCCAGCATAAAACAGGGCATCCCCTGGTAAGGGATCGAGGGCGAGAACGGTTACCAATCCCATTGATTTGGGTTCCAGATTCCCTTCACCGGCAGATGCTTTCATAGGGGAGGCCAGTAAAACGATAAGACTTAATAGGATAAGTATTTTCATGCCCTTTTCTTGAGCAATCACTATGCCAAGGGAAATGAGCTTAAACGCCCTGTCAGATGCCTAGAACTGACACTTTTTCTGACAACTTTGTTACTCGAGCTGTTCCCCCACCAAAATGAAAGTACCCCATTAGAAATGAGGACAAAAAGGTCCGTTGGCGATGAACACAG
>CAYNHQ010000018.1:0-5712 GCA_964397255.1 uncultured bacterium
CGAAGCTTGCAATTTGAAGAGGCCCACGGGCGTAAGCCCGTGGATATCTAGTATGATAAAATCCAGCAGATGCTGAAGGTATGGATTCCACTTTCATTGATAGTCACTCTTGGTTGCCAGGGATCGAACTCGGCACCCCATAGCCCCCGGGAAGTGCCAGGGTATGACAATCACCAAACTCCGGGCGCCTCCGCGCACGATCTTCTTTCAGACGATAAATTCAAAACGCTCAAAATCGAATTTCAATCTGTCTCGGGCTTTGAGCCAACCGACGAAGCCAAAACGAATCTTCTCAATTTTCTCAAGTCGCGGTTGAACAAACCGGGCGGCATCGCAGAGATTGACGATCCGTCGATTCCCTCGCCGGGGGGAGGGCCCTACACTCTCGAGCAGGTGCAGCAAATCGAAGCGGATCAACGTTTTTACTTTACGTCAGGGACTACGATGTTCGTTTATCTCCTGTTTTTGGATGGAGCCTCGACGAATGACTCGGGATCTTCTCAGGTGCTCGGCTATGCGCATCAGAACACGTCCATTGCTGTTTTTGAAAAAACCATTCAAAACTTGTCGGGTGGGCTTCTTGAACCTTCCACCGCACTCGTGGAATCGACGGTTTTCGAACATGAATTGGGCCACATCCTCGGGTTGGTGAATATCGGTTCAGATATGCAGTCATCGCATCAAGATTCAGCTCATGGAGCGCATTGCAATGTCACCAGTTGTCTCATGTACTACGCGGTTGACACCAGCGACATTATCTCGAATCTAGTTGGAGGCAGCGTGCCAGAACTGGATCCCAAATGTTTGGCCGACCTGAAAGCGAACGACGGCAAATAACCCACAGCAAATACTTTGGGACAAAAGAAAGAAAGATCCTAGATTACTGTGACGACGGTGGGACAAAATCCAACGTCAAACCAGCAATAGCATCGATTGCCCGTTTGTCCGCTGTTAATCCATCTCGTTCAGCTGGTATTGCAAAGGCCAGTGATAGTTGTTTTTCCATGTCGTTCCAAACCACTGCAGCAAAAGACGAGTAAAATTTAAATCCCTCTTTTAACAACTTTTGATCGCCCGCGCTGGTATAGCTTTTCCCATAAAACGGAAGCGCCTGCCCCGCTCCAACAGCCAAGAGACCCACACCTCCCAAAAAGACCCCATCGCCACAATTTCCTAGCGTGGCACCCGAAAGTTTTAAGAGGTTCTTGCTTTTGTTTTTCGCCCAGTTTATCTCTCCACAGAAAGTGGCCGCGTTGACATCATTAACGAACGCGGTCGAACGAGGAGTAAGATTGATTTCTTTTAACGTCACATCAATCGGACGATAATCATCGAACTCATCTTTAAATGTGTTACCAAGCAGGGACCCTTCTGGGACCGTGTAATCGTAGATAAACGTAACTTCATAGTCGAGCGCTGAACAACCAGGATGGTTAGTTGCAGTGGCGGCACCGGCTGCCGAGAAAGTATATGACATTTGAGTTTCGGTGAAAGAAAGCTCCGATTTCGATCTGTTGGTCGTACCACAAATGGTCGACCAATCGCTGTTCGCTAAATTGATGCTTCCATCACTACTGCAATTTGAGAGACACACACTGATGGAAACTACGAAGAGAGCCAAAAAAGTTCTGCGCATATCGACACCTCCGGGAATGATGGAACCATATCAATTTATGTTATTCAAGTATCCTTAGATCATGCCCGTCAAGAAAGAGAGGAAGTCCCGTGCTTTGGATATGACGGCGACACTTAGTCGATATTTGTTCCATCCTACTTCACATCGTCTGTATGCCGTCTCATCGTGGATCTTCATTCGCGTCGTTGCTCTGATCTACCTCATCGTGTTTCTCTGGATCGCCGGGAATACGTTAGACTGGATCGGCGGCGCGGGGGCATTTCCAGTTGAGCAAACGCTTGCCACGGCCGAAAAGGAATTGAGAGCGGGCGCCTTTCTCAAATACCCAACTCTCTTTTGGTACTCCACGCACGATATTACGATTCGCGTGTTACCTTTGGTCGGAGCAGTACTTTCTCTTTTCCTTCTGGTCGGGATCCAACCGGCAGGACTTTTGGTTGCGCTCTACATCATTTTCGTTTCAATTGCGTCGGTATCGGAACCCTTCCTATCTTCTTCCTGTTTTTTACTTCTGCTCGAAACCGGATTTCTCACCACGTTTTTGACCTCCTTCAATTCATGGATGCCTTTTCGCCGTACTCCACCTCCTCCCCGTGGAATTCATATCTTGTTTGTGTGGCTTTTCTTCCGTGCCTTGCTGACGCCGCCCCTGTTTTTGGTGATAAACGGAAGAACCGAAAATTCGTCGATAAAGTGTTACTTGCTTTATTTCTTACTCCTTTTGTCCCTGGCTCTGTTTTTTATTTCCGATTCCCTGTGGACAAATATTTTCCGAAGAGATCAGCTCTACATTGAACAACTGGGGGGAAATAAATATCGTGGGTTCTCCCTGGCGATCCGTGTTTTCACATCTATTATCGTGGTCGCCGTCACGCTTTTAACGCTTTATAATAGGCTATTGGGAGAGAGCGAAGGAGCCAACTCGATGCAAACCGTTCTTGGGGTCCTCAAACCATTTGGACTTGCGAACATTTATCGTTTTTAACAACAACTCTACCCGGCCGCTTCATCATACGCTTCGCCACACCAAAATTCTTCTTCCTTAATCCATCTTCCTAAAATCCAACCGGGACCAAAGGTTTCGACATTTAAAATTCTCTCCGGAATCTGTAATTTCGGTAGGGCTGGGTAGCGAAGCTGTCGGACCGCGCCTTTCGAGATCGCTTCGTTTACTCTCAAAGGAGGTAAACGTAATCCGTAAGCATGTGTTCCACTGCAGAAGCCAAAAATGATTCCCGTCCGAGGATGGACCAATGCCGGAGTTCCCCACGCGATCCATCTGCAGTCTTCGGGAAGCGCCTTACCCAGTTCATCCCAAAGCCTGGACACCAAATCGGGATGGCTGCCGAGGATGACGCAAAAGTCGCGCTGTCGGCGGAACTCGAAATTCTTCGCGCGTTCTTTGGGAAAAATAATCTTGTAGGTTAAAGTTTAAAATGAACCTATGCAAGCGATACTGATCAAATTCGCGCTCATAAGTTGCGCGGCGATACTTTTTCGGAACGCTGTCGCAGATACGGAGCTCCTTTTGCAGTGGCCTTGATGTAGATTTTTTCGTTCAAGACCTCTCTTCTGATCGGATCGTATTCAATCGAAAATTTAAATATGACGCGGGTCAAAAGCGTGAATATCAGACGACTGGTCAGTGGGCCCCAGTGAATTGGGTGCCGGTGACTTTTGCCGAGCTCTGGGCGCGCAAGAAAGTAGAAATCAAAACAACTCTCTTGTCGTTTGAAATTGAGGAACGAAATTCAGGTGGTTTGCATGAGTTTCCGACGGTCATTTCAGGCGACGAATATAACGTCGATCTTGTCAGGACCGTTTTCAAACAGGGAAACGAAAAACAATCGAAGGCGAAGTAATCTTACAATCGAAAAAGAAGGGAAGGAAAACAGTGAGCATCGATACTCACCCGTTGGGCTACTTTGATGGCAGTCCAATTCTTAGCGAAAAGATTCTTGGTTATCTTCCGAATCTAGTAGGTGATCGAATCGCAATTATTCTCGTTACCGTTTCCAGAGGATGGGAGGGGCCACCTCATGTTAGTACGACGGAGTTCATAGGTGCGGATCTCGAAAAAGGTTTCACGATGCCTCCAAGTGGCCAAAAAGTGGAAAAATAAAAATGGCTCCCCGCCGTGCGAATCCCAGCGACCCACGGCCGAAGGCCGATTCGGTTCCGGCCCACACCGGGAGAACGTGGGGTCTATTTGATCGGGGGATTGTGGTGCCCGGTAGAACTTAATTTTGGCCTATGTCTTCGTACCAAATTTCAGGATGTTCCTTGATGTAACTGGCCATCATATCGATACACTCCTGATTATTCATTTGGACAATTTCGATACCATTTTCCCGTAACCAATCTTCTCCGCCTTTAAAATTAACGGATTCACCGATGACAACTTTTCCAATGCCGAATTGCCGAATTAAACCGCTACAAAACCAACAAGGTGAAAGGGTTGTGACCATAATTTTGTCGCGATAGGTTCGCTGACGACCTGATTTGCGAAAAGCGTCTGTCTCCCCATGAATGGAGGGATCGTTCTCTTGAACTCGTCGATTGTGGCCGCGCCCCAGTAATTCTCCGTTTGAACCAAAAAGTGCCGCTCCGACCGGAACCCCGCCTTCGGCCAAACCTGTCTTCGCCTCTTGGATCGCAATGGTCATCATTAATTCATAATTCAACATGATTGGTCGATCCTTAGCTTACTACGCGGGATGAATCTAAAATAAAAAATGGCTCCCCGCCCTGACGCTTCGATCGAAGAAGAAGCTAGATCTTTATTAAAGTTTAACGTATTATCCTTTAATAAAGGAAGAGCTAATGAATCAACCTTTAATAAGGAAATAAATACATTGTTACGAGGACTTACGGGATCATTTAGCACAATATCAAGCGTCGGTGGAGAAACCGCCAAGTCTTTTACACCAAATCCGCTTCCCCCCAATCCCCCGCTTGCATTCGACGGTGAACTGCAAGAAAAGCTCGACCAAGCTCTACTTTCGCTCGGAAGACTCGACAGCGTTTCAACGCTTTTGTCGGATACGAATCTTTTTCTCTACTCCTACATTCGAAAAGAGGCGGTCCTTTCTTCCCAAATCGAAGGGACGCAATCGTCGTTATCCGATCTTCTGCTGTTCGAGCTCGATGAAACTCCCGGTGTACCCATCGACGATGTTCAACAGGTTTCGAACTATGTTTCCGCTTTAAATTATGGCCTACAACGGATCAAAGATGGATTTCCCATTTCCAACCGGCTCATTCGGGAAATTCATAAAATTCTATTGGCGGAAGGAAGGGGTTCTGACAAAGAACCTGGAGAATTTCGACGGTCACAAAATTGGATCGGAGGAACGCGCCCAGGAAACGCAAAGTTTGTTCCTCCGCCTGTGGAACAGATGGTTCAAGCGATGTCCGATTTGGAAAAATTTTTACACAATCAACCTGTGCGTACATCAACTCTACTGAAAGCGGCTTTGGCACATGTTCAATTCGAAACCATACATCCCTTTTTGGATGGGAACGGCCGCGTGGGGCGGTTGCTCATCACACTTCTCTTTTGCGCCGAGAAAGTTCTCCATGATCCGCTTCTGTACCTAAGTCTCTATATGAAAGTGCACCGCGATCATTACTACGAGCTTTTACAAGATGTCCGCCTTCAGGGAGATTGGGAAAGCTGGATTTCATTTTTCGCGGAGGCCGTGCACAAAACCTCCGAAGGAGCGACACATACGGCTCAAAAGCTGGTTCAGCTCTTTCAGAAAGACCGAGATCATATTGCGGATCTGAAACGAGGTACAAACTCAGCTCTTCGTATTCATGAAGCGCTCTCCAAGAGGCCTATCAGCAACATTCGAATGATTGCGCAGAAGACAAAACTTTCTGTGCCTGCGGTCACATCGAGTTTTGGAAAACTTTCAGAACTAGGGATTGTAAAAGAGATTACGGGTCATCGACGAAATCGAATCTTTGTGTATGACGCGTATTTAAAAACGATTGAAAGCAATTGGCTCCCCGGGACGGACTCGAACCGCCGACCCAGTGGTTAACAGCCACTTGCTCTACCGACTGAGCTA
>CAYNHQ010000019.1:0-4697 GCA_964397255.1 uncultured bacterium
CCCTCGCGGCTGTCACGAGACTTCTTTTACCTCAATTCTGATGGGGTACTTTCATTCCATGGCGAAGGACCTGGAACAAAGTTCGCCCACTTTAGGGTGAATGTAGGGACATGATGGCAAACGATGCGCCTGTACTTCGGATCGTCACGAGAAGGCCTTCGGCCCACTTGGAACTTACTGTCACCAATGTCGATCGGGCATGGGCTGCATATGGCGCACGCGAGCACATATGCCCTTTGCACACGTTGCCTTTGAAAAAAGTTGACGCGTCGACCTGACCTCGTAAGAGGGTCTGTTAGATGAATATCGCCCTCGATACAAACGCATTTATTCGCAATGACGGTACGGAGTCAGCTGACCTGCGCTTCGTAATTTCAAGATCACGATTATTGAACATGAAAATATGGATGCTCAAACCAGTCGAGATGGAGCTAATCCAAAAGATAAGTGAAAAGATTGGCGCGGGAATTTCGAAACTTCGACAGGCAGCCACATCGCTAAACGATGCCTACGTAGATTTCGCTCCCCCGGAACTCGATTTGCAGACAGAAATCGCAAAGAGCCGATCTAAGCTGGCGCAATTTAGAACAACAAACGGGATCACCCTGTGTGATTTTCCGGACAATTTGCCGTCCGTTAATGAGCTCTTCGAGATAGCAGCAAGGAAATCTCCTCCTTTTGACAGTAAGGGAGCAAGTTTTCGCGATGCGATCATATGGTACTCGGTATTGGCGCTGGCCAAGGGCATAGGCTCGGAGAAATTACTTTTTCAAACGAATGACACGGATTTTCGGAGCCGTATAGCCGACCTGGCTGCCAGTATCTCCAATCTCAGCGTATTTAGCATGGAGCAATTAAAGGCTTTCCTAGATGATCAGCGCGAACAGGTAATCAAGGAGATCTACAAAGAATCGGGAGATGCGATTAAGATTTTTATAGAATCAACTTTGATGTCTACTATTCAGCAAAGAATTAATTCGAGTCATATTTACGATTTAGACACAATTCAGCCCCATCGACTGGGAAGATCGATAAGGAATGTAATCAAGATCAAGAATTTTGTTCCAAAGGGAATTTCAAAAATCGATGTCATTGAACTGAAGGATGGCAAGGTCACTTTTCAAGCCTTGCTGGACGGAGAATTGCACTTTGACGCCATGGTGGCCGAATACGATGTCGTACGGATGCTTTCGCACAATAGGGTTAAGGCGGGAGAGGCTGTCATTAATAGCGCATATTCTGAGCCTTTTTTCTCAGAGCCACGCGTGGAAGAAATTGCTAACCAGTTCAAGTTTGAACTAGAGGGGGTAGCCGGAATGTCAAAAGAATTCTCTATCACGCACGTCGACATTAAACGTTTTTGGGAGCAAGGAAAGAACGATGTTAGCCCTTTTCTTGAAGCAATTTCGAAACATGGGAACTCAGACACTACTAATAAGTCACAACACGATGTGACCGGTGAGAACCAAGTTTGAGAAGTCGCAAGTTGTGTTGACCTGTAGGAATGCTTCCCCAGCTCATTAGGGGTCTCTATCCCAAGATTCTCGGCAGGCGCGTGTTTACAACAAAATCAGAACTTGGAAGAGATCTTTCTTTCCCAGAAAGTTTGAAATTCACTTTGAAGTAGTTACACGTTTCGCACCATTCGAATGATACTTTTAGTTTGTCAAAATCTGAGCGCATGTTCGACGGTGCGTCTAGGCGCTTGCTTAGCTCATCAAGAAAAATTGCGTTTCGGCTCTCTTTGAGTGTTTCAAAAGAAGTAGCATATTTCAACAGCCAGTTCTTAAAGGAGGCGGTGTCGTCACCAAATCTGAACCAGATGGTATCGCCTGCATGCCTAAAATAACGTTTACATTTCGAACAAATAGGAACCGCCTTCAAATATAGAAAAATTGCCAGACCGCCACCTGCAAACCCAAGAATACGAATTACCTCGAAAAAATATCCGAAATTGCCAAGAGGTCCGGAACTATCGGATCTGTGGTTAATCTCGACATTCAAGTTCATCGATTCAATACTCATTTGATAATAACGCCAGAAGGTAACGGAATCGGAAACCGGCCTCCCATCCGCGAAAGCCAATGACAGGTAGCTCAAATATTGGACCAACATATAGGTAGAAAGAGCGACGGCGATGTAATTGAATGCTATCTGTCGCGACGGCAAATAATTTACACGGATGGATGCGAAATAGTAGCCAAAGGAGGCAGCTAGACCGCAAATGATTGCTCCTATAGGCACGAATAGCCATACCATGAATGATGAGACGTCTACGTTGAGAATTCTGGAGAGAAGATAATGAACTACCGCCGTCATTACGCTAGACAGAATTCCACCTACAGTTACGGCAGTGCTAGCCGTAACGGATTGAATGCCTGCTTTTATGCTTCTTCCTAGTTTCATCTGACTTTGCAGCCCGCGCTTCTAAGATAAACTAATAACCATCCATGTCCCGTCAAAGAAGATCAACTAAACTGGTAATCCGACATAGGGTATTCAATCGGATGTGGCTCAGGCTCCGCTTCCCCCGGGCCCCCGCGGAGCCTTCGCGTTTATCATAGAAAACGGTTCCTTACCCCTTGGGCCGACGGCCAATGCAACCTTGAGTGACAGGCGAAGCCTGGCACGAGGTTGCTCATCAACGTCGAGGCATTTCGGGTCAAACAATGAATTTCAAACGAGCAGTGACAACTGCAACGGACGTGTCAGCGCGCTTTTTGCGCTGGCGCGGCCGTTGCGGAATCCAATCATTCGATTATCTTCTGGAAGTGGGTTCGAGTGTCGTCCCAGAGAGCCCGCCAATTTTCGATTTTTTGATTTTTTTGGGCGCGCGCGAAAAATTCCCAGGGTTTTTTGTAGGAAAATCGGAGGGTTTTGGCCGCCACGTGAAAGTTCAGAAGTGAACGGGATGCGCCTCGATCCCTTTTCACTTCTGCATGCATTCGCCTGCGAGCCGATTTTTTTCTTTTCCATTCCAAATCTCCGGAATACTTTTTCACGGGGACCTTTCACGGATGACTACCCAAACGCCATGTTTCGCAAAGACTCGTCATGGCCTCTAAGTTTTTCCTCTACGCTCGCAAATCAAGTGATTCAGAAGAGCGCCAAGTGCTATCGATCGAAGCCCAGCTTTCCGAACTTCGCTCGCTCGCGTTGAAGGAAAATATTTCTATAGTTTCTGAGTTTACCGAGGCCATGACGGCCAAGACTCCCGGCCGCCCGATCTTTAATCAAATGCTCGATCGGATCGAAGACGGTCAAGCCAGTGGAATCATTGCTTGGCATCCCGATCGACTGGCTCGCAATTCCGTCGATGGCGGCCGGATCGTCTTTTTACTCGATACCGGCAAACTGTCGGCGCTAAAGTTCCCTACGTTCTGGTTTGAAAACACGCCTCAGGGGAAATTTATGCTCAACATCGCGTTTGGGCAGTCAAAGTACTACGTGGATAACTTGTCGGAGAATGTGAAGAGGGGCCTTCGTCAGAAACTTCGTCGTGGGGAATGGCCGGGGTTTGCTCCCGTGGGGTATACCAACGATCTCACGGCCCACAAGATTGTGGTCGACCCCGTGAAAGGTCCCCTGGTTCGCCGCCTCTTCGAAACGTATGCGACCGGCCGCTACACCTTAAGGCATCTCAAAGAAGAATCGTTTCAGTGGGGGCTGGTGAATCGAAATGGTCAACCCCTCGTCAAAGCTGAACTCCAACGAACACTTACAAATCCGTTTTTCTTCGGACTCATGCGATATGCCGGAGAGCTTCACGAGGCAACTCACCAGCCCCTCATTTCCAAGCAACTTTTTGATGAGGTTCAGAGAGTCTTAAGAGCCCGCGGCCGGCCGCACCAATCGAAGAAACATCTGTTTCCTTTCCTTGGCCTGGCGGAATGTTCCAATTGTGGGGCTGCGATCACGGCAGAGCGACAAAAGGGGCATCACTATTATCGTTGCACTCGTAAGAAAGCTCCTTGCCAAGAACCCTATGTCCGAGAGGAGGCACTTGCCCAGCAGATTAAGGCGGCCATTGATGCTGTCGCTCTGCCTTCTGAGCCCCACCAGAAAATGCTCGACGAATTGGCCAAGGAAACGGAAACCGCCCGCCAGCCGGTTGCGCAATTTACGGCGACTGCGCACGAGAAACTTTCCGACCTCTCCAAGAAACTCGATCGTCTCCTGGATGCCCAGCTCGACGGTCTTGTCGAGAGATCGGAGTATTTGAGAAAGAAGGCCTCACTTCTCAACCAAAAGGTCGAGCTGGACGAGAAACTAGCGGCGCTGGAAACCAAAGCAACCGGCTGGCTCGAACGGACAAAAACGTTTCTCGCCGCGGCTCACGAAGCGGAAGAGATCGCAACCACCGGAGATTTGGAATCGCAAAAGGAATTCTTGAAAAAAATCGGCTCGAACTTTCACGTGGCGGCCAAAACCCTCCGATTTTCCTACAAAAAACCCTGGGAATTTTTCGCGCGCGCCCAAAAAAATCAAAAAATCGAAAATTGGCGGAGAGCGAGGGATTCGAACCCCCGATACGGTTACCCGTATACCTGATTTCGAGTCAGGCGCCTTCGACCAGCTCGGCCAGCTCTCCGTGGGGGCGGTTTATATCCCGAACGCCGAAGATCGTATACCTGATTTGGCACGCTCGCGCGTGCACCGTTGTAGGGTGAGTTCCTCGCACCCGCTTTGCGGGTGCC
>CAYNHQ010000020.1:0-2350 GCA_964397255.1 uncultured bacterium
CGTTCGACTTGCATGTGTTAAGCACGCCGCCAGCGTTCGTTCTGAGCCAGGATCAAACTCTCCAGTTTAATTCTAGCCACCCCTCAAAGCTGTGAGACCTAAGTCTCATATATTCGAGAGGGGATATGACTTTGTTACCCACGAAGCGTCATAGAACGTTCACTATTTAGTTTTCAAAGATCGAATTCGGAAGGGGATGTTTTTAATGAAACTCGCATAAAGAGTCAACTAAAATCCGCGTTGCGCATCGCACCATGATCTGCTAAATGCGAGTTTGCTGTGTACAACTTCCACGGAGAAAAAACAATGAGAAGTTGGAAATTTTTGGCACTGCTTTTAGCGCTAGCCCCAATGATTGCGAACAGTCAAGACGATGGCAATTCGTCCAAATACGAGTCGTGCACCATTCCAAACTTACTCAGGAACTCTATAAAAACGTCACAAGAAATCATCTTCTTTTTCCAGGTGCAACATCCTGAACTGGATGACTCTCGATGTCCCTTGAATCTTTTTTCGCAACATGCCCACCAAATTTTTATCGCTAACGGATGGTCGATCGAGAGTGTTGGGGCTGAATTGCGGAAAGGCGGAATCGAGTTTCTGTTTGATTACCAAAAACCAAATGAAAAAGGATCAAGGCAGGGCACAGTACTGTTTTGTGCTCTTAATACGGTTCACCAAAGTCCAGTCGAGAAGCGCTAAATTTCAAATTCACTTTTGGCCGTGGAGCGGTCGAAGCGGATGCCGGTTTCGGGGATGTTACTTGGCAATCGATTTTGAGCCGAACTGAGAAACGATATGGCTTGCCAAATTTTCGTCGTAGACCGCCATGCGTAATTCGGGGATCTGTTCCTCTTTCAATTTCGCGAAAAGTGCGAAATGCCAAAGGTCGGCACCTCGTAATGACGAGTTTGAATCTAACGGCGGAAAGTTACGTATGGAAGGATGGTCCGTTGTAAATCGCCAATCCGGCGTTTCCAAAAACGAGAGAATATCGGCCGCCTTTGCGACACCCATTTCCCTTCGCCTGCGGCTCATAACGGCTCGAAGCTCGGCATAGCCCAGTGAAGAGATGATACGGAGACCCGACTTTTTAAAAATGCTGGCACATCTAGGGCTCTCCGGTTCGAAAAAGAAAAGTTTAACCAACGCGGAAGTATCCCAATAGGTAGGGCGGACAATTTTACTCTTCTTCGTCACGGTGCGAGCGAAGCGTGGCAGAAGCGGAAAGGCCGGAGAGCTTTACCGGGTTCGGTAAGGAGCGAGAGGGGAGTTTCCCGCGCACAAGAATTCCCTCTTTCTCCAGTCTCTCCACTTGCTCTTCCAAAGTGAGATCGGCTTTGCGAAAAGGGGAGATCCGTGCAATTCGTTCGCCCCGTTCGGTAATATCAATGCTTTCTCCGCGCTTCACTCGGCGGAGGATCTTGCTCAGCTCAGCTTTCGCCTCTCGAATCCCAACCTCTCGATTCCCCGATCCCATAATGTAGTCATTGTAGTCTCTTCTGTGGGTCCGGGTCAAGCCAGGGTTGCATGGTGTATTCACGGGTATATAGAAGGCAATTTTGCAAAAAGAGTCAGCGATATTCCACGTTGCGCATCGCGCCACAATCTGCTAAATGCGAGTTTGCTGTGTACAACTTCCACGGAGAAAAAACAGAGGATGGTAAGCTCTTATTCTGGACTGGCAACGTGAACGATGAATGGGGCTGGGTAGCTGCGTCAAAGCTTAGCGCCGGCGAGAGCAAGCTACTCTCAAATTGCAAAGGCGATCTTTGCCGGGTAAAAAATCGAACTCCGAGCAAACGTGATTACTTTTGGTTGACGCACGTCCTTGAGTTACAAGACCGCGTTTTCAATCTTGCCACAGACACATACACGTTCTACGTGGGTCCGGAAAAGGGTCGGGTACTCGCGCATAACGTTTGGCCGTAAGCACTTTATCCCAGAGGCAGAAGAAAATTGGCAGAGGGACATCCGTCCGCAACGGAAATGGCTGAGGGTGGATGGGGTACTAGGTCTGCCTGTGGACGATTTCAATATGCCTTTGATTATCCCCCGATGGAAAAAATATTTGTTTATGCCCAAGGATGAAGATGGGATCCTCGCGCCTGTTTATCATCTGATGAAATGCGTACAGAGAGAATATCACGAGAACGAGACTAACAAGGGCACGTAAGATTTTAAATTTCAAATTCAATTTTGGCAGCGGATTGGTCGAAGCGGATGCCGGTTTCGGGGGGGATTTTTCAAGGCCTTTTCGGGAAAAAGGTTAAGGTTTCCCAGGGTATTGTAAAATGCTCCCTGGGGGATAGATTGTGGTTCCCTTTGTGGCGATTTTCGATTTCCTCTT
>CAYNHQ010000021.1:0-1942 GCA_964397255.1 uncultured bacterium
TTCGGGGAAGCTCTGTGGGAGAGTAGGTCGCCGCGACATTAATTCAAACGCCCCGCTCAGAAATGTTCGGGGCGTTTTTTTTCGATCAACATCTATTGATGATTGAGCCTTAATGTAGCCAATGTGGTAAGGAAACAAGAAAATGCAGAGTTGTTTAAAATGCGGTGAACCAAATAATTACTGGACGGTTTCCCACTTTTGCCTCCGATTCTGGCATTGCAGTTCTTGTAATCAGATCCATTGGGTCAAATCTAGAATCGAAATTGGAGTAATAATACTTCTTTGTGTCACCTGTTGGATTTTAATTCCTAGCCTACCACGCGTGCCGATTGAAACTGAACTCATTGTGTTTTTGGGGATCCTTATCCTTTATCCAATGTTGTTGCCGTTCCTTCCAGATGGAATGCCCTATCGTCTACCCCTGGGGCGATTTCTAAAGTAACACGCGATAATTTACCTTGAGCGCTTTGCCGAGCTTCTTCGCGACGGTGGTTCCTATGACACGCTTGCCATTTTCAATCGCCGAATTTTCCCTTCTTCCGTCGCTTCGCGCGCGACAATACCTCCGCCACCACCTGCGGATTATAATCGTCTTTCGACGATCGTTTATTGACAGACATAACATCAGGCGGAGGAAGAAAATCCTGGACGACAGTTAACTTCCCAATCGGTTGTTCATCAATTTTTCGGCCAAGCTTTTTCTCAATCCCTTTGCGAGCGGCCCGCACCTCTCTTTCGGTTACCCGTCGTGCGCGCTCAAACGGGAATTTTTCAACTTTCTTCATGCTGCCTTCACAACTCCAAGGGCTAATCCAAAAGGTTCGAGTAGCTTTCGCACTGTTTTCAGTGTCGGATTTCGCCCCTTTCCAACAAATTTATAAACATTTGGTCGGTCAACACCATCGACTTGCCGTGAAAAACGAGCCACACCGATCGCCGTAATGACATCCTTGAGAGCAACCTCGAGATCCAAACCTTCCTCAACTGCTCCACGAAGATAAGCTTCGGCATATTTTGGATTGCGAAGGCGTTCATAGAGGCCTTCGCGCCAGGTTCCTGGTCTCTTTTTCTTTTTTTTCATCGCCTATTCCTTTCGTCGTTTATAGTCGGTCCAAAAGCCTTTTGCCTTCTTGATATCGGATGTTTGTTTCTTTTTTGTTCCACCCCATAGAAGCACAATTTTCCCGGGTCCGACCCCGAAATAAACACGCCAGCCAGGACCAAAATCGAGCCTCGCTTCATAAACTCCCTCGCCCAAATGCCAATGATCGCCAAAACTTCCTTGCTCGATTTTTCGAATTCGAGCATCAATCCTTCCTTTCGTCATGACATCGCGAATGGAATCCAGCCAGTCCGAAAATGGCTGGGATCCGTCCTCAGCCTCATACGGAATAGCAGTTCTTGCTACCGCATGAGGAGTTATCGACATAGATAGTGTAACATATTATACGTATAATATTCTATACGGATGCAAGAATGCCATATCGTCTCGAAATTTCAACGGAATTCAGCCCTAATTATCCATGTACGGGATTGATAAACGCTGAAAGCATATAAGCGTGAAACAACCCTCGAGATTAGGTTTCCCTGGGGCTTCGTGCCCCCTGAAGGGCCCTTGTAGACTACAAGGTTGATAGGCCGGGTGTGGAAGGTCCGTAAGGATTGGAGCTAACCGGTACTAAATGCCCGTGAGGCTTGGTCATTAAATTGTATCGAGCGTCCAAAGATCTCTATTGCCAACACATCACATATTCAGTTGCGACAGTTTGTCGTGGCTACACCGGAGAGGCTCCACCCGTTCCCATCCCGAACACGGCAGTTAAGCTCTTCAGGGCCGATGGTACTGCAGGGGAAGCTCTGTGGGAGAGTAGGTCGCCGCGACATTAAGTGAAGCTCCCCGCCGCAAGCGGCGGGGCTTCTACGTGCGGCGCTCCGATTTTCC